>NZ_FOOC01000002.1 GCF_900113085.1 Fontimonas thermophila | reverse complement strand
TCACCACTTTTTTCGCAGGGCGTCCTTGATCACGTCGTTCTCGAACATCTGTTCGGCCAGCAGCTTCTTCAGCCGGGTGTTCTCCGCCTCCAGCTCCTTGAGCCGCTTGGCCTCCGGCACGCTCATGCCGCCGAACTTGCTGCGCCACAGGTAGTACGAGGCTTCGCTGAAGCCGTGCCGGCGGCACAGGTCCTTGACCGGCAGGCCGGCCTCCGCCTCACGCAGGAAGCCGATGATCTGCTCTTCGGTAAAACGCTTCTTCACGTCCAATCTCCTTGTCGTTGGGGATTGGACTCCAGATCGCCGTGCTACTCAAAGGCGGGGGGACGTCGGAAAGGCTGGAAAATGGCTGTGCCTTTCGAGCATCCGCTGGAGAAAGCCGCCTACGAAACAGGGCGCGCGATTTTTTATTACCGTGCCGGTCCTCACGATTTTTCCTGCGCAACCTGTCATGCCGCAACCGGCAAACGGATTCGTTTGCAAGCACTGCCAAACTTGACCGACCCCGCCGATGTACGCGCCGCCTATACCACCTGGCCGGCCTACCGTATTTCGCAGGGCGAGCTGCGGACCATGGAGTGGCGGCTGAACGATTGTTTCCGTCAGCAACGGTTTCCCGAGCTTCAGTATGGCTCCGATGCTGCCATTGCACTGACGATGTTTTTAGCCAAAAACGCCGAAGGTGGAGTGCTGTCTGCACCCGCACTCAAGCGCTAAAGCAGGCAAGCGGAGATCTCCGATGAGCATGGCGAAGATCACATGGCTGGGCGCAATGCTTTCGCTGTCGTGTGCGATGACAGCATTGGCCGCACCCCCGATCAAAGATGTATTGCTGGCTTCGTTCAAACCCAAAGGTCAGGCGACACTGGAGCGGCTCGACCAAGATGCCACGCAGAAAGCTTGTTCCACTGCAGAGACGGTATCGGGCGAGCTGGCTGCGCGGATCATTGCCGAAAACACGGCAACCATTCGCTACCCTGCCGATGGTCGGTATCTCGGTGACTGGAGAAACGGCGACAAGATCGCGCAGACCGGGACGGGTCTGCAGTATAGCGATGATCCGGCCAAGCCTGCGGGGGGTAATTGCTATGCCTGCCACCAGCTCGCCGAAGCCGAAATCGCCTACGGCACGATCGGTCCCAGCCTCAAGCACTACGGCAAGCTGCGTGGAACCAGTGAGGCAGTGCTCAAATACACCTGGGCCAAGATTTATAACGCACAGGCGTTCATGCCGTGCAGTACCATGCCGCGCTTCGGCTACAAAAACATTCTCAGCGAGCAGCAAATCCGTGATGTCATGGCGCTGCTATTCGATCCGGCATCACCCGTAAATCAATGATGAGCGCGCGATGAGCCTAAGTCGCCGAGAATTCCTGCATCTGCTCGCAGCATCCGCTGCCGCACGTTTTGCGCTGCAGTCACCGCAGGTGCTTGCTCATGGTGATGGTGACGCGTTTTATGACATCCCTGCGTTCGGCAATGTAAGTCTACTGCACATGACGGACAGCCATGCGCAATTATTGCCGGTCTATTTCCGTGAGCCGAGCGTCAATATCGGGGTTGGAGAGGCATTCGGGCGGCCACCGCATCTCGTTGGCAAGGCTTTGCTGACACACTACGGCATCAAGCCCGGCACGCGCGAGGCACACGCCCTCAGTGCGCTCGATTTTGTCGAAGCTGCACGCATCTACGGCAAGGTCGGCGGTTATGCGCACCTGGCGACGCTGGTGAAGCGCCTGCGTGCCACACGCAAAGGCACCTTGCTGCTCGATGGTGGCGATACTTGGCAGGGTTCGGCGACGTCGCTGTGGACGAATGCCCAGGATATGGTCGATGCGCAGCTTGCACTCGGCGTCGACGTGATGACTGGGCATTGGGAATTTACCTTTGGTGCTGAACGTGTGTTGCAGATCGTCAACGGCCCTTTCAAGGGGCGCATTGATTTCGTTGCGCACAACGTCAAGACCACGGATTTCGGCGACGCGGTATTCAAGCCCTATGTAATCCGGACAGTGAATGACATACCAGTTGCGGTGATCGGCCAGGCTTTTCCATATACGCCGATCGCCAATCCGCGCCATTTTGTTCCAGACTGGAGCTTCGGCATTCAGGAAGAGGGAGTACAGCATCAAATCGATGCGGCGCGTGCGCAAGGAGCACAGCTCGTCGTGTTGCTATCGCACAATGGCATGGATGTCGATCTCAAACTTGCCGGCCGTGTCCGGGGGCTTGACGCGATCCTGGGCGGACATACGCACGATGCCGTGCCGCAACCTGTTGTGGTCAAGAATGCTGGCGGACAAACACTGGTCTGCAATGTTGGGTGCAGTGGCAAATTCCTCGGCGTACTTGACTGCGAGGTCCGTGACGGCAGGCTCAAGGATTGGCGCTACCGGCTCGTGCCGGTGTTCGCCAATCTGTTGCCAGCTGATCCCGAGATGCAGGCAGTTATCGACCGGCATCGTGCGCCTTACGAGAAGCGATTGAATGAACGACTCGCCATTGCCGAGAGCCTGCTGTATCGCCGCGGGAACTTCAATGGCAGCTTTGATCAACTGATTCTCGATGCCTTGATGCAACAGAAAGACGCGCCCATCGCGTTCTCGCCCGGCTTTCGTTGGGGCACGACCTTGCTGCCGGGTGATCCGATTACGGTGGAGCGCTTGATGGATCAGACGGCGATCACGTATCCGAGCGTAACAGTCAACGAGTTTTCCGGCGAACAGATCAAATCAATTCTTGAAGACGTCGCTGACAACATCTTCAACGCGGATCCGTACTACCAACAGGGAGGGGACATGGTGCGGGTCGGAGGGCTGAGCTACGCGATCGAACCAGCCCAGACCATCGGCCAACGCATCCAGGATCTGCGGCTCGACGGCAAACCACTCGATGCATCCAAGAAGTATCGAGTCGCTGGATGGGCATCGGTATCAGCCGACGTCGAGGGCGAGCCAGTCTGGGAGGTCGTCGCGCGTTACCTGCGCGACCGCAAGACAATTGCACCTCCCCGTCTGAATCTCCCGCGCCTGATCGGAGTTGCTGGCAATCCAGGTTGGACTGATTCAACATGAATAGGCCCCGTGCCATCGTACTGCTGCTGTCCTGGGCGACGTTCGGGATCGTATGCAGTGCGAGCACGAGTGCCACGCTCGAGTTGCGCAGCCAACAACTCGGTCCACACACCTATTACGTGCAAGGCTCAGCCGGCCCAGCGTCGCGGGAAAACCGCGGATTCAATTCAAACGCAGGGTTCGTCGTGACTAGTGGTGGCGTAGTCGTTTTTGATGCACTCGGCACGCCAGCCCTCGGTCAAGCTCTGCTTGCCGAGATTCGGCGACGGACATCGGCTCCGATCCGCCGTGTCATTCTCAGTCACTATCATGCCGATCATGCTTATGGGCTCGGCCCATTGCGTACAGCTGGTGCGGAGATCTGGGCGCATCCAGGTGCACGGCTGTACTTGGACTCGGAATTGGCGCGTTTGCGGCAGGTGCAACGTCGCGAAGCGCTCGCACCGTGGGTGCCTGCCGACTTTCAGCTTGTCGAACCCGATCACTGGCTCGATGGTGATCTCAGTTTCGTGCTGGGTGACGTCACGTTCGAGGTGCGGCATGTCGGGCCGGCACACAGTCCTGAAGATCTGTCGATGCTGGTTTTGCCTGATGGGGTGATGTTCGCAGGCGATCTGGTTTTCGCTGGAAGAATCCCGTTCCTCGGGGAGGCCGACAGCGCACGCTGGCTTGCCGCGCTGGATCGTCTCGATGATCCACGGGCGCGTATCCTCGTTCCCGGGCATGGAGCGGCGTCAACCGATTGGCACAGTGCACTGCGTTTGACGCGGACGTATCTCACTGATCTGCGCGCACAGATGCGGCAAGCCGTTGCGGACTTACTGCCTTTCGATGAGGCCTATGCCCGTGCCGACTGGCGTGCATGGTCGTCACTCGCAGGCTTTGCCGAGGGTCATCGCGCCAACGCTTACACGGTTTATCTGGAAATGGAACGCGAGAGTCTCACCGAGCCACCGGCCACCGCTTCACCTGAATAAGGATGCGGTTTCCGTTCAAACTCGGGTTGTTGCGTGGCAAATCATTTTCGCAAGAGGAGAGCACGCATATGGTACCGATCACTGCCAATACGACGGCGTTACTGGATCCACTGGCCACTTTGCGCCAAAGAGACTCGATAAGAATGCCCTTCTCATGCGAGAGAAAAGAAAATTCCACACGGCGTGGAATGACTGCGTCAAGGGCACGCTTCTTGTCTGATTCGCTCACGTGGCTTTTGGCAGGTGCCTTATGGATTGCATCATTGCCAGCATCGGCGACCAACGGCTATTTCGCGCATGGATACAGCGCTTCGCAGAATGCACTTGGTGGCGCCGGTACCGCGCTCACCGAGGATGCATTAATCGTAACGATCAATCCTGCCGGATCGGCCTGGGTCGGGCGGCGGCTTGATGTGATTTTCAGCGTGTTTTCACCGATCCGCGACTACACCGCAGGCCCAGTGGGAGAGGGCGCCCAGAACAGCATTTTGCGCATCAGTGAGGGCAAGGTCGTTTCAGACAACGAGATGTTTTATATCCCAGGTTTTGCTTATGCCTTGCCGATCGACGATGTCTCCAGCTGGGGCATTGCAGTGTATGGCAACGGAGGCATGAACACCGAGTATCACGGCAACACAGCCCATTTCGGTGAAGGATTCGCCGACCCGACAACGTTGTTGATCAATCTGGAGACCGAGTGTCACGGCACTTTCGGCGGTGGCAGTCCCGTCGATGGTGCATCGGATACAGCTGGCTTTTGCGGCAACGACGATCCGACAGCCAGCGTGAACCTGATCCAGCTTTTCATCGCCCCGCACTATGCACGCAAAATCGGTGACCGGTCTTCGATCGGCATCGCGCCAATAATCGCCGGTCAGCGCTTTCGGGCCGATGGTTTGATGGCATTTTCAAAATTTTCCAACAAGCCCGATAAGGTTAGTGACAATGGATTCGATCTGTCCTATGGCTACGGTGCACGCATCGGCTTTCTCACCGGGCTGATTCCGGGTGTCGGTCTGGGGGGGTCTTACCAAAGCCGTATCCGTATGACGCCCTTCAAAAAATATGCCGGCCTTTTTGCAGACGACGGCGGTTTCGATATTCCGTCGAGCTGGAATCTTGGATTGTCGCTGCATTTCACCCCAGACTTACGACTCGTTTATGACTACCAACGGACGAATTACAGCGAGATCAAGTCGGTCGGCAACCGGTTCGACACCAACGATTTCATCAACAACTGCGCTATCCCGCGTTTGTTCTTCGGTTTAACCGGAGGCTTGATGGGCAGTGACGATCCCAATCCATCGTGTTTGGGATCCAAAACCGGCCCTGGTTTTGGCTGGCAGGATGTCGTCACCCACAAATTCGGTCTGCAATATCGGTTTGCGGCCTTCAAGTTCCGTATCGGATATAGCAAAGCCGACCAGCCGATTCCGGATACCGAAGTACTGTTCAACATCCTCGCACCCGGCGTCATCGAGGAGCACTACACGTTGGGTATTGAGTATCAGTACTCGCGTACTACGGGTTTTTCACTCGCGGCGATGTATGCCAAATCCAATCCCATCGTCGGCAAGAATCCGTTGAGTAACACCGATGCGACGATGGCCGATTTGCTCATTGGGGGCAATACCTCGACCTTGTTCGGCATCGATGAAAACGATCAGGACATTCACCTCGATATGCATCAGTGGCAAATCACCCTGGGATACACCTACCGGTTCGAATGAATGAAAGGAGAGAGACGATGGAAAGCATTAGCCATATTCTCGCCGCAGCTCTCGTCATGCTAGCGGCCTCGACAGCAGGTGTTGTTCATGCAGAAGCCCTGCAGCCCTATGTGCTGGCCTATACCGAGCCAGGGCCACTCGAAGCCTCGGTGACCAAAGTGAAGGACAAGCTCAGCACGGCAGGGTTTGAACTTATCGGTGAGTATTCACCATATGCCGGTGCCCACGTCGTTGCGATCACCAACGCTGATCTCAAGTCAGCGGCAGGCAAGAGCGAATACGGCGGATTTGGTGCCGTACAACATGTCGCGGTTACCCAGGTCGACGGTCAGAACCAGATCAGCTATCTGAATCTAAGGTATCTGGCTGCGGCCTATCGTTTGAACGACGACCTGTCGGGAACGGCGGGCCAGCTCGAAGCGGTGCTCGGCGCCCAGCAGAAATATGGTACCGAGAAAGGGCGAACCCCGGAGCAGCTCAAGTCGTTCAATTACATGGTCGGCATGGAGCGCTTCGATGATTTCTACCAGCTCGGACGGCACTCGAGCTACGAAGAAGCCGTTCGCACCGTCGAGGCTAATCTCAGGCAGGGGGTTGGCGGCACTGCATTCGTCTATAAGCTGGAGATTCCCGGCAAAAAGCAAACGGTCTTTGGCGTTTCCCGCGCCAACGTTTCCGATAAGCGGGCAAACGACAAGCACATCATGGCGGATACGGTCGAGAAGATGTTCACAATCAAGACCACCCCATATCTGCCTTACCAGATGATGGTCAATGATCAGGATGTCATCGCCTTGCACATGCGTTTTCGCATGGCGGTCTGGCATCCGGATCTGACGATGGGCACGTTCGGCAAGCTCATCTCCAGTCCGGGGGCGATCGAAGAACTGTTCCGGCAGGTCGCTGGGGGTAAGAGAAAGGATTTCTCGTTTTAAAGAGCTCTGGATGAATTCACACCTCAGGGCACGGAGGCTGTTGTTCTCCGTATCGGTTCGTCAGATCCGTGGGGTAGTGATACCGACCACGGGTTTACCCCGTGTCGTCCATTCGTGCATCGAGCCATCGTAGAGCCGAACCTTGCGATTGCCGAGTATCTCGCTTTGGATGAACCAAAGTCCGGATGCCATATGACCAGTGTTGCAGTACGCGATACTGGCCGCATTGGGATCGATGCCCTGCGCTTGCATGACAGCGCGGTACTCATCGGGGCTGAGAAACATATATGCCAGTCCTGCGGGTTTGAAACGCACGTCAGTCGGATAGTTCTTCGCGCCCGCAATATGCCCGCCGGCGAGAACGGTCGGTTTCTTGAAGCTCAGGCCCAGATACTGAGGGAGTGGGCGTGCGTCGATCAGTTGGATTTTTTTCTGATGCGCTGTTTCCACATCCGCCATCTCCGCGATGAGATCGGTACGGATATCAGTGGCTTCCCAGTCGCCTCGCGGCACAGCTGCGGTAACCGTCGTCACCGGGTAGCCCGATGCGAGCCACGCGGCGACTCCGCCATCGAGAATGGCGATTTGGTCTTCGCCGTAGACTTTCAATGACCAGTACAAGCGTGTCGCCTCCTCGATCTGACCGGCATCGTCACCAGTGGAGGCGATGACGATCGGCTTGCCCTTGATGAGGCCGGCGGCTTGCATGATTTCCTGAAACTCGGCCTTACTGGGCAGCATCTTGCTGATCTTGACGCCGCCGATCTCTCGGTCTGTGCGGATCTTGTTGAAATCGACTGGCAGGGTGCCCTCAATACGACCGCCGACGCTGATCAGCTTTTTCTGACCGGTCTTTGGATCTGTTTCGAATTCTGGTTCGGTCGTGAAAGTTTTGAGATCGTCACGCACGTCGAGGACAGTGACTTCATTCAAATGCTGCTTAAGCCAAGCCGCATCGACAAGTGGACCCGGCAGCATGGTTTCACCAAATCCTGGGAGAGCAAACAGGCCTGCCAGTAGAGCACCACCCAGTTTCAGTGCAATTTGAGCCATTTTCTTCATGTGGATATTCTCCAGGGATGGATGGTTTATATCCGCCTCTTGATCAATCGTTCGATCATGGCGATCTGGCGGGTCAGCGAGATACGCGAAGCACTGAGTATCTCAATACGGCGATCTTCGAGCAGGGTGGGGCGAGCTGCACCAATCCGTGCGTCTCGGGCCCGGAGCACTTCGACGATCGTCGGGCCGAACACGGTAATCAATGCGCGCAACCAGTCGTGCACCAGTTGTAGCCGGCGCGGACGGTCCATTCGAAACCTGCGCAGATAACGCAAGACTTTTGCTGCAGGCAGTAGATATTCGTCGGTTACCCAGCGATTGGTCGTGAACACACGCAATGGCAAGCCATACGGATCGACGGCGATGCCGATCAAGTGCGTTGCTGGACGCTCCCGGCGCCCAGTGTGGCGGAACAAGTGGAAATGACCGTGCTCACCTTGCGGACGGCGTGGATGCACGTGGTAGTAGTAGCGATAACGCCGCACTGTATCGACTGCATCGCAGTCAGGAAAGTGAATCCAAGGCGCAGGTGTTGCGCCCCCTACCAGCAAGCCGGGTACGGTGATGCCTTTGTGCGCGAGACGTGTGCTGATCTCCAGTAAACGCTCGGCTGCCTGTGCAGCCTCGGCCAGAGCACGCCTGCATTGCCACTGGGCAAGCGCGGTACCCATTTACACCAATTCAACCGCCGATGGCGCAGGGACTCTTGCGTTTTTGCTTCTTGGGTGCACACGGACTGGAGGGGCGTTCCTTGCCGCGCGCTTCATCAGTCGATGGGGTTTTAGCTTCCTCTGTGCCGGTGGCCGTGTTGGGTGTCTGGGTGGATTCCGGCGTCTTGTTAGCGTTTTTTGTCTGCGCGCCATCCTCTGCTTGAGCTACGGATAGGGCCGTGACCGTTCCCAGTGCCAGGAGCAGACCGGCAAGTGAGACAGACAGGCGGGATGCAGTGTGGGCAGGAGACCGGCTGGACGGTTTGTTCACTGGAAGCTCCGTGCAGTGGTACCGTGTGCGAGCGTGGGAGAAGCATTCGAAGGTGTGGTGCCGGTTGGAACTGGTGTGCGCGTGAACCAGGCGACCGCGCCGAACACGACCCCCAGTGCGACCAGCACAATCCAGTCCGGCACACCCAGCAATTCGGAAACAGTCTGAGCCTCGGGGCCGGGCAGGGCGTGCATCAACGGCTCGATCCAGGTGTAAACACCGGCAAAAGCGGCCGTCCCGACAAGAATCCCAAGGAAGAACACCAAACCGTCGAGGCGACCCGACATGAAACTCACCACTGAGGTTCCCGGGCAATAACCGCCGATCGCCATGCCGGCTCCGACGCCGACACCGCCGAGCAAAGTGGCCCAGAAATAAGTGGTTGGGATGAAAATATCTTCCTTGGACAGCAAGCCCAACACCTGCAACAGCCAGATGCCGGTCGCCGCCACCAAAATCGCGGTGAACATCACCTTGAAGACAGCCCAGTCCGTGAAGCGGAGCTGGGCGGTGAGTTTGCACCCACTGGCGAAACCGGCTCGCTCCAGCGCAAACCCGAAGATACCGCCGCAAACCAAACCCGAGACCGGACCGGTCAAATCGAGGGGGAGCGTCATTGCCAATACCTCCTCATGAGTAATCCCAGGGTAGCGCCCGTGACAAAGAATCCAATCAGGAACAAGAAACCGGCCGATGCGAGGGTCGCCGCGCCGGACAACCCCAAGCCACTGGTACAACCTAGCGAAAGACGCGCACCAAAACCCGCGATCGCGCCGCCGACGCCGGCCAGAACCAGGCGTCGCGCGATGGATAAACGCGTTGGGCCGTCTATGCTCCAGCGGAAGCGGCCGGCACTCATTGCGCCGATCAGCGCACCGATCGCGACACCGAATACCTGCCAGGTGATCCACAGGTCGAGGAGGCTACCGTTCTCCACCATCGGGCCGAAATATGCGTTGGCCTCGGTGGCCGCAGGCGCGAGGATATGACTGGTGGCCGCTGTCAGCGCCGTCGAAAAACCGCTGGCGCCGAGCCCATGTCCAGTCAGAATGAAGGTGAGCAGTAACCCAAGGCCGAGAAGAACACCGGCGGCATAGGGATTCCACAACGGTTTGCTCGTGCCACTCATGGGGCGCTCCTGCCGTCTGTCGCGGCGCTGGGTGTTTATTTGATCTCCTCCGCTGGAGATACCCATGCGGGTACGGGTGTTTTACACCAGTGTGGAACGCCCGTCAATCAAACGGAAATGCGCGCCATCGGCGGCGCGGCTGAGGTCTGGAGCGGCCGTGCGACGGACGGGTTGCTTCAGCCGTACTTGACCAATAGGTCTGAAACCGAGTGGAGTTTGCGGATGATTTTTTCGTTTGCGTGTTCGGAGCAGGCCTCGGCTTCATACGCGCAAGCGACCGTGGCAAAGAATGCCCGCTCCAGGGCTTTGCGCGCAGCGGCCATCTGCTGCAGCACCTGCTCACAACTCTCCTCGCGCTCGATCATGTTCTGGATGCCTCGTAGCTGCCCTTCGATGCGCCGTAGGCGTGCAATCAGGGCTTGCCGTGGGTTCGCGGCGGGATTCAGTGCGGCGGCTTTCATCGGGATGCTCGGGATAAATGGAATACGATAGACAGCGACGATACGGCAAGGAGTATCATGGGAATCATGGCGCGCAGCGCTGGCGCTCCTCTGGTTGCGCATCGGTTTTGCGCCACTTGCTGCAGTATCCTGGCGGCAGGAGAAAACAGTCAATGACTTCCTATTGGATGGAATAAGCGTATGACTATAGTGGATTTTACGCCGCTGTCGTCGGCGGCAGGCGGGTTGATCATCGGGCTGTCCGTGGTGCTGCTGATGCTCGGCATCGGCCGTATCGCAGGCATCAGCGGGATCTTGGGCGGCGCGCTCGGACCTTTGTCGGACGGCGATCGTGGTTGGCGGCTGTATTTCCTAGTAGGGCTGGTGGCGGGCGGGGTGTTGTATTCACTCGTCGCTGGTCCGGTCGGGCCGCTGCTGAAGGGTACCGAGCAATTGGTGCCGGCAATGATCGGTGCTGGACTGGTCGGTTTCGGCACCCGCATGGCCAATGGATGCACGTCAGGGCACGGCATCTGTGGTATCTCGCGTTTTTCTGCCCGATCAATCGTCGCGACCTTGAGCTTCATGCTGTCGGGCGCCGCAACGGTTTTCGTTGTCCGTCATCTGGTCTAAGAGGGGCATGCCGATGAAGGGACGTGATGCACTGGCGCTGTCGTCCGGTATTTTGTTCGGTATCGGCCTTGCGCTCTCGGGTATGACCAACCCCAACAAAGTCAAGAATTTCTTGGACTTTTCGGGAACGTGGGATCCGTCACTCGCGTTCGTGATGGGGGGGGCATTGCTGGTGGCGACGGTGGGATTCCGCGTGGTGCTGCGCAGGCCACAGCCGCTGTATGCGCCGAAGTTTCAGTTGCCGACCGCAACCGACCTCGATGCACGGCTGATCGCAGGCTCGATGATTTTCGGGATCGGCTGGGGCCTGAGCGGGTACTGCCCTGGGCCGGTGGTGACGTCGCTATCGACGTTCAGCACCGGCGCAGTGGCGGTGTTCGCCGCGCTGGCAGCAGGTATGCTCGCGCACGACCTGACTCTGGGGCATGCGCGCAGAAACAAGACAGAAACCCGCGATTCCACGGCATCCAGCTGATATCCCGCCGGCTCCGCGGGGCAGAGCTTATGCGTCCGCGAGCTGCTCGAGATAACGCTCGGCGTCGAGGGCGGCCTGGCAACCGGTGCCGGCAGAGGTGATCGCCTGACGATAGACGTGATCCATCACGTCGCCGGCAGCGAACACCCCCGGCACACTGGTTGCCGTCGCGTTGCCTTCGGTGCCGCCCTTGACCTTGATGTAACCGCCGGCCATTTCGAGCTGTCCCTCGAACATCGCGGTATTCGGCTGATGGCCGATGGCGATGAACACGCCCTTGACCGGGATTTCCCGGGTATCCCCAGTCAAAACGTTCTTCAACCGCACACCGGTGACCCCGCTTTCGTCGCCGAGTACTTCGTCAAGCGTCGAATTCCAGACGATGTCGACCTTGCCTTCGGCAGCGCGCTTGAACAGCTTGTCGTGCAGAATCTTTTCGCCCTTGAACTTGTCGCGACGATGCACGATGGTGACTTTGTTGGCAATGTTGGCGAGGTAAAGCGCTTCCTCGACGGCGGTGTTGCCGCCGCCGATGACGACCACGTCCTGGTTTTTGTAGAAAAAGCCGTCGCAGGTTGCGCAGGCGGAAACGCCCTTGCCCCGGAACGCTGTCTCACTGGGGATCCCTAGATACTTGGCGCTGGCGCCGGTGGCGATGATCAACGCATCGCAGCGGTACTCGCCTTGATCGCCTTTGAGAATGAACGGGCGGTTTTTCAGATCGACCGAGTGAATGTGGTCGTAGATGAATTGTGTGTCGAAGCGGGCGGCATGCTTCTGCATGCGCGCCATCAGATCCGGGCCCAGCAAACCTTCGACATCGCCGGGCCAGTTATCGACCTCGGTAGTCGTCATCAGCTGACCGCCGACTTCCAGACCCGTGATCAGCACGGGCTTGAGATTGGCACGTGCCGCATAAATCGCAGCGGTATAGCCGGCAGGACCGGAGCCAAGAATGATCAGACGGTGATGGTTCATGACGTGATCGTGTCCGAGACGTAAGACGGGTGGCGCAGGACAAGAGAGAAATCTGCAGCGGAAGATGAGGCGCTCGGGCATGCGCCTCATCCCCACCGCTGGAGGCGCCGATCAGAGTTTGGCAGCGTTCTTCGCGAGGTACTCGGCCACACCTTCCGGCGTTGCCTTCATTCCGGCGTCCCCCTTCTTCCAGCCTGCAGGGCAGACTTCGCCGTGCTGTTCAGTGAATTGCAATGCGTCGATCAGGCGCAATGCTTCATCGACGTTGCGGCCGAGCGGCAGGTTGTTGATCGTTGCGTGCTGCACGATTCCGGCCTTGTCGATCAGGAACGTGGCACGGAAGGCGACGCCATCCTGATGTTCGACGCCATAGGCCCGGGTGATCTCGTGATGGATGTCGGAGACCAGCGGGAACTTGACCGGACCGATGCCGCCCTTCTCAACAGGCGTATTGCGCCAGGCAAAGTGCGAGAAGTGGCTGTCGATCGACACGCCGATCACCTGCACGTTGCGCGATTCGAATTCCTTGATGCGATGATCGTGCGCGATGATTTCCGACGGGCAAACGAAAGTGAAGTCCAGCGGATAGAAAAACAGCAGGACGTACTTGCCCTTATAGTCGGAGAGCTTGATTTCCTTGAAGCTGCCGTCTGCCATGACGGCGGTGGCCTTGAAGTCGGGGGCGGGACGATTAACAAGCGTGCTCATGTTTCCAATGTCCTTCTTGGGTGTTGAGTCATTCCAGGGGTATTCGGATAAACCCTCGCCGCAGCCATGGAGGTGCGGTGACTGCGGGAGGGGCGCCATGCTACGCAGCCTCGTTCGATAGGTCAAAACATTTTTGTTCATATGCCCCATAGACGTCGATAATCGATGCGGGCGCCGCGCTGTCATCGAAATTTCATCTCTTGTTCATATGCTGCACCTGATTTCTAATGATCTGAATGACGATGCAAGGCAAGCTGATTTTGATCGTCGAGGACGAGACGCCGGTGCGGGAGATGCTGCGTCTTGCCTTGGGGCGGGCCGATTTACGCGTGGCCGAGGCGGGCTCGGCGCAGGAGGCGCGTCTGCAGATCGCGGATGCCCGACCGGACTTGATTCTGATGGACTGGATGCTGCCAGGGCTCTCCGGCGTTGAGTTCACGCGCGAGCTGAAGAACCAGGTGACGACACGCGACATCCCGATCATCATGGTTACGGCGCGGGCCGAGGAAGAGGACAAGGTGCGCGGCCTGAACATCGGCTGCGACGATTACGTCTCCAAACCGTTTTCCTATCCCGAACTGCTCGCGCGGATCCAGGCAGTCTTGCGCCGGACCACGCCTGGCGGCGAGGACGAGCGGCTGTGCATCAACGGGCTGGAGGTCGATGTCGCCAGCCAGCGGGTCACGGCGCGCGGACAACCGGTGCGTCTTGGTCCCACCGAGTATCGTCTGCTCCATTTCTTCATGAGCCATCCTGACCGGGTTTATACGCGCGAGCAGGTTTTGGACCGCGTCTGGGGGCAGAACGTCTATGTCGAAGAGCGTACAGTGGATGTGCACATCCGCCGCCTGCGTAAGGCGCTGGAACCTTTCGGGTATGATGCAATGATCCAGACCGTACGCGGTTCGGGTTATCGTTTCTCCGACAAGATCTGATCGATGAGCGACCGGCCGCCATCGCCGCCGGTCATCCCGGCTACCCCCACAGATCCCCCGGCGCGCGCGCTCTGGCGCGTAGCGCTCGGCCGGCTGGCGCTTGTTGCCCTGCTCGGCGCAGGTGCGGGCTGGCTGTTTGGCGTGCCGGCGATGGGCTGTAGCCTTGCGTTGGCGCTATACGCAGGGGCGCAGATCCGCAACCTGATCCGCCTCCGCATCTGGCTGCGCCGTCCCAAACACTACGAATTGCCCGAGAGCCGGGGGCTGTGGGGGGAAGTGTTCGATGGCCTTCTCGAACTGCAGCGGAAAAATCGCAAGAAGAAAAAACGGCTGGCCGCCATCGTCGCCGAATTTCAGGCCTCGACCGCCGCCTTGCCGGATGGAGCCGTAGTGCTGGGAGAGCGGGGTGAGATCTCATGGTTCAACAATGCCGCGCGCCGGCTGCTGGGGCTACGCATGCCGCAGGACGTGGGCATTCGTGTCCCCAACCTGATCCGTCATCCGGAGTTCACCGCCTACTTCGAACGGGGTGAGTTCGAACGGGAAGTCGAAGTGCCCTCTCCGGTCAATGCGGCCAAGACGCTGTCGCTGCGCATCATCCCCTACGGACAGAATCAAAAGTTGCTGATCGTCCGGGATATCTCCGAGCGGCAGATGCTCGACGCCGCGCGCCGCGATTTCGTCGCCAACGCTTCGCACGAGTTGCGCACGCCACTGACCGTGCTGCGCGGCTATCTCGACATGATGGAAATGGACGCGCAGGAGCAG
This sequence comes from Fontimonas thermophila, assembly GCF_900113085.1. Taxonomy (GTDB): domain Bacteria; phylum Pseudomonadota; class Gammaproteobacteria; order Nevskiales; family Nevskiaceae; genus Solimonas; species Solimonas thermophila. The sequence goes on along the minus strand of NZ_FOOC01000002.1, from coordinate 333,491 downwards.
GGACCGCTTGCGCCATGGCGTGTGCCGATTGCCGAGATGCGCAACCAGGCGTTGCGTATGGAGGCGCTCGTCAACGACATGCTCAAACTCGCGCGGCTTGAATCGGGCCGCGCACAGATGCGCGAGGAATTACTCGATGTGCCGGCCATGGTTCAGCGCGCCGTCGAGGATGGCCGCCGGCTTTCCGACGGTCAACACCGTTTCGAGGCGGACATTGACACCGGCCTGCTGCTCTACGGCGGCGAGACCGAACTGCACAGCATCTTGACCAACCTGATCACCAACGCCGTGCGCTATACGCCAGCGGGCGGTGCGATCCGGGTGAGTTGGACCGAGGTGCCGGGGCAGGGAGGGCGTCTCTGTGTCGCCGATACTGGGATTGGCATCGCCCAGCAGGACATCCCCCGGTTGACCGAACGTTTTTATCGTGTCGATGTCGGCCGCTCGCGCGCAAGCGGTGGCACAGGTCTTGGGTTGTCGATCGTCAAGCATGCACTGGAAGCATTTGACGGTCGCTTGGACATCGAGAGCGAGGTCGGCGTCGGCAGCACTTTCAGCTGCATTTTTCCGCCGCAACGAATCACGCGCCGATCCTCGAAGCCGGCAGCTGCTACGTCACAGTAAGGCAAGGACCTCCTTCGTCGCTCGCTCTGGCTGGGCGGAGCCGACTTGTCATCGAACCGTCATCGATTCTTCATACGCTGTACACCATCGGCGTCGAAACTGTGTGCCGCCGTCGATCCAACCTGAATCAACGAGGAAAAGTAATGATGAAACTCAAGGCGATTGTCGCTGCGCTGGGGTTGACTGCAGGCCTGACGGCCGGAGCGGTTTCTGCCGCCGTCGATCCCGCGCTGCCCGATTACACTCCCGCACCCGGAATCTCTGGCAACTTCTCCAGCGTCGGCTCCGATACGCTGAACAACCTGATGACGCTGTGGGCCGAGGCGTTCCAGAAGTTCTACCCGAACGTCAACATCCAGATCCAGGGCGCAGGTTCATCGACGGCTCCGCCTGCTCTGACCGAGGGCACGGCCAACTTCGGTCCGATGTCGCGCAAGATGAAGGATCAGGAAATCCAGGCTTTCGAGCAGAAATATGGCTATAAGCCGACCGGCGTCGGTGTGGCCATCGATGCGCTCGCGGTCTTTGTCAACAAGGACAATCCGATCAAGAGCCTGTCGATTCCGCAGGTCGATGCGATCTTCTCGGCCACGCGCAAGTGCGGCGCGCCCAAGGACATCACGCGCTGGGGCGATCTGGGTTTGACCGGCGACTGGGCCAACCGGCCGATCCAGCTATACGGCCGCAACTCGGTGTCCGGCACCTATGGCTACTTCAAAGAACACGCCCTGTGCAAGGGCGACTTCAAAGCTAATGTCAACGAGCAGCCCGGTTCGGCTTCGGTCGTGCAGTCGGTTTCGACCGGCCTCAACTCGATCGGCTACTCCGGGATCGGATACACGACGTCTAGCGTGCGCGCACTGCCCCTGTCGAACAAAGATGGCGAGCCGCCCGTTGAGCCGACACATGAGAATGCTATCAGTGGCAAGTATCCGCTGGCTCGCGTGCTCTACGTCTACGTCAACAAGGCGCCGAACAAGCCGCTGCCGCCGATGGAGCGCGAGTTCTTCAAGATGGTGCTGTCCAAACAAGGGCAGCAGATCGTCGAGAAAGACGGCTACGTGCCGCTGTCCGAGAAGATCGCAGCCAAATACCGAGCAGAACTCGGGATCCAGTGAAGGACGGGCAGTGGGCGCTGTATTTGCGGCCGCGCCACTGGTCAGCCAGGTCTTCATTCCCCCAGCGTTTATCAGATTCATGGGAGTTTTTATGCACAATCTATTCAAATACGCAGCGCTCGCTGTGTTTGCCGGTGCCAGCGCGGTCGCGCATGCCGACACCGCGGAATCCAGAGGCGGTATCACGGTCAAATCGGACGATGGCCGTTTCGAGGCCAAGATCGGCGGGCGCATCCATTTCGATACGTATATCCCGGTGGATGATGACGATGTCGGTGACCTCACCGGCCAGACCAACTTCCGTCGTACGCGACTGATCCTCGACGGCAAAGCCTACGGTTGGGCTTATAAATTTGAGTGTGATTTCACCGGCACCGGAACGGGATGTTTCCGCGAAATGTGGTTGGGCAGCACACTCGGCCCGGTCAACTTCCGCATCGGCCAGGCCAAGCCTTATCGTGGCATGGAAGAGCTGACCAGCTCCAATGAGATCCTGTTCATGGAGCGCCCTTTTGCCACCGCATCCGGAATTTATAGCGGCAATCAATATGCTCAAGGCGTGTTTCTCGACAGTCACGGCGCCAACTGGACCTGGGCTGTGTCGGGTTACAGCCTGCGTAATGAGGAAGCTCCTCCCACCGAGGGTGTCGGGGCGGCGGCGCGTGTGACGTTTGCGCCCGTACTGAACGACGAAACGGTCTTGCACCTGGGTCTTTCGGCGAGCACAGACCGGCCGCAGGGTGAACAGCGCGATGGCAGCGGCAACCCAACCGGTATCTCTGTCCGGGATGCGTCGGGGCGTGCCTTTGGCCGAATCTCCGGTGGCACCCGTATCGCGCGTACGTCTGACGAGCGCACCGGATTGGGCGGAGAACTCGCTTTCCGCACGGGCCCGTTCTACGCACAGGGCGAGTACGCGAAGGTCGATTACAAGAGCGATACCGCCGGCGATGAATCGGTCGATGCCTATTATCTGCAGGCGAGCTGGCTGCTGACCGGCGAGACCAAACCCTATGATGTGAAAAAAGGTGTGTTCAAGAGCCCCAAGCCCAAGGCTGCCAGCGGTGCCTGGGAGCTCAAGGCGCGCTACGACGTGATGGAAGGCGAGACCGCTCCCAACGACAAGATCAGCAACTGGATCGTGGGCATGAACTGGTTCGTCAATCCCAACGTCCGCTTCATGCTCGAGTACCTCTCGGGCAAGATTGAACAAACGACGGATACGGAGACCCAGATCCTCCAGCTTCGCAGTCAGTTCAATTTCTGACGAGCAGCGCTGTTCTTTTTCCCGGCGGTGTCCGCGCACACCGCCGGGCCATTTTCTCAAGGTGCGTGCTGGGCAGTCGCCTGGAGAAAGTGCGGCGGGATAAACTTTCCGCGCTCATCGGACCCACTCATTTCCCATCCATGCACGAGTCTTCCTCTCTTTCTACCGCCAGAAGCTTCGAATCGATCGTTGCCGGCAAAGCACCAGGCGTGCGTGGGCGCTATCTCAAGGACAATCTTGCCCGCTGGGTGGTGGGCATTGGCGGTCTGGGCGTGATCGGTGCACTGCTGCTGATTTTTGTCTACCTGCTCAGCGAGGTCATTCCGCTGTTTGCTCCCCCGAGAGTCGAAGCGCGGCAGACAATCCAGGTACCAGGACCACAGGTTCCGACGGTTTACGTCGCCGCCGAAGAGCAGGGTGAGGTCGGTATGCGTCTCACCGCTGGTGGTGACATCGTCTTTTTCGATCTTCATACCGGTGCCGTACGCAGCATCCAGCAGTTGCCTCAGGCCAATCGCGGCATCGTCGGTGTCACGACACTGTCCGCCGACACCGGCGAGGTGGCCGTGCAATGGACGGATGGCCGGATCAGCATCTTCCGGCACACCTACCGGGTCACCTATCCCGATGATCGGCGCATGATCACGCCGGTCGTCGAGTATCCCTATGGCGAAACACCGCTTGCGTTCATGAACGAACCAGGCCACGCACTCGCCGTGCGCAGCGAGCGCGGCACTCTGTTGATGGCGGGTGCAGCGAGGAGCGGTGAGATCGTGCTCAAGCGATACACGCAAGAGGAATCGCTGTTTGGTGATGTGACCCTGCAGGAAGGTCCACAGAGCCGTTTTCTTCCGGCAGTCAAACCCGACATCCTGCTTCTCGAACCCCTGCTGACCTGGCTCTACGTCATCGACCGGCAGTCCGGCAAGATCGCGTTCTACCGTCTGCTCACCGACGAGGCGCCGGAGTTGGTGGAGGTGTACGCCATCGGCAGCGCCGCGCGCGATGCGCGGTATTTGGCAGGCGGCATCTCGATCATCGTTGCGCAGGCAGACGGCATTGTCTCGCAGTGGTTTCCTGCGCGCCGTCCGGATGGGACAGCGTACCTCGCGCGGGTGCGTACTTTCGCAGCCGATACTGATGGCGCGACCATCACGGCACTGGGTGCCGAGTTGCGCCGGCGCACGTTTGCCGTTGGTGATGAAACCGGTCGCGTGACGCTGTTCTACGCAACCGCCGGCCGCCGGCTAATCACTGAAAAGATGCTCGATGAACCCGTTGCGCACTTGTCATTCAATCCACGCGCAAAATACCTGATGGCTGTAGGCGCCAATGGCACGATTCGTGGGTACGATGTACACAACGAGCACCCGGAGGTTTCTTGGAGCGCACTGTGGGGGCGGGTGTGGTACGAAAGCTATGATGAGCCGCGATTCCTGTGGCAGTCATCTTCGGCCAGCGCGGATTTCGAGCCCAAGTTCAGCCTCACACCGCTTTCGATCGGCACGCTCAAGGGTGCTTTTTATGCAATGATTTTTGCAGTGCCAATCGCGGTCCTGGGTGCCATTTTCACGGCTTATTTCATGTCGCCGGAGATGCGCCAGCTCGTCAAACCGACGGTCGAGATCCTCGCGGCGCTGCCCTCGGTGATTCTGGGTTTTCTCGCTGGGCTGTGGCTTGCACCCTATGTCGAGACCAATCTACCGGGTGTGTTTCTCACCCTGCTGCTGTTGCCGCTGTCGATTCCGTTGTTTGGATACCTGTGGGCGCATTTGCCGCGGAAACTGCGTTATCGCATCCCGCCGGGATGGGAGGCTGCCATTTTGATACCCGTGGTGGTCTTGGTCGTCTGGTTCTGTTTTACGATCGACAAGTCCATCGAGGCGATGCTGTTCGGCGGCAACATGCAGGCGTGGATGGATCAGGAACTAGGAATCCATTACGACCAACGCAACGCACTGGTCGTCGGCATCGCCATGGGCATTGCGGTGATTCCGATCGTTTTCTCCATCGCCGAGGATGCGATCTTCACCGTGCCCAAACATCTCACCTTAGGTTCGCTCGCTTTGGGTGCGACGAGCTGGCAGACCCTCACACGCGTCGTGCTGCCGACGGCCAGCCCCGGCATTTTCTCGGCGATCATGATCGGCATGGGGCGCGCTGTCGGTGAGACGATGATCGTGCTGATGGCCACGGGCAATACACCCGTGACCGATTTCAGTCTGTTCCAGGGCATGCGCACACTGGCGGCGAACATCGCCGTCGAGATGCCTGAATCCGAGGTTGGCAGCACGCATTTCCGTCTGCTGTTCCTCGCTGGCCTGGTACTGTTTGTCTTTACGTTCATCTTCAACACCCTTGCCGAAATCGTGCGCCAGCGGTTGCGGGCACGCTATAGCGCCATCTGAGGCAGTCGAACTCATATGTCCATCACCAACCCAGATGCCCGATCGCTGGTTGCCGATACGAGAGCCAGCGTCGCTAGTTACATCAAGTCCGGACAGCCCTATATCTGGCTCACTGCAGCGGCGATCACTGTCGCGTTCATCATCACCTGTGCGTTGCTGGTGCTCACCGCAGCGCGTGGCCTGCCGCATTTCTGGCCAGCAGGCTTGGTGCAGGCGCGCTACTTACAACCGGGCGCACCTGCAGTCGATGTGCTTGCCGAGATCCGCAGTCGCGAAGAGGTGACGGCAGCGCGTTTGAAGAACGCCGGATTGCCGGTATCAGAAGACCAACCGCTGTACGAGCGTTTGCTGATCAAGGTGGGCAACCGCGACTTGCTGGGGTCTGATTTCCGTTTCGTGCTGTCGGACTGGTTGGTCGAGCGCAGTTATCCGCGCGATGCGGTCGTACTCGAGCGCATGGAGTGGGGTAATTTCCACGGCTTTCTAGAGTCCGTGCGCATCGACGGAAAAGTCGTCGAAGGGGAAGCCGCATGGACTGCGTATCGCGCCGCACAGGGACGTGTCAACGAGTTGCGCGAGCGCATCCGCGACATCGAAAAAGTACAGATCGGCTCTGTCAACTACGAGCTGGAGCGCCTGCGCCTGGCAGAGCGCCGCTTGCAGATCGAGGGCAAAACGCCGCAGTCACATCCGGATGCCTATGCCGAGCTGGCTGCCCGGCGTAAGGAACAGGACGCGCGTTATCAGCAGTTGCGCGAACAGCTCGTCGATCTCAACCGTGAGGCCAACCGCGACACGGTGACGATGCGCACCGTGGACGGCCAACTCATCGAAATGCCCATTTTCAAGCTGGTCGATGGCTATCGCCCCAACGCGATGGGTACGTTTGAGAAGCTGGGCCATTTTTTCGCGAAAGTCTGGAGCTTTGTTTCCGACGAACCGCGCGAAGCCAATACCGAAGGCGGCATCTTTCCTGCAATCTTCGGCACGGTGCTGATGGTACTGATCATGTCGGTCATCGTTACACCGTTTGGCATCCTCGCTGCGCTTTATCTGCGCGAGTACGCTCGACAAGGTCCGCTGACGCAGGCGATCCGGATCGCCGTCAACAATCTGGCGGGTGTGCCTTCCATTGTCTTTGGCATGTTCGGGCTAGGGTTTTTTGTCTATTTCATCGGCGCGGGCATCGATCGCGCGTTCTATCCGGAGGCCTCGCCAGCCCCGGTGTTCGGCACACCGGGCCTTCTGTGGTCATCATTGACGCTCGCACTTCTGACACTGCCTGTTGTGATCGTGGCGACGGAGGAGGGTTTGGCCCGCATCCCGCGTTCGATTCGCGAAGCCTCTCTCGCCCTGGGCGCAACCAAGGCCGAAACGCTGTGGCGGGTCGTGCTGCCGATGGCCTCGCCTGCGATGATGACGGGGCTGATTCTGGCGATCGCGCGAGCCGCCGGCGAGGTCGCGCCGCTGATGCTCGTCGGAGTGGTCAAGCTCGCGCCTTCATTGCCCTTGGACGGAAATTTCCCGTTCATCCATCTCGAACGAAAGTTCATGCATCTGGGCTTTCATATCTACGACGTCGGCTTTCAGTCGCCGAACGTCGAGGCGGCCCGCCCACTGGTCTATGCCACCTCGTTTTTGCTGGTGCTCGTGGTGATCAGCCTCAATGTCACCGCGATCACGATCCGTAACCGGTTGCGCGAGCGCTACAAAGCGCTGGATCATTGATCCGTCGCCAGCCGCGAGACCATACGATGGAAAATCTCAAAATGTCCGGCGTACAGAGCAAAACCCCGCTGACCCACGGCATCGATATCGACTCGCTCAAGCGTGAGCATGCTGGCTTACGCCTGCACGAAGAGACGATCGCCATCGAAGTCGAGGGACTGAATCTCTACTATGGTGACAAGCAGGCGCTGAGAAACATCAGCCTGAAAATTCCGGAGCGGAAGGTAACGGCCTTTATCGGCCCATCCGGCTGCGGCAAATCGACGCTGCTGCGCTGCTTCAACCGCATGAACGATCTCATCGATGGTTGCCGCATCGAAGGCCAGATTCGCCTGCACGGCAAGAACATCTTCGATCGCGATGTCGATGTGGCGATGCTGCGGCGGCGGGTGGGGATGGTGTTCCAGAAACCCAACCCATTCCCGAAATCGATCTATGAAAACGTTGCCTATGGAATGCGTCTGGCGGGCATCAACAAGAAGCGGGAGCTCGACGAAACGGTGGAATGGGCGCTCAAAGGCGCTGCCCTGTGGGATGAGGTAAAAGATCGTCTCGACGAATCCGCCCTAGGACTATCCGGCGGACAGCAACAGCGTCTGGTGATCGCCCGCGCGATTGCGATCCAGCCTGATGTCATCCTCCTTGACGAACCCTGTTCGGCACTCGATCCCATCTCCACGCTCAAGGTCGAGGAACTGATCAACGAGTTGAAGAACCGGTACACGATCGTGATCGTCACCCACAACATGCAGCAGGCGGCACGTGTGTCCGACTATACGGCCTTCATGTACATGGGCGATCTGATCGAGTTTGGCGACACCGACCAATTATTCACGAAGCCGCAACAGAAGCAGACGGAAGATTACATCACGGGTCGCTACGGTTAGTCTTTTTCGATTTCTATTACTGCCATGACCACCCCAGGTTACAAGCAACACATCTCCAGTCAGTTCAACGCCGAGCTCGAAGACGTGCGCCAGCGCGTGCTCGCGATGGGCGGCCTCGTCGAACAGCAAATCGTCGATGCAACACGTGCACTGATGGACGCCGATGCACAGCTCGGTGCAGAAGTCGTCAAGAACGACTACAAGGTCAATGAACTGGAAGTCTTCATCGACGACGAATGTGCGCGCATTCTGGCACGTCGGCAGCCGACGGCCAGCGATCTGCGCCTGGTCTATGCCGTGATCAAGACCATTACCGATCTCGAGCGGATCGGTGACGAGGCCGAAAAAATTGCGCGCATGGCTGTCGACCTGGCTTCGCATGACCGGTTCAGCGACGGCATGCTGGAGGTCCAGCACCTGTCCCGTCATGTCGTGCAGATGGTGCATGACGCGCTCGATGCCTTTGCGCGCATGGACGCCGAGGCCGCGCTGGCTGCCGCGCGTGAGGACCAGGCCATTGACCGTGAGTACGAGGCGTTGTTGCGCCAGTGCATCACGTTCATGATGGAAGATCCACGCAAAATCCGGCGCGTGATGGATATCATCTGGAGCGTGCGGGCGCTCGAGCGGATCGGTGACCACGCCAAAAACATTTCCGAATACGTGATCTATTACGTCAAGGGCAAGGACGTGCGGCACGTCTCGCTCGAGGCGATGGAAAAAGAAGTCAAGGGTGGGTGAAAACGGGCCACGCCAACACATCCAGGCCTGATTTTCAGATGCGCGCAAACCCGGAAGAGCCGCATGAAGGCTGTTTGCGGTGTCGACACACAGCCGGTCTCAATCGGCGTCTGCGATGGTCCAGCGATGACAGGGGCAACCGTCGCGTGGCTCAAACCGTGGGCTGACGTACTATCGCCCCCGCTCCGTTATTTAACATAATATACATTATGAGAAATTATGCCGCGGTCAACGGCCCAATGGCGGCGCGATCATGCGGCACTTCGCATGCAACGCATTGACCCGCAAGATCATGGGGTGTATAAGGCCAGCCTTTGCGCTGGTCTTTCCAGCGAATCGTGAGTGAGAAGCATGACTGCGAAAAAGACGGTGAAGTCTGCAAAGTCAAGGTCGGCTGCAAGCGGTTCGAAAAAACAGGTGGCGGCGAAACCCAAGGCTGCTTCCGGGCTCCTGGGCAAGCTCAAAAACGCCCTGAGCGGTAAAAAGTCGGCGGCTGGCAGCGCCAAGAAATCAGCGGCTCCTTCTGCCTCAGCTAAGACCAAGGTGGCCGCCAAGGCAAAGTCATCTACATCGGAGCGGTCCAGCGGTGCCAAACCAGCTGCCCGAGCGGCCGGGTCGGTTGCAACATCCACAGGCAACTCCAACCGCCCGACGCCATCTCCGACATCCACCCGGGCTGCGGCTTCACCCGCTGCCGCAAGACCGACTCGCACCCTGCCTCCCGGCGCCGTGCTGACCGAAGAAGACATCAAGGCGATGCCGGATGAGGATTATATGAATGATGCGCAACTGGAATTTTTCCGGCGACGCCTGTTGCAGATGCGTCAGGAAGTGCTCCAGCGCGAGATGGACGTCAAAGAACGGCTGCACGAGCGCGAGGTTTTCGCTGACCCGGCCGACCGTGCCACGGCCGAGGAAGAACACTGGCTCGACCTGCGCTTGCGTGAACGCGAGTCATTGCTGCTGCGCAAGATCGATGATGCCCTTCGTCGTATCGAATCAAAGGAATACGGATATTGCGAAAAGACGGGCGATCCGATCGGCATCCCGCGGCTGCTCGCGCGTCCGACGGCGACGGTATGCGTGGACGTCAAAGGTCAGGACGAACGCGTCGAAGCACAGTATCGCGACCGCTGACGCTTCAATTGCCGGATACCAAACGCCCCGTCCTACGGGGCGTTTTCGTTGACTGATCTGGTGCGACCGGCCGGAATCGAACCGGCATGCCTTGCGGCTGCGGATTTTAAGTCCGCTGCGTCTACCTATTTCGCCACGGTCGCAGGTGCGGGAAGATGCAGATGGTAGCCAATTGCCCGCGGCGGTTTCACCCCGGACCGGCCAGTGGCTGGGCCAGAATCCATAACCCACCGACCGTAAACAGCAACATCAGTGCCAGCATCGGCAGCTGACTGATCATGGCTGCACGGACGTTGCCGAATACGCACAACGCTACACGGTGCGCGAGATAGACGCTGATGCCGTGTCCGACAACGATCAGGATGACTTGTACGTGCCAGACAGTGATGGCATCGGGGATGATTGTATGCTGCAACCAATGCGCGGTTCCAAACAGATTCCACCCGCGACCGAAAGGATCGGAAACGAGGCTGATGAGCTTGACCCCCTGCGTCTGGATCAGCGTGTAATAGTGCGTCACGTGATATGCCAGTGCGATCGGTAGCAGCGTCGGAGCAAAACGCAGCGCAAGTTCCTTAGTACCTGCCGGTGGCGCGACGATCAGGCGCTGTAACCAGATGAAGCCCCCATAAATCGCCAGGTAAACGAACGATGAGGCGAACAGCCAGAACGCTCCCCACACGCTGAACAATTCGCGCATTGCCGGAAATGCCGCAAGCGGGTTGCGCCCCACGTACTTCTGAAGGAGTGCATGATACAGATCGACCCAGAACCAACGGTGCCACGCCACTGTCTCGGATAAGCCATCGAATGCAGTCGATGACAGCATGAACAGCAAGAACGCGAGCACACCGAAATCGTCGGCACGACTCTCGACGATGGCTGCGAAGGGTGTTCTGCGGCGTATGCGATACCCACCGTCCGCTAGCGCGATTTCGAACGGAGCAAGAAGAGCGATGAGGCGGAAGAACAATCCGAAGAACTCGCAGTGACGGAACCAGTCACGCAGACCGAACACACCTGCCCCAACGATATTCAGTGCGCTGTAGCCAAGTAGGATCAAGGCCAACGAATATGGCTGAGTTTCGCCGTACAGTTCGATCCAGATGAACCCACCATACAATGCAAATGCCGGCCAATGTCCCCACGATTGCGGGTAGCGAAACAGGCCTTGTCGGTAACGCGGGCATCGTTGGCCGACCGCCGCGCAGAGTGCCTGCCAGGGGTTGACGATCGCATAGAGATTGCCGAGGAGCGCCGTCACGTAGGTCATTCCCAACACAAAGGCGATCCAGAAGAACGTCATGTTGAAGTTCGCGTATGGGTTCGTCGTCCCAAGCAGGCCTGTCGCGATACACAGCGCGAACAGGCCCACACTGAGGATGCGCAGCGGCAAGATCGGGATGGGAAGACCGCTGTGCCGTTCCGTCTCCGCGCGGGAGATGCCGTAGTGCTTCGGGAGTGTGGATCTGGAGAAGTAGCCCGACACGACGAACGAAGCGACCAATGCCGCGACAGAGCCCCACGCATAGAGCCAGAACGGAACCGGCAGATTGAAACTGCTGCCGAAAGAGTGCGCAAAACATGCTGTGGGCAGCAAAATACTTGCCGCGGTTAGGACATTCGGTAACGGGGATGGCCGCATCACGGCGACAAGGGGCAGCGATGTAGTCGGGTTCTTGCTGGTTTTTACTATATACGGGGCGTGTCGACCGTATTACGCTGCTTTTCATGACCGGCCTACGTATGCCGAGCGCTCATGAATGTGGATACTGGAGGAGCCATGTTGCAGCAACTGACTGCAGTACCGATGGTCATTGCGGCTTTAATGCTCGGCGCATGTTCCGGAAATGATGAACGTGACGCCACACGGACCGTCGCCCAGTGCGCCGATGGCAGCGACAACGATGGTGATTCCCTGGTCGATTTCCCTGCCGATCCGGGTTGCGCGAGTGCGTCCGATACCAGCGAGGCCGAGCCACCCCGCCCTCCGGCCTGTGCCGATGGACTGGACAATGACGGTGACGGCAAGACCGATTTCCCGACCGATCCGGGATGCACCGCCGCTGCCGATTCCGACGAAGCCGATCCGATCCCCCCACCCGCCTGTGCCGACGGCCTGGACAATGACGGTGACGGCAAGGCCGACTTTCCAACCGACCCCGGATGTCATGACGCGGCCGATACCGATGAGACTGATCTGCAGGCTGCCAAGCGCACTCGTTATGCATTGAACAACGCCTGCTGGGCAATCAAGGCCAATGGCACCGGCAACTATGTCGTGCGTAACGCTTCGGGCTATGCCGCGACGGCCACAGACATCACGGCAGCGGAACCGTTCTTTCTCAAGCCCACGGCTTTGGGCAAATACGCGCTCTACAACCGCAACCGTCAGCTGATGAGCGTCGGCGATGCTCCGGCGTTGACACATGTAGCCAGTGCAGCCGCGACCGATGATGCCGAGTGGACGGTTCTGGGCGTGGGTGACACGACACCCTACCCGCCGACTCCGACGTTCAATCGCGAGCCCACTGCCGAAGAAGTGGCGCGATACCACAACTTCATCGATCCGGAACTGGAATTTTCTGAATTCACGCTTGGCTCGGACGCACGGCAGGCGAAGCTGGGGGTCGATCCGACGACCGGCGCTTTGGCACTGTCACCGCCCAGTGCGGACCCGAGATACCAGAGCTTCAGCTTCGAACCGACCACCGGCTGTGCAATCTACCCCGAGGCCTCGAGTGATTTTAGCGGCACGCCGTTCCGCGGTACGCAGCCGGATGGTTCTGTGCTCGGCCATGCCGACGTTCACGTACATATCAGTGCCACGACCTTTTTGGGAGGGGCGCACTGGGGTCTGCCTTACCACAAGTTCGGTGTCGAACATGCTCTCGGTAACTGCAGCGCGCAGCACGGTCCCGATGGGGAGCTCGATCTGCTCGGTGGTGTCTATACCCAGGATGTCGATGGCCATGCGACCGACGGCTGGCCAACATTCACTGAATGGCCCAGTCGCGACAACCTCACCCATGAGGCCATCTACTGGAAATGGCTGGAGCGTGCCTGGGCCGGTGGCTTGCGTGTCGTCGTCAACGATCTCGTCGATAACGAAACGCTATGCGAGCTGCAGCGTAATGCAACGGGCGATCCGTTACGCGATTGCAATTCGATGAATACCGCTGGTCAGCAGGTTGGCACGATGTACGGCATGCAAGACTATATCGACGCACAGTATGGCGGACGCGGTAAGGGCTTTTTCCAGATCGTTCACAACGCCGCCGAAGCCCGTGCAGTCATCGAGCAAGGACACATCGCCGTCGTGCTCGGGATCGAGATTTCTGAGCTGTTCAACTGCAAGGTCAACTATAGTCCGCTGCGCACCGAGCGTCCTTTCGAAGAAACCGGCAAGGGTGGTATCGAAAATTCGTACACATGCACGATGGAGGAGGGCAAACCCAATTCCATTCTTACCCAGATGCAGCGGCTGTACGGATGGGGTGTACGTCAGATCATCTCGATCCACGAATTCGACAACGCCTTCGGTGGTAACGGCATTTTCGATGGGATGATCCTCAACCTCGGCAACCGCGAGGATACGGGGGGTATTCCCTCGGGCGATGTCGCATCGCTGGTTGCGCTCTTGAGCGATGGACTCGATCCGGAGCTACTACAGCGGTTTCTCGAAAATCTGCCCGAGAGCGAGACACCCACTGGGGAATGGTGGACGACTTATGACTGCCCCGTCGAAGGCGAGACCCCCGGATTCAGCGGATATCTATGGGGCAATTCGGGCGGCGCGATACAGAACTATTTGTCGCCCCCGCTGTGCACCCCGATGGGTCAGGATGGCCGTTCCGGCGGACCAACGCCGTGCTATCCGGCCGGCGTGCCGCAGTGCAATGCACGCTGGATGACGCCGATCGGTTTGTACACCTACGGCAAGATGATGGAAATGGGCTTCATCCTCGACTGGGATCACATGGAAGTCGGTATGAAGACCCAACTCCTGGAACTCACTGAAGCGCAAACACCGGTCTACCCGCTGGTATCGACCCACGGAACATTCGGCGGGACGACGATCGATCAGGCCACGCGACTATTGCGCAACGGCGGTTTTCTTTACCCGAGCAATGGATCCAGCCGCGGTTTCCGGGCGGACATGGATGAAACTTTACAAATCTATGAGGCGGCAATGGCCGGTCGCGCTCCGTCCGAACGTTTGCTGTTCGGTTTCGGCTATGGCACCGACACGAACGGCCTGTCGGCACAGAGCCGTCCTCGTGGTGGAGACATCGCGGGCAAGGAAGTCGTTTATCCGTTCGTCCTGTTCGAAGGCCCGCCCTTCGATTCGTTGCCAGGCTTTGCAAACGTCGAACCGGTGCGGTTCGACCAGCCGAGCAGCCGTGATGTAGATGGTGTCGTCAGGCGCACTTGGAGCGAGGATCTGGACGGCAATGCTCACTATGGCATGCTCAGCGACTATATCCAGGAGATTCGCCTGGAGGGTCGGCCGGACCATATCCAGCACCTCTACAATTCTGCAGAGGCCTACTTGCAAACCTGGCAGCGCACCGAAGCAGCCAGTGCAGCGATCCGCGCTCATGGCCTGAAAATGCCGGATCGTCCGATTCTTCGCCCCGCACCCCCGGTGGGTGCGTTTGCTCCCTGAGCGGAACATACAAACCTGTCCCATCGGGCAGGTTTGATCGCGCAAGCAGGTGGCGGGTCAGAGAGATGGAGGCTAGGGTCGGAATTGAACCGGCGTACGCGGATTTGCAGTCCGCTGCATAACCACTCTGCCACCTAGCCTCAGTAGACCGTTGGGCGCGATTCTAACAGTCGCCGGTGCGACCGGACGATGGCGCCGCAAGACTAAAAAACCCCGTGGATGACCAGCGGGGTTTGCAAGAAGCTGGAGCGGGAAACGAGGCTCGAACTCGCGACCTCAACCTTGGCAAGGTTGCGCTCTACCAACTGAGCTATTCCCGCGTGAGGCGCGTATTGTAGAGACAGCAGAGACGAAGTCAAGAAACACCAGCTTGCGTCGCGTCTTGCGCCAGCAGCCGCGCCAATTTGTCGGCGGTTGGAGCGAGGATGACGCCGCGCTCGCAGACAATGGCATCGATGAGCGTCGCCGGGGTCACGTCGAACACCGGATTGAATGCCGACGAGCCGGCCGGCGCCACGGCCAAGCCCCGGAATTCGGTGAGTTCGCTGGCGGGCCGCTCTTCGATCGGAATTTCCGATCCGGATGCGCAACGCAGATCGAACGTGCTGCTGGGCGCTGCCACCATGACGCGCACGCCGTGGTGCCGGGCGGCGATGGCGAGTGCATAAGTACCGATTTTGTTCGCGGTATCGCCATTGGCCGCGATGCGGTCGGCGCCGACGATCACCCAGTCGATTTTTTCACGTGCCATCAGATGCGCTGCAGCGCCGTCGGCGATCAGGCGCGACGCAATGCCCTCCTGCTGCAGCTCCCATGCCGTCAGTCGTGCGCCCTGTAGCCAGGGTCGCGTTTCGGTGTGGTAAACCATCGCAATGCGGCTCTGGGCGTGCGCCGTGCGAATGATGCCGAGCGCTGTGCCATGCCCACCGGTTGCCAGCGCGCCGGTGTTGCAGTGGGTCAGCACACGGGCCTGCTCCGGGAGCAGCGCCGCGCCGAGCTCGCCGATCCGCAAGTTCTGCGCCAGATCCTCGTCGTGGATCCGCACGGCCTCGGCTTCCAGGTGCGCCACGTGTTGCGTTTGCTGCCACAGCTTGCGCATGCGCTCCAGCGCCCAGCGCAGGTTGACCGCGGTCGGCCGCGATGCGGCGAGCAGCGCATATGCGCGGTCGAACGCCTCGGGATCGCGTCGCACCGCCAACACCAAACCGTAAGCAGCCGCGATGCCGATCGCCGGCGCACCGCGCACGGCCATCGCATGGATGGCCTCGGCGACTTCTTCCGCGCGGGTGCATTCGAGCCAGCACACGGCATGCGGAAGGCTGCGCTGGTCGAGCAGACGCAGGCGTCCATCTTTCCACACGATGGGTTGCACGGATGACATGGAAAGCCTCGGCTAGAATGGCCGCGCCATTCTACTGATCCGGATTTGTCATGCTGCCCGTCGATCTGCTGGTCGCGCCACGCTGGCTGGTGCCGATCGAGCCTGCCGGTGCCGTGCTCGAGCATCACGCCCTGATCGTCGATGCCGGCCGCATCGTCGCCTGTGCGCCGCTCGACATGGCCTTATCCCAGTATCAGCCGCGCCAACGGCTCGATCTGCCTCACCATGCCGTGCTGCCCGGCTTCGTCAATGCGCACACCCACGCGGCGATGAGTCTTTTGCGCGGTATCGCCGACGATTTGCCCCTGATGGACTGGCTGCGCGACCACATCTGGCCGGCCGAGGGTGCGCACGTGAGTCCGCCGTTCTGCGCCGACGGCGTGCGTCTGGCTTTCGCCGAGATGATCCGCAGCGGCACGACCTGCGTGAACGACATGTATTTTTTCCCGGACACAACCGCCCGTGTCGCGGTCGAGGTCGGACTGCGGGTCACCGTCGGTCTGATCGCACTCGATTTCCCCACGGCCTGGGCGCGCGATGCAGACGAATATCTCCACAAGGGGCTTGAGCTGCACGACGCCTTCAAGCACACGCCGCTGGTGCGTACGATTTTTGCACCGCATGCGCCGTACACGGTCTCCGATGCCCCTTTGCTGAAGATCCGCAAATACGCCAACGAACTGGGCATCGGCATCCACATGCATGTACATGAGACCGCGGGTGAGGTGGCGATGGCCGTCGAGGCCACCGGCAAACGGCCCTGGCAGCGCCTGCGCGATCTGGAACTGCTCGGCCCCGACTTCATCGCCGTACACATGACCCAGCTCAGCGACGAGGAAATCGCGCAGGCCGCGGAGTACGGCGTGCATGTCGTGCACTGTCCCGAATCGAACCTCAAGCTCGCCAGCGGTTTCGCTCCGGTCGGCCGACTGCTCAAAGCGGGCGTCAACGTCGCGCTCGGTACCGACGGGGCTGCCAGCAATAACGATCTTGATCTGCTCGGCGAAATGCGCAGCGCCGCGCTGCTGGCCAAGGCCGTTGCCGGAGATCCGCAGACCTTGCCGGCAGCACGGGCGTTGCAAATGGCGACACTCGATGGCGCGCGCGCGCTCGGGCTCGAGCATGAAATCGGCTCGCTCACCGCCGGCAAGTCGGCCGATTTCATCGCGATCGATTTGAGCGCGGCACCGACGCAGCCGGTTTACAACGTCCTGTCGCAGCTGGTGTATGCCGCAAGCCGTGAACAGGTCACCGATGTCTGGGTGGCCGGGCGCGCGCTGATGCGCGATCGCATGCTGCTGACACTCGACGAAACCGCCGCACTGAGTCGTGCGGCTGAATGGCGGCAGAAGATCAAGCCATGACCTCCTCGAACGTCGATCCGAGCGAAATCGCCAAATTCGACCGGCTGGCCGCGCACTGGTGGGATCCGCAGGGGCCAATGGGCGCATTGCATGCGGTCAACCCTCCCCGCGTGCGTTACGTCGCGACTTGTGCGGGCGGACTCAAGGGCAAGCGCGTCCTCGATGTCGGCTGCGGGGGCGGTTTGTTGAGCGAGGCCCTGGTTGCCGAGGGCGCCCAGGTTCTGGGTATCGATCTTGCCCATGACGCATTGGAGGTCGCGCGTCAGCATGCGCAAAAGACTGGCTGTGCAGCAGAGTATCGTCTGATCTCCGCCGAGGCCCTCGCATCGGAACAGCCTGCGACCTTCGACGTCGTCTGCTGCATGGAGATGCTCGAGCACGTGCCTGCCCCCCGCTCCGTCGTCGCGGCGTGTGCGCAACTGGTGCGCCCCGGAGGCACGGTCGTGTTCTCCACGATCAACCGCAATCCCAAGTCGTTCGCGATGATGATTCTGGGGGCGGAGTATCTGCTCAACATCGTGCCGCGCGGGACTCATCAATATGAAAAATTCATCCGCCCCTCGGAGCTCGATGCCTGGGCCCGTGCCGCCGGTCTCGAGGTGCGCGGAATCAAGGGTCTGCGCTACAACCCCCTGCTGCGCGCGGCGAGCCTCGCCGACGACGTCGATGTCAATTACTTGATGTACTGCGCCAAGCCCGATACCGGGATCTCTGCCCCATGATCGTCGCGGATACGATGCGCGCGCTGCTGTTCGATCTCGACGGCACGCTGGTCGATACCGCCCCCGATCTTGGTGCGGCGGCCAACCACGTGCGGAGCTGTATCGGCCTTCCGCCACTGCCGATTGAAGCCTACCGGCCGGTGGCCTCTGCCGGCGCACGCGGCCTGCTGGCGCGGGCTTTGGCGATCACCCCGGAGCATCCGGAATTCGATGCGCGGCGCGAATGTTTCTTGACGTACTATCGCGCGCATATCGCCGAACATTCACGGCCCTTCGATGGTATCCCCACCCTGCTTGAGCGATGCAGAGTGGAAGGCCTGCGCTGGGGTGTGGTCACCAACAAACCTGGTTGGCTCACGCGCCCGCTGCTCGAGGCACTCGGACTTGCGGCCTTTGCCGCCTGCATCGTCAGTGCCGATGAGGTCTCGTGTCCCAAGCCAGCGCCAGACAGCTTGCTGCGCGCCTGCACCCTGCTGGACTTGTCACCCCGCGACTGTGTCTATGTCGGAGACGACCGGCGCGACATCATTGCCGGCGTTGCCGCCGGCATGCCGACCGTCGCTGCAGCCTGGGGTTATCTGGGAGAGAATGCGCCCATCGAAACCTGGGGTGCGGATCTGGTCGCGCAGAGCCCACACGCCTTGCAGCATCATCTGTTCGGACATTGATCGACGCGCACTTGCGCTGACCTGCCATGGCTGCCATCCCTCCTGCTGACTATGTTCCGTCCCCGCAGCTCCTTGCAGGGCGTCATATCCTCATCACCGGTGCCGGCGACGGCCTCGGCCGGGCGGCGGCGCTGGCCTGCGCGGCGCACGGCGCAACAGTGATCCTGCTAGGGCGAACGGTACGCAAACTCGAAGCGGTTTACGACGAGATCGAGCGCGCTGGGTATCCGCAACCGGCGATCTACCCGCTACACCTGGGCGGCGCCAGCTGGAAAGACTATGCCGACCTCGCCGATGCGATCGAACGCGAATTCGGGCGTCTCGATGGACTGCTGCACTGCGCGGCGCATTTCAAGGCCTTCATGCCGATGACCGACATCGATCCCCAGGAATGGATCGAAACCCTGCAGGTCAATCTCACGGCGCCGTTTGCCCTGACCCGGCAACTCCTGCCCTTGCTGCAAGCATCCGCAGATGCGGCCGTGGTCTTCGTCGCGGACCGCCACGGCCGCAAGGCCCATGCCTATGACGGGATCTATGGCATTTCCAAGGCGGCCGTCGAACAAATGATGCGCATCTGGGCACAGGAACTGGATAGCCACCCGCAGCTGCGGTTGAACAGCTTCGATCCCGGTCCGTTGCGCACCGCGCTGCGCCTGAAGGGCTATCCCGGCGAAAAGCCGACGCAGGTTCCGCCGCCCGAAACCGCAGTCCCGGCGCTGCTATGGCTACTCGGCCCGGACAGCCGGGGCATCAGCGGTCGCGCGTTCTAGCCCGCGCTTTTCCGCGCATGGATTCCCGGGTCGATCGGAGACTGCGTGGACGCGACCGTCCGGCGCTTGCCGGCGGTGGCGCTTCTTCCTCAAGGCCGACTGCGGACAGCAACGCCTGCAGCTCTGCCGGCGTGGCCTCGCGGTAACTGCCCGATTTGATGCCGCGCCCGAGTTCGATGGGGCCGTAACGAATGCGGATCAGACGGCTGACTTCCAGCCCCTGCGATTCGATCAGACGCCGCACCTCGCGGTTGCGCCCTTCCCGCAGACGCACGATGAACCACTGGTTGGACGCCGTACCGGCCTCATGCTCGGCCGGGCGCATCGATTCGAACCGGGCCAGGCCATCCTCCAGTTCGACCCCACGTGTCAGGCGCTGGACGATTTCATCATCGATGGGCCCGTGCACGCGCACGGCATACTCGCGCGGGATCTCGAAGCTCGGATGCGCAAGGCGTCTTGCGAGTTCGCCATTGTTGGTGAGCAGCAGCAGACCCGAGGTGTTGATATCGAGTCGGCCAACGGCGATCCAGCGGCCATGTTCGAGTTTGGGCAGCTTGCGGAATACCGTACGCCGACCTTGCGGATCATCGCGGGTGACGACTTCGCCGACGCGCTTTTTGTACAGCAGCACGCGGGTGGCAGGCGGCTTGCGTGTCAGTGCAACCAGGCGCCCATCGACGCGGACATGATCGTCGTGATCGATTTTTTGGCCGATTTCCGCTGGCCGGCCATTGACCAGGATGCGACCTTCGGCGATCAGGCGCTCGATTTCGCGGCGCGAGGCCACACCTGCAGCGGCGAGCAGCTTCTGGATGCGCTCGGGCACGTCATCGACTCCGGTCAGTGCACCGTCGGTGGCGGATCAGCCGGGCTCATCGCATCCGGATCGGGCGTTTGAATTGCCTCCGAGGGTGCGTCGGCGATGTGTGGAATCTCGTGTAACTGTTCACCCAGGCGCTGCAATGCCGCTTCGAGCTGCTGCGGATCCTTGATTTCGGGCAGGCTGGGCAGATCGTCGAGCGATTTCAAGCCGAGGTCGTCGAGCAATTGTTGTGTCGTGCCGAACAGCGATGGCCGGCCCGGGACCTCCTTGACGCCAACCTCCCGGATCCAGTTGCGTTCAAGCAGCGTGCGGATGATGTTCGGAGACAGCGCAACGCCGCGGATTTCCTCGATCTCCCCGCGGGTGATCGGCTGGCGGTAGCAAATCAGCGCCAGCGTCTCCAGCAGGGCGCGTGACAGCCGTGGCGGTTTTTCCTGCCAGAGTTTACTGACCCATTCGGCATATTCCTGCCGGACCTGGATGCGGAAACCGCTGGCGACTTCGCATAATTCGGCCGCACGGCCGGCGAGCGCGGCATCGAGCCGCGCCAGTGCCGCACGCAGATCCTTTTTCCCGACTCCGAGCTCATTGCCGAGCAGCCGGTGCAACTGTTCGATGGACAAGGGTTGGTCGGATGCGAGCAGCAAGGCCTCGAGCACACGCTCGAGCACCTGACTTTGCGCATCATCCGGTGCGGGCTCGTTTGTATCGTCGATCACAGTCGGATCACTCATCGACGGATTCCGGTTCAGGTTCTTGATAGTGGACCGGCGGAGCCAGCAGCATCGGCGCAAAGGGCGCATCCTGCTGCACGTCGAGCATTCCCGACTTGGCCAGCTCCAGGACGGCGAGAAAACAGACCACGACGCCGATGCGACCTTCCGCGGGATCGATGAGTTCGGCAAAGCGGGCGGGACCCTGGCGCAGGCGCGTCAGGATGCGCGACATGCGCTCGCGTACGCTCAGAGGCTCGCGCGAGATTTCGTGGTGTTTGAACAGGGCGCTGCGTTCCATGGCATCGCGGAAGGCGAGCAGCAGGTCGCGCAGTGTCGGCACCGGCAATCGCGCCGATTGCGGAATCACCTCCGGGCGTGCCTGCGCAACGAAAATGTCGCGGCCGACGCGCGGCAGTTTCTCCAAATTCTCTGCCGCGGTTTTGAAACGCTCGTATTCCTGGAGCCGGCGCACCAGCTCCATGCGCGGATCGCCCTGCTCTACGGCATCATCCGGCGGCGGGCGCGGCAGCAGAATGCTGGACTTGATCTCGGCGAGCAGGGCCGCCATGACCAGGTATTCTGCCGCGAGCTCGAGCTTGAGTTCGCGCATCAACTCGATGTACTGAATGTACTGCTGCGTGATCTTGAAGACCGGGATGTCGAGGATGTTGAGGTTCTGCCGACGGATCAGATACAGCAGCAGATCCAGCGGGCCCTCGAAAGCGTCAAGAAAAACTTCGAGCGCATCCGGCGGGATGTAGAGATCCTCAGGCAGCTTTTCGAGCGGCTGTCCGTGGACCTTGGGCACCCCCGTGGCCGTAGGTATGGGGCTGACGGTGTCGTTCATTCGGGGATGAAGCCCAGTACGTCGTGAACCTTGTGCAAGGTGGCGTCGGCACGTGCACGCGCTTTCTCGGCGCCGGCGCGCAGCACGCGACGCAGACCCTCGGTGTCTTCACGGATCTCGCGGTAGCGCGCCTGGACCGGTTTGAGCTGTTCGACGACGGCTTCGGCGGTCGTCTGTTTGAGCTTGCCGTAACCCTGGCCGTCGAATTCATCGACGATGGATTCGAAGGAACGGCCCGTCGTCGCGGCGAGAATCGCCATCAGATTGGAGACACCGGGTTTTTCGTCCGGCGCGTAGCGCACCTCGTTGCCGAGGTCGGTGACGGCGCGCCGGATTTTGCGCACGATCACGTCCGGCTCGTCGAGCAGATAAACGGCGTTGGTGGGCGCATCCTCCGACTTGGACATTTTCTTCGTCGGATCTTGCAGACCCATGATGCGCGCACCGACCGGCGGAATCATCGGTTCGGGGACGACGAACACCGGTGCATCTGCTGTGCCATAGAGATTGTTGAACCGGATGGCGATGTCGCGCGTCAGTTCCAGATGCTGTTTCTGGTCCTCGCCCACGGGCACTGCATTGGCCTGATACAACAGGATGTCCGCGGCCATCAACACGGGATAGTCGAACAGGCCGGCGTTGATGTTATCGGCATGTCGGGCCGACTTGTCCTTGAATTGTGTCATGCGGCTGAGCTCACCGAACTGGGTATAGCAGTTCAGGATCCAGGCGAGCCGCGCATGTGCCGGCACATGCGACTGCACGAACAGCACGTTGTGGGCGGGATCGAGTCCGCAGGCGATGTAGAGCGCCAGGAATTCGTAGCAACGCTCACGCAGTACCACCGGGTCCTGCCGCACGGTGATCGCGTGCAGATCGACCAGCATGTAGTAGCAGTCATAGCGTTCGTGCAGATGCACCCAGTTCTTCAGCGCGCCGAGGTAATTACCCAGCGTCAGGCGGCCGGAGGGCTGGATCCCAGAGAGAACGACGGGCTTGCGTGGAACAGTCACGGTTTCAGGCAATGAATCACAGTGCGGTGGCGGGTGGCAGTCCGAGGATGGCGAACAACGCCGCCTCGGCCAGCGTCAGCGGCCAGTAGAGAACGCGGCCCAACAAACCGGTCGCCAGAAGAATGACCAGAATCAACAGTCCATAGGGTTCGATGCGATCGAACTGGCGGGCCACATGCTCCGGCACGAGCCCGGTCAGTACGCGCCCACCATCGAGTGGCGGCAACGGCAACAGGTTGAGCACCATCAAGACCAGATTGATCACGATACCGGCAATCGCCATATAGCGCAGGCCGAGCCATACGCCCTCGTCGCCGCCGGCGAGAGCGAACTTGAGCAAGAGCCCCCAACCCAGCGCCATTGCGCAATTCGACAGCGGACCGGCCGCGGCGACCAGCGCCATGTCGCGGCGCGGATGGCCGAGATTGCGCATGTTCACCGGCACCGGTTTGGCCCAACCGAACAGAAAGCCACCCAACGCCAGCAGGACGGCCGGAACGAGAATGGTGCCGACCGGATCGATGTGCCGGAGCGGATTGAGGCTCAGACGTCCCAGCGCCTCCGCGGTGGGATCACCGAGCGCGCGCGCCACATAACCGTGGCTCGCTTCGTGAACCGTGATCGCGAGCAGTACCGGGAGGGCCCAGACCGCGAGCTTCTGGACCAGCGTCATGTCGATGGGCATACGGCATTATACCGGTGCGGCTGCGGCAGGATGCCGGCCTATAAGCCGAGACGCGCCAAGTCCCCCTTGCCCCGGCGCAGGATCTCGATTCCTTCGCCGCTGATGTCGAGCACGGTGGTGGGGTCGGTCCCGCAGGGACCACCGTCGATCACGATATCCACCGCGCGATCCAGATTTTCCCGGTACGCATGCGGATCTCCAACCGGCTCCGGATCGCCCGGGAACTGCAGGGTGCATGAGATCAGTGGTTCTCCCAAGGTCTCCAGCAATGCCTGTGCGATCGCATGCCGCGGCACGCGGATCCCGACGGTCTTGCGCTTGTCATGGGCGATGCGCCGGGGCAGCTCCTTGGTGGCCTGCAGCACGAAGGTATAAGGCCCCGGCGTAAGCGTCTTCAGCAGCCGGAATTGACGGTTGTCGACGCGGGCATAGGTCGCGATCTCGGACAAGTCCCGGCAGACCAGGGTGAAATGATGATGGCGATCGAAACCGCGGATCCGGCGCAGGCGATCGGCAGCCTCGCGGTCATCGAGCTGGCAGCCAAGCGCGTAGCAGGAGTCGGTCGGATAGGCGATGACCGCCCCCTGGCGCAGACGCACGGCGACCCGCGCCAACAGGCGTTTCTGAGGGTTCACCGGATGAATGTCAAACCAGTCGGCCATGCCGGAGGGATTCTACGCCCTGCGGGCCGTACAATAGCGCCATGAATCTGCTACTCGACTTTGCCCCTGCCCTGCTCTTCTTCGGGGCGTACTACGCGTATGGCATTTATGTCGCGACCGCGGTACTGATCGTTGCGCTGTTTGCGCTCGTCGCCGTGTACTGGTTCAAAGAGCGGCGGCTGCATAAAGCGCATTTGCTCACCGCCCTGGCGGCCGCGGCACTGGGCGGCTTGACGCTGTGGATACGCGACCCCGCTTTCATCCAGTACAAGCCGACGGCGGTCTATGCCGTGTTTGCGCTGGCGCTCTTGTTGAGCCACATCGTCGGCGACAAGGTCTTGCTCGCGCGCCTGCCACAGAAATCGATCAGCCTGCCGGATCCGGTATGGCGCAAGGTCAATCTGGCCTGGGCAGTGTTCTTTGCGGGTTGCGCCGTGCTCAACGTTTATATCGCCCACCACTTTTCCGAGAAGGTCTGGGTGCAGTTCAAGACCTTTGGCTTCACCGGATTGATGTTCGTGTTCCTGATCGCGCACCTGCCGTTTTTGAAGCAGTACCTGCCGCAGGAGGAAGAACCGTGATGCCCGGCATGCCCGGAGATGAAAACGGGCTTGATGTCAAACTCAGGCATGCACCAAGAGCTGCGTGCCTGGAATGTCGGGCAGATTCGCCATCGTCCGCCCATTGACTCGGGCACGGCCATGAATCGCACCGAGCGGATCCGCGCAGCGCTGGAGCAGGCATTCCGGCCGACGGTATTGCAGATCGAGGATGAAAGCCACCGGCACGCCGGCCATGCCGGGGCGGCGGGCGGCCGCGGTCATTTCCGCGTCGAGATCGTCAGCGCGCGTTTTGCCGGCATGAAGCCCATTGAACGGCACCGCGCCGTGTATGCCGCGCTGGCCGATTTGCTACAGACCGACATTCACGCGCTGTCGATCGTAACGCGCGCACCGGAGGAGGTTTCCGCTGATTAACGGCCAGGGACGGTGTGCAGCCAGACATCGTGTTGGGGAAACGGAATCTGGATGCCAGCCTCGCGGAACGCTGTGTCGATGGCAAAGCGTAGATCGCTGGACACCGACAGCCGCTTGCTGACTTCCCTGACGTAAGCCCGTAGTTCGAAATCCAGCGAGCTTGCGCCGAAGTTGACGAAAAAAACCCCCGGGCCGGCGATGTCGGGAACCTCACCCTCCTTGATTACCAGCGGATGCGCCAGTGCGACCTCCAGCAGCTTCTGCTTCACCAGCGCCGTATCCGATCCGTAGGCAACCCCCACCGGGATGATCACACGACCGTATTCGTCGCGCAGGTTCAAGTTCTTGAGATGGTTTGAGAGTAAATCCGAGTTGGGGACGATGATCGTCTCGCGATCCCAGGTTTCGATTTCGGTGGAACGGATGCGGATGCGGCGCACGAAACCCTGAGTCTGGCCGACGAAGATGTAATCCCCGGTGCGCACGGGGCGCTCGAACAGGATGATCAGCCCCGATACGAAATTATTGACGATGTTCTGCAGGCCAAAACCAATGCCGACGGACAGCGCACCGGCGACGATGGCGAGTTTGGTGAAATCGAAGCCAGCCGAGGACAAGCCCACGACAACCGCGAGCGCGAAAGTCGCATAGCCGAACAGGGTCGCGATCGACTCGCGCGTGCTTGCCTCGACACCCGCGCGCGGCAGCCAGTCATGCTCGATGCGGCTCTTGAGCCAGCGCGTGAACGTGAACAGCACGAGAAAATAGACCAGTCCCAGAAGCAGCTTGCCCGGAACGATGTGGACGCCACCGACCTGCACACCCGTCGAGAACAAGGCGTGGGTCAAGCTGCGGCCAGTTTCGTGCATGCCCCAAACGTGGAAGACCGCCCAGGCGACGAGCGGCCACAGCACCAGATGGAATACGAGCAGCATCCAGCGCAATTCGCCGATGGCGCGCCCCGGCGGTACGCCCAGACGTGCGCGCAGCCGGCGCTGCCAGTTGCGGCTGCCCGCATTGAGTTCGCGAACCAGCCAGTGCAGCAGCAGCATGGTGAGGGCAGCGGCGGCAACGATCACACCGCTGGCCTGAAGCGGATGCGCGAGCAGCATGCGGTACAAGGCCTGAGCCGGTTCCATCTCAGTTTCTCCCTTCGAGCAATGCCCTGAATCCGTCGGCATCGAGGATCGGGACACCGAGCTTCTGGGCTTTGACGAGTTTGGAGCCCGCCGCCTCGCCGGCGATGACGTAATCGGTTTTCTTCGATACCGAGCCGATCACCTTGCCGCCGCGGGCTTC
This sequence comes from Fontimonas thermophila, assembly GCF_900113085.1. GTDB lineage: Bacteria > Pseudomonadota > Gammaproteobacteria > Nevskiales > Nevskiaceae > Solimonas > Solimonas thermophila. Next base: position 306,979 of record NZ_FOOC01000002.1, on the reverse strand, counting down.
GATCAGTGCCGTCGCCTCATCGCGTGTCATGCCCGGAAGCGTACCGGTGAGCACAAATGTCTTGCCGGAAAGAGGGCCTTCGACAGGAGCCTGTGACACGGGCCAGTGCACACCCGCATCACGCAATTCGGCGATCAGTGCGCGGTGTTTGTCCTGCGCGAACCACTGCGCGATCAGGCGCGCCACCTCAGGCCCGACGTCCGGCACGGCGCGCAGGCGCGGAAAACGGTCTTTGTCTTTTAGGTTCGGATCATCGGCCGATGCGGCATCGGCGAGGGCGGCCTCGATCAAGGCCTCCAGCGTGCGGAAATGGGACGCGAGCTGCTGCGCCGTGGCTTCGCCAACCTGCGGGATGCCCAGGGCATAGAGGAAACGTGCGAGCGTCGTCTTTTTGCTGCGTTCGATCGCATCGATCAAGTTTTGTGCCGATTTCTCGCCCATGCGGTCGAGTGCAGCCAGACGCTGTACATCGAGCCGGTAAATGTCGCTGCTCTTGCGCACCAACCCCTGCTCGATCAATTGCCCCAGCAGCTTCTCGCCGAGACCTTCGATGTCGAGGGCGCGGCGGCTTGCGAACTGCTGCAGCGCGCGGGTGAGCTGTGCCGGACAGGTGAGCCCGCCGGTGCAGCGGGCGACCGGATCACCTGCCTCCCGCACCACCGGACTGCCGCAGGCCGGACAATGCGTCGGCACTTCGACCCGGCGTGCATGCGGCGGGCGTTTGGCGAGAACGACTTGCTTGACTTCCGGGATGACATCGCCGGCACGGCGGACGATCACCCAGTCACCGATGCGTACATCCTTGCGCTCGACCTCATCGAGATTGTGCAGGGTTGCGTTGGACACATTGGCGCCGCCCACGAACACGGTGCGCAGCCGCGCCGTCGGTGTCAGAGCGCCGGTGCGGCCGACCTGGAAGTCGATGTTCTCGACCACGGTTTCGGCTTCTTCCGCAGGAAATTTGTACGCCACGGCCCAGCGCGGTTCGCGCGATACCGTGCCCAGTTCCTCGCGGCCGGCAAGATCATCGAGCTTGAACACGACACCGTCGATGTCGAACGCAAGCTCGCCGCGGCGCGCCTGCATGGCCTCGAAATAACGCTGGCAGCCGCCAGCACCTTGTACGCGCTCGATCAAGTCGGAGACCGGAAATCCCCAGGCACGCAGATGATCGAGCACCTCGGAGTGCAGCCGCGGCAGCGCCCAGCCCTCGACATAGCCAATACCATAGGCATAGAACGCCAGCGGCCGCTGGGCGGTGACCGACGGGTCGAGCTGGCGCAGGCTCCCCGCTGCGGCGTTGCGTGGATTCACCGGTGGTTTCTCACCGCGCTGCACGGCCTCTTCGACCCAGCGCCGGAATCCAGCGAGAGGCAAATAGACTTCCCCCCGCACTTCGAGCCAGGGTGGTGGCGCATCATCACCGCCGCGCAGGCGCAGTGGGATCGACCGGATGGTCTTGAGGTTTGCAGTGATGTCCTCGCCGGTCTCTCCATCCCCGCGCGTGGCACCGCAGACCAAGACGCCGTGTTCATAGATCAGGGATACGGCAAGGCCATCGAGCTTGGGTTCCCCGACGTAATCGACCGATGCAACCCCCAGCGTTTCGCGCACGCGTCGGTCGAAATCCCGCAGTTCGCCCTCGTTGGTGACCTTGCGCAGCGACAGCATCGGCAGGCGGTGGCGTACTGGCGCAAAGTCGGCGCGGACCTGCCCTGCGACCCGCTGCGTCGGCGAATCGGGGGTGAGCAGCTCCGGATATTCGCGCTCGAGTCGCTGCAGCTCGTCGAACAGACGGTCGTACTCGGCGTCGGAGATCGTCGGCTGATCGAGGACGTAGTAGCGATGATCGTGTTCGCGCAACTGCTGTCGCAATGCCTCGGCGCGATCGCGCGCAGCCTGGGGAGTACCCATCATGCACCCGCGGTGTCACAGCCCGTGTTGACGGGCCCAGGCCTTGACGTCGGCAATGAGCGCTTTTTCCGCTGCGACCGTGAGTACCTGCCGGTTGCTGTCATAGACCTCGGCGTTGAGCTGCTGTGCCAGCGCGCGTGCCGTTCCCAGCATGTCGCCGATCGCCGTTTCCGGCGGTACCGGCCCCGGCAGCAGCATGAACACCGTCAAGCCGGGCGTCGAGAACGCCTGTTGCTCGGCCGGATCGAGATAGCCAGGCTTGATCAGGCTCGCGACCGAAAATACCGGGCGGCCGCCCTCGATGCGATGGTAGATCCGTTTGTCACCGAAGCGCAGGCCTTGCGCGCGCAGCGCTGCGTGGATCTTGGGGCCAAAAATCGCCGTACCTTCGCGCTCGGCGATCAGCACCGCGATGATGCGCTCCTCGACTTTTGCCGAGGTCGGCGCCTTGGCCTCGGGTTCGGCAGCCGGCATGCTCGGGGCAATCCGCTTGCGCGGCTTGCCGACGCCCAGTTCGTCGAAACCGCCGCGCGCGAACATGTCCATCTGATCGTTGACGGCCGGCGGCGCCGATGATCCGACGGCTGGTGTCGGAACGTCGGGCCGCCCGCGCGGCGGATGCGCGCGTTCGCGACGGCTGTAGATGTAGATCGCAAGGACGGCAACCGCCCCGACGACGAGAAGCGCCCACTGCAACGGACTCATGCCTTGGCTTCCTGCTCGGTGGCGAGCTCCACAGCCTGCTGGATGTCCACGCTGACCAGGCGCGAGACGCCGGGTTCCTGCATGGTCACACCGTGCAGCTGCTGGGCCAGCTCCATGGTGATTTTGTTGTGAGTAATGATAATGAACTGGACGTTCTGCGACATTTCCCGGACGACTTCACAAAAGCGCCCGACGTTGGCATCGTCGAGCGGCGCATCGACCTCGTCCATCAGGCAAAACGGTGCCGGGTTGAGCTGGAACAGCGCGAGCAGCAAGGCCACTGCGGTCATCGCCTTCTCACCGCCGGACAGCAGGTGGATGGTGGAATTGCGCTTGCCCGGCGGTCGCGCCATCACGCGCACACCGGTTTCCAGCAGATCTTCTCCGGTGAGTTCGAGATAGGCCTCGCCGCCGCCGAACAGTCTGGGGAAGCGATCGCGGAACACGCTGTCCACCTTGTCGAAGGTTTGCTTGAACAGCTCCTTGGTTTCGGCGTCGATTTTGCGGATCGCGGCTTCCAGCGTCTCCAGCGCGCCGTGCAGATCGGCGTGCTGTTCGGCGAGGTAGTTGGCCCGTTCGCGCGCTTCTTCCAGTTCTTCGATCGCGGCCAGGTTGATGGCGCCCAGCCGCTCGATGCGCCGGGTCACCGTCGCCAGACGTTCTTCCCAGACCGGCAGGCTCGCCTCGGGATCGAGCCCAGCGAGCAAGGCTTCGCGCTCGAAGCCAGTCTCGGCGATCTGCTCTTCGAGGCTCTCCCGGTGTGCGCGCAGATTCTCGAACTCGAGCCGCGCCCGCTGCGCCTGCTCCTGTGCGGCCTCTTTTTCGATCTCCGCGCTGCGTGCGGCCTCGATGGCCGCCTGCAAGGCCGCCTCTGCCGCATCGACCTGTTCGCGCACCGCCCGCAGCCGCTCGCGCGCTGCCTGTACCGACTCGCGCGCAGCCTCCACTTCCGCCGCCTGCGTTGCGAGCGGCGCGTCGAGATCGGCGGCATGGCGCTCCTCCTCGCTGCGCCGGGCCTGCAGGGTTTCCCGGCTCGTCTGGATATCGCGGATCGTCTGTTCCAGCGCGGCAGCGGCACTGCGACGCCCGGCCAACTGGACCTGGAGTTGGTTGCGGGCCTGCTGTGCCTGAGCCAGCGCCAAGCGTGCACGGCTGACGAGATCGCGCTTGCGCTGCAAGGTTTGCTGCATCTGCGCGCGCCGGTCGCGCAGTTCTTGCGCGATCCGCTCCAGCGAGACCAGTCGCGAGCGTGCTTCTTCGAGCTCCTGGGATAGCTGCTGATGGGCCTGCGTCAATGCCCTGAGTTCCTGTTCCAGGGCAGCGGCCCGCGCCTGCGTCTGCTCCAGTCGCACGGCCTGCGCCTGGCGGAATGCGAGCTTTTGCGCCTGACGGTGGCGTAGCTGGTCGAATTTCGATGATAAGTCGCGGCGTTCCTGCTCGGTGGCATGAATGCGTGTGCGCAGTTCGCCGAGCACGCGCTCGCGTTCGAGCACCAGGCGTTGCTGTTCCTCGACCTGGACCTTGAGCTGCTTGAGGAGCTGGCTGCGGGCGATGACACCGGCGCGATCATCTCCGCGCCTCGGATGACGGCGGAAATGGCGCCCGCACCAGATACCCTCGCGCGTGATCACCGATTCACCGACATCCAGCATCGGAATGATGCGCTCGGCCTGCTCGATCGACTCGGCCGTACGAATGCCCTTGAGCCATTCGATCACCGCGCGCGGTCCCCCGACATGAGCCGCCAGACCCTCGGTTCCGCGTGCGCTCTCATCGGACAGCAGCGTGATGCCGGATTTGGGCGCATCGCCGAACTCGTGCAGACGTTGCGCGAAGGCCGGCACCAGCGGAGCCTGCAGGACATCTTCGAGCACGTGCTCGACTGCGGTCTCCCAACCATCGTCGACCTGCAGCGCCTGCGCCAGGCGCGGGCATTCGGCGAGCTGGTGGCTGCGCAACCACTGGTTCAGTTCCGGATCGTCCTCGCGCAGAGCCGCCTGCTGGAGAATTTCCAGTGAGGCCACACGGCCGCGCGCCGATTGCAAGGCCTGACGTGCCTCGTGCAAGGCCGCCTCGGCGGCCGCCCCTTCGTCGCGCAGATGCTGGAGTTCGGCATCGACCGCCGCCAGTCGGCCCTCGGCGGTGGCCAACTCATCCTGCAGGGCCGCCAGTTCGGCGTCGGTCTCGGCGAGGCTCGCGCGGATGGGTTCGATGTTGAGCGCTGCATGCTCGGACTGCAGCCGTCGGTGACGCTCCTCGTTCTGGAAACGTGCGCGTTCGAGTTGCTGGACGCGCACCTTCTCCGCTTCGGTCTGCGTCAATGGTGTTTCGGCATCGTGGACGAAATCGTCCCAGCGCCGCTGTTCGTCCTGGGCCTCTTCCTCGGCCGCGAGGAGCTGCGACTGCGCCTCGGCTTCCGCGGCTTCTGCGGCTTCGATCTGGCGCTCCAGCGCCTCGAGCTGGCGCAGGGCTTCTTCCAGCCGCTGCTGTTCGCGCATCTGACGCGCATCGAGTTCGGCGAGCTGACGCGCGATCTGGTCGAGTTCGCGCGTCTTGATCTGCTTGAGTTCGCGCGCATGCTGCAGGTTCTGCTCGCGCCGTGCCAGGCTGGCTTCGGCCTCGTAGACCTTGCTTTGCTCTTCGTTCAACCGATGGCCTTGCGCACGGCTTTCGATCTCGGCTGCGATGCGCGCCTCGGCCGCCCGATGGGCTTTCTGCCGCGCCTGTTCCAGCGCCGCATCGAGCGTGCCGATCTCGTTCTCCAGCCCTTTGCACTGGCCTTCGATCTGGCGCAGGCGCAATGCCAGGATCTCGGCCCGTAGCTGGCGTTCCTGCGCCTTGTACTCCTTGTATTTCTCGGCGTTGGCGGCCTGCTTGCTCAGAACGTCGAGACGCTGCTGGATCTCGGTGCGCAGATCGTTCAGGCGCGCGAGGTTCTCACGGGTTTGCCGGATCCGCGATTCGGTCTCGCGTCGGCGGTCCTTGTAGCGGGAAATACCGGCAGCCTCTTCCAGCCATTGCCGCAGCTCCTCGGGCTTGGCCTCGATCATGCGCGAGACCATACCCTGCTCGATGATGGCGTACTGATTCTTGCCGCCGAGTCCGGTACCCAGGAACAGATCGGTGACATCGCGCTTGAGGCATTTGGCGCCGTTCAAGTAATACTGCGAGCCTCCATCCCGGATCAGTTCCCTGCGCACGGAGATTTCCGCATACGCCGCATAAGGGCCGCCGATGGTGCCGTCGCTGTTGTCGAACAAAAGTTCGACGGATGCCCGCCCCACGGGCTTGCGCGTCTTGGAGCCGTTGAAGATCACATCCTCGCTGTCGGAGGAGCGCAGATTCTTCATGCTGGTCTCACCCAGCACCCAGCGCACAGCATCGATGATGTTGGATTTGCCACAGCCATTCGGCCCGACGATGCCGGTCAGATTGGCCGGCAAGGGCAGATAGGTCGGATCGACGAAAGACTTAAAGCCGGCCAGTTTGATGCCAGAAAGTCGCATGCGGTTTGGGATTCGTTCGCCCCTGCAGGGGCGTAGTTCATGGAGGGCCTTTTCCGGGCCACGAAGCGGCGTAGTGTAAATTATGAGCGCCAGCCGTCCAGCGGACGGGGCCATCCTCCCACCAGAATCCGATTCCGGCACGTATGTCCACCCAGCCGAGCAAAACGCTGGAAACCTTCCCCAACCCCGCTCCGCAGCGCGACTATGCGATCCGTATGCGGATTCCGGAGTTCACCTGTCTATGCCCCAAGACGGGCCAGCCGGACTTCGGCACGCTTTATCTCGAGTACGTGGCCGACCAGGCTTGCGTTGAGCTCAAATCGCTCAAGCTTTATGTCTGGTCGTTCCGCAACGAGGGGGCTTTCCACGAGGCGGTGACCAACCGCATCCTCGACGATCTCGTCGCCGCGACACAGCCGCGCTTCATGCGCCTGACTGCCGTGTTCAATGTGCGCGGCGGGATTTATACCCACGTGAGCGCCGAATACCGGCGGCCGGGCTGGACCGGTACGTTGCCGCCGCCCGCCTGGCACGTCGATCCGACGGGTCAGGGACAGACGCCTTGACCTTCACCCTGCCGCAGGCGAGCCCCGGTCACGGCCAATCTCACGGCGGATAGCCGGTAATGGCGCGGATGCGCGTGTAGAGCGGCTTGAGCTGGCGGTACATGTGCTGGTAGACCTCGCGATACAGTGCGTCATACAGGCGCACCGCTCCCGGATCGGGTTCGAACCGTCGTTCGATGCGGGTCATGGCGCGAATCGCCGTTGCATAGTCCGGATATAGGCCCAGACCCACGGCGGCGTTGATCGCCGCGCCCAGCGCGGAAGTTTCATAGACCTGCGGGCGGTCCGCCGGCAGATTGAAGACATCGGCAGTGATCTGCATCGCAACATCCGACTGCGATCCGCCGCCAGCGACGCATAGCCGTGTGATGCGTCGGCCGATGCGCCGCTCGATCTGCTCGCGTCCGCTGCGCAGGCCATAGACCAGTCCCTCGAGGATGGCGCGGTAGAAGTGCGCGCGGGTGTGCACGTCACCAAAGCCGATCACCGCACCCTTGGCTTCCGGACCCGGATCGCGCACGCCCGGCGACCAGTAGGGTTGCAGCATCAAACCCATCGATCCCGGCGGCACGCTGCGGACCAGTTCGTCGAACAATTGCTCGGGCGCGATCCCACGCTGGGCCGCGAGCGTTTGCTCACGGTGTGCGAACTCGCGCTTGAACCAGGACACCATCCAAAAGCCCCGGTAAATCTGGATTTCGGTGTTCCAGGCACCAGGAACGGCGGCCGGGTACGGTGGCAGCAGGCGCTGCACTTCCACGTAACGCGTCTGCGTCGTGTTGATCGTCGCGGTGGTTCCAAAACTGAGCTGGGCCGCGTCGGGGGCGAGCACGCCGCAGCCCAGCACCTCGCATGCCTTGTCTGCGGCCGCGGCAATCACTGGGATGCCCATGGGCAGACCCAGCGCGTCGGCGGCCGTTGCGGTGAGCGTGCCCAGGCGTTCGCCGGGACGCACCAGGCGCGGCAGTTGTTCGCGGCGCACCGCCAGCGCGTGCCACCGGAAATCGCCCGGCCGTGCCCAGTCCAGACGCCTGTAATCGAAAGGCACGAAGCCAACCTGGCACCCAGTGGAATCGACGTAATCGCCGACCAGCCGGTGACTAAGCCAGCCAGACAGAAACAAAAAACGGGCAGTTTTCTGCCACAGTGCTGGCTCGTGCTGGGCCAGCCAGTTGGCTTCAGCCTCGCGCTGCAGATGGGCGATCAATGGCGTTGCCCCGACGACATGAAAAGCCGCACGCCAGAACATCGGCAACGGCGGCGGTGCGGTGCACCGCCGCTGGTCGAGCCAGACGATGGCCGGGCGCAGGATGCACCCGGCCTGATCGACACAGACCATCGTCGCACGTTGTGTCGTGAGCGTCAGTGCAGTGATCTGATGAGGCCGGATCCCGGTATCGCGCCACAGCGACTGGCAGCATTCGACGACCGCATTCCAGTACATCGCCGGATCCTGTTCCGCCCAGCCTGGCTGAGGCGCGACATAGGCCGGGTCGAACACCCGTTGCGCTTTGCCGAGGAGCTGGCCGGATGCGTCGAACACGATCGCACGCGCGCTCTGGGTTCCGACGTCGATGCTGAGGATGCGTGCCGCCGCGTGCATGGCTTTTCTTTCCGCCCGATCATGCCGGCGGCGCATGGCGGGCGCGCCACAGCGCGCGATACCGCTGAGCCTCAGCGGTGCACCGGTCGGCATCCCAGCCAAGCTCTTCGCGGCAGATGTCGAGAATGCGCATCAGCCAGGCCTCGCCGCCATGCGCGCTGACCAGTCCCAACCGCGTGCGCCGCAACAACAGGTCATCGAGATGCACCACCGCTTCGTGGCGCGCGGCCCAGCGCAGCTCACCCCAGCTATAGGGTGTATCGCCGACGGGCTGCAGTTCATCGCCAGGGATCTCCTGCAGGAAGGCGCCTGCGGCTGCAATGCCAAGACGACCGTAGAGACGTTGCTGGGTGGCCGGGACCATGGCCGAGGTGAACACTGGACGGTCCGCACCCGGCGCAAGCTGCGGCAGTTGTCTGGCCGCCGCACGCAGCACCTCGCGCGCAGTCGTGCGGAATGTCGTCAGCTTGCCGCCGGTGATGCCGACCAGACCCGGGCTACTCCACAGCGCGGACTCACGCGATTCGGCGGATGGATTGGCCTTGCCGCTATCGATGACCGGGCGCACGCCGGCATAGGTACTCAATGCGTCGGCTGCCGTGATGCGCAGCCGCGGAAACTGCCGAGAGAGTCCGGCAAGCAAGTAGTCGAGCTCGGCGGACGTGATGCGCAAAGCGGCCAAATCCTCACGGTGATCCAAATCGGTGGTGCCGTAGACGACCGCGCCCTCCCAAGGGTAGGCGAAGACCGGACGCCCATCCTGCGGATGCAGCCAGGACACGGCATGGCGCAGCGGCAGCCGCTGCAGCGGCAAGACCAGATGGCTACCGCGCAACGGGCGCAGCCGCGGTGCCCCGTCTGGGGCTCCGGGCAATTGTCCCGCCCAGGCGCCGGTTGCATTGATCACGAGTTCTGCGTCGATTTCGCGCACCGTTCCGCGAATTTCGTCGTGCAGGCGCACACCGCGAACGCGGCCGGATGTCTGGCACAGTTCGGCGCGGACGTAGTTGAGTGCTGTTGCACCTTCGGCAACCGCCTCGAAGATCAGCCGCAAGACCAGACGCGCATCGTCGGTGCGCGCATCTTCGTAGGCCATCGCGCCGAGCAGATGCCGCTCGTCCAGGCATGGCTCGGCGGCGAGCAGAGCCTCACGCGTCATCCAGTGAGAGCGGCGAACCCCCGCCATCGCGTCGTAGATGCGAAGACCGATTTGCATCAGCCAGCGACCTGGCTTGCGATCCGCGTAGATCGGCATCAGAAACGGCTGTGGATCGACCAGGCCCGGTGCCTCCTCGAGCAGCCGCTGGCGCTCACGCACGGATTCGAGCGTCAGGCGCCATTGCCCGTTCTTCAGGTAGCGCAGACCGCCGTGGACGAGCTTGGACGAGGCCGAAGACGTACCCGATGCAAAATCCGCTGCCTCGACCAGCAGCACGCGCGCGCCGCTGCGCACTGCCTCGCGCAGAATACCAGCGCCGGTGATACCGCCGCCGACGATGACCAGATCGTAGCGGCGTGCCAGCGCGCCCAGCTCAGTGCGTGGTGTCATCGGGCCGGTCGTGCCGGGCGTGTTCGGGAATCAGGCAATCGCTGACGGTCGTCAGCAGCATCGGCGACCAGGTTTCCTCGACGGCCTCGAGCATGCGCCGGGACAATTTCTCATCCAGCTCATGCAACGCGCAGGAGCGCTCCCAGGTCTGTTGATCCGGCCACTGCGCATAAGCGACGAAATGGCCGTTATCGGTGCGATGCAGACGCGATCCGCGTGCACCGCGGGTCGCCAGCAGGATCGCGGTCAGCTCTTCCCAGGCCTGGCGAAACTGCTCCTCCATGCCGGGCTTGAGGCGCCACTGGTAAACGACGGCAAAGCCGGTCCGAGTCGTCGTGCTCATGCGAACAGCTTACCCGGATTCATCATCTGGTCGGGATCCAGTTCGCGGGCAGCGGCGCGGATCAAGTCCATGCCCAGCGCGCCCTTTTCTGCCGGCAAGTAGGGCGCGTGGTCGAGGCCGACTCCGTGCTGGTGGCTGATCGTACCGCCATGCGCGACGATGGTTTCGCTCACACGCGTCTTCAATCGACGCCAGCGCTCCAGGTCGGCAGCGGGGTCACCGGCCGCGCGCCAGACGAAGGTCGAATAAATGCTGCACCCCTGGCGGTACATATGCGACAAATGCGTGAACGCATGTACGCGCTCATTATCGGTGGCGAGCGCCTCCCGGGCGGCCTGTTCGATACCGCGCATCAGGGCTGTGACCTTAGGCCAGTTGACGGCGGTTTCCACCGTGTCGACGGCATAGCCGAGTTCCCACAGCGAGTTGCGCAGCAAAGGCCCGCGGAACCGGTTTTTCGCCCAGCTCTTGCCCAGCGTCTTGCCGACATGCACACCCCGGAAGCGCTTGGCAATCGCCAGTGCATCGCGCCGCGTACGTCGTACCTCGACCGCGGACCCGGTGATGCCCATCATCAGCATGCATTGGCCGCGCTGAATACCGCGCATGCCCAGATAGCGCTGTAGCCAGCGCACCCGTTCGGGATGACCGGCCAGGCGCAACTGGGTTTCGGTTTCGACCTCGTTGGACAAACGCAACATCGACAGCGGCAGATCGGCCTGCACCATCGCCCGCACGGCCTCGATCGCCACATCCCAGTTTGGGAAAAACACACCGTGGAAATCCTCGACGGCAGGGATCCGGCGCACGCGCACGGTGACTTCGGTCAACAGGCCCAGACGACCTTCGGAGCCGAGAATCAGCTCACGCAGATCAGGGCCGGCGGACGAGGCGGGAACACCGCCCACACGCAGCTCACCGCGCGGTGTGATTACACGCCCGGCTGCGAACATCTGCTCGATGCGCCCATAGCGCAGCGATTGCTGACCGGAGGAACGGGTTACCACCCAGCCCCCGACGGTGGAGTATTCGTAAGACTGTGGAAAGTGACCGAGCAGAAAACCATGAGGCCGTAGCTGGGCTTCGATCTGCGGGCCTGGCGTGCCAGCGCCCAAGGTCGCGAGCAGCGAGCGTTCATCGACGGCCAGCAAGCGATTCATGCGCTCCAGCGAGATATTGACGACGGGGCGGTCGCTCACCGGCACGCTGAGATGACCGACGACGCTGGTTCCACCGCCATAAGGCACGACCAGAGCCCCGACGCGCCGGGCAACGGCCAGCGCCTGCGCCGCTTCGTCGTGACTGGTCGGCAGCGCCACGCCATCGGCATAAGGACCGAGCTGGCCGCTGCGCATCGCCAGCCAGTCAGGAAAGCTCTGCCCGCGCGCGTGCAGCAAGCGCACGCGGACATCGGTCTGGAAAGGCGTACCGGCCGGCAGGCGGCTGTCGGGAACGGTCTGCAGCGCCTGCTCCAACGTGGCATCACGCGGTGGCCGGGAGGGCCCCAGGCGTTCGGTCAGGAACGCCTGCGCGTCCTCGCTCAGCGCGAAATGATCGGCTTCATCGCCCCATCCGTTCCAGCGTCGCATGCAAACTCCCCTGCGTCGATGCGCGCGAAAGTATATGCGCTACCCTCGAATCGGCCGGCTTACGCGGCGTGTGCGTGCTCACGCGCAGCCCGTTCGGCGATGTCTTGTAGATGGGCGATCGTGACCCACTGCGGACCTTCCAGCTTCCCGCGCAAGGCGCGCGCCGGCGCACCAGGCTCGCCCAGGCTCGACAGCACCAGCGCGGCCTCACGGAAATCCTGCTCCAGCGTATCGCGATTGACCGTGATGACGGCGGGAATGCCCGCCGCGGCAGCGGCTTCAAGCCCTATTTCGGAGTCCTCCAGGGCGACGCATTCATGTGGTGCGACCCCGAGACGACGCAGGGCCAGGCGGTACAGATCTGGCGCCGGTTTCTTGTGCGCCACTTCTTCGCCGCTGGCGATGACATCGATCTCGGCGGCGAGCTCGGGTCCCATGCAGTACTTGAGAACGGGCTTGAGTGTCTTGAGACTGGCGTTGGTGACGATCGCAAGCTGAAGTCCGTGCGCGCGCGCTTCGCGCATCAGGCGCGCGATACCCGGTCGCAACGGCACGCGGCCCTGGCGCATGCGCCGGCGAAAGTACTTGGATTTGAGTTCGTGTACCTTGGCAACCCAGGCATCGAGGTCGGCAGCGGCCTCGGCTGCCTGTGAGCCGAGATCCGGAGCGTAGTGTTCGATGTAATACCGCAAGCGTTCGCGCCCCCCCGGCAGCTTGAGCAGGCGGCGATACAATTTCGGTCCCCAGCGCACAGGCAAACCGAGTTTACGGAATGCGCGGTTGTACGCAGGCCGGTGGCCCAAGGCCTCAGTGTCGGCAAGCGTGCCGTCGACGTCGAACAAAACGGCGCGCAGGGTCATGAGACCCGATCCAGAGACTGCGCGCCGAGTGCTTGTTCAGAATCCATCCGACTGTGGTTCAGCGGGTTGCATGCTGAAGTTAATGTAGCATGAGATGCTCCCGAATCTGTGATCCGCGGCACGCGCCATGATCGATCCCTGCCGCTATCGCGGCCGTTTTGCGCCCACTCCGAGCGGTCCCTTGCACTTAGGCTCACTATTGACGGCACTGGCGAGCTGGCTGCAGGCGCGCAGGCATGGCGGATGCTGGCTGCTGCGCATCGATGATCTCGATCAGGAACGCTGCCTTCCCGGAATGGACAGTGTCATCTTGCGGCAACTGGAAACCCACGCCTTGGTGTGGGATGAGAGCCCGCGCTATCAGAGCCGGCACCTGGACGAATATGCCGATGCGCTCGAACGACTGCGTAGGCTCGGCGGTGTGTACGCCTGCCGCTGCACACGCCAGCAACTGGCGGTGACGGCCCGTCCCGGTCCCGATGGGCCGGTGTACCCCGGCACCTGCCGCATCCGCGCGCTTCCCGAACCGGGCCATGCGCTGCGCCTGCGGGTCGGCGACGGCGAGATAGCATTCGTCGATGGCTGGCAGGGCGAGCAGACGCGCTGCCTGGACAGGGACGTCGGCGATTTCGTAGTGCTTCGGCGCGACGGTGTGCCGGGATATCAGCTCGCCTGCGCCATTGATGAACACGCGCAGGGCATCACTGAAGTGGTGCGCGGCGCCGATCTGCTCGGCTCGACGTTCCAGCAGCTCGTCATCATGGATGCCTTGCAGTTACGGCGCCCGGCATATCGCCATCTGCCGGTTCTCGCCGGCATTGACGGCCGCAAGCTGTCCAAACAAAACCGCGCGCAGCCGCTGGTATCCAGCACCGCCGGGGAGAACCTCTGGCGCTGCCTCGACTGGCTGGGCCAATCCCCGCCATCGGCTTTGCGCGCGGCACCAGCCGCCGAACTCTTGCGCTGGGGGCTGGCGCACTGGGAGGCGTCCCGCGTGCCCGCCCAAACGCGCATCACAGTAGATGCACCTGCCGACGGTCTGGCATGATGCCCTGCAGCAACCGCACTGCAACAAACCAGTCGAATGAAGGTCTTATGTCCGAACCACGCATCATCAAGAAGTACCCGAACCGGCGTCTGTACGATACCCACATCAGCCGCTACATCACGCTGGAAGAGATCCGTCAGCTGGTGTTGCAGAACATTCCTTTCCGCGTCGAAGACAAGCGCACGCACGAGGACATCACGCGCAGCATCCTGTTGCAGGTGATCGCCGAGCAGGAGGAAGGCGGCAATCCTATTTTCACCACGGACTTGCTGCGCTTCATCATCCGCTATTACGGCGATCCGATGCAGAACAGCATCGGCCGCTACCTGGAACTGTCGGCACAGTTGTTCCAGGAACAGCAGCATCACTTTGCCGACCAGCTCAGGGAACTGCTCGGCCAGGCGCAGCAACCGATCCAGGCGCTCAAGGAACTGGCCGAACGCCAGGTTCCCATCTGGCGCTCGGTGCGGGCCGAGTTCCTGCGCAATCTTTCCTCGAAGGCCAAATCGATCAAGCGACGTGCGGGTATCGAGGATGGCCCGCCCAGACCGCCCGCCCGCGACTGACGTGGCGACGGCAATGCCGCCGGAATTGATGACGACTGCGTCACGAAACGCGATTCGATCAATATAAATTATTGTCTAATTTAATTTTTTTGACGGGTCTGCATCTTGACAACACCGTCAGTCAAGCTTATACTGCACCGCAACATGACACGGACACAAAAAACCCGGCCATGCCGGGTGGCGTGACCGGGTCCAATCAGTCTCCTCCAGAAAGGCCCCCGCGCCTTTCTCGCACCTTGCCACCGGTCTTACCGGGGGTTCTTTTTTTGCCCGCGCATCGCTGCGCAGCCCCCCGATCTCCCCATAAAGGCAAAACCGACGCTCGGCGGGAAAACGTCGGTGCACCATCATTCAGGAATGGGCCGAATTCTGACGCAGAATCCGGCCATCTTCAACCAGTGGCGCATCGCCGCGGTGCTTCAGCCCCCGATGCCGATGTCCACCGCCTTCATCGACAGGCGGATCTTGCCATCGCGGCTGACTTCCAGGACTTTGACTTTCACGGTCTGGCCTTCCTTGACCACATCCTCGACTTTCTCAACACGCTTGTCGGCGAGTTGTGAGATGTGGACGAGCCCGTCCTTGCCCGGAGCGATCGTGACGAAAGCGCCGAAATCCATGATCTTGGCCACCTTGCCTTCATAGACCGCGCCTACTTCGACCTCGCGCGTGAGGGCCATGATCCGGGCGATCGCCGCTTCTGCGGCCCTGCCATCGACGGCAGCGATCTTGATGGTGCCGTCATCTTCGATATCGATCGTCGTCCCTGTTTCCTTGGTGATCGACTGGATCGTCGCGCCGCCCTTGCCGATGACTTCACGGATTTTGTCGGGATTGATCTTGATGGTCGTGATGCGTGGGGCAAACGGCGATAGCTGCTCGCGCGGCTTGGGCAGGACTTGTTTCATCTGCGCGAGGATGTGCAAGCGCGCGGCTTTGGCCTGCGTCAAGGCCTGCGCCATGATTTCGGCGGTGATACCAGCGACCTTGATATCCATCTGCAGCGCGGTGACGCCGTCCTCGGTACCCGCGACCTTGAAATCCATGTCGCCGAGGTGATCCTCGTCGCCGAGGATATCCGTGAGCACGGCCCAGCGATCGCCCTCGAGAATCAGCCCCATCGCGACGCCGGCGACCGGCGCCTTGAGCGGAACGCCTGCGTCCATCAGTGCGAGACAGGCACCACAGACCGAGGCCATCGAAGAGGAACCGTTGGATTCGGTGACTTCCGAGACCACGCGCACGACGTACGGGAATTCCTTTTCAAGATCGGGCATCACCGCGGCGACGCCGCGCTTGGCCAGACGGCCATGACCGATCTCACGCCGCTTGGGTGCATTGAGGCGACCGGTCTCACCGACACAGTACGGCGGGAAGTTGTAATGGAAGAGGAAATGCTCATGCCACTCGCCGTCGATGGCGTCGATGATCTGGTAATCCTTGCCGGTACCCAGGGTTGTCACCGCGATGACCTGCGTCTCCCCGCGTGTGAACAGCGCCGAGCCATGAGCACGCGGCAACGTGCCGGTGGACATCGCGAGCGGGCGGACCGTCGTGCGGTCGCGGCCATCGATGCGCGGATGTCCGTCGAGGATGCGGTTGCGGACGACCTTGGCTTCGAGTTCGTGCAGTTCGGCCTTGAGCTGATTCTCGGTGAATGGCGCATCGGCGGGACGTGCGGCGATGGCCTGCGCGCGAATCTCGCCGAGACGGGCATAGCGCGCCTGTTTCTCGGTGATCGTGTAAGCCTCTGCGATGGCGCTTTCGTAAGCCGCGACGAAGGCCTTGACCGCGCTGCGATCCGGCGCTTTCCACTCCCATTTCGGCTTGCCGGCCTCGGCGGCGAATTCCTTGATCGCCTGGATCGCAGCCTGCATCTGCTCATGGCCGAACATGACGGCGCCGAGCATGACGGGCTCCGGCAGCATCTTGGCCTCGGATTCGACCATCAACACGGCGTTCTCGGTGCCCGCAACGACGAGATCGAGCTCCGAGGTTTCAAGCTCGCTCTCGGTTGGATTGAGGATATAGTGACCGTTCTTGTATCCGACCTTGGCGGCGCCGATCGGCCCCATGAACGGCACGCCCGAGAGGGCGAGCGCCGCTGAGGCGCCGAGCATCGCCGGGATGTCGCCATCGACTTCGGGGTTGAGCGACATCACCGTCGCGACGATTTGCACTTCGTTGTAAAAACCGTCCGGGAACAGCGGGCGGATCGGACGGTCGATCAGGCGTGAAGTGAGCGTCTCTTTCTCGGTGGGCCGCCCTTCGCGCTTGAAAAAGCCGCCGGGTACGCGCCCGCCGGCGTAGAACTTCTCCATGTAATCAACCGTGAGCGGGAAGAAGTCCTGCTCGGGCTTGGCGTCTTTCTTGGCAACGACGGTGACGAGCACGACGGTCTCATCCATCGTCACCATGACCGCGGCGGTCGCCTGGCGCGCGATCGCGCCGGTTTCGAACGTGACCTTGCGGTTGCCGTACTGGAATGTCTTGCGGATCGGGGTTGCCGGTGTGGCTGGAATACCCATACTGGTATCTCACTCGTTCTGGGGGCGGCGACGCGAACTGCGTGTACGGCGCCGCACCTGGATGGATGGGGTGTTTACTCGCGGCCAGCCGCGGTGACAGCGAAAATCCGCTGGCGTGTGCCGTGGCGCAGATGGCGGTTCAAAGCGAAAGACCCCAGTGAACCCTGTGGTATCACTGAGGGTCTTCCCGTGTACACCGCTGCGTGATGGCCGATCAGCGGCGCAGGCCGAGCTCGGCAATGAGCTTGGTGTAGCGCTGCTCGTCTTTGCGCTTGAGATAATCGAGCATCTGGCGGCGCTGGTTGACCATTTTCAGCAAACCGCGCCGAGAGTGATTGTCTTTCTTGTGCCGCTCGAAATGGGGGGTGAGCGCATTGATACGCTCGGTGAGCAAGGCCACCTGCACTTCCGGCGAACCGGTATCGTTACTGCCGCGGGCAAACTTCTTGATCACTTCCGCTTTGCGCTCTGCCGTCACAGTCATTGCTGCCAACTCCGAAATGCTCGAATATTCGTCTGTCATTACAAAGTCTAATATATTAACTTTTTCCACAAACTGATCACAAGGCGCCGTGGACTGGCCGCAGCCAGCGGCGTGGTGCCACCATACCCTCATCGGTGGTCTCGGCCAGTCCGAGCAGCCGGCCGGCCTCATCGAGAACCGCAA
Organism: Fontimonas thermophila; assembly: GCF_900113085.1. Taxonomy (GTDB): domain Bacteria; phylum Pseudomonadota; class Gammaproteobacteria; order Nevskiales; family Nevskiaceae; genus Solimonas; species Solimonas thermophila. Next base: position 289,535 of record NZ_FOOC01000002.1, on the reverse strand, counting down.
GACGGCTGTTGCGCACGATGCCCGCCACACGAACGGCCTGTCCTTGCGCCAGATAGCTGGCCCGCACGGCATCGATCCGAATCTGCGGCCAGTGCCGCACACCGGCTGCGGGGTCCAGCAGCAACTGGTCTAGTGCCGCAAGCCCTCCAGTCCGAGCGGTCGCTTCGAGCATTTCCAAGGTCACCGGCCGGTCGTCGTCGAACGGCGTCACCGCCGTGCGCCGCAGCGCGATCAGATGCGCACACTGCCCTGCCGCGCGGGCGATGTCCTCGACCAACGTGCGGATGTAAGTGCCCTTGGAACAACGGATGAACAGAACAAAGCCATCGCCGCTGAAATCCTCGAGCTCGAGGGTGTGAATCGTCACTTCCCGCGGCGCACGTTCTACCTCGACCCCCTGGCGAGCCAGCGCATAGAGACGCTGCCCTTCATGCTTGAGGGCCGAATACATCGGCGGAACCTGTCGGATCGTGCCGCGGAAACGCGGCAACACCGCCAGTAAAGCGGCGCGATCGACCGGTTGCCGCGAGGTTTCGACAATCTCACCCTCGAGATCGCCAGTACTGGTGCGCGCGCCCAGCCGGGCCCGTGCGCGATAGCACTTGTCTGCATCGAGCAACACGCCCGAGAGTTTGGTGGCCTCCCCGAGACAAATCGGCAATACGCCGGTGGCCAATGGATCGAGGCTGCCGGTGTGGCCGGCTTTATCCGCCTGGTACAGGCGCTTGACGTGCTGCAGTGCAGCATTGGAGCTCAACCCCGGCGGTTTGTCGAGCAATAAGATGCCGCTCACCGCACGGCGCGGGCGCCGGGTTTTATTCATCGTTGTGCAGAATCGTGCAGAGAACTTTAGCTTTCGGGCGGATTACGCCGTTGCGCATCGCGCCGCACCGCGTCGCGGATGAGTGCATGCAGGCGATCGCCATCGCGCATTCCGACATCCGCGAGAAACTGTAGCTGCGGGATATAGCGCAGACTCAAGCGCCGACCCAGGCCGTGACGCAATCTACCAGCGGCGTGATTCAGGCCCTCGACGGCTTCGGCCAGGCGCGCATCGTCGCCAAGCAGGCTGACGCTGACGCGGGCATTGCGCAGATCAGGCGATACGTCGACCGCCGTGACCGTGACGCCGGCGACGCGGGGGTCGGACAATTCGTCGCGGATGAGCACGGCAAGCTCGGCCTGCAACTGCGCGTTAAGCCTCAGTTTGCGCGGATACTCCCTCATTGCATCAACGTGCAGACGCGCTCATGCCGCTTCAGGCCGCGACCGGGACCGTGCGCCGAACCTCGATGCGCTGGAAGCATTCGATCTGATCGCCCACCTTGACATCGTTGTAGTCCTTGACGCCGATGCCGCATTCCGTGCCAGCCTCGACCTTCTGCACATCGTCTTTGAAGCGCCGCAGCGACTCGAGCACACCTTCGTAGATGACCGTGTTGTTGCGCAGCACGCGAATCGGCAGATTGCGCTGCACTGAACCCTCGATGACCAGGCAGCCGGCGATATTGCCGAATTTGGAGCTGCGGAACACCTCGCGCACCTGCGCGATGCCGACAATCTGCTCGCGCACCTCCGTTCCCAGCAAACCGGATACGGCATCCCGCACATCATCGAGGATGTCGTAGATGATCGAGTAATAGCGGACATCGACGCCGGTTTCCTGGATGCGCTTGCGCGCACCGGCATCGGCACGGACATTGAACCCGATGATCGTTGCCTTGGATGCCAGCGCCAGATCGACATCGGACTCGCTGATGCCGCCGATGGTCGATGACAGCACATTGATCTTGACTTCCTCGCTGGGCATCTTGCGCAGCGCATCGGCGATGGCTTCGGCGGAGCCTTGCACATCGGCCTTGATCATCAGATTGAGCTGCTTGGTTTCGCCCTCGCCCATCTTGGCGAAGACCTGATCCATGCGCAGCACCTGCGATTGCGCCATCTTCTGCTCGCGCAATTTCTGCTCACGCAGCTGCGCCAGCTCGCGCGCGCTGCGCTCGTCGGCGACCACGACGACCTCGTCACCGGCATCAGGCGCTCCCGACAGACCCAGGATTTGCACGGGGATCGACGGGCCGGCTTGCTTCACGGGGCGGCCGTTCTCGTCGAACATCGCGCGCACGCGCCCGAAGTGCGGGCCCGACAACACGACATCGCCCTGCTTGAGCGTGCCCGAGCGCACCAGCACCGTCGCCACCGGACCGCGGCCTTTCTCGATCGAGGATTCGAGAATCGCACCACGCGCGAGCGTATCGACGGGCGCCTTGAGCTCCAGGATTTCCGCCTGCACGAGAATGGCATCGAGCAAGTCATCGATACCTTCGCCGGTGTAGGCCGACACGCCGATACACTGGACATCACCACCCCAATCTTCCGGGATGATTTCCTCCTTGGCCAGCTCGGTTTTGACACGGTCGATATCGGCTTCCGGCTTGTCGATCTTGGTGATCGCCACAACGATCGGCGCCTTTGCCGCCCTTGCGTGCTGAATCGCCTCGCGTGTCTGCGGCATCACGCCATCGTCAGCCGCAACGACGAGAACGACGATATCGGTGATTTGCGCACCACGGGCACGCATGCGTGTGAAAGCCGCGTGCCCCGGTGTATCGAGAAAAGTGACGATGCCCTTGGGCGTTTGGACATGATAAGCACCGATATGCTGGGTGATACCACCGGCCTCGCTGGCGGCGACTTTGGTCTTGCGGATGTAATCGAGCAAGGACGTCTTGCCGTGGTCGACATGTCCCATGATCGTGACCACAGGCGGCCGCGGTTTTTGCTCGACGTCGTGATGCTCGCCGCTAACTGCAAGCTCCAGGCGCTCCTCGACGTCGGTGGCCTTGACGATCCGCGCCTTGTGGCCCATTTCTTCGACCATCAGCGCAGCCGTGTCCTGATCCAGCGTCTGGTTGATCGTGGCCATGATGCCGTTTTTCATCATGACCTTGATCAATTCGGTGGCCTTGACCGCCATGCGGTTGGCGAGTTCGCCGACGGTGATCGCCTCCGGAACCTCGACCTCGCGCACGATCGGTGCAACCGGCTTTTCGAAGACGTGGACATTTTCGACGCGTACGCGGCCGGACGGTTTCTTCGCCTTCTTTTCACGACGACCGGCCTTGTCCTCGGAAAGATGAAGTTCGGCGCGGTGCTGACGCTCTGCCAGGCGATCGCGGACGGCACGATCGGGCGAGGCTTTCTTGGGAGCGGCGGCGCTCGCTGCTGGCGTAGCAGTGCTGGCAGGCGTAGCTGCCTGCGCGGCAAGTGCTTTCGCCGCCTCGGCGGCACGGCGCAGATTTTCGGCGGCACGCTTGCGCGCCTGTTCGGCTTCCCACTTCGCGCGGTAAAGCGGATCTTCCTTGAGCCGTCGCTGATGCTCTTCGCGCGCGCGCTGCTCAGCCGCCTGCTCTTCTTTGCGCCGGCGAGCCTCTTCTTCCTCACGCAGTTTGCGCTCGAGCTCTTCCTGGTGCCGCCGAGCTTCGGCCTCTGCAGCCGCACGTGCCGCAGCCTCGCGCTCGGCTTGCTCCCGCGCGGCAGCTTCCTCGGCCTGACGCTGCGTTTCTAGATCGACGGGTTCCGGGACATCTTCGCGTTTGACGTATGTGCGCTTCTTGCGCACTTCGATACTGACCGTCTTGGCTGGCGTACCCCGGCCACCGCCGAGCTTGAGCTCGGTGGTTTCGCGCCGCTTGAGCGTGATCCGCCGCGGTTCGCTGGAGACCGCTATGCCACGGGTTTTCTGCTGCAAATAGCTCAGCAATGCGACTTTGTCATCCGCAGTGATCACAGAGTCGGCCTTGGCGACGGCCACTCCGGCCTCCTTGAGCTGCATCAGCAGTTCTTCGACCGGCCGTCCCAGCTCTTTGGCGAAATCCTGTACGGTTACCGTTGTCGACATATGATCTTTCCTGATAGTCGGCCGCGCGGTACCTATGCGTAAGCCTTGGCACGCGCTGCCATGATCAGCGCCGATGCGCGCGCCTCACCGAGATCGGGCAGCAGCTCGAGCAGCTCATCGGTGGCAAGGTCTGCTAGGGACTCGCAGGTGCTGACGCCGGCTTCCGCGAGTTGATAGGCCGTATCTTCATCCATGCCATCGAGCGTCAGAAGATCTTCTGCGGGCTGCGCGTGGGCGCGCTGCTCGGCCTTGGCGATCGCCTTGGTCAGCAGAACGTCGCGCGCACGGTTACGCAGTTCCTCGACGATGCCCTCGTCGAACTCTTCGATCTGCATCAGCTCCTGCGCCGGCACATAGGCAATCTCTTCGAGCGTGGTGAAGCCCTCCTGGACGAGAATGCCCGCGACTTCCTCATCGACGTCGAGCCATTCCATGAAATTGCGGAGGACCGACTGGTTCTCCTCCTCTTTTTTGGACTCCGCCTCAGCGGTGGTCATGACGTTGAGCACCCAGCCCGTGAGTTCGGAGGCCAGACGGACGTTCTGGCCTCCGCGGCCGATCGCCTGCGCAAGTTTCTCCTCGGCAACGCCGATCGTCATCGAGTGCGATTCTTCGTCGACGATGATCGTTTCGACCTCGGCCGGCGCCATCGCGTTGATGACAAACTGCGCGATATTCTCATCCCACGGGACGATATCGATGCGCTCACCCGCAAGCTCGTTGGAGACGCTCTGCACACGCGAGCCACGCATGCCCACGCAGGCGCCGACCGGGTCGATGCGCTTGTCCTTGGCCTGTACCGCAATCTTCGCGCGCAGTCCCGGATCACGTGCAGCACCCTTGAGTTCGATCAGTCCCTGGGCGATCTCCGGGACCTCGAGCTTGAACAGCTCCATCAGAAACTTCGGCGAGGTGCGCGACAGGAACAATTGCGGGCCCCGCGCCTGCGGACTGACTTCGTAGAGATAGCCGCGGATACGGTCACCGGGGCGGATCTGTTCTCGCGGAATCAGCTGATCGCGCAGGATCACCGCTTCGGCATTGCCGCCCAGATCCACGATGACGTTTCCACGTTCGATGCGTTTGACTTGCCCGGTGATCAGCTCGCCAACGCGATCGCGGTATGCTTCGACAACCTGAGCGCGCTCTGCCTCGCGGACTTTCTGGACAATGACTTGCTTGGCCTTTTGTGCCCCGATGCGGCCAAAATCGACCGACTCGACTTTGCGTTCGATGACATCGCCGGGCTTTACGTCCGGATTCTCCTTGCGGGCATACGACAGCTTGATCTGACGTTCGGGGTATTCGAACTCCTCGCTGTCATCCTCCAGAACGGTCCAGCGGCGGAAGGTTTCGTAATCGCCGGTTTCACGATCGATGACGACGCGCAGGTCGGCCTCATCGCCATACCGCTCCTTGGCCGCGGATGCGAGTGCAGCCTCCAGCGCCTCGAAGATGAGCGCCTTGTCCACGCCCTTTTCATTGGACACGACATCCACCATCACCAGGATGTTTTTGTTCATAACCTTTACTCTCGATCGTATTCCGGAACCAGCCGAGCACGGTCGATGTCCGCAAGGGGAATCTCGACCATGCCTTCCGATGTCTCCAGACGCACCGCGCCGTTTGCAAATCCGCGAATCCAGCCGACGAAACGCCGGCGGCCCTCACGTGGGGCGATCAACTGGATACGCGCCTGCTCGTTGACGAACCGCTCGAAATGGGCCGGCTTGACCAGAGGTCGATCGAGCCCCGGAGACGACACCTCGAGTCGGTAAGCGCTGCTGATCGGATCTTCGACGTCGAGGACGCCGGAGACTTCTTTGCTGACGCGTTCGCAATCGTCGATCGTGATGCCGCCTGGCGCGTCGATATACAGGCGCAGCAACGCGCTCTTGCTGCTGGGACTGAATTCCAGCAGCACGAGTTCGTAGCCGATGGCCTCGACCACCGGCTCGAGCAATTGCTGCAAGCGTTCACGCAAAACGGTCATCCGAGGCGACCTGCTCCTGTTGTACCAACAAAAAAGGCCCTCGAGGGGCCCTTTTCAAGCCAGCGGTTTTGGTAGCGGGGGCAGGATTTGAACCTGCGACCTTCGGGTTATGAGCCCGACGAGCTGCCAGACTGCTCCACCCCGCACCAGAGGACGACCAGTATAACTTTCGCTCCGATTCGAAGCAAGAAAAACACACCGGCCCTGCGACTTCCGACCGGCACACAACGGCCCGGATTGTGGCCGGCCAACCCAGTTCCCGATCCTGCGAATGGTGCCCACGGAGAGACTCGAACTCCCACGGCTTTCGCCACTACCACCTCAAGGTAGCGTGTCTACCAATTCCACCACGTGGGCATCGCAGGGGCGCGAAGTGTAGCGCCGGGAACAGGTTTTGTCTCGGGTTTTGTCTCGAGTTTTATTCTGGAACGACCGGAGCCGGTTCGGAGTCGTTCGTCGTCTGCGCCGGCGGATCCTGTGGCTGTTCTTTTGCAGACTCTGCGCTGGCCGGCGCCTGCAGCCGATCGACGACCGAATCCGTCTTGCGCTCTCCATGCACCAGGTAAGCCAGCGCCAGGCTCACCGCAAAGAACACGGTGGCCAGCCAAGCGGTCGTGCGCGACAGGAAATTGGCCGATCCGCGCGCACCGAAAACGGTGCCCGAAGCTCCGCTACCGAAAGCGGCACCCGCATCCGCGCCTTTGCCGTGCTGTAGCAGGATCAGACCGATCAATGCAACCGCGACGAGAACCTGGACGATGACCAGAACCGTATACATGCCGTGCTCACTTGCTCCGCGCCTGCGCAGCTGCGCAGATCGCCATGAATTCCACTGATTTCAGCGACGCGCCGCCAATGAGGCCACCGTCGACGTCGGGACAGCCAAACAAAGCTCCCGCATTTTCGGCCTTGACGCTGCCGCCGTAGAGAATGCGGACTGAGCTTGCAATTTTAGCATCTGATCGGGCGAGTCTGTCACGCAGGAATGCGTGGGCCTGCTGGGCTTGCTCGGGAGTCGCCGTGCGGCCCGTGCCGATGGCCCACACCGGCTCATACGCGATGACTGCCCGTCTGAACGCTTCGATGCCGCACCGATCGAGCACGGCCTGCAACTGCCGCGCGAGTACCGATTCGGTCTGTCCATTTTCGCGTTCCGCAAGCGACTCGCCGACACAGAGAATCGGGATCAGGCCGCAGATCTGCGCCGTGCGGAATTTTGCTGCGACCCGGTCGTCACCCTCGCCGTAAAGGGCGCGTCGCTCGGAATGCCCGACGATGACATGGGAACACCCGACGTCCCGCAGCATGCCGCCATGGATCTCGCCGGTGAAAGCGCCCGGCTTTTCCTGCTCGCATAGATTCTGCCCCCCCAGCTGGACCGGGCTGCCTTCGAGCTGGCGTCCAACCGATTCGAGATAAATCGCTGGCGGGCAGACCAGCACGTCGATATCGGGGTATTTGCGTACATCGAGCACGATGTCGTGGATCAGGCTGGCATTGCTGTCGCGCGACCCATTCATCTTCCAGTTGCCGGCCACCAGTGCGCGTCGGGCCATTGTCACTCCTTGCTTGGGCGGTTCACGAACAGGCATCACGCACGCGTTCGGCCAGATATTCGGCCATCTGCCGCGTTTCGGCCGGATCTTCGGCTTCTACCATGACACGGATCAGCGGTTCGGTGCCGGAGGGGCGCAACAGAATGCGGCCGCGTCCGGCCAGACGCGCACGCACATCGGCCTGCGCAGCGACGACCTGCGGAGTCTCCAGGATGGCGGCCGCTGCAGCCGACACCGGCACGTTGATCAACACCTGCGGATACTTCGGCATGGCGCAGGCCAGTTCCGCCAGGCTGCGATTCTCGCGCAGCAGCGCGGACAGCACTTGCAGCGCGGTGACGATGCCATCTCCTGTGGTGGTCTTGTCCAGGCAGATCGTATGTCCGGAGGTTTCCCCGCCGAGTATGCCGCCACAGGCGCGCAGCGTCTCCATGACATAGCGATCGCCGACTTTGGCGCGAACGAATGCGATGCCCAGGGCACGCAGGGCATGCTCAAGCCCCAGATTCGACATCAAGGTGCCGACAACCGGACCCGACAGACCGCCAGTGGCCTGCCGCAGGCGGGCGATGATGTAGAGAATTTGGTCGCCGTCGACTTCATTGCCCTGCGCATCGACCATCAGGCAGCGGTCGGCGTCACCATCGAGCGCAATGCCCAGATCGGCTCCGGTCTCGACGACTGCGCGCTGCAGCGATGCCAGGTGAGTCGATCCACATTCGAGGTTGATGTTGAGACCGTCGGGCTGATTGCCGATCACGGTGACGTCGGCATCCAGTTCCTGGAATACGGCCGGACCGACCTTATAGGCGGCGCCATTGGCGCAATCGAGCACGATGCGCAAACCCGCGAGGCTGCGTTCGCCAAAACTGCTCTTGCAGAATTCGATGTAGCGCCCGGGACCATCCGTGAGTCGCTTGGCGCGCCCGAGCCGGTCGGGTTCGACACAGGTCATGGGCTGTTCGAGCATCGCCTCGATTTCGAGTTCGATCTCGTCGCTGAGCTTGCAGCCGTCCGGCCCGAAAAACTTTACGCCATTGTCGTGATGCGGATTGTGCGAGGCGGAAATGACCACGCCGGCGCGCGCACGCAGCGCCCGGGTCAGATAAGCGACCCCCGGCGTCGGCAATGGTCCCAACAGGTCCGATTCCACGCCGGCAGCAGCAAAACCTGCCTCAAGTGCCGATTCGAACAGATACCCAGAGCGGCGCGTGTCCTTGCCGATGACAACGCGGGCCTGGTTCGTCCCCGCGCCGAGGACACGCCCCGCGGCCCAGCCGAGCTTGAGGGCGAAATCCGGGGTCATCGGCGGTGTGCCGACGCGTCCTCTCACCCCATCCGTTCCGAAATATTTGCGACTCAAGTTGCCGCTCTCCTCATCTTGAGGGCATGTGCGGTGCGCACCGCATCGACGGTGGCCGCGACATCGTGGGCGCGCACTATAACCGCGCCCTGGCTCACCGCAAACGCCGCCGCGGCCAGGCTGCCGGGCAGCCGCTGATCCACGGAACGGCCCAGCAGCGCACCGAACATCGATTTACGGGAGACACCGACCAGTAAAGGGCGCCCATGTACGGCGAGCCGGTCGAGATTCGCCAGCAAGGTCAGATTGTGCTCCAGACTCTTGCCAAATCCGATGCCGGGATCCAACACGATGCGCTCTGCTGCGATCCCGTTCCGCACACAGCAGGCCATCCGTTCCGCGAGAAAGTCGGAAACTTCCTGGACGACATCATCGTAATGCGGTGCCGCTTGCATCGTTTGGGGATCGCCTTGCATGTGCATCAAGCAGATCGCGGCCCCCGTTGCGACAGCGGCATCGAGCGCACCGGGCATCCGCAGCGCCATCACGTCGTTGATCAGCTCTGCACCAGCCGCACAGGCGGCGCGCATCACCGCAGGTTTCATCGTGTCGATCGAAATCACCGCGTCGGTACGTGCGCGCAATGCCTCGATCACCGGAATCACCCGATCGAGTTCCTCCTGCTCGCTCACAGGCGTCGCACCCGGGCGAGTCGATTCACCGCCGACATCGATGATGGCGGCCCCTTCCTCGACCATGGACAGGGCGTGCGCCACGGCCACCGCGCAGTCGGTATGGCGACCACCGTCCGAGAACGAATCGGGCGTGACGTTGAGCACGCCCATGACACAAGGCGTGCTCAGATCCAAAACCCGCTTGGGGAGAACGAGCTGCACGCTGCAAGGAAGCGCAGAACCGGGATCATCCGACCCCTTCAATCCAGAGAAACGGCCACCCGGTTAGGTCTGGCTCGCCGGCTTGGGAGGCACGCCCGGTTTGGCGGACGGCTCGGCCGCGGCCTTGGGGGAACCGCCCGCGTCTCCGGCATCCTGGGTGTCGTTCCAGCTCTCCGGCGGACCTGGATCCTGGCCAGCCATGATCCGGCGGATCTGCTCGGCATCGATCGTTTCGTATTTGATCAGCGCCTCGGCCATTGCATGCAACTTATCGAGGTTGTCCTCGAGGATCTTCTTCGCACGCGCATAATTGCTCTCGATGATCTTGCGGACCTCTTCGTCGATCGCGTGCGCGGTATCGTCGGAGACGTGCTTGGTCTGGGTCACCGACTTGCCCAGGAAGACCTCGCCGCTGTCCTCGGAGTACGACAGCGGGCCCAGGCGTTCGGACAGCCCCCACTTGGTGACCATGTTGCGGGCAATCTCGGTGGCGCGCTCGATGTCGTTGCTGGCGCCGGTGGTAACCCGGTCGGGGCCAAAGATGATTTCCTCGGCGAGGCGTCCGCCGAACAGCGAGCAGATCTGTGAGTTCAGCCGCTGTTTGGTATAGCTGTAGCGATCTTCCTCGGGTAGAAACATGGTCACTCCCAAGGCACGGCCACGGGGAATGATCGTGACCTTATAGACCGGATCGTGCTCCGGCACCGACAAGCCCACGATCGCGTGGCCCGCCTCATGGTAGGCGGTCAGCCGTTTTTCGTCTTCGGACATGACCATGGAGCGGCGCTCGGTCCCCATCATGATCTTGTCCTTGGCGCGCTCGAAATCGTCCTGATCGACCAGACGCTTGTTGGCGCGTGCCGCGAACAAGGCGGCCTCATTGACGAGATTGGCCAGATCGGCGCCGGAGAAGCCCGGCGTTGCGCGCGCGATGATTTCCGGCTTGACGTTGTCGGCCAGCGGCACCGAGCGGATATGGACCCGGAGGATTTGCTCGCGGCCGCGCACGTCCGGCAGGGGGACGACCACTTGTCGATCGAAGCGGCCCGGACGCAGCAGCGCGGGGTCGAGCACGTCCGGGCGGTTGGTCGCGGCAATGACGATCACGCCCTCGTTGCCCTCGAAACCATCCATCTCGACCAGCAACTGGTTCAGTGTCTGCTCGCGCTCATCGTGACCGCCGCCCAAGCCAGCCCCGCGATGGCGGCCGACGGCGTCGATTTCGTCGATGAAAATGATGCATGGCGCATGCTTCTTGGCCTGTTCGAACATGTCGCGCACGCGCGAAGCACCCACGCCGACGAACATTTCGACGAAATCAGAGCCCGAAATCGTGAAGAAAGGCACGCCTGCCTCGCCCGCAATGGCTTTGGCCAGCAGGGTCTTGCCGGTACCCGGGGGACCGACCATCAGCACGCCCCGCGGGATCTTGCCGCCCAGTCTCTGGAATTTGCCGGGATCCTTGAGGAAATCCACCAGCTCGGCGACTTCCTGCTTGGCTTCCTCGCAGCCGGCGACGTCGTTGAAGGTGATTTTCACTTGATCCGCATTGAGCATGCGGGCACGGCTCTTGCCGAACGACAGCGCGCCGCGCCCCCCGCCTCCGGCCTGCATCTGCCGCATGAAATAGACCCAGACCGCGATCAACAGCAGGATCGGGAAGGCGTTGAACAGCAGCTGCAGGATCCACGGGGTCTCCTTGGGCAGCTCGCCACTGAATTTGACTTTGTTGTCGAGCAATGTGCCGATCATGGCGCGGTTGTCCGTCTCCGGGCTGATCGTGACGAAGCGCGATCCGCCCTTGAGTTCACCGCGGATCACCGGGCCGTTGATCGTGACCTCGGCGACATTGCCCTGCTCGACCTGGGCCATGAATTCGGAATAGGCCAGCTCCGGCTGGGCCCGTGAGCGGGACGAAAAGCTCTGGAAAACGCTCATCAGGACGACGAGGATCACCACCCAGAGCAGCAGATTTTTGGCCAGATCGTTCAATGGAATTCCTCACAGTCGGGGACCCGCCTCGATCCGGCGGGCCGCATGATCAGAACACTACACCGCATGAAAGTTGCGCGCCAGCAGATAAACCTCGCGACTGCGCGGACGGGAGGCTTTCGGCTTGCGGATCGCGACGTTTTCGAACGCCTCCCGCAGGGATCCGAGGTAGGCATCAAAACCATCGCCCTGAAAGGCTTTGACCAGCAGCGTGCCGCGCGGTTTCAGATGCGCCTTGGCGAATTCAAAGGCCAGTTCGCACAGATACATGCTCGCCGCCTGATCAGCGGCGTCCACGCCGCTGATGTTGGGCGCCATGTCGCTCATGACGAGATCGACCATCTGGTCACCGACACGGGCTTCGAGCTGATGCAGTACGGCATCCTCGCGGAAATCGCCGATGATGATGTCCACCCCGGGAATCGGCTCAAACGGCAGAATGTCGAGCGCGAACAACTGGCCGCGGCTGCCCAGCAGTGGCCGCGCCACCTGGCTCCAGCCTCCGGGGGCGGCGCCGAGATCGACGACGATCTGGCCGGGTTTGAGAATGCGATCCCGCTCCTGGATCTCCTTGAGCTTGAAGGCCGCGCGCGAACGCAATCCGAGCCGCCGCGCTTCGTGCACGTAGGGATCGGCTTCATGCTCCGCCAGCCAGCGGGCCGAACTGGGACGACGTTTCTGACTCATGACGGACGGGAACGTGGAACGCGCGTACGATTCAGGGCAGGATGCACGGACGGCGATTCCCGACTCCCGATTCTCCGGTCATATGTGGTGCACTTTGAGGATTTCAAGCTCCCGTGCGCCGGCCGGCGTCGTCACCCGGACGATGTCGCCCTCGCACTTGCCGATCAAGGCACGGGCGATCGGCGAATTGACCGACAACAACCCGCTTTTGGCGTCGGCTTCGTCCTCACCGACGATCTGGTAGCGCAGCTCCTCGCCGGAATCGGCGTCGGCCAGATCGACGGTGACGCCGAAAATGACCTTGCCAGTTGCGGCCATCTGGGTGACGTCGATGATCTGGGCGGCGCTGAGTTTGGCCTCGATCTCCTGGATACGCCCCTCGTTGAACCCATGCTGCTCGCGTGCGGCATGGTATTCGGCGTTTTCACGCAGATCGCCCTGTTTACGCGCTTCCTCGATGGCCGCGATGATTTTCGGGCGCAGCTCGCTTTTGCGGTACCGGAGTTCTTCGCGCAGCTTTTCGGCGCCGCGGGCCGTCATTGGAATCTTGTTCATGGCAATCTTCGGGCAAAAACAAGGCCCGCCGCGCACCACGGCAGGCAAAAAAATCGGATGAATGCGGTAATGGTACTTACTGGATCGAGGCGTGCAAGCTCTGCAGGCGGTTGACGTCCAGGCGATCGAGATGATCCATCGCCGCCGCGGCGGCGAGCGCGCCGGCCATGGTCGTGAAATAACAGACTTTGTTCTGGATGGCCGAGGCGCGGATCGAGCGCGATTCCTCGATCGATTGCTTGCCCTCGGTGGTGTTTGCGATGAAGTGGATCTCCCCGTTCTTGATCATATCGACACAGTGGGGCCGCCCTTCCTTGACTTTGTTCACGCCCTGGCAGGGAATGCCGGCTTTCAGAATCGCCGCGGCGGTGCCGTGGGTGGCGATGATCCTGAACCCCTTGGCCGCGAGGATGCGGGCGAGCTCCACGGCTTTTTTCTTGTCCTGGTCGCGCACCGAGATGAACGCCGTGCCTTCGCGGGGGATGTTCATGCCGGCAGCGAGAATCGCCTTGTGGAAGGCCTCGCCAAAGTGGATGCCCGTGCCCATGACCTCCCCGGTCGAGCGCATCTCCGGCCCCAGCAGGGGATCGACGCCGGGGAATTTGTTGAACGGAAAGACCGATTCCTTGACCGAGTAGTACGGAGGCAGGATCTCCTTGGTCACGTTCTGCGCTTTGAGCGTCTGCCCGACCATGCAGCGCGCCGCAATCTTGGCGAGCGGCCGTCCCGTGGCCTTGGAGACGAAGGGTGCCGTGCGCGAGGCACGAGGATTGACTTCGAGCAGATACACCCGGCCCTCCTGCACGGCGAACTGGGTGTTCATCAATCCAACGACGTTCAAGGCCTTGGCCAGCTTGACCACCTGGCGGCGGATTTCGTCCTGGACCTTCTTGGGCAGGGAATGCGCCGGTAGCGAACACGCCGAATCGCCGGAATGCACGCCCGCCTCCTCGATGTGTTCCATGATTCCGCCGATGACAACGTCCTGCCCGTCCGCCAGTGCATCGACATCGACCTCGATCGCGTCATTGAGGAAGCGGTCGAGCAGCACCGGCGAATCATTGGACACCTGGACCGCCTCGCGCATGTAACGCAGCAGATCGGGGTCGTCGTAGACGATTTCCATCGCGCGGCCGCCGAGCACATAGGACGGCCGCACGACCAGGGGATAGCCGATCCGGCGGGCAACCGCGAGCGCCTGCTTCTCTGACGTCGCAGTGCCATTGGGCGGCTGCAGCAGACCAAGATCGTCGATCAGTTTCTGGAACCGTCCGCGATCTTCGGCGAGATCGATGGCATCGGGCGTGGTCCCGATGATCGGCGCCCCCGCCGCCTCGAGTCGCCGCGCCAGCTTCAGCGGCGTCTGTCCGCCGAATTGGACGATCACGCCCTTGGGTTTTTCGAGGTCGATGATTTCCATCACATCCTCGAATGTCAGCGGCTCGAAATACAGGCGGTCCGAGGTGTCGTAATCGGTCGAGACGGTCTCCGGATTGCAGTTGACCATGATGGTTTCGTAACCATCCTCGCGCAGGGCCAATGCGGCGTGCACGCAGCAGTAATCGAACTCGATGCCCTGCCCGATGCGGTTCGGACCGCCGCCCAGGATGACGATCTTCTCGCGGTTCGAGGGCGCGGCCTCGCATTCCTCGTCGTAGGAGGAGTACAGATAGGCGGTGGACGTCGGGAACTCGGCGGCGCAGGTATCGACGCGCTTGTAAACCGGGCGGATGCCGAGCTTGTGCCGCAGACGGCGCACCGAGTCCTCTTTGACGCCCATGAGTCTTGCGAGCCGCGCATCGGAAAATCCGAGCCGCTTGTAGCGGCGCAAGAGCTCGGCATCGAGTGCACTCAGTTTCTGACCGGCAAGCTGCCGCTCGGCGGCGATCAGTTCCTCGATTTGTTCGAGGAACCACGGATCGATTTTCGAAAGCTGATGGACTTCGTCGATGCTCATGCCGGCACGGAAGGCATCCCCGATGTACCACAGCCGCTTGGCGCGCGGAATCGCCAGTTCAGTCCGGATGCGATTGATCGACTCCTGCGAAAAATCGGGGACCTGCGACTCGAAACCCTCGGATCCGACCTCGAGCCCGCGCATCGCCTTGTGCAGGGCCTCCTGGAAATTGCGGCCGATCGCCATCACCTCGCCGACCGACTTCATCTGCGTCGTCAGTCGTGAATCGGCCTGCGGGAATTTCTCGAAAGTAAAGCGCGGAATCTTGACGACGACGTAATCGATGCTGGGTTCGAACGAAGCCGGGGTTCGCCCCCCGGTGATGTCGTTCTTGAGTTCGTCGAGGGTGTACCCGACGGCGAGCTTGGCAGCGATCTTGGCAATCGGAAAACCCGTGGCCTTGGACGCCAGCGCCGAGCTGCGCGATACGCGCGGATTCATCTCGATCACGATCATGCGCCCGTCTTTGGGGTTGATCGCGAACTGCACGTTGGAGCCGCCGGTATCGACGCCGATCCTGCGCAACACCGCAAGACTCGCGTCGCGCATGATCTGATATTCCTTGTCGGTGAGGGTTTGCGCCGGCGCAACGGTGATCGAATCGCCGGTGTGCACGCCCATGGGATCGAAGTTTTCGATCGAGCAGACGATGATGCAATTGTCCTTGCGGTCGCGGACAACCTCCATCTCGTACTCTTTCCAGCCGAGCAGGGATTCCTCGATCAGCACTTCAGTGGTTGGCGACAGATCGAGCCCGCGCGCGACGATTTCCTCGAACTCATCGACGTTGTACGCAACGCCGCCGCCCGTCCCGCCGAGCGTAAAACTTGGCCGGATGATCACCGGGAAACCGATTTCCGCCTGAATTCTGCGCGCCTCCTCCAGGGTGTGGGCGATGCCGGAACGGGCACAGCCCAGACCGATCTCGGTCATTGCATCGCGGAATTTCTGACGGTCCTCGGCGATGTCGATCGCCTCGGCCTTGGCGCCGATCAGCTCGACACCGTATTTCTCCAGAACGCCGTGCCTGACCAGGTCGAGGGCGCAGTTGAGCGCGGTCTGCCCGCCCATCGTCGGCAGCAGTGCGTCAGGCCGCTCCTTCTCGATGATTTTCTTGATCGCCTGCCAGCGGATCGGCTCGATGTACGTGGCATCGGCCATTTCCGGGTCGGTCATGATCGTCGCGGGATTCGAATTGACCAGGATGACGCGATACCCTTCCTGACGCAGAGCCTTGCAGGCCTGGGCTCCCGAGTAATCGAACTCGCAGGCCTGGCCGATGACGATGGGGCCCGCACCGATGATGAGAATGCTGTGGATGTCGTTACGCTTGGGCATGGATCGGATCATCCGCCGGCGACAACTGCCGGCCGGGCATTGAAGTGGGAAACGCGGCCTGCACGCCACGTCGGAGTGCCGTGCGCAGCATGAACGGCCCATTCGAATGAAGGCGGTACCCCACGGTCACCGCCCGATACCCCGGTGGCGAGGGTACTGGCACCGCACATGGTCAGTTACCGCCGGCCATCAGCCGCACGAAACGGTCGAACAGCTCACCGACATCGTGAGGACCGGGGCTGGCTTCCGGATGGCCCTGGAAGCTGAAAGCTGGTGCATCGAGCACACGCAAGCCTTGGTTCGAACCATCGAACAGCGAGCGATGCGTGACCTTCACATGCGCCGGCAAGGTCGATTCGTCGACGGCAAAGCCGTGATTCTGGCTCGTGATCATCACGCGCCCGCTTTCGAGATCCTGCACCGGATGGTTTGCGCCATGGTGGCCGAATTTCATTTTCAGCGTCTTGGCGCCGACAGCCAGCCCCAGGATTTGATGTCCCAGACAAATTCCGAACAAAGGCAGCTTTTTTTGTATTAAGGCCCGCGCGGCCTCGATGGCATAAGTGCAGGGCTCGGGATCGCCAGGGCCGTTGGAGAGCAGCACCCCGTCGGGTTTGAGCGCAAGCACCTCGGCAACGGGAGTCCTTGCCGGCACGACGGTGACGCGGCAGTCGCGGTCGACGAGCATGCGCAGGATGTTGCGCTTGACGCCAAAATCATAGACGACGACATGGTAGCGCCCACCCGGTCGCTCTGTTTCCCGGTTGGCTGCGAGCGTCCAGCTACCGCGGGTCCAGGTGTAAGCCGCGTCAGTGGAGACGACCTGCGCCAGGTCGGCGCCCTTGAGTCCGGGGTGGCGCTGCGCGGCCGACAGGGCTTTTTTTCCCGAGATGCGGCTGCCGGCGACGATGCAGCCATTTTGTGCGCCTTTATCGCGCAGGATACGGGTCAGCCGGCGAGTGTCGACACCGGCGATGGCAACCACCTTGTTGGCTCGCAGGTAATCGCGGAAATCTTGTGTCGAGCGGAAATTGCTCGGCCGCCGCGGTACTTCCCGCAACACCAGACCGGCAATGTGGACCCGGTCGGACTCGGCGTCTTCGGCATTGACTCCGACGTTGCCGATGTGCGGATACGTCAGCGTGACGATTTGCCCGCGGTACGAGGGGTCGGTGAGGATCTCCTGATACCCGGTCATCGCGGTGTTGAAGACCACTTCCCCGACTGTCTGTCCTTCTGCGCCGATGGAAACACCGTTGAATATGGAACCATCTGCGAGTACGAGCAGGGCCGGTTTGAGGTCTGGCATGGGTATCGTTTCTAATCCGGTCGTTGCATGAGGATCGACCCTGCAAGGCGCGCGGGCCGGTCCCATCGAAAGTTACGGTGTTTTGCCGAGAGGCTCGCTTCTTCAGCAAAACGGGGGCTTTATGCCCCCGCAGGATTAGGTCGGCATTATATCGCTGCGCTGCCGCATCGTCCATGCGGCCAAGATCGCGCCGCGCGCCGGGCCTGGGTATCTCGTCGCGGTCATAGTGGCAGCTCGATCTGGTCTCCGGCGCCCGGCGGCACACGGAAATGCGCCGTGGAAAGTACCGGCATCGGCTGCGCATTGAGCCCCAGCCGCTTGCACGCGGTGCGGAAGCGCTGGGCGATGACATCGGCGTAAGCTCCCTCCCCGCGCATACGCGTGCCGAAAGCGCTGTCGTAGTCCTTGCCACCGCGCATCTGCGTCACCAGGCTCATGACGTGCGCGGCCTTCAGGGGCAGATGTACATCGAGCCAGGCCCGGAACAGCTCCTTTACTTCGTGCGGCAGACGCAGCATCACATAAGCCGCATGGCGTGCCCCGGCATCGTATGCGGCTTCGAGCACGCGCTCGAGTTCGGCATCGTTGACGAAAGGGATCACCGGCGAAAACATCACCATCACCGGCACGCCGGCATCGGCGAGCTTGCGCATCACACGCAGCCGTGTCGCCGGCGCCGAGGCGCGCGGTTCCAGCGTGCGTTTGAGCGCGGGATCCAGGGTCGTCACCGAGATCGCGACCATGACGAGATCATCGCGCGCCATGTCCGCGAGCAAATCGATGTCACGCTCGATCAGAACCGCGCCTTTGGTGACGATCCCGACGGGGTGACGGAAACGGGCCAGGACCTCGAGGATGCCGCGTGTGATTCCGAGCCGGCGTTCCACCGGCTGCCATGGATCGGTGTTGGCACCGAGCGCGATCCATTGCGGACGGTAGCCCGGTTTGCGCAGCTCTGCCTCGAGCAAACGCGCGGCATCGGGCTTGTAAAACAGCTTGGTCTCGAAATCGAGTCCCGGTGAAAGATCGAGATAAGCGTGCGCAGGCCGGGCGTAGCAGTAGACGCAGCCGTGCTCGCAGCCACGATAGGGGTTGATCGACTGGCGGAACGGGATGTCGGGCGATACGTTGCGCGTGATGATCGTACGCGCATGGTCGATGAAAAGCTGGGTCGGCAGCTCGCGTGCGGCTTCCATCGATTCCGCGACGTCCTCGTCGGAGAGATCGGCCTGGCCATCCATGGGTGGATGATCCGAGCGCAGCGTCCTGCCCCATCCGTCATCGATGGGCTCGCGACGCAGGGTTTCGAAGCGCCCTTGCGGATTGATCGTGGCGCCACGCCCTTTGTGTGGGATCGGCGATCGAGTCAAGGTTCGCGCCTCCCGTCCAGATAGTCCCACACCAGATGCAGGAACAGCCGCATGCCGGTTGCCAGTGCGTGTTCGTCCATCGTGAAATGCGGTGAGTGATTGGCCGGGAACTCATCCGGCGGAATGTGTGGCGGCCGGATGCCGACAAAGAAATACAAGCCCGGGATCTCGCGCTGGAAGAATGAAAAATCCTCGGCTCCGAGAATCGGCTGGGCTTCGAACAAGGCATCGCCGAAGGCTTGACGCAGCCCCGGCAGCATGCGCGCCATCAATGCGGGATCGTTGTAGGTGACCGGATAGGCGTGACGTTCCGCGATGAACACCTCGGCGCTTGCGCTGGAAGCCTCGGCGATCTTCTCGGCAGTGCGTTGCACGCGTGCATGCAAATCCTGACGCATGTTTTCGTCGAGGGCACGCAAGGTGCCTTTCATCTCAACCCGATCCGGGATGATGTTGTCACGTACCCCACCCTCGATCTTGCCGATGGAAACGATCACCGGCGCCTTGGTCGCCTCGGTTTGACGGCTCGGGATCGTCTGCAGACCGAGTACGATTTGCGCCGCTGCGACGATTGGATCGATACCCAGCCAAGGGGCGGCGCCATGGGTTTGCTTGCCGCGGACCACGATGCGCAGATCGTCGGCACTGGCCATGATGCCGCCGGAACGGTAACCGACCCGGCCGACTTCGAATTGCGACAACAAATGCAAGCCAAAAATCGCCTCTGGTTGCGGATCGTTGCGCAGCACGCCCTCACGGATCATTTGTGCGGCACCACCCTCCTCTCCGGGAGGTGGACCCTCCTCGGCGGGCTGGAAAATGAGCTTGACCGTGCCCGGCAGGATGTCCCGCTGCTGCATGAGCACCTCGGCGACGCCGAGCAGAATGGCCATGTGGCCATCGTGCCCGCACGCATGCATGACGCCGACTTCCTTGCCATCGTAAGTTGTACGCACGGTGGACCGGAACGGCACATCGGTTTGTTCGGTAACCGGCAGCGCATCCATATCGGCGCGCAACGCGATCACAGGACCTGGACGAGCGCCCTTGATCACACCGACGACGCCTGTGCGCGCAATCCCCGTCTCGACCGGCACACCCAGTGCACGCAGCTGTTCGGCAATGTAAGCCGCCGTTGCGAATTCGCGATTGGACAACTCGGGGTGTGCGTGCAGATGCCGTCGATGCTCGATCACGTGCGGCTGCACGGCGTTGATCAGCGCCTGCAGATCGCGCGTATCCGGGCTCGCAGGGGGCATCTGCGACAGCGTCTGCGACAAGACTGCGGCGACGGAAACCGCGCTGGCTGTGTGCAGGATGCCCATCGTTCTCTCCTCAAGAAACGTCGCTATCGCCGTCTGTTCTAGCGCGGCCGCGCCTGGGCTGCCAGTGTATGGAGCGCCGGTCCGCTGATGCGGTGAACGGTCCAGTCTGCAAGCGCCTGCGCGCCGAATCTGCGGTAGAACGCGATTGCCGGTGCATTCCAATCGAGCACGGCCCACTCCAGGCGCCCGCATCCACGCGCCACCGCAACCCGCGCGACTTCTGCGAGCAGGGCCTTGCCGATTCCACGACCGCGGTATTCAGGACGCACAAACAAGTCTTCGAGATAAATCCCTGGCCGGGCGAGGAAAGTCGAGAAACTGTGAAAGTAGAGCGCAAACCCGGCCGCCTCGTCGCCATCCCAGGCCAGCACCGCCTCGGCATGCGGGCGCGGACCGAACAAGCCCGCATGCAGGGCTGCTTCAGTGGCTGTGACTTCGTGCAACAACTTTTCGTACTCGGCCAGCGCACGAATCAAGGCGAGGATCGTCGGTACATCCTGCGGCCGTGCCGGACGGATGCTCACTGCCGTCATCAGAGACCCAAGACGTCGCGCATCGAGTACAAGCCTGGCGCGCGGCCATGGATCCAGGCAGCGGCGCGCACGGCGCCGCGGGCGAAATTCTGGCGGCTCGAGGCCTTGTGCGTGATCTCCACGCGCTCACCTTCGCCCAGAAACATCACCGTGTGATCGCCGATCACGTCGCCGCCACGCACTGTCGCAAATCCGATCGCGCCCGCCGGACGCGGACCTGTATGCCCCTGACGGGCATAGACGGCGGCTTCCTCGAGCCTGAGTCCGGCACCGCGCGCAATTGCTTCCCCCATCGCCAGTGCCGTACCCGAAGGTGCATCGACTTTATGGCGGTGGTGTGCCTCGACGATTTCGATATCGAAATCAGACCCAAGCACCCGCGCGGCATCCTCGAGCAGCTTCAGGCAGACGGTCACCCCGATGCTGAAATTGGCGGACAGACAAATGGGAATCCGCCGCGCCGCCGCTTCGATCTGCGCCTTTTGGGCCGCATCGAAACCAGTGGTGCCGATGACCATGCCCGTGCCGGCGGCCACACACAGCGGCAGCGCGGACAGGGTGGCTTCCGGTCGCGTGAAGTCGATCAATACATCACAGGCATCGAGGCCGGCGCGCAGGTCTGCAGCGATCGGTACCCCGAGCTCGCCGACACCGGCCAGCGTACCGGCATCGCGCCCCATCTCGGTGTGGCCGGCGCGCTCTAACGCAGCGCCGAGTGTCACCGCCGGGGTTGCGGCCACAGCCTGGATCACCGCACGCCCCATGCGTCCCGTGGCACCGAGAATGGCAAGACGGGTAATGCTCATGCACGCTCCGTGAGATCAATGACGGGCGCATAGCTTAAGCGGTGCCGGCCCTGTGCTCACAGATCCAGTTCGTGTTCCTCGGCAGCAAATGCGATGGCGAGCGCACCCTCGCCGACGTTGATCCCGCCGGTGATACTCATGATGCTCTCGAAAACCTCCACACCCTTGCGCCGACAGACATTGATCATCGCGGCATAACCAGAAAGCTTGTGCACTTCGGCGAGTTCGCCGCCGTAGCTGATCGCAAGCGTGGGCGTCATCAACCCCTGTTCGATGCGGCGGGTGACGTAACCGAACAGCCTCTCCGCTGCGTCGTCGAAGTGCCGCAGCTTGGCCACCGGCCCGGTTTCGTTGCGATAGCCGCGCAGCAGCGGCTTGATGTCGAGCGCGGTTCCAAGCATCGCGCCAAACCAGCCGACACTGCGATCCCCCTTTTTCTGCGCGCGCACCCGCAGGTAGTGCAGATCGCGCGGAATCATGTAGCCATAGGTGTTGGGGATGATCTGCTCCAGCCGTTCGCGGATCTTGTTCGGATTGGCCACGCCCTGGCGGATCATGCGCACCACTTCGACCGCGGAGATCGCCTGTCCGGCGAACAGATTTTGCGTATCGACGACACGCAGCGAAAAAGGCCCTGGAACCCCGGCCTGCGCACGGATCGGCTTGTAGTCCGACAGAATCGCGAACGAAGCTTTCACCGCATTTTCGTAGATCGGGCTGCGGCTGCTCGCGATGGTGAGACAGAACACGAAGTCGTAATCGAGCACCAGGTTCGATAAGAACACGTCCTTGATCTGCTCGGGTGACAGCGGTGAAGTGCTGGCATCGGCGACTTCGGCACGATGGTGCCGATAGAACTCGAGTGTTTCCTGTGGGTCGCGCCGGTCCACCAGATCCCGCCCCTCGAGGTGGATCGTGATCGGCAGAATGCCGATCTTGTGCTGGGCAATGAATTCCGGCGGCAAATCACAGCCGGAATCGACGACGATTCCGATACGCATCGTTGTTCTCCTCCTGCGCCGGTATGCCCCCGCAAACCAGGCGCTCCTGCCTTCAGCTGGCGACTCGCCAGACCCTAACCGTTCTTTTCCAGACGCTTGGCTTCGAGCCAGAGCGCCTCCATCGCGTCCAGACGCCGAGCATCCCCGATCGGCGGCAGAAGCTCAAGCCGTGCGGCGACGTAGGCAAAGCGATGCGTGAATTTGGCATTCGTGCGCGCCAGCGCTGCAGCGGGATCGACACCGAGATGGCGTGCCAAGTTGACGACCATGAAAAGCAGATCGCCCAGCTCGGCTTCCACGGCATCGCCCCCCTGGGGCACGGCCTGCTTGAGTTCCTCGATCTCTTCGGCAAGCTTGGCCCACAGCTCGTGGAGATGGCGCCAGTCGAAACCCAGCTCGGCCGCATCGCGCTGCAGTGTCAGGGCATCTCTGAGCGGATCGGACGCGCTCATGCCGCTCCCACCTTCTGCACCAGATTCCACAGCATGCCGGCCGTCGCGCCCCAGATGCGATGCTGCCGCCAGTTCAGTTCGAGCACCGGCAGATGGATCCCCTCGCGGGACAGGCGCGTGCGCTTGAAATTCCGGGAGTCGAAGACGAAAGCGAGTGGCACCTCAAAGACCTCCGCGACTTCATTCTGATCGATGCTGAGATGAGGCTCACCCTCGATCAGACCGACGACGGGCGTCACCCGGTAACGCGACAGCGTGGGATAATCGTCGAGAAAGCCGATGACCTCGACGCAGGCGGGATCGAGCCCGATTTCTTCGCGCGCCTCACGCAACGCGGTATCGACGGCATTGCCGTCGGCGGCGTCGCACCCGCCGCCTGGAAAACTGATCTGGCCACTGTGCGAACGCAGATGGCCCGCGCGGACCGTGAACAACATCGATGCGTCATCGCCGCGGCGAATCACCGGCACGAGCACCGCCGCCGCACGCAGACGTGTGCCGAGCAGCGGTTCCAGCAGCTTCTGCGCCTTGAATGGCAAGGCCAGATCGACCATCGGCCGCGGCGGCGCAAGACTCGTACCGGCGAGCGCGCAGCGCAGACGCTGCTCCCATTCGGTCATCTCGGTTACCGGAGATTCGGCGTTCATTCCCGGAGTTTAGCGGATGCGATCTACAATCCAGGGCACCATGCCGATGCCGACTTTCCAGGACTCGCTGCGCCAGCGCCTGCTCGACTTCACGCCGCACATCGCGGCCTGCGGCATGCAGATCGAGCGACTCGACGCCACCGCCACCGAGCTCAGATTGCCGTTCCGCGAGGAGTGGATCGGCGATGCCGAGCGTGGATTCCTGCATCCCGGCATCATCACGACGCTGATCGATTCGGCCTGTGGCGCCGCCGTGCTGGCGCGCATCGGACAGGCAGAGATGATCGCGACGCTCGACCTGCGTGTCGATTTCCTGCGCGCGGCCGTCCGCGATGCCGACACCCTTTGCCGTGCGCACTGTCATCGCTTGACTGCCCACATTGCCTTTGCGCGGGCCACGGTCTGGCAGGCGCCCGAAGGCGAGCCGATCGCATCGGCACACGGTGTGTTCGTGCGGACGCAGCGATCCACGCGGGAACCGGCATGAGCGAGGCCCCGCTGGCCGAAATTCTCCGGCAGGCCCGCGAATCGGGTTGCTACGAGGCTTTGCTGGCACGGATGCCTTATGCGCGCTTTCTCGGCGTGCGCATCGAGCGGCACGGCGACATCCTGCGCTCACATCTGCCTTATCGCCCCGTTCTCATCGGTAACCCTGCGCTGCCGGCCCTGCATGGCGGGGTGACTGCCGCATTCATGGAAAACGCGGCGATGCTGCACCTGTTGCTCCAGCCCGGACAAGACCGCATACCCAAGATCATCGATTTCGCGATCGATTACCTGCTCCCGGGTCGGCCACAGGATTGTTATGCCGAGTGCCGCGTCGCGCGCGCCGGCTTGCGCATTGCGCAGACCCAGATCCGCTGCTGGCAGGGCGACCCGGACCGCCCGATCGCGATCGCGCGGGCGCATTTTCTGCTGGCATCGCCATGACCCGGGATGCACTGCTCGAGCGCGGCCGCACGCTGCGTGAGCTCGACCAGGCCGCGCACGCCCCCAAGGGCAGCGCCTTTCGTGCATTCAAGCATCTCGCGGAGCGGTTCGAAGAAGACCGCGACTACGTGGTGCTGCACCATGAACGCGACCGCGCACGGATCGAGGCGCTGCGCGCACGGCAGCGCATCTACGCCGGCAGCCTCAATGTCATCGTCCTGGCGCCCCACGCAGCCGAAGCGGTGGCGGCGGCATTGCGAGGCTCCGGGCCGGCTTCTCGGTAATGATGGTTTCTCTCATCCATTCGCAGGGTTGCGTGTGCAAGAGGCGATGGTTAGGATGCCTCACCGTTCACAACCTTTCCGGGAGCATCACATGTCTGCCGCTGCACTGCTTCACAAACTGCCCGCCGCCTTCAACGCCAGCCAAGCCGCCGGCACGAATTGCACGATCCAGTTCATGTGCTCGACGCCGGTGCATGCGGTGATCAAGAACGGGACGTGCACCGTTAACGATGGCCAATCCCCCAATGCCGACGTCACGATCACGATGGAAGACGACGACCTCGTCGCCCTGATGAAAGGCGAGCTCAACGGCATGACCGCATTCATGACCGGCAAGCTGCAAATCGAAGGCGATCTGATGCTTGCCCAGCGCATGGCGAGCTTCTTCGACGCCAGCAAGCTGTAAAAGCTTGTCCACAAGATGTTCCGCAACCCCGGGTGGCGACGCCCGGGGTTTTGCATTTGAACTGGTCGCCGGCGAAGCCGGACTGGAGCTGGTGGCGCGACATCATCCCGATTACAAGCCGCTGACCCTGGCCTGGACCGGCGCGTCACAGCGGCGGCGTATCGCCGCAGGCCGCAAGCAGTTGCTGGCGCGCGCCGTTGGTCTGCACAAGACGGACTCGCTGAGCGTGCTCGACGCAACGGCCGGTCTGGGGCGCGATGCCTTCACACTCGCCGCACTGGGCGCGACCGTCACGCTGGTCGAACGCCAGCCGTTGCTGGCCGCGCTTCTGCGCGATGCATGGCAACGCACCGCAACCGATCCAGTCTGGCAAAAAGCCGCCGCGCGCATGCAGATCATCGAAGGCGATGCGGCCGCCCTGCTCGCCGGCCCTGCACGCTGGGATGTCGTCCATCTCGATCCGATGTACCCGCACCGCGGCAAACAGGCGCTACCGCAAAAAGAAATGCAACTGCTGCGCGAGTTGTGCGGCCATGACGACGATGCGGCCGAGCTACTTGACCTGGCGCTCGGCGCCTGCCGTCGGCGGGTCGTGGTCAAGCGACCACTGAGCGCACCGTTTCTCGCCGGCCACCGGCCTGATTTCCAGTTGCGCGGCACCCAGGCACGATACGACGTCTACATCCCACCGTCATCCGCAGACCGATAAGATGGCATGACTCGGCAAACCGTTTACCCCATGCGCCTGCTCACGCTGGTCCGCCATGCCAAATCGTCCTGGGACGACCCGACCTGCGTGGACTTCGCCCGACCGCTCAACGAGCGCGGCCGTCGCGATGCGCCACGCATGGCCACGCATGTCTTACGCGCGCTCGGTCGCCCGGACCGGCTGATCAGCAGCCCGGCGCTGCGCGCGCTGACAACCGCGCAGATCTTCGCCGAGACGTTCTCGATCCCCCAGCACGCGATCGTCTGCGAGCCGCGAATTTATGAAGCGGCGCCAGAAACCCTGCTGGGTCTCGTGCAGTGGCTCGACGACGCCGACCGCCACGTGATGCTGTTCGGTCACAATCCGGGTCTTTCGGAACTCGCGCATCTGCTCGCGCGCTGCAGCTTCGACGATCTGCCCACCTGCGGCGTCGTCCAGATCGGCTTCGACAGCACGCGATGGTGCGACATCGACGAGCGCGCCGGCACACAGCGCTTCTACGCCTTCCCCAAGCAGCTGCGTGAGCGCAGTTGAGCGCACAGAATCGACGGGTCAGCGCACCGGCTGCAGGGCTCGCCGGTAACGGGCAGCATTGGCGACGTAGTGCTGGGCGGTTGCACGCAGGATCTGGATTTCCGTGTCCGTGAGCGCGCGCGCGACCTTGGCTGGCGCACCGAGGATGAGCACGCCATCCGGAAAGGTCTTGCCTTCGGTGACCAGTGCGCGTGCACCGACGATGCTATTGGCGCCGATACGGGCGCCATTGAGGACGACAGCGCCGATGCCGATCAGGCTGTTGTCGCCCACAGAGCACCCGTGCAGCATCGCCATGTGACCGATCGTGCAGCCGCACCCGATGGTCAGGGCGATACCCTCGTCGGTGTGCAGTACCGAGCCGTCCTGGACATTGCTGTCGTCACCGATGACGATGGGGTCGTTGTCGCCGCGCAGCACGCAGTTGAACCAGACGCTGGCGCGCCGTCCCAGCGTCACCGCGCCGATGACCTGGGCGTTGTCGGCCACCCAGGCATCCGTGCCGAGCTGCGGCTGGCGACCGTCGAGCGTGTAGAGCATCAGGAGCCCCGAACATGAAACACCAACGCAGCGTAGCGATCGTCCTGCTTTGGCTGCAAGCGCTGATCGGCTCGTCGATCATGGCCTGCAGCCAACCGGTCCCGCGTCTGCCGCCGCTGGCCACCGATGGCGTAGTCCTCGCCTTCGGCGACAGCCTGACCTACGGCACCGGTGCAAGCCGCGAGCAGGCATACCCGGCGCAGTTGTCGGCCTTGATCGGGCGTCCGGTGGTCAATGCCGGGGTGCCCGGTGAGACCACGGCCGAAGGACTGGCGCGATTACCGGCAACCCTCGATGAAATCCAGCCTGCACTGGTGATCCTGTGCCTGGGCGGCAACGACATGCTGCGCCAGATGGATCGCGCGTCGATGCGCGCCAATCTCGCGGCGATGATCCGCGAGATCCGCACTCGCGGCATTCCGGTCGTTCTGCTGGGGGTCCCGGAACCCAAACTGCTGCGCCTCAAGGCCGAACCCAGCTATGCGGCGCTCGCTGCTGAATTCGGTGTACCCCTCGAAGCCACCGTGATTCCCACCGTGCTCGGTGAGCGCACGCTCAAGTCGGACCAAATCCACCCCAACGCCGCCGGCTATCGCCGCATCGCCGAAGCCATCGCGGCATTGCTGAAAAAAGCCGGCGCCGTGTGAGAAAACGCTAGGCCGGCTCCATGGCGCGGGGACGTGCGCTGGCGATGAAGCCGTGGCCGTGATCGAGCAAATATTCCAGCCACTTGTTCAGCAGCAGATTGCGCCGCCATTGCGCGGATAAGAACGCATGCGCGGCGGGATCGCCGTCACGCTCGGCGAGCCACGGTGGACGGTGATTGCATGCCAGCGCCTCGGCCACACCTGCATCACGGTATAGCCGTACCCACAGATCGGGCTGCCGGCGGATACCCGACTCATCGGTGAATTCATAGGTCAGGCGCAACGTCAGCGTATAACGGTCGCGCTCGACGATTTCCAGATGCAACGGGCAGTCGCTCAAGCTGTGCGAGACGGCCCGATGGCATGGCGCATCGGGCTCCGGCACCAAACGCTGGATCAGTCGGTAATTGCGCTCGTACAGTTCGAGCAGGTGCGCGATCCTGCGCGGTTTTCCGCAACAGGGGCACGCGTGCATGGAGGCTTGCATGAGCGGACTATAAGATAGGCTCACGATCCGCGACAACGAATCGAGGCGAACAACATGCCCATACGTGAAATCACGACGAAACCCTACCTCGATCAGAAACCCGGCACCGCGGGATTGCGCAAGAAGGTCGCCGTATTCCAGCAGCCGCATTATCTGGAGAATTTCCTGCAGTCGATTTTCGACTGTGTGCCGGCGCTCAAGGGCGCGACCCTGGTCATCGGCGGCGATGGCCGCTATCACAACCGCGATGCCATCCGCACCGCCATCGCAATGGCCGCCGCCAACGGCGTTGCCCGTGTCGTCGTCGGCCAGGGGGGGCTGTTGTCCACACCGGCGGCCTCGCACCTGATCCGCAAGCTCGGTGCCGCCGGTGGTTTTTTGTTCACCGCCAGCCACAACCCGGCGGGGCCGGATGGCGACTTTGGCGTCAAGTTCAACATCGCCGGCGGCGGCCAGGCGGGTGAGGGGTTGACCGAGCGCATCTATGCCCAAAGCAAGACGATCAGCCGTTACCGCACGCTCGACGATATCGAGCTCGATCTCGACCGCCGCGGCACGCAGACCATCGCCGGCATGAGTGTCGCAGTGGTCGATTGTGTGGACGACTATGCCCAGCTGATGCAAAGCCTGTTCGATTTCGACCGCATACGCGACTGGATCCGGCGCGGCAACGCACTGCGCTTCGATGCCATGCACGCCGTCACCGGGCCGTATGCACAGCGCATCCTGGTCGAGCAATTGGGCGCACCGGCGGCGGCCGTGCTCAATGCGATCCCGCTCGAGGATTTCGGCGGGGGGCATCCCGACCCCAATCTCGTCTATGGCAAGCACTTGGTCGAGCTCGCCTTCTCCGACGGCGCCCCCGAACTGATCGCAGCCAGCGATGGCGATGGCGACCGCAACATGATTCTCGGCCGTGGCATTTTCGTTTCCCCGGGGGATTCGCTGGCAGTGCTCGCGGCGCATCTGCCGCAATTGCCGGGCTATCGCGACGGCCTGTGTGGCATCGCCCGCTCGATGCCGACATCGCGCGCCGCCGACCGCGTCGCCCACGCCATGCACTTGCCGCTGCACGAAACACCGACGGGTTGGAAGTTCTTCTGCAACCTGCTCGACGCTGGCCAGGCCACGATCTGTGGCGAGGAGAGCTTTGGCACGAGCTCCGCACACACGCGCGAAAAAGACGGACTCTGGGCCGTACTCGCCTGGCTCAACGTGCTGGCGATCACCGGAAAGCCGGTACAGGCGATCATGCGCGAGCACTGGCTGCGCTATGGCCGGCATTACTTCCAGCGCCACGATTACGAGAATCTGCCGGGCCCGGCAGCCGAGGCCGTAATGCAGGCCTTTGCTGGATCGCTGGCCAATCTGCGCGGGCAGAAACTGGGCGACTGGGAAGTCACGCTCGCCGATGAATTCAGCTATCACGACAGAATCGACGGCAGCATCGCCACCGGCCAGGGTTTACGCGTGGTCTGCGGTGAACACGCCCGCATCGTCATGCGCCTGTCCGGAACCGGCACCCAGGGCGCCACGCTGCGGGTTTATCTGGAGCGCTACGAGCACGATGCCAGTGCCCTGCACTGGAAACCCGCCGACGCGCTGGCACCGCTTTCTGCCGCCGCGGACCGGCTCGGCCGCATCGGCGAGCTGACCGGCCGCAGGGCAGCATCGCTGGTCACATGATCCGGGCTGCGCCCGGCAGAACGGGCATATGGCGGATCAAAACCCGAGATGGACACCCGGCGGCAGCTGCAGACCGGCGGTGACCTGCGCCATCCGCGCCTTGGATGCGTCCTCGACTTTTTGTGCGGCGTCGTTGATCGCGGCCGCGATCAGGTCCTCGAGAAACTCTTTACCTTCCTGCAAGGCTTCCGGTGCGATCTCGACCCTGCGTGCCTGATACTTGCCGCTGAGCGTGACCTTGACCATGCCGGCCCCTGCCTGGCCGGTCACTTCCATCCGCGCGATCTCGTCCTGTGCGCGCTTTAAGTTCTCCTGCATTTGCTGGGCCTGACGCATGATCTGGCCGATCGCCTGTTTCATGTCTGTTCTCCGTGGTTTGCCCGACTAGCCGTCGAGCGGATGGATGCTGCCGGCACGTACCTGCGCGCCGAATTGCTCGCGCAAGGCGCGCACGACCGGATCGGCGAGAATCGCGGCCTCGGCCTCCTGCTGGCGTTCGCGCTCGCGGCGCTGCGCCAGTTGCGCGGGTGATTCGACGGCTGCTTCGGCCTCGGCGATATCGATCTGCAGCCGTATCGGCATACCCAGTTGTACTGCCAGCGCCGCCTCCAGCGCAGCACGGCGCCCTTCGACGAGCAGATGGCGCGCCTTGGGGTCGAGCCCCAGACGGACGAGCGTGCCGTCACGTCCCAGCCAGGCGCAATGGCGCGCGAGCTGGCGCGTGAGGCCCTCAAGCGCCATGGCCTCGACGCGTTCTGGCCAGCTCGCATCCTCGGGCAGACGGGCCGCCGCCGTCGCGCCGGGTGTCCCGGCACGCGGTTCTGCTGCGCGCACGGCGCCGCTGTCGGCGGCCGGTGCGCCATCGGCGCCATCGGGCTGGAACGCGAACATGCGCAGCAGCGTCATCTCGAAACCGAGCCGCGGAGCCGGCGCCCATGGCAGATCACGCCGGCCGTGCACGGCGATCTGGTAATACAACTGCAAGTCCTCGGGCGCAAACCGCGACTTGAGCGCGACCAATTCGACATCGTCGTCCTCGGTTTGCGCATCCGGCAATAGTTGCAGCACGGCCAGGCGCTGCAGTGCACCGGCGAGCTCATTGAGCAATGCCGCATAGTCGGGCGCCTGCGTCTCCAGCCGCTGGATGCAGGCGAGCAGCGCCTGGGCGTCGCGGTCGGCCAGCGCTGCCAGGATCTCGAACAACAGACGGCGACCGGCGGTGCCGAGCATGTCCTCGACCACGGCACGGCGCAGCGTCTGCCCGCCGCAGAAAGCGATCGCCTGATCGAGCAGCGACAATGCATCGCGCATCGAGCCATCGGCGGCGCGCGCGATCTCGATGAGCGCCCCCGGCTCGAAGCTGACGCTCTCGGCCTCGAGGACCTTGGCGAGTTGCTCGCGGATCACCGCAACCGGCAGGCGTTTGAGACTGAATTGCAGGCAGCGCGACAGTACCGTCGCCAGAAGCTTTTGCGGATCCGTCGTCGCGAGGATGAATTTGACATGCGTCGGAGGTTCCTCGAGCGTTTTCAACAATGCGTTGAACGCGCTCTTGGACAGCATGTGGACTTCGTCAATCAGATAGACCTTGTAGCGGCCGCGTACCGGTGCGTACTGGGCGTTTTCGATGACCTGGCGGACGTCATCGACACCGGTATTGCTGGCGGCATCGATCTCCAGCAAATCGACGAAGCGGCCCTGATCCACTTCCTGACAGGCCGAGCATCGTCCGCAGGGCTGGGCGCTGACACCGGTTTCGCAGTTGAGGCATTTGGCGATGATGCGCGCCAGCGTGGTTTTGCCGACGCCGCGCGTGCCGGTCAGCAGAATGGCCGGATGCAGACGATCGCCGGCGAGCGCGTGGGACAAGGCTCTGACGACATGATCCTGGCCCATCACGTCCTCGAAGCGGCGCGGACGGTACTTGCGGGCGAGTGCGAGATAGCTCATGCGTCTAGTGTCCGGTGTGCAGTGTGCGGTTTTCTACCGTCGCGGGCCTGCGCATGGACGATCGATCCGCTGCCGTGGATCGAGATCGGGCGGTGGACCCGCACCAGCGGACTCCGGCACCCGGCGTCACCGCTACCGTTGCTCCCTTCCGGGCCTGGCGGGGTTCACGGCTAGCCGTCGCGGAGGGCCGGCGCGGGCCACCATAGACGATGCGGGGAAATCCGCAAAGGACGCGCAGTGTGCCTGAATCGCTGGGCGATGTGTAGCACACCCCCATGGTCGGACCTACGACCGCCGCAGGGCCTGCTGCTCGTCCAGCGTCAGGGCGACCTTGTCGCGCAGATAGGCTGGCGTCAGCGCATCGGCCGAAGCGCCCTGCCCGGCCGCAAGCTGCGCCAGACCGATCGTCAGCGCATCCTGTGCGCGCGGCAGTGCCTGCTCATCGATGCGGGTGATTTCGGCCCTGGTTGCTACACGCAAGCGCTCTGCGTAGCGCCCCCAGCCGGTGCCGGTGGCCGCCCACAGACCCGGCGCCACGACGGGCGCATGCGCCGGATCGCACACGCGTTCGGGCATCATTGCCTCCGGCAGCCCATCGCCGCCCCGCCGATAGCAGCCGAGATAAACCTCGCGCATGCGTGCATCGATGGCGGCGATCACGCATTCGGCGCCAGAATCGAGCATCGGCAAGGCCAGTGTCGCCAGCGAAGAGACGGCGGCCACCGGTCGATCGTGCGCAAGCGCAAGACCCTTGACATAGCCGACACCGATGCGCACGCCGGCGAAACTGCCGGGGCCGATGCCACAGACATAACCGTCGAGCTGGGCAAACCCGAGCCCTGCCTCACTCATCAGGCCGAACACCATCGGCATCAGACGCTCGGTATGCGAACGCTCGACGATCTCATGACGCGCCAGAACATGCCCGCCGACGGACAAGGCTACCGAGCAGGCTTCGGTCGCGGTATCGATGGCCAGTACATTCATGGTGTGAACAACGGTAACGGCGGACTCGTCTTTCGTCATCTGTTGCAATCCATCGCCGTGGTACGGCGGGTCATCTCGGACAGCCAATGCCGCACGGCATCGAGGTCGCGCAGCAACGGCATCGATGGCAACGCGGCGAGCACCTGACGTCCGTAGGATTTTTCGGTCAGACGTGGATCGCACAGCATCAGCAGCCCGCGGTCGTCGGGATCGCGGATCAGGCGGCCGATCCCTTGGCGCAGGGTGACGATCGCCTCCGGCAGCTGGAGTTCCCGGAATGGATTGCCGCCGCGCGCCTGGATGGCTCGCCGCCGGGCCTCGAGCACCGGATCGCCAGGCGCGGCGAACGGCAACCGGTCGATGACGACCACGCGCAGCGCCGGTCCGCGCACATCGACTCCCTCCCAGAAACTGCTGGTGCCCACGAGCACGGCGTTGCCATCGGCAACGAAGGCATCGAGCAAAGCGGAGCGTGCATCCTCGCCCTGCACCAGCAGGCGACAGGACAGATGGGCACGCAAATATCCGGCGATGGTGCGCACCGCCCGATGGCTGGTGCACAGCACGAAAGCCCCGCCTTGAGCAGCCTGGATCACCGGCAACGCCGCTTCGGCGACCGCCTGCGCATAATCGGACGCGTTCGGATCGGGAAGTCCGCCGGGAAGATACAAACGGGCCTGGCGCGCGTAATCGAAAGGACTGTCGAGCTGCACCGTCTCTGCTTCGTCCAAGCCCAGCGCGCGCGTGTAATGCGTAAAATCCGCGCCCGATGCGAGCGTGGCCGAGGTAAAAATCCACGCCCCCGGGTACGTTTGACGCATACGCCGGAACCCCTCGGCCTGCTCGATCGGTGTCGCATGAAAACTGCCGCCACGGGTCAGGGGTTCGACCCAGCGCACCTCGGTGGGAACCTCATCGGTCGTCGCCGATTCGGCCTCGCCTTCGAGGATGTGCGTCCAGTTGTCGCGCAGCGTCAGTGCGCGTTCAAGATCGGAAGACAATTCGGCATTGCGCTCTTCGAGCGGACGCAGAGCCTGGTACAAGTCCTCGATCGATTGCCGCACGCGCGTGAGCGCACCGCGTACCTCCCCATCGGCCATGAAAACTTGCAGCGGCAGGCGTCCCATCCCGGCGCGAAAACATCGCTCCAGTTGCTCGACGTCGGCCGACAGACGCTGCGCGCACTCGACGAGATCGGGCAGATCACCGCAGTTGCGGGCGTCGAGCTGGACATCGCCGGCGAGCTCGTGGATCTGGCGCGTCGATACGCGGCAACCGAAGAACTGGGCGGCGAGTTCCGGGAGCTGATGCGCTTCGTCGACGATCACCGCATCGGCGCCGGACAGGATCTGACCGAAACCCTGATCCTTGAGCAGAAAATCCGCGAACAGCAAATGATGGTTGACGACGACGAGGTGCGCAGCCTGGGCCTGGCGGCGTGCGCGCGCCACGAAGCAATGCTCGAACTCGCCGCAGCGACTACCCAGGCAGTTGTCCGGGGTCGAGGTGATCTGCCGCATCAGCGACGATTCCTCACGGAAATCCCCGAGCTCGGATAACTCCCCGGTTTCGGTACGGCGTGCCCACGTTTCGATCTTCTGCCAGATCTGGGCGGCATCGCGCACAAGCGGCAAGCCGCGGGCCCGCTTCATGCGGTGCAGACACAGATAATTCGTCCGCCCCTTGAGCAGCGCGACGCGCACCGGCGAAGCCAGCGCTGCACGCACGCGCGGTAGATCACGGTGGAACAACTGGTCCTGCAGGGTATGGGTGCCGGTGGACACCACCGTGCGCAAGCCCGACAGCAATGCGGGAACGAGATAAGCATACGTCTTGCCGGTGCCGGTCCCCGCTTCGATCACCAGGCAGGTGCGGCTGGCGAGCGTGCGCGCGACCCTGTCGGCCATGCGCTGCTGCACCACCCGTGGCGCGAAATCCGGCAGATGACGCTCGAGCACACCGCCGCTGGCGAGCGCCGCGGCGACCTGCGCACCGAGCTCGCGATTCATGGCGAAGACTGGAACGACAGCGAGCGCTCCAGTTCATCCGCGTGCAGGCTTGCGCTGCGCGCGCCCTCGGCGTCGCCCAAAGCCTGGCGCGCTGCTGCGATCGTGCGCCAGTTCACCAGTTCGACATACACATTGCCGCGCGCCAGGGCATTGGACTTGGCGGCAAGGTTCGCCGCCTGGGCGGGGTTGTTCTGCGCGAGATAGGTCTGTGCCAGCAGCGACCAGACGAAGTAATTGCGCGGTTCGATGCGTAGTGCGCGCTCCAGCGCGGCGGCCGCCTGCTGCGGACGGCCGCCATCGAGCGCCGTGCGCGCCTGCCGCATCAGTGCCGTCACCGCCGCACTGCTGATCTCCTCCGGGGTGCGCGGATACTGCGGCAAATCCGACGCCGGCGTCTCCGGAGCCGCGGGCTGCGGTTCGATCTGCGGCGCAGGCGGCGCCGGTGCGACGACGATCCCCGGCTCATCCTGCGGCCAGCTACGTCGGGTGCCGTGGCTCGTGCCACAGGCGGCAAGGGCAAAAGCGAGGAAGACGACGAAAAAGCGGGATGTGATCACACCGGTTAGTGTAACGGCGTACCGCCGGCGAATCAGCCGAAGATCTCCCGCAGCCATTGCAGCGGGTCGATCGGGCCTTCGTGTTCGTATGCACAGGGCGCCCAGTCCACCGGAGCGGAACCGCGCACGAACGGCACCTCGATCACCTCCGCGCAGCCCGCGTCGGCACGCAGCCCGGTCTGCATGTCGATCAGCAGCATCTCGATGCTTTCGGGGACGATCGGCTCGAAGCTCTGCACCCGCAGATCGCGCATCAGCCGCGCCCACACGGGCAACGCACCGCTGGCCCCCGACAAGCCCGTGGGCTGATTGTCATCGCGGCCGACCCAGATCACGGCGACGCGGTCGCCCGAAAAACCGGCGAACCAGCTATCGCGGTAGTCATCGGTCGTGCCGGTTTTGCCGGCCACGGCGATGTCGGCGGGTAAAGTGGCATAGACACCCCGCCCCGTGCCCTCGGTGACGACGCGGCGCAATGCCCAGTCGACGAGATAGACCGGGCCATCCGGCAGGGTTTGCTGGAGCTGGACCGGATAACGGGATAGCGGTTCACCATCGCGGGTCTGCACCTCACGGATCGCCGTCAGCGGCGCTTGGAATCCGCCGGCGGCCAGCGTGGCATAGATCTGAGCGACGTCGAGCGGCGCCATGCCGAGTGCACCGAGAAACAGCGATGGTAATGGCTGCACATCACCGGAGTAGCCGGCGCGGCGCAGCGTGCGCACCACCTGCTCGGCCCCGACACGCAGACCGAGATGCACGGTCGGCAGATTCAGGGACTGCACCAGTGCGCGATACAGCGGCTGCGGCCCATGCAACTGCCGGTCATAGTTCGCCGGCGACCACAGCTTGCCGTGCGGCAGTCGCAAATCGACCGGCTCATCGGGCAGGATCGTGTACAGGTTGAATTCGCCGGAACGTTCCAGCGCCGTCAGATAGACGAAAGGTTTGACCAGCGAACCGATCGGGCGCTGTGCATCGAGTGCGCGGTTGAATCCGGGGAAGCGCACATCGCGGCCGCCGACGAGTGCCAGCACCTCCCCGCCATCGACGCTGGTGACGACGCCGGCTGCCTCGAGCGTACCGGCTTTCATTTTGCGTGCGCGCTCCAGTTCCGGCAGCGTGCCGACGATGTGACGTTCCAGCGTCTCCTGCACACGCGGATTGAGCGTCGTGAAGATGCGCAGGCCTTCATCGGTGAGGTCCTCGTCGCGATACTGCCCGCGCAATTGGCGGCGCACCAGCTCGACGAACGCCGGATACCGCTCGATCCCACCGGCACGGCCGGCATCGACTCCGAGCGGCTGGGCCGTGGCATGGGCGAAGGTCTGATCGTCGATCAAACCTTCTTCGTGGAAAACCGCGAGCACGAGATTGCGCCGCTCCAGCGCGCGTTGCGGGTTCCGCCGCGGGTTGTAATAGGACGGCCCCTTGACCACGCCGACCAGCAGGGCGATTTCGTGCGGCTGCAATTCGGACAGCGGCTTGTTGAAATAAAACTGCGCGCCCAGCCCAAAACCGTGAATCGCACGGTTGCCGTCCTGACCCAAGTGAACCTCGTTGAGATAGGCCTCGAGAATTTCGTCCTTGTCATAGTGGCGCTCGAGCAGGACCGCCATCAGCGCTTCGTTGAGCTTGCGGGTCCAGCTCTGGCGGCTGGTCAGGAAAAAGTTCTTGACCAACTGCTGGGTGATCGTCGATCCCCCCTGCACGACGCGTCCGGCTCGCAGGTTGGCCAGCGTCGCGCGCAGAATCGCGCGCAGACTCACACCCGCGTGCTCATAAAAGTGACGATCTTCGACGGCGATCAAGCCGGCGGGCAACAATGGCGGCACCTCGGCCAGACGCACCAGCACACGGTCCTCGCCATGCCGTGGATAGATGCTGCCGATCAGCATTGGATCCAGGCGCACGATGTCGGCCGGCTCACCGCTGTCGAGGCGTTGCAGCGAATCGATGCGGTTGCCGCTGAAGCGCACGGCGAGCTTGAACGCCGGCTGCTCCCCGTCCCAGAAGCGGAACGGACGCACATGGATGTCGATCTGCGTGCGTGACGGCAGATAAGTGCCGGTGCTCGCCAGATGGGGATCCTCCCGATACCCCAGGCGACCGAGCTCGTGAACCAGATCGGCAGGCGCCAAGCCCAGACCGGCGTACAGCTCCAGCGGCGCTGCATAAACCTGGGCAGGCAGCGCCCAGCGCACCCCGGCAAAACGCTCGCGGATCTCACGATCCAGTTTGACCAGATAGGCGCTGAACACGATCAGCCCCGCGCTGAGAACGAGGATCAGTGCGGTGGCGGCGAAAACCCAGAGGGTGCGGCGACGGTTGCGCGACATAAGGGCGCGAAGTGTAGTCGATCACCCGCACAGCCGTGATCCCGCGCGGGTGCATCAGCCTCCTGCACCGTGCCCATGCCTCGGGATGCGCAATCCTTGCCGCGCAGCGCACGAACACTCCGTCCAGTGCATCTGTCCCTGGCCATTTCTGGGCCGACACCGCCTCATGGTCTGGCTGTCACAGAACCGCAAAAGATCGCGGGCATGCTTTTGCGGATTGATCAACCGTCTGGGAGAACGCAATGCATGCGAACGTGTGGACCGCCGCCCTGGCCGGCGTCACGATGACCCTGCTCGGGGGCTGCGGCGTCAAAGGTGGATGGATGGGCGCCGATGCCGAGAAAGCCTATGAAGCGCAGATGAAAGCCAAAGCCGAAGCGGCCAAGCTCAACAACGACGATTACTACGAAATCCACCGCGATGGCCGCATTTACGTGTTCTCCGATCTCGATGAGTATCAGAGCTTCCGTAAAGTTGGCGAGATTCCGTTGGTGGTGACCAAGATCGGGGCCGGCCCCAATGGAGAGACGGTGAAGATGGGCTTGCTCAAGTCCGAGGCCAAAGCCATGGAGAAAACCGTCGGATACAAGGGCTCCGCACAACGGATGTTCGAAGGCGAGCTCAAGGGCGCCGACAAAGGTTTCTACGGCGAGCTACACAAAAATGGCCGCATTTACGTCTTCACCGACTGGAAAGATCTGGAAGCGTTCAAGGCAACCGGCGAAGCACCCTTTGGCGTGACCCATATCGGCAAGGGTCCGAACCGGGAGACCGTTGTGTTCGTGCAGAACAGCGCCAGCGCGAAATCTGCACCGACCGAGGCAATCGCCCGCTTCGAATCGATCTACGCCGCAAAGTAAGTTCTGCGCTGCCTGCAGCCGGCCCCTGTGTATTGCACTCTCGATCCGCAGGGGCCGGTGCGCCGGCTTCTCAGACCTCGCTTTCCACCAGCTCCTCGCGCGACAACCCGTACTTGCGCAGTTTTTCAACCAGAGTGGTGCGCCGGGTATTGAGGAGCTTTGCGGCATGGGCGACGACACCGCCGGCCTGTGCCAGTGCCTGCCTGATCAGCGATAGTTCGATGCGCTCGATGTGATCCTTGAGGTTGACACCCTCGGGGGGTAGCTCGCCAAGCGGGTGACTGGCCGCGATCGCCACCGGTTCGCTAACCGGCGGCGGTAGATCCGGCACTACGGGCCGCGCGATGCCACTACCGGTGGCCTCGTATCGCGCGTCGGTAGTAACAGCCAGCGACGCTGGCTCGGACGAGGCCTGCACCTTGGCCCGATAGCGCTGCGGCAACTCGGCGACGCCGACCACGGCGCCCGGATGGAGTACGGCCAGGCGCTCGATCAGATTGGACAGTTCGCGTACGTTCCCGGGCCAGTGATAGCTGCGCAGGGCGTGGATGGTCTCGCTGGCCAGCCGCACGCTGCCGTGACCACTGCGCTCAATTGCGTGTACCAGATCGTCGATCAGCAGCGGCAGGTCCTCCATGCGATCGCGCAGGGCTGGCATCTCGATCGGAAAGACATTGAGCCGATAGTACAAATCTTCACGGAACGTCCCTTTGACGATCGCATCTTCCAGATTGCGGTGTGTCGCGGCGATGATGCGCACATCGCAGTGCGAGCTGCGGTTGGCTCCGACGCGCTCGTACGTGCGCTCCTGGAGCACGCGCAGAATCTTGACCTGCATCGACAGCGGCATGTCCCCGATCTCGTCGAGGAACAGCGTGCCGCCATCGGCCATTTCGAAACGGCCTTTGCGTGCGGTGATCGCACCGGTGAAGGCGCCCTTCTCATGCCCGAATAATTCGCTCTCCAGCAGCTCGTGCGGAATGGCGCCGCAGTTGACGGCGACGAAAGGTTTGCCCGCGCGGGGAGAACGCTCGTGGATGGCGCGCGCAACGACTTCTTTGCCGGTTCCGGATTCACCCGTGATCAGCACGGTGGTATCGAAGGCTGCAACCTGCTCGATCATCCGGCGCACACGGCGGATCGCCGGCGAGTTGCCGGTCGGTCCCGATAGGCGCACGGCCTGCGCCGCCTTTTCCATGCCGAGCAGACTGGCGCGCCGCAGCAGTTCAGAGAGCTGGGCGTACTTGACGGGAACATCGAGCTGCAGGCAGGCACTACGGTCGAGGCCCGACACCTCGAGCACGGCTTCGTAATACGGTTGCAGCACCAGCAACGGCGGATGCAGCCGGTCGCGCCGCAGCCAGTCGATGAAAGGCATCAATGCCGAGGGTTCCGATTTGCCGACGGTCACGGCCGCCCACTCGCGCGGCTTGTGCTGGTGTAGGTCGAGCATGGCGACGCTCTCGACGACCACCGGACGGTGGTCGATGAAATCCAAAACCGTGCGCAAGCTCTCGGCGCGTTCGACGTCGGCATCGATGACCAGTACCCGTGCTTCATTCATGAGTGATTACCCCCGAGAGATTGCGGATGAAGGCGATGACCTCGGTTTCATAACGCTGCTTGTTGATGAAGCCATCGGCTCCGACCTGGGCAACGAATTCGCGGTGTGCCGGATCGTCGTAGTGCGATGCGATGAGGATGATCGGAGGCTTATCTTGCGCCTTGATCAGACGTGTGGCCTGCAGGCCGCCCATCCCCGGCATGGCCAGATCCATGATGAGCAGATCGGGACGCAGCGTCTCGGCGAGCATCACGGCCTGATGGCCGTCGTAGGCTTCTCCGATCACGTCGATCTGCGGATAGTCGGCAAGCAGATGCCGAGCCAGCACTAGGAATGGCCGGTTGTCGTCCACCAACACCGTACGCCACTTCCTCACCTCGGCACTCCTTTGTCCATATGCACGCGCCGCGCTCAACCCACCAGACGCAAGCGCCGACGCGCAACCCGTGCACATCGCTCCTTGGCAGGCGGGATACCCATGGCCTCGCGATACTTCGCCACCGTGCGCCGGGCCACGTGTACGCCATGGCGGGCCAGGATCGCAGCGATTTCGCCATCACACAGCGGATGGCTGGCGTTTTCGGCATCGACGATGCGGCGGATCATCGCTTTCACGGCCGTGCCTGAGGTCTCGCTGTCTGCGCCCATGATCTGTGAGGGGAAGAATGCCTTGAGTTCGTAGATCCCCCAAGGCGTTTGGGCCCATTTGTTGGTCGTGACCCGACAGACGGTCGATTCATGCATGCCGATGGCATCGGCGATCTCGCGTA
Source organism: Fontimonas thermophila (assembly GCF_900113085.1). Lineage (GTDB taxonomy): Bacteria > Pseudomonadota > Gammaproteobacteria > Nevskiales > Nevskiaceae > Solimonas > Solimonas thermophila. The sequence goes on along the minus strand of NZ_FOOC01000002.1, from coordinate 248,655 downwards.
AGGTCAGCGGCGCCATGCCCTCCTCGCCCCGCTCGAGGAACCCTTGCTGACGTTCGAAGATGGCGCGCGCCGTGCGCAGCAAGGTTTCGTTGCGCATTTCGACACCCCGCACGAGCCAGCGTGCTTCCTGCAACTGATCACGCAGCGTGCGCTCGCTGGCGCCTGCGAGCAGGCGCTCATAAAGACGGTTGATCCGCACGCGCGGCAGGCGTTCGGCATTGAGCTCGATCTTCCATGCGCCGGGAACACCGCTGACCACCACGTCCGGCAGTGCCGCCTCGGCTGCCACCGCCATCGCCGCGCCCGGTTTCGGGTTGAGCGAAAGAATCAGCTCGACGGCATCGTGCAAATCCATCCGATCGACACCCAGCGCTGTACAGATGCCGTCGAATTCACGATTCGCGAGCCGATCAAGACAGGTCGAGACGATACGCTCGGCGAGAGCACGCCCCCGCGTAGCGGGCGGCAGTGCGTGGATCTGTAGCAGCAGGCACTCGCGCAGATCGCGTGCGCCGAAACCCGTGGGCTCGACGCTTTGCACCTTTTGCAATGCCGCCTCGACTTCGGCAAGACCGGGCAACGGGTCGAGACCCGATTCGCGGGCGATGCCATCGAGTGGCTGCTCGAGATAGCCGTTATCGTCGATCGCCTCGAGAATGACGGTGACGAGGCGGGCTTCGCGCGGCGTAGTGACGATGAGTTTGAGTTGCTCGATCGCCGCCAGACGGGCGTCCTGCACCGCCGGCTCGGCGATACGCGCTTCCCAGGGAGCGTCGTCTTCGTCACGAGACTCGCCGCCCCACCAGCTGTCACGACCCGATCCATCGAGATCCGCGGTGACGGACGCTCCGGCAAGCATGCCGTGCGCGCATATCTGATCCGCGCCGCTGGTCGCTTCCGTTTCGTCTTCGCCGCTTTCGCTGTCATCGACCGTTTCGAGCAGAACGTTGCGCTCGAGGGCCTCGCGCAGCTCTTGTTCGAGTTCGAGTGACGAGAGTTGCAGCAGCCGGATCGATTGGAGCAGCTGTGGCGTCATCGCCATCGCCTGGACTGGCTGCTGGCGCAGGGTCGGTTTCATTCTGGGTTCTCCTTCCGTTCCGAACTTGGCCAAGCCAGCTTCCCGGAAGCGGGAGAATCCCTAAAGCACGATTTTCCCTACAGAGAGTAAGGTTTTACCTGACAGACGTCGGATTCCCGACGCGACTACCGAATTTTCAGAGATGTGCGTAATCCAGACCCGTGCGGATCGCATAGCGCATCAGCGCATTGGTGCCGTACAAACCCAGCGCGTTCATCAGCCGCGCACGATGCGTCTCCACGGTCTTGATGCTTACGCCCATCAGTGCGGCGATTTCCTTGGTGGACTTGCCGCGCGCGATGAGCTGCAAAACCTGGCGCTGGCGGGGCGTCAGCATCACCTGATCCTCCTGGCGCAGGGCGCCGCCACGGCGCTCGACCGCGGCATGTGAGATCGAGGGGCTCAGATAAATCTGCTTGCGTTGTACCGCACGCAACGCGAGGTGCAGTTCCATCGGGTCGGCGTCCTTGTCGAGAAAACCGGCGGCACCGTGGCGCAGCGCTGCCCGCACGTGCTGACCATCCGTCAGCGACGAAAGGATGAGCACCGCGACCTCGGGATAATGGCGATGGATCTGGACTAGGGCTTCGATGCCGGTGATCTTCGGCAGCTCGATCTCGGTGAGCACGGCGTCCGGGTGCAGTTGCCCGACCTTCTCCAGCAGCGCCTGGCCGTCGGCGACCTCACCGACGATTTGTGCATCCGTGTGTTCTTGCAGGAGTCGCTTCAAACCGGCGCGGACGAGGGTTCGGGGGTCGGCCAGGATGATGCGCATGTGACGACTCGCAGGTGATCCACAACGCGCTCATTGTCGGGAGACTCCTGACACCGCGCCGCCACCACCCGGCGAACGTGCGCCGGCGACCGACCGTCGGTGCCGGGTGAACACCAGGCGCTCGATCGCCGCGCCCAGTGCGTCGGTCATGGCGACGAAGCGGGCGCAGACCTCACCCTCGTGCACGCCGAGAATTTGCACCGGCCAGCACAGTGGTGCCGGCGCACTACCATGGAGATCGAGGGATGCCAGCCATTGCGTGCCCGGCGCAGGCGAATCCGGTGCGACCGGCCAGCTCAGCCCTTCCCGGCTCAGGCGCACCGGTCGCGTCGGCAGATCGCCGCGGCGTGCACGCACCACCGCCCCGAGCAATTCGAGCACGACGTCCAGCTTCTGGTGCAGACGTTCGATTTCGCTCTCGATCGCCCCGCCGGGTTCGCCACGCTGGTGACGCTCGTCGAGAATCGCGATCACGTGCAGCGTGCGCAGATTCTGTTCGTGCCAATGCGCGAGCTGTGCGGTGCCCGGTGGCTCCACGAGAGGTTCGAGCGTCAGCGGCAGGCAATCTCGATAACCGAGCCACTGATCGAGCAAGCCTTCCATGACGGTGTCCATTCAGGCCATCGGCGCGATGGCATCCCAGGCCGACTTGATGCGCCGTGTCAGATCCAAGAGCTCGTCGATCGCATCGACGTCGTCATGCAGGTTCGCCTGCAGCAGACGGCGGCCCATATAGTCATAGAGAGCATCCAGATTGCGGGCAATCTCGCCGCCGGATACATGATCCAGGCTCAGCCGCAAATGCTCGACGATGGCCAGCGCCGACGACAATGCGCGCAGCTTGGTCTGCCGGTCGCCGTGCCCGATGGCCCCACGCGCGGTGATCAACCGCTCGAGAATGCCGGCATAGAGCATCTCCACGAGCTTGTGCGGCGTCGCGGCTTCGACACCGGCATGGGCGGAAGTGGCGCGGTAATAATCGAGGGCAGCGGAGGACATGGGATGATGGGCATCGCGGCAGTCTTGCGCTCTGTATCGGCGATGCTGCGCGATCCTTGAGCGCTCACGAGCGCTTGTTGAGCTGGGCCAGACCGGTCAATTGCTGCGTCAGGAAGTTGCTGGTCGAGTTCATCTGCGCGATCAATGCATCGAGCGCGCTGAACTGTGCCTGGTAGCGCGCCTGCACACGCGCCATGCGGTCATCGAGCGCCTGCTGCTGGCCGTCGAGATCGCGCAGGCGCGCCTGCAGAGCCTCGGTCTTGGTGCCGATGCTGCCATCAGCGCCCAGCACCTCGTCGAGCACGGTAGCAAGACGCACGGCATAGCCGTTCTCGGCCGTGAACAGGCGCTCGACCGAACCGCGGTCGCTGGCAAGGGCAGCCGCCAGCTTGCCGCCATCGAGAACGAGAGTGCCATCCGTGCGGGTAGTGATGCCGATGTCGGCGAGATAGTCGAAACTGCCGGCTTCCACGGTCGCCCCAAGAACGTTGCGCAGGTTCTGCATCGCACTGCGCACGGCACCATCACCAGTGAGCGGCGCGGCACTGCGCTTTTCGGCGTCATAGCGTGTCAGCGAGGCGACTGTCGTCACCGCCGCGTTGTAGGCGTTGACGAAGGCCGAAACCGCCTTGGTGACCGCCTCATCGTCCGGCGCGAGCGTCAACGTGTGTACCTGGCCGGGATCGGCTCCGGTCAGGTGGAGCGTGACACCGTCGATGGCATCGCTGATGGTGTTGGACGACGCAAAATGATCGTAGCCCTCGATACGCACGTGCGCATCCGCAGCGGCTTGCTGCTCGGTGAACGACACCAGGCCGCTGGTGACGACGATCGCATGATCGGCGCCGGTCCGTGTGGCAGTGAGCAGCAAGCGTGTCCCGCCATCCGTGTTGATCAGCGTCGCACTGACGCCGGTATTGTCGCTGGTCGCGTTGATCTTGCTGCGCAGATCCGCGAGCGTGTTCTCGCCACCGCCGAGCGTGACCGTGAACGACTCCCCGCCGACGCTGATCTCGACGTCGCCATCGCCGAGCACCGTGGCACCACCGCCTGGATAGGCGGCACTGACGAGCTTGTGTGCGCGCGCCAGTGAAACGACCTCGATATCGTAGCGGCCGGCCGTGGCCGCGGCCGTCGCGCTTGCCGTGAAGGCGTCTGGATTGGAGACCGTCGCCTTGAGCGCACCGAGCACACCATCGGAGCGGAGCGCATCGAGCTTGGCCTTGACGTCGGACAGCGCGCCCTTGAACGTCCCCAGTGCCGAGAGCTGGACATTGAGCTTGTTCTGCGCCTGCGTGATGCGTGTCTGCGTCGGCGAACGCTCGGCAGCCACCAGTTGCGCGACCAAGGAGGCAATGTCCAAACCGGAGCCGATGCCGGAAGAGGTGATCGAAGGCATGGGTGTGTCGTCTCCTGTGCTTGAGGTCAGGCCACCGTGTCCACGACATGAGAAATCTGCTCGGCGAGGTAGCGAGCGATACGCATCGCCTCCTCGCTCGGAATCTGCCGCAGGATCGTGCCATCACGCCGGTCGAGTACGGTGATGACGATCCGTCCGAGTTCTTCATCGACGCGGAAGCTCAGCTCCGCCCCTGCACGTTCGGCATGTTTTTGCAAAGCCGCAGCGAGATCTTCCGGCGTGGCCGGTATCTCCGCGGTCAACGGCGGTCGTGGCACAGGCATGGTGTGTGTGGATGGCGCAGCAGCGACGCGACCGTCACCCCACGGTGCGGTCGGCGCCACCACGGCATTCGGCGCATTCAGCGCATTCACCATCTCCGGATCCTCCGGCTCGCTCCCCGGCCTGTGCTCCGTGGCCAGGCGAAGCCCCGGGGTGATGCACCCCGGGGTTCGTCCCTACTCTCATCCGCGGAGCAGGCTGAGGACGTTCTGCGGCATGCTGTTGGCCTGGGCCAGCATCGCAGTACCCGCCTGTTGCAGGATTTGTGCCCGCGTCAGATTGGCGGTCTCCACGGCAAAGTCGGCATCCTGGATGCGGGAACGCGCTGCCGAGAGGTTCTCCGAGGTCGTGGCGAGATTCGCCACCACCGACTCGAAGCGGTTCTGTACGGCACCGAGGCTGGCGCGCGCCGAGTTCACGGTAGCAAGCGCACTGTCCACCGACTGGATCGCGAGCTGGGCGGCCGCATAGGACGCGACGCTCAGCGTGTCGATGCCGGTGGTCGTGGTCAGCGTACTGAAGGAACCATTGGCATAACCGGCGATCGTGGCGTCGTCAGTCGTGCCTCCGATCGTGATCGCCACGGCGCTGGTCAGCGTGATCTGGCCGGTGGCGGCGTCGTACGAGGCTCCGACCCCCGACTGCTGCGAAACCGCGTTGATTGCGTTGACGAGCTGGCCGGCACGTTCGGCAGCACTCGTTGCCGCGCCGATGGCACCGATGTCCACACCGTTGATGGTGACACCACCGGCGGCGATCGCCGTCGCGTATCCGGTCAGGGTGGATGCAGAAACCGACAGACCCGCAGAGGTGTTCTGCGTCACCGAACCCAGCGCCGCAGTGTTGGCATCGACGATCGAGGAGACGGTGATGGTCTCACCGGCGTTGGCGCCGACCTGGAATACGGCACCGCTGAAGCTGCCGTCGAGCAGTTTCACGCCGTTGAAGCTGGTCTGATTGGCGACACGATCGATTTCCGCCAGCAGTTGCGTGACTTCGGTTTGCAGCGCAGCGCGGTCGGTATTGGTGTTGGTGGCGTTCGACGACTGGACGGCCAGCTCGCGGATGCGCTGCAGATTGCTCGTCACCGTGGCGAGGGCGCCTTCAGCGGTCTGCGCGAGCGAAATACCGTCGTTGGCATTGCGCTGAGCCTGGTTGAGTCCGCGGATCTGGGACGTGAACCGCTCGGAAATCGCCATGCCGGCGGCATCGTCCTTGGCGCTGTTGATGCGCAAACCCGATGACAGGCGTTGCAACGAAATGGACAGAGAACTCTGCGAGGTCGTCAGATTGCGCTGGGCATTGAGCGACATCACATTGGTATTGATCACTTGCATGGATAGCTCCTTCGTGAACTGAAACCGGACCCGGCGCCGTCCGGCTCCGGTCCTGCCGCAGCGGTCCCGTTGCCGGGCTCGATGATGGCCGCTGTTGCCGCCTTTATCGGGATGTCCCGCGAAAAACTTGAGAGAAAACGCCGACACGGGATAAACGGTCGTTCTACTGCGGAAGAACGGTATTCGTGGGTAGCTCGATAGTGGCCACGGCGCCGCTGGGTTCCGGATATCCGCACACCCGTCGGTGAATCCGCTGGTGCAAAAAAAGAGCGCAGTCCATGTCAGATATCGACATGATTTCCCTTGCGCGATCTGCCTGTGTCCATGCCGCAGCGCGTATCATCGGCGTGTTTACCCCATCGAGTCCGCGCCGTGTGGTTGTCCGACATTTCCATCAAACGCCCGGTTCTCGCGACCGTCATCAACTTGCTGCTGGTGGTCTTCGGCGTATTCGGACTGGCCAACATTTCGGTCCGCGAGTACCCCGACATCGACCCGCCGGTCGTCTCGGTGCGGACGAGTTATCCGGGCGCCTCCGCACAGATCGTCGAAAGCCAAATCACACAGGTCATCGAAGACCGCATTTCCGGTATCGAGGGAATCCGCTCGATTTCTTCTTCCTCGCGCGATGGCAGTTCGCAGATCACGATCGAGTTCTCGCTCGCCCGGGACATCGACGCTGCAGCCAACGATGTGCGGGATCGCGTCTCGCGCGTGATCGACGATCTGCCGGATCAGGCCGATCCACCGGAAGTCGTCAAAGCCGATGCAGACGCAAGCCCCATCCTATGGATGGTGCTGACCAGCGACCGGCTGGATGGCATGGCCCTCACCGACTACGCCGAGCGGTACTTGGTCGACCGCTTCACGAGCGTACCCGGCGTCGCGGAAATCCGCCTCGGCGGTGCCCAGCGCTATGCAATGCGTATCTGGCTCGACCGCGCACGTCTGGCTGCCCGCGGACTGACAGCGGAAGACGTCGAGAACGCACTCGTCCAGCAGAACATCGAGCGACCTGCTGGCCGCATCGAGTCCGAACAGCGCGAGTTCACGCTGCGCACGGCGCGACCATTCCGCACCCCGGAAGACTTCGCCGAGCTCGTGATATCCCGTGGCGCCGACGGTTTTCCGGTCCGCTTGGGTGACATCGCACGCATCGAGCTCGGCCCGCAAGACCCACGTGGCAGCTTCAAGGCCAATGGCGTCAGCTCGCTAGGGCTGGGCGTGATCAAAACCTCGAAAGCCAATACCCTGGAAGTCGCCGAGGGCATCCGCGCGGTGATGCGGCAATTGCAGCCGACACTGCCCGCGGGCATGAAGCTCGAGATGAATTACGACTCCTCGGCATTCATCGCCGCATCGCTCGATGAGGTGATGATGACCCTGATCATCGCCGCAGCGAGCGTGATCGTCGTGCTGTTGCTTTTCCTGGGCAGCGTGCGTGCGACCCTCGTACCCGCGGTGACGGTACCGATCTCGTTGATCGCGTCTTTCCTGTTTCTGTATCTGTTCGATTTTTCGATCAACATCCTGACCCTGCTCGCACTGGTGCTCGCGATCGGCCTGGTCGTGGACGATGCCATCGTCGTCGTCGAGAACATCCACCGCCGGCTGGAACTGGGCGAGCCGCCGCTGCTCGCGGCATTCCGGGGGACGCGCGAGGTGGGTTTCGCAGTCATCGCGACGACCGTGGTGTTGTGTGCGGTATTCGTGCCGATTGGGTTTTTGCAAGGTAACATCGGCCGGCTGTTTCGCGAGTTCGCGCTGGCGCTGGCCAGCGCGGTCGCGTGCTCGTCGATCGTCGCGCTGTCCTTGTCATCGGTGCTGTCGGCCGCGCTGCTGCGCAAGAATGACCATCGCAGCCGGGTGCTCGATGCGCTGGAACGAGGCTTCGAACGACTGTCGAACGCCTACCAGGCGTCGCTGCGCCGCATCCTGCCGCATCGGACGATATCGGTTCTGGTGCTGGCTGCACTGGTCGTTGGCGTGATCTTTCTGTTGCGGCTCATCCCGGAGGAATTCACGCCACCGGAAGACCGGGGCGGATTTTTTATCGGGGTGCGCGCGCCCGAGGGCGCGAGTTTTGCCTACACCGAGTCGTATGTTGACCAGATCGAAGCTCGCATTATGGCGCAGCTCGGCCAGGGCGAGATCGAGCGTATCATCGCCCGCATCCCCGATTTCGGAGGTGGCGAAGAAATCAACACGGCGCGGTTCATCGTCACCTTGACACCTTGGGACGAACGCACGCGCAGTTCCCAGCAGATCGCCGAAGATTACGTTGCCAAGCTCGGCGATCTCACCGGTGTCCGCATCAGCATTTTTCAGCGCGCCGGATTCGGCGTTGGCGGATCAAGCGTGCCAGTACAGATCGCCATCGGCGGTAGCCACTATGCGGAGCTGGCCGAGTGGCGAGATCGGGTTTTACAGCGCGCGCGTGCAATCCCCGGATTACTGCGCCTGGATTCGGATTATCAGGAAAACAAGCCGCAGATCGAGCTCGAGGTGGATCTCGCGCGCGCGGCGGATCTGGGCGTGCCGGTGGCCAGTATCGCCCGTGCCCTTGAAACCTTCATGGGCGACCGCCGGGTCACGCGCTTCGAGCGCAACGGCGAGGAGTACGACATCATCCTGCAATCACCGGATGACGCACGCCGCTCGCCTGCCGATCTGTCGGACATCTACGTGCGCGCCGCCAGCGACGGATCGCTCGTGCCGCTGTCGAGCCTCGTCAAGATGCGCGAATCCGCCGCGGCGGCGGCATACAACCGTCTCGACCGCATGCGCGCGATCACGATCAGCGCTGCGCTCGCGCCCGGCTACACGCTGGGCCAGGCCCTCGATGACCTCGAGTCGATCATTCGCGAGGAACTCCCTGATACGGTGCAGATCGGGTATCGCGGTGATTCGCGCGAATTCCGCGACGCAGGATCAGCGGTCGTGTTCACTTTTGCCATGGCCTTGCTGATCGTCTATCTCGCACTGGGTGCGCAGTTCGAGAGCTTCATCCATCCGATCGTGATCATGACGACCGTGCCGCTTGCGATCTTCGGCGCGCTGGCGGCGTTGTGGTCGCTGGACATGACGCTGAACATTTACTCGCAGATCGGCATCGTCATGCTGATTGGGCTTGCGGCAAAAAACGGCATTCTGATCGTTGAATTCGCCAACCAGTTGCGTGATGCCGGCCATGCATTCGATGACGCGCTCATCGAAGCCAGCCGCATCCGCCTACGCCCGATCCTGATGACCTCGTTCGCGACGATCGCCGGCGCCGTGCCGCTGATCCTCGCCTCCGGTGCCGGCGCGGAAGCGCGCCAAATCCTCGGCGTGGTGATTTTCTTCGGCGTTGCTTTCTCGACGGTGCTGACGCTGTACATCGTGCCGGTGTTCTACGGTCTGCTGTGCCGGCGCACCGGCTCGCCGGGGCGCCATGCAGCGCGCCTGCACAGCCAGATACGGCAAAGCAGCGAAGAGATCGTATGAAGCAGGATGCGTGTTGCTAGCGTCAGTCCAGAACCGCATGTGTCGATGTCTTCACGAGACATCGTGCAATTTGTACTTGCGTAACTGGCCGCGAAACTGGTGATAACTGAGCCGCAGCAGCTCGGCCGCTTTTTTCTGGTTGTAGCGTGCCGACGCGAGCGCGCAGCGCAGCAGGCGCATCTCGAATTCGGCAACCGTCCGCGCGAAGTCGAGCGGCAAGGCCGGATCGGCGTCGGCCACCGTGGTGGATGCCTGTGACGCGGTCATGGCAGTAGATGCTGGCGGCGGGCTCTCTCGCGTCCGTGGCCGGTACGGCGAGGCAAACGGATCGAACTCGATGTGCTCGACGACTTGCCGGGCGTTGTCGAGCCGATACACCGCGCGCTCGACGACGTTGCGCAACTCGCGCACATTGCCGGGCCAGTGATATTCCAGCAGCGCGCGTTCGGCTGCGGGAGAGAAGCCGGCAAAATACTCACGACCGAGTTCGGCCGCCATAGTCTCGGCGAATTTCCGCGCGAGCAGCAGGATGTCCTCACGCCGCTCGCGCAACGGCGGCACGGTGATTACGTCGAAGGACAACCGGTCAAGCAAGTCCTCGCGGAACTGCCCGGCGCGGGCGAGCGCCGGTAAATCGACGTTCGCGGCCCCGATCAGACGCACATCGACGCGGATCGTCTCGCTCGATCCGACCCGCTCGAATTCACCATACTCGACGACGCGTAGCAGCTTTTCCTGCAGGCGCAGGGACATCGACGAGAGCTCATCGATGAACAAAGTGCCACCATGGGCGAGCTCGAAACGGCCGACGCGCGCACGTGCCGCTCCGGTGTAAGCACCTGCAACATGGCCGAACAGCTCGGACTCGAGAAGCTCCTCGTTGAGCGCCGCACAGTTGAATTTCACGAACGGCCGCGCCCAGCGCTCGGACAGGTAGTGCAGCCGCGCTGCGATCAACTCTTTTCCCGTACCGCGTTCACCGATGATCAGAACCGGCTTGCGCAGCGGCGCAACCCGCGAGATGCGTTCCAGAACCGCGAGGAAATTGTCGGACTGCCCAAGAATCGGCTCGGGCGCATCGCGGGCATCCACGTCCATGGCGGAATCATCTCACAAAGTGGCTAAATCTGCCACTTGATGGCGGAAAATATCGCAAGCCACTGCGGGCAGCCCGGATCCGCACTGATGAGTTCTTTTAACATCAAGGTGTTACAAAAAGACAGCAGGTTGGCATGACCTTGGCTATGAGGGTGGTACTACCGCTGGACTCCAGGAGCCCGCCATGAACCGTTTTGCCTCGCTGCGCCTGTACACGCTCGTTATGACGGCAACCCTCGTCAGCCCCGCCATGGCCGTAGCGGGGGATGGCACAACCCCTTCCGTCGTCACCGGCATTGGCCGGATCATCGCCGCTCAGGGTAATGCCGCGCTCCTCCAGATCCGCCATGAACTGCGCGAGGAGCTCGAGCGCACCCTCAGGTCGTGGTGGTCGCCGCAAGACGTTTCTGCGCCGTCAGCGCAAACGTCTGCGCTTGAAACCACTGCGCAAGATCTTGACGGCTGATCCGTCACGTTTCATCGGAGCCATCCCATGGGCATCTTTTCCCGCCTTTCGGACGTCATCAATTCCAACATCCACGCCATGCTCGACAAGGCGGAGGATCCAGAGAAGATGGTCCGCCTGATCATTCAGGAAATGGAAGACACGCTCGTTGAAGTCCGCTCGATGGCGGTACGCACGTTGGCGCGCAGAAAGGAGCTGGAACGCACGATCGCACGGCTGCAGGCCGAGATCGACGACTGGGAACGCAAGGCTGAACTGGCGGTCAGCAAAAACCGCGAGGATCTGGCACGCGCCGCGCTCGGCGTGCGTCAACGCCTGGCCGAGCAACGAGCCTCCATCGAAAAAGAACTCGACCACGTCACCGAAGAACTCGCCAAACTCGACGAAGACACCCACAAGCTCAAAGCCAAACTCGCCGATGCGCGCCAGCGCCAGAAATCCATCATCCTGCGCCAGCAATCGGTCGCCTCGCGCCTGAAGGTCAAGACCCAGATCAGCGACCGCAAGATGGCCGATGCGATGCTGCGCATGGAACAATACGAGGGCAAAATCGATCGCATGGAAGCCGAGCTCGAGGCCTACGATCTCGGGACACGCAGCATCACGGACGAATTTGCACGACTCGAATCCGACGATAAGATCGAGGCGGAGCTGGCAAAATTGAAAGCCAGACTCGGTCGGTCCGATGCCCCGGGCCCGGACGACAAAGCCGGTGGCTGATCGGCCCTCTCACACCACTTAAGTGGGGAAACTCGTGTGGAAGCGCTGACGGAAGAGCTGGTTCCGCTGGTCGCGATCATCTGCATCTTCGTCATCATGCCGGGGATGGTGATGTATTTCATATACGCGGCCGTTATCGATCGCAGACGCCATCAGCGCGATGCGCAAACGGCCAGTGCGTCTGCCCATGCCGAACTCATCGCCCTGGCCGAGCGCATGGAACAACGCATCGAGGCGCTGGAGCAGATTCTCGATGCCGAATCGCCCGGTTGGAGAAACAAATACCATGACCGTCCGTAACCGCCTGCGCGACGAGATCAGCCTGTTCCGGCGCATGCGCCGCTTGCCGGCGCAGGGCTGGATCGCCGGCGTCTGCGCGGGTCTTTCCGAGTTTTTTGACTGGAACGTCAAGCTGATCCGCCTGCTCTTCGCGGCAGGCTTCATCTTGGGCGGCTTCTTCCCGGTGGGCGTGATTTATCTCGCGCTCTGGTACCTGATGGAGCCGGGCGATGGACCTGCCTCTGCGCGTACACCGGATACGCCGGACATCACCACGCTCAAACTCCGGTTTTCACGTCTCGAACAGCGGCTGCGCCATATGGAGGACTGCGTGGCCAGCCGCGACTTTGAACTGCGCCGGGAGCTGCGCAAACTCGAGGGCTGAGCTGCGTGGAACGCCGCGGCGCCCGGTGACCGCCGTTCATTCGATGCCAATGGCCGACACACCGCCGCCGGTCAGGCGCCGCAGCATGCGCTGCAGATTGCCGCGGGCCGGCGTCTCGTAGCGGCTCCGAAACCACTCGGTGTGGTATAGCTGCGGCCGCTGCAAGTAATCGCGCAGGATTTTCTTGCGCATGGTTGTGTACAGCGTCTGGGGCACATGGTGATGCTCCTGCCGTAGCTCGCGCTCATAAGCCTCATATCGCCGTGGCCGTGCCCCCAGAATCGCCAGATCGATGTCCGCGATCAGGCATTCATCTTCCGTCACTGGATCGACCTGCGGCGCCGTTGCCAGAATGAGCCCATAGACCCGCTCCACCGTGCCCGGATCCGCGCCAACCCGGCGCAAAACCGCCACCGCCCACTCGGCACTGCGGAGTTCGTTATCGCTGCGGCGCGCATCACAAACGGCATCGTGAAACCAGAGCGCGAGCTCCACCTCTTGCGGGTGGACGCAGTGTGCGCGCACACGCTCGAAGAGATCCAGACATTCGCAGACGTGGTGCAGGTTGTGATAGGCGCGACCCGGCCCGCTGTAGCGACAGCGCAACTCGGCATGGACCTCCGGATCGGCCGGCAATCCCAGCTCTGCGAAGATCTCATTCCAGCGCGCGAGATTGGCCATGCTCCATCCCGTGGAACGGACTGCCGTGGACACAGCCCCCGCCATTGCATCGGCATCCAAGCGGCAAGCTTGAGCAACCCGAGACAGAAACCGGCGCTATGCTTCAGAATCAAAGGGTGCGTAGCCACTCCCGTCATCCTCCCTTCGGTCACGTCGTGCGTCGATGCCCCCGGTTCTTCACCGCCGGTGCAGCATTCGCTACCGTGATCACTTTGCTCGCCGGCTGCAGCGGCGAATCGCCGGGTGCCGCCGAAGCGCCTGCGCGCGTGACTGTCCCCGTCGAAGTGCACACGGTGTCGGCGCGGCCGCTGGCGCATGAACTCGTCGCGGTCGGAAGCATCCGCGCAGACGAATCGGTGGTCGTCCGTCCAGAAATTGCCGGTCGCATCGCGCACATCGGCTTTGCCGAAGGGCAGGCTGTCAAGGCTGGCCAGCTGTTGTTTGCGCTCGACGATGCGATCTACCGCGCCGAGCTGGACCAGGCCCGCGCCAGTCTCGTGCTGGCCCAGCGCAATTTCGAACGCGCCACCGAGTTGTTTGCGCGCAAACTCGTTGCCCAGGCTGAACGCGACCAGGCCGCCGCGGCTTTCGATGCCGCAAAAGCAGCGATGGCCCTGGCCCAGGCACGGCTCGATAAGACCCGCATTCTCGCGCCTTTCTCCGGCGTCGCTGGGTTGCGTCAGGTCAGCCCCGGCGATTACGTCGCCCCGGGCCAGGATCTGGTCCATCTCCAAGCGATGGACCGGGTGAAGGTGGATTTGCGCATCGATGAGAGCGCACTGCCGATGCTCCGCGTCGGCCAGACGCTGGCGGTCGAGGTCGATGCCTATCCCGGCGAGCGTTTCTCTGGCGAGGTTTATGCGATTGATCCACGGATCGCCGACACCACGCGCTCGATCGCATTGCGCGCCCGTCTGCCCAATCCCGAGGGGCGCCTGCGCCCGGGCCAGTTCGCGCGGGTGCGGCTCGTACTCGGGCACAAAGCGGATGCGATCGTGATTCCGGAGCAGGCGATCTTCCCGCGCGGTGAGCGGCAATTCGTCTATGTCGTCGACGACGGCAGCGCCCGCCTGCGCGAGATCCGCGTCGGGCTGCGCATCCCTGGCGAAGCGGAAGTCTTAGACGGCCTGCGCGCCGGCGAGCGCCTGATCATCGCCGGATTGCAGCGTTTGAGTGACGGCACTCCCGTGCACGAGCAATAGGATCTCTGGCGATGGGACCAACCGCCACGCGCATCCTCGCCTTCGTCGTGCCGCTCGTGTATGAACGGCGTCGGCTGAATTTCGCCATCTTGCTGGCATTCACGGTCTGGATGTTCATGCTGGCGCTGCGCCTGGAACCCGATGCGGGCTTCGAAAAGCAGATCCCGCTCCAGCATCCGTACATGCAGATCTTCAAGCAGTACGAACAGGCTTTCGGCGGTGCCAACCTGATTTCGATCGCGCTGCTGCGCCGTGACGGTGGCGACATTTACGACGCCCACTTTCTCGAGACTCTGCGCCAGGTCACCGACGCGGTGTTCTTCCTGCCCGGTGTGGATCGTTCGCGGGTGACCTCGCTGTTCACCCCTGGGGTGCGTTACATCGAAGTCGTCGAGGGCGGTTTTGCCTCGGGCGATGTGGTGCCCCGCAACTACCGGCCCACGCCGCAAACCCTTGCGCTGATCCGCGAGAACGTCGGCAAGGCCGGCATCATCGGGCGTCTGGTCTCTGCCGACCAGCGCGGCGCGATGGTCGTCGCCGAATTGCTCGAGCACGATCCGACGACGGGCGAGCGCTTGGACTACGTCCGTGTCGCCGCCCAGCTCGAGGACATCCGGCGTCGCTACGAAAGCGAGACGATCGGCATCCATATCATCGGCTTCGCCAAGGTGGTGGGGGACGTGACCGACGCCAGTGGCGAAGTCGCGGCCTTCTTTGGCATCGCGCTGCTCTTGACGATGGCGCTGCTGTGGCTGTTCTGCGGTTCTTTCAGGCTGTCGCTGCTACCCCTGGGTGCGGCACTGACCGCCGTCGTCTGGGAGCTGGGCCTGCTGCGCCTGGCGGGTTTCGGGCTCGACCCATTCGCCATCCTGGTGCCATTCTTGATCCTGTCGATCGGCGTATCTCACGGCGTCCAGTACATCAATGCCTGGGGGCACGAGGTCGCCGAGAACGGACGCGACTCGTACGAAGCCTCGGTCGAGACGTTTCGCCGACTGTTCATCCCCGGCACGGTCGCGATCGTCACCGACGTCATCGGCTTTGCAACCCTCGCATTCATCCAGATCGAGATCGTGCGCGAAATGGCGCTCAACGCGGCGATGGGCATGGCCGCGGTGATCGTCACCAACAAGCTGATGCTGCCGATCGTGCTGTCCTGGGTCCGCCTGCCGGACATCGAAAAATTCCGGCATCGTGCGCAACGGCGCGCCCACATCGGGGATCGGGTGTGGCGGCATCTGTCCGTGTTCGCAACAGGCCCGTATGCGCGCGTTACCCTCGCCGGCGCTGCCGCCGCGCTGCTCTGGGCGCTGTCCATGTACCCGCAGCTCACGGTCGGCGACAGCCAGGTTGGGGTACCCGAGCTGCGGCCGGACAGCCGCTACAACCAGGATTCACGCACGATCGCCGCGCATTTCGCGATCGGCGTCGATTTACTCAAAGTGCTCGCGATCGCCGGCGAACAAGGCTGTGTCGATCCGGTGAAGATGGAAGCGATCGACCGCTTTACTTGGCATATGCGCAACACCGAAGGCGTGCAATCGGTATCGTCATTGCCGATGATCGCCCGCCAGGTGCGAGCGGGCTGGTTCGAAGAAGCACCGAAATGGCGCGTGCTGCCACGCAATCAGGCGGCACTGGCTCCGCTGGTCGCGCCGGTACCGACCGCACTGGGTCTGCACAACCCCGACTGCAGTGTGATGCCGGTACTGGTGTTCACGACCGATCACCGCGCCGAGACCATCGACCGCGTGATCGAACGGGTCAAGCGCTTCGACGCCGAAAACCGCGGCAGCGGTGTGACCTTCGCGCTTGCCTCCGGCAACATCGGTGTGATGGCGGCGACCAACGAGGAGATCCGGGCCCGTGAGCTTCTGGTCATCATCTGGGTGCACGCGACTCTGGGTTTGTTTGCCTGGCTGTCCTTTCGCACCGTAGCCAGCGTCGTCTGCATCCTCACGCCCCTCGTGCTCTGTTCGCTGCTCACCTATGGACTGATGGCAACGCTCGGGATTGGCATGAAGCCGGCCACTCTGCCGGTTGCTGCCTTTGGTGTCGGCATCGGGGTTGATTACAGTATTTACCTGTGGAGCGTCCTTGCCGCACAACTCAATCGCGGACATGATCTGCAAGCCGCTTACTTTGAGGCATTGCGGCATACCGGCAAAGCCGTGATCTTCACCTCGGCCTCTCTGATCGTGAGCGTCTGTACCTGGCTGTTTTCCGGGCTGCAGTTCCAGGCCGACATGGGCTTGTTGCTGCTATTCATGTTCAGCGCCAATCTGCTCGGCGCGATTCTGCTGCTGCCTGCCCTAGCCTACCTGATTCTGCCATCACGACGAACGGCCTGAACTTCGATCCCGCGCGAAGCTCAAAGCAACCAAAACGACGAGGAGACGCGCCACTTTGGCGTAAGACCATCCGATGCCAAGACCGATCCGTTCTCTGCTTCTCTGTCTGTGCAGCCTGACGCTGCTGCTTGCGACCGCCCATGTCCAGGCCAAGGTATCGGCCGCCGAAGCCGCGAAGCTCGATCGGGAATTGACCCCCATCGGCGCCGAGCGCGGTCCATCGGCCGACGGCCGCATCCCCGAATGGACCGGCGGCCTGCCGCAGCGGGAAATGAAACGGGGCGAAAACCCCTATGCGGCAGACAAACCCTTGTTCGTGATCACAGCACAGAACGTCGCCGCATATGCCGACGTGCTCACCGAAGGCTACAAGGCGCTGTTCAGAACCTTTCCGGACTACAAGATGATCGTTTACCCCACCCGCCGCTCGGCGTCTTATCCGGACTGGTTCTACAAGGCCACGAAAGACAATGCGACGAAGGTGGAACTGGTCAACGAGGGCTATGGCTTCTGCTGCACGGCGCAGGGATACCCCTTCCCGATCCCCAAAAACGGCACGGAGGTGATGTGGAACCACATCATGCGCTACAACACGCGCGGCTACAGAGGCTATGTCAACGCAGCGGCCACCGCTGCCGACGGGTCTTTCGTCGTCCAGCGCGACTATCTCGAGCTCACCTACGTATACAACAACGTCAAATCGACGGTCGAGTCGCTCAAGGGAATGAATCTCTACGCGTTCACCAAGACCGTTGCGCCACCTAACAAGGCCGGCGAAGCGCATCTGCTGCACGTACCGATCGACCGAATCAAGGATCAAACCGGCGTCTGGGTTTATAACAACAGCGTCGGTCGCGCGCGACGCATTGGCGAAGTCGGTTACGACAATCCCCTGTTCGACGGGCTGATGACGCACGACCAGATCGACATGTTCAACGGCCCGCTCGACCGATACACGATCAAGCTCCTCGGCAAGAAGGAGATGATCATCCCGTACAACAGCTACAAGCTCTACGACCCGACGCTCAAATACAAAGACATCATCCGCAAAGGTCACATCAATCAGGATCTCGCCCGCTACGAGCTGCACCGCGTCTGGGTCATCGAGGCCGAAGTCAAGCCTGGATTCGCACACCGCTACAAACGTCGTACCTTCTACCTGGACGAAGATTCCTGGATCGTCCACCTGCAAGACATGTACGATGAACGCAACCAGTTCTGGCGGACGGCGGAGTCACATTCGATCGCTTTCGCCAACGTCCCGGTCGTGGTCAACGGGGTGCAGGTGCACTATGACCTGCAATCGCGCCGTTACGTGGCGATCAACCTCACCAACGAGGAGCGTGAGATGATCGAATACGACTGGGAAAAAGACCCCGGCTATTTCACGCCCGCCACGCTCAAGAAGTTCGCAACCACCTCACAGAAATGACGGCTGTGCCACCATCGCCCGAAATGGCCGGCCGCACGGTGTCTAAAGTTCAGTACGAATTCAGCTCGGCAGTCTAGGCTTGTCACAAGCCTGTCGTGTCAGGCGGCCTTATGTGGAGTCAGCCATGAACCGATCCATGCCCGGTGTCATCGCAATGGCCATCGCGCTAGCCGCCCCTCTTGCTCATGCCGATCACCGCCGCTACGAGGACATCGAGTACGCCAAGGTAATCCGTGCCACACCGATATACCGCAGCGTGCGCATCGAGGAGCCCCTGCGGGAATGCTGGGACGAGCGCGTCGTCTACCCAGGCCGTGGTGGGTACTGGACCGACAGCGGGACCAGCGGCGCACTCATCGGCGCCATCGCCGGTGGGGTCGCCGGGCATCAGTTCGGCAAGGGACGCGGCCGGGATGCGGCTACGGCGGTCGGCGCCCTCATCGGCGCCAGCATCGGCCATCAGATCGCAGTGCAGCATACCCCGCCCGTGCGCGAGCGCATCGGTTACGAACGGCGATGCAGCACCGCCTACGAGACCCGCTACGAGGAGCGTATCGAGGGCTACGACGTGACTTATCGCTACAACGGGCGCCTTTATCACACGCGTATGCCATACGATCCGGGCGATCGCATCGCGATCCGGGTCGATGTCCGTCCGGTCGGATATGCCCGGTACTGATCCGGCGATGATGCCCTGCTCTCTTGCTGCCCGTGGTGAAGACACGCGTCTGCGCGGACCGGCGCATCTGGGGGGATGCACAAACCGGCGCATTTGTGCAAAAACTGCGCGGCATGCACACGCATGACCGATGTCCGAACACATTCAACCGGTTCGATGCGCAGATTGCTTCTCATCCTGTGCTTGATCGCGGCCGCGCCGCTCGCCTTCGCCCGGGGCAAGGTCGACCGTGATCGTCCGCCCGAGCGGATCCCGGAACCGGAGCTGGTCGCGCCGGGGCTTGTACCGCCCCGGGATGGGCGCCAGGCACTGCCGATGATGCAGCCCGCCATGACGCCTGCGGAGGCGGCGCGGCAGGTGCAGCGACAGCATGGCGGCCGCATCCTGGCCGTACAGCCCGATGGTCTGGGCTATCGTGTGAAAGTACTCAAAGACGGCGAAGTCCGTATCTACTCGGTCACACCCTGATTCCATTGGACGAACAACCCATGCGCGCATTGGTCATCGAGGACGATCCGGCGTTGCGCGAGCAAGTCGTACGCTTTCTCACTGCGGATGGTTTCGTCGTGGACGCCGCCAGCGATGGAAACCAGGGCGCCTACATGGCCCAAGAATATCCGGCCGACGTCGCCGTCATCGATCTGGGCCTGCCCGGCACACCCGGGATCGACATCATCCGCCGGGCCC
Source organism: Fontimonas thermophila (assembly GCF_900113085.1). Taxonomy (GTDB): domain Bacteria; phylum Pseudomonadota; class Gammaproteobacteria; order Nevskiales; family Nevskiaceae; genus Solimonas; species Solimonas thermophila. Next base: position 229,319 of record NZ_FOOC01000002.1, on the reverse strand, counting down.
GCGCCAGCGGGCGCAAGTACCCGATCCTGATCCTGACCGCGCGCGATGGCTGGCAAAGCAAGGTCGAGGGTCTCGAAGCCGGCGCCGACGACTATCTGGTCAAGCCTTTCCACCGCGAGGAATTCATTGCGCGCGTGCGGGCATTGCTGCGTCGTGCCGGCGGCTGGACCTCGGCCCGGCTCGTCTCCGGTCTTTACGTCATCGACACCAGCGCCAAGACCGTGACGGTCGATGGCAAACCGGTGGATCTCACCAGCTACGAATACCGGGTCCTGGAATACCTGGTCATGCACGCCGGCAAGGTCATCTCCAAGGCCGAGCTGACCGAGCATCTTTATGCCGAAGACGAGGAGCGGGACAGCAACGTCATCGAGGTCTTCATCCGCCGGCTGCGAGCCAAGCTCGATCCGGACAGCCGCTACAATCCGATCACGACGATCCGCGGCGCAGGTTACCGCTGGGACTTGCCGCGCAACTGAATCCGCCCGGAGGACGGGATACGCCATGAACTCGCTGCGCGGCCGGCTGCTGGTCGCGGCCGCGGTGATCCTCGCGGCTTTCGGCAGCCTGGCCGGGTTGATCCTCGAACGCGCTTTCATCGGCGGCTTGCTGCAGGCCCAGCAGGACAAACTGCAGACACTCGTCTACTCATTGCTCGGCGCGGCATCGACGAATGCCGCCGGCGGGCTGACGATCGCGCTCGACGCCGTGCCAGACCCGCGCCTGCGCCAGCCGCTGTCCGGTCTGGAGGCCGCTCTGCTCGACGAAAACGGCGCGATCGCCTGGAGCTCGTCCGATTCTTTGCGCCTGACGCCACCGCAACTGCCCCAGGTCGGCGAATGGCGATTCGACCGTCGCGACGATCTCCACGCCTTTTCGCTGAGCTTTGGCCTGCGCTGGATCGATGCATCGGACGATCCGCGGCGCTATACCGTCGTCGTGCTAGAAGACGCCACGGCCTTCGACCGCCAGGTCGGCGTGTTCCGGCGCACGCTCTGGGGATGGCTGGGCGCAACGCTGATCGCGCTGACCTTGATGCTGCTGGTGCTGCTGCGCTGGGGGCTGGCGCCGCTGCGCCGTCTGGCATATGAACTCCAGCAGATCGAACGCGGCGAGCAGACGCAGATCACCGGCCAGTATCCCGACGAATTGCAGCCACTCACCCGCGATCTCAACGCGATGATCGTCAACGAACGGAATCAGCAAACGCGCTACCGCAATGCGCTGGGCGATCTGGCGCACACGCTCAAAACGCCGCTCGCGGTCCTGCGCGGACTGACGGCGGAGGCCCATCTGGATCCGGTACACCGGCGTCAGATCCACGAGCAGGTCGATCGCATGCAACACATCGTCGATCACCAATTGCGCCGGGCCGCTGCCGTCGGCACACGCACGCTGACCGAGCCGGTGGCGCTGCGCGGGCTCGCCGACAAGCTACTCAGTGCGATCGCCAAGGTGTACGCGGACAAGAACCTGCAGATTGAGAACCAGATTCCCGAAACACTGCGCGTGCGGGCCGATCAGGGCGACCTCTACGACCTGATCGGCAACCTGCTGGACAATGCTGCCAAGTACGGCCACACCCGGGTGCGCATCAGCGCGCTGAACGCGCATCGCCAGTGCCTGATCGTGGTCGAAGATGATGGCGAGGGCTTCCCCCCCGATGCCGACCGGCTCTTGCGCCGCGGCGCACGGGCGGATACCCGTGTACCGGGTCAGGGGCTCGGTCTGGCTGCCGTCGACGAGATCGTGCAGGCCTACGGCGGGCAGTTGCATCTGGAGCGCTCTGAACTCGGCGGCGGCAAGGTGGTTGTCGTCCTGCCCGTGCACTGACCGGGCATGATCCTCCACCGTGAACCAAAATCCACGCCGGCTCAAACCGGGGGCAGACGCAGAAAGTGCTCGCGGTAATACCGCAGCTCGTCGATCGAATCGCGAATGTCGTCGAGCGCAAGATGGGTGGAACTCTTTTTCACGCCCTGGGCCAGCTGCGGCGCCCAGCGCAGACACAGTTCCTTGAGCGTGCTCACGTCGAGATTGCGGTAATGAAAATACCGTTCCAGCTCGGGCATCCAGCGTGCGAGGAAGCGACGGTCCTGGCAGATCGAGTTGCCGCACATCGGTGACTTGCCGGGGGGCACCCAGCGCGCCAGAAAGTCGAGCGTCAGCGCCTGGGCTTCGGCTTCATCGATGCGGCTGTCGCGCACGCGCTGGATCAAGCCTGAACCGCCGTGCTGGCGGGTGTTCCATTCATCCATCGCCGCGAGCGCTTCTTCCGGCTGATGGATGGCGATCACCGGCCCCTCGGCGAGCACGTTCAGATGCGCGTCGGTGACGATGGTCGCGATCTCGATGATGCGGTGGCGCTCCGGAATCAACCCGGTCATTTCCAGATCGATCCAGATCAAGTGGCTGGGGTCGGGACTCATCTCAGGCAATGGCAGCGAGCGGGTGATATCTTCGGCTGACCGACCCCACCCCGGCAAGAATATCGCGCAGAGGCAGAACATGACTGGTCGCGGCGGCATTCTCGGCATGATCGGCAACACCCCGCTGATCGAGCTCCAGCGCTTCGACACCGGCCCATGCCGGCTGTTCGTAAAACTCGAAAACCAAAATCCGACCGGCAGCATCAAGGACCGCATCGGCCTGTCGATGATCGAAGCCGCCGAGCGCGAAGGCCGCATCCAGCCCGGCGGTACGTTGATCGAAGCCACCGCGGGCAATACCGGGCTCGGGCTCGCCCTGGTCGCAGCCCAGAAAGGTTATCGCCTGATCCTGGTCATCCCCGACAAGATGGCCCAGGAGAAGGTGCTGCACCTCAAGGCGCTCGGTGCCGAATGCCGAATCACACGCAGCGACGTCGGCAAGGGACACCCCGACTACTACCAGGACATGGCCGAGCGCTTGAGTCGCGAGATTCCGAACAGCTTTTATGTCAACCAGTTCGCCAATCCCGCGAATCCGCTCGCGCACGAGCTGACCACCGGCCCGGAAATCTGGGCGCAGACCGACCAGATGCTCGATGCCGTCGTCTGCGGCGTCGGCAGCGGCGGCACGCTGACCGGACTGTCGCGTTACTTTGCACGTGTCGCACCGCACGTGGAAATGGTGCTCGCCGATCCGCAAGGGTCGGTGCTGGCCGACGTCGTACGCACCGGGTCGATCCAGAAACAGGCCGGCAGCTGGCTGGTCGAGGGTATCGGTGAGGATTTCGTCCCCCCGAACTGTGATCTGTCGCGCGTGCGCAAGGCATACGAAATCAGCGACCGTGAAAGCTTCGAGACCGCGCGCGAGCTGCTGCGCCGCGAGGGCATTCTGGCTGGCTCGAGCACCGGTACCTTGCTGGCCGCCGCACTGCGCTATTGCCGCGAGCAGACTGCGCCCAGGCGCGTCGTCACCTTCGTCTGCGACAGTGGCAACAAGTATCTGTCGAAGATGTACAACGATTTTTGGTTATTCGACCAGGGGCTGCTCGAGCGTCCGCGCCAAGGCACCCTCGTCGATCTGATCGTCCGCCGCTATGCCGAGGGCTCGGCGGTCACGGTACGGCCCGAGGATACGTTGCTGCACGCCTATCGGCGCATGAAACTGTTCGACATCTCGCAACTGCCCGTCATGGATGGCGAGCGCATCGTCGGTATCATCGACGAATCGGACATCGTCCAGCATGTCCATCTCGATCCGGATCGCTTCAAGGACACCGTCGCCACGGCCATGGTCACGCAACTGGAAACGGTGGCCCCCGATGCGCCGATCAGCGAGCTGATGCCCATATTCGCCCGCGATCACGTCGCGATCGTTGCCGACCAGGGCAGATTCCTCGGCCTGATCACCCGCATCGATCTGCTCAATTACCTACGCAAACAGTTGTAACGGTTGTAATGGCATGCACGAAACGATTGCCGTCGTTTTCGATTTCGACGATACGCTCGCACCAGATACGACGACCGGCTTTCTGCGCCACAGCGGACTCGTCGATGCCAGCCGGTTCTGGAAGGAAGAAGTCGATCCGCTGATCACGCGCGAGGACTGGGATCCCGTGCCGGCTTATCTCTATCGCATGATCGAAGCCGGCCGTAGCGGGTGTATCCCCCCGATCACCCGTGAGCGGCTCGCCGACTGGGGGCGACGGGCACCGCTGCACCCGGGCGTGGAGACACTGTTTGCGCGGCTACGCGCCGCCGTGCGCGAGACCCACCCGCGCGTGCAGCTCGAGTTCTACGTGATTTCCAGCGGGATCGGCGATGTCTTGCGCGCAACCCGGATCGCGCATGAGTTCACCCAGATCTGGGCCTCGGAATTCCACTACGGCAGTGACGGCCAAGCGGTATTCGTGCGCCGGGTGATCAGTTTCACCGACAAGACACGCTATCTGTTCCACGTGCAAAAAGGTCTGATCGGCCCGGATCACGTCGGTCGGCCCTTCGAGGTCAACCGCAAACTGTCACCGGAGCAGATTCGCGTGCCGTTCCGGCAGATGATTTTCGTCGGCGATGGCTATACCGACATCCCCTGCTTTTCCCTGCTCAGACAGCACGGCGGCATCCCGATTGCGGTTTACGACCGTCACCGCGAGGACAAATGGGGATCGGCTTTCCAGTTCGTGCGCGACGGCCGTGTCGCCAATCTGCACGCGGCGAATTACGCAGAGGATTCCGACCTGTCCAATTTTCTCGTCATGGCCGTGCGCAGCCTGGCCACCGACATCGCGCTGGCAGCGCGGACTTACCAAGGATGACACCGATGAGCACCACGACCATGGGGTTTTTCACCCGCTGCATCCATGCCGGCCAGGCGCCCGATCCCTCGACCGGTGCGATCATGCCGCCGATCTACGCAACATCCACCTACGTCCAGGACAGCCCCGGCATCCACAAAGGCTACGAATACTCGCGCACGCAGAACCCTACACGCTTCGCTTACGAGCGCTGCGTGGCAGATCTCGAGGGTGGCAAACGCGCGTTTGCCTTTGCCTCGGGCCTTGCAGCGACGGCCACCGTACTCGACTTGCTCGAACCGGGTGCACACGTGATCGCCGCCGATGACATGTACGGCGGCACTTATCGCCTGTTCGCACGGGTTCGCGAAAAGAGCGCAGGCTTGACGTTCAGCTATGTGGACATGCGCGATCCCGCGAACGTCGAGGCCGCGATCCGTCCCAAGACCCGGCTGATCTGGGTGGAAACACCAAGCAATCCCATGCTCAAGCTCGCGGATCTGACCGCCATCGCCGCAATCGGCCGCCGTCATGGCGTACTGACGGTGGCCGACAACACCTTCGCGAGCCCGTATCTGCAACGGCCCCTGGAGCTGGGTTTCGACATGGTCATGCATTCGGCGACGAAATACATCAACGGTCATTCGGACGTCGTCAATGGCCTGCTCATCGTCGGCGATGATCCGGCTCTCGCCGAACGGCTCGCGTTCCTGCAGAACGCCGTCGGCGCCGTGGCCAGTCCGTTCGACAGTTTTCTGGCCTTGCGCGGCGTCAAGACACTGGGACTGCGCATGCAACGGCATTGCGATAATGCCCTGGCACTCGCGCAATGGCTGGAGCAGCATCCGAAAATCGCGCGCGTGCACTACCCGGGCCTGTCCTCACACCCCCAACATCGGCTCGCCCAGCGGCAGATGCCGCGCGGCTATGGCGGCATGATTTCGGTCGAACTCAAAGGCGGGCTCGAAGCAGCCCGACGTTTTCTCGAGCGCTGCGAGCTGTTCGCGCTTGCCGAGTCGCTCGGCGGGGTCGAGAGCCTGATCGAACATCCCGCGATCATGACCCACGCCAGCGTCCCCCCGGACCGGCGTGCCGCGCTCGGCATCAGCGATGCGCTCTGCCGCCTCTCCGTGGGCATCGAGGATTTCGAAGACCTGCGTGCCGATCTCGATCAGGCCCTGCGCGGGTAGAATCTGCCTGCTTTCGGCACAACCCGAGTACCGTCATGTCCGAGTTGAGCAAAAAGACGTGCGTGCCCTGCGAAGGCGGTGTCCCGCCACTGGATCTGGCCGCCGCAACCAGCCTGAAGAAGCAGCTCGATGCGCGCTGGCATCTGGTCGAGGACGGCAAGATGATCGAGGCCCGCTTCAGCTTCGACAACTACTGGCAGACCACGGCATTCGTCAATGCGGTGGCGTGGATCGCACATACCCAGGACCACCATCCCGACATCCACTTCGGGTACAACACGGTCACCATACGGTACTGGACCCATGCGGTGAACGGCCTCACCGAGAACGACTTCATCTGCGCGGCCAAGATCGACGCACTGCTCGCATGAAGCGCAGGTGGCATCACCCCACCTCACCGGATGCTGCCCTGCGCCTGTTGCAGACCCGCCTTCCGGACACGTCACGCGACATCAGCCGTTGAGTCTCAGACCGCAGTGCGCCCGGAAAGCGCATGGGCGAGTGTGCCGGCATCCACATACTCGAGCTCACCCCCCATCGGCACGCCATGGGCGATGCGGCTGACCTTGATCCCCCGTGCCTTGGCCATCTCGGCCAGATAGTAAGCCGTCGCTTCACCCTCGACGGTCGGATTGGTTGCAATGATCACCTCGCGCACCCAGCCTTCGTCGAGCAGCGCCGCCAGGCGCGGCAGACCGAGCTCGTCGGGACCGATGCCGTCGAGCGGGGACAGCCGGCCCATGAGTACGAAATAGCGCCCGCGGTACGCCGTGCCGTGCTCGATCGCCACGAGATCCGCCGGACCCTCGACGACGCACAAATGGCCACCCGCGCTGCGCTCGGGAGTGCAATACCGGCAAGCCTCGTCCTCACAGAACATCCGGCAGCTCGGGCAACGCCCGATACCCTCGAGTGCCTCGCCAATGGCGAGCGCGAGCTGGCGTGCGCCGTCGCGCTCGCGTTCGAGCAGGTGAAAAGCCATGCGCTGCGCCGACTTGGGACCCACTCCCGGCAAACGGCGCAAGGCTTCGATCAAACGATTCAGGCGCGGACTGTAGGTGCTCACGGCATGCGATCGGCACAGGGGCCAATAGGATACCCGTCACCAGCCGCGAGTCTTCAAAAAGTCGGCTTGCGCAAGTGTTTTTCCTGCATCACGACCGCCGCGATCTCTTCGATGGACATGTTCGCCGAGTTCACGAACGGAATCCCGAAGCGCCGGTAGAGCTGCTCGGCCTGGCGCAGTTCGTAGGCGCATTGCGACAGCGAGGCGTAGCGCGATCCCGGACGACGTTCGGTGCGTACCTGCGCCAGCCGTTCCGGATCGGAAGTCAGACCAAAGCAGCGCGACTCCAGTCCTTTGAGCGCCGACGGCAGGCGCAGATGGTCTAGATCATCTTGCGTGAGCGGAAAATTCGTCGCATACAAGCCGTGCTGCAAGGCCAAGTACATGCTCGTCGGCGTCTTGCCGCATCGGGAGGGGGCGATGAGGATCACATCGGCGCGCGACAAGTCGCGGGTGGAGGCGCCATCGTCGTGTTCCATCGCATAGCTCACGGCTTCGATGCGATCGTGGTAGCGCCGAGGATCAGCCAGACCGTGCGCACGCCCCTGGGCATGGGTCGAGCGGACCGCCAGTTCCTTTTCCATCTCGTGGATGAAGCGGTCGAATAAATCGATGAACAGGCCCTTGACGCCGCGCAGGATCGCGCGCACCTCATCGTTGACGGTCGTGCTGAAGACCAGTGGCCGCTGGCCCGTCTGGCTGCCGATGAAATTGATATAGTCCACGGTGCTTTTCGCCCGCTCCACGGTATTGACGAATGGCAAAGTGGCCGTGTCGAAGACCAGCCCCTCAAACTGGGTCAGCAGCGTGTTGCCCAGCGTCTCGGCCGTGATGCCGGTGCCGTCGGAGACGAAAAATACGGGTCTGGAAGCAGCCATCGGAGTCCGTCAGGACGCGGCAATAACCGCGGTGCGTCAACTTTACCTGCTGTGATCGAATCAGAAAGTACATGAGCAAGAACGTCCTGTGGTACTCGGAGTTGAGTATGGCCGACGTCGAGATCGTCGGCGGCAAGAATGCCTCGCTAGGGGAAATGATCCGCAACCTGGCCGCATCCGGCGTCAGCGTACCCAATGGTTTTGCAACGACGGCCGCGGCCTACCGGCAATTCCTGGCACACGACAATCTGGCCGGGCGCATCCAGGACATGCTGGCCTCGCTCGACGTCGATGACGTCGAGCAGCTCGCACAGACCGGCCGTGCCATTCGTGCTGCCGTCGCCGCGGCGCCCTTTCCCGCCGCCCTCGAACAAGACATCCGTAACCATTACGCACAACTCGTCGCCGAATCCGGCGCGGAGATTTCGGTGGCGGTGCGCTCCTCGGCGACGGCCGAGGATCTGCCCGATGCCTCCTTCGCCGGACAGCAGGAAACCTTCCTGAATGTGCGCGGCATCGACAACGTCCTGGGTGCGATCAAGGCAGTCTTTGCCTCGCTCTACAACGATCGCGCGATCGCCTACCGCGTGCACCACGGCTTTGACCATGCCGCCGTCGCGCTGTCCGCCGGGGTACAGCGCATGGTGCGTTCGGACAAGGGCGCCAGCGGGGTCATGTTCACGATGGACACCGAATCCGGCTTCAAGGACGCCGTCTTCATCACGGCTTCCTACGGTCTGGGCGAGGCGGTGGTCCAGGGGGCCGTCAACCCCGATGAGTTCTATGTCTACAAGCCGGCGCTCGAGGCCGGCCGTCCCGCCGTGCTGCGCCGCGGCCTCGGCGAAAAAGCGCGCAAGCTCGTTTATGGCACGGACACCTCGCTCGGCCGGACGGTGGAATTCGTCGATGTTGCGCCAGCCGAACGCAACCGCTTCTGTCTGAGCGATGCGGAAGTGGAAACACTCGCCCGCCAGGCGCTGATCATCGAGCGTCACTATGGCCGGCCGATGGATATCGAGTGGGGCAAGGACGGTATCGACGGCAAGCTGTACATTCTGCAAGCGCGTCCGGAGACGGTGAAATCGCGCGCCTCAACCAACGTCCTGCGTCGCTACCGGCTCAAGCACAAGGGCACCGTGCTCGCCAGCGGCCGCGCCATCGGTCAGAAAATCGGGGCCGGCCCGGTGCGCATCCTCACGTCGATCGAACAGATGAACCGCGTCCGGCCCGGAGATGTGCTGGTCACCGACATGACCGATCCCGACTGGGAACCGATCATGAAGCGGGCCAGCGCCATCGTCACCAACCGTGGCGGCCGCACCTGCCATGCCGCGATCATCGCCCGCGAGCTCGGCATTCCCGCGGTGGTCGGCTGTGGCAACGCCACCCAGGTGCTCGAAGATGGCGTCGAAGTCACTGTCTCCTGCGCCGAGGGCGACACCGGCCATGTCTATGCCGGCAACGTCGATTACACGGTCGATGAAGTCGCGCTCGACAAAATGCCGGAGATCCCGGTGAAAATCATGATGAACGTCGGCACGCCGGAGCAGGCCTTCGATTTCGCTGCACTGCCCCATCGCGGCGTCGGCCTTGCGCGACTGGAGTTCATCATCAACCGCCAGATCGGCATCCATCCGCAGGCCCTGCTCGAATACGAGCACCTGTCGCCGGACGAACGCCGCATCATCGATCCAATGATCGCCCCCTACGGCTCGCCGGTCGATTACTTCGTCAAACGTCTGGCGGAAGGCATATCGACGATCGCCGCAGCATTCGCCCCCGAGCCGGTGATCGTGCGCCTATCCGACTTCAAATCCAACGAATACGCCAACCTGATCGCAGGCAGACGCTACGAACCGCATGAAGAAAATCCGATGATCGGATTCCGCGGGGCTTCCCGCTACATCGCCGAATCGTTCCGGCCCTGCTTCGATCTGGAGTGCCGCGCCCTGCGCTACGTGCGCGACGAAATGGGGCTGACCAACGTCAAGATCATGGTCCCGTTCGTGCGCACGGTCGACGAGGCCCGCCGGGTCATCGAAATCCTTGCCGCCAACGGTTTGCGCCGCGGCGACAACGGCCTTGAGCTGATCATGATGTGCGAGCTGCCGTCCAATGCCGTGCTGGCCGAGCAGTTCTTAGAATACTTCGATGGATTTTCCATCGGATCGAATGACATGACCCAGTTGACGCTGGGCCTGGACCGCGACTCCGGCCTGGTCGCGCATTTGTTCGATGAACGCAACGATGCAGTCAAGGCCATGCTCAAAATGGCGATTCAGGCGTGCCGCAAGCACAATAAATACATCGGTATTTGCGGGCAGGGTCCCTCGGACCATCCGGAACTCGCGCGCTGGCTGGTGGAGCAAGGGATCGAATCGATGTCACTCAACCCGGACACGGTGGTCGAAACGTGGCTGTTTCTTGCAGGACAACGCGCTTGAAAACATGGGTCGGGATCGGGCTGGCGGTCCTCTGCGCGCTCGGCGCGCCGGTACACGCCGCCGATCGCCCCGGGGAGTTCGATTACTGGATTCTCGCGCTGTCCTGGTCCCCGCAGTTTTGCCGGTCCGAACCCGCCGCCGAGCAGTGCACTTATGCGCACGGCTTCATCGTACATGGCCTGTGGCCACAGCATGAGCAAGGCTATCCGGACTACTGCGGCGAGCGCAGCCGCGTCCCGAAAGAGCTGATCGAACGCATGCTGCCGCTGATGCCCAGCACCGAACTCATCCAGCGCCAATGGCGCAAGCACGGCAGCTGCAGCGGCCTGCCGATGCAGGAGTATTTCCTGAACGTCGAACGCGCATGGCGCCTTGTGTCGATCCCGCCGATGCTGCGCGCGCCGACCGAACGCATCGAAACGAGCGTCGATGCGATCGAGCGCGCCTTCATCGAGGTGAATCCCCGCCTGCAGCCCGACGGCATCGCCGTGCAATGCCGCGGTAGCTGGCTCAGCGAAATCCGCATCTGCCTGGACCGCGACTTTCAATTGCGCCGCTGCGGCGCCGATGTCGAAGATCGCTGCCGCTCGTCGGTGCAAATCCGGCCAGTGCCCGGGCAGCTGGTAGAGCGGCCATAAAAAAGTCCAATTTCCAGGTTTCAATCAGAAACCGTTTGGGTATAATGCGCGCCCCTGGTGTGGGGCTATAGCTCAGCTGGGAGAGCGCTTGCATGGCATGCAAGAGGTCGTCGGTTCGATCCCGACTAGCTCCACCAACCGTTTCGGCAGTTGCGTCAAGTCATCACGAACCGCCCGGGGTGGAGAGATCAGGGTCCCCACCGCGCCGGTTCGGCGGCTTGATGGGTGGATATCCCCGTCGAGTCCCCATCGTCTAGAGGCCTAGGACATCGCCCTTTCACGGCGGTAACCGGGGTTCGAATCCCCGTGGGGACGCCAATTCAAACACTCCTGGCGCTGGCATTTCCCGCGTATGATGCGGATTCAATCCGGCGGATCGATATGATCCCCGGTACGCAGGATTGCTTTCACACGTCTAACACTCCACCACGCACCTGCCACTGCAAAGGGTACAGCCGCGCCGGCGGCGGCATAAGGATCCAGACGCAATCCCAAGCTCATCAGAGCACGCGCCAGGTAATAGACCAGGCCGACGCCGTAATAACTGATTGCGACCACCGACAACCCTTCGAGGGTCTGCTGCAGGCGCAACTGCAAGGCCGCACGCCGATTCATCGACGCGAGCAATTCGCGATTTTGCTGCTGTAAACCCAGCTCCACACGGGTGCGCAACAGTGACGCGGTGTGGTCGATATGTGCCGCGAACATCTCCAAGCGCTGACGGACCGTACCCACCGTTTTCATCGCCGGGGTCAGCCGCCGGCGCAGGAAGCTACCCAGCCGCTGCTGTCCGGGCAGACGTTCCTCGCGCAGACCGGCCAAGCGGTTCTCGACCAGCTCGTGATACGCCAAGGAAGCGTCGAAACGGAACACGTGCGTGGTCGAAAGCCGCTGGATCTCCGACGCCAGCGCCAGCAAATCACTCAACCGTTGCCGGTCCTCGTCGGCTCCGGCCGCAGCATCGACCCGCGCGACCGCAGCAACCAGCACCTGCAAGCGCTCTTCGAGATGGTGCAGCTCATGCACGAGCGACTGGGCGACCGGGAAACCGAGCAAGGCCAGCATCCGGTATGTCTCGATTTCCAGCAGACGCTGCACCAGGCGGGAACGGCGGGCATCACCAAGCCCGCGATCGAGCAAGAGCACATGGGTGCATTCATCGTCGGGATGGATGCGGCAATCCACCCGAATCTCGGCTTCCCCATCCAGAACGAGACTGGCCGGCGCCTCCGCGTCGAGCGCAGCATAGGCCGCCGCGCGCAGAGGCGTATCTGCCTCCGGCAAGGTCCGCAGACGGGTCGCGACCAGCATCTGGCCGATGATCCGCGCCTGCCAGTCCAGAATCTCTGCAATACCGGAATCCGGCGCGAACGGTTCGGTCGGCGAACCGGGCAGGACCCAGGTATAGCTGGTGAATTCGGTATGCCGCTCCCATTTGAGCAGACCTGCGCCCCAGCGCAGGATTTCAGCGCTGCGACCATCCCCTGCAGCCATGCGCTTGCCCGCTGCCGCACCCCGGCGCAACTGCTCAATGGATCGTGCGCTCTGCTCCGTGTCTTGCAGGTAGGCGGTGTGCAGCACCCAGGCTCCAGTCGGCACTGGAACCGGCGGGCGACGGAACAATTCCTCGTTGAGCGTCTGGCGACTCGGCCATGAACGGTGCATCGACTCCGCAGTCATGGTCATACTCCCGTGTCCAGGCGTGATTGGAGCGCACCTTGGCAATCAATGCTGGCTGATTGTGGATGCATCGATAAAGACTGTCCAAAACAAAACCCCCGGAGGGTCCGGGGGTTTTGCTGAACCGACGATGCTGCCTTGCCGTTCTCAGTGGAACTGCTCTTCTTCGGTCGAACCCTTGAGCGCCTGCACCGAGGAAGAACCGCCCTGGATGACGGTGGTGACGTCGTCGAAGTAGCCCGCGCCGACTTCCTGCTGGTGGGAGACGAAGGTGTAACCCTTCTCGCGGGCCTTGAACTCCGGCTCCTGCACCATCTCCACGTAGTGCTTCATGCCCTGACCGCGTGCGTAGTTGTACGCGAACTGGAAGGTGTTGAACCAGTTGATGTGGATGCCGGCCAGGGTGATGAACTGATACTTGTAGCCCAGCTCGGAAAGCTTGTCCTGGAATTCGGCGATGGTCTTGTCGTCGAGGTTCTTCTTCCAGTTGAACGAGGGCGAGCAGTTGTAGGCGAGCAGCTTGCCCGGGTGCTTGGCGTGGATGGCCTGCGCGAACTCGCGCGCAAAGCCGAGATCCGGTGTACCGGTTTCACACCAGACGAGATCCGCATACGGCGCGTAGGCGACACCGCGGGAGATCGCCTGCTCGAGCCCGTTCTTGACCCGGAAGAAGCCTTCCTGCGTGCGCTCACCGGTCAAGAAGGGCTTGTCGTTGGGGTCGTGGTCGGAGGTGAGGAGGTTGGCGGCCTCGGCGTCGGTGCGGGCGAGCACGATGGTCGGCACGCCCATGATGTCCGCGGCAAAGCGCGCGGCGATGAGCTTTTCGATCGCCTCTTGCGTCGGCACCAGCACCTTGCCACCCATGTGGCCGCACTTCTTGACCGCCGCGAGCTGGTCCTCGAAATGCACGCCGGCCGCACCGGCGGCGATCATGTTCTTCATCAGCTCAAACGCATTGAGCACACCCCCGAAGCCGGCTTCGGCATCCGCCACGATCGGCAGGAAATAATCGATGAACTCCTTGTCGCCGGGGCCGATGCCGCGCGCCCACTGGATCTCGTCGGCGCGCTTGAACGTGTTGTTGATGCGGCGAACCATGGTCGGCACCGAGTCGTAGGCATACAGCGACTGGTCCGGGTACATGGTTTCAGAGGTGTTGCCGTCGGCCGCGACCTGCCAGCCGGACAGATACACGGCTTCCAGGCCCGCCTTGGCCTGCTGCATCGCCTGTCCTGCGGTGATCGCGCCAAAGGCGTTGACATAGCCTTTCTTGGCTTCGCCATTGATCAGACGCCAGAGCTTTTCGGCACCGCGCTTGGCGAGCGTGTACTCGATCTGGAGACTGCCGCGCAGACGGACGACGTCGGCGGCGGAGTACGTGCGCTTGACGTTCTTCCAGCGGGGGTTGGTCGCCCAGTCGTGTTCAAGGGCCTTGATTTGCTCGTCGCGAGTCATGTGCAGCAGTCCTCTCGGGGTGAAAGAAACCGATCACGGCCTTCATCGTTTCGTAAGGCCAGGCGGCGATTCCCGAGCGTCCGGAGCCGAACCCGCGCAGGGCGCCGCTTTAGGGGGCGCGATTATACCGGCAATCATTTTGCAACGCACAAGCACTTTGGCGTCACCGCGCGCTGTCATCGCTGTCAGTCAAAAAGCCCGTATAGGGCCAGCGCCGACGCCGCGGGCGCGGGCTTGCCTCACCGTAAGCCGGGTCGCAGGAAGAAACGCCGTGCGCCGACCGATGGGCCGGCGCACGGCCTGGGCTTTGTCACTCAGTCGAGATAGTCGTAAGCCGGCAGCGTCAAAAAGTCCGCGCACTGCGGGGCAGTCGCCAGACGCGCGAACAGGCCCGCTGCTTCTGCAAAACGGCCCTGGTAGTAGCGCTCGTCACCGAGCTGCTTGCGGATGCCGGCGAGCTCTTCGTCGATCATCGCCAGCACCAGCGCGCGCGTGACGGTGCGCCCGTCGGCGAGCTTGGCGCCATGCTTGAGCCACTGCCAGACCTGAACCCGTGAAATCTCGGCGGTGGCCGCATCTTCCATTAGGTTGTGCAGCGGCACGCAGCCGTTGCCGCGAATCCAGGCTTCGATGTACTGGATGCCGACGTTGATGTTGTTACGCAAACCGCCTTCGGTGATCTGCCCCTCCGGCAGCTGGAGCAAGTCCTCGGCCTTGATTCTGCGCTCGGGGAACTTCTTGTCGATCTGGTTGGGCTGCGGCATGTGCTCGTCGAATACCGCCATCGCCACCGGTACGAGCCCTGGATGCGCCACCCAGGTGCCGTCGTGGCCATTCATCACCTCGCGCAGCTTGTCGGCGCGGACTTTGGCGAACACTTCCTCGTTCTTGGCCGGATCCTTGGTCGGGATGAACGCCGCCATGCCGCCCATCGCCTGCGCGCCGCGTTTGTGAGTGACCTGGCACAGCAGCTTGGAGTAGCTGTCGAGGAAATGCTTGTCCATCGTCACGCCCAGGCGATCCGGAATCAGGCGGTCGCCATAATTACGGAACGTCTTGATGAAGCTGAAGATGTAATCCCAGCGGCCGCAATTGAGTCCGACGATGTGATCGCGCAGCTCGTAAAGAATCTCCTCCATCTCGAAGGCCGCCCAGATCGTTTCGATCAGCACGGTGGCCTTGATCGTCTTCTGCGGGATCTTCAGCAGATTCTGCGCGTCCTTGAAAATGTTGTTCCACAACCGCGCCTCGAGATGCGACTGCATCTTCGGCAGGTAGAAATACGGCCCCGTACCTCGCTTGATCTGCTCTTTGGCGTTGTGGAAGAAGAACAGGCCGAAATCGACGATGGCGCCTGGCGCCGGCTTGCCGTCGATGAGGATGTGTTTCTCGAGCAGATGCCAGCCGCGCGGACGCACGATCAGCGTGGCGATCTGCGGATTGAGCTTGTATTCCTTGCCCTCCGGCGAGGTGTACGTGATCTTGCGCCGCACGGCATCGGCCAGATTGACCTGGCCATCCATCATCAGCTCCCAGGTCGGCGAGGAGGCATCCTCGAAATCGGCCATGAAGCACTTCGCGCCGGAATTGAGCGCGTTGATGATCATCTTGCGGTCGACCGGCCCGGTGATCTCGACGCGACGATCCTGCAGATCGGCCGGAATGCCAGCGATCTGCCATTTGCCGTCGCGGATTTTCTTCGTTTCCTTGAGAAAGCCGAGCTTGAGCTTCTTGGCATCGACGAGAGCCTGGCGCTCCTCGCGATAGGCCATCAGCTTGTCGCGCGTCGGGCCATGCTTGCGAACGAGCGTGGCGACGAATTTGAGCGCCTCCGGAGTGAGGATTTTCTTGTAGGCCGGTTTCATTGCGCCGGTGATTTCGACGCCTTTGACTGCGCTCATCGGTGAACCTCGCTAACTGATGGAAAATGCCAGAAAAATGGGCGGGAACTATAGCCAAGCACCCAGGCTGCTGCAACGAACAGCCCCATCCGCCGATGCTGTGCGTGCGTTGCAAGCAACAGACGCGGATGCACAGCGTTCGTCCTGCCGGGAATGATCAGGTGTGGATCGGGCCTTCGGCAATCACGATGCCATCGGCATCGGCATAAAGCCACGCGCCCGGCCGGAAGGTCACGCCGGCAAAGCTGACGGGCCGATCCTGGACGGCCGAGTGCAAGCCTTTTTCCGATTTGCGCGGATGTGTACCCAGCGCCTTGATGCCGATGTCCTGCTCGGCCAGCTCCTCGGCATCGCGTACATACCCATAGACGACGATACCGGCCCAGCCGTTGTCGACGCCGAGCTGGCCGAGATTGCCACCGACCAGGGCGCAGCGATTCGACCCTCCGCCATCGATGACCAACACCCGGCCCTCGCCGCGGGTCTCGAGTGTCGCGCGGATCAGTGCATTGTCCTCGAACACCTTGAGGGTCTTGATCGGGCCGTGAAAGGCGATGCGGCCGCCGAAATCCGCGAAGATCGGCTCGGCGACCTGGGCCTCGGGATGGGCGTCGGAAAGATCGGTCGTGGCGTAACTCATGCGTCGATTCAATATGTTGGAAGAAATTTCTCAACCGCTGATGTAGTGTGAGCGCCGCTCTGCAATGCGCGCGGCGACCGGCATCGCCAAGGCATACAGCGCAAGGCCGATGAAAGCGATCAGTGTCCAGCCCGGCAGGCTGATCCCCCACCATTGCGCATCGATTTTGGCGCAGTTGCCGTCGCCCTTGAGCACCATCGTCACCACGTCCATCACCGGCAGCATGTCGAGCAGATAGTCGAGGGTCGGGCCGCAGGCCGGCACCTGATCCGGCGGCAGCGACTGCAACCAGACGTGTCGTCCCGCGATCGCAGCCCCAATGCCGCATGCCAGCGCCGCGAGCACGGCATACACCCAGCGCCCGGCGCGCTTTGGAGCGTGCACGGCTGCGACCAGGAACACCACGCCCGCAGCCATCATCGCCACGCGCTGGAAGATGCACATCGGACAGGGTTCATACCCCCGGAAATGTTCAAGATACAGCGCAAAGGCCATGCCGATGACACAGGCCAGGAAACCGAAAAAACTGAGCCAGCGGTAATGTGCGGTCATGCCAAAGCCACCGGAATGTCGCCGATGCGGCCAGCAATCCTGGCCTGCCACTGTTTCGGCCCGGTTTCATGGACCGAAGTTCCCTGGGCATCGACCGCAACGGTCACCGGCATGTCCTGTACTTCGAATTCATAGATCGCTTCCATGCCCAGATCCTCGAAAGCCACGACCCTCGCCGCCTTGATCGCCTTGGCCACGAGATAGGCCGCGCCGCCGACGGCCATCAGATAGGCGCTTTTGTGCTTTTTGATCGCCTCGATCGCGGCGGGACCGCGCTCGGCCTTGCCGACCATGGCGAGCAAGCCGGTTTGCGCAAGCATCATTTCGGTGAACTTGTCCATGCGCGTGGCCGTGGTCGGTCCCGCCGGACCGACGACCTCGTTGCGCACCGGATCGACGGGGCCGACGTAATAGATCACACGGTTGCGAAAGTCCACCGGCAGTTTTTCGCCCCTGCTCAGCATGTCCTGGATGCGCTTGTGGGCAGCATCGCGGCCCGTCAGCATCTTGCCGTTGAGTAAGAGGATCTGGCCCGGCTTCCAACGCGCCACCTCGTCACGGGTCAGTGAGTCCAGATTCACGCGCGTCGCCACCTTGGTGTCTGCCTGCCAGGTCACTTTGGGCCAGTCTTCGAGGCGTGGCGTCGGCAACACCACCGGACCCGAGCCATCGAGCTCGAAATGCACATGGCGCGTCGCCGCGCAGTTGGGGATCATCGCCACCGGCAGGTTCGCAGCGTGTGTCGGATAGTCGAGCACCTTGACGTCCACGACCGTCGTCAACCCACCCAGACCCTGGGCGCCGATGCCCAGCCGATTGACTTTCTCGTAGAGTTCCAGACGCAGCTCCTCGGCCCGATTGCGCGGGCCCCGCGCCTTCAGCGCGTGGATGTCCACCGGCGCCATCAGCGCCTCCTTGGCGAGCAGCATCGCTTTTTCCGGCGTGCCGCCGATGCCGATGCCGAGAATGCCCGGCGGACACCAGCCGGCGCCCATCGTCGGCACGGTCTTGAGCACCCAGTCCACGATCGAGTCGGACGGGTTGAGCATCGCCATCTTGGCCTTGGCTTCCGAGCCGCCCCCCTTGGCGGCACAAATCACCTCGATGTGATCACCGGGAACGAGCTCGTAGTGAATCACTGCGGGCGTGTTGTCTTTGGTGTTCATCCGCTTGCCGGCCGGATCGGCCAGCACCGAGGCACGCAGCGGATTGTCCGGATGGGTGTAGGCGCGACGCACACCCTCGTTGACCATGTCGGCGACCGACATCGTCGCCTCCCAGCGGACGTTCATGCCGATCTTGAGAAAGACCGTGGCGATCCCGGTGTCCTGGCAGATTGGCCGATGTCCTTCCGCGCTCATGCGCGAATTGGTCAGGATTTGCGCGATCGCGTCTTTGGCGGCTGGATTTTCCTCGCGCTCATAAGCCTCGCCCAGCGCCCGGATGTAATCGAGCGGGTGGTAATAGCTGATGTACTGGAAGGCGTCGGCGATGGACTGAATGAAATCGTCCTGGCGGATCGTGGTCATGGGCTCACACGGCTGGGGCATTCACCGGGCGCGAATGCTACCCGGTTTTGCCGGCGCAGTCCGCTTGCTAGCCCGACGCCCTGGTAAAACTCACGCCGCCGCGTAGAGCCGGTGACTGTGATGTGTGGCCGGCTCCCAGAGCGCGATCCCGGTCTCGATCGCACTGGCCGGAATCAACGCAGTCGCCCCACGGCCGGCCGTCTCGACGAAGGCTGCCTCCAGTACACGGACCAGGGCGCGCACATTGCCATGCCAGCGACATTCGCGAATCACCCGCCAAGCCGGCTCGTCGAGCCCTTCCGGCGGTACCCAGGTGGTGCATCCGGCACCCAGGCGGGCGATGGTCGAGGCAATGACCGCGATCATGTCCTCCTCGCGCCTGCGCAGCTCGGGGACCTCGAGCACGGCCGCCCCCAGGCGCGTGAACTCATCGATGTTGACCGACGCCTGCAGATGGGACCAGCTGCGGTTGGAGGCAAACAAAAGCGCGCAATCGAGCGGTTGCTTGGCCGAGGCGCCGAACGGCAGGTATTGACCGTTGTCGAGTGCCTCCATCAGCACTTCCATAACCGCGCCGCTGACACCGTGGCTCTCGTCGAGGAAGCACACACCGTCACGCGCATGGGTGAATGCGCCCAGCCGCGCACCAGCACCGGGGAACGCACCAGCAACGTGTCCGCACAGCAATGATTTCACGGCCATTTTATCGCCGGTATTCTCAGCCGCGAGATTCACCGAGACGAAACGTCCCTTGCCGCGGACCTGATAGTAGAAGTAAGCCAGCGAGGTCTTGCCGCTGCCCGGCCCACCGAGCAGATAAGCGCGGGTGATGCCATTGTTGGCAAAAGCGCGAATGCGCCCGACCAGGGCCTGTAGTTCCGGGCTGAACACGTAAAAACTGCGGTAAACCGGGCGCTCGACCTCGGTGGTGACTGGCATGCGGATGACATTGTCTTCGACGCCGTGACTCAGACGCTCGGGCAACTGCCGCAGCGCATCCTCCGGATTCTGCGCGAGAATCAGGCGCAGACCCGCCAGCCGGCCGTTCTGGGCGCGCTGCTGGAGCCAGCGCCCGAGCGCGGTGAGTTGTCGTCCCTGCACGGCCACGATCAACGTCGCCTGGCGACCGGCTTCACGGGCGGCGAGCACCCCTTGGGCAAGGGGGTCGAGCAGCATCGGGTCCACGAACAGGCTCAATGCGAATTCCGCGTCCACTGCGGTAGTAACCGAAGATCCATCGGATGCACCCAGACTGCGAACGACATGGCTGCGTCCGGCCGGCAGCAGCCGGGTCAGCGCGTCCTGCAAGCCGGCATCACCCATCCGCCAAGCCTCGGGCACGTAGATCGCCAGAAAAGGGGCAGGCGTGGTGCGCGGCCCGGTTTCGACAGTGCGGCGGCGTGAGCCGCGCCAGCTTAGATCGAACATGCCCAACTCCGAGACAGACGTGCACGCAGCCTAGCCAAGCACGCTGGCCATCACAGGTACGGACCGACGGGATAACGCAGACTGCCGATCAGCGGCGGCGACGCGGCGCTTGCGGCAGACCACCCTGCGTCAACTGCACTGGATCGAGCAGCTTTTCCAAGCGCGCGCGCGGCAGGTCGGTCTGTTCCACGGCGACATCGAGCACGGGCCGCCCCTCGCGATACGCCTGCCTGGCGATCGCTGCGCCCTTCTCATACCCGATCACCGCGTTGGCTGCGGTGATCAGCACCGGATTGCGCGCCAGCGCCGCACCGATGCGGTCCTGGCGGACGACAAAGCCGGCAATCGCGCGCTCGGCGAGCAGACGGCTGGCATTCGCGAGCAAGTGGATACTGCGCAGCAGGGTGTCGGCAATCAGCGGCAGCATGACGTTGAGCTGGAAATTGCCGGACTGGGCGGCGATCGCAATCGTCATATCGTTGCCGATCACCTCGGCGGCCACCATGCAGACGGCCTCGGGGATCACCGGATTGACCTTTCCCGGCATGATCGACGAGCCGGGCTGCACGGCCGGGAGCTCGATTTCGCCGAGACCGGCGAGCGGCCCTGAGTTCATCCAGCGCAAATCGTTGGCGATCTTCATCAACGCGCAGGCCAGCACCTTGAGCTGGCCCGACAATTCCGCCGCCGTGTCCTGGCACGACAAGGCCTCGAAAAAGTTATCGGCTGGGCGCAGACGCAAACGTGTCCGCCGCGACAGCGCCGATGCGAACCGCCGTGCGAATCGTGGATGGGCATTGATTCCCGTGCCGACGGCCGTGCCGCCCTGCGCCAGCGCGTGCAGACGCGGGCGCACGGATTCGATGCGGGCGAGCGCATGGCGGATCTGCTGTGCCCAGCCCGACAACTCCTGGTCGAAGCGCAGCGGCATCGCATCCATGAGATGCGTGCGTCCGGTCTTGACCTGTCCGCGCAGCGCACGTGCTTTGCGCTCGATCGCCGTTGCGAGCTGCGTCAGCGCCGGCAACAAATCATCCCGCAGCGCCAGGGCCGCGGCCACGTGAATGGCGGTCGGGATCACGTCATTCGACGATTGGCTGCAGTTGACATGGTCGTTCGGATGCACCGGATGACCCAGACGCTGCGCGGCGAGCCGGGCGATGACCTCGTTCGCATTCATGTTGCTCGAAGTCCCCGAGCCGGTCTGGAAGACATCCACCGGGAACTGTGCGTCGTGCATCCCGTCGGCAACTTCCATCGCGGCCGCGGCGATGGCCCGCGCCATGCGCGCATCCAGCACACCCAATGCGGCGTTCACCTCCGCCGCAGTGGCCTTGATCAGACCCAGTGCGCGCAAAAAATCGCGTGGCATGCGCCGGCCCGAGACCGGGAAGTTCTCCACGGCGCGTTGCGTCTGTGCACCCCACAATGCCGCAGCCGGCACCCGTACCTCGCCCAAGCTATCGCGTTCGACGCGAAAAGCGGCAGTCGGAATCTTGCGTGCAGTTCTGGCCATGGCCTCTCCCGCGGGCAGTCATCGGGCTCGGATAAAATACCCCCATCGAACGATTGCAGCGGCAAACCGGCAAAAGCTCCTCTGCTGACCCGACTCAACTGGCGTATTTCATGCAACTGACCTCCTTGTCCGCCATTTCCCCGATCGACGGCCGCTACGCAGAAAAAACCGTCCGCCTGCGCGAGATCTTCAGCGAGTACGGTTTGATGCGCTATCGCGTGCTCGTCGAGATCCGCTGGCTGGAGACGCTCGCCGCGCAACCGCAATTGCCGGAAATCGCCACCCTCTCGCCATCGGCGCGCGAGAAGCTGCAACGCATCGCCGAGCACTTCGGCCTCGAAGAAGCGCAACGCGTCAAGATCATCGAGGACACGACCAACCACGACGTCAAGGCGGTCGAGTACTACCTCAAAGAAAAGATCAGCTCCCACCCTGAACTCGCGGATGTCAAGGAATTCATCCATTTCGCCTGTACGTCCGAGGACATCAACAACCTCGCCCATGCGTTGATGCTCAAGGATGCGCGCAGTGAGGTGCTGTTGCCGGCAATCGACAAGCTGATCCAGTCCATCGCAACGCTCGCCCGCGCCTATGCAGAGCAGCCGATGCTGTCGCGCACGCACGGCCAACCCGCGTCGCCGACGACGCTCGGCAAAGAGATGGCCGTATTCGCGCAGCGTCTGCGCCGCCAGCGCGCACAGTTCGCACAGGTGGAGATCCTGGGCAAGATGAATGGCGCCGTGGGCAACTGGAATGCCCATTACGCTGCCTATCCCGAGGTAGACTGGCCTGGGGTCTCGCGCGCGTTTCTGCAGAATCTCGGCGTCGGCGAATCGCCGGCAACAACGCAGATCGAGCCGCACGACTACATCGCGGAATACTTCCACACGCTGTCCCGCATCAACACGATCCTGATCGATTTCTGCCGCGACATCTGGTCTTACATCTCGCTGGGTTACTTCAAGCAAAAAACCATGCCCGGTGAAGTCGGCAGCTCGACGATGCCGCACAAGGTCAATCCCATCGATTTCGAAAACGGCGAAGGCAATCTGGGCATGTCCAATGCCATTCTGCAGCATCTGGCCGAGAAACTGCCCATTTCGCGGCTGCAACGCGATCTCACCGATTCCACGGTGCTGCGCAACCTCGGCGTCGGCATCGCCCATGCCGTCGTCGCCTATCAGTCGATCGCCAAAGGCATCGGCAAGCTCGAGGCCGACGCCTGGCGCATGGGACAGGATCTCGACGCAAACTGGGAAGTGCTCGGCGAGGCGATCCAGACCGTGATGCGCCGCTATGGCCTGCCCGAGCCCTACGAGCAGCTCAAGCGGCTCACGCGCGGCCAGAAAATCGGTCGCGATGCGATACGCGCCTTCATCAGCGAACTCGCGTTGCCAGACGCCGAAAAACAGCGGCTGCTGCAGATGACGCCGGCCAGCTATACCGGCAACGCGATGCAACAGGCCAAGGCCATCTGAAATCCAACAGCCGTGCTCGAAACGCTGCCCGACCGCGATCCGTCACGCTCCGAAACCATTGTCGGAGTCGAGGCCAGCGTCCAGATCGTAGCATCGCTGCTGCACGATGCCCGCAACGAGATCGCCATCCTCAGCTATTGCTTCGAACCGGCCCTGTACGGCAGCATCGCCATCGTCGAGTCATTGCGTGCGTTCGTGCTGCGCCATGACCGCACCCGCGTGCGGGTGCTCGTCAACCAGCCCGATCTGGCGATGCGCCGGGCTCATCGCTTCGTCGAGCTGGCACGGCGTTTGAGCAGCCGCGTGCAGTTTCGTGAACTACCCGAAGAATCGCGCGCACTCGTCGAAGACTGCGTGATCGCGGACGTATCTGCCGTCTGGCATCGGAAACGGCCGGAGGCACTCGAATCGAAGCTGTATCGTCAGGCTCCGCTCGAGGCGCAACAGCAGCTACGACGCTTCGACCCGCTCTGGGAAGCGTCCTCTCCGGCGCGACCGTTCACTGAACTGCGGCTCTGAAAACGCATCTGTGCGCAGCGGTGCCTCATGCGGTTTCTTCCGGCGCAAGGCGTTCACGCGCACGGATCGCAGCGCGGACTGCCGCCGGTAGCGCGAGCGGTTTTTGCTCTACGTAATCGAACCAGACGATGGTGCCCCGGGTAACGGCAACGGCGCGGCCATCGACAAACATGCCGGCGATGCTCTGCATCGAGCTGCGCCCCATCCGTGCGATCCGAAAACCGACGGTCAGTATCGAGGGATGGTGCAACTGAGCGAGGAAATCCGCGCCGATGCCGGCGAGAATCAAACCGTAGCGTTTCCAGAACTGCGGATCATCGCGCATCAGCGAGGCGAAATAATCCAGCCGCGCGCTCTCGTCAAAAGTAAAAAACCGTGTGTTGTTGACATGGCCGAGCGCATCGAGATCAGCCCAGCGCGTGGGGATCTCGATGAGGTATGCGAAGTCCTCGAGCTTGGGCGGCGGTTGCTTCATGAAAATCTCCGGTGCATGGCCACACTGCGTCTGAGTTCGGCCAGGCGACGGATCTCGATTTTGCGCAGGCGGTCCGCCGTTGGCCATTCAGCGATCTCACGCAGGGTACGGTAGCAGCCGGTGCAAACGCCCTTGGCATCGAGCGTGCAGACCTGGATACAAGGGGATGGAATGTCGCCGGATGGGGGCGTGGACTCGCTCACGCGACGCAAACCGATGCTTTGTGCGCGTAATCTTGCGTAAAAAGATACGGCCATCGCACCGATGGCCGTATCCGATTGATGGTCTCCTGACCGACCGCTCGCCGCAAACCGCCGCAGACAGGATCACTCGACGATCAGCTTGAACTCGACGCGGCGGTTCTGCTCGCGGCCTTCCGGAGTTTCGTTGGACGCCACCGGACGGAATTCGCCGTAACCCATGGCCACGAGCCGGTCGCCCGACACGCCCCGCGAGATCAGATACTGACGTACCGCCTCGGCCCGCTGTTGCGAGAGGATATGGTTGTACGCATCGTTGCCGATGCTGTCGGTATGCCCGCCGATCTCGACGCGTACGTTCGGTTGGTTCTTCAAGGACTCGGCAACCTCGTCGAGGATTTTGCGCGATGCCTCGGTGAGCACGGCGGAATCGTTCTCGAACTTGACGCCGGTGAGTGTCAGCGTCTGGCCGACGATGCAGCCACTGGCGTCGACCTTGGAACCGGCTGGTGTACCCGGGCAGCGATCCTGGACGGCGCGCATCGACCGCCGCGCCAGAGGGCGTCGCTGGACACTGATCGAGACCGTCGAGCACGCCGTCACGGTCGGAGTCCACACCGCAGTCGCTGCGACCGGTGACCGGATCGACGACGGCGAGCTCGCACTCCGGCGCTGCGGCGGCAGGTTCGGGATGGTCAGCCTTTGCGAACAGCGGGGTCAATGGCACCTGCAGGCCGACGGAGAGGCGGTAGTCGAACAACACGTCTTCTCCGGCGACCGACTTGTCGTTCGCCTGGCCGAGTACACGCGCTTCGGTGCGCACGGCAAGCCCGTGCCACGGCAGCGAGAACAGAGCACCGCCGCCAAGGTTGATCCCGAAATGCTCATGCTCGGAACCGCGTACGTCCTCCTGGAGCACGCCCAGGCCAGCGAGCACGAAGGGCTTGAAGCGGGGCCCTGCCGATGCCCCGTCACCCCATCCGAACAGGCCGAAGTCGTAAACCGCGTCGAGCAGCAGACCACGCTGATAATCGGGCTTGCCGTCGATGTCGCGATCACGGCGAAGACCATGCACGGCAACTTCCGCGGCCCAGTGGGAATAACCGAATTCGGTCAACGGCCAGCCGAACTGGATCAATCCGCCCTGCCCGTTCTCGGAATCGCGGCTGGCGTCGCCGAGTTCGTAGAGATAAGCGCCCCCGATATACGGGATGTCGTAGTCCTCAACCGTCACCGCGTGAGCCACCCCGCCCCACAGCCAAGAGACCGCCGCAGCCGAAATCAGCTTCATGCGCATCGTGCTGTCCCCAAAAGATGTTCGTTATGGGCCGCGACTGTACTGGATTACCGGGCGCAGCGGCAACCACCGGATCATGACGGGATTTTGCGGTGGGGCTTCAAGGCGCTCAGGCCAGCGCCCTGGCACATTCGGCGATCAACGCCGGGCCGCGGTAGATGAAGCCGCTGTAGATCTGCACCAGATCGGCTCCGGCATCCCGCTTGGCCCGTGCATCTGCAGCGCTCAGAATCCCGCCGACACCGATCAGGGGATAATCCCTTCCCACCCGCTGCCGCAGTCGCCGCAGCACGTCGTCGGCAAGTATGCGCAGCGGCGCTCCGGACAGCCCTCCCGGTTCGGACGCAAGTGGTTCACCGTCGAGGCCTGGGCGCAAGACCGTAGTGTTCGTTGCGATCAAACCATCGACTCCGCATTCACGGGCGGCCGTGGCGATACCCTCGAGCGCGGCATCGGATACATCTGGTGCAATCTTGACGAGGATCGGCGTCTGTTTGCCGTGTCGCTGGGCGAGCGCGCGTCCTTCGGCGCTCAGGCGCATCAGCAAGGCGCGCAAGCGCGATTCTTCCTGCAGATCACGCAGGTTGCGGGTATTGGGCGAGGAGATGTTCACCGTGACGTAGGAGGCCGCGGCATAGACCTTGCGCAAGGCGTGCGCATAATCCTCTTCGGCACGCTCGATCGGCGTGTCGAAGTTCTTGCCGATATTGATACCCAGCACGCCGCGGTAGCCGGAATCGGCAACGGCGCGCACTACATAATCGACGCCTTTGTTGTTGAACCCGAGCCGGTTGATCAGCGCCTGGTGCTGTGGCAGACGAAACAGGCGTGGCCGCGGATTGCCCGGCTGCGGTCGCGGCGTCACGGTGCCGATTTCGACGAACCCAAATCCGAGCCGCTCCCATGCCCGCAGACACTCGCCGTTCTTATCGAGACCGGCAGCGAGTCCGACGCGGTTGCGAAAACAAAGCCCCATCAAGGTCACCGGTGCTTCGACCGTAGCGCAACGAAACGGTGCCGTTGCCAGATCGGGCAAGTGCCGGAATATCTCCAGCGTCAACGCGTGCGCACGCTCGGCGTCGAGCTGAAACAACAGATCACGGGCGATGCGATACATCCGCTCTAGCTCCGGTGCAAGGCCTGCTCGCGATCGACCATGCGCGCGCGCAGCGCGCGGGGCAGCGGCAGAAGTTCGACGAATTCTTTGCGCAGACGGTCGATGTGCTCGTATAGACGATCCTGGGTGAAGGTCAGCGGTAGCCGCGCCAGACCGCGGGCGAGATCGAGCGCCAGCCGGCGCTTGGAGTCGTTCTCATACAAGCTGCCGAAGCTGCCGGCCGCCGCGAACAGGGCGCGCGACAGGTGCAGATAATCGCGCTTGAGCACCACGCCCGCTTGCTGCGTGTTCGACATCAGATGCAGCACGGTCTGTCCGCGCCGGTGCAGACCGGCGAGCCCGCCGTGGCGCAGCTCATGCATGAAGTTTCGGCGCGTCAGCGGTTGCACCCCTTTCTTGCGCAGGGTTTCGTCGAGCGCCGACTTGATCTCGGCACGGCGTGCGGCATTGGCCTGTGGTTGCGTGCTGACGCGGATCAGCGCATCGGTCAGCATGTCGGTATCGGCAATGACCGCGGCGACGAGATAATCCCATACCACACGCCACTTGCCATCCAAAGGCACGACGTTACCCCAGTCGATCAGATGCAGCGTACCGTCGGAACCGATCATGACGTTGCCGGGATGCAGGTCGCCGTGCATCTCGCGATATACGAAGACGTGATAAAGCAGCGTGTAGAGCAAACGCTCGGACACCTGCCGCTGGAAGCGGCGCCGTTCGGAGGCGGGCAGACGGCGCAGCGCACGCGTCAGGCTCGCCGCATCGACGAGATACTCCATCTCGATGATGCGACGAGTGTGTCCGTACAACTCGGGCACGCGCCACATTCTGGAATGCAGGCTGCGCTGGTAGAAACGCAGATGGCTCTCGGCCTCCTGGTCGAAATCGAGCTCCTCGACGAATCCGGCGACGAATTCATCGACCTGCTCCTGCATCGCACGTAAAAACGGCGTCAGTTTGGAGTGCGGCGCCCAGTACTGCGAGGACATGATCGCCAGCCCGAGTACGAGTTTGCCGATTGCGAACTCGCGGTCGATGTTCTGGCGACCGACCTTGATGACGACCGGCCGCAATACTTCGCGCCCGTTCTCGATGAACGGCTTCTTGGCGAAATAAACCGATCCGATCGAACCCGAACGCACCGGGCGCGCCGGATCGAAATCGAGATACATCTTGTGAGGCAGCTTGCCGTAACACTCGAGAAAGGCCTGGTTGACTTCCTCCTCGCTCATCGGCGGAACGTCTTCGTGGAAAACCGCGAGCTCGCGCGCGATTTCCTCGGGAAGAAAATCGGCATTGGCTGATGCGACCTGGGCCATCTTCACGAAGAACGGGCCGAACTCGCGCACCATCTGTGCGACGATCTGCGCCTGCGTCTTGAAATCCTTCGGATCCGCCTGGAAGAACGGTTTGATATGACGCAGGGCACGAATCTGCCGGCGCACGATCAGCACATCCTGACGCACCAATGCCGCACGCCGCAGAATCTCGTTGATCTGCCACTGATTAAAACGCCGCCCGGCCTTGAGGATGTTGATCACTTCGACCAGCAACGGCTCATACGTGCGGATCACCAACCGCACCATATCCAGCGTCAGCTCGCCCAGCCCCTTGAGTTCGGGTGAAGCGAAGAGCTCGTCGAAGAACTGCCAAAACTCCTGCACCAGCGCATCCGGCACCGGCACCGGCGAACGTGCCACCAACTGCTCGACGACGAAGCGGATCAACTCCTCGGTGGACTGCTCATTGGGGATCAGACGCCGGCTGCGCAGGTAGGCCGTCAGCCGCTCGGTCTGGCGGAGCAGTGGATGGCGGTACAGGGCATCGAATGCCCGATCGACTGCAGTGCCGAGCTCCTCGCGCGTGACATCGGCCTCGGAAGCGAGCAGGCGCAGCAGCGGCGCGAAGCCCTGCGACACTCGGTAGGTCGAGACCGTCAGCTCACCCAGTTCGCGCAGCAAACCCTGACCTGCGCCGTCGGTCTGCGGATCCATCAGGGCAGCGTCAGCCAGTGCCCGAGCTTGGCGGCCTTGGCAGCGAGATACTTCTCATTGTGCGGATTACGCCCCCCCTCCAGGGCGACACGCTCGATGATCTCGATACCGTCGGCGCGCAAGGCATCGAGCTTGCGCGGGTTGTTGGTCATCAGGCGAATGCGCCTCAACCCGAGCTGATGCAGCAGGCGCACGGCGAGTCCGTACTCCCGGGCGTCGGCCGGAAAACCGAGTTGATGATTGGCCTCGACGGTATCGGCCCCCTGATCTTGCAGCGCATACGCGCGGATCTTGTTCCCCAGACCGATGCCGCGACCTTCCTGGCGCAGATACAGGATCACGCCGCGGCCCGCCTCGGCAATGCGCTGCATGGCGGCCTGTAGCTGGGCTCCGCAGTCACATCGCAGCGAAAACAAGGCATCCCCGGTCAGGCATTCCGAATGCACGCGCACGAGCGGCGGATCACCCGCAAGATCGCCGAGCGCCAGAACCACATGCTCCTTGCCGTCTTCGGCCTTGTACACGGCGATACGGAATTCCGCGTACGGCGTCGGCAACCGCGATTCGGCGATCAGTTGCAGCGGAGGAGAAGCGAGCTTGGACAAAACGGGCCTCGACATCGGCACGGCAGGCCGATGGTCAGGCGACCACCGCACGTACCGCGATCGGGTAAAAGTTTAATGGCCGCGCCACGGGCCGGGAAGCGAATGCCGCCCCCGGCCCTGGACGATCTGGCGGCCGCTATGCGCCGAACCAGTTCTGGCCACAGACACGCAGCGTGCGGCCGTTGATGCCGCCGGATGCCGGCGAGGCCAGAAAAGCCACGGCTTCGGCGATATCCTGGGGCAGACCACCCTGCGACAGCGAATTGATGCGCCGCCCGACCTCGCGCGGAGCGAGCGGCATCTGCGCGGTCATCTGCGTCTCGATGAAGCCCGGCGCGACCGCATTGATGGCGCCGCCACGGCTGGCCATGAGCGAGGCCATGGCCTCGGTATAGCCGATGACACCGGCTTTCGTCGACGCGTAATTGGTCTGCCCGGCATTGCCGGCAATGCCGCCGATCGACGAGATGCAGACCACGCGCGCACCGTCGTTGAGACCTTTCTGGAGCAGCCCTTCGTTGATGTTGAGGATCGCCGCGAGGTTGATGCTGAGCACCATGTCCCAGTGCTGCGCGCTCATGTTGCGCAACATCTTGTCGCGGGTGACGCCGGCGTTGTGGACGACGATGTCCAAACCACCGAAACGCGCCCCCACTTCGTTAGCGATGCGCGAGGCCGCATCGGGTGCCGTGACATCGAGCGCAAGCCCATGCCCGCCGATGCGCGCCATCGTCTCGCCGAGCGGACCTTCCTGCGACGGGTGATCCATACCGACGATGCGTGCGCCCTCGCGCGTCAGCACCTCGGCGATCGCCGCACCGATGCCGCGCGCCGCACCGGTGACCAGCGCGACCTTGCCGCCGAGGCTGCCCGGCAGTGCGACGGGTTTGCCGCTGCCGCCGGTCACCGGTAACACCTGCCCGGAGACATAAGCCGAATGCGGCGTCAGGAAAAAGCGCAGCGGCGCATCGAGCCAGGCTTCGCCACCCTTGCCGACCTCGATCAGATTGCAGGTGCTTCCGTTCTTGCCGATCTCCTTGCCGAGTGCGCGGACAAAGCCGCGCAGCGCCGCGGACATGGTCTTGCTGGCGACATCCTCACAGACATCGGCTGCGCGCGAGACGACCAGGATGCGGCCATTCGCGGGCAAACCGCGCACGAGCGGCTGGAAGAAATCGAACACCTCGCGCATCTGCGCCGGCGACGACAGCCCGCTCGCATCGAAGATCAGTGCCTGGCTGCGTGGCTCTCCGCTGGCCTCGCTCGGATTGCCAATGAGGGTGAGTCCGCGTTTGGCCGCCGCGCTCTTGATCGGCGCAAGACCAGCATGCTCAGGCGCGATGCGCAGGACGGCGCCCATGCCCGACAGCGCCGCGAGCAGCGGCTCGGCCAGGGTTGCACGGCTGTCGCCGCCGATGAGTACCGGCACGCCCTCGAGTGGACGCTCGGCCCAAGGTGCATCGGCACGGCGCAGCCGCGGCGGCGTCGGCAAGCCGAGCAAGGAGGCGAAGGTTTTGCCGAAACCGGACTGGGTGAATTCGAGATAGCGATCGCTCATCGCAGGCGTTCCCAATAGGTGAGGATGGAGGAGAATGTGTATTATCGCAGCGCGATGACGGGATCGATACGGCAGCGCGGGCCGGCTCATCCGCCACGGCTGCCATTGACGTTGGCAAAACTCTAGCCGATAGTTCGCCGTCCGCGAGAATCCGTGTACCCGCAGGCGCCTGCCCCACACATGCACCTGCCTGGCAGCCCGCAGACTCTGCGGCGAGATGTCAACGACATTTTTCAACGACATTTTCTGGAGGGTTGGGACGATCCATGAACACGAAAGGCCTGATCATGTCCGTGGTGGCGGTCGCCGTCGCAGCGGCCACGTACTTCGGTCTCGAATTCGCCTTCCCTCCGGTCGAGGAAGAACATCCCGGCCTTGCGCGCCTCGCACCGGTCGAAGAAGTCTTCGCCGGCACGCTGCAGGCGCCGAGTGCACCAGCGCACGATGAACCGACGGCCCCTGCAGAAAATCAGGTTCCAGAAGCATCTGCCGATGCGCAAGCGATCGACGATGCGGTATCCGCAGTGGATGAGGCGTCGGCCGGCACCGAACCTCCAGTTACCGAATCCGAATCACTGACCGTCTCCGAGCCTGCACCCGCCGTACCGGCGGAATCCGAAGAACCTCGCCCACAGCCGGCCGCCCAATCCGCGACCGCAACACCGCCGAGCACACCGGAGGACACTGCTCCAGCCGCAGCGCCGGGCAAACCGGCAACCCAACCCACACCGGGCAAGAAAGCGAAGAAACCCGAAGTCATCACCCAGTGGTGGGGACCGGAATCGCCAACGCAGCTATCGCTCGTTTATGCCGGCTCGGCGGCGTACACCCGCGCGATCGTGCTGATGTTCAACGGCGCTTTCGACGACGCCGCGGCAGCGGCCGCGCATCTGCGGGTGACCGACGCAAACGGCAAGACCGTCAACGGCAGCTGGCAAATTGGCGCCAACAACAAGCGCATGCTGCTGTTCCCGGTCAACAAGCCGGGCATTTACACCGTCAGTGTCGGTGACGGCTTGAGCGACCGGCAAGGCCGTAAAATCGCCAAGGCGCTCAAGGGGCCGGTGCGGGTGCAGTGAGGTCGGCACGCAGCACGTAAGTGGTCACGGGTTTGTCGATCCCTTTGACGTAGCGTCGTCGGCGCTGTGCCGGCAGCGACTCACCGCTTTCCTGCAGGGTTGCTTCGTCGATGTGGATCTCCCCGTCGGCGGCCTTGTCGCACAGCCGCGATGCGAGATTCACTGCCGGTCCCACGGCCATGTACTCGTAACGCCCGCCGTCGCCGACGATGCCGACGGCAACGCTGCCGCTGGCAACGCCGACCCCCAGCCCCAGCTCCGGCGAATAGCGCTTCAGAACCGGCCGCACACGCTCCTGCAAGCGGCGCGCCAGCCCGATCGCGCGCTGGGCACGATCTTCGAAGGACACCGGCGCACCGATCAGAATCAAGGCGCCGTCACCGGCCAGATCTTTCACCGTGCCGCCGAATTCCTGCGCAGCAGCGCCAACGGCGGCATAAAACGCCCGCAGCAAGCGCATGACTTGCTCAGGCGTGTTCGCCTGGGCATAGGCCGTGAAACGGCGGATGTCGCAGCACACCACGGCGATCTCTACCCGTTTGCGGGCCATCGCATGGCGCAAACCGCGGGTCCGCACGAGTTCGGCCACCTGCGGGGAGAGAAACTGCGCCATGAACATGCCGCGGGCACCCTGGATCATGTAATAGCGCAGCGCACCGAACAGAAACATCAGCTCGCCGATCACGATCGCATAAGGCGCCGCGGCGGTCGGCAAAATCAATGCGCCAGTGAGAAATGGCACGGCCGCCAGCGCGCTGACGATACGGACTTGTTCGGCGCGATCGGGGCGCCGCCGCAACAGCAAAATGCCGGCAATGAGCACGAGACTGCCCGCAAGCAGCGCCGGAACGATGAATACGGCGATGCGCGGATCGACCTTTGCCTGTGGCGGCAGAGACAAAATGTGGTAGCGCAGTTCCGGCGCCAGCGAGACAAGAACGCCATATACCAGCGACAAGACCTGTGCCGCGCGGATCAAACCCTCGTCCCGGCCTTCGCCGCGCTCCTCGCTCACGGTTCTGGATACCCGCAGCCCCCACTCGCAGCCGGCGATAAACGTTGCGGCATCGAGAAAGCCCACACCGCGCGCCCACCAAGGCAAGACACCGCTGCCGGCCAGAACATGTACCAGCGTGGCATTGGCGAACACATCGAGCCCGAGCAGGCCCAGGAACAAGGCCAGCGCACGGCTGGTGGGGCTGGGACGGTCGGTGATCCAGAACATCAACCCCATCCCCAGAGCGATGATCGCGACGATCTCGTGTCCGGTGCTCAAGCTCGCTACCTCGCGTGATTGAGGGCACAACTGTAGCCGGATCGTGCCGCGAAGATGCAAAGACAGATTGCGCACATGACGACATCGCCCGTGTGCGCAAAGCGCCGGAAGCGGCACAGCACGTCAAAAGGGCTCGGGGTTTCTCCGATTAAAACTCCGAGCTGAGCGCGATGGCCGGAGGGAGACCCATACGCGCGGGATCAAGTCCGCGCCAATCGGGGCATCAGCGGACTTTCGGCGGCAGCCCTGCGCGGAGGAAGATCCGTCGCGCACCATTGGCGGTGGCAGGCAATGGCCTACCACCGCCTTACGGCAGGCCTATGCTGCCATCGTCCTGCGGCTGAACTGGACGACCAGCCGCTGGTACAGCGACGGCATCAGCCGCACCATCCAGTCCACGACATACGCATCCGGGCCAACCAGCACCCGGCGCTGGTTCTTCTCGACGGCGCGCAGAATGATGCGCGCGGCACGGTTCGCGGTGGTGATGAAGTTTTTCTCGAATCGGACCGTTGCGTTTCGATGGTCGATGCCGAGTTGGCCGACGCTGGGATCGAGCCGCGCGGCGCGGGCGATATTGGTCTTGATGCCGCCCGGGTGCACGCTGGTGGCGCTGACCTTGCAACCCTCCATCTCCAGTTCCATGCGCAGCGCCTCGGTAAACCCGCGGACGGCGAATTTGGCCGCGTTGTAGGCCGACTGCGAAGGCACGCCAATCAGCCCGAAAACGCTCGAAGTATTGATGATGTGGCCCTCTTCCGCGCGCTTGAGGTGGGGCAGAAAAGCCTTGGTGCCATAGACGACGCCCCAGAAGTTGATGTTCATCAACCACTCGAAATCTTCGTAGCGCATGCCCTCGATGCTCGCGCCGAGCCCGACACCGGCATTGTTGAAGATCAGATTGACCTTGCCATGGTCGCGCACGACGGCATCGGCCCATGCATAGACCTGCTCGCGCACGGCCACATCGACGCGGGCGTGGGTGACGCGCACGCGATCGCCGACGAGGCTCACCGTCTGCGCAAGACCGGCCTCGTTGACGTCGGAGAGCGCCAGATGGCAGCCGCGTGCAGCCAGTTCAATGGCAAGCTCACGGCCCATGCCGGACCCGGCCCCGGTAATGGCTGCGACTTTGTCGTGGAAGGATTTCATTGGTCGGTCATCTCGGTGGAGGTCATTCGGGGAGCGCGCGCTCGCGCAGGAACTGGAACATCCGCGCATTCCATTGCGTCGGCCAGATCAGATGACGCACGGCGCCGGGGGAAAGCGCATCGACCGGAGTGCCGTCGTAAGTACAGCTGGCATCGCAGGCCGCGACTTCCTGCTGCTGCAGGTCGATGATCGCTGCCCGGTATTCAAGCTGCGGCATCGTGCGTGTGATGCGCTCGCGGAAACCCTCACTGCCGGTCGTACAGATGCCGACGATGTCGCAATCGTTGTGTACGGTCATGATCGGCCGCAGGTTGTTGCCGAACGGCGGCTGGGCGCAAGGATCGGCGATGTCCACGAACGGATCGGGCGAGGAATAAACGGCGGTGGCGGCGATTCCCGGTGTGTTGAGCCCGTAGAGAATCGCCATCGCCGCCCCGTTGGACCAGCCGGTCATGTAGATCCGGCGTGGATCGACGATACCGCGGGCTTTCACCTCGGCGATGAAATGATCGATCGTCTGGACGTCGCGGTTGATCGCCGGGTCCGAGCGGTCGAAATTGCGGTACCAGTTGTCCCATCCCAGCCCGGTATCGTCCGGGAAGGGATAGTGGTGAGCAGTATCACGCCCTTGCGGCACGAGCAGGATGAACCCCGGCCGGTTCGGATCCCCGGTGAGATCCGCAGTTTCGTAAAGAGTGTCGTACTGGCTGACCAACACCTGCTGATCGGCGGGAAAAATCGAGCCTTGCAGAAAAACGACGAGCGGCAGGGGCGTCTGCGCACTCGCCTGAGCCGGGACGTAAAGACAGGCCTGGCGCGGCGTGCCGTCACCATCGCTCCAGGTCAACACCTCGCCGCCGCGCAGCGTGCAGTACTGTGCAAGATTGGACAAAGTACCGGGCAATGCGCTGGGGGAATGGGTCAGCTCCGCCGGCGGATTGCCATGGATACCGGCACAACCCGCAGCCTGCGCCGGGACCGGGGGTACGGCCCCGCCGCGCAAGGCCGATCCCTCGGCGGGCGTATCCGATCCCCCGCAGGCCGCAAGGAGAATCCCCAGCGTCGCCACCGACGCGATCTGAAAAACAGATGTTCTCATCGATCTCCTCCGTTCGCCGGCACTGGATACCGCGCCGCCTTTATACGACGTCGGCGTTCACCGCGACAGTCAGCGGCTCGACGAGATAATCATCGGCATCGAAGCGCGCAAGGAGTTGGCGAAAGCGGAAGGTGAACCCCGGCCACAGCGTCGTGTTGCGTCCCTGATCGTTGAGATACCAGCTCCGGCACCCCCCCGCGGTCCAGATGGCGCGCTGCAGCCGGCGCTGCAAATCGGCGTTGTAGCGCGCCTGGCGCTCGGGCTTGACCTCGACGGCCGACCAACCCTGGGTGCGCATCTGCCGGATCGCATCGAGGATGTAGGCGACCTGCGATTCGATCATGTACACCATCGAGCTGTGTCCCAATCCCGTGTTCGGCCCGACGATCATGAACAGGTTCGGGAAGCCGGCGATGGTCGTTCCCTTGTAGGCCTCCGGCCCCTCCTTCCAGGCATCGAGCAGATCGATGCCGCCGCGGCCGAAAATCGTGCCACGCGGGAGCGGATCCTGGGCCTTGAAGCCGGTGCCGAAAATGATGCAATCCGTCGGATGCTCGACCCCATCGGCGGTGACGATGCCGTGCTCGCGCACTTCGCGGATCGCGGTGGTGATCAAGGCCACATTGGGCTGCGTCAGCGCCGGGTAATAATCATCCGAGATCAACACGCGTTTGCAGCCAAAGGTGTAATCCGGCGTGAGCTTGCGGCGTAGCTCGGGATCGCGCACCTGGCGCTTGAGGTGGGCGAGCGAGACGCGGGCAGCGAGCTTCATGATGCGCGGATCGATGACGAACCCCAGCACCCGCGTTTCGAGCAGCCAGTAGATGAATGAGCGATACAGACGCTGCAGGATCGGGAAGCGGCGATACAAACTCCGCTCGAACGCACCGATCGGCCGATCGGGCTTGGGCATGATCCATGGCGGCGTGCGCTGGTAAACATCGAGCCGCGCGACCTGTCTTTGGATCTGGGGCACGAACTGAATCGCCGAAGCGCCGGTACCGATCACGGCGACGCGTTTGTCCGTGAGGTCATAGGCATGATCCCACTCCGCGGAATGGAACGCCTTGCCCTTGAAGCGATCCAGGCCGGGCAAATCCGGGTACGCCGGGGTGGACAACCCCCCCATGCCCGAGATCAACACGCGCGCCGGGAAGCTGCGACCATCCCGCGTCGTCACCGTCCACAGACGCGCGGTTTCGTCATAGCGGGCCTGCACGACCTCGGCGCCGAAGCGGATGTGCGGCAGCAATCCGTATTTCTCGGCGCAGCGCTCCAGATAAGCCTTGATTTCCGGCTGCTGCGCAAACATCCGCGTCCAGTCTGGATTCGGTTCGAACGAAAACGAATACAGATGCGATTGCACATCACAGGCGCAGCCCGGATAGTGATTGTCCCGCCAGGTGCCGCCGACCGACTGCGCGCGCTCGAGTATCGTGAACGATTCGATACCCGCTTTCTTCAGCGCGATGCCCATGCCCAGACCGGCGAAACCGGTGCCCACGATGACGATGGGGAACGCCGCATCGCCGCTCCTACCTGCGTCGAACGCCATGACTCCTCCTGGCAGACAATGACAACAGTCGTTGTCACTTTACGTTTGACAATGACACGTGTCAATATTGCGCGGCCGTGAGCACACGCCCCACTCGACGCAGATCCAGCCGTTTTCGCGGCATCGCCGCCGACGAGCGCCAGGCACAGCGCCGGCGCATGCTGGTCGAGGCCGGCATCGAGGCCTTCGGCACACGCGGCTTCCACGCCACGACGGTGCGCGAAATCTGCGCCAAGGCCCGGCTGACCGAGCGCTATTTCTACGAGTCCTTTGCGAACCGCGAGGCACTCTACATCGCCGTCTATGAGCATCTGACCACCCAGCTGCGCGACGCGGTCGTCGCCGCGCTGCTGCCGGCGCGGCGCGACGCTGGCGCGATGGCACGTGCGGCACTGCGCATGTTGTTCCAGTCCTTCAAGGATGATCCGCGCCTGATGCGCATCCTGTTCATTGACGTGTTCACCATCAGCGACGAGGTCACCCGCCTGTCGCGGCGCACGACGGAGAGTTTCGCCGAGCTTGTCCGGACGATGGTCGAATCGCTGTACCCCGGCCTGAGCGGCAGCGGCTACGACTTGCGGCTGGTCGCCCACGGTCTGGTCGGCGCCTTCATGAACACGGCGATGCACTGGGCTTACGGCGGCTACGCCGAGCCGGTGGACGTGGTCGTGCGCAACTGCGCGGTGATGTTCGAGGCACTGGGCGCCTACGTCGAGCACGGCGGCCTGCAAGGGCCTGCGTCGGCGTGACGCCGGTCATCCATCGTCGAATGCGGACAGGCAACCGGTGCGCGCCAGCAGAGGCCGCAGCCGCGCCTGCTGTTGAGCGTCGAGCGCCAACCAGCGCTGCTTGAGCTGCGCATAGCACTTGCCCTGGTAAGCAGACGGTGCCTGCGCATAGCGCCGCCCGCGGATGTCGAGTTCGAGCCGCTGCGCACCGCTGGCGAGCGCGGCCGCATTGGCGCGCAGAAACGGCAGATACTCGGAACCGATCATTTCCAGCAAGGCTTCGCGCACCGCCGCTCCAGCCTGGGGTTGCCACTGGCCTTCGACACCGCTCGCATCGTCGAGATGGATCACCCACGCTTCGACCGCAGGTGCACGCTCGCGGCAAATCCGCTGTGGCCAGGGATCGAAGGTCAGCTGCGCAAGCTGCCCATACAATGCGAAATCGGCCAGCGACGGCCGGCTGCCGAACAAATACCGCGTGCTGCCGACGTACGGGGCCAGAATCGCGAGCAGACGCGCGTAGCCCGCTTCGATGACCAGGGCATTCTCCGGCGTGCAGCCGACCATGGCCATGCGACTGCGCTGCCGGTCATGAAAGAAACGCGCTGCCTGATCGTGCGCAGGGCCAGCGGCGTGCGCCATCACGTCATACATGATCCAGTGGCAAGCCCATTGCGCAGTGGCATCCTCGTGCCAGCGGTAATGGAACATCGCCTTGTTGACCCATTCGTCGGCAAAATCCTCGATCAAGTAGCAGACGAACGCATCGCCCGGATCTTCCGGAATGATCGAACGCACGCCTGGGTGTCGCTGCTCCAGCCAGTCGGCGAGCGGCGTCGAATCGACCCGGAATTCGCCACTGTCGGGCACGCGCAGCACCGGCACCAGCCTGGGGCGAACCTGGGCGATCTCCGGAAGCGTCTCCGGGGTGCCGACCACCCACAGATGCGGCAGACGGCGGTAACGCAGAATCGCACGCAGCTTGCGCGAATATGGTGAGGCATTGCTGCCATAGATCCGGTAAGGCTCCATGATCCGTCATCGCTCCTTGATCGTGACCTCCGACCTGGCCCCGGTCATCGCCGGCAGGATCGGAAGCGCGGTGTTGTGTCGCGCTATCGCTGTACCAGCGCTTGCGCGGCTTTGGCGAATGCCTCGTCGTCGTGCGTGCCAGCACCGATTTCCGGCAGCTTCACCGGGATGGTGATGCCCTTCTGGCAGGCCGGGCGCGCCTTCATCGCGTCCAGCCAGCGGCGCAAATGGGTCAGGCCGTCGATGGAGACGCCTGACCATTTGTAAGTGCGCACCCAGCACCAGTTGGCGATGTCGGCGATCGAATATTCACGGCCGGCCAGCCACTGCGCTTGGCCAAGACGCACATCCAGCACCTCAAACAGACGCCGGCATTCGTTCTGGTAGCGCTGGATGGCCACCGGGATCTTCTCGGGCAGATAGCGGAAAAAGACATTGGCCTGCCCCATCATCGGCCCCACCCCCGCCATCTGGAACATCAGCCACTGGATCGCGTAGAACCGCTCGGCCGGATCTTTGGGTAGCAGCCGGCCGGTTTTCTCGGCGAGATAAATCAGAATCGCACCCGACTCGAACAGCACCAGACCTCCGTTGTCGTGATCGACGATGACCGGAATGCGACCATTGGGATTGAGTTTGAGGAATTCGGGCTTGCGCTGATCTCCGGCGATCAGGTTCACCGGACGCACCGTGTACGGCAAACCCAGTTCCTCCAGTGCGACCGAAATTTTCCAGCCGTTCGGTGTCGGTGCGGTATAGAGTTCGATTCCGGTCATACTTTCTGCGCCTCAGGTCCAAGAATGTGGATCAGTGCCGCAAACGGGGCCACTATACGCCACGCCGCAGTTCCTCCGTGCGACATCCCCGGCAGCGCATCCAGCGCGTCGATGAGATCGATCGCACAGGATTGCCTGGTCATGCCCGGAGGCAAACGGCATGGATCGCCCCGGCTGCGTGCTAGCATTGCCGCATGTTTGTCGCCGTGGACGCATGACCGACACCGTCGCCCCCACGCTGTTCGCCCATTACGTGCCGCTCAACGCGCTCCGGCCCGAGAGTCAGGCCGATCTTGCGCGCAAGTCGGCCATCGTAACCGCCGGCAAGGGTGAATACCTGTTCAGAATCGGCGATCCGGCCGACAAGGCGCTGTTCGTGCTCGCCGGCGAGGTCCAGTTGACCGACGCGCAAAACCGTACCCTGTCCGTGATCCGCGCCGGCACGCCGGCTGCCGCGCACCGCCTGGCGCATCAGTCACCCCGCACGGTAAATGCTCATTGCGCCAGCGAAGTCCGGGCTCTTGCCGTCGATGCCAGCCTGCTCGACGTGATGCTGACCTGGGACCAGACCGGTTCGTTCGAGGTCGGCGAGCTGACCCCGAGCGGGGACGGCGGCGACGACTGGATGACGCGGCTGCTGCAGATGCGCACGTTCCAGCTGGTGCCGCCGGCAAACCTGCAGGCGATGTTCATGCGCATGCAGGAAGTCACCGTCGAAGCCGGCAGCGTCGTCGTCAAGCAGGGCGACGATGGCGATTACTTCTACGTCGTCATGTCCGGCCGCTGCATCGTCACGCGCGAGCAGCCCAACCAGAAACCAGTGCGTCTGGCCGAACTCGAAAGCGGCGCCTGCTTCGGCGAAGAAGCGCTGATCGCCGACGGCAAGCGCAACGCCACCATCACCGCGCTGACGCGCTGCAAGCTGATGCGCCTGAGCAAGAGCGACTTCCAGACCCTGCTCAACCAGCCGCTGTCGCGCCGCATCGGCTATGCCGAAGCGCAGAAGCTGGTCGCCGCCGGCAAGGCGCGCTGGCTCGACGTGCGCCTGCCCAGCGAGTTCCAGAACGGCGCCCTGCCCGGCGCGCTGAACCTGCCGCTGTACATCCTGCGCATGAAGCTGGCGCAACTCGACCAGAACACGACGTGGATCGTCTGCTGCGACACCGGTCGCCGCAGCTCGGTGGCGGTGTTCGTGCTGACGCAGAAGGGCTACGACGCCTACGTGCTCGACGGCGGCATGCCGGCGGCCCCATAGAGCGAGGCGCAGTCGCTACATCGTGTGCGTCGGCCGGTCTGCGCCAAGCGCGCCGGCGAGCAGGGCCTCGATCTTCTTCTGCGTGCTGCCGCCGTCCTGCGGGCTGAATTGCACGCCGATGCCCTGCAGGCGCTTGTTCTGCGCGCCCTTGGGCGTGACCCAGACGACCTTGCCGGCGACCGGGATGCGCTCGGGGTTGTCCATCAGCGTGAGCAGGATGAAGACTTCGTCCCCCAGCCGGTATTCCTTGCTGGTCGGGATGAACAACCCGCCGTTCTTG
This sequence comes from Fontimonas thermophila, assembly GCF_900113085.1. Taxonomy (GTDB): domain Bacteria; phylum Pseudomonadota; class Gammaproteobacteria; order Nevskiales; family Nevskiaceae; genus Solimonas; species Solimonas thermophila. Next base: position 188,207 of record NZ_FOOC01000002.1, on the reverse strand, counting down.
ATGAACGGCATGTAGGCGACATAAAGCGCCGACTTGTCCTTGATGTTGAGCGTCAAGATCCCGGGTGGGGCGCCGCCGGTTCTCTGGGGAGTGCTCATCCGTTCTGTGAGGCTGACGTGGAACTCGCCATCCAACTCTACCCCGATTCCTCGGGGCTGCAAATGCCGCGTGCCATGCCCTCACGACGTGCCCTGCAGCCGGGGCGCGTGTTTGGCCCACAGCACGAGCAGCGACTCCAGCACCAGCTGCGGTTGCGCAGTGCCGGCGACCAGACGATTGGCCTCGACGATCTCGCCAAGCAGTTCTTCCCAGGCCGGCAGGACATCGGCATCGATCGCGTTACCCAGCACGCTTGCACGGAAACGTGCGTACAGCCATGACCAGGCCCACTGCAAGTGGCTGGCGATGTGATCGCGATCGACCATCGCGGCAGCGCTCACCGGGTCCTTGCGGCGCCGTCCGACGGCCATCCACAGTTCCGCCCACTCACGCCGTAGCGTGAGTGCTTCACCGCTGGCGAGCGCCAGCGCCCGCAGCGGCGCGCCCTGCGCCGCAGCCAGCGCCTCGGCGTGATCCGACCGTCCGGTCTGATCAGCGAGCCATGCGCCGGCGACGGCGGCGTCGGGAAGCGGCAACCGGATGCGCTGACAGCGGCTGCGCAGTGTCGCCGCCAGCACTTGTGGCCGTTCGGAAACAAACAGCAGATGCGTCCCAGCCGGCGGTTCCTCGACCAGTTTGAGCAGGGCGTTGACGCTGCTGTCATTGAGCCGGTCGGCCGGGTTGATCAGCACCACCCGCACCTGGCCGTAATGACTGCTCTGCTGCAGCTGCGCGATCACGCTCTGCACCGCGCCGATGGCGATATCCTGGCGCTTGCTGTCCTTATCCGGTTGCCAGTGCACCAGCCGGGTTTCCGGCATCGTCGATGCGAGCACGAGTGCCGTATGGCCGTCCGGGCTCAGGCAGGTGGCATTCGGCTGCGTGCCAGCCGCGAGCTGCTGACAACTGCGGCACGATCCGCAGGCATAGCCGCTGCGTTGCTCGCAGATGAGAAAAGCAGCCAGGGCGCGGGCAAAATGACCTTTGCCGACACCATCCGGACCCGATAACAGCAGGGCGTGCGACAGACGTCCCTGCAGCACCTGCGTCGTCAGCTCGATCCATAAATCCTGCTGCCACGGCAGCGGGCGTCGTAATGCGTTCACAGCCGCTGCTCCAGTACGGCGACGATCGCATCGAAAACCGTATCCGCGTCGGCACGCGCATCGATGACGACGCAGCGCTGCGGCTCATCCGCCGCACGGGCGAGAAAAGCCTCGCGCACGCGCTCGAAAAACGGCCGTGCTTCGTCCTCGAAACGGTTGTTCTGCCCACGCGCGTGCGCCCGTCGCAGCCCCTGCTCGACCGGAAGATCAAGCACGAACGTCAAATCCGGCTTGAGCTTCGGAAGCACCAAAGCCTCCAGTGCCGCGAGGTGACGGACATCAACGCCTTTCCCAGCGCCCTGGTAGGCATAACTGGAATCGACGAACCGGTCGCAGACGACATCATGACCAGCCGCCAGATGCGGCTCGATCAACGCGTGCACATGGGCACTACGTGCGGCGAACATCAGCAACAGCTCTGTTGTGGGTGTCATGCCCTCGTCCCAACGCTGCAGGGCGAGCGTCCGGATTGCCTCGGCGAGCGGCGTGCCACCCGGCTCGCGGGTGAGCACGACGATGCGCCCGCGCGCGCGCAGCCAGTCGGCGATGCGGCGCGCCTGCGTCGATTTACCGCTGCCCTCGCCGCCTTCGAGGGTAATGAATCTACCGCGCACGGATGATCGATCTCCTTTCGGTGCGCACCACGGGATACGCGCCGGATGCACGATACACCGGTTCGAGGGCTCCCGCCGTCATCGTCACCCGCACCCTCTCACTACTTGAGCTGATAGCGACGCACGGCGGCCTCGTGCTCCGCCAGCGTCTCCGAAAATACGTGGGTGCCGTCCCCGCGCGAAACGAAAAACAAGGCCTTGCCCGGCTGCGGATGTAGCGCCGCGCGGATCGCGGCACGACCCGGCAGACAGATTGGCGTCGGCGGCAGTCCGCTGCGCGTGTAGGTGTTGTAGTCGCCATCGGTGCGTAGATCGCGCAATCGCAGATTGCCGTCGAATTTCTCGCCGAGGCCATAGATCACGGTCGGATCGGTCTGCAGGCGCATGCCGAGCTGCAGCCGACGCACGAAAACACCGGCGATCTGGGCTCGTTCTTCAGGCACACCGGTTTCTTTCTCGACGATCGAGGCCATGATCAAGGCTTCGTCCGGATGCTGATAAGGCAGATTTTCGGCGCGCATATCCCATTCCTGCGCGAGCACGCGCTCCATCGCCTCTGCGGCGCGGCGCAAGAGCGTCACATCGGCAGTGCCGCGTGCAAACCGATACGTGTCCGGGAACAGCCGCCCCTCCGGGTGGACACCGGCACGGCCGATCGCGGCCATCACCGCATCGGCATCGGCCTGACCCAGCGTCTGCCGGATCTGCGGATGGGCGCGCAGCGCCGCCAGCGCCTGGCGGAACGTCCATCCTTCGATGATGCGCAGCTCGTGGAGCACGGTCTTGCCGGACACGAACAGATCGAGCGCCTGTACCGGCGACAGGCCCGGCACAATGCGGTACTCACCCGCCTTGAGGCGGGTCTCCAGACCCATCAGGCGTGCGTAGATGCGCAGATACAGCGCCCCGCGCCAGGGCGGCAATGCGCCTTGTGTCGTCAGGCGCTCGACCGTCGTCGCCAACGGCTCGCCCTCCTCGATCGACAGCGTCATCTCGGCATCCAGGAGCATCGGCTGACGAAGCACACGCAGGGCATCGATGGCGATGGCCACGAGCAGCGTCGCCAGTAACAGCAGGAGCCGCAAGCCCCGCCGCAGGAATGGGCGTGGGCGAGTCATCAGCTCTCCGCCACCGGCGTGGCCCACGGATGCCCCAGCGCCTGCATCAGGCGCCGCGTGACCGGGCCGGGGGCGGCCCAGATGCGGCCTGCGCAGCACCGCACCGGCCAGATGCCGATCAATGCATTGCAGATAAAAACTTCGTCGGCATGATCGAGCTCGGCGACCGGCAGCTCCACTTCAACGGCAGGCAGATGCATCGCCACACAGCAATCCAGGATCTTGCGCCGCATGATACCGGCGACGCCGCATCGATCCAGCCGCGGCGTACGCACAACGCCGTCGCGGACAGAAAAGACATTGCTGCGCGTGCCGCCAACGAGGCGGCGAGCCGCGTCGCACATCAACCGCTCGTCGATGCCCTCTGGCCAGTCACGCGATGCCAAAACCTGATCGAGCCGGTTGAGATGCTTGAGCCCGGCCAGCAGCACTTGTTCGGATACGACGACAGCGCTGATGTCCACGGCGATGCCATGCCGGTAGGCCCGTGCATCAGGCACTGGCGCCGGGCTGGCGATGACCCAGCGTTCGGATGCCGTCCCCAGCGGCCGATAACCCCGGCCCGTGCTGCGACGGGCCACGATGATCTTCACAACGGCCTCATCGGCGTCACCGACGGATTGCGCCACCTCTGCGGCCAGTTCTGCCACATCCGGCACATCCAGGGCGAGCGCGCGGCAATCGGCGGCGAGCTTGTCCATGTGCAAGGTCCAGTCGATGGCACGCCGCCCAGACCACAGCACCGTGCGGAACACGCCGTCGCCGTAATGCAGCGCGCGGCTCAGCGCAGCCGCATCGGCGCAAACACGGCCTTCGTGAAGCATGCTGAACCTCACCCGACTGCTCCCAGTGCGAGCAGCAGACCGCGTGCTTTGGCACGCGTTTCGTCCAGCTCGGCCTGCGGCTGGGAATCGGCGACGATGCCGGCACCGGCACGCAGGCGCACATGGCCTTGTGTCCACACCAGCGAGCGGATCAGGATGTTGGTATCCAGCCGTCCATCGCGCGACAGATATCCCATGCTCCCGGTGTAAGGTCCGCGCCCCTCGCCTTCGAGCTCGGCGATGATCTCCATCGCGCGCACCTTGGGACAGCCGGTAATCGTCCCACCGGGAAAGACGGCGCGCAGCGCGGCACCGGGGCCGACACCGGCACGCAGACGCCCACGGACGTTGGAAACAATGTGATGCACGTGGGCATAGCTTTCCAGGCACATCAGCTCGCTGACCTCAACACTCCCCGGATCGCAGACACGGCCGAGATCATTGCGTTCCAGATCGATCAGCATGACGTGCTCGGCGCGTTCCTTGAGATTGCCGATCAAGGTCTCTCGCAGGATTTGGTCTTCATCGGCGCTGCCTCCGCGCCGGCGGGTGCCAGCGATCGGGCGCGTCTGGGCCATGCCACGCTCGATGTGCAGCAGGCGTTCCGGCGAGGAGCTCAGCACCGCGGCATCTCCCCAGCGCGCCAGCCCGGCAAACGGCGCCGGATTGGTCTGACGTAAACGGCGGTACAGCGCCGCCGGCGAGACCGTCACCGGAATCCGCGCATCCCAGGCCCGGGAAAGATTGACCTGAAAGACATCGCCGGCGCGCAGCCAGTCCAGAATGCGTTCGACGCCATCGAGATAGTGCTGTGCGGGCTGCTCCATGACCTCGGCGCGCCAGGCGTCGTCGGGCGGCGCTCCGCAGTTGCACAGCGCCGCCAGATCGCTGCGTAGCCGATCGAGCTGTCCAGAGTTCTGTTCGGCGACGAGATGGATCTGCCCCTGCGCGCGGTCGCGGATGACGGCGGCCGTGCAGCGCACGGCAAGTGCATCGGGTAAGGGATGCGGCGACGGCGGCAGCCGCAGTCGGGGCTCGACCCAGCGGCCCGCTTCGTAACCCAAGAGGACGAACCAACCACCGACGAAAGGCAAGGGTTGCGGCGGCAACACCTCCCCTGCCGAGGCCACCCAGCGGTCTAGTGCCGCGAAGAAATCATTGCTTGCGCGTTCTGCGCCTGGTCCTTGGGTGCACCCATCCCGGCCCACCAGGGCGGCCTGCGGGTCGGCGAACAAAATGTCCCAGCGCCCCGATTGCGGATGACCGGCGACACTCTCCAGCAGGAACGGATAGCGCTGCGGCTGCCGCTCGTGCAGCAGCAGCAGATCAGGAGCCCCGGGAACAACGGCATGCCACATGGACGGATTCTGCGGCTTGGCTGCGCCAGTGAGAAACTTCTGGCGCCGACCGGCCGATGAAGGAAAACCAAAGTCGGCCCATCCGCACGGAGTAAGCGCGTGCCGGATACTGGCCCGTCAGCTCATGAAAAACGCTTGAAAACCAGCGTCGTATTGGTACCGCCAAAGCCAAAGGAATTCGACAGCGCGATGTCAAATCGCGCCTCGCGCGCCTGCCACGGGACGTAATCAAGATCACAGCCCTCGTCCGGCTGGTCGAGGTTGATCGTCGGCGGCAAAACCTGATCCCGCAGCGCAAGCAGCGAGAAAATCGCCTCGATGCCGCCGGCCGCCCCGAGCAAATGCCCGGTCATCGACTTGGTCGAGCTGACCGCGAGCTTATAGGCATGCGCGCCGAACGCGCCCTTGATCGCAAGCGTCTCGGCGATGTCGCCGGCCTGCGTCGAGGTTCCGTGCGCGTTGATGTAGCCGACCTGTTCGGGCTGGATGCCGGCATCGCGCATGGCATTGACCATGCACGCGCGCGCACCGCGGCCGTCCTCCGGTGGCAGCGTGATGTGATAGGCATCCGACGACATTCCGAACCCGATCAGCTCCCCATAGATCCGGGCCCCGCGCTTTTTTGCCGACTCCAGTTCCTCGAGCACGAGGACACCGGCACCGTCACCGAGCACGAAACCATCGCGGTCTTTGTCCCAGGGGCGGCTGGCCCGTTCGGGGTCGTCGTTGCGCGTGGACAGTGCGCGGGCCTGGCAGAAACCGGCCATACCGGCCGGCGCAGAACCGGCTTCGGCCCCACCGGCGATGAAAACGTCGGCGTCTCCCGCCTGGATCAGGCGTGCACCCAGGCCGATGCTGTGCGTAGCCGTCGCGCACGCCGAGACGACGGCCAGATTCGGGCCGGTGATCCCCAGATCGATGCTGATATACCCGGAGATCATGTTGATGATCGACGACGGCACGAAAAACGGCGACACCTTGCGCGGCCCGCCGCCGTGCAGCTTCTGGCATTCCGCCTCGATGGTGCCGATGCCGCCGATCCCGGAACCAACGCCGACGCCGATGCGATCGCGATTGGCATCGGTGATGTCGAGCCCGGCATCCCGGATCGCCTGCTTGGCCGCAGCGACCCCGTAGTGGATGAACGGATCGGTGCGTTTGACGTCCTTGGGATTCATCCACTCTTCCGGCCTGAAATCCTTGATCTGGCCAGCGAACTTGGTGGTGAAGGCCGATACGTCGAATCCCGTGATCGGCCCGATTCCCGACTTGCCGGCAAGGATGTTTTTCCAGGCCGTATCGACATCGTTGCCGACTGGCGAGACGATGCCCAGGCCGGTGACGACGACGCGTCTACGGCTCATCTGCAAGTCCTGATTCGAGGGAATGGATGATGGTTGAGAGTGCCGACGCTCAGCCCGCTTGATTGGTGTGGGCCTTGATGTAATTGATGACGTCCTGGAAGGTCACGATCTTCTCGGCTTCCTCGTCCGGGATATCGATTTCGAATTCCTCTTCGAGCGCCATCACCAGCTCGACCGTGTCAAGCGAATCGGCGCCCAGATCTTCGACGAAGGAGGCCTCGGGCGTGATCTGATCCTCGCTGACCGACAGCTGCTCAGCGATGATCTTCTTGACCTTCTCTTCAAGCGTACTCATGCGTGACTCCGCGACGTGTTTTATGGTGTGTGAAACCGGCGTATTGTAGTCAAAGCCGCCGGGTGAAGCAGTCAAAGCAATTTATCTCTCTCAAACAGAACGTTATTCGATAAAGCTCAATCCATGTAGAGGCCGCCGTTGACGTGCAGCGTGGCCCCGGTGATGTAACTGGCTTCCGCCGAAGCGAGGAAGGCCACGGCAGCGGCGATGTCTTCGGGCCTGCCCAGACGCTGCACCGGCACCCGGGCGAGCAGGCCTTGGCGCGCCTCCTCGGGCAGGGCGGCCGTCATGTCGGTCTCGATGAATCCCGGAGCCACGACATTGACGGTGATGCCGCGCGAGCCCATCTCCTGCGCCAGCGCCTTGGAGAAACCGACCAGGCCCGCCTTGGCCGCACAGTAATTGGCCTGGCCGGGATTGCCCATCGCGCCGACCACCGAGCCGATGTTGATGATCCGGCCATACCGCGCCTTCATCATGCCGCGCAGCACGGCCCGCGACAGGCGGAAGACCGCGGTCAGATCGGTCTCCAGCACCTGGCTCCAGTCCTCGTCCTTCATGCGCAGCAGCAGCGTGTCGCGCGTCACCCCCGCGTTGTTGACGAGAATGCTCACCGGGCCGATCGCATCGATCAGCGCCTCGCATGCAGAGGCGTCGCGTACGTCGAGCACACGCCCCTCGCCGCCGTGGGCGCGCAGCAACGCGCCGATTGCCTCGGCGCCGGATGTGCTCGTCGCCGTGCCGATCACACGTGCACCATCGGCGGCGAGCCGCTCGGCAATGGCACGACCGATGCCCCGGCTGGCGCCGGTGACGAGGGCCGTTTGACCGGCCAACCTGGCCTGGGTGGATGTCATGTCTCCCCTTCGCAAGGGTTATCTGGATTTCCGTCAACGCAAGGATAACATCCCGCCGGACGATCAGGCCGAGAGCAGGGCCCTGGCCTTGTCGAGCCCGGCCGGATCCTCGAGCGGCACGGCCGGCGCATCCTTGAGAATGCGCTTGTTCAGCCCGCACAACACCTTGCCCGGTCCGCATTCGAAAAACAGCGACACGCCCGCGCCGGCGAGCGCATGGATCACGCGCGTCCACTGCACCGGACGGTATAGCTGTTCGCGCAAGGCCACGCGGATCGCCGCACCGTCACGTCCGCTGCTTCCGTCGAGATTGTGAAACACCGGAATGACGGGGGTGTGAAACGGAATATCCGCCATCTGCGCGAACAACCGCTCGGCGGCGTCGCGCAGCAGTGAACAATGCGAGGGAACCGACATCGGCACACGCACCACCATCCGCGCCCCATGGGCCTTGGCGTGCTCGAGCACCCATTCGATCGCCGCGGCTTGACCGGCGACGACGACCTGACCCGGCGAGTTGAAGTTGGCTGGCTCGAGGACACCGTCGACCGGACAGGCCTGGCACAACGCCTCGACCTGGGCATCATCAAGACCGATCACGGCAGCCATGCCGCCCTCGCCGTGCGGAACGGCCGTTTGCATGAGACGGCCGCGCAGCTCCACCAGCCTGAGCCCGTCGGCGAAACGCAAGCTCTGCGCAGCGACCAGGGCCGCGTATTCCCCGAGGCTATGCCCGGCCACCGCCGCCGGTTGCGGCAGCCCCTGGGCCTGCCACAGACGCCAGACGGCAATGTCCGCGGCGAGCAAAGCCGGCTGTGTCCGTTCGGTGCGGTTGAGTTCCTCTGCCGGCCCTTCGCGCACCAGTGCAGCCAGATCCCAGCCGAGCACATCCGAGGCCTCCTCGAACGTCTGCGAAACGATCGGATCGTTGTGTGCCGACAACATGCCGACGGACTGTGACCCCTGACCCGGAAACAGCATCGCGTACTTCATCGCGGAATTCCTGACGTGGCGGATGGAGAACCCGGCGCCCTTGCTTCGTTTCCACGAAAACTGCCGAAGATGGCAGCGTAAACGAACGCGGACAGCGTGCCGAACAAATGCGATTCGACGACCACTCGCCCGCCGATCGCCGCTTCGTCGGACACGGGTGCGCCGGCGTACAACTCCCAGAGGATTTTACCGATGAGATACAGCAGGCAACCCAGCGCGATGAGGTCACGCCGCAGCACCTGCGGCATCAAGCCCAGCACGAATAGTCCATGAATGACGCCGGACATCCCGACATAGCCGTGCACATCCGGCACGAAAACGAACAAACCACCGGTCATACCCAGCGACAACAGCAGGACCCGGCGCACCCAGACCCAGGCCGGCAAGGGTTCCGGGCATAGCAGCACCAACACCAGCAAGCCCAATTCGTTGAGAAACAGGTGATACCACCCCAGATGCGCGAAATTGCCGGTGAGCAGGCGCCACCACTCGCCAGCGGCGATGGCCGCGCGGTCGTAGGCGAGCGCGGCGCGGCACACATCGCCGCCCAGCTCCACGAGCACGAGCAGCAGCATCAGCACCGCCGGCGCACGCCAAACGGCCGCGGAGCGGTAAAGCGAGTTTGTTATCATCGCAGCAACGGTTTTCTTGCCTTCTTCCTACGGTCACAGCGCCATGTCGGACACCCGTCGCCCTCGCGGACAGCGCGGCTTTACGCTCATCGAGATCATGGTCGTCGTCGTGATTCTCGGCATTCTGGCGGCCGTCGTGGTGCCGCGGATTATGGACAACCCGGACAAGGCTCGCATCACCAAGGCCAAGCAGGACATCCGCGTGCTGGAGTCGCAGCTCAACATGTACAGGCTCGACAACTACACGTATCCGTCCACACAGCAAGGCCTGGAAGCGCTGGTCACCAAGCCGGCCGGGGAACCGGAGCCGCGCAACTACCCGCCCGGCGGCTATATCAAATCGCTGCCCAAGGACCCCTGGGGAAATGCTTACCAGTACCTGTATCCCGGTGTGCACGGCGAATTCGATTTGTACTCGCTGGGTGCCGACGGCCGTCCCGGTGGCGAGGGCGTGAACGCCGATATCGGCAACTGGAACCTGGGTGGGTGAGTCGGGCGTGAATATCCGGGTGCAGCCAGCGGCAGCGCACCCCGCAGCTGTTTCCCGCCACGCAGGCCGCAGCATGTTCGACCGGCAGCACGCAGGTGGCTTCACGCTCGTCGAAATTCTCGTCGTCGTCCTGATCATCGGCATCATGCTGACGTTTGCGACGCTGTCGGTCGGCGACCGCGCCAGCATCGATACACTCGACAGCGAGGCCAGGCGTCTGGAGCAGCTGTTCCGGCTGGCCCAGGAAGAGGCGGAGCTCAATGGCCGTGAACTGGGCTTCCGCTACACCGATCAGGGCTATCAGTTCCTCGTCATCGGATCGGATGGACAGTGGCTGCCGGTTGCGGAAGGACCGCTGCGGCCGCGGCGCTTGCCCCCGCCGCTGCAGCTGGCACTGCGGGTCGAGGATCGACCGGTCCCTCCGGCACAGGAGATCGTGACACCCACCACCGGTGACACCGCCGCACCGATACCGCGCGCCGCCGACGAAACCGACGACGATCGCCCACCGCTACGCCCGCAGGTGATGATTCTGTCCAGCGGAGAATTCAGCCCCTTCGTGCTCGACGTCCGCGCGCAAAACCTGCGGCAAGGCTGGCGGATCGCCGGCACACTGCTCGGACAAATCCGCCGCGAGCCGCTCGACATGCTCGATCAGGAGAGGCCGGCCTGATGGATGAGCGCGGCTTCACGCTCGTCGAAATGCTGGTCGCCGTCACCGTGCTTGCGATCGCGATGGCCGCGATTCTCGCGGGCATGGCCCGTTATGCCGACAATGCCGCACGCCTGCGCGAACGCACCATCGCGCTGTGGGTTGCGCACAACCGGCTCACCGAAATCGCACTGCAACCGACCTGGCCCGACCTCGGCCGCTCGGACGGCGAGATGCACATGGCCGGCCGCACCTGGAAATGGGAGGTCGAAGTCAAAAAAACCGAAGATGCCCATCTGCGCCGCATCGACATCCGCATCCCCTCACCGACGCGCGAGGGCGATGCCGCGAGCCTGTCGGCCTTCATCGCCGACACGGGGCGTCAATGATGTCAGTGCAAGTGACGCCAACAGGCGATAGTTCCCGCAGGCGGGATCCGTCCCGCGCCAGGGGCGGCCATCGACAGAGTGGTTTCACACTGCTCGAACTGATCGTCGTCATCGCGATCTTCGCCGTGTTCTCGCTGATGGCCTACGGCGGCCTCGACTCGGTGCTGAAAACCCGCCGGCAGGTCGAAGCCGCGCAAACCCGGCTGGCGCAATTGCAGAAAGCGTATCTGCGGCTGCGCAATGATTTCCAGCAGGTCCGCAACCGCCCCGCACGCGATGGTTTCGGCGACCTGCAACCCGCGCTGCGCGCAAGTGATCGCGGCGATGTCGAATTCACGCGCGGCGGCTGGCGCAATCCGCTGAATCTGCCGCGTCCGACACTGGAGCGCGTCGCCTACCGCTACGAGGACGGCAAGCTGATCCGCATGTCCTGGCGGGTGCTCGATCAAGCCCAGGACAGCAAACCCGTGGAAAACGTGCTGCTCGAGGATCTGGAAGATCTGCGCTGGCAGTATCTCGATGCACAGCGGGAATGGCATCCGCGCTGGCCGCCGGATACGGCGGACCGGCAGCCGGCCCAGATCGCACCGCCGATGGCGGTGGAAATCACCCTGCGCACCAAAGACATCGGCGAGCTGCGCTACCTGTTCCGGCTGGGAATCGACAGCGGACGTACCGGCGAATCGCCGAGTGCAGAGACTGCTCCGCAACCCCCTCGCGGCGATATAAGCGAAGCCAGCGAATGATGCGCCGCCCGCAATCCGGAATCGCGCTGATCACCGCCGTGCTCGTCGTCGCACTCGCTGCGATCGCATCCGCGGCGATCTTGAGCTCAACCCAGATCGCGATCCGGCGGACGGCGAACCTGCAGGATTCGGAACGCGCCTGGTGGTATGCCGATGGCGTGGAGTCCTGGGTCAAGTCCATCCTCGAGCGCGACCTCGAGGATAACCAGACCGACTCCTATGCCGACGCCTGGGCACATCCCGTGGACTATCTGCCCATCGATGAGGGTTTCATTCGTGGACAGGTGATCGATCTACAGGGGCTGTACAACCTCAACAATCTTGCAGCAGCCACACCTGCCGAATTCAAGAAACAGCAAGAAATCTTCGTGCGCCTGCTCAGCCGCGCCGAGATCGCCGACGAATTCCAGGCCCATGCGCTGGCCGCGGCAATCCGCGACTGGGCCGACGCCGATAGTGAACCGACCGGCTTCGATGGTGCCGAGGACACCGAATATCTTGGCATCGACCCGCCCTATCGCGTCGCCAACCGGCTGTTCACCAGTGTCTCGGAACTGCTCGCGGTCAAGGGCGTCACCCCGGAAATCTACGCGCGGCTCGCCAATCTGGTTACAGCACTGCCTGAAACCGGCGTACCGATCAACGTGAACACCGCACCGCCAGTGCTGCTGCAGGCACTCGCCGCGCAGCCGCGCCCGGAAATCGAGCAGTTCGTCCGCGAGCGTGCCGAAAAGCCGGCCGCGAGCGTCTCCGAGCTGTTCAACGAACGCGCGCTCTACACCGCCCAGGACGCGGACCAAAGTCTGATGAGCGTGACCAGCCGGTATTTCATGCTGCGCGCCGAGGTCTTCGTAGGCAGCAGCCGGGTCGCGCTGTATAGTTGGTACTTCCGCCCCCGGTCCGGCATACCGGTCGTCCTCGGGCGCAGCATCGATACGCAATAAGTGCGCGAGACCCTTTACATCCACCTGCGCGCCGCCGAACCCGGCGCCATCACGGCTTACTGCATCGCCCGGAGCGACGCAGTGGCGTCGTTCGCCATCGAGCAGGCGCCATTGGAAACCCTATTGCCGCTTGCGCAAAACCGCCGCGTCGTCGTACTGGTGCCGTCCGCCGACGTGCGGCTGGCGTCGGTACGTCTGCCAGTCAGACAAGCCAGCAAGGCCCTGCAAGCCATACCGTTCGCGCTCGAAGATCAACTCGCGGACGATGTCGAGACTTTGCATTTTGCCTTGGGTAACCGCCAGGCGGATGGCAGCTGGCCGGTCGCCGTCGTCGCCCATGCGCGCATGGCGCAGTGGCTGGGATTCTTCACCGAACGCGGCCTGCGACCGGATGCGATGATTCCGGACGTGCTCGCGCTGCCCGTTCCCGACGATCGCCATTTCAGCCTGCTCATCGATGGCAACGAAATCATCGTCCGCACCCATCTCGGTGGCGGCTTCGTGTGCCAGCGTGAAGATCTCGTGCTGTGCCTGCAGATTGCCGATCCCGAAAGGACCCGTGCACTGCGGATTATCGTGCCGCGCGAACAGGCTTTCGATCCGACCACGCTCACCTGGCCGGTGGAAGCGCTGCATGGTTTTGCCCATCCGCTCGAAGCCCTGTTGCAGAACCTGCGCGAAGCGCACGCGATCAACCTGCTGCAGGGCGGATACTCGGCGCGTCAAGACTGGCTGCGTCTGTGGCGGCCATGGCGGCTGACCGCCGCGCTGGCCGGCTGCGTCATTCTGCTGGGTGTCACATTGCATGGCGTACAGGCGTACCGGCTCGGCAAGGCACTCGACACGCTGTCGGCCGCCAATCGCCAGCGTTATGCCGAGATTTTCCCGAACGACGCGCGCATCGTCGATTTGCCCACCCAACTCGATCGCCAGCTCGCACGGCTGGCCGGCAGCGGCGCGGGGCCGGCCTTCCTGACCCTGCTCGCCGCAACCGCAGACGCAGTCGCCGCGGTTCCCGGCCTCGCCGTCCAGACCGTGCACTATCGCGAATCGGCGCTCTATGTCGGCCTGAGCGCGCAGAATCTGCAGGCCGTCGAGCAGCTCAAAAACTGGTTCGAACGCTCGCGCGCGGCCCGTCTGGACGTGCAATCCGCGAATGCCGGCGCCGAAGGCGTGCAGATCCGCATCAAGCTCACGCCCGCATGAAGCATCTGATCGACCGTCTGCATACCGCGCTCGTGGGGCTAACCCCCCGCGAACGTGTCATGGTGCTGACCGGCGGCGCCGTCGTCGCCGTCACGCTCGGCTATCTTCTGGTCTGGGAACCGCTCGCCGTGGCCCATCACACACGCGCGCAGGCCTTGCAACAGGAGCGCTTGCTCGCCGAGCGCATCGAACGCGCCGCAGCGCAGGTGCGTGCGAGCAGCAGCCGCGCCGCCGATCGCCGTATCTCCCTGCTCACTGCCGTCGATCAGACCAGCCGCACGCCGGTGCTGGGCAAGCCTCCGGCACGGATCCAGCCCGAGGGCGATCGCGAGGTCAAGGTCTGGATCGACGAGGTGCCGTTCGCCAATCTGCTGCGCTGGATCCAGGAACTGCAGACACGCTATGGCATCACCACGCGCAGCGCAGAGATCGAGCGCGGCAGCGCACCTGGCGTCGTCAACGCCCGGCTGACACTGGTTCGCGAGTGACGTTGCGATGACCACGCGCCATCTCCTGATCGCCGCCGGTACGGCCTTCGTGCTGGGCCTGTTCGCACAGGCCCCGGCAGCGGTCATTTACGGCTGGGTCTTCGCCCGCCAGCCGGATACACCGGTGCGGCTGTTCGGCATCGAGGGCACCATCGTCTCCGGCAGTGCGCGCTATGTCATGCATGGCGGCCAGCCCCTGCTCACCGATCTGCACTGGTCGCTGCAACCGTGGGCGCTATTGCTCGGCCGTCTGGGTTATCACGTGCGCACGACATCGACGCCGCTGCTGCTCGATGGCCGACTCGGTATCGGATTCGGCGGCACGCATATCGACGCGCTCAAGGCCAGCGGCGAGTTGGGCGCACTTGCAGCCGCCGCGGGACAGTCCTTTGTACCGTTCGTTGGACAGGCCGGCATCGACGTGCACACGCTGCGCCTGCGCGACGGCTGGCCGGTTACCGCCACCGGCCAGCTGCGCGTCATCGGCCTGCACTGGACGCTGGCACGCCAACCGATCCTACTTGGCGACTACCAGGCCGATCTCGGCACCGAGAGCGGTGAGATCACCGCCCTGATCCATACGCTTTCCGGGGTGCTCGACGTATCGGGCGATGCCCGGCTCAAGCCCGATCGCAGCTACGAGCTGAACCTGCAACTGCGACCACGCCCGGATGCGCCGCCGATGGTCGCCAACCTGCTGCGATCGGTCGGCGCACCCGATGCACAGGGCTACTACCGTCTGCGGCGTACCGGCAAGATGACACCATGAACTGGTCGCCGCACGTCGTCGTCGCCTGCATCGTCGAACGCGAGGGGCGTTTTCTGGTCGTCGAGGAGGAGGTCAGTGGCCGCGTGCTGCTGAATCAGCCGGCGGGACACTGGGAACAGCACGAGACCCTGATCGCGGCAGCCCGGCGCGAGACCCTCGAGGAAACACGCTGGGAGGTGGAACCCCTCGCCGTACTCGGGCTCTACCACTTCGATCCCCCCGATCTCGACTACGGTTTTCTGCGCATCGCTTTCGTCGCGCGTGCGCTGCGTGAGCGTCCGGAGCTGACGCTCGACAGCGGCATCCTGCGCCCACTGTGGCTCACGCGCGCGGAACTTCTCGCCAGTTGCGAGCGTCACCGCAGCCCCATGGTCTTGCGCTGCGTCGATGATTACCTCGCCGGCCGGCGCTATCCGCTGGATTTGATCGCACATCTGTAGGCGGTACGACGTGCAGGCACCTCATGTTGTCGTCGGCATGTCCGGGGGTGTCGATTCCTCCGTGTCCGCCTATCTGCTCAAGGAACAGGGGTTCCGCGTATCCGGCCTGTTCATGGTCAACTGGACCGAGGATGAGCAAGGCTATTGCACCGCGGCCGAAGATTTTCAGGACGCACGCCGTGTCTGCGAGGAACTCGACATCCCGCTGCACCGCGTGGACTTCTCCCATGAGTACCGGGAGCGCGTGTTCGCGCGCTTTCTAGCCGATTACGCATCCGGCAAAACCCCGAACCCGGACGTACTGTGCAACCGCGAAGTCAAATTTCAGCCGTTCCGCGATTATGCGCTGCGCCTGGGCGCGGATTTCGTCGCCACCGGCCACTACGCCCGCATCGAGCCACACGAAGATGGACCGCACCTTTTGCGCGCCGTCGATGAAAACAAAGACCAGACCTACTTTCTCGCCGCGGTTGCGCGTGCGCATTTCGAACGCGTGTTGTTCCCGATCGGCACACTGACGAAACCCGAGGTGCGCAGCATCGCCCAGCGCGCCGGGTTGCCTGTGCACCGGAAGAAAGATTCGACCGGAATTTGCTTCATCGGCGAGCGCGAATTCCGCGCCTTTCTCGCACGCTATCTCAAACCCGATCCCGGTCCGATCATCGACGATCGTGGCCGCGAGATCGGCACGCATCAAGGTCTGATGTACTACACGCTGGGCCAGCGGCGCGGCCTGGGGATCGGCGGCACGCGCGGTACCCGCGAAGCCCCGTGGTATGTGATCGCCAAAGACACGGAACGCAAAGCGCTGATCGTCTCCCAGGATGCCCAGCACCCCTGGCTGATGTGCCGCGAGCTTTTGACTGGGGTCTTCAACTGGCTGGGGCCACCGCCAACGCCTGACATCCCATTGCTTGCGCGCATCCGTCACCGCCAGGCATTGCAGGCCTGCACTGCCGAACCCGTGGGTGATGGCGTGCGGGTGCGCTTTGCAACGCCGCAGCGCGCAGTCGTCGCCGGACAGTACTGCGTGCTCTACGCGGACGGACGATGCCTGGGTGGTGGCGAGATTGTCGGCACCACCTGCCTCGGCCGGCCTCAATAAGCGCGCACCAGCCGAGAGCCGCAGCGCGTTTTCGCTATAATTCCGCGCCGTTTTCGCGCCAGCAAACTGCGCCAAACGCTGACCTTCAAGCCACTTACGGGCCCCAACACTGCGGAGTTCCTAGCCATGACGGACAGCTTTAACGCCAAGTCCACGCTCAAAGTCGGTTCCAAGACCTATACCTACTATGACCTGACCAAGCTGGAGGGGCCGTACAAAGTCTCGCGCCTGCCCTATTCCTACAAGATCCTGCTCGAAAACCTCCTGCGCCACGAGGATGGCGTCAACATCACGAAAGACACGATTGCTGCGCTCGCGGGCGCGGACTTGAAAAACCTGCCCGCCAAGGACATCGACTTCACGCCGGCGCGCGTGATCCTGCAGGACTTCACCGGCGTGCCCTGCGTGGTCGATCTCGCGGCGATGCGCGACGCGATGAAGACGCTGGGAGGCGATACGAAGAAGGTCAATCCGTTGTGCCCGGTGGAGCTGGTCATCGATCACTCGGTGATGATCGACCACTACGGCTCCAAAGACGCCCTCGATCTCAATGCCAAGATCGAGTTTGAACGCAACAAGGAGCGCTACACCTTCCTGCGCTGGGGTCAGCAGGCGCTGAAGAACTTCAAGGCAGTGCCGCCGGACACCGGCATCGTCCACCAGGTCAACATCGAATACCTCGCCCGCGTGGTGTTCGAGAAAGACGGCCTGCTTTATCCGGATTCCTGCTTCGGTACCGACAGCCATACGACGATGGTCAACGGCATCGGCGTGCTCGGCTGGGGCGTGGGTGGCATCGAGGCCGAGGCGGCGATGCTCGGCCAACCCTCGTCGATGCTGATGCCGGAAGTCATCGGCGTGCGCCTGACCGGCAAGCTCGCCGAGGGTGCAACCGCCACCGATCTCGTGCTCACCGTGACCGAGATGCTGCGCAAGCGCGGCGTGGTGGAAAAATTCGTCGAGTTCTTTGGCCCCGGTGTCGGCAACCTGTCTGCCTCCGACCGCAATACCATCGCCAACATGGCGCCCGAATACGGCGCCACCTGCGGCATCTTCCCGATCGACGAGGAAACTCTCAACTACCTGCGTCTGACCGGCCGCAGCGAAGAACACGTGGCCAAGGTCAAAGCCTACGCTCAGGCCCAGGGGATGTGGTGGACACCGGACGCGCCGGAAGCCGAGTACACCGACGTGCTGCATCTGGATCTGTCCAGCATCCAGCCCTCGCTGGCCGGACCCAAACGCCCGCAGGACCGCGTGCTGCTCAAGGACCTCAAGAGCAACTTCCGCAAAGCCTTCGAGGCCGAGCAGAAGATGCGTCCGTCCAAAGGGCCCGCCACCGTCCAGCACAAGGGTGAGACGTTCCCGCTCAAAGATGGCGCCGTCGTCATCGCGGCGATTACCTCGTGCACCAACACCTCGAACCCGAGTGTGCTGATCGGCGCCGGTCTGCTGGCCAAGAAGGCACGCGCGCTGGGGCTCAAGACCCAGCCCTGGGTGAAGACTTCGCTCGCTCCGGGCTCGCTCGCCGTGACCGAATATCTGAAGAAGGCGGGTCTGCTCGAGCATCTCGAAGCGCTGGGCTTTTATGTCTCCGCCTATGGCTGCACGACCTGCATCGGCAATTCCGGACCTCTCGATGAGCCGATCGGCAAAGCGATCAACGATCACACGCTGTCGGTATCGGCCGTGCTCTCGGGCAACCGCAACTTCGAGGGTCGCGTCCACCAGGACGTGCGCATGAACTACCTCGCCTCCCCACCGCTGGTCGTTGCGTTTGCGATCGCCGGAACGACCGACATCGATCTAACCTCCGAACCCATCGGCAAGGGTAAAGACGGGCAGGATGTCTTCCTCAAGGACATCTGGCCGTCGAATCAGGAAATCCAGGATGTGGTGGCCAAGTCCGTCACCAGCGAGCTCTTTACCAAGAGCTACGCCGACGTCCTCAAGGGCGATGCCCGCTGGCAGTCGATCCAGGTCACGCCCTCGGAGACCTATCAATGGGATCCGAAATCGACCTACATCCAGAACCCGCCTTACTTCGTCGGCATGACGATGACGCCGCCCGGCGTACAGCCGATCAAGGGCGCCCGCTGCCTTGCCGTGCTCGGCGACTCGATCACCACCGACCACATCTCGCCCGCCGGCGACATCAAGAAGGACAGCCCCGCCGGCAAATATCTGCTGGAGCGTGGCGTCAGCAAGGCCGATTTCAATTCCTACGGATCCCGCCGCGGCAATCACGAAGTGATGATGCGCGGCACGTTCGCCAACACGCGCATCAAGAATGCGATGACGCCGGGCGTCGAAGGTGGCGTCTCCCGCTACATCGGCAAGGACGGCACGCCGGGTCCGGTCGAGCCGATCTACGACGTCGCGATAAAGTACAAAGCCGATAACACGCCGCTGATCGTCCTTGCCGGCAAGGAGTACGGCACCGGCTCGTCGCGCGACTGGGCGGCCAAAGGCACGCTGCTGCTCGGCGTCAAAGCCGTCATCACCGAGAGTTTCGAGCGCATCCACCGCTCGAATCTCGTCGGCATGGGCGTGCTGCCGCTCAACTTCGTCGATGGCCAAAACGCCCAATCGCTGGGTCTTGACGGCACCGAAGTGTTCGACATCGAAGGCCTCGTGCGCGGCACAACGGAAGTCACCGTCAACGCCCGCAAAGCCGATGGCCAGGTCGTCCGCTTCAAGGCCAAGGTGCGCATCAATACACCCAAGGAATGGGAGTACTACGAGCACGGTGGTGTGCTCCAGTACATGCTGCGGCAGATGGCCCAAGCCTGACCCGCCACCAGAAAGGCCCGCGACCGCGGGCCTTTCCTTTGAAGATGCCGATCGCCGCCGCGCTGCATCTGATTCTGCATGTCCTCGTGCCGGGCCTTGTCGCGAGACTGTGGCTGGGCACACACTGGCGCCGCGCCTGGCTGATCATGCTGGCGACGATGGCCGTGGATCTGGACCATCTCCTCGCCGATCCGGTTTACGATCCACACCGCTGCAGCATCGGCTTTCATCCGCTGCACCGCGCACCGGCGATTGCCGCTTATGGGCTGATGCTGCTGGGGCGACAAACCCGCGTGGCCGGAGCTGGCCTGCTGATCCACATGGGTCTCGATGCATCGGACTGCATCGTGCAAGGAGCGCGGCCTTAAACCTTGCTGTAACCGACATCGGTCATCCGAAATCCCGTACACTTGCTGCGCGCTTCGTGCCGCCATCCTTCGATGACATCATGACCACCCGAGTCGTCTTCAACCAGAAAGGCGGGGTCGGCAAGACCACGATCGTCTGCAATCTCGCTGCCATCGCGGCCTCCCGCGGTCTGCGCACCTTGGTCGTCGATCTCGATACGCAAGGCAACGCCACGCAGTACCTGATGGGCTCGGCGCCAGTCAAACCGGATCGCACGATCGCGGATTTCTTCGAGTCGACGCTGAGCTTCTCGCTCAATCCGGCACCGTTTATTACCTACGCGACGAACACACCCTTCGAGAATCTCGACATCGTCGCTGCCGATCCACATCTGGATGAACTCGCGGTCAAACTCGAAGCCAAGCAGAAGATTTACAAGCTGCGCGATGCGCTGCGCAAGCTGCGCGGCTATGACGCCGTGTTCATCGATACACCGCCAGCGCTGAACTTCTACTCGCGCGCGGCCCTGATCGCCTGCGAACGCGTGCTGATCCCATTCGACTGCGACGAATTCGCCCGCCAGGCTTTGTACACGCTGCTCGACAACATCACCGAGATCCGCGCCGATCACAACGATGGGCTCGTCATCGAAGGCATCGTCGTCAATCAGTTCCAGGCGCGTTCGAAACTGCCGGCGCGCATCATCGAGGAACTCAAGGCGGAAGGCCGGCCGGTGCTCGATACACTGCTGTCCAGCTCGATCAAGGTCAAGGAATCGCACGAGCTATCGCGCCCGTTGATTTACCTCGACCGCAGCCACCGGGTGACGCAGGAATACATCGCGCTCTACGACGCGCTGCACGCAGCACACTGAGATGCCTGCCTCAGGGTTCTGAGTCCCAAGCCGACAGACATCTGCCGCCATGCACGCTGCCCCGCAGGCGGCCTGTTTGATGCGATCCCACCCATTCGGAGGTCTGCCCAACGATTGCTCGCTGCTAGAGTGGGTGCGCATCCAGACGACCTGACTGCCGAAATCGTATGCGCGCAGACCCACGACGGCACCCGATCACCGTAGCCTTGATGCTGGGCGCATCCGCATCGCTTGCGCTCGTAACCGCGGCATTCGCCCAGAACCTCCAGCCCACGCCCCTCGAGCCGATCACCGTCACGGCGACACGCCTGCCGGTGTCCAGCTTCGAAATCCCTGCATCGATCAGTCTCGTCACCGCGCAACCCGCGCTGAGCGAGGGCACATTGACCGCCCAGCTGAGCGAGATCCTGGACCAGGTGCCGGGCCTGGTGGCAAGGGACCGTCAGAATTACGCGCAGGACACCCAGATCGCGATCCGCGGCTTTGGTGCCCGTTCGACTTTCGGAATCCGTGGCATCCGCTTGTATCTGGACGGGATCCCCGCATCTCAACCCGATGGTCAGGGTCAGATCGCACACTTTGACCTCGCGTCCGCCGATCGTGTCGAAGTGCTACGCGGGCCTTTTTCAACGCTCTACGGCAATTCCTCGGGCGGCGTGATCCAGATGTTCACGGCCGATCCTCCACCGCAGGGCAGTGAAATCCTGACAAGCCTCGCCGCAGGAAGCTTCGAAACGTATCGGGCCAGCGCTGGCGCACGCGGCACGCTGGGGCCGGCGGGATACGTATTCAACTACACCCATCTCGCCACCGAGGGCTTTCGCAGCCACAGTCGGGCCAGGCGCGACCTGCTCAATGCCAAGCTGGTCTGGGCGAGCAGTCCCGACCACCGCTTCAGTCTCATCGTCAACCACTTCGCGATGCCGCACGCCGAGGACCCGCTCGGCCTGACCCGCGCGCAGTTCGATGAAAATCCGCGTCAGGCCACGACTGCCGCGCGGCAGTTCGATACCCGCAAGAGCGTCGATCAAACCCAGGGGGGATTGATCTACGAATGGCAGGGTCGTGACCACCATACCGTGCGCGCGCTCGCCTATGCGGGAGCCCGGCAGGTGCGCCAGTTTCTTGCCATCCCGGTTGCGCCGCAGGCCAATCCCAAACACCCCGGCGGTGTCATCGATCTCGACAACCGCTTCGCGGGTGCCGACCTGCGCTGGGGCTTCCACGGCACGCTGTCCGCGCGACCGTATTCGTTCGTCGCCGGCCTGGCTTATGAGACGCTCACGCAAGCCCGCCGCGGCTACGAGAATTTCGACGGAGACCGCACCGGCGTCCAAGGTGTTTTGCGTCGTGATGAGACCAATACCGTCTATAGCCTCGACCCTTATGCCCAGGCCGACTGGCAGTTCAGTGAGCGTGCATCGCTGATGGCCGGGCTACGTCACAGCCGTGTGCGCTTGGACTTCGATGATCATTACGTCACCGACGATAACGGCGACGACAGCGGCGCGCGCGACTACTTTGCATCGACGGCGGCCGCCGGTGTGCTGCTCAAGGTCAACGACGACCTGCGCATTCACACCAGCTACGGCATCGGGTTCGAAACGCCAACACTCGCTGAACTCGCCTACCGGCCTGACGGCGAACCAGGGCCGAATCTGGCCCTGAACGCTGCCCGCTCGCGTCATGCCGAAGTCGGCGCAAAGCTGCGCCTGGCAACGTCGGCACAGGCACAACTGGCCTTGTTCCACGCCGATACGCGTGATGAAGTCGCGATCTGCGCGAACAGCGGCGGACGGTCCGCGTTTTGTAACGCCGGTCGCACCCAGCGCCTGGGCGCCGAAGCGCATCTGGTCCTGCCGGTGAGCCAGGTCGGTCAGTTGGAGCTCAGTCACACCTGGCTAAGAGCGGTGGTGCGCGAGGGCTATCTGACCTGCACATCGACACCCTGCGCGATGCCGTCGATAGAGGTTGCCGCAGGCAATCGGCTGCCCGGCGTCCCGGAATCGAAAACCGACTTACTGCTACGCTGGGGTGCGCAAACGGGCTGGCATGCGCAAGTCGAGGCGCAGTACTTGAGTAAGGTGTACGTCAACGACGTCAACGACGAAGCCGCGCCTTCATACGCACTGGTCCATGTCGGTGCGGGCTATGTCTTTCCAGGGCCCGGCACCCGCCTGCGCCTGTTCGTGCAAGCCAACAATCTTTTCGATGCTGCCTACGCCGGCTCTGTCATCGTCAACGACGCAAACCGCCGCTACTACGAACCCGGCCCTGGATTCAACGTGTTTTGTGGCCTCTCGCTGCACTGGCAGCGCTAAAAAGCATCGGCCATTAAAAAGCCCCGCGGTGCGGGGCTTGGGCAAGACAGAGCAGACGAAGCCTTCAGGCCGCCGTGCTCTTGTGGCCGTGCTTGGCCTCAGCGTTCTCATAGACGATGAACGGTTTGGCCTCGCCGCGCACCACGGCATCGTCGATCACAACCTTGCTGACGTTCTGCATCGAGGGCAGGTCGTACATGACATCGAGCAGGATGTTTTCCATGATCGTGCGCAGACCCCGCGCACCGGTCTTGCGCTCTTTGGCCCGCGCGGCGATCGCGCGCAAAGCCTCCTCGCGGAACTCGAGCTGCACGCCCTCCATGCTGAACAGTTTCGCATACTGCTTGACCAGCGCGTTTTTCGGCTCCTTGAGGATCGCCATCAAGGCAGCCTCGTCGAGCTCCTCGAGCACGGCGATCACCGGCAGACGGCCGATGAATTCCGGAATCATGCCGAAACGGATCAGATCATCGGGTTCGACACGCGCCAACAGCTCGCTCGCGCGCTTGCCATCCTTGTCGGATTTGACCTCGGCCGAAAAACCGATACCGGTGCGCTCGGTCCGCGCCTGGATGACTTTTTCGAGGCCAGCGAATGCACCGCCGCAGATGAACAGGATGCCGGCCGTGTTGACCTGGAGGAACTCCTGCTGCGGATGCTTGCGCCCGCCCTGGGGCGGCACGCTGGCGATGGTCCCCTCGATGAGTTTCAACAAGGCCTGCTGGACACCCTCGCCCGATACATCGCGGGTGATCGACGGATTCTCCGACTTGCGCGAGATCTTGTCGATCTCGTCGATATAGACGATACCGCGTTGGGCCTTTTCGATGTCGTAATCGCACTTCTGTAACAGGCGCGCGATGATGTTCTCGACATCCTCGCCGACATAGCCGGCCTCGGTGAGCGTGGTTGCGTCGGCAATCGCAAACGGCACGTCGAGCAGCCGCGCCAGGGTCTCGGCGAGCAGCGTCTTGCCGGAGCCGGTCGGCCCGATCAAGAGAATGTTCGATTTGGCGATTTCCACGCCGTCTGCCGAACCTTTGAGCGACAAGCGCTTGTAGTGGTTGTAAACGGCCACGGACAGGATCTTCTTGGCCTGATCCTGGCCGATCACATACTCGTCGAGGACCGCGCGAATCTCGTGCGGTTTGGGCAAGCCCTTGGCCTGCGGCTTGGCATGCACCTCTTCGCGGATGATGTCGTTGCACAAATCGACGCACTCGTCGCAGATGTACACCGACGGGCCCGCGATCAGCTTGCGGACCTCGTGCTCGCTTTTACCGCAAAATGAGCAGTAAAGGACGCGCCCGTTGTGCGATCCGCTCCGTGTCTCGTTACTCATCCTTCAGTCCTCATCCGGACGACGGCATCCGGCGACACCTGTATAGCACAGTGCCATTTTGCTGCAAAACCTGAACGAAAACTCACCATTCATGCGGCCGAAGCGCCCCGCTGGACGAGAATCTGGTCGATCAGCCCGTAGGCCTTGGCCTGCTCGGCGCTCATGAAGTAATCCCGCTCGACATCGCGGGCGATCCGCTCGAGCGGCTGGCCGGTATGCTCTGCCATCAAGGCATTGAGCCGCTCGCGTAGGTAGAGGATCTCGCGCGCCTGGATCTCGATATCGCTGGCCTGCCCCTGTGCGCCGCCCGAAGGCTGGTGGATCATCACGCGCGCGTTCGGCAGCGCGTAGCGCTTGCCCTTGGCACCGGCACAGAGCAGGAAAGCCGCCATGCTCGCCGCCTGACCGATGCACATCGTGCTGACGTCCGGCTTGATAAAACGCATCGTGTCGTAGATCGACAATCCGGCAGTGATCACGCCGCCCGGCGAATTGATATACAGATGGATGTCCTTATCCGGATTCTCCGATTCGAGGAACAACAGCTGGGCGACGACCAGGTTTGCCATGTGATCCTCGATCGGGCCGACGATGAAGATCACGCGTTCCTTGAGCAGCCGCGAATAGATGTCGAAGGCCCGCTCCCCTCGGGCGGTCTGCTCGATGACCATCGGAACGAGATGCTGGGCGCGGGTGAGGATGTCGGACATGATGGGTGTGGAGATGGACAAAACCGGTGGGATGGACGCAGGGCCGGCACGACGGCAGGCTCTTGTGCGCTCTCAGATGTCCTTCAAGACCGTGCGGCGGGCTTGGGGTTCAGCAGTTCATCCAGGGTCATCGACCGCTCGCTGACCGTCGCCGCCGCCGCCAGCGTATCGACGACCTGGTCTTCCAGCACCATCGCACTCAAGCCTTGCATCAGATCCGGACGCGAGCGGTAGAAGGCCTTGACCTGTTCCGGCTGTTCGTAGTCGATCGCGATGTCATCGAGCGCCTTGGCCAGGCGCGCGGGATCGAGCTTGATCGACTGTGTCTTGATCACCTCACCGATCAAAAGACCGAGACTGACCCGGCGGCGCGCAGTTGCCTCGAACACGGCGTCAGGCAACAGCTCTTTGAGCTTGGCGGCATCGGCGTTCGCCATGTTCATGCGCGCGGCGGCCTCCTGCCGCAGACGCGGAATTTCCTGCTGGATCAGGGCCTCGGGAACCTCGATCGGATGGGCCGCCAGCAGTTGCTCGAGCACCTGGGCCTTGATGCGGTTCTGCACTGCCTTGTCACGCTCCTTCTCGAGCGCGGCCCGGCACTTTTCGCGGAGTCCGGCCTCCCCCGCGGCCTCGTCCACCTGATGCGCCCTGAGGAACTCGGCATCGATCTCCGGCAGATGTCCCTCCTCCACCGATTGGAGCGTCACCTCGAACTGCGCCGTCTTGCCGCGCAGTTGCTCGGAACGATAGTCGTCGGGGAAGCGCACATCGACGACGAAGCGCTCGCCGGCGGTATGTCCCACGATGCCGTTTTCCAGATCCGGCAGGAACTGGCTGGCACCGATCTCGAAGCTGACGTCCTTACCCTCGCCACCGGGAAAAGGCTCGCCGTCGAGCCGGCCGACGAAATCGATTTTGACACGATCACCGACGGCTGCCGGACGCTGCACTTGGGTGAAGCTGCGGCGCGCCTTGCGCAGATTGTCGATGAGCCGATCGACATCGGCCTCAGTGACCACCACCTGCGGCTTTTCGATCTTCAGCGTATCGAAAGCCTGCAGGCGGATCTCCGGGTAGACCTCGAAATGCGCGACGTATTCCAGCGCCTCGCCAGGTTTTTCCGCCGTGATGTCGATCTTGGGCTGGCCGGCCGGGTGCATACCGACCCGGCTGAGGGCCTCCGGGTAGGTCTGCTGGACGATGTCGGAAATCGCATCGATGCGCGCCGACTCGCCAAACTGTGCTTCGACGATCTTGCGCGGCGCCTTGCCGGGACGGAAACCCGGCAGTTTGGCGCGGCTCGCGTAGCGCTTGAGGCGCTCGTCGACGGCCTTGGCGACCTGCTCGGCAGGCACACGGACCCGCATCTGCCGGCGCAGTCCGCCCGGCGACTCGACATTCACTTCCATTTCCAAGACTCTGATTTAAAAGTTATGAGGCTGTTGAAACGCTGGTGCGAAAGGAGAGACTCGAACTCTCACGCCTTGCGGCGCTGGAACCTAAATCCAGTGCGTCTACCAATTCCGCCACTTTCGCGTGAGCCGTGCAGTATAGCAGTGGCGTTCTGACGACTGGTCGCAGCGCGCCGGGCGCACCACCCGATTGACTTGCATTTGGGAATTATTATCATTTGCAAGTCCTTCCCGTCGGAGTTCGTGTCATGTCCGTCCTGCGCTTGTCTTCCCCACAGCCGGCCACCACCCCCCGCCCTGCCACCACCATTCCGCGCGTGCGCAGCGACGAGCTGCTGCGCGGCAGCCGCGAGATCGTCATCGAGCATCGCGGAGAGGAATATCGTCTACTGCGCACCCGCAATGATCGGCTCATCCTGAACAAATGAGCCTGGGCCAGCCGGCTGCGCCGTGCAGTCGGCTGGCCGCTGCTTGCGCGCCGGTACGGTTACACCGCAATCCGCTACGCTGCGCATCCGGCTTTTGAAATCCGTATCGGCACATGAGTCGTGGTCTGATCGCCAGGGGGCGCGTGCGCCTTGCGGCTGCCGTGCTGGCGGCACTGTTGATCGCCTGCACACTGGCAGCGCTCGTCATCGGTCCGGTGGCCATCGCACCGGAGCATCTGCCCGCGATCCTGGGTTTGCCCACCGGCGCTGACCCCAGCGATGTCGAACGTCTGGCCGTGCTCCAGATCCGCCTGCCCCGGGTGTGCCTGGCCTTGCTGGTCGGCGCCGCGCTGGGACTGGCGGGCGCTGCGATGCAAGGCTTGATGCGCAATCCCTTGGCCGATCCGGGGCTCATCGGGGTATCGGCCGGCGCAGCGTTCGCCGCCGCAGTCCTGATGGTGCTCGGTGTCGATCGTCTGCTGCCCACGGCAGTCGCCCTGCCGGCTGCAAGCTTCATCGGCGGTGCCGCCGCGGCGGCGGCCGTCCTGCGGCTGAGTCTCGTCGATGGACGCACGCGCATTGCGACGATGCTGCTCGCCGGCCTGGCACTGAACGCCATCGCCGGTGCCGGCATCGGCTTTCTTGCTTATCTCGCCGACGACTTTGCGCTGCGTACAGTGACCTTATGGATGTTCGGATCGCTCGGCCACGCCGGCTTTGGCGAACTCGCGCTGGCATTGCCACTGTTGCTGCTGCCGCTGATGGCATTGCCAGCCCAGGCGCGTGCCCTCAATGCGCTGTTGCTGGGCGAGGCCGAGGCGCTGCATCTGGGCATCGATGTCGAGGTGCTCAAACGCCGTGTCAGCGTGCTCATCGTGCTTGCGGTCGCCGTCAGCGTGGCCCTCGCCGGCATCATTGGGTTCATCGGCCTGATCGTGCCTCATCTCGTACGGCTGTGGACCGGACCGGATCATCGGTATGTGCTTCCCGGCTCGGCGCTGCTCGGAGCCTTGCTCCTGCTGGTCGCGGACACCGCCGCGCGCACACTGTTCATGCCTGCGGAACTGCCCATCGGCATCCTCACGGCCTTGATCGGCGGCCCGTTCTTCCTCGCCCTGCTACTGCGCTACCGCGATCGCCCGGAGCTGGCGTGATGCTGACGGCACGCGACCTGTCCTACGTCGTCGATGGCCGTGCATTGCTGCGCGGAATTTCCGTGGACATCGGCCCGGGCACCGTCCACGCCGTGCTGGGCCCCAATGGCGCGGGCAAGACAACGCTCCTGCGCCTGTTGTCCGGCGAACTCCCCCCGCATTCGGGAACGATCACGTACGCTGGCCGGCCGCTGCAGGCATGGAGTCCGCAACAGCTCGCACGCCTGCGCGCAGTGCTCCCCCAACGCGAGCAACTCGGATTCGCTTTCACTGTGGAAGAAGTGGTGGCCCTGGGACGGCTGCCTTGTCCACGGCACCGCATCGAACGAGAAACCGAGATCATCGCCGAAGCGATGAAAATCAGCGGCATTTCGCATCTGCGCACGCGCCGTTACCCAACGCTGTCCGGCGGTGAACGCGCCCGCGTGCATCTGGCACGGGTGCTCGCGCAGATTTGGGAACCGGTCGAACTGGGGCCGCGCGCGCTGATGCTCGATGAGCCGACTGCGAACCTCGATCTGGCCTACCAGCACCACTGCCTGCGCCTCGCGCGCCGATTCGCTGCGCAGGGTGTCGCCGTGCTGCTCGTGCTGCACGATCCCAATCTGGTGCTTGCCTATGCCGATACTGCGACGCTGTTGTGCTGCGGCGAGGTGATCGCACAAGGAGCACCGGCCGAAATTCTCACCGCTGCACGACTGACCCAGGTCTACGGGGTGCCGATCGACGTGATGCACGATGGCGCAAGGCCCTGGATCCGCGTCGCCGTCGATCGAATCGGTCCGCCGTGATACCGAAATGGTCGGGGAGACAGGATTTGAACCTGCGACCCCCTGCGCCCAAGGCAGGTGCGCTACCAGGCTGCGCTACTCCCCGACATCCCGGCGCGACAAGACCACGAGCGGTGTGGTGGGTCGTGATGGATTCGAACCATCGACCAACTGGTTAAAAGCCAGCTGCTCTACCGACTGAGCTAACGACCCATGAGACGCACAGGGGCGCGCATGATACCGGAATCGCCGGCAATGGCCTACCGTGTCATCACATAGCGCGTCGGATCAGCCAGACCTGCGGCTTTAAACCCCTCACGCCTGAGACGGCAGGCGTCACAGCGGCCGCAGGCGCGCCCGTCGGCATCGGCCTGGTAGCAGGACACGGTGAGACTGTAATCCACACCCAGACGCACACCCTCACGAATGATCTCGGCCTTGCTCATGTATAACAGCGGCGCGTGGATACGCAGCCGTGCCCCCTCGACACCTGCCTTGGTTGCCACCATGGCAAGTCGCTCGAACGCCTCGATGAAAGCAGGCCGGCAGTCGGGGTATCCGGAGTAATCGACTGCGTTCACACCGATGAAAATGTCGCGGGCTCCGATGACCTCCGCCCACCCGAGCGCCAGGGACAAAAACAGCGTGTTGCGCGCCGGAACATACGTTACCGGAATTCCGGCGCTCGGAGCCTCCGGCACGGCTATCGCATGATCGGTCAGCGCCGATCCTCCAAAGGCATCGAGATTCACCGACACCCGCTGGTGCCGGCGGACACCGAACGCGGCAGCCATGCGCGCCGCTGCGGCAAGCTCGGCATCATGCCGCTGGCCATACGCCACGCTCAGCGCGAAAACCTCGAATCCCTGCGCGCGCGCGATCGCCAGGACCGTCGCCGAATCCAGCCCGCCGGAGAGCAGCACGACGGCTTTGTCGCCAGATGTTGTGCTCATGGTCATTCACCGTCCGGGCGTATTGCCCCACAGCAGCTTGTGCAATTGCACCTGGAAACGCACGGGCAAGCGGTCGGCCAGCAGCCAGTCCGCGAGCTGCACTGGTTCCAGTTGGCCCGCACTCGGCGAAAACAGCACGGTGCAGCGCCGATCCAGTGCATGCGTGCGAACGACATCACGTGCCCATTCGTAATCGGCGCGGCTGCAAATGACGAACTTGACTTCGTCGCGTGCGCTCAGATGGGCGAGATTCTCCCAGCGATTGCGTTGCGATTCCCCGGAATCCGGGGTCTTGAGATCCATCACCCGCACGACCCGCGGATCGACGGCGCTGATATCCAGCGCCCCGCTGGTTTCGAGCGATACCTGATACCCGGCATCACAGAGCATCGCGAGCAGGCCCAGACAGGCTTTCTGGGCCAGCGGCTCGCCGCCCGTAACGCAAACGTGGCGGACGTCGAGACTGGCGACACGCTCCCGCACTTGCGCGAGGGTCATCCACTGCCCGCCGTGGAACGCATATGCGGTATCGCAGTATTGGCAGCGCAGCGGGCAGCCGGTAAGCCGCACGAATGCCGTCGGCCAGCCGACGAGGGAACTCTCACCCTGCAGCGACCGAAAAATCTCGGTGATTTTGAGGCGCGGCTCGACCGCAGCAACGGAAGACGTGATCAATGCCGCGCCAGGTTTTCAATTGGCCCCCAGACGCTGCTGGGCCAGTTTGGCAGCGTTGGACTGCGGATAGGTTTCGACCAGGCGCTTGAGCGTGGCCCGACCTTCCGCTTCCTGCTTCAGATCCAGCTGCACCAAACCAGTCTTGAGCATGGCATCCGGCGCCTTCGGGCTGTTCGGGAAGCGCTGTAGCACGGCCTGAAAGGCCAACAGCGCCGATTTGTAATCGCGCTTGACGTAATACGCCTCGCCGCTCCAATAAAGCGCATTGTCGGCGTAACGCCCCTGGGGCCATTTCTCGAGCAAGGCACGGAAACCACGAATGGCCTCGTCGTACTTGCCATTCTTGAGCGCATCAAAAGCCGTCAGATAAGCGCCCTCCTCCTCGGGCGAGGCGCCGGATCCAGAGGAGATGGTGACGGGTGGCGGCGCCCCACCATCGGCCGCCGGCGGTAGCGGAGCAGCGGTCCCCGGCGCAGGCGTCGTGGTGGTGATCGTGCCGCTGGGCTCGACTCGGGCGCCGACGACCGCCCCCGTCGCCGCACCTGGGTTTTCGAGCCGCTGCAAACGCCGGTCGAGATCCAGATACTGCTCGCGACTGCGCCGCTGCGCCTGATCGAAGTCGAAACGCAGCCGCTCCATTTCACCGCGGATCTGGCGCAGATCATCGCGCAACCGGATGTTCTCCTGATCCATGCCGGTGAGATTGACGGCATCGAGCCGGCGCGAGAGTTCGGCAACCCGCGACTCGACCGCCTGCAAGCGCCGCTCGGTTGGCGAGAGGTTGTCGGAACCACCCGCAATCGGGCCACCGAAACTACTTGCGCAACCCGCGAGCACTGCGCCCGCACAGCCCACCGCCGTCACGCGCCACCATTGCATCGCCGTTGCCTCCCGATCCAACCGTTACTGACGGATGATTTGCACGCGGCGGTTCTTGGCCCATGCAGCCTCGTCGTGGCCAGGATCGGCCGGGCGCTCTTCGCCATAACTGATCACCGAAATCTGCTGGGCGCTGACACCCTTGGCGAGCAAAGCCGACTGCACGGCATTGGCACGGCGCTCACCCAGACCGACGTTGTATTCACGAGTACCGCGCTCGTCGGCATGACCTTCGAGACGTACACGCGCCGTCGGATTGGCGTTCAAATATGACGCGAACGCATCGATGACACCCTGATACTCGGGCTTGATCGTGCTGTCATCGAAATCGAAATAAATGATGTTCGTGCTCAGCGCACGCTCGGCCGCCGCAGCAGCGTCATAACTGCCATCGACTGGCGCGGGTGCAGGTGCGATGCGGTCGGTATAAGGCTCACTGGTCTGGGTGGGAACCGTGCCCCCGGCCGGATTCCGCTCCTTGGTGGACCCGCAGGCACCGAGCATCAGTGCGACAGAAATGACAGCAGGCACCCAATACTTACCATTCATTATCGGCTCCTTCATTTTTAGGTTGAAGCTCAACACTCATCAGCGGATCAAAGGAGACCACGCCGGCTCGCGGACATCTCCGCTGGCCTGGCGCAGACTCTGGCGCACCCTGCCGTCTACGGAGACGGTTGCAAGCTCGGCACCGCGCGCCCCTTGGGTCGCATAAATGACCACGGCCCCGCCCGGTGCAAAACTCGGGCTTTCATCCAGAGGGCCGTCGCTGAGCAAGCGCATGTCTCCGGTCGCCAGGTCGAGCAGGCCGATACGATAGCGCCCTCCCTCCAGATTCACCAGCACGAGCGAGCGACCGTCCGGCGAGTAACTCGGCCGCAGATTCTGGCGACCCTGGAAAGTCAGCCGGCGCGGGTCACCGCCCTCGATGCCGATTTCATAGATCTGTGGCTGCCCGCCACGATCCGAGGTGAAGGCGATCTTGGTGCCATCCGGCGACCAGGCTGGCTCGGTGTCGATACCGTAATGGTCAGTCAGACGCCGGCGCGTGCCGCTGCGCAGGTCGATGATGTAGATATCTGGGTTGTTCTCGAACGACAGCGTCAGCGCAAGATAGCGGCCATCCGGGGAAAACACCGGCGAGCCATTGATCCCGCGTTCGGACACCAGGCGTTTGACCTCGCCGGTCGCCAGCGTATGCAGATACACCGCGGAACGCCCGCGCTCGTAGCCGACGTAAGCGAGCTGCTTGCGGTCCGGTGACCAGGCCGGCGACATCAGTGGCTCGCGCGAAGTGGCGACCACGCGCGGATTCTCGCCATCGGAATCGGCCACAATCAGCTGGAAGGTCCGCTGGTGACTCAATCCGGTTGCCGACACATAGGCGATCTTGGTGTTGAAATAACCCGGCTGACCCAGCAGCTTCTCGTAGATCAGATCGGCGATCTGGTGGGCGACATAGCGCATCTGGTCGATGCTGCGCGCCGGCACGTCATACCCCATGATCTGCTGGCCGCTGATGCTGTCGATCAGAAAGAAACGGGCGAAATATCCCGTATCGCTGCGCGCCACTTGCCCGACCACGACGTTGTCGATGCCTTGCGCACGCCAGGTCGCGGCATCGACCTGTGCCGGCGTATTAGGCCTTTGCAGCATGTCGCGCCGCGGCAGCGCCCGGAACCGCCCGCTGCGTACGAGGTCGTTCTCCACCACCTGCGCGATGTCGAGCTGGACATCGGGCACCTGTGAGAAAGGCACGATGGCGATCGGCAACGGCGCCTCGGCGCCGCCAGTGACGGTGATTTCCAGTTCTGCGTGTGCGGCCGGAAAAGCGGCCAGGAGCAGCAGCGCCGTCCAGTATCGGATCGATTTCATAAGCTTGGGAGTTCTACGCGGGATTCATGAAGGAAGGCTGAATGGGACAGCATAGAGAGTTCGCGCGCGCCTTCAGCAGGCATCCGGTGAAGGACAGAACGTCGCCCGGATCGAACGCTCGAACAGATCCGGACGCGGCGGCGGTGGCAAGGGGCTGGCTTTGAGTACCGCGTTCTCGACCGAGCGATCCAGGACCGGCGATCCACAACTGCGCACGATGCGTGCGCTGACGACCTCACCGCCCGGAATCTGTTCGATCTGGACGAGGCAATTGAAACGCTCCGCCGAGCCGGGAGGACGCTGCCAGTTGCGACGGATCTTTTCGACGATAGCCGCCTCCCACGGCGCCTGCGCCGCGCGGCGCTCCGCGGCTGCACGCGCGGCCTCTTCCTCGGCCAGCGCACGTGCGATTTCTTCACGCCGGCGGCGCTCCTCGGCTTCGCGCTGCTGCCGGATCCGCTCCAGCTCCTTGCGTTCTTCTTCGAGTTGGCGCTGACGTTCTTCTTCGATCAGCCGGCGCTGCGCTTCCTCCTGCTGTCGCCGCAGCTCGTCCTGGCGGCGTTTTTCCTCTTCGGCTTTCCTGCGCTCTTCTTCGAGCCGCCGGCGCTCGGCCTCGGCCTTGAGCTCGAGCTCCTCACGCTTGCGGCGCTGCTCTTCCTGCAGCTTGCGCTTTTCTTCCTCGGCTTGCTTGCGCATTTGCTCTTCGGCAGCCTTGCGCTGCTGCTCCTGCCTGCGCTGCTCTTCGAGCTTTTGCCGCTCGAGTTCGCGCTGGCGGGCCTCTTCTTCCTGACGCTGGCGCTCGAGTTCGCGCTCGCGCGCCTGCGCCTGCTGATAGGTTTCGCCGACGATGACCGCCTGAATCACCTGCGGCGGTGGCGGTTTGCGGTGGAAGAACGCGCTGGCGAACAGCAACGCGAACAGCAGCAGATGCAAAACCGCTGCAAGAAACAGATAACGACGCTCGACCATCAGCGCCTGGATGTTTGCTCGCGCGGCTGGGTCACGAAGCCGATCTTGCGAGCCCCACCCTGCTGGAGCAGGGCCATGCCATGGGCGACGTGCTGGTAAGGGACGCGCGCATCACCCTCGACAAGAATCAGCTTGTCGGGCCTGGCACGGATGATCGCACCGATACGCTCGACGACTTCCTCGTCGCTCAGTGGCACACCCTGCTTGTCGCCGACATTGAGCATCAGCTCGCCCCGCGCGGTCACGGACAGCACGACCTCGTCCTCCTGTGAGCTGAGCGAGGCGGCATCGGCCTCCGGCAACTCGACGTCGATGCCCTGGACGAGCAGCGGTGCGGTGACCATGAAGATGATCAGCAACACCAACATCACGTCGATATAGGGAACGACGTTGATGTCGGAGGACAGTTTGCGCTTGGCCATGCGACCGCCTCAGCTCTTCTGGCCGTGGCGCAAGCCGCGATCGATGATGCCGATCATCTCCTCGGCGAAGGTATGGAAGCGCGTTTCCATGCGTTCGACCGCGCGCGTGAAGTAGTTGTACGCGATCACCGCGGGAATCGCCGCGAACAAGCCCATGGCGGTCGCGATCAAGGCCTCGGCAATGCCGGGGGCGACGGTGGCCAGCGACGCCTGCTTCATCGCGCCAATCGAGATGAACGCATTCATGATACCCCAGACAGTACCGAACAAACCGACATAAGGGCTCGTCGATCCAATCGTCGCCAGCAGGGCAAGGCCACCTTCGAGCCGCTCGACCTCGCGCACCTGGGCAACCCGCATCTGACGCTGCACTGCGGCGATGACATCATCGTGATCGCCACGGCCACCGGTCTGCTGGCGGGTGTATTCCTCGTAACCGGCGATGAAGATCGCCGCAAGCCCGCGGTTCTCGCCGCGGCGTTGATGTTCGTATAGGTCGGCGAGATTGCCGCCGCTCCAAAAACGATCCTCGAACTGATCGGCCTCTTTGACGGCCTTGGCCAGCAACCTGCGCTTGGAGAAGATCACCGCCCACGAAAACACCGAAGCACCCACGAGCAGCAACAGCACGATCTGCGCCAGCACACTGGCCTGCAGGATCAAATGGAGCGGGGACATGTCAGCGTTCATGGGATGTGTTCTTGTATCGACCAGCGCAACGGCGTTGCGGATGCGAACGGCGCAAAGGGGCCGCAAACAGGGGGCAAACATTATCACAGCCGAATGCCTAGACTGTAGTCGTGGACATAGAATGTTCCACCACCTCACGCTTCTTATCCGCGAGCCCGGATCCAGGCTTCGACGGCGCTTTTGAGGGCCCCGGGCAAGGGCCTCGGGCGAAAGTCCGACACATCGACACACCCGACCCTGACCTCGGCACGCGTCAAATAGCCATCCTCGTCCTGGCGCACCAAGGTTTGCGCGAAGGTCAGGCTGGCGCGACGAAGCATCGGCACGCAGGTCAAGACTTCGAGCCGATCGTCGAGCCGAGCGGGACGGCGGAACTCGATGCGCAAGTCGGCGACCGTGAACACCACCCCGGACGTTGCGCGTAAGGTCTGCTGCTGTAAACCCAGCTCGCGTAGCCATTCGGTCCGCGCGCGCTCGAACCAGCGCAGATAGTTGGCGTGATAAACCACACCGCTGGCATCCGTATCCTCGTAATACACCCGCACCGGATGGCGGAACACCGCTGTGCTCATGATTCGAACAGATCGGGCGTGCCCAACCGGTCTGGCATTTTCAGGCCATAGTGCTCATACGCGGCTTTGCCAGCGATGCGGCCACGCGGGGTGCGCAACAGATAGCCTTGCTGGATCAGGTAAGGTTCGATGACGTCCTCGATGGTATCCCGCGCCTCACCGATGGCGGCGGCCAGATTGTCGATCCCGGCCGGACCGCCGTCGAACCGTTCGATCAAGGTCATCAGCAAGCGCCGGTCCATCAGATCGAACCCATTGCTGTCGACATTGAGCAAGCGCATGGCCTCGGCGGCGATCGCAGCGGTGATGACCCCATCGCCACGCACCTCGGCATAATCGCGGGCACGCCGTAGCAGGCGGTTGGCGATACGCGGCGTACCGCGCGAGCGGCGTGCGATCTCCGCTGCACCGCCCTCATCGATCGGCGCCTTGAGGATGCTGGCGCTGCGCAGGACGATGCGTGTCAGATCCGACTCCGAGTAAAACTCCAGGCGCTGGACCAGCCCAAAACGATCGCGCAGCGGACTGGTGAGTGCACCGGCCCGCGTGGTCGCACCGACGAGCGTGAACGGCGGCAAATCGATGCGGATGGAACGGGCGGCCGGACCCTCGCCGATGACGATGTCGAGCTGGTAGTCCTCCATCGCCGGATACAGCACTTCCTCGACGATCGGAGAAAGACGGTGGATTTCGTCGATGAACAGCAGATCGCGCGGCTCGAGGTTGGTCAGCAGCGCCGCGAGATCGCCCGGACGCTCGAGAACCGGCCCGGAGGTCTGACGCAGGTTCACCCCCATCTCGCTGGCGAGAATGTGTGCGAGCGTGGTCTTGCCCAAACCCGGCGGACCGAAAATCAGCACATGGTCGAGCGCATCTCCACGCCGGCGCGCAGCCTCGATGGCGATGCTCATCTGCTCGCGTACGGCAGGTTGGCCGACATAATCGGCCAGGCGCTGCGGACGGATCGCACGCTCGATCCGCTCCTCGTCGCTGCCAGCACGGGCGGACATCAGGCGTTCGGACTCGCTCATCGCACGGCACGCCGGAGCGCCTCCTGGATGATTTGCTCGGTGCTCATACCCTCCTTATACACGGCTTGCGTGAACCGCTGAATCTCGGCGGGCTTGTAGCCCAGCGCAGCGAGGGCATGGCGTGCCTCTTCCAGTGGCGAATCCGCGGCAAGGCCCGGCACGGCCATCGGCTCGGGAGCAGCAGCTCCAGATCGATCGCGCATCTCGACGACGAGACGCTCGGCCGTCTTGCGCCCGATCCCCGGCAGCTTGGCCAACCGCGCGATGTCGCCCGCGCGCACCGTGGCCCAGAATTCGTCAACGCCGACACCCGAGAGCACGGCCAGCGCCAGCTTGGGACCGACGCCGGAGATACGGATCAGCTCGCGGAACAAGGCTTTCTCGGTGATCGTCGCAAAGCCGAAGAGCAGGTGTGCGTCCTCGCGCACCGACAGATGCGTGTGCAGGCTCACGTTCTCCCCGATCGCCGGCAATTTGTAGAACGTGGACATGGGCGCTTCGATCTCATACCCGACACCGCCGACATCGACAATCAGAA
The DNA here is from genome assembly GCF_900113085.1 of Fontimonas thermophila. Lineage (GTDB taxonomy): Bacteria > Pseudomonadota > Gammaproteobacteria > Nevskiales > Nevskiaceae > Solimonas > Solimonas thermophila. Next base: position 150,962 of record NZ_FOOC01000002.1, on the reverse strand, counting down.
CCGGCGGCTGCTTGAACAGCAGACGCCCGGCGATGCGACCGATCATCGACGCCTCCAGGAACGGGGAAACGGCACACCGGCCCGCAGATGCGTACTGCGAACCTGGGCATGCGTGAGCGCCACGGCGAGTGCGTCGGCCGCATCGGCCGCGAGCCGGTTGTTCAGCCCCAACAATATCCGCACCATATGCTGCACCTGCTCCTTCTCGGCGCGGCCGCTGCCGGTGAGCGCCATCTTGACCTGGCTCGCCGCATACTCGGCGATCGGCAGCCTGGCGCGTGCGACGACGCACAGGGCTACGCCACGCGCCTGTCCGAGCACCAAGGCACTGCGCACGTTTCTGCTGACGAAGACCTCTTCGAAAGCCACCTCCTCAGGCGCATATTCGCGCACGAGCGCGCTGAGCTGCGTGTCGATCGCGACCAGCCGCTGCGGGATCTCGCCATCCCCGGCCGCGATGCGCCCGCTCGCGACATGGCGCTGCTGGCCATGCCCGACGTCGACGATACCGTAACCCGTCCAGCGGGAACCGGGATCGATGCCGAGAATACGGGTCACGCGAGATTGGAATAGACCTTCTGCACGTCGTCGAGGTCCTCGAGTGCGTCGATCAGCTTGTTGACCATCTCGGCCTGCTCACCGGAAACCGTCACCGTCGTCGCTGGCCGCATCGTGACATCGGCTTGCAGCAGCGGTAGCCCCAGCCCCTCGAGGCTTTTCTTCACGCGCTCGAGCGCATCTGGTGCGGTGAGCACCTCGGTATAGCCGTCCTCGTTGAGGACGTCGTCGGCACCGGCTTCGAGTGCGGTTTCGAGCACCTTCTCCTCGAGTGCCGGATCACCACGGGTCTCGAGATAGATCTGCCCGACTTGCGAAAACAGATACGCTACCGCACCACTGGCTCCCAGGTTGCCGCCGTGTTTGCTGAACGCATGGCGCACGTCGGCGACGGTCCGCGTCGGATTGTCGGTCATGCAATCGACCATGATCGCGACACCACCCGGCCCATAGCCCTCGTAGCGGACTTCCTCGAAATGATCGGCGCCAAGCTCGCCGGTTCCACGCTTGATCGCGCGCTCCGCGGTGTCCTTCGGCATATTCGCCGCAAAAGCCTTTTCGAGCACCAGACGCAGCCGCGGGTTGCTGCGCGGGTCGCCACCGCCAGTGCGGGCGGCGACGGTGATTTCGCGGATGAACTTTGTAAACAGCTTGCCGCGGCGGGCGTCTTCTGCGCCCTTACGCGCGGCGATGCTTGGACCTCGCCCCATAAACCCTCTGCACCGCTCAGAAACTCAGACGCATTCCTACGTGCAAGCCGTTGTCAGCGGTGATGTCGCCACCGTTTTCCAGACGCAGGTTGACATTGCGGTAGCCGATATAGACCGATGCACTCCTGATGACCTGATAATCCAAACCCGTACCGATTTCGTAGTACTGATCGAACTCACCGAAGCTCAGCACCTCGGGCGCGTAATAGCCGTATACCGACAAACCGAAGCGTTCATAACCCGGATATCGCGCCTCGGCCTGGCCGCCGAGGGCAAGAGCGCCACCGCTGTCATGGTCGCGACCGACATAGACACCGCGCAGCCCCAGGCCCGCGGCGAGCTCGAACTGCTGGGCTCCGGCATCGCCGGTGACCAAGGCACCGACATGGGTCACGAGCAGGTCATCGTCGCGCTCGGGGCGGACGATCACACCGACGTCATACTGCCCCTTGGTGCCCTCGAATGCGCGCGACAGCGGGCCGTACAAAGCACCGCGCACACTGCCATCGCCGACCGAGACATCGATGATCTCGGCGTGTGCGGCCGTGGCCAGCATCAGCGCGGAAACGCCCAGCATTCCCAGAATCTTCGTCATGAGTTTGTCCCCCGAACCGTAGGCTATGGATAACACCACTACTTCTTGGGCTTGTTGACGGCATGCACGGCGCGGCCGTCGACGAGCAGCACTGCTTCGTGAAAATTTTCGGAGAGCGTCGGATGGCCATGCATGGTCAGCGCAATATCCTCGCAGGTGGCCGCGAACTCGAGAGCCAGTACAGCCTCGGCGAGCAGCTCGGAGACATACGGACCGACCATGTGCACGCCGAGGATACGGTCAGTCTTGGCATCGGCGATGACCTTGATCGAGCCTGCGGCCTGTTCCATCGCCTTGGCACGGCCATTGGCGGCGAACGGACCCAGGCCCGTCTTGACCTCGTGCCCTTTGGCTCTGGCCTGCTCTTCCGACAAACCCACCCATCCGATCTCCGGCGCGGTATAGACCACGCTCGGCACCGCATTGTAGTTCACCTGCGTGTGGTGACCGGCAAGCTGCTCGGCGAGAGCCACGCCTTCCTCGATGCCCTTGTGCGCGAGCATCGCCCCCCCGATGACATCCCCGATCGCATAAACACCGGGCACGTTGGTCCTGTAATGTGCATCGACCTTGACGAAACCGCGTTCATCGAGCTGCACGCCGATCTGCTCGAGCCCGGCGCCTTTCGTATACGGCCGGCGGCCGACGGCGACGATGAGCTTCTCGAAGCGCTCGCTGCTGCGTTCGCCGTTGAGTTCGTATTCGACGGTGACATCCTTGCCATTGTTCTTGGCCGACAGCACCTTGGCACCGAGCCGGATGTCCAGCCCCTGCTTGGTCAGGTGACGCAGCGCCTCGCGCGCGATCTGCGCATCGACCATCGGCAGAAAATTCGGCAGCGCCTCGAGGATCACGGTCCTGGCCCCCAGGCGGCTCCAGACACTGCCCAGCTCGACGCCGATCACGCCGGCCCCGATGATTCCAAGCGTCTCGGGGACCTCGGTGAAATCGAGCGCCCCCCAGGAATCCACGATCCGTTCGCCGTCGAATGGCGCGATCTTCAGATTCACCGGCTCGGAGCCGGTGGCAACAACAATGTGCCGTGCCTTGAGCACCTCCGTTGCGCCATCGTGAGCCTTGAACTCGACCCGGCCTTCACCGAGCAGGCGCCCCGTCCCATGCAGCCCGGTGACCTTGTTCGCGGCAAACAACGTCTTGATCCCGCCGGTGAGCTGTCGCGACACCGACTGCTTGCGCTGCTGCATCTTGGCGAGATCCAGCGTGAGCGTGCCGCTGCCGATGCCGTGCGCTGCGGCCTCGTGCCGCATGCGGTAGTAGAGCTCCGAGGATTCGAGCAGGGCCTTTGAGGGAATGCATCCCGCATTGAGGCAGGTACCCCCGAAAGCCGGCGTGTTGTCCTTGTTCAGCCAGGCATCGATGCACGCAGTCTTAAACCCGAGCTGGGATGCACGGATTGCACAGGGATAACCGGCGGGTCCGCCGCCGATCACGACGACATCGTATTCGTTGCTCATGTCGCTCCTTGTTGGCCGCACGCATTCTAACGGCCCCGGTGTGCGGTCGCCATGCGTGCAAACCCGCACACCGGCCCCACCGGCAGATCAGCGTTTCGGCGTCGAGCGCAATGGATGCAACGCGAGCAACAAGCCGGTCATAGCAGCCTGTAAGTCGGTTCCAGCCTGTCAGTTTCAGCCTGACCCGGTCCGTCAGGCTGCTGCTGCGAGCACACGCCCCATCACCGCGTCGGCGGCCGCGATGGCATCGCCGCGGTGACGTTCGAAGGCACGGGTCCACTCGTGGTAGAGACGCATGTCGCCATGTTTCCACGGATGGAACCCCGGTTTGAAATAGGCGAGGTAATGCGGCAGCAGGCGCGGATACAACCCACCTGGGCCATAGAGCCACCACAGCCCCCGCAGCCAGACGCGCAGGCGGTTCTTCACGCCATCGACTTTGAACATATGCGCCATGATCAGGAATACATGCAGCGGGAAGCTCAAGGACACCTGCAGCATGCTCAGGATGCGCACGAGATACCCGCCTCTGGCGACTTTCTGGAACACGTCGAAGGCCACCGCCTTGTGTTCGATTTCCTCGACTGCATGCCAGGCGTACATCGCGCGGATGCGCGGGTCGGCCTTGGCGAACATGGGGTTGGAGAAAAAACCGTGTGCCATGAGCGCGGTCATGTGCTCGGCCGCTGCGGTTTGTCCAAGCGTATAGACGGGCGGGAAACGCTTGCGGAAAAAGCCGAACATGATCTCTTTCTGCCGCTGCAGGATGTGATCGACGGCGATGCCCTGGGCTTTGAGGCGGTCGTTGAAGCGCGTATGCACGATGCCGTGCTGGCCCTCTTGATAGATGAAATCCTTGACCTGCGCCTGGAGGTCTGGATCGGTGATCTGGTCACGGTAGTCGCGCACGCAGGCGATGAAGAATTTCTCCCCTTCCGGGAACAGCAGCGACATCGCATCAAAAAACCGCGTCTTGAACGGATCGTTGTCGAACCAGTAGCGGGGGATGTCACCGTCGAGCCCGAAATCCGGTCCCTTGCGCGGCGTGATCCGCCGTGTCGCTTGATCCATACACCAGCTCCTGCAATCGGGTAGCAAGCCGACTCTAATGCCGTGCCCCGGTGCACGCTATGACCGCCGGCGACGCCCGAGGAACAAATCGCGACAGCATCAAAACATAGCCGGTTCCAGCGCTTAGCGGCGATTGCGAAAGCTGCTGGGGCTCACCCCAGCCCAGCGCGTGAAGGCGCGGGTAAAGCTGCGCCGGTCGGAAAAACCCAGGCGCTCGCTGATCGTCTCCAGGCTCAAATCGGGCCGCTGCAGGTCGCGCAGGGCCATGCGGTAACGCACGCGGTCGAGCAGCGTGCCGAAGGATTCGCCCTCCTGCCGCAAACGGCGCTGCAACGTTCGCGGATGTAAACCCAGATGCCGCGCGACCGCCTCGATCCCGCGTCCCAGCAACTGCGGATTTTCCTCATAGGCGGCCTCAATGGCCGCAACGATGCCCGTGCGCCGCGGCATTTGCGCAAGCCGCTGGGCGATACGCCGCTCGGCCTGCTCGTGCAGCTTTGGGAAGCCGCCCTCCAGCGGCGTATCGAGATGATGACGCGGCAGTTCGAGCGCATTGACCGGCTGATCGAAAAAGACCGGCACCCGAAAGTACGACGCGTAACAGGCAGCATACGGCGGCGCCGAATACCGGAAACGCAGCCGCGCAAACCGCTCCAGATCGCCTGCGAGCATGCGCCCAAACTTGGTCACCGAGGCAAAGATTGATTCGATGAAGTAACGATCCTGCCCGGTCACCGCACGTTCGCCGACGAGCACGAGTGCCGCCGTCTCTCCCTCCTCGTGGAGCCGGAAATCGATCATCGGATTGATCAATTCGCGGACCCAGTCGAATACGCGCAAGGCATCGCGCAAAGTCGGACTCGTCGCCAGAAAAGTACCGATATCGGGAAGATAGTCGAACGCAAAGGTCTCCCCGAGCATGAACGGGAAATGCTGCGCACGCGAGGCTGCGACACAGGCCTCCATGACCTGGCCGAGTAGCGGCGGACTGATCGTCGCCTCCTCAAGGTGCAGCAAATCGGTCTGGATCCCCAGGCGCGCAAAAATCGGCTCGATGTTGAACCCACAGGCCGTCGCCGCCTTGACCCAGTTGGGCAAGGTGATGAACGGAACCGGTTGTTCATGCAGCGGTGGCAACATGAAGCACAGTATGCCGCAGTGGAATCCGTACCCGTCGGCATCACCGCCACCTTGCCTCCGAATCCTACCGTGGCGACTGGCACATGCACCACGGCTAGCCCAGGCCCTTGAGGCCACCAGGCGCAAGCCTGCGAACGCAAAAAGCCCGCGGCCCACGGCCGCAGGCTTTTATGAAAGAACAATGTGATCTATTGATTATACAAGCTTTTCTGTGATCCGAGCGGCCTTGCCCGAGAGCCCGCGCAGATAATAGAGCTTGGCGCGGCGCACATCACCGCGGCGCTTGACGGTGATTTCGGCTACCTGCGGGCTGTAGGTCTGGAACACGCGCTCGACACCCTCGCCATGCGAGACCTTGCGCACCGTAAACGCCGAGTGCAGGCCGCGGTTGCGCTTGGCGATGACCACGCCCTCGAAGGCCTGCAGACGCTCGCGGTCGCCCTCCTTCACCTTGACCTTAACCTCGACGGTGTCACCGGCTCGGAAGTCCGGAACCTTCTTGGTCATCTGCTCCGCTTCGATCGCGGCAATGATTTTGTTCGTGCGCATCGTCGTCACCCACATCACTACGGTTACCCGTCGATTCGCTGTTCGGAGATGAACTCCCCGAGCAGCGTCCTTGCCTCTTCGTCCAGCTTGACCTCCGCAAGGAGATCAGGCCGTTTCAACCATGTCTGCCCGAGCGCCTGCTTCAGGCGCCAGCGCGCGATACGCGCGTGGTCGCCGGACAGCAACACCTCCGGCACATCCTGCCCGCGCCAGGTTTCCGGGCGCGTGTAGTGCGGATGGTCGAGCAGTCCGTTTGAGAACGAATCGTTCTCCGCCGACTGCGCGTGCCCCAGCACTCCGGGCAACAGTCTGGCGATGGCGTCCACGACGACCATCGCTGCCAGCTCGCCGCCCGACAACACAAAGTCGCCCAGCGACAATTCCAAATCCACACATGTCCGCACGAAGCGTTCGTCGAGCCCCTCGTAACGTCCGCAGAGCAGGATCAAACCCTGCTCGCGGGCCAGCCGGTGCGCCCAGGCCTGGTCGAAGCGTTCACCCTGCGGCGAAAGCAACACCACCTTCGCCTCACCAAGCGCCGCCTTCGCGGCCGCAACGGCCGCGGCCAGCGGACCGGCCTCCATGACCATGCCCGGACCACCGCCGTAAGGCCGGTCATCGACCCGGCGCCAGCGGTTCTCGCTGTAATCGCGCAGATCGCGCGCCTGCAGCGACAACTGCCCGTTCTCGACGGCGATCCTCGGCATACCATACCGCACGACCTGTTCCACGAGTGCCGGAAACAGGCTGATCACCTCGATTTTCATCTCAGTAATCCAGCTCCCAGTCGCAGATGATGCGACCGGCCGCCAGCTCCACCCGCTTGACGATGTGCCGGCGCACGAACGGGATCAGCCGCTCCACGCCCGCCTCGTCGACGACCACCAACACGTCCTGTACACCGTTGCTCGTCATGTCCTGTACGGTGCCGAGCAACGTGCCGGACGGATTGACCACGGTCAGACCGATCAGATCGACCCAGTAATACTGCCCCTTCGGCAGCCTGGGTAGATCTTCGCGATCCACCGCGATCTCGGCACCGATCAGCCGGGAGGCCGCGTCACGGTCATCGATCACCCGTCCCGCCGCATCCTCGATCTGTGCCACCACGCCGCGTCCATGCGCGTGGCCCTGGATTTTCCGCACCTCGACATCCTGCCCGTTGTGCCGGAGCCACCAGCGCGGGTAGTCGAGGATCTTCGTAGGCGGACGAGTCTGCGAGTCGATGCGCAGCCAGCCCCGCACGCCATACACCCCGGCGACGCGGCCCAGCGTCAGCCGGCGCCCTGCCATCGTCCTCAGGCAGCCTTGGCCGCGGCCTGCTTGATCAGGTAGGCCACGCGCTCGGACACCTGCGCGCCGTTCTTGCGCCACTGCTCGACCTTGCCCAGGTCAATCACGAGCTTTTGCTCGGCACCCCTGGCGTTCGGATTGTAGGAGCCGAGGCGCTCGATGAAACGGCCATCCCGCGAACTGCGCTTGTCGGCCGCAACGATGTGATAGAACGGACGCTTCTTGGCGCCGGCACGAGCCAGTCGAATCGTGACCATGTCGATATCCAATGACAAAAGCGGCACCGGGCCGCTGAAAGGCCGCGTATTGTAGCGACTCTGCTACGGATTTCCAGTGCTTTCGGAGGCTTGTGCGTTCGCCTCCGGCGCGCGCAGCAAGGCGAACACACGCATGCGCAGATCGTCGCCGAACGTGGGACCGTAGCCGTGATAGATCTGGTTGATATGGCCGTTGGCATCGACGAGAAAAGTCGCCGGCAGACGCCAGACACCGTAATTGCGGGAGGCGATACCAACCGTGTCGACCACGACCGGGTACGACACCGGTCGCGCCTGCAGAAAACGGCGGGCATCCTCGAGCCGCTTGTCCAGCCCCACCGCCAGAATTTCGAAACGGTCGCCCAGACCCTGGGCCTGCACTTCACGGCGCAAGGCGTCGAGCCGCGGCATCGATTCGATGCACGGCCCACACCAAGAAGCCCAGAATTCGACCACCAGTACCCGCCCCTGCAGCGTGCTGACCTTGGCATTCGGCGGACCGTTGATGACCACCCCCGCAGCTTCCGGCGCGCGGATGCCCGGACCGATCTCTCCGGCGCGCGCCGCTGTGCTCAGTGCGGCGAACAACAGGGTCGCAAACAGGCGCAGGAACACGGACGGGTGCAAGTCTCAACGCCGGGGCAAGATGCCGGGAGGCAGACGCCCGGCCATCGAGCGCATCAGCTTGGCCATACCGCCGCTTGCGACCTTTTTCATCATCTCGCGCGTAGTCTCGAACTGGCGCAGCAGGCGGTTGACCTCCTGGACCTCGACGCCGCTGCCGGCGGCGATGCGACGTTTGCGCGAAGCCTTGATCAGATCGGGATGACGGCGCTCCTGGATCGTCATCGAGTTGATGATGGCGATCGTCCGGCGCACCTGCTTGTCGGCATCGATGTGCTGGAGCTGCGCCTGTATCTGCGCTCCCCCGGGCAGCTTCTCCAGCAGCGAAGCCATGCTGCCCATCTTCTGCATCTGCAACATCTGCTCGCGAAAATCCTCGAGGTCGAAGCTCTTGGTCTTCTTGAGTTTTTCGGCAAAGCGGGCGGCCTTTTCGTGATCGACCTTGCGGACCGCCTCCTCGATCAAACCCAGCACATCGCCCTGCCCCAGAATGCGGGCAGCGATGCGATCCGGATGAAAGACCTCGAGCCTGTCGGTCTTCTCGCCGGTGCCGATGAACTTGATCGGCTTGCCAGTGACCTGACGCACCGACAGCGCCGCACCGCCACGGGCATCGCCGTCGATCTTGGTCAGCACGACGCCGGTCAGCGGCAACACGTCGGCGAACGCGCGCGCCGTCTTGGCGGCATCCTGGCCGGTCATGCTGTCGACGACGAACAGGGTTTCGACCGGATCGAGCGCCGCATGAAGGGCCGCAATCTCCTTCATCATGGCCTCATCGACCGTCGTACGTCCGGCGGTATCGACGATCAGCACATCGACGTACTGCCGCCTGGCCTCGGCCAGCGCATTCTGCGCGATGGTGACGGGATCCTGCCCGACGGCGGATGGAAACACCTCGACCCCGACCTGCCCCGCGACGATGCGCAGCTGCTCGATCGCCGCTGGACGGTAAACGTCGCAGGAAACGACCATCACCTTTTTCTTTTCCTGCTCCTTGAGCAGGCGTGCGAGCTTGGCGGTGGTCGTGGTCTTGCCTGAACCCTGCAAGCCCGCCATCAGGATGATGGCCGGCGGCTGCTGGCGCAGATTCAAGGGCTCCGGCCGGCTGCCGAGCGTCTCGGTCAGCGCCTGCTGGACGATGCGCAGGAATTCCTGGCCCGGAGTCAGCGACTGGGTGATTTCGGCGCCCAGCGCCCTCTGCCGCACGTGCTCGATGAAGTCCTTCACCACCGGCAGGGCGACATCGGCCTCGAGCAGGGCCATGCGCAGCTCACGCGCGGCTGTGTCGATCTGATCCTCGGTCAAGCGCCCCTGTCCACGCAGCGAGTCGAGGACACGGGATAAGCGCGCAGTCAGATTTTCGAACATGGAAAAACGCCCCGGCGGGACGGCGTATTCTATTCGCGATACTCAGTCGAAGGCGATGGTATCGCCGCGGCGCAGATGCACGTAGTCCCAGCCGCGCAAGGCCGCCTTGCATTGTTTTTCGATGAGCGCCTCACAACCGGGTTTATGGTGGGTGAGATAAAGCCGGGGGCGGTGCTGGAGTTTCTGCAACTCGCTGCCGAGCAAGGCCGGCGTGAAATGTTTGGCGGCATAGCCCAGCGCCGCCTGTTCGTCGGGAAAGGCGATCTCGATGATCAACTTGTCCAGGCGCGGCAATTGGTTGAGAAAGTTCCACATGCCGTCGTCGGCGTAGGTATCGCCAGTGAATGCAAACACCCCACGGCGTCCCTCGATCGCATAGCCGACCGCAGGCACCGTATGCAGCACCCGAAACGGCGTCAGCCGGTGCTCCGGGCCGATCTCGAAAGCCTCGCCGATCCCGAGTTCACACCAACGCAGCAGCGGTGTCCGTTCATCGGGCAACTCGGCGAAATCCGGCCAGATCTTCCAGTTAAAGATGTGCTCGCGCAGCGTCGCCAGCGTCTCCGCAGTGGCGTGCACCTGGATCGGATGCTCGATCAAGCCGAACAGATTGTCGGCCATGAACGCAAGCCCGCAGACATGATCGAGATGGCAATGCGTCAAGAACACATGGCCGATGCGCCGCTGTTGGGCCAGGGACAAATCTCCGACGCCAGTACCGGCGTCGATCAGAAACGCCTCGTCGACGAGCAGGCTGGTCGTGCGCAGCCCCGGACCGACGCCGCCGCTACAACCGAGGATTTTGATCCGCATGCATGATTTGGAGTGGGTGCGCCGGGCATCGTAGCACAGCGGTTATGCGCCCCCGTGCAATGCCGCTGGTCACGCTGATGCAGTAAGCTGCACCGCCATGATCACCGCTTTCCTTGCCCTGCTCGTCTATGGCCTCGCTGGCCTGCTGGCAGCCAGGCGCCTGCAGGCACCCCCCTACGAGCGCTGGCTGCCGGCCCTTGCGCTGGCGCTGCACGGCTGGGCGCTCAGCCGTCACGTCTTGCATGGCGGCGCGATCACCCTCGGCATCAACGAGGCCCTCTCTCTATTCGCCTGGCAATCAGCACTGCTGCTGTGGGTGCTGTGCTTTCGCGAGCCCTTGCGCACGATGGGCGCGGCGGTGTATCCCGCCGCAGGTGTTGCCGCCATCATCGCCAGCCTATGGCCGACGCCGGTCAGTGACATCCCGATCGCCGACTGGAAAGTACGCAGTCATATTCTGCTGTCACTGTTCTCCGCGGGGCTTTTGACGCTGGCCGCCGTGCATGCCGGGTTGCTCGCCGCCCAGGATCGACTGCTGCGCGGACATCGCATGACGCAGCTGACGCGCGCCCTGCCGCCGGTGCAAACGATGGAACGTCTGCTGTTCCAGCTGATCGGCATCGGTTTTTTCTTGCTGTCGTTGACCCTGCTGTCCGGGCTATGGTTCATCCGCGACTGGCTGGCCCAGCACCTGGCCCACAAGACCGTGTTGTCGATCACCGCCTGGTTGATCTTCGGGGTTCTGCTGTGGGGTCGGCTGCGTTACGGCTGGCGCGGACGCACCGCGATCCGCTGGACGCTGGCCGGCTATGCGACACTCGTGCTCGCCTATTTCGGCAGCAAGCTTGTCCTCGAACAAATCCTAGGGAAACACTGGAGTTAGAAAAAACTCTTGAGGTTGGGCAGGTTGACAGCCCGGCACCTGTCCGTATAACAAGCAGGGCCGACACGGCCACCACGACTGACCGCGCTCTTGGACGACATCCCGTTATCCGCCTTGTTCGGATTGCTTTTCGCCCTGCTCGCCTGCTCGGCCTTCTTTTCCGGGTCTGAGACCGGGCTGATGACGATAAACCGCTACCGCGTCAAGACACGCGCCCAGAAGGGCGATCGCGGTGCGAAACTGGCACACGATCTGCTGCAGCGACCCGACCGGCTGATCGGCGCGATTCTGCTGGGCAGCAATTTTGTCAACACCCTCGCAGCCTCGGTCGCCACCCTGATCGGTCTGCGGCTGTTTCCTGGCGAGACGGGAATCGCCGTGGCCACCGGTGTATTGACGCTGCTCCTGCTGATTTTTGGGGAAGTGACACCCAAGACGCTCGCAGCACTGCACCCGGAACGCGTCGGCATTCCGGCGGCCTATGTGCTCTGGCCACTGCTGCGTCTGATGTATCCGTTGGTCTGGGGCGTCACGCTGATCGGCAACGGCATTCTGCGCCTACTTGGCGTATCGCAGGAGGATGCAGCCCAGCACAGCCTGAGCACCGAGGAGTTGCGCACCGTCGTCGCCGAAGCCGGCGCGATGATTCCGCAGCGCCACCAGAAAATGCTGCTGTCGATCCTGGATCTCGAGAAGGTCACCGTCGAGGACATCATGGTGCCGCGCAACGAAATCGTCGGCATCGACATCTCCGAACCCTGGCCAGCCGTCCGTGAAGCCATCATCAACAGCGAGCACACGCGCATTCCGGTGTTCGACGGGTCGATCGACAATCTCAAGGGCGTCGTCCACCTGCGCCGGGTCGTGCGGCTGGCCGCGGAAAACCAGCTCGACGTGCAAAGCCTGCTCGCCCTGGCGCGCGAACCTTACTTCATCCCCGAAGGCACCCCGCTGAACCAGCAACTGCTCAACTTCCAGAACCAGAAACGGCGCATCGGTTTCGTCGTCGATGAATACGGCGACATCCAGGGACTGGTCACCATCGAAGACATCCTCGAAGAAGTGATCGGAGAGTTCACCTCCGATCCGGCAACCCGGATCAAGAACGTCTACGCCGACCCGGACGGCAGCTATCGCGTCAGCGGCTCGGTGACGATCCGCAGTCTCAACAAGAACCTCGGCTGGAAACTCCCCACCGATGGGCCCAAAACGGTCAACGGCCTGCTACTGGAAAAGCTGGAGCATCTCCCGCAACCGGGGGCCAAGGTCGAAGTGGCCGGGTACCGATTCGAGATCACCGAAATGCGGGCCAACGCCGTCAAATCGACGCGAATCTGGCCGCCACAAACCCCGTTGCCCTCCACGGCACACAAGGCCGCATAGCGATCCAGTCTGCCGGCCGCAGCTGCGCCAACACACCTGTGCACGGCCATGCGCCCTGCTATGGCGTTTTTCTTTACGCCTGCTATAGCTGATCGAGGGCCTGACCGAGACGCGCAACTGGAATCACTTCGATCTCGACGCGACTGCCGCGCCGCGGTCTGTTCGCCTCGGGCACGATGGCCCGCTTGAATCCGTGCTTGGCCGCTTCCAGCAGGCGCTCCTCACCTGCAACGACCGGCCTGACCTCACCCGCAAGCCCGACTTCCCCGAACACGACCCAATCACCGGGCCACGGCCGCGAACGGAAACTGGACAGGGCCGCCAGCAGTACGGGCAGATCCGCGGCCGTCTCCTGGATACGCATGCCTCCGACGACGTTGGCATACACATCCTGGTCCCCCAGCGCGATACCGCCGTGACGGTGCAGCACGGCCAGCAGCATGTTGAGACGATTGCTCTCCAGCCCCAGCGTGACGCGCCGCGGCGTACCGATCAGCGAACGATCGACCAATGCCTGCACTTCCACCAGCAAGGGCCGGCTGCCCTGACGCGACACGGTGATCACACTACCCGGGACCGGCTCCTGGTGCCGCGACAGAAACAGTGCCGAGGGATTACTGACCTCCTTGAGCCCTGCATCGGTCATCGCGAAAACACCGAGCTCGTTGACCGCACCGAAGCGGTTCTTGATTGCACGCACGATCCGGAAACGCGAGCCGGGATCGTGCTCGAAATACAGCACCGTGTCGACCATGTGCTCGAGCACCCGTGGCCCGGCGATCGCGCCCTCCTTGGTCACATGGCCGACGAGAACGACGGCAGTCTGCGTCGACTTGGCGTGACGAACCAGCTGGGCAGCACACTCGCGCAGCTGCGACACCGAACCCGGTGCGGAGTCGAGCGCCTCGGTGTACAGGGTCTGGATCGAGTCGATCACGACCAATCCCGGCTTGAGTCGGTCCAGATGCACGAAAATCTGCTCGACCTGGGTTTCCGCCAGCACGGGCACGTCGAGATTGCCAAGCCCGAGCCGCTGCGCACGCAAGCGCACCTGCGCCAGGGATTCCTCACCGGTGACGTAGAGCGTCGGCAGCCGCGCCTGCAGTGCCGCCAACACCTGCAGCAGCAGCGTCGATTTGCCGATGCCGGGGTCGCCGCCGATGAGAATCACGGCACCCGGCACGATGCCGCCACCGAGCACGCGATCGACCTCGCTCATACCGGTGGAGGCGCGGGGGGTTTCCTCGACGTTGACCTCGTTTAGTCGCTGCACCCGGCCCGATGCCAGACCGCTGATCCCACCGCCACGCGTCGCGGATGGGCTGGCACGCGTCTCAACCAGGCTGTTCCAGGCACCACAATCCGCGCACTGTCCGACCCATTTGGCAGACGTCGCGCCGCAGCTTTGGCATACGTATTCGGTCCGCAGCTTGGCCATCGTGCTTCCGTCTCCAACGCACCCGGCGATCCGCGGGATTTTTTCGATTGCATGGGAAAAGCGTTAGTATCCAGCTTAACGCAAGTGGCACCGGGGGACAGTGCGGTGAAGGCCAAGATTTGGACGCAAGACTGGTTTGCCGCGGTCGCATTCACGCTGGTCTTTTGCATACTCGCCTTCGCGCTCTTCAGCAACGGCTTCGAATCTCTGGAGCGCTATACCTACGATCTTGGCGTGCGCGCTCGCGAACGTGCCCCGTCGGATCGCATCGCCATCGTCGCCATCGACGACGCCTCCATCCGCAATCTCGGCCGCTGGCCGTGGCCACGCGCACGCCAGGCCGAGCTGATCGACAAACTGCGGGAAGGCGGCGCCAAGGTGATCGCCAATACCGCCCTGTATCTGGAACCCGAGCAAAGCGGTGGCGGCGAGACACTCAAATCCCTCGCAGAGCAGCTCAAGCGCTCGCCGCTGACACAACAAATCCCTGCGGAAATCGAGTCCTTCGGCGTGATGCTCGACGATGCCGCGCGCTCGGCTCCCCAGCTCGCCGGTGTCGCACGCGCTTATGCCGACTCCACCCTCGCCCGCGATTACCGTCGGCTCATCTCCGGGCTACTGACGGCCGTCGACGGTGCCGCGCGCGATGGCGCCTCCGGCGATGCCCGCCTTGCGCGCGCATTGCGCGATCAGGGCCGCGTACTGCTGCCCATGGTATTCACCGTCGGACGTCCGCAGGGCCGCCCGGACGCCCCCTTGCCCGATTACGTGCGCCGCAACGCGCTGACCAACATCCAGGATCGCATCGGCGCACGCGCCGACGGTGCGCTGCCGCTCCCGACCCGGGAAGCGCAACCGCCGATCGCAGCGCTTGGCGAAGCAGCCAGCGGTATCGGACATCTCAATGTCACGCCGGACGTCGATGGTGCAGTGCGCTTCGAACCGCTGGTCCTGCAGTATTTCGATGAGTTCTATCCTTCGCTGTCCTTGATGGTCGCCGCCGCGGCGCTGAACCTTGCTCCCGCCGACATTGAAGTGCGCCTGGGCGAAGGCGTGGTGCTGGGCAACTTGCAGATCGCAACGAGCCCGGCGCTGCGCATGTACACGCACTTCTATCGGGATAATGCCGAACAACCGGCCTTTCCGGTGGACTCGGCTTACGATGTCATTGCGGGGAAGCTCCCCACGAGCAAGTACAAGGACAAGATCGTATTGATCGGCACCACCGCGGTCGGGACGGGGGACACCTTCGCCACGCCGGTCGATGCATCGACGCCGCCGGTCGTAACCCTCGCGCACACGGTCTCGAGCCTGCTGCAGGCGGACTTCTTCATCCGTCCGGCCTGGGCGCCGGCGGCGGAACTGGGCATCTTCGCGCTGCTCGCACTGTATCTGGCCCTGCTGCTCCCGCGTCTGAAAGCCACCGTCGCGGCCGTGCTGTCGCTGGCGCTGGCAGTGATGCTGATCGGCGCGCAACTCGGGCTGATGGCCAGCGCCGCGCTATGGCTCAAGCTCACCGTCGCCGCGCTCTTCCTGCTCACTGGTCATGCGTTCATGACGGTGAAGAAATTCAACATCACCGAGCGGCTCAAGCAAACCAGCGAGGCGGAGAGCGCCGAATCCAACAAGATGCTGGGCCTGGCCTTCCAAGGCCAGGGGCAACTCGACATGGCGTTCGAGAAATTCCGCCGCGTGCAGCCGGTCGACGACAAACTGCTCGACCTGCTCTACAACCTCGCACTCGACTTCGAACGCAAGCGCCAGTTCAACAAGGCCGAATCGGTCTATCAGTACATCGCCGGCTTCAACAAGGAGTTCCGCGACGTCCCGCAAAAACTCGCCCGCGCCAAGAAACTCTCCGAAACCGTCATCCTCGGCAGTGGCCCGGCCAGTAGCCATCCCGGCGGCACGCTGGTCCTCGACGCCACCCAGCAGATCGAAAAACCGATGCTGGGACGCTATCAAGTCGAAAAAGAGTTGGGCAAAGGAGCGATGGGCATCGTCTACATGGGGCGAGATCCCAAGATCGGACGCCAGGTCGCGATCAAGACGATGGCGCTGTCACAGGAGTTCGAGCCCGACGAACTCGCCGGCGTCAAGGAACGTTTCTTCCGCGAGGCCGAAACCGCCGGGCGGCTGACGCATCCCAACATCGTCTCCATCTTCGATGCCGGCGAAGAGCATGACCTCGCCTACATCGCGATGGAGTTCATCCGCGGACACGACCTGACCCGCTACACCAAACCCAACAATCTGCTTCCGGTCCCCGAAGTGCTGCGCCTGGTGGCCGAGGCGGCCGATGCGCTCGACTACGCACACAGCAACGGCATCGTGCACCGCGACATCAAGCCCGCCAACATGATGCTGGTCGAGGCCAGCCGCACGATCAAACTGATGGATTTCGGCATCGCGCGGATCACGGATTCGAGCAAGACCAAAACAGGCATGGTGCTCGGCACGCCAAGCTACATGTCGCCGGAACAGCTCGCCGGCAAGCGCGTGGACGGCCGTTCGGACCTGTTCTCGCTGGGCGTGACGCTCTACCAGCTCCTCACGGGCGCGCTGCCATTCCAGGCCGATTCGATGGCGACTCTGATGTTCAAGATCGCCAATGAACCCCATGCGCCGGTGACCGTCGTGCGTCCGGATCTGCCCACCGCGCTCGGCCCGATCATCGATCGCCTGCTGGCCAAGAATGCCGATGAGCGCTACCAGCGCGGCGCCGATCTCGCGCGCGATCTGCGCGCGGTCATGGCCGGCCTCGCCGCCTGACCGGTCATGGCCCTGAAAGGCAAAGTATCCACCGCGCTGCTGTCCGATACCGGACGCATGCGCCAGAACAACGAGGACGCCGTCGGCGAAGATCCCGATATCGGCCTGCTCGTGCTCGCCGACGGCATGGGCGGCTACAACGCCGGTGAGATCGCAAGCGGCATATCGGTGACCACGGTGCTCGACGTCGCACGCCGCCGCTGGCCGACGCTCAAGCATGGCGAGATCGACGGTGCAAGCGGCTACAGCGTCGAGTCGTTGATGCTCAAAGCAGCGGTCGAGGACGCGCACCGCACCATCTACGCCGTCGCGCAGAGTCAGCCGCAGTGCGCCGGCATGGGCACGACGATCGTCGCCTGCCTGCTTCATGACGATCGCGTTTCCGTGGCCTATGTCGGTGATTCACGGCTGTACCGCTTCCGCAAAGGCCGCCTCGAACAGATCACGCGTGACCACTCGCTGATCGAGGAACTGGTGGCCCGCGGCCACTACAACCGCGAGGATGCCAGCAAGCTCGTGCGCAAAAACATCGTGACACGCGCGCTCGGCGTCGAACCGGAGGTCTTGGTCGACGTGATCGAGGAAACCGTCGAGCCGGGAGACATCCTGCTCCTATGCTCGGACGGGCTCACCGACATGGTTTCCGATGATGCGATCGGCTTAACGCTCTCCAGACACGCTGATAATCTTGATCGGCTGGCCAGAGAACTGGTGGGCCTCGCAAACGAAAACGGCGGCAAGGACAATATCTCGGTCGCGCTGGCCCGTGTGAACGCCTCGTTCGCACGAGGACGGCGCTGGTATGAACGTCTGATGGAATGGTTCTGAACATGGGCAAGCTCATCGTCACCGACAGCAGCGGCCGCAGCCAGGAGTACGTGCTCGACAAGGAGCGCGTGACCATCGGGCGCCACCCGGACAACGACATCTGCCTCAATGACAAAGCCGTGTCCGGTCACCATGCCGTGGTCATCACCATCCTCCAGGATTCTTTTCTCGAGGATCTGGATTCGACCAACGGCACCCAGGTCAACGGCAAGCCGATCGCCAAGCATCCGCTGACGCATGGCGATGTCATCACGATCGGCCGTAATACCCTGAAGTTCGAGGGCGAGAAGGGGGCCGACGACGATTTCGAGAAAACGATGATCCTCAAGCCAGGCCAGTTCGGTGCGGCTTTCGACGCCCAGGTCAACAAGGCTGCCGCGCCGGCGGTGGGCAGCGCACCGGCAGCGAATCCGGCGGCCGCGCCGGGGCGACCGCCGCTGGGCAAGCTGCGCGTCACCAGCGGCGCCAACGCCGGCAAGGAATTGGAACTGTCCAAAGCCTTGACGACCATCGGAAAACCCGGCGTACAGGTGGCCGCGATCACGCGCCGCGCCGATGGCTACTACATCGTCCACGTCGGTGGCGACGGCGGCGGTCAAAGACCCCTGGTCAACGGCCAGCCTATCGACGTACAGGCGCGCAAACTCAATCACAACGACACGGTCGAACTCGTCGGCACGAAAATGGTCTTCATTCTGCAGCCGTAAGGTGCGCCCCTGCGCGCTGCGCCATTGACGCCCACTCTTTCGCTGGAGGATCCCGATGAACAGACTGCTGATGAGCGCCGCCGTCGCCCTCTTGGCTTCCTGCGCCTCCACGCCGCGTCCGCCCAACGCCGCACAGGCGATTCCGGAAACCTCGACACCCGTGCTGACCCGGGCCGCCGATCGGCCGTCCAACTGCCTCCTAGAAACCGGCAGCCGCATCCCGCGAACCGCCACTGACCCGTGCGTGGCTGCACCGGGACAGGTCTATACGCGCGAGGATCTCGACCGCACCGGCGCAACGACCACGGCCGAGGCGCTGCGCAAACTCTCCCCGTTGATCCGCTGAGACGGCTGCGCTGGCTGGCGCACCAGAAGCCAAGGCCGTGATCCGCAGAAAAACGCCGCCCTACCTGGCACCGGCGGCGTCGAGATGACGGAAATGCACGCGCTGCGTCAGTCCGCAGAAAAGCTCATAGGATAGCGTGCCCGCCCATTGGGCGATCTCCTCGGCGGGCAGCGCATCGCCCCACAGCAGCACCGGATCCCCGACGCAGGCATCCGGCACTTCGCGCAGATCCACGGTGATCATGTCCATCGATACGCGGCCGGCTAGGTATGCCCGCCGGCCGCGGATGAGCACGGGCGTTCCGTTACGAAAGGCGCGGTGCATGCCGTCCGCATAGCCAATGGCGACGACACCGATTCGCATCCGCTCCGGACAGCGATAGGTCAAGCCATACCCGATGCCCTCGCCGGAGGCGTACTCGCGTACAGCGATGATGCGGCTTTCCAGCCGCATCGCCGGCTTTAGGCCCAGTTCTGCTCCGGTGCTACCGGGCATCGGCGAGCAACCGTAAAGCGCCAAGCCCGGCCGCACCCAATCGGTACGCGCCCGTGGCCAGGCGATCAGTCCGGCGGAGTTGGCGATCGAACGCGGTCCGGGTATGCCGGCCAGCGCCGCCTCGAAACGAGCGATCTGCTCATCGGTAAACGGATTGTCCGGCTCATCCGCGCAGGCCAGATGCGTCATCCACCCCTGGAACGACCAGCCGGGATGGCGACGCAAGGTCTCCACCAGGCGGGGAACCTCGGTCAACGGAAAACCGAGACGGTGCATGCCACTATCGAGCTTGAACCATACCGACAGCCGCGCGCTGGCCGGCAATTGTTCGAGCAGCGCGATCTGCCAGTGATCATGGACAACGATCTGCAACCGCTCGTAAACGGCCTGGGCCGCCTCCTCGCTGGAGATCACCCCTTCGAGCAGTGCGATCGGTGCCTGCACGCGCGCCTGACGCAATTGCATCGCTTCTTCCAGGCAGGCCACGGCCAGCGCATCGACGCCCGCCGCTTCCAGCGTGCGTGCGACAGGGACCGCGCCATGACCATACGCATCGGCCTTGACGGCGGCCATCACCCGCGAACGCGGCGCAAGTCGGCGCACCACACCCAGGTTGTGGCGCAACGCTGCCAGATCGACCGTCGCGGTGACACGCGGGATCATGCGTAGTCCGCGTACCCCTGCGCGAGATTCTCGAAGCGGGTGTACTCGCCGAGAAAAGCCGTCTTGACGGTGCCCAGCGGACCGTTGCGCTGCTTGGCGATGATGATTTCGGCCGTACCCTTGTCCGGCGAATCCTTGTTATAGACCTCGTCGCGGTAAATGAAAACGACGAGATCGGCATCCTGCTCGATACCACCAGACTCGCGCAGGTCGGCCATGCGCGGCCGCTTGTTGTCACGCTGTTCGACACCGCGATTGAGCTGCGACAGCGCGATCACCGGCACCTCCAGCTCCTTGGCCAACGCCTTGAGGCTGCGCGAGATCTCGGAAATCTCGTTGGTACGGTTCTCACGCGTTCCCGGCACCTGCATCAACTGGATGTAATCGACGATGATCAAACTCAAACCATGGCGCGCCTTGATCCGCCGCGCGCGCGCGCGCAGCTCCAGCGGCGACAACGCCCCGGTTTCGTCGATATACAGCGGCGCCTCGCGGATCAACGTGCCCTGCGATATCAGACGATCCCAGTCGCGGTCTTCGAGCTCACCGGTGCGCAGCTTGCCCATCGGAATACGCGCGAACGACGCGACCATGCGCAGGGCCAGCTGCTCCGCCGGCATCTCCATGCTGAACACTGCCGCTGGTTTTTTCTCGTAGAGCACGACGTGCTCGGCGATGTTGAGAGCAAACGAGGTCTTGCCCATCGACGGCCGCCCGGCCACGATCACCAGATCCCCCGGGTGCAGGCCCGTGGTCTTGGCATCGAAGTCTGCAAACCCCGTCGCAAGCCCGGCGAGTCTGCCTCGATGCTGCCGCAAGAAATCGATCTTATGCTCGAGCTGATCCATGAGCTGCGGCATCGCGTAATAGCTCGAGCGCGCATGCTCGGCGCGC
Organism: Fontimonas thermophila; assembly: GCF_900113085.1. Classification (GTDB taxonomy): domain Bacteria; phylum Pseudomonadota; class Gammaproteobacteria; order Nevskiales; family Nevskiaceae; genus Solimonas; species Solimonas thermophila. Next base: position 130,097 of record NZ_FOOC01000002.1, on the reverse strand, counting down.
GAACGCAGCGCAAATACCTTTTGCTCGGCAATATCGATCAGCTCGGCATGGCTGCGTCCCTCGGGACGAAAGCCAAGTTCGGCAATATCCCCGCCCGCCGCGATGAGCCCGCGCAACACTGCCCGTTCGCGCACGATTTCGCCATAGGCCAGCACATTGGCGGCACTCAAGGCATCGTTGGCGAGTTCACCCAGATAGGCAATGCCACCGGCGGCCTCGAGCTGACCCTGCGCCTTCATGTACTCCGACAGCGTGATGAAGTCGCAGGGCCGGTTACTGCCCACCAGATCGCAAATCGCCCGGTAAATGATCTGGTGCGCCTCGCTGTAAAAATCTTCCGGCGAAAGACGGTCGGCCAGATCGTTCCAGGGCCGATTGTCCAGCATCAGCCCGCCGAGCACCGCACGCTCGGCTTCCAGCGAGTACGGCGGCAACTTGGGCGATGCCTGCAACTTGGCGACGGTCGGACTCATGGCGATGGCGGATTGTCTCGCATCCACTGCGCGGACAGAAGAGCGTTTCCTGTGGACATACGGCGGACAACCAGGGGATGCCACGCCGAACCCATCCGGCCCCACCTGCAAAACGCTTAGACGAAACGGCCCGCACGAGGCGGGCCGCGGCTTGACGAGCGCAGATCCGAGAATCAGGGCGTAGCCTTCTGTTCCTCGACGACGATGGTGATGCTGGTCGCAACCTCGGAGTGCAACTGCACCCCGACCGTATAGGTGCCGACCGCGCGGATCGGGCCGCTGATCATGTCGATCTCGTTCTTGTGCAGCTCAATGCCCCTCTCGGCTGCGGCGCGGACGATGTCCGACGGGCCGACGGAACCATACAGCTTGCCCTCATCGGCGGCCAGCGCCCGAATCGTCAGCGTCAGACCGGCGAGCTTCTCGGCACGGAGCTTGGCCGCGTTGAGGCTATCCTGCGCCTTGCGGATCAGCTCGGCCTTGCGCGCCTCGAACACCTTGCGGTTCTCCTCCGTGGCCGGCAGTGCCTTACCTTGAGGCAGCAGATAGTTACGGCCAAAGCCGGGCTTGACCTTGACGGTATCACCGAGATCGCCAAGCTTCTTGATCTTCTCGAGCAGAATGACTTCCATGGCACGATCCCTCAGGCGTGACGGTCCGTGTACGGCAACAAGGCCAGATAACGCGCACGCTTGATGGCCAGCGCGAGCTGGCGTTGGTAGCGCGATTTGGTGCCAGTGATACGCCCCGGCACGATCTTGCCGTTCTCAGCAATGTACTGTTTGAGCAAATTGAGATCCTTGTAATCGATCTCGGGCGCACCATCGGCGCTGAACTTGCACGATTTCTTGCGGCGGAACATCTGCGCCATGACTTACGCTCCTGCTTCTTCCATGCTGTCGGGCTCGGCAACTTCGGCATCGCTCTTGCGCGCGCGATACTCGCCCTGCTTCTTGTCCTCGTCCGGCGCCTTGAACAACGGCGACTGCGCCGTCACCGCCTTGTCCATCCTGATGATGAGGCGACGGATCACCGCGTCATTGAACTTGAAGGCGCTCTCCAGCTCATCGAGCGTCTGCTGGCCGATCTCCACATTCATCAGCACATAGTGGGCCTTGTGCGCCTTGGCGATCGGATACGCAAGCTGGCGCCGCCCCCAATCCTCGAGACGGTGAACCTTCCCGCCACCTGCCTCGACCATGCTTTTGTAGCGCTCGATCATGGCCGGGACCTGCTCGCTCTGGTCCGGGTGCACCATGACCACGATTTCATAGTGTCGCATTGCATCTCCTTGTGAACACACGCAATTTTCGCGTGCGGCCCCCGGACGCGGCAGAACGCCGGCCGTGGGGCAAGGTGTGGAACAAACCCCGCCCGGAAACCGAAACGGGGCGCGCATGGTAGGGGAATCGGATCATCGTTGCAAACCGTTTGATCTCACCCTGAAACATGAATCTTGTCCTGCCGACCCGATTCCCCATTTCAAGAACGGTTCAATTCCCTACCCTGCGTGTTGGGTACCGTCCGGTAAACGGGCTCGGCCGCCCGTTGGCAAAGTCGATCTGGTCACACCCGGCACACCCCGGTGTTCAGCCCAGATGCGCCTGGATCGTCCGGGCAACGGCCGGCAGCGCGGCCTCCACCTCGCTTTCGGCGAGCTTGCGCAGGCGCGCATAAGCTCCCTGCACGGCCGGACTGGCTTCGCGCACACGCAGATCCGCCACAGCGAGCAGTGCCTGTGTGGCATCCCGACCATGCTTGCCGAGAAACACGGCGAAATCCCGGTCGCTCGATGCGCGAAATGCTTGGTACAGTGGCTCGAGCGCGTCGATGAATTCCGGGAGCAGCCGTTGAACGGCGCGCTCGAGCACACCGGGCCGGGCTGCCTTGAGAACCGCAAGCCCGGTCTTCAGACTCATGCCACGCAGGCCACCGCGCGCGGCCACCTGCGTTTCGATCAGGCGCACCACCGCCTCGACGACGGCATCGCGTCGATGCGCGGCGAGTAATTCATCTCTCAAGGTTTTCATCTAGACAATGTCATTCGAAGACGACGGCAGCCAAAAGCCCAGCATCCAGGCCCTCAAGACCAAACCGCTGGAGCGCAGCTTCGCGCTGGCCCGCCTGGGCGCCGGAGCCGGCGCGAAAATCGTGGCGCATTCGATCGCCAACATCTTTCGCGGCGAAATCGATCGCGATCAAGCCAATCGTGAATTCTACCGGCGACAAGCCCAGGTTCTGGCCGACGAGCTGGGCAAGCTCAAAGGCAGCGTGATGAAGGCCGGGCAGATGCTCTCGCTGTATGGCCAGTATTTTCTGCCTGAAGAGGCCGTGACCGTCCTGTCGTCGCTGCAGGACGATACGCCGCCGGTGGACTGGCGCATCGTCGCGCCGGTGTTGCAACGCGCGCTCGGGCGCCACCGTCTGCGCGAACTGGAAATCGACGAGCAGCCGATGGCCGCGGCCTCTCTTGGCCAGGTCCACCGCGCCTACCGGCGCAAAGACGGTTTGGCCCTGTGCATCAAAATCCAGTATCCCGGCGTCGCCGATGCCATCGAGAGCGACATCCGCACCCTCTCGCGCCTGCTGATCATGACCCGGCTCACCCCCAAAGGGCTCGATCTCACGCCGGTATTCAACGAAGTGCGCGAAATGCTGCATCGCGAGGTCGACTACGAGAGCGAACGCCATTTCACCGAGACGTTCGCCGAACGGCTCAAGGATGATCCCCGCTTCGTCGTGCCGCGCGTCCTCGGCGAATACTGCAGCGACCAGGTCCTGACCACCACCTTCGAGCACGGCCACTCCGTCCGCCAGGAGACTGTACAGACGTTGCCGCAGGCGCGCCGCAACCGCCTCGGTCATGCGTTCCTCGAGTTGTTCCTGACCGAATTCTTTCGCTGGGGCATGGTCCAGTCCGACCCCCATTTCGGCAACTACCGGATCCGCGTCGACGAACAGGGCGAGGACGACCGCATCGTCCTGCTCGACTTCGGCGCCACCCGCATCTTTGGTCGCGGCTTCGTCGAGTCTTATGGGGACATCGTACGCGGTGCGCTGTCCCGCGACCGCGATCTGATCCTGCGCGGCGCAAAAGCCATCGGATTGATGCAGGAAAGCTTTCCGCGCAGCGTACTCGATGCTTTCGCGCAGATGTGCGAGTTGATCGTCGAACCTTTCAATGCCGCAAACGATCCGCGCACGCCGGAATCGTTACGTAATGCCAAGGGCGAATACCGCTGGGGAGACAGCGATTTACCGATGCGCGTCGGCCGCGTGGCGGCGCTCAATGCGCTGTCGATCCATTTCCGGGTGCCACCCCGGGAGATCGTCTTCCTGCACCGCCGCCTCGCCGGCGTTTTCATCATGCTGGCGACCTTGCGCTGCGAACTGAGCGCCCGCGATACCTTGCTGTGCGCGCTCGAAGAATCCGCACGCTCATCTGCCGAATGAAGTACGCAGGAAAACCGGATCCGCCGCGCCAGGGGAAAACCACCCTTTTCTCGACGCTCTGCCTTGTATCACCCGCTTGCAATTCGGGCTAGGATACGGCTACCCGATCTGGGTGTTCATCTAGGGAGTCGTGTTTTATGGCCAAGGCCAAGAAGAAACCTGCTGCGAAAAAAGCCGCGAAGAAAGCGCCCGCGAAAAAGACAGTGAAGAAAGCCGCAAAGAAGGCGGTGAAGAAAGCCGCCACGAAAGCCAAGCGCAAGCCCAACCCGGCGCTGATGGCACCGATGACGCCGAGCCCCGTCCTGGCCGAGATCGTCGGTACCAAACCGCAACCGCGTGGGCAAATCACCAAGAGCCTGTGGGATTACATCAAGAAGAACGGCCTGCAGGATAAAACCAACAAGCGCCAGATCAACGCCGATGAAAAGCTCAAGAAGCTCTTCGGTGGCAAGCCGTTCGTCAACATGTTTGAGCTGACCAAGCTGGTCAGCAAGCACATCAGCTAAAAGGTGCAGAAGCCGCGACGCAGGCACTGTGCTTGCGTCGCCCCCTGTACGATCTCTTCAGACTCCCGGGCAGGGTGTTTTGCGTCCTTGAACCGCGGCGATCCCTGCCTCGCCGATGACATCCACCCAGGCGGCTCACCTCGTGCAGGCCGTGGTGCTTCAGCGTTTGGGTTTGCCCCCGCGCAGACCGAACTTGACCGCGTCGATCAAATCGAGCGGGACCTGACGGCGGATCGCCGCAATCGCATCCGCGCGGATGCGATGCTTGGATTGCGCATGCGCGCGCATGTCCAACCTGGCGAACTCGGCGGCCAGCGCCTGTGCACGCCCCAGCAGCTCCGGCGGGTCCACCAGCTCGTCGAAAATCCCGGCAGCGAGCGCGGATTCCGGCGTAAAGTGCTCCGCCACGATGATGGCGCGCTGGTACGCCGTTGGTGTCAGCCGCTGCTTGAGGGTGGTACAGGCGACACGCGGCATCGTCAACCCGATCGCGACTTCGTTTGCCGCAATCTGAAACGGGCCACGGCTACCGATGACGTAATCAGCCGACAGCATGAGAAACAAACCCATCGCAAACGCATGTCCGTTGCAGGCCGCGATCACCGGGAACGGATACGCCATCAGGCGCGCTGGCAACGCATAGCCGGCACGGAGCATGCGCAAGGTATCGGCATTGGCAGCCCGCATTACCTTGAGATCGTAGCCGGCCGAAAAAACGCCTTCGCGGCCAGTGAGAATCACCACGGCGCGATCGCACTCGGCCCTGCTCAACGCAGCACTGATGCCCTGCAACACCGCAGGTGACAAGGCATTGCGCTTGCCATCATCCAGAGTGATCACGGCTATTCCATCCGTACACTGATATCGGACACTGGCACATCCACGCATTGATTGCTCCGGTTTTCGTCATGTTCCGCCTGCGGGCCTTTGTCCGACCCACCGATGCGGAGGCTCTCTGCGTCATAGTAATGTCGATCATCCCGCACCCAGACCACCGATGCTCAATCCGGCTGCCGACTTCGCCACCGCCCGCCAGACGCTGCAGCGCCGCAACCGCGTGCAGATCGCCGATTTCCTGCTGCGCGATATCGCCGAACGGCTCGCTGCCTGCCTCTATCATGAGGTGCCGTGGATGACCGCCGAACGCGGGCAACCCGACAGCCCAGCGTGGGATCCGCAGACGCGCCAGAAACGAATGCCTGCGGCGTACCGAGTCGCATCCACCGGCTTCCACTTCGTCTATGACCGCTACCTGATCGTCGATGCGATGCGGGAGGGACGTGACACGCACCTACTGGTACACCAGGTGCTGCGTTTCTTCAACAGCCCGCCATTTCTTGCGTTCATTCGCGAACTGACCGGCGATTCTGAACTGATGATGGTGGGCGCCCAGGCCACGCGGTACCTACCCGGTCAGTTTCTGCGCGTGCACGATGACCGGCATGACGAAGAGAATCGGCGCTATGCCTATGTGCTAAACCTATCGCGCGACTGGCAGCCGGATTGGGGAGGCTTGCTGCATTTCGTCGATGACGGCACAGGCCCGCAAGAAGTCTTCGTGCCGCGTTTCAACTCGCTGAGCTTGTTCAAGGTGCCAATGAGGCACTACGTCAGTTTCGTTGCGCCCTGGGCGCGGCAGCCGCGGCTTGCCATCACGGGCTGGTGGCACGCCAGACCGAGGGATCCTGCATCCCCTGCATGAAAAATCCTACCCCCGCGAGAAGATTCCAAGCCGTTGCAGGATAATGCGGACAACCGCACAGACGTTTGCACGAGCGACGATATCCGAACCATGCCGATCGAAACGCCAGCACCACCGCCCATGGCGACTGACACTGTAAACGCCTGGCGTTTCTGCGTCGCCCCGATGATGGATTGGACGGACCGTCATTGTCGGTACTTTCTGCGGCAGATTTCACGCCACGCGCGGCTTTACACGGAAATGATCTGCACCCAGGCGCTGATCCACGGCCGGCCCCACCGCCTGCTGCGCTTCGACGCCAGCGAGCATCCCGTCGCGCTACAGCTCGGCGGAGCCGATCCGGATGAGCTCTCACGCTGTGCCGAGATGGGCGAGCAGTGGGGTTATGACGAAATCAACCTTAATTGCGGGTGTCCTTCCGATCGCGTCCAGGAGGGCCGCTTTGGCGCCTGTCTGATGCGCGAACCCGAGCACGTCGCCAGTTGTGTCCGGGCGATGCGCGCCGCGACCGCGTTGCCGGTGACGGTCAAACACCGGATCGGAGTCGATGATTCCGAGGACTATCCGTTCATGCGCCACTTCGTGGCAACCGTGGCTGCGGCCGGCTGCGAAGTCTTCATCGTCCACGCCCGCAAGGCCTGGCTCAAGGGTCTGTCGCCCAAGGAGAACCGCGAGATTCCGCCGCTACAGTACGAGCTGGTGTACCGTCTCAAGCAGGAATTTCCGCAGCTGACGATCGTCATCAACGGCGGTATCCGGTCGCTATCCGCCTGCGAGGCGCATCTGCGTCACGTCGATGGGGTAATGCTCGGCCGCGAGGTTTATGAAAACCCCTATCTGCTCGCCGAGGTGGACCAGCGCCTGTTCGCCGATCCGCACCCCATACCAACCCGCCACGAAATCATCGAGCACCTCAAGCCCTACATCGCGCGCGAACTGGCTGCCGGCACGCCGCTCGGGCAGATCACGCGGCACATGCTCGGGCTGTATCGCGGCCAGCCGGGCGGGCGCGCGTTTCGACGGACTTTATCCGAAGGCGTGCATCATGGCGGCGGTACGCTCGAGCTGCTCGACGATGCACTGGCCGACGTCGATGCCGAATCTCCACACGCTGCCATCGGTTGAAAAGCACTGACTCACCATGAAAAACCCGCTCACCTTTCTCCTGCTGGGACTCACGATGACCACCGCTTTCGCTGCACCGCCCATCCGGGTGTTGATGGAAACCTCGATGGGGGACATCACCCTCGAGCTCGACGCCGAAAAAGCCCCCAAGACCACGGCCAACTTCGTCCAATACGTCAAGGATGGGTATTACGACGGCCTGGTATTTCACCGTGTGATCGAAAACTTCATGATTCAGGGCGGTGGCTATGACCAGAACTATGCACCGCGCAAGACCCGCGCACCGATCGAAAACGAGGCCCGCAACGGTCTGTCCAACAAGCGGGGCACGATTGCGATGGCGCGTACCGGCGATCCGCATTCGGCAACGGCACAGTTCTTCATCAACCACGTCGACAACGAGCGCCTGGACTTCCCCAGTTTCGACGGCTGGGGTTATGCGGTCTTTGGCAGGGTCGTCGAAGGCATGGATGTGGTTGACCGGATTGCACGCACACCGACGGGGGCGATCCGCCCATTCGGCCGGGACGTGCCGCTGACCCCGGTGGTGATCGAACGCGTCAGACTGATCGAGGCTGCACCGTCAAAGTGAGCGCGGCCACGATGGCCACGCTGCTTTTGTCCGATCTGCATTTGCCGCGCGCCCCCTCGCCGCTGCGCGCGGCCTTTGCCCGCTTTCTGGGCGGGCCGGCGCGCAACGCGCAGGCAGTCTATCTGCTTGGCGATGTCTTCGAATATTGGGTGGGCGACGACATCGGCCTGCACGACTATGCCGCAGAAGTCGCTGCCCTGCGGACACTCGCCGATCACGGGGTGCGGCTGTACTTCATGCACGGCAACCGTGATTTTCTGGTGGGCAAAACCTTTGCCAAGGCAACGGGGGTGCGGCTGCTGCCCGATCCGAGCCGCATCGAGATCGAGGGCCGGTCCATGCTGCTGTCCCATGGCGATGCCTGGTGCACGGGCGACCGCAGCTATCAACGCTGGCGGCGTCTGGCGCGCAACCGCGCCGCGCAATGGCTGTTCCTGCACCTGCCGCGTGCCCAGCGCCGGGCCATCGCCGGTGGTGTCAGAAGCCACAGCGGCATGGCCAAACGTGCAAAGCCGGAGGACATCATGGATGTCGATCCCACGGCTGTCGCAGCGGCTTTCCGCGCCCACGGCGTCACCTGCATCATCCACGGCCATACCCACCGGCCCGCCATTCACCACAGCGCCGAGGGTGAGCGCATCGTGCTTGCGGACTGGCGCCCGGAGCGGATGGAATATCTCGTCGTCGCCGCCGACGGCCTGCGCCGCGAACTGGTGTCTTAGCACCAAACGCGAACGCCCCGGCAGGCAGGAATCACGACAGCTCGGCATCGACGAATCCCGCTTCGAACCTGGCCGCGCGGTTCAACGGCGGGTGCAACCGCACACCATGGGCATCGAGCAAAGCCCGGAACGTGGACGCCGGTTCGAGCCCGCGCTCGGCGCACAGATGGCGAAACCAGCGCGTGCCGATGGCGACATGGCGCACCTCCTCGGCGAGAATCACCTCCAAACGCGCCAGCGTCGGCGTATCGCCGATCTCGCGCAGGCGCGCGATGATGCCGGGGGTGACGTCCAGCCCCCGCGCCTCGAGTACGCGCGGCACCAGGGCCATCCGCACCAGCGCGTCTCCAGCGGTTTTCTCGGCGGCTTCCCACAAACCGTTGTGGGCCGGAAGGTCACCATATTCGTATCCCAGTTGCAGCAGCCGTTCGCGCAACATGCAGAAGTGTCGTGCCTCGTCCTGGGCGACACTGATCCAATCCGCATAGAAGGCATCCGGCAAGCCGTCGAAACGGCAGACCGCATCGAGGGCGAGATTGATTGCATTGAACTCGATATGCGCGACCGCATGAACCAGCGCTGCGCGCCCCTGTGCGCTCCCCAGCCCCCGGCGCGGTACGTCCCGTGGCCGCACCAGCGGCGGACGTGCAGGCCGGCCGGGGACGCGGTGCCAGTCGCAATCGGGGGGCAGTGGATCGACCGCACCGGCAGTCAAGGCCGCAACGAGGGCGCATTTGCGCAGCGGATCGGTCTCGATGAGCGCGGCAAACGCAGCGGACCGCACGGCCATGGATCAGGACAGACCGCGTGCGAGATCGGCCTTGATGTCCTCGATGTCTTCGAGCCCAACGGCCACACGGACCAGACCTTCGCCGATCCCGGCCGCAGCCCGCGCCTCTGGCGTGATGCGTCCGTGGGTGGTCGTCGCAGGATGGGTGATCGTCGTGCGTGTGTCACCAAGATTGGCGGTGATCGAAATCAGGCGGGTGCTGTCGATTAGCTTCCACGCCGCCTCGCGGCCGCCGTCGAGTTCGAAGCTGACGATGGCGCCATAGCCCGACTGCTGTTTTTGCGCGAGTACGTGCTGCGGATGGCTGGCCAACCCGGGGTAATACACACGTTTGACCTGCGGCTGCTCCTCCAGCCACTCGGCGAGCGCGCGGGCATTGTCGCAGTGCGCCTTCATGCGTACCGCCAGCGTTTCCAGACCCTTGAGAAACACCCAGGCGTTGAACGGGCTCAGGCACGGGCCGGCGGTGCGCATGAATGCAAACACGTCCTTGCCCACCCGCTGTGCATCACCGACGATGGCGCCGCCGACGCAGCGTCCCTGCCCATCGAGATACTTCGTCGCCGAATGGATCACCAGATCGGCCCCCAGTTCGAGCGGGCGCTGCAAGACCGGTGTCAGAAAACAGTTGTCCACGCACAACAACGCACCGTGACGATGGGCAATCTCGGCAAGCGCCGCGATGTCGGCGAGCTCGCACAGCGGATTCGAGGGCGTCTCGACGAACAAAAGCCGCGTGTTCGGCTGGATCGCTGCCTCCCAGGCGCCGACGTCGGCAATATCGACATACGTCGTCGACAGTCCGAAACGGGCGAGCACGGTGTTGAACAGGTTGATCGTCGCACCGAACAACCCGCGCGCAGCGACGATGTGATCACCCTGCTTGAGCAGGGCCATGCACAGCGTCAGGATCGCCGCCATGCCACTGGCAGTGGCCACGCAGCTCTGCCCGCCTTCCATCGTCGCGAGTCGGCGCTCGAACGCCTCGACTGTCGGATTGGTGAAGCGCGAATAGATGTAACCCGGTAACTCTCCCTGGAACACCGCGGCCGCTTCGGCTGCGCTGGAAAACACATAGCTCGAAGTCAGCGAAATCGATGCCGAATGCTCGCGCAATGCCGTGCGCGGCTCGGCTGCACGAATGCCGCGGGTGGAAAAGCCCCATTCGGGGTCGAAGAATTCGTTCATGCCGTCCTCTAAATCAGAAAGCCCGCCAGCATGCGCATGCTGAAACGGGCTTTGCTGGCCGTTTAGCTGCATTTGTTACGCGCCCGCAAGCGGGGGCAAATCGGCGCGGGTGCTAAGGTACGGCCAAACCCACCCCGGCTCAAGCCCACCAGGCCGATCTTTTCAGACGCTGTTCGGCAGCTCGATGACGGTTTGCTCGGCGCGCCTGCGTGCCGCCTTGGCCGAATCGGAGCGGAATAGCTCGAGCTGGCTTAAGTATTCGGCGGTCACGTCCTGGGTGATGTATTCGCCGGTGAACACCGAACATTCGAAGCGGGTGATCGCCGGGTTGCCGGCGCGCACCGCCTCGATCAAATCCCCAAGATCCTGGTAGATCAGGCGGTCGGCGCCGAGCAGCCGCTCCAGCTCCTCGACACTGCGCCCATGCGCGATCAGCTCGGAGCTGGTCGGCATGTCGATCCCATAGACGTTCGGATAGCGCACCGGCGGCGATGCCGAGGCGAAATAAACCTTCTTCGCACCGGCCTCGCGCGCCATCTCGATGATCTCTCTGGACGTCGTCCCGCGCACGATGGAGTCATCGACGAGCAGGACGTTCTTGCCGCGGAATTCGAGATCCACCGGATTGAGCTTCTGGCGCACGGATTTCTTGCGCTGCGCCTGCCCCGGCATGATGAACGTACGGCCAATGTAGCGGTTCTTGATGAAGCCTTCGCGGTAATTCACACCCAGACGCATCGCGAGCTCCGCGCCGGCGACCCGCGAGGTGTCGGGGATGGGGATGACCACGTCGATGTCATGATCCGGCCACTCGCGCAGAATCTTCTCGGCAAGCTTGACGCCCATGCGCAGGCGCGCCTTGTAGACGTAGATATCGTCCATCACCGAGTCCGGACGGGCGAGATAGACGTGCTCGAAAATGCACGGCGAGTGGATCGGATTGGCCGCACACTGGCGTTTGTAAAGCTTGCCGTCCGCGGTGATCAGCACGGCCTCGCCCGGTGCGATGTCGGCGAGTTTTTCATAGCCGAGCGCATCGAGGGCAACCGATTCGGACGCGATCATGTAATCGAGCCCGTTTGGAGTCTCCCGCACGCCATAAACGACCGGACGGATTCCATACGGATCGCGGAAACCGACGATGCCATAGCCGGTGATCATCGCCACACAGGCATAGGCACCGCGACAGCGCAGGTGCACGCCGGAGATGGCGGCGAATACATCCTCCGGCGAAAGGCGCAGCGCGCCACGCTGCAGCAGCTCGTGGGCAAAGACATTGAGCAGAACCTCGGAATCGGACTCGGTGTTGAGATGTCGCCGGTCCTGCAAGAACAGCTCCTGCTTGAGTTCCTCGGCATTGGTGAGATTGCCGTTGTGCGACAGCGAGATCCCAAACGGCGTATTGGTGTAGAACGGCTGCGCCTCGGCCGACGTCGAACACCCAGCGGTGGGATAGCGCACATGCCCTATCCCCATGCGGCCACGCAGTTTGACCATGTGCTCGTCGGTGTTGAACACATCGCGCACGAGCCCGTTGTCCTTGCGCAGATAAAGGCGATGGCCCTCGTTGGTCATGATGCCGGCGGCATCCTGCCCGCGATGCTGGAGCATGGTCAGCGCATCGAACAGCTCGGCGTTGACCGCACTGCTTTGACTCACGATGCCGGCGATTCCACACATGGTTATTGGCCCGGAGAGGAACTGGGAGTGACGGTGGGTTTGAGCAACTCGAGCCACCGCTCGGGGATGAGCGCCTCGAAACCGCGCGCCAGCGGTGCGAAGTGCGGAATCAGCGTGGATTGCTGCCACCAGCGATCCTCGCCAGCTCCCATGCGGCCGGCAACGAGCACGAACAGCGTGACGACAATGACGGCGCGGATCAGGCCCAAGCCGCCGCCGAGGGTACGGTCTGCCGGCGAAAAACGGCTGTCACGGACGGCAACGACGAGAAAATGGGTCACGAGCGCGCCGAGAAACAGGGCGATGAAGAACGTCGCCGCATAGGCCATCGCATCGCACAGAACGGAATCGCCGAGCCAGGGCTGCAGATGCGGCGACAGCGAAGGCCCCAGCAGCCAGGCCGCCACGAATGCCGCGATCCAGGTCAGCAGGCTGAACACTTCCCGGGTGAATCCGCGCCAGATGCCGAGGAACACCGAAACGATGAAGATGAACAGAATGCAGTAATCGACCCAGCTCATGCGGCGGCCAGACGGCAGCGGTGCATCATTTTATCACCCGTGCCGTGCAAACGCCGGCTTGCGCCGCGCCGCTTATGGTCCGACGATGCGCGCCTGGGTATAGCCGCTGCGCATGAGTTGCTCATGCGCGGATTGCGCCTCGGCCTCATCGGCATACGGCCCGCCGCGCACACGATAAAGTGTGCCCTTGTCCGTCTCGACCGGCGCGACGATCACCGGCTGGCCCAGCGTGCGCAGACGTGCCTCCACCTGCCTTGCGTTGGCGATGTCGGCGAACGAGCCAATCTGCACCCACCAGCGCCCCTCCCTGCCCGCCGTCGATGCGGCCGCCGGGGACGCGCGGGTCGGTTCTCTGGCGGGCAGATCAGCCGGCTGCGGCGCCGGACGCTGCTCCGGCTGCTTTGTTTCCGGTGCCGGCTGCTGGTTCTGGGCCGTCGGCGCGGCTGGGGTTTGCGGCGGTGGCGAAGCCGCTTCGGATGGCGGCGATGGCTCGCCAGCACTCATAGGGGCGGTCGCTTCGCTGGCCTGCGCAATGGCTGTCGAAGCCGCCGGCTCGATCGGCCCTGCCGCCGGCGCATCCGGGTTGCGCAGATCGATGGTGAGGACGGGTACGCCCTCCTCCAATGCCTTGTCCAGATGGGGCTCCGGCAGCACCGACACCAATAGGAAGGCCGCAGCCAGCAAAAGGCCCGCGCCGACCAGCCGCCGCTTGATGATCTCATCCATGACGCTGCAACTCACCCATGGCCGCCGCCACGGTGAGAAACGAACCGGTCACGACGATCCGCCCCTTTGCACCGGCGCGGCCACGCGCTATCGCCAAGGCCTCGGCCATCGTCGCACAACAGTGCAGATCGACCCGCACGGCGCCCAGGCGACGGGCGAGATCCGCGGCGGCAAGCCCCCTGGGACCGGGCAGGCTCACCAGCACGGCGGCATCCACGCAAGGAGCCAGCGCCTCCCAGATTCGCGCATGCGGCTTGTCGGCGAGCATGCCGAGCAGGAGCACCGTCGGCGCTACCGTCGGCAGACTCGCCAGGTATTGCGCAAGCACCAACGCCGATTCGTGGTTGTGGGCGACGTCGAGGACGACATTGCCGCGCAGCTCGCAGCGCCCCGGCACGGATAGCCGCGGCAACGCACGCCGGATGGCGTCTTCGCCGACCGGCCGGCGGGATGCCAGGGCCTCGATGGCCGCGAGCACGCCGGCGGCATTACGCAATTGCGCCTCGCCGGGAATCCCCGGCCGCGGCAGCGCATGCAACGTCCACGCCCGACCCTGCCAGTCGAAACCGGCATCGTGCGCATGGATACGAAAATCGCGGCCGATCAGCCGCAGCGGCGCAGCGACTGCCGTAGCCACGTCGAACAGGCTGCGCGGTGGATCAGGCTCGGCGACGATCGCCGGCCGGTCCGGGCGGAAGACACCGGCTTTTTCGCGCGCGATGCTCTCCCGATCCGGGCCGAGCCAGTCGAGATGATCGAGTCCGATGCTGGTGATGAGCGCAGTATCGGCATCGACCAGATTGACCGCATCCAGCCGCCCACCGAGCCCGACTTCCAGGACCTGGACATCGACCTTGTGTTCGCGAAACAGCCACAGTGCCGCCAGCGTGCCGAATTCGAAATACGTGAGCGCACACTCGCCCCGCGCCTGCTCGACGGCCTCGAAGGCCGCGCACAACTCGGCATCGGTAGCCTCGACACCGTCGATACGCACCCGCTCGTTGTAGCGCAGCAGATGGGGCGAGGTATACAGACCGACCCGGTAACCGGCTTCGCGGTAAATCAACGCGGCCAGGTGCGCACTCGAGCCTTTGCCATTGGTCCCGGCGATCGTCAGCGTCACGGGACGCGGATCGGGCAGGTGCAGGCGCGCGGCCACGGTGCGCACGCGCTCAAGGCCGAGTTCGATGCTGCGTGGATGCAGGGTTTCCTGCCAGCGCAACCAGTCTTCGAGTGTCCGGACCGTCATGCCGTCGGTACGTCAAGGCGCACGGCGCTGATCGTTAAAACCTGCTGGTGTCGCTGCCACGCGCCGCAAGGTGCAGAGTCAAGAGTCGCTGATGCTGGGTGAAAAATGCGTCAGCATCGCAAGCAGGCGGTAAATGCGTTCACGCATCTCGCGCCGGTCGACGATCATGTCGATCGCCCCTTTCTCCAGCAGGAACTCGGCGCGCTGGAAGCCCTCCGGCAACTTCTGCCGCACGGTCTGCTCGATCACGCGCGGGCCGGCAAAACCGATCAGGGCCTTGGGTTCGGCGATGTGGATGTCACCAAGCATCGCAAAACTCGCGGAAACACCGCCCATCGTCGGATGGGTCAGCACGGAGATGTACGGCAGACCGCGCTCGGCGAGTTTGGTCAGCGCAGCCGCGGTCTTGGCCATCTGCATCAGTGAAAACAGCGATTCCTGCATGCGCGCGCCGCCGGAAGCGTGGAAACAGACCAGCGGAATGCCGAATTCGAGACAGGCGTTGACGCCGCGCACGAATTTCTCACCGACGACGCTGCCCATCGATCCGCCCATGAAGCCGAATTCAAAGGCGCAGGCCACCAGCGGCAATCCCATCAACTGCCCGCGTATCACCACCAAGGCGTCTTTTTCGTTGGTCTCGGCCTGCGCCTCGCGCAGACGCTCGGTGTACTTGCGGCTGTCCTTGAATTTGAGCGGATCCTTGGGGGCAATCTCGGTGCCAAGCTCGTGCCGCGGCTCGGGATCGAGGAAGTGATCGAGACGCTGACGCGCCGTGATCGCGTGGTGCGCGCCACATTTGGGGCACACCTCGAGCGTACGCTCCAGCTCGGCGCGATACAGCACGGACTGGCAGCTTTCGCACTTGGTCCACAGCCCTTCCGGGACGTTACGCTTGCGCGATCCGCTGGACAGCAGCTTGGAACCGGCGATCTTGTCGAGCCAACTCATAGGTCCGGAGACGAATACGGTAGCGGGAACCTCGGCAATGGTAGCGCGCCGGCCGGACACGCCACCGGCCGGTCAACTGGATCATTCCGACGACGCATCATCCAGCGCCCGCCGCAGTTCGCGCAAGCGCTCCGTAAGCGTCGGTACGATCCGCTCGGGCTGATCGGCAAGCCGCTCGATTTCGGCGACGAGCGCGCTGCCGACGACGACGCCGTCCGCCACCTGCGCGATCGCGCGCGCCGCCGCCGCATTGCGGATCCCGAATCCCACCGCGAGCGGCAAGGCCGTATGCCGGCGGATCATGGCCAGCTTCTCGGCGACGCTGGCGACGTCGAGACTCGATGCGCCGGTCACGCCTTTGAGCGAGACGTAATAGAGATACCCGCTCGCGGCACGGGCGATGGTTTCGATGCGAGCCTCCGGACTGGTCGGTGCGAGCAGAAAGATGCAATCGAGCCCGTGGGCGCGCAGCTCCGGCAGATAATCCGGTGCCTCCTCGATGGCCAGATCCACGATCAGCACCCCATCGACGCCGACCTCGCGCGCGCGGCGCGCAAATGCCGCCACTCCGTACGTCTCGATCGGATTCAGATACCCCATGAGCACGACCGGGGTACGTACATCGTCGCGCCGGAATTCGGCAACCTGATCGAGGATGTCGGCAAGCCCGGTGCCGTGCTTGAGCGCACGCTCGCAGGCGAGCTGGATCACCGGGCCGTCGGCCATCGGATCGGAAAATGGAACGCCCAGTTCGATCACGTCGGCGCCACCGCGCACCAGCGCGTGCATGAGCGCAACCGTATGCTCCGGCGCCGGATCGCCGGCGGTGATGTACGGGATCAGCGCTTTGCGTCGGGCAACGGCGAGCGCGGCAAACGTCTGCTGCAATCGGCTGCTCATGTCAGCTGAATTCCTTCGAGCTTGGCGATGGTGAAGATGTCTTTGTCGCCGCGCCCGGACAGATTGACGACGATGTGCCGGTCGGCGCCGAGGCGTGGCGCGAGCTGCCTGGCGTAGGCAATCGCGTGCGCGGATTCGAGCGCGGGAATGATGCCCTCGGTGCGGGTGAGCTCATGGAAGGCGGCCAGCGCCTCGTCGTCGGTCACCGCCGTGTAAGTGACGCGCCCGCTATCCTTGAGCCAGGCATGCTCCGGTCCCACGCCGGGATAATCGAGCCCCGCCGAAATCGAATGCGTCGGCAGGATCTGGCCATTGGCATCGGCCATGATGTAAGTGCGGTTGCCGTGCAGCACGCCCGGCTTGCCGGCTGACAGCGGCGCGGCATGTTCGGACGTCTGCAGCCCGCGGCCGCCGGCCTCGACACCGTACATCGCCACACCGGCTTCGTCGATGAAGGGGTAGAACAAGCCGATCGCATTGGATCCACCGCCGACGCAGGCGACCAGCGCATCCGGCAGACGGCCGATCTTTTCACGGCTCTGTGCGATCACCTCACGGCCGATCACCGACTGGAAATCGCGCACCAGCATCGGATACGGATGCGGGCCGGCCACCGTACCGATGACATAGAACGTGTCATCCACGTTGGTGACCCAGTCGCGCAAGGCTTCGTTCATCGCGTCCTTGAGGGTTTTCGTCCCGCTTCTCACAGGCACCACCTCGGCGCCGAGCAGTTTCATGCGATAGACGTTCGGCGACTGGCGCTGCACGTCCTCCTCGCCCATGTAGACGACACATTTCAGATCCAGACGCGCCGCGATCGTCGCCGAAGCCACCCCGTGCTGACCGGCACCGGTCTCGGCGATGATGCGGGTCTTGCCGAGATATTTCGCAAGCAGCGCCTGGCCAACCGTGTTGTTGATCTTGTGTGCGCCCGTGTGATTGAGGTCCTCGCGCTTGAGCCAGATCTGCGCCCCGCCCCAACGCTGCGTCAGATGCCGCGCGTGATACAGCGGCGACGGCCGCCCGACATAGTCGCGTAAATCCTCGTCGAACTCGCGCAAGAAGTCAGGATCGTCCTTGAGCCGCATATAAGCCGCTTCCAGCCGCCGCAGCGGTTCCATCAAGGTTTCGGAAACGAACTGGCCACCGTAGGGACCGAAATGCCCGCGGGCGTCTGGATAGCGGTAGTTCATGATGCGTACTTCATCAATGGAATCATCGGCAGCCGGGATCAGCAGCGCAGCCGGTGTATGCAAGACCTCTTCATCGACGCGCCCCGTCGGCGCGGCGCACCGCGCGCACGAATGCGCGCATCCGCTCCGGATCCTTGACGCCGGGACGGCGTTCGATGCCGCTGGACACATCGACCGCATACGGACGCACCGTGCGCACCGCCCGGCCGACGTTGTCGGCCGTCAGCCCCCCGGCGAGAACCAGCGGCAAGCCCACTGGCTTGATGCACGACCAGTCGAAGGTCTTGCCGCTGCCCCCCATCGCACCCGGCGCATGGGCATCAAGCAACAAGGCCTGCGCGCTGCGGAACTGTCGCGCCGTGCGTGAAAGATCCGTCGGCCCGCTCATCGCCACCGCCTTGATGTAAGGCAGGCCGAAGCTCGCGCAGAACGCCGCATCCTCACGGCCGTGGAACTGCACGACGTCCGGACGCAGTGCATCGATGGCCGTCTGCACTTCGCCGGCATCGGCATCCATGAACAGGGCCACGACGGTCACGAACGGCGGCAGTCCCGCGCGGATGACTGCGGCACGGCCGGGATCGATATAACGCTTGCTGCGCGGCACCAGCACGAAGCCCAGTGCATCCACACCCAGATCGACCGCCAGCTCGGCGTCCTGCTTGCGGCGGATCCCACAGAACTTGATGCGCGTTCGGGTCACTAGGCCGGAAACCAGGGCTGGGGAGGAGCAGGAAGCGCGAATTCTGCCGGATATTCCGGACCCACGAAATAGAGCCCATCCGCAGGCGCCGTCATGCCGGCGCGCCGGCGATCGCGCGAAGCCAGCACCTCGGCGACCCATTCCACCGGCCGCTTGCCCAGTCCGACGAGCGCAAGCGTGCCGGTGATATTGCGCACCATGTGATGCAAAAAGGCATTGCCGCTGATGTCGATGACCACGAAATCACCGCGCCGGCGCACCTCGATGCGGTCGAGCCGGCGCATGGGCGTCGGCGACTGGCATTCGGCGTCGCGGAACGCTGAAAAATCCTGCTCGCCGAGCAGACAACGCGCCGCGGCATGCATGGCATCGGCATCCAGCGGTTGCGGCCACCAACCGACGCGCTGGCGCAGCAATGCACTGCGCGCGCGGTGATTGTGGATCACGTAGCGATAGTGCCGACGCACGGCGCTGTATCGGGCGTGGAACTCCGCCCTCACCGGACGAATCCAGCGCAGACTCAGATCGGGCGGCAGATGCGTATTCGCCCCCAGCAGCCAGGCATACTCGCTGCGCGGAGCCGGTGAATCGAAGTGGATCACCTGCTGCACGGCATGCACGCCGGCATCGGTCCGGCCGGCCGCGGTCGCGACCAGGGCATGTGCGGCCACCGCCGACAGCGCGCGCTCCAGCTCGCCCTGCACGGTGCGCCGCCCCCGCAGTCCCTGCCAACCGGAGAAACCGCTGCCGAGGTACTCCACACCAGCGGCATAGCGGATCAGGGCGTCCACGTGTGCAGCCCTCCCAGCAAAGCCAGCGGTAGCAGCCACTCCCACCAGCGCGGCCGGCGCATCGGCGGCATGGACACGGCTGCGGTCGGGCCTTCCGCGCCCGATTCGATATCTGCGATCAGCCGCGCCGCACGGGCAGCCCAGGCACCGTCTTCGATCCGCCCGGCCCGCTTGAGCCGCGCCTGCATTTCCCCGACGCCCTCCAGCGCCAGCGCGACGCGCAGACCGATACGCCGCGGATCCACGCCGAGGATCCGCAATGGTGCGAGCAACAGCGCGATGGCCCCGATCAAATCCGCCACCGGGGTGACCGCCAGCAGCAGATACACGCATACGAGCAGGTCGATCAGCACCAGCGCACGGCGGATGCCCTCTGCGAATCCTTCGCGGCTCAATCCCGGCAGCGCCGGCAGCAGGGGTTCACCTGGCGTGAACCCGACATAGAGCACGAAAATGGCCAGCAACAGCCAGCGCAGACGCCAAACTCCACTCGCCAGACGGCTCATCGCCGACGGCACCAGCCTCCAATAGGCGAGTATCCCGGCTGCACACAATGCCGCAAGGGCATGAAGGCTCATGGCCGGCAGCGCGGATGAAAGCGCCATCAGGCACAGCAGGCGGACAGCGGGATGCATCCGCTCCCCGGGCAGAAAAATCAGGCCAGACGGGCGATCAACGCCTGGGCTTGCTGCTTCTGCTGCGCGTTGCCGTGCTGGACGACCTCGTCGAGCAGCGCGCGCGCCATCTCGTTGTCCCCCATATCGACATACGCCCGCGCGAGATCGAGCTTGGTGCTGGTCTCGTCACCCACCGCCCCGCCCCCCTCGATCGGCATGTCGGCCAGATCGATATCGTCGAGCTTGATGTCCGCGACCTCGGCGGCCAGTGCCTCATCCAGCGGACGCTGCGGCGCAGCCACCTCGGCGCTCTGCGGCTTGGGCGGCTCGGTATCGAGACTGATGGTATCCAGATCGAAATCCAGGCTGCGGGCTTCGTCGCGGCCGGCAGCGGGGGCTGCCGCTGCCGGCTCGGCAAGATCGAACTGGCTCAAATCGAACTCCAGCATCTCGGCCTTGTCCGTCGTGGCCAGATCTAGCTTGGGCTCATCGAGCTTGGGCGCATCGAACTCATCGAGCCTGAAATCGAGCACCGGCTCGGCCGCACGCGCCGGCTCGGCCGCGTCTGCCGGCTCGGCGGGGCTTCCGAGATCGAGATCGACCGATGCCTCCGCCGCTACCCCTGCCGGCTCGCCAAACAAAGGGGAATCCGGCGCCAGTTGCTGGCCCATGATGGTGACCTTCTGCCAGTCCGCCGCCGACAGCAGGGCACGGGCTGCCGCCGCGGCTTCTTGGAACTCGGCTTTCCTGCCAGCGGCAAAGTAGGTCTCGAGTAGCTTGAGACGGATATCCGCGCGATGAGGTTCTTTTTCGGCAGCCTGCCGGAGCAAGAGCGCAGCTTCGTCGTACAAGCCGTATGCGAGATGGAAGTCGGCCTCGGACACGGGGTCATTGGCGTCCAGATTGATCTGGACCGTCTGCGCCTCGAACTGGCCGGTCAGATCGAAATCGACTGCCTCGGTCGCCGCGCCTGCGGAGTCGGCGGGAACACCGGCCGGCACCGCCGCCGAAGGGGGCGTAGCGGCCGGCTGCGGATGAAGCTGCTGGGTGCGGATCTGTTGCGTCGCGGCGGGCTGGAGGCCAGTGCGCTGGGTTTGCGCGGCCTCCTCCTGGTCCAGCGCTTCTTGCAGGGCCTGGATCTCCTCCTCGACGCTGCGCGCCGCCGGTGCCGCGGCGGCAGCGGCAGATGCAGCAGCCGCCGGCCTGGGCACCACCGCAGGCTTGTGCACCGGGGCATTGCGCGCCGGCGAGGGTGCGGCCTGACCGCCGGCCCTGCGCCGCGCCAACACCCGCGACAGCAAATAACCCAGCGCGCCGACGATGAGCAGCCCGCCGATCAGCGGCAATAGCAAGGTCTCGATCAGCCCGGATTCCCTCGCTGCGGATGTGCCGCTGTTCAAAGATTCTTCCTGTGGCGGCTCGGATGCGGGCGGTGTGTCGTCCTGTGCGGCCGGGGTTGCCGCCTGTGGCGCCGGCGAAGCGGCCGCCTCCGCTACCGGCTGCGCGGTTTCGGAGGTTTGGGGTGCGGAAGAAGCCGCCACAGCGGCGCTGTTGGTGCTGGATACCGGTTCCGTCGGCATGACGGACGCCGGTTCTTCCGCAGCCGGCGGCTCCGGCGGAGGTGCATTCGACGCCGCCGGAGCCGGCACGGAAAGCGTAGCGGCGGCAGGCGCTGGTTCGGCCACCGGCGCTGCGTGTACGGGCTCGGGAACGGCGGGCGGGCGGCGCGGCACAACAGCCGCGGTCGCAGCCGGTTTCGGCACACCGCGCAGACGCTGGACTTCGGCGCGCGCCTCGGCCGGGTCGAGGGCGGTGATGGCCTCGGCCGACGGCACCTTGAGCATGGCGCCTTTGAGCAAGCCATCGATACCGCCATCGAAGGCCTGGGGATTGGTCCGGTAGAGGGCGAGCAGCACCTGATCCATCGTCGCCGACGGCGGGCGCAGGCGCGTGGCAATGCTCCACAGTGTCTCGGCTGCCCGCACCGGCCCGTATTGGCTGCCCGCGACTACGGGCTCTTGTGGAATCGGAGCCGGAGCGGCACGCGGCTGCGCCTGATCCGGCTGCATCGTCTTTGCCGAAGCAGGCGCGCTCGATCGTACCTCCGGCGGTGGGACGCCGCGCTCGGCCTTGGCGGCAGCTTCGGCCGCAGTTTCATAAAACGTGACGGCGGCGGCCTCCGGCGCGGTGTAATCCGGCGGATCGAGAAAGACCGTGTACTCACGGAGCAGGCGGTTGCCTCCACTGCTGACCTCGAGCAGCAAGGTCAGGAAAGGTTCGCGCGCAGGCTGATCGCTGGTGATCTCGATGCGCGGAACGCCGTCGGTCTTCACCTCGAACTTGAGCGAAGACAAATACGCCGGCCGTTCGATGCCAGCCTTGGCGAATTCGGCATTGCTGGCCAGGCCGATCTTAAGGGTCTGCAGCTCTGCAGCGCTCGTCGATGTCAGCGGAATCGTGGCTGAGAAGCGCTGATTCAGACGCGAGCGGACATCGATGTCGCCCAAGCCCAACGCGGCGGCGGCAGACATCCATCCCGCTGCGAACAGTGCCGCCATACGTGGGAACGAGCGCCTCATAAAGTCTCCGGTTCCAGCCTGCTTGCCGCGCGGCATGGGTATTCATGCGGCAAGTGAATTTACGCGTATAAACCCTTTTATACCCGATGAATTATCGATACGGCAACACGCCTTGGGCGAATTTCAGAGGTGCTCGCGAACCAGGATCTCGGCGGATGCGAGCGCATTCAGGGCCGCGGCGCGGCGTACGTTGTCGGCGGTGAGCCAGAACATCACCGTATCGGCAGCGCTGCCGGGACGCAGGCGTGCCAGGCGGACCGCCTCCGTGCTGGTGGCGTCGGTGACCGGCGACGGACAATCCGCGGCCTCTAGGCTGTCGATCAATTCCAGACCTGGCGCCGTGCGCAGAGCCTGGACGATCGCATCGAAATCCTGCGCCGCAGCCAGCTGCACTTCCACTGCCAGCGCGTAACCATAAAACACCGCCCCCTGGACAACCGTCAAACCGACGGCCAGTTCCGGGGTGTCTAACAGTGCACGCAGATCATCGATGACGCGCCGCTCGCGCTCGGTCGCACCGCCTGCACCGGCCGGGCCGATCTGACCGATGAGATTGAAAGCGATCTGCTGCGGAAAATGACGCCGCTCGTAATGGCGCGCATTGAGCAGCGCCACGGTCTCGCGTGCGAGATCCTCGAAGGCCAGGCGGCCGGCATCGGACACCGGCACGATGGCGGTGGCCGCGATGCGGCGGATGCCGGCCAGACGGTGTAAGGGTGCCAGTGCCAGCGCCAAGGGGACGACGAGGGCATCTGGAGCGGCGACGATGCCGCGCGCCTGGAAGCCGCGCAAAGCCGGTGCGTTGATTTCCGGCACGACGCGGGGGATCTCTGGATCGCGCCACAGGGTGCCGCCGGCATCGATGACGACACAGCCGGCGTCGGCGGCGCGTTCGGCCTGGGCCGCGAGCCGCGGGTCATCGGAGGCCAGGAAACACAGCTGCGCCTGGGTGAAATCGAAAGCCGTGGCATCGTCGAGCATCAGCGTCGTGCCGGCGAAATCCACACTCGCACCCTGCTCGGCACCGAGCGCCAGAGCGCTTATTTCACCAACCGGGAAACGACGCTCCGCGATCAGTTCCAGCAGGGCATGGCCGATGACACTGTCGGCGCCGAGCACGGCCACATCGAAACGACGACTCATCGGACTTTCAGAGCAGCGTGCAGGGCATGCCGGCGATTCTAGCCGTGATGCTCGAGCAGGATGCGCAGCATGCGCCGCAAAGGCTCGGCCGCTCCCCACAGGAGCTGATCGCCGACGGTGAACGCACCGAGATAAGTCGGCCCCATGTTGAGCTTGCGCAGGCGGCCGACGGCAACCTGCAGGGTTCCGGTCACCGCAACCGGCGTCAAATGCCTGATCGAATCCTCCCGCGTATTGGGGACGACACGAACCCAGGGGTTGTCGGCGCGGATCATCGCCTCGATCTCGGCCAGCGGCACGTCGCGCTTGAGCTTGATCGTCAGAGCCTGCGAATGGCAGCGCATCGCGCCGACACGCACACAGATGCCATCGACCGGCACCGGATGCGTCTCGCGGCCGAGAATCTTGTTGGTTTCGGCCTGGCCCTTCCATTCTTCCCTGGACTGACCGTTGTCGAGCGGCTTGTCGATGTAGGGGATCAGCGATCCTGCCAGGGGCACGCCGAATTGCTGCGTCGGAAAATCGGCGCTGCGCTGCACGGATGCAACCTTGCGGTCGATGTCGAGAATCGCCGCGGCCGGATCCGCGAGCTCGCCGGCGACCGCGCGCTCGAGCATGCCCATCTGCACCAGCAGCTCGCGCATGTTGGCCGCCCCCGCGCCGGATGCCGCCTGATACGTCATCGCAGTCATCCACTCGACCAGATCGGCTTTGTAGAGCGCACCGACCGCCATCAGCATCAGCGACACCGTGCAGTTCCCGCCGATGTAGTTCCTGACGCCGCGCGCGAGCGCCTGCTCGATCACCGGCCGGTTGACCGGATCGAGGACGATCACCGCATCGTCTCTCATCCGCAGCGCACTGGCCGCATCGATCCAGTAACCCTTCCAGCCGCTTTCACGCAGCTTCGGAAATACCGCGTGCGTGTAATCACCGCCCTGGCAGGTGATGATCACATCCATCGCGGCGAGCGCATCGATGCTGTTCGCATCCAGAAGCGCCGGCGTCTCGCGGCCAGCGATCTTCGGACCGGCCGCTCCGACCGCAGAGGTCGAAAAGAAATACGGTTCGATCAGCGCAAAATCGTTTTCCTCCTGCATGCGCTGCATCAGCACGGATCCGACCATCCCACGCCAGCCCACCATTCCAACTTTTGTCATTTCGAAGTCCTCAATGCATCGACGACGGCCGCACCCATTTCCTGCGTGCCGATGACCGGCTCGCCCGGCTGTGCGATATCGCCCGTGCGCTTGCCGTCCTGCAACACCTTGCGCACTGCGGCATCGATGCGGTCGGCGAGATCGGTGCGACCGAAACTGTATTTGAACATCATGCCCACCGACAGAATCATCGCCAGCGGATTGGCCTTGTTCTGACCGGCAATGTCCGGCGCGCTGCCGTGGATCGGCTCGTACAAACCCTTGTTGTTTGCGTCGAGCGAGGCCGACGGCAGCATGCCGATCGAACCCGCGAGCTGCGAAGCCTCGTCGGAGAGGATATCGCCGAACAGATTGCCGGTGACGATCACGTCGAACTGTCGCGGATTCTTGATGAGCTGCATCGCCGCGTTGTCCACGTACAAGTGCGTGAGCTCGACATCGGGATAATCCCGGCCGACACGGATCATCACCTCGCGCCACAGCCGCGAGGTCTCGAGCACGTTTTCCTTGTCCACCGAGCACAGCCGCCGCCGGCGCTTGCGCGCCGCCTGGAAGGCGACGTGGGCGATGCGTTCGATCTCCGGCACGCTGTAGTGCATGGTGTCATAGCCTTCGTCGTGCCCATCGGCGGTCTTGCGCCGGCCGCGCGGCTGTCCGAAGTAGATATCGCCCGTCAGTTCACGGACGATCAGCACGTCCAAACCTGCGATCAGCTCCGGCTTGAGCGGTGAGGCCGCAGCGAGCGCCTCGTAGGCCAGTGCCGGGCGCAGGTTGGCGAACAAACCCAGATCCTTGCGGATGCCGAGAATGCCCTGCTCCGGGCGTACCGCGCGCGGCAGCCCGTCGTATTTGGGTCCGCCGACTGCGCCCATCAGAATCGCATCGGCGGCACGCGCGGCTTGCTGGGTCGATGGGGGATAGGGATGGCCTTCGGCTTCATAGGCGGCGCCGCCGAGATGACCGAACGACCATGCGATCGGCTCGCCTTCCGCCTTGAAGACCTCGAGCACTTTCACGGCCTCGGCCATGACTTCCGGGCCGATGTAGTCGCCCGGGAGGATGAGGATGTTTTTCATTGTTTCAGGTGTCGTCATTCGAACAGCCAGGGAGCCTCGCGCCGCCGCTTGGCCTCGTATGCCTTGATCGCGTCGGCATGAGCAAGCGTCAGGCCGATTTCGTCCAGACCGTTGATCAGGTTGTGCTTGTGATGGGGATGGATGTCGAACCGGCAGACCCGGCCGCAGGGCAAACGCACCGTCTGCGCCGGCAGATCAATCGTGAACAGCGCATCGGCATCGGCCGCGACACACTCGAAAATCGCCTGTACCTCCTCGGCGGTGAGAACGACCGGCAACAGGCCGTTCTTGAAGCAGTTCGAGTAGAAGATGTCGGCAAAGCTCGGGGCGATCACGGCCCGGAAACCGTAGTCATCGAGCGCCCACACTGCGTGCTCGCGCGAAGAACCACAGCCAAAGTTGTCGCGCGCGACCAGAATCTGCGCACCGGCGTGCCGGGGATCGTTGAGCACGAACTCGGGGTTGGGCCGACGCGTCGCCGGGTCGATTTCGAGCGTTCCGGGATCGAGATAACGCCAGTCGTCGAACAAAAACGGGCCAAAGCCGGTGCGGCGGATCGATTTCAGATACTGCTTGGGAATGATCGCATCGGTATCGACATTGGCGCGATCGAGCGGCAGCACCTTGGACGTAACGACGGTAAAGGCGCGCATCAGTGCATGCTCCGGACGTCGACGAAATGGCCTGCAATCGCCGCCGCAGCGGCCATGGCCGGTGACACTAGGTGGGTACGGCCACCCTGACCCTGGCGGCCTTCGAAGTTGCGATTGGATGTCGATGCGCAGCGCTCGCCCGGTTCAAGACGGTCGGCATTCATCGCCAGGCACATCGAGCAGCCCGGTTCGCGCCATTCAAAACCGGCATCGAGGAAGATGTGGTGAAGGCCTTCGGCTTCGGCCTGGGCCTTGACCAGTCCCGAACCGGGCACGACCAGCGCCAGTTTCACATGAGGCGCTTTGCGCCGACCCTTGACGATGGCGGCGGCCGCGCGCAAATCCTCGATGCGTGAATTGGTGCAAGAGCCGATGAACACCTTGTCGATGCGGATATCGGTGATCGGCGTGTTCGGGGCAAGCCCCATATAGGCCAGTGCTTTTTCCATGCCGCTGCGCTTGACCGGATCGGCCTCACGCGCCGGATCCGGCACGCGCGCGGAAACCGGGACGACCATCTCCGGCGAGGTTCCCCAGGTCACCTGCGGCTCGATCGAGCGCGCATCAAGCACGACCTCGGCATCGAAACGGGCATCCGGATCACTGTGCAGCTGCCGCCAGCTTGCCACGGCGGCATCCCAGTACTGGGCTTTCGGCGCGTAGGGCCGACCTTTGACATAGGCGATGGTCTTGTCATCGACGGCCACCAGGCCCGCACGCGCCCCGCTTTCGATGGCCATGTTGCACAGGGTCATGCGCCCCTCCATCGACAGCGCTTCGATCGCGGTGCCCGCATACTCGATGACATAACCGGTGCCGCCAGCGGTACCGATGGATCCAATGATGGCCAGCGCAATGTCCTTGGCGGTGATGCCAACACCCACCTCCCCATCGACACGGATCCGCATCGCCTTGGCTTTCTTGAGCACCAGGGTCTGGGTGGCCAGCACGTGTTCGACCTCGCTGGTACCGATGCCGAACGCGAGCGCGCCGAAGGCTCCGTGCGTCGACGTGTGGGAATCGCCGCAGACCACGGTCATGCCCGGCAGCGTCGCTCCCTGCTCCGGGCCGACGACATGGACGATGCCCTGGCGCGGATCGTTCATGCGAAATTCGGTGATGCCAAACTCCGCGCAATTGGCATCGAGGGCTTCGACCTGCGCACGCGAAATCGGATCGCGGATACCGCGGATCCGGTCCGCCGTGGTCGGCACGTTGTGGTCGGCAACAGCCAGATTCGCCGCCACCCGCCAGGGTTTGCGTCCGTTCAGGCGCAGACCGTCGAACGCCTGTGGGCTGGTCACCTCGTGCACCAGATGACGATCGATGTAAATCAACGCCGAACCGTCGCCAAACTCCTTGACGACGTGCGCATCCCAGATCTTGTCGTACAGCGTTCTGCCCATGGTACACACCGGACTTACCCGCAAGAGGCGCGCATCTTAAGCAGGGAAAACAAATTACTCCAATGAATCGTTTTCATCTTTAGAATGCCTCATGAGAATGGATTGAACCGCCGACATGGATACCCAGCTACTCGCGGCCTTCGTCGAGGTCGCCGACACCGGCTCGTTCACCGCCGCCGCGCAGGCCTTGCATCTGTCGCAACCCGCGGTGAGCAAGCGCATCCAGGCGCTCGAAGCGCAGATCGCAACACCGCTGTTCGACCGCGTCGGCCGTCAGGTGCTGCTCACCGATGCCGGGCGTGCCTTGCTGCCGTATGCGCGCAAGGTCTTGCAGGACATCGAGGACGGCCGGCGCGCGCTGTCGCAGCTCGCCGGCGAAGTGCGCGGACGGCTGTCGATCGGCACCAGCCACCACATCGGCCTGCACCGTCTGCCACCGGTCCTCAGCACCTTTGCCCAGCGTTATCCGCAAGTAGACCTCGATCTGCACTTCATGGATTCGGAAGTGGCCTGCGAGGCCGTGCTCGGCGGCAAACTGGAACTGGGCATCGTCACCCTGCCCCTGGTTCCCATCCCCAATTTGGATGCGCGTCCGGTGTGGCCGGATCCGCTGGCCGTGGTCGTCTCGCCACACCATCCGCTGGCCAGACTCAGGCGCCTTGCGCTGGCGCAACTGGCCGAACATCCGGCCGTCCTGCCCGACGAAGCCACGTACACCCATCGCATCGTCCGCCAAGCCCTGCGCCAGCACGGCCTCGAACCGCGCGTGCGGCTTGCAACCAACTATCTGGAGACGCTGAAGATGCTCGTCGGCATCGGGCTGGGCTGGAGCGTGCTCCCTCTGTCGATGGCCGATCGCACGCTGCGGGTGCTCGCCATCCCCGGCCTGAAGATGGAGCGCATGCTCGGTGTCGTCCGTCACCGCCAGCGTACGCCGTCCCGCGCCGCACTGGCCCTGCTCGATCTCCTTCCGGCGGCCGCGCAGCACCGTTCAGCTTAAAGATTCCGACGGCCGCGCCGAAAACCAGCACAGTCATCGGCGCATCGACGATGAAAATCACGCATACCACACTGCAGTCCGCGCTCGCCCGCGCGCTCGGGGAACGGCTCGATCCCGGAATGCCGATGAGCCATCACGATCTGGTGCAGGTCTGGAGGCTGACGGGGCTGCGCACCGATGATCTTGAGAAAATCATCGAACATCTATACGCACTGCGCTGGCTCGACCGCACGGTCGTGGACGGACAGCCCTGGTATCGGCTGACACCGGCCGGCGCGATCGGGCTGCGGCTATGCCGCGAGAGCTTCTGGGCAAGCCTGCGCGATCGCCTCACGCTGATGCGTCTGCAACTGCGCCGCCGCACCCCGCCACGACCGTCTCCTGCACAGGGGCGCCGCCGCGCAGACCGTATCGCCTGCGACACGTCGTGAGCCTTCAGGCGCGTGTCGCAGGCAGCCAGCGCCACGCCACCCACCATCCCCCCAGAGCCACGGCACCCGCCGCATAAAACACCGCCTCCGGCGCGATGTGCTCCCACACATAGCCGGCGGCGAGACTGCCGATCGAGCCACCGATGCCATAGGCCACGGCGTTGTAGATGGCTTGCGCGCGCCCCTGCAGGTCGGCGGGAAACAGCCGCTGCACGTAGTGCATCGCGACGACGTGATAAGCCCCGAAAGTCACCGCATGGGAGAGCTGTGCGGCGACCAGAACCGGCCAGGCATCGACCGCAGCCGCCGTGAGGCACCACCGCAGCGCCGTCGCCATCAGGGCCGCCAGCATCAGTGCACGCGCACCAACGTGGACGAGCACGCGCCCAATGAAGACGAACAAAGCGATCTCGGCGAGCACCCCGATGCTCCACAGCATGCCGGCCGCACCACGGCTGTAGCCGTGTGTCTCCAGAAAAAGCGTGAAGAAGTTGTAATACGGCGCGAAACTCAGCTGCGAGGCGAGACAGGCCACCAGCAAGGCCAGCACCTGTGGACGGCGCAGCACGTCCTGCACCGCGCTGCGCGGCGCATCGAGCGGATGCAGCCGCGGGGACTCGGGCACAAACCAGGTCGCAATCGCCATCCCCAGCCAGAACGCACCCACCAGCCAGGGCAACCACAGGATGCCGGTCCAATCCAGGGCCCAGCCCAGGCCCATGACCGCGACGACGAAACCGACCGACCCCCACAACCGCACGCGGCTGTAATCGCCACCGCTTGCCTGCAGATGGGCCAGGGCCACGACCTCGAATTGCGGCAGCAAGGCGTGCCAGAACAGGGTGTATCCGATCATCAGCGCGCCGATCCAGAGCACCCCATCGACGAACGGAATCGCCATGAAGGTCAACAGTGCCGCGACCGCGGCCCAGCGGATCAGACCGATGCGTCGACCGCTGTGGTCGGCCCACCATCCCCAGGCCAGCGGCACCAGGGTGCGCATCACCCCCATCAACGCGAAGGCAAGGCCCATTTGCACGGCGGTAAAACCGCGCGCCTGCAGATATGACGCCCAGTACGGCAGGAACGCACCCACCGTCGCGTAGTAGAAGAAATAGAACGCGGCCAGCCGACCGTGCAGGCGGGCGATGCCTGCGGATGGCGCCGGCATGGTCTTAGGCGATCTCGCCCGGCAGACGCGGCGTATCCGGAACGACGTCCGCGTTCTGGGCGCGGTGGCGCAGCCAGTGGTCCATCAATACCAGCGCGAGCATGGCCTCGGCGATCGGCGTCGCGCGCAGTCCCACGCAGGGATCGTGCCGGCCGGTCGTGCGCACCTCAACGGCACCGCCGGTCGCGTCGATCGACCGGCCGGGTGTCGTGATGCTGGAAGTCGGTTTGACCGCAAGCCGGGCATACACGGTCTGCCCGGTCGAAATGCCGCCGGCGATGCCGCCGGAGTGGTTGCTCAAAAACCCCTGCGGCGTCATCTCGTCGCGATGCTCGGTGCCGCGCATCTGCGCAACACGCATACCGTCTCCGATCTCCACCCCCTTGACCGCATTGATCGACATCAATGCGTAGGCGATATCGGCATCGAGCCGGTCGTACACCGGCTCACCCAGCCCTGGCGGCACGTTGCGCGCCTCCACATACAAACGCGCCCCGATGGAGTCTCCTTCCGCCCGCAGCCGGTCGATCAATGCCTCCAGCTCGGGGAGGCGCGCCGGATCGGGACAGAAAAAGGGATTGGTGTTGACCGCTGCCCAGTCCTTGCGCTCTATGACGATGTCGCCCATTTGCTCAAGACAGCCGCGGATCTCGATGCCCAAACGCTCGCGCAGGTATTTTTTGGCGATGGCGCCGGCAGCGACCCGCACGGCGGTCTCCCGCGCGCTGGAACGCCCGCCGCCGCGGTGATCGCGGATGCCGTATTTCTGGATATAGGCGTAATCGGCGTGGTTGGGCCGGAATACCTGCTTGATCTTGTCGTAATCGTACGATCGCTGATCGGTATTGCGGATCAGCAAAGCGATCGGCGTGCCCGTGGTCTTGCCCTCGAAAACCCCGGAGAGAATCTCCACGACATCGGCTTCCTTGCGCTGCGTCACGTATCGGGACGTGCCGGGTTTGCGCCGATCGAGCTCGCGCTGGATGTCCTCGGTGGACAATGCAAGCCCTGGCGGACATCCATCGACCACGCACCCGATCGCCGGACCGTGCGACTCGCCGAAGCTGGTGACACAGAACAGCCGCCCGATGGTATTGCCGGACATGTCAGAGATGCTCCGCCAATGATTCGCGGCCGATCAGGAATACCCCGTCACCGCCGCGCTCGAACTCGATCCAGGTTACCGGCAAGCGCGGCCAGCGTGCCTCGAAGGCCTCGACGCTGCCGCCGACCTCGCAGATCAGGGTACCGCCAGGGACGAGATGGTCCACCGCCCCTTCGAGAATGCGCGCCACGACATCCATGCCATCGCTGCCAGCCTCGAGCGCCATGCGCGGCTCGTGCCGGTATTCCGGCGGCAAAGTCTTCCACTCCGCCGCAGAAACATACGGCGGATTGGCGACGATGAGGTCGTAACGGGCGTCTCCCAGACCCGAATAGACGTCGGATCGACAGGCGCGGACGCGATCGCCGACACCATGCCGGGCGATGTTCTTGCGACAAACGGCAAGTGCTCCGGTGCTCAGCTCGGCCAGATCGACCCGGGCCTGCGGAAACGTCAAGGCGCAGGCGATGCCGATACAGCCGCTGCCGGCGCACAAATCCAGAATCCGTGTCGGCGGCGCGGTCAGCCAGGGCGAGAAACCCCGCTCGATCAGCTCGCCGATCGGGGAACGCGGGATCAGCACACGCTCATCGACATCGAAGTCGAAGCCGGCGAACGAAATCTCGCCCAGCAGATATGCCGCCGGCTTGCGGGTGGTCACACGTGATCGCAGCAGCTTGAGTACCGCAGCACGCTCGCGCGGCGTCACCGCCGATTCGAGATAAACAGCCGGCAGATCGAACGGCAGATGCAGGCTGCGCAACACCAGGTAATAGGCCTCGTCGAGTGCATTGTCGGTGCCATGACCGAAATGCAGCCCCGCCTCGCGAAAGCGGCTCGCACCCCAGCGGATGAGATCGCGGACCGTGATCAAGGCCTCGGCTTCGTTCGGCAGGCAGGACATACAACGACTGGCGCAGAGCCGTGTGATAATGGGCGCGCATTATGCGGCGCCCTTTTCTGCCGCGCCAATGTCCCCGCAATGTCTCCGCAATGTCTGATGCATCTTCCGCGAACAAAACCGCGCTGACACTCTTGATCGCCGTGGTCGGCCTGATCGGCGGCGTGCTCGCCGCCGTCTATGTGCGGGCACCCAAGCCCGTGACCGTGCAGTCCGCAACCCTGCTGCAAACCCCGCGGCCGCTGCCGGAATTCACACTGACCGACCAGGACGGCGAGCCATTCACCCGCGACAATCTGCGTGGCAAGTGGACGCTGATCTTCCCTGGGTTTACTTACTGCCCGGACGTCTGTCCCACGACGCTGGGCCTGCTCAAGACGGTCGAAACGGCCTTGGGTCCGCGCGCGCAGCATCTGCAAGTGCTGCTGTTTTCGATCGATCCAGAACGCGACACACCGGATACGCTCAAACGCTATGTGGGCTATTTCAGCCCCACATTCCGCGGAGCCACGACGTCGGAGCCGGAACTGCAGCGCATCGCCCAGGCCCTGGGCGTTGCCTACATCAAGGTCGCGGGCGATACACCAGAAAGTTACACGATGGATCACTCCGCGGCGCTGATCCTGATCAATCCTCAGGCCGAGATCGCCGGCTACTTCACGCCACCGCTGAACGCCGACACGCTCGTGCAGGATCTGACCCAACTGCTGGGAACCACCCCATGAACCCCCGTCGCGCCATCGCAGCAGTGCTGGCCATCGCATCCGCGAGCGCCAGCGCACAGCCCTCCGCACACGTGCTGTCCGCCACCGACGCCTGGATCCGCGAAGCGCCGCCCGGCGCGACCGTGATGGCCGGATACGTCGTCCTGCACAATGCCGGCGCACAGCCGATCCAGTGCCACGCGGCCCGCGGCGATGACTTCGGCGCCATCGAAATCCATCGCACGGTGATCGAGGACGGGCGCTCGCGCATGCTGCGCGACCAGACCGTCGAAGTACCGCCCCATGGCCGCGCAGAACTTGCGCCCGGCGGCTATCACCTGATGCTGTTCCGCCCGCAACGCCCGTTCACCGCCGGGGATACGACACGCCTGCGCATCGACTGCGGCGAGCACAGCGTGGAAACCGTTTTTACGATCCGCAAAGGCTAAAACCGATGGCCGCCGCGACCGATGCCCGCTTTCGCGACCACCTCTTCGCCGCCATCCAATGGCTGCTGCCGACACGCTGGCTATCGACGCTCGTTTTCCGCCTCACGCGCATGCGCCAGCCGATGTGCAAACGCATTCTGATCCGCGTGTTCATGCGCGCGTTCAGAATCGATTTGTCGGAAGCCGAACTCGAAAATCCCGACAGCTACGACAGCTTCAATGATTTTTTCACGCGCGCACTCAAACCCGGCGCACGCCCGCTCCCCAAGGATCTGCAAGCTTTGATCAGCCCGGTCGATGGCACGATCAGCCAGTTCGGCGACATCCGCGAAGGCCGCATCATCCAGGCCAAGGGCCGCGACTACTCGGTGCTCGAGCTGCTCGGCGGCGATACCGAAGCGGCGGATGCGTTCATGAATGGCCGTTTCTGCACAATCTACCTGGCTCCGTACAACTACCACCGCATCCACATGCCGATCCATGGCCGCTTGAAACGCTGGTCCTACGTACCGGGACGGCTGTTCAGCGTCAACGCGGCAACGGCGCGGGCCATGCCCAACCTGTTCGCCCGCAACGAGCGTCTGAACGCCATTTTCGCGACCCCGGCCGGCGACATCGCACTGACCATGGTCGGCGCCCTGTTCGTCGGCTCGCTGGAAACGGTCTGGGCCGGATGCGTCACGCCGCCGCATCTGCGCGGAGCGCCGGCGCACTACGAGCCGATGAGTCCGGTCGTGCTCGGCCGCGGCGAGGAACTGGGCCGCTTCAACATGGGATCGACGGTGATTCTGCTGGCCCCACCCGACAGCGTGGAGTGGATACCCACGCTCGCCCCTGGCCAAACCGTGCGTATGGGCGAAGCAATCGGCCGCTGGCGCGGTACCCGTGCTGCCGGCTGAAGCGCTCGTGCGCGCGGCGGCCACCGTACACAGAACCTTTGTGCCCACCGCCTGTTCTAAGGCATACACTGGCCACACGGCCCGCCTGCCCCGACCCATGTCCAGATTGCTGACCGCCGTTTTCGCCGCGCTGAGCCTCTCATCCGCGGCCCTCGCCGATCCACCGTCGGCGCTTGACCTGCCGCAGATCGGCGAACCGGCCGACAACACCTTGTCACCGATGCAGGAAAAGCAGCTCGGCGCACGCGTGGTCGCCCAGCTCTATCAGGGCGGATACATCCTCGATGATCCGGAACTGACCGACTATCTCGCGACGATGGGCTGGAAGCTCGCGGCCAGCAGCGCCACGACGCCTCCGCCTCTGACCTTTTTCGTCGTCAAGGATCCGCGCATCAACGCTTTTGCCCTGCCCGGCGGCTACATCGGCTTCAATGCCGGCCTGCTTCTCGCCGCCGACACCGAAAGCGAAGTCGCCGGTGTCATGGGCCATGAGCTCGCGCACGTCACCCAGCGCCACATCGCGCGTACCGCCGAGGACACCGAAGTCGCCAACGTCGCCACCTGGCTTTCGGTCATCGCCGCCATCATCGCCGGCTCCGCCGATCCGGACGTCGTCATCGGGGCCTTGTCCCTCGGCCAGGCCATGAGTTACCAGCGCCAGGTCAGCTATACACGCGCCCATGAGCAAGAGGCCGACCGCATCGGCATCCAGACCATGGCCAGGGCCGGCTACGACCCGCGCGGCATGGTCAGCTTCTTCCAGAAGCTCGAACAACAATCGCGGCTTTATGGCAGCGGGCTGCCAGAAATCCTGCGCACACACCCCCTGAACACCAACCGGGTCGCCGAAGCGCGCGCACGTGCCGACGAGATACCCACCGTCGAACGCACCGATCCGATCGAGTTTTCGTTGATGAAAGCACGCGCGCGGGTGCTGTCCGCCGACCGCCCGAGCCTTGCCGTCGACGAATATGGCGCCAAGCTCGCCATCGGCCGTGATACAGCGGAAAACCGCTACGGCCTGGCGCTGGCGCTGGCGCAGCTGGGCGAAAGCCGGCGCGCGCTCGAAACGCTGGCCCCCCTGACCGAGAGCCATCCCCGCCAGGCCAACATCCAACTGCTCGCTGGACGCCTGCAGATGCAGACGGGAGCCCGCGACGAGGGACTTAAGACACTGGCGCGCATGGTGCATTTGTATCCGCGTTACGCACCGGCCGTGCTCGGTTATGCCGAAGGGCTGATGATGGCGCAACGCCCGGAAGAGGCGCGCCAGATCCTGTTGTCGCACGAGCCAGCGCTGGGCGTGCAGCTGCAGACGTACAACCTGCTCGCGCAAGCCGCGCGCGAAACCGGCAACATGGCGGAAGCCTCTTACCAGATGGCGACGTTTCTGTTCCTGCGCGGCGATGCCGGCAATGCGCTGGCCCAGCTCGACGCCGGCCTGCGCCTGCATGATCTCGACGACAAACAGCGCGCGCGGCTGCTCGCCAAGCGCAAGGAAGTCCGCGATTCGCTACCGGACAACTGGCGCTCCCCTTACGAGCGCGGACGCGCCAGCGCGGCTGCAATCACCGCGCCGTAACCATCCGGACTGATCCGATCCTCACGGCAGCTCACAGCAACCCGGCTGAACGCAGCCAATCACGGCAGTCGCGCACCATCTCGTCGAGCGTGCAGCTTTTGTAACCCAATTCCCGCTCGGCCTTGCGGCTGCTGCAGTAGAGGTTTTGCGACAGCAGCGCCACGGCATCGCGGGTGACATCGGGCTCACGACCGAAAAGCGGCGCGATCCACTCCTCGATGCGGGCATAGGCACTGAGGATGCCGGGATGCATGGCAATTATCCGCCGCCTTAAACCCAGTGCCTCGGCGATCGCACGTGCCAACCCCACATAACTTGCCTGCGCACCGCCGAGCAGGTAGTTGTGTCCTACCTGCCCGCGCTCGGCCGCCGCGATTTGCGCCAGCGCCACGGCACGCGCGTGGCAGAAACTGCCGCCGCCGGGCGGCACCGCCGGCAACCGCCCCTGCTGGACGAGACGAAACATGCGCGCCCAGCTGCTGGTGTCGTAGCGACCGATGATGTTCGATGGATTGAGAATGACTGCCTTGAGTCCGGCGCTGATGGCCCTGCGCACCTCGCGTTCGGAGAGCGCCTTGCTGCGGATGTAATTGATCGGCACCGCGCTGCCGCGTGTCGGCGTTTCCTCGGTGATGGTCCCGCCATGCAGACCATAGGCGACGATGCTCGAGGTATGCACGAACCGCTTGGCGCGCGCCTCGAGCGCTGCACGCGCAACGTTGCGCGTACCGCGGACATTGACCTTCATCTGCTCGACCTGCGCACGTACCCACAAACTGGTGTTGCCTGCCGTGTGGAATACGCAATCGACATGCCGCGGAATCAGATCCTTGAGCGATCGCATGTCGGTGATATCGCCGACGACACGTTCCACATTGCGGAATCGGTGCAGGACACTGATATCGGAGTCCACCCGGTGCAGGGCAATGACATGCCAGCCCTGCTCATGCAGGGCTTCGATCAGGTTCAGTCCGACGAATCCCGTCGCACCGGTGACGAACGCGGTCTTGGCCAAGCGCATCCTCCACGGACCGAGCGGTCCATCGGATGCGCAGTGTACTCAAACACGATGACGAATCAGCCCGCAGCGGTGCGCAGCACGTCGTCGGCCGGCGCCGTCGTGCCCCAGTGCTTGCATCCCGGACATTGCCAGAACATCTGACGCGGGCTGAAGCCACAGTTGCTGCACTGATAGCGGGGCGCCGACTCCATGAGCCGCAGCAACGCCTTGCGCAGGCTTGCCGCCGGCTTGTCGAGCCCTGCGGCGATGACATCGGGCTGGCGCTCCAGCACTTCGAGGAATTCGGCAAGCACGGCCCGGCTCGGACGGGCTTCGAGGCCCTGAGCCAGATGATCCAGGGGATCGAGCCCGGTTTCGGCGAGCAAACGGGCCTCGGCAATGAACGGCAGGCTGCTCGACGACATCTCTTTTGCGTCCCGCAAAAACTGCAGATAAGTCTCGCGATCCCCGGTTTGCTCGAAACAACGCCGCAGGGGTTCGATGACATCGGCGAGAAAGCGCGGATCCTGCTCGAAAGCGCGCAAATAGGCACGCGCGGCGGCGGCGGGATTCTTCTGTGTTTCGTACAGCTCGCCGAGCAAAAGCTGGGCGCGGATGCACCCGGCATCCTCGCTCAACGCCCGCCGCGCCAGCTCGATCGCCTCATCGATCCGCCCGGCGCGCCGGGCTTCTTCTGCAAGCTCGCAGTGATACTGGGCAATCGCCATCTGCTGGGATTCGCCTTTGGCTGCCTGCAGCCGCCGCGCAGCCTCGATCGCCCGTTGCCACTCGCGCGCCTGTTCGTGAATCGTGCGGATCGCCTCGAGCGATTCGATGGTATGCACACCGCTTGCGGCCAGCGCATTGAACAGTTCCTCTGCACGATCCATCATGCCCGCGGCCATGTAATCCTGTGCGAGCTCAAAACGCGCCTCGGCCGCCACCGGCGCAGCAAGGCCAGGGCGTGCCGCGAGGGTTTCGTGGATGCGCAGGGCACGGTCGACCTCACCGCGCTTACGGAACATGCGCCCTAGTGTCAGATGCAGCTCGGCCGTCGAAGGGTCGAGATCGGACACCGCCACCAACGCCGCAATCGCCTGATCGGGATCGTCGGACGTCAGCTGGGTCAGCAGTCCACCGAGCTGCTCGCTGCTGTATGACACACGGCCCGGCGCAGCCGGCAGGCGGCGCGCCAGCGCCCAGCCCAGTGCGATTCCCAACGGCAGCAGCAGCCAGCTGAACAGCGGATCAATCATTCCGGAATCCAGGGATGCCGAAGCTCATCGGCAGCAAGCGCCGCGTCCGGCATCAGCGTTGCGGTGTATCGGAAAGCGGCAGATTGCGCAGTGTGCGCAGTTCGATCTCAAGATCGCGCACTTGCTTGCGCAGCCGCCGCAGCTCGAGCTGCAGGCCGAGGATGCGGCCCAGGGCGAGCAGCAGCGCCACCAGCACGCCGAGCACGAAATCGGCAACCAGCAATGCAATCAGCGGAACTTCCCGCGCACCGAACAGATAATCGAAACGGACGCTTTGCGCGTTGAAATAGCCGACCGACGCACCGAGCACGAGTACGGCCAGCAACAGCAGCAGCACTAGGATGCGCCCCACGGTCGGGCTTCCCGGATCAGCCCGTGACCAGGGTCTGCGCTGGGGTCTGCGCCGGCGATTGCGGCGCGACTTTTCCAGTACCCAGATTCACGCGCTCGCGCATTTCCTTGCCGGGCTTGAAATGCGGCACCCGCTTGGGGGGAATGTGGACGGGCTCACCGGTCTTGGGATTACGCCCGATACGCGCCGGGCGATGATGCAGCGCAAAGCTGCCGAAGCCGCGAATCTCCACACGGTCGTCGCGCGCCAACGCGTTGCTGATCTGGTCGAGCACCAGTTTCACCGCCAGCTCGACATCCTTGTGCATCAGGTGCGGCTGCTGCGCGGCAAGGCGATCAATCAGTTCGGACTTGGTCATGGCGCGATCGATTTTTACGTATCGGATTGAACGATAAAGAAAAAAACAGGGCCGCGCAAGCGCGGCCCCGTTGTGTCGGACCAGTGCGAGAATCAGCCGTTGCGATCGCCGCCGATCTGCTCCTTGAGCAGATCGCCCAGACTGGTCTTGCCCGTGGCGGCATTGCGGCTGTACTCGGCGACCGCCTCCTGCTCTTCCTGGATCTCCTTCTCGCGCACCGAAAGCTGGATCGTGCGGTTCTTGCGATCCACGCCGATGAAGCGCGCCTCCAGCACATCGCCTTCCTTGAGGAGTTTGGTCGCATCCTCGACCCGATCGCGGGAAAGATCGTTGGCGCGGATATAGCCCTCGACCCCGTTGCCCAGATCGATCACGGCGCCGCGCGGATCGACGGACCGCACTTTGCCGGAAACCACGGTGCCCTTGGGATTGCGGGCGATGAAATCGGCAAACGGATCAGCCGACACCTGCTTGATGCCCAGGGAGATGCGTTCGCGCGCGCTGTCGATCGCAAGGACGACGGCCTCAACCTCCTGGCCCTTGCTATAGCGGCGCACCGCCACTTCGCCCGGTTCGTTCCAGTCGAGATCGGACAGATGCACGAGTCCGTCGATGCCACCCTCAAGCCCGATGAAAATGCCAAAGTCGGTGATCGACTTGATCACACCGCGCACGCGATCGCCCTTCTGGTGGTTCTGCGCGAACTCTTCCCACGGATTGGGCTTGCACTGCTTCATGCCCAAGGAGATGCGGCGACGTTCGCCATCGATGTCGAGAATCATGACCTCGACCTCGTCACCGACCTGAACAACCTTGGCCGGGTTGACGTTCTTGTTGGTCCAGTCCATCTCTGAGACATGCACCAGACCCTCGACACCGGGCTCGATCTCGACGAAGGCGCCGTAGTCGGTGATGTTGGTGACCTTGCCAAACAGGCGGGTCTTTTCCGGATAGCGGCGCTCGATATCCACCCACGGATCGGCCCCGAGCTGCTTCAAGCCGAGCGAGACGCGACGGCGCTCACGATCGTACTTGAGCACCTTGACCTCGATCTCCTGCCCCACCTGCACGACCTCGGCTGGGTCCTTGACCCGCTTCCAGGTCATGTCGGTGATATGCAGCAAGCCGTCGATGCCACCGAGATCGACGAACGCGCCGTACTCGACGAGATTCTTGACCACGCCCTTGAGCACCACGCCTTCCTGGAGATTGGCGAGCAGGCTGTCGCGCTCGGCACTGTACTCGGCCTCGAGCACCTCGCGGCGCGAGACCACGACGTTGTTACGGACCTTGTCGAGCTTGATGACCTTGAACTCGAGCGGCTTGCCTTCGAGATACGAGGTATCGCGGACCGGGCGCACATCGACCAGCGAACCGGGCAGGAACGCACGAACCGAACCGATGTCGACGGTAAAGCCGCCCTTGACCTTGCCGGTGATCGTGCCGATGACCGTTTCCTTGGTCTCGAAAGCCTTTTGCAGACGCTCCCAGGTCTTGATGCGCTCGGCCTTTTCCTTGGAGAACTTGGTTTCGCCAAAGCCGTCCTCGACCGTCTCCAGTGCCACCTCGACCTCGTCACCGGGTGCCACCTTGAGCTCGCCGTCGACCATGAACTCCTGAATCGGGATCACGCCCTCCGACTTCAGGCCCGCGTCCACGATCACGACATCCGGCTTGATCTCCAGCACCTTGGCATTGACGATGGTGCCGGACTGCATGGACTGGCCGCTTTTGAGGCTGGCCTCGAACAACTCAGCGAAACTTTCGCTCATCTAATTACTCGAAAAGTGAAACATCCCTTCGCAACCTGCTCGGGGTCCGTCTGAAGTGAAAAACCGGCCCACCGGCAGGGGCCGGGCCTTGCTTCTTTGCGCAGAAACAAC
Source organism: Fontimonas thermophila (assembly GCF_900113085.1). Taxonomy (GTDB): domain Bacteria; phylum Pseudomonadota; class Gammaproteobacteria; order Nevskiales; family Nevskiaceae; genus Solimonas; species Solimonas thermophila. The sequence continues at coordinate 89,104 of NZ_FOOC01000002.1, read as the reverse complement.
GCCGTCAGACCAAGCGATACCGCTGCAACAAAGCCTCCACCCTTGCCTTCACGGCCTCGGGCGCAAGCCCCGTCGTATCAATCACTTCCGCATCATCTGCCGGCTTGAGCGGAGCGATCGGGCGGTTGCGGTCGCGCTCGTCGCGGGCGCGAATCTCTTCGCAAAGGGGCGCGAGTGTAGCCTGTATTCCCTTTGCGCTCAACTGTTTGAGCCGCCGCCGGGCCCGCTCTTCGGCGCTTGCGTCCATGAAAATCTTCAGCACTGCGTCGGGAAAAACGACCGTCCCCATGTCGCGGCCATCGGCAATCAACCCGGGCCGGCGGCGAAAATCCCGCTGCCGCTGCAGCAACGCGGCACGCACCTCTGGCACGGCGGCGATGACCGAGGCGAGCGCCCCCGTCGATTCCTTGCGCACCTCGTGCGTCCAGTCCTGTCCATCGACGACAATCCGCTCATCGTCCTCGGTGTGTCCCTCGAAGCGAATGTCCAAGGCCGGCGCCAGCCGGGCGATGGCCGCTGCCGCGCGCACGTCCAGATGCCGCCGCTGTGCGGCCAGGGCGAGGATGCGGTACAGCGCACCGCTGTCCAGCCGATGCCAGCCCGGCAGCCGCTGCGCGAGCCAGCGCGTCACCAAGCCCTTGCCAACGCCGCTGGGACCATCCACGGCGATCACCGGCACTGTGCTGCTACCCCCCGCAGCGGCCGATGGATCCGCAGAGATCGACGACATCGCCATGATCAAACCGCCGTCAGCGCCGCCAGCTGAGCAAAGTAATCGGGAAAGGTCTTCGAAACACAGCCCGGATCGTTGATCCGCACACCTACACCGCCGCAGGCCACGAGTGCAAAGCTCATCGCCATGCGATGATCATCGTAGGTATCGATGCTGGCGGACCGTAGCGCAGGCGGCGGCACGATGCGCAGATAGTCGGTACCCGCTTCGACGGTCGCGCCCAGCTTGGCCAACTCCGTCGCCATCGCGGCAAGACGATCGGTTTCCTTGACGCGCCAGCTTGCGATGTTGCGTAGCACGCACGGCCCGTCCGCGAACAAGGCCATCACTGCGGCAGTCATCGCCGCATCGGGAATGTGGTTGAAATCGGCATCGAACGCACGCAGCCGAAAACCGGCCGCCACCCCGGGCGAACGCGCCTCGGTCCAATCTTCGCCCTGGATGATCTCAACGCCCATGCCTGCGAGCACGTCAGTAAACCGCACATCGCCCTGCAGACTGGTCCGCCCCATGCCGAGCACGCGCACCGGGCCACCCGCCAGTGCGCCAAGTGCAAGGAAATAAGAGGCCGATGACGCATCGCCCTCGACCGTGAACGTGCCAGGGGAACGATAGCGTGCGCCGGCGGCAATCGTATAGCGTGGCGCACCGTTGGCATCAGTATCGCAATCGACGTGGACACCGAAGCGTTGCATCAGCGCGATGCTCAGATCGACATACGGACGCGAGATCAGCTCGCCCTCGACTTGCACGACCAGCGGCTGCGTCTGCGCCAGCAGCGGTGCTGCCTGCAGGATGCCGGTAAGGAACTGGCTCGAGGCATCGCCGCGCACCCGCACCGGCTGAACCACGCGTATCTGCCCCGGCTCGATCAACAGTGGCGGAAAACCCTCGGCATGCTCGTAGCGGATCTTCGCCCCCAGCGGGCGCAGGGCATCGACCAGATCCCCGATCGGCCGCTCATGCATGCGCGCAACGCCAAACAGCCGGTAGCGCCCGCCCATGAAGGCCAGGACGGCGACCAGGGTGCGGATCGACAGCCCGGAATTGCCGACAAAAATCTCCGCAGTGGACGCCGGAAAGCGCGACGCCCCACGCACGTACAGACCCGACCCCGACTCGCGCAACGAAACGCCGCAGATGCGCAGGGCATCGCGCATCACACGCGTGTCGTCGGAATCGAGCAAGCCGCGCAACTGCGTCTGGCCATCGGCGAGACTGGCGAGCAGCAGCGCCCGGATCGAGATGCTCTTGGAACCCGGCAACCGTAGTTCTCCGCGCGCATGGCGAATCGGCGCAAGATCCAGAAAAGGCAGACGAGGCATGCCTGGCGCAGCCGGTGAGGCGGGGTCTTTCATTCGATCTGTGCCAGATAGCGCTCGCGTGCGTCACGGGCACGCTGGAACAAGGCCTTGAGTGCATCCCAGCGACCTTCACGCATCATGGCGCGGATCTGTAGCAGGGCATCGATCTGACGATCGAGCAGGTCACCCACTGCATCGGCATTGGCCCGGATGATGTCGTGCCACATCTGCGGCGAGCTCGACGCAATGCGGGTGAAATCGCGAAACCCGCCGCCGGCATTCGGGAAGATGTCATGGTCGCGGTCCAGACCGGCGAGCATGTCGACGAAACCATATGCAAGCACGTGCGGCAGGTGCGAGGTGGCCGCAAAAATCGCGTCGTGCCGGCGCGCATCCATTTCTACGACCCGCGCACCGGCTGCCTGCCACAGGCGCATCACCAGCGAACGCGCCGCCGGGTCCTGCCCCTCGTGCGGTGTGAGAATGACGCGACGCCGATGAAAGAGTTCGGCTTGCGCATGCGCAATCCCGCTCTTTTCGGTCCCTGCGATGGGATGCGCCGCGACGAACCATGCCGGCACGCTGCCGCAGATACGTGCGACATCGTCGAGCACGGACTGCTTGGTGCTGCCAACGTCGGTGACGACCGCATCGGCGCGGCGTGCCGGCAGACAACCCGCGAGAGCCTCGGCCGTACGCAAAACCGGTACGGCGAGCACCACGACATCGGCACCGCGCACCGCGTCCGCCGGCGTGGTGCACACCTGGTCGATGATACCCAGACGCTGGGCCGTCTCGCGCTGCGAAGAATCCGGATCGTAGCCGCTGATATGCGCAACGGCTCCGCAAGCACGCAGCGCCCGCGCCAGCGAACCGCCGATCAACCCCAGTCCGACGATGGCTACATGCGAAACGATCACGCGGTCAAGGCCTCATCGAGCGCTTGCAGGAAGCGGTCGTTCTCGGCTTCGGTGCCGACCGTCACGCGCAGAAAGGTCGGCAGGCCATACGAACCCATCGGCCGCACGATGACTCCGCGCTCGAGAAGACCCTGGTGGATCGGTCGGGCATCGCGGCCGAAATCCACGGCCACGAAGTTCGCCTGCGACGGCAGCACGCGCAAACCACGCTCGGTCAGGGCCCGGGTCAGGCGCGCGCGCTCGCGCGCATTCAAGACCACCGAGGCACGCACGAAATCCTGATCGTCCAGCGCGACTTCGGCGGCAAGCAGCGCAAGGCTGTTGTTGTTGAAGGGCTGACGTACCCGGTTGAGCAAGTCGGCAACGGTCGGATGCGAGAGCGCATAGCCGATCCGCAGACCGGCAAGACCGTATACCTTCGAAAAGGTACGCGCGACCAAGAGGTTCGGAAAACGGTCGAGCCAGCGCCGTGTATCCGGCCGCAACGCCGGGTCCTGGTAGTCGTAATAGGCCTCGTCAAGAGCGACGATGACATCCGGCGGCACTTGCTCCAGGAAATGCTCGATCGCCGTGGGTTCCAGCCAGGTGCCGGTCGGATTGTTCGGATTGGCAATGAACACCAGTGCGACATCCGGACGTGCGCGCAGCATGCGCGCAAAGGCATCCATATCGTGTCCGTACGGCATCGAATCATCGGCCGGACGCGCCGGCACCACGACGGATTCGGCACTCTGCGCCTGCGCCGCCAGCGGATACACGGCAAAGGCGTAGGCGGAGAACATGACGGCACGACCAGGCCCTGCGTAAGTCCGCGCAAGAAATTCGAGGATGTCGTTGGAACCATTGCCCAGCGTGATGCATTCCGGGGCGATGTCGTGCATCGCAGCCAGTTTTCGTTTCAGACGGTGGCCACTGCCATCCGGGTAGAGCGCAAGATTGGTACTCTCCAACGCAGCTGCGAGCGCAGCCCGCACCTTCGGGCTCATTCCCAGCGGGTTTTCATTCGAAGCGAGCTTGATCGCGTTACCAATCCCCAGGCGCCGCTGCAGTTCCTCGATCGGCATGCCCGGCGTATAAGGCTCGATGTCCAGGACACCGGGCGCCGCGCGTTGTAAAAGTGGTTCTCTCATCGTTGGATCATTCATCGCCGGAAGCTAAACAACCGCGCGCGGATAGGATCCGAGCACCTTGAAATACGCCGCCGTCGCGCGGACCTCATCCAGCGCCTGACGCACCGCCGGCGTGCTGACATGACCGGCGAGGTCGATGAAAAAATAGTAGTCCTGCACCGCCGACCCCTTGATCGGTCGCGACTCGATGCGCGTCATGTCGAGTCCGGCATTGGCGAGCGGCTGCAGCAGCTTGAGCAGCGAACCGGGCTGGTTGCGGTGGCCGGACAGCACGATCGACGTGATGTCTTCCCCCGTCGGTGCCGGATCCTGTTTGCCGATGACCAGGAAGCGGGTGGTGTTGCTGGGGTCATCCTCGATGTTCGACGCCAGAATCTCCAGTCCGTGGATACGCGCTGCCTGCAGACTCGCAATTGCGGCAACCCCCACCCCTTCCTGGCGGGCCTGCAGCGCAGCCTGGCCGTTGCTCGAAACGGTCTCGCGGATGGCATGGGGCAGTTTGGCATCGAGCCATTTGCGGCATTGCGCGAACGACTGCGGATGCGCATAGATCTTGCGGACCGCGGCCAGATCACCGCCGACGGCAAGCAGGTGATGGTGCACCGGCAGTGTCACTTCCCCACAAATGCGCAGCTTGGTGTGCACCAGTTCATCGAGGGTATGGCTGACGACACCGCCGATCGAATTTTCGACCGGCACGACGCCGTAATCGGCTGCGCCGCTCTCGACATCGCGGAAAATCTCGTCGATCGCATTGTTGGCGCGGGCGCGCACGCTGTCGCCGAAATGCTTGAGCACGGCCGCCTGGGTATACGTGCCCTCCGGCCCCAGATAGGCGACCGTCAACGGCGACTCCAGCGACAGACAGGCGGACATGATCTCGCGCATCAACCGCGCGATCACTTCGTCCGTCAGCGGACCGCCATTGGCCTGGTTGCGCGCAATGACGCGGCGCAACACTTCGGCCTCGCGTGCCGGACGATAGTGATCCCCACCGTCACCCATACGCTGCTTGATATGGGCGATGGCCTGCGCGATACGCGCACGCTGCGAGATCAGCGCCTGGATTTGCTCATCCAGCGCATCGATCTCGCGGCGGGCTTCTTCGAGCGTCTGCGGATTGGAGTTCATGCCATGTAAGGCGCCGGCATAACCACTGGAGCGGGAAAGTTTAACCGTAACGGGTGCGGCCCGCCGGCCGTACACGCACCTGTGCGATACCGCTTCAGCGCGCCGGGATCAGACGGGTTGCCAGTACGCCATTGATCGCCGCGATCTCGGTGATCGCATCGTCTGGGATCGGCGTATCGACATCGACGATCGTATAGGCGAGGTCCCCGCGCGATTTGTTCAGCAGATCGGCGATGTTGAGTGCGCGCTTGGCCAGTGCCGTCGAGATCTGCCCCACCATGTTGGGCACGTTTTCGTTGACGATGCAAAGCCGCGTCTTGCCCGGCAGCAGTGGCAGGACGGCCTCGGGGAAGTTCACCGAGTTACGCACGTTGCCGTATTCGAGGAACTCGCGCAGTTGATCGGCGACCATGATCGCGCAGTTGTCTTCCGCCTCGATCGTCGAGGCGCCCAGGTGCGGAGTGGCGATGACACGCGGATGCCCCTTGAGCGTGTTCGCCGGAAAATCGCAGGCATAGGCGTGCAGGTGACCGTCGTTGAGCGCCTCGATGACCGCGGTTTCGTCGACGATACCCTCGCGCGCGAAATTGAGCACGATGCCCTGCTTTTTCATCAGCCGGATACGATCGGCGTTGATCAGGTGGCGCGTGGCATCGAGCAAGGGTACGTGGACGGTGACGAACTGCGATTTGGACATCAAATCGTCCACCGACAGAGCCTGGCGCACTCCTGCGTTGAGCTGCCAGGCGTTTTGCACGGTCATCGCCGGGTCATAGCCGTACACGGTCATGCCCAGCTCGAGGGCGGCATTGGCGACCTTGACGCCAATTGCGCCAAGGCCGATCACGCCCAGCGTGCGGCCTGGCAGCTCGAAGCCGACGAACTTCTTTTTGCCGGCCTCGACCGCTTCGTGCATGGCTTTGTCGTCGCCATCGAGCTTGCGCACGAAATCGAGCGCCTGGGGAATGTTGCGCGCCGCCATGAGCATCGCCGCGAGCACGAGTTCCTTGACGGCGTTGGCGTTGGCACCGGGCGCATTGAACACCGGCACGCCGCGCTTGGACATCGCCGCAACCGGGATGTTGTTGGTCCCGGCACCCGCGCGACCGATGGCCTTGACCGTGGCCGGGATGTTCATTTTGTGCATGTCGGCGGAGCGCACGAGAATCGCGTCCGGATTCGCGATTTCCGAGGCAACCTCGTAAAGATCGCGCGGCAGGCGCTCGAGGCCATTCACAGAGATGTTGTTGAGTGTGAGAACCTTGAACATGGATGTCTATCCGTGAAATGTCAGAACGGGAAGGCTTGCGTGGACGCACAGGCGACCGAAGACACTCCTTAATGCGCACTGCGCGCAACAGCGCGACATCAGCCACGCGTGCGGGCGAACTCCTTCATGTAATCGACCAATGCCTGTACACCCTCCAGAGTCATTGCGTTATACAGCGATGCGCGCATACCGCCGACCGAGCGATGGCCCTTGAGACCCGATAGCCCGGCAGCCTTGGCACCCTTGAGGAAATCGGCATCGAGTTCGGGATTCGCCAGCGTAAACGGCACGTTCATCCGCGAACGATGCGCCTTTTTCACCGGATTGCGATAGAACGACTGCGAATCGAGATAGTCGTAGAGCAGCGCGGCCTTGCGTGCGTTGCGTTCGGCGATCACGCCAAGGCCGCCTTGCTGCTTGATCCATTTGAACACAAGACCGGCGACATACCAGGCAAAGCACGGCGGCGTATTGAGCATCGACTCGTTGTCCGCCATCTGCTTGTAATCGAAGATGCCCGGCGTACCCGCCGCCGCCTGACCGATCAAATCCTCGCGCACGATGACGATGGTCAGACCCGCGGGTCCGATGTTCTTCTGCGCACCGGCGTAGATCAGACCATAGCGGGTCACATCGATCGGCCGCGACAAAATATTCGAGGACATGTCGGCCACCAGCGGGACATCCCCGGTATCGGGCTCGATATGGAATTCGACGCCGTGGATGGTTTCGTTGGGCGTGATGTGGACATAGGCCGCGTTCGGATCGAGCTTCCAGGTCGCCGGATCCGGAATATAGGTATACCGGTCGGCCTCGCTGCTCGCCGCGATGTTGACCTTGCCGTAACGGCCAGCTTCTTTCGCCGCCTTCTTGCCCCAGTCGCCGGTGAGCACGTAATCCGCGCTGGTCTTGCCGCGTAACAGATTCATCGGCACGAAGCTGAACTGCGCAGTGGCGCCGCCCTGCATGAACAGCACCTTGTAATGCGCAGGAATGTTCATGATTTCGCGCAGATCCTGCTCGGCCTCGTGGGCAATCGACATGAATTCCTTGTCGCGATGCGACATCTCCATGACCGACATCCCGGAGCCGCGCCAGTCCAGCAGCTCGGCCTGTACCTGCTCGAGCACGGCGAGTGGGAGCGTCGCCGGACCCGCACTGAAGTTGATGACTCTTGCCATTTCAGCTCCTTGTGTCAGTCATTCGAATTGATGTCACGCCATTACGCCCAGCGCTCGACGTCGAGGTTGGGGACTCCGGCAAACGCCGCCGGACGATCGGTCACCAGCACCAACTGATGGCTCAGCGCAGTGGCCGCCTGCAACAGATCGAGCGTCGACAATTTCTCGCCGGCGGCTTGCAGATAGGCACCCAGATTGACGGCCTGCTGCACCTCGGCCTGTCCAAAATCCAGCAGATGGACACTGCCCAGAAACTCTTTCAGCAACTTGCCGTAGCGCGCCTGTGCACGGGGCTGCAAGCGCAGCGCGGTTTCCGCCTCCATGCGTGCGAACACCGATACGGCGATATCGGTGGGTTTGAGCCGGTCGAGTTTGAGTACCACCGGCAGGCGCCCGCGCACGGCGCCGGCCAGCGTGTCCGAATCGAGCAGATACTTCACCAACGCACTCCCGACTCGCTGGGAATCGCCGTCGCCCGCCAGGCCTGGAAATCCAGCACCTCCTCGGCAAGCTCGGGGGCCGGATTGCGGAAATGCGTCTTGAGCGCCTCTGGCCAGTCTTTTTCCTCGTTGCGCGCAAGCCACTCCTGCACCGCTGTCACGATGATGCGGTTACGGGTCATACCGGAACGCTCGACCGCTTTGTTCAGCCGGTCGAGCGTGGCCTCATCGAAATGCACGCTGAAGTTCACCCCCTAATAATCACCTAACAGGTTATGTTAGTCAAGATGGGCAAACTCAAACGTCATCACCCAGTGGGCGATAGAACGATCCTCGGTCAACCCCAGCGGAACCGTTGGGCAGCCAGTCCGACCGTCAATCGGATGCAGGTGGAGTTGCGGGCGGTGCGGATTCTGCTCCGGCATCCTCGCCGACGATGCGATCGACCCCGACGAGGCGGTCGCCCTCGGTCGGCCGCATCAAGCGCACGCCCTGGGTATTGCGCCCCATCGCGCGCACATCGCGAGTCTTGAAACGAATCAAATTCCCGGCTTCCGAAATCAGCATGACCTCATCGCTGTCGCCGACCGCCACGGCACCGATCAGCCGGCCGGTCTTGTCGGAAAGGGCTTGTGCGATGACACCTTGACCGCCACGGCTGCGACGCGGGAATTGCGCGATCGGCGTACGCTTGCCATAGCCGAACTCGGAGACGGTGAGAATGTCGCCGCCATCGGCGACGATCAGGGCAATGACGCGCGCACCGTCCTGAGCTGGCGCATCAGCCGCTTCGTTGGCGGTATCGTCGGGTGCGGCATCCAGTGGCTCCTCGCTCTCGTCTTCGGAACCCGCAAACGTCTTGACCAACCGCATACCACGCACGCCGGTCGCTCCCCGCCCCATGCTGCGCACGTCGCTTTCGTGGAAGCGGATCGCACGGCCGGCATCGGAAATCAGGATGATGTCGTCATCGCCCTGGGTCAGGGCAACGCCGACGAGCTCGTCATCGACCCGCAAATCGACCGCGATGATGCCGTTGGCACGCACGTTCTGGAATGCGGCGAGTTCGGTTTTTTTGACCGTACCGCGGCGGGTCGCCATGAACACATAGGCTTTCTGCTCTGGCGTTACCTGATCGAAAGACTTGATCGGCAACACGGCGTTGATTTTTTCGTGCTCCTCGAGCGGGAGCAGATTGTTGAACGGCCGTCCGCGCGAGCCGCGTGAGCCACTGGGCAGCTCGAACACACGCAGTTTGTAGCACTTGCCCAGACTGGAGAAACACAGCAGCGTGTCGTGGGAATGGGCCACCCACAGACGATCGACGAAATCCTCGTCCTTGGTCGTCGCCGCGATCTTGCCGCGCCCGCCCCGCCGCTGCGCCTGATACTCATCCAATGGCACCGCCTTGACATACCCCTCGTGCGAGAGGGTGACGACCATGTCCTGCGGCGGGATCAAATCCTCGTGCGCGATATTGAGCGCGGCGCTGGTGATTTCGGTACGGCGCGCATCACCATACTGCTCTTTGATCTCCAAAAGTTCGGCGCGAATCACGGACAGCAGGCGCGCCTCTGAGCCGAGGATGTCGAGATAGTCGAGGATGTGCTCCAGAAGTTGCCGGAACTCGTCGTGGATCTTGTCCTGCTCCAGACCGGTCAAGCGGTGCAGGCGCAATTCAAGAATCGCAGCGGCCTGCGCTTCCGATAGACGATAACCGCCCTCGACGATGCCGAACTCTGCGGTCAAACCTTGCGGGCGTGACACATCGGCGCCCGCGCGTTCGAGCATCGCCGTCACCGGGCCCGGATGCCACAGCCGGCCCATCAGGCCCGCCTTGGCTTCGGCCGGGCTCGGGCTGCGCTTGATCAGATCGATGATCGCGTCAATGTTCGCCAGCGCAACCGACAAACCTTCCAGCACATGAGCGCGCTCGCGGGCCTTGCGCAATAAAAACCGCGTGCGCCGCGTGACCACTTCGCGGCGGTGACGAATGAAGATATCGAGCAGCTGCTTGAGCGACAGCAGCTTGGGCTGGCCGCCGTCGAGCGCGACCATGTTGAAATTGAAGCTCTCCTGTAGCTGGGTGTGCTGGAACAAATTGTTGAGTACGACCTCGGCATTCTCACCGCGACGCAGCTCGATGACGACGCGCATGCCGTCCTTGTCGGACTCGTCGCGCAGCTCGGTGATTCCTTCGAGCTTCTTGTCCTTGACCAGCTCGGCGATTCTCTCCAGCAAGCGCGCCTTGTTCACCTGGTACGGCAGCTCGGTGACGATGATCGCCTGCTTGTCGGAACCGAGGGTTTCAAAGTGCGTGCGCGCACGGATGATGATGCGGCCACGGCCGGTGGCATAGGCATCGACCAGCCCCTGCGCGTCGAGCAATATGCCCGCCGTCGGAAAATCGGGCGCCGGAATGTGCTGCATCAGTTCGCGCAGTTCGATGTCCGGATTGTCGATCAGCGCGATGCAGCCGGAAATCACTTCCGAAAGGTTGTGCGGCGGAATGTTGGTCGCCATGCCCACGGCGATGCCGGAACTGCCGTTGATCAACAGTTGGGGGATGCGCGTCGGCAGAACGGTCGGTTCGACCTCGGAGCCATCGTAATTGGGCTGAAAATCGACAGTTTCCTGATCGATATCGGCGAGCAGCTCGTGCGCCAGGCGCGACATGCGCACTTCGGTATAACGCATCGCCGCCGGCGCATCGCCATCGACGGACCCGAAATTCCCCTGGCCATCGACGAGCACGTAGCGCATCGAGAAATCCTGCGCCATGCGCACGATCGTGTCGTAAACCGCCGTGTCGCCGTGCGGGTGGTACTTACCGATCACGTCGCCGACCACGCGCGCCGATTTCTTGTAGGGCTTGTTGTAATCGTTGCCCAGCTCCTTCATCGCGTAGAGCACGCGGCGATGCACGGGTTTCAAGCCATCGCGCGCGTCCGGCAGCGCGCGACCGATGATCACGCTCATTGCGTAATCGAGGTAGCTGCGCCGCATCTCGTCTTCGAGATTGACGCTCAGAACTTCCTTGGCGAAATCAGTCATGTCGGCGACCTGCCACCGCGCTCAGCCGCGGCAACTTTCTCATGAAAATCAGAATTTTATGCGCGCACAACAAGCGCTTATTTTGATCGATGGATTGTAACACACTGCCGCCGCCCGGGTCTTTGGCATCAAGCAGGCGATCGAGCGCCCGTCGCGGGCAGGCGCGCATGGATCTAGCGACGCGCGGACATCGAACGCTGGCGCAAAGCCTCGTAGAGACAGACGGCCGCCGCCACCGAGACATTGAGGCTCTCGATCTTACCGTGCATCGGAATATGGACCAGACGGTCGCAATGTTCACGGGTGAGCCGGCGCAGACCCTCGCCCTCGGCACCCACGACGAGCACGGTCGGCCCGGTCAGATCGGCCTCGAACAGGCTCTGGGAAGCCTCGCCGGCGAGTCCCGTCACCCAGTAGCCCAGTTCCTTCAGCCGAGCCAGTGTGCGCGCGAGATTCGTGACCGTGGCGATGGGCACGCGCTCAGCGGCACCAGCCGCGGATTTGCGCGCCACCGCCGTCAGGCCGACGCTGCGGTCCTTGGGCAGAACCACGGCACTGACACCGACTGCCTCTGCCGTACGCAGGCAGGCGCCGAGATTGTGGGGATCCTGGATGCCATCCAGGGCCAGCAGCAAATGATCCGGCTCGGCGGTCCGGTAAAGCATGTCCTCGGGCATGAACGCTTTTTCCGGGACATACGCAAGCACGCCCTGGTGGCGCAGCCCCGGCGCTTTGACATCGAGATCACTACGCGGAACGATGCGCACACGCACGCCCATCGACTCGGCTAGGCGGTGCACCTCGCGTGCGCGCTGGTCGTGCCGGGTCTCGGCGAGCAGAATCTCGAACGGCTTGTCATGCGCATCTTTGAGCGCCGCCAGCACGGCATGGAAACCACCGATCAGTGTGGTCTTGGCCATGGCATGTCCTTGGATCGTCGTCGGTGGTGACTCCAAACGAAACGCCCCCGCACCGGGCGGGGGCGATCACGGCCATTCTATCGTCAGGCGCCCAGATACGGAGGCGGCGTCCAGGCCTGCTGCTCCTGACCCTCAATCACGGGCTTGATGACGATGTCCACGCGACGATTCTTCTTGCGCCCCTCGGCGGTCTCATTGCTGGCAATCGGCTCACGCTCGCCGCGGCCTTCTTGACGCACCCGTGTCCCAGGCAAACCTTGTCCCGTCATGTAACTCGCGACCGAAGCCGCCCGGCGTTCGGAAAGACTCTGGTTGTACTGGTCGCTGCCGGTGGAATCGGTGTGCCCGACGATGTGGATCACCGTTTTATCGTAGGTCTTGAGCACGTTCGCGATCTTGGCATAGGTGTTCAGCGCCTCGGGCTTGAGCTGCGCACTATCGACATCGAAGCTGACGTCGCTGGCGATACCGATCTTGAGAGATCCATCAGCCAGCTCGCTGATCGCCAGTTCCTTGCGCGCCGTTTCCTCGGCGAGCTGGCGTTCCAGCTCCGCCTTCTGCTTGTCCATGTAATGACCCACCGCGCCACCGGCAATCGCACCGACGACGGCGCCGACGATGGGGGCACCGCGGGCATGGCTGACCTGGTTGCCGATCACCGCACCGGCGACGGCACCGATCACGGCACCGGTCTTGGCCCGCTGATGTGGATCATCCGTCGCACACCCCGTCAAGGCAACGGCGGCAGCCACCATCATTGCAATTCTGGTTTTCTTCATCTGCGTTTCCTTCTCTGCTTCTGCGCCTTGGACATCTGCGCGGATTGTTTTCGTCCGGTCTTAATGCGCGATGAACGCATGACGACGTCGATCAATTCAAGATCGATCTTACGCTCGTCGAGATTGACGCGCACTACTTTGACCCGCACCCGGTCGCCCAGGGTATAAACCGTCTTGCTGCGACTACCGACCAAGCGATAAGCCCGCGCATCGTACTCGTAGTAGTCATTGCGCAGTGTCGAGACGTGGACCAATCCCTCGACGTAAAGCCCGTCGAGCTGGACGAACAAACCAAACGGCGCGACGCTGCTGACCGTGCCCTCGAAGCTCTCGCCCAGATGGTGACGCATGAATTCGCACTTGAGCCAGGTCGTGACATCCCGCGTAGCCTCATCGGCGCGACGCTCGGTCATCGAGCAGTGGGCGCCGAGCGCCACCATCCGCTCGTGATCGTAAATGAAGGTCTTGGGCTTGCCTTTCCGCAGCGCGTGCTTGATCGCACGATGCAGCACGAGGTCCGGATAGCGCCGGATCGGTGAGGTGAAATGCGCATAGTGCGTCAACGCAAGCCCGAAATGACCAACGTTGTCGGGGCTGTAACGCGCCTGCATCATCGAGCGCAGCATCACCGTCTGGATCAAGCTTGCATCGGGCCGGCCACCCATCTGCGCCAGGGTGCGGCTGTAGTCCTGGGCACTGGGCTTGTCCCCGCCTCCCAGGTGGAGCCCTTTGAGCGCGAGGAACTCGCGCAGTGCCGCCAGTTTGACCGGATCGGGGGGCTCATGGATACGGTACAGGCATGCCAGCCTGTGCGCGTCCACGAAGCGCGCGGCCTGCACGTTGGCAGCGATCATGCACTCCTCGATCAGCCGGTGTGCGCGATTGCGCTGCACCGGCACGATCCGCTCGATCTTGCGATCTTCCGAGAAAACGATACGGGTTTCGTTGGACTCGAAGTCGATCGCACCGCGGCGGCTGCGCGCCGAGAACAGGGCCTGGAAGACATCATCGAGCGCCTTGAGGTGACCGGCGAGATCGGCGTACCGGCGCGCGGCCTCGCCATGTGGCTGATCGAGGATTTCGGCAACCTCGTCATAGGTCAGCCGCGCCCGCGAACGCATCACCGCCTCGTAAAAACGCGACTTCACGACCTCGCCGTCGGGCATCACGCGCATCTCGCACACCATGCACAGACGGTCGACGCCCGGATTGAGCGAACACAAACCGTTGGAGAGCTTCTCGGGCAGCATCGGGATCACGCGCTGCGGGAAATAGACCGAGTTGCCGCGCCGCATCGCTTCACGATCGAGCGGCGAGTCGGGTCGCACATAGGCCGACACATCGGCGATCGCCACCCACAGGGTCCAGCCGCCTTGTGCGCCACGGCGCGCACGATGCGGACGGCAATAAACGGCATCGTCGAAGTCACGGGCATCGACCCCGTCGATCGTGACCAGCGGCAGAGCGCGCAAATCCTCACGCCCCGCGACATCCTCCGGACGGACTTCTGCAGGGATCGCTGCAACTTCGCGCATGACATCTGCCGGCCACTCGAATGGCAGGCCATGGGCACGAATCGCCGCTTCGATTTCCATACCCGGCGCCAGATGCTCGCCCAGGATTTCCTCGATGCGCCCGACCGGCAGCGTGCGGTCTCCCGGCGGTGTGATGAGCTCGGCAACGACCATCTGGCCATGGCGCGCGCCGCCCAGGTACTCCGGTGGAATCAGCAGATCGTGCTGCACGCGTGGATTGTCGGGAATCACATAGCTAACGCCTTGCTCGACGTGCAAACGGCCGACGATGGTGCGGCTGGCGCGCTCGATGACCTCGACGACCACACCTTCCGGACGCCCCTTGAAATCCTTGCCGACAACGCGCACGAGCACGCGGTCGCCATTCATCAACGCGCGCATTTGCCGCGGCGGCAGAAAAATGTCGTCGCCTCCGGCATCCGGAATCAAAAAACCAAAGCCGTCCCGATGCGCCTGCACGGTACCGGCGATGAGATTCATCTGCGTCACCGGGCCGAAAGCCCCGCGCCGGTTCTGCACGAGCTGACCGTCGCGCACCATCGCGAGCATACGCTTGGACAGCGCCTCCTGCTGATCGAGCCGGACGAGCCCAAAGTGACCGACCAGCTCATCGAGCGTCATCGGGCCATCTTCGGCGGCGAGCGTTTCGAGAATCAGCGTCCGGCTCGGCACGGGTTCTGCGTACCGTTGCTGCTGCTGGTCATAGTCCGGATCCCGGTCTTCCCAGCGCCCCAGTGGGATGCGGGAATCCTTGCCGTGACGGGAACGAAAGTGTTTTTGTTTCATTGACAAAGCTCGGGAGCGTCGCCACAATTCGCGCCCTCATGCCGAGGTGGCGGAATTGGTAGACGCACCAGTTTCAGGTACTGGCGGGTAACACCGTGGAGGTTCGAGTCCTCTCCTCGGCACCAAATCATGAAAGGCCGGATTCACCGGCCTTTTTCAGTTTCCGGCTCACCCCGCCCAGTGTACCGCTCCCACGACCCGATGGCCCGGAACCGGCCAGACCAGCGACCATTCAATCGAATGGATTACGCAGCACGATCGTGTGATCGCGGTCCGGGCCGGTTGAAATGATCGCCACCTGGGTGCCGGTGACTTCTTCGATGCGGGCGAGATAACGCCGCGCCGCAACGGGCAGATCCTCGTAACGCGTCAGCCCATACGTGCTCGATTTCCAGCCTGGGATCTCCTCGTAGATCGGCTCGATGCGCGCAAAACCCTCGGCGCCGATCGGCGGCGTCTCGACGGCCACCCCATCGACCTTGTAGCCAACGCACAGGCGGATCGTCTCGAGCTCGTCGAGTACGTCCAGCTTGGTCACACACAGCCCCGAGACACTGTTGTTGAAAATCGACCGCCTGGCCGCGACGGCGTCAAACCAGCCGCAGCGGCGTGGGCGGCGTGTCACCGTGCCGTATTCAGCCCCTTTGTCGCGGATGTGCTGACCGATCTCGTTGTCCTGCTCGGTGGGAAACGGCCCGGAGCCGACGCGTGTCGCATAAGCCTTGACGATGCCCAGTACGTAATCGAGCTCGCGCGGACCCACTCCCGTGCCGGTGGCGGCATAACCAGCCGTGGTATTGCTCGACGTGACGTAAGGGTAAGTGCCGTGATCGACATCGAGCAACGCACCTTGCGCACCTTCGAACAAAACGTTGTCACCACGCGCCAGATGCCGGCGCAACAGCTCGGTGACATCGGCCACCATCGGTCGAATCACCTCTGCATAACCGAGCAAATCGTCGAGCGTGCGCTGGAAATCGACTGGCGGTTCCTTGTAGTAATGCTGCAGCACGAAGTTGTGATAGGCGAGCAGCTCACCGAGCTTGGCGGCGAGTTGTTCGCGATGGAACAAATCGCCGACCCGCACGGCGCGGCGTGCCACCTTGTCCTCATAGGCGGGGCCGATGCCCTTGCCGGTCGTGCCGATTTTGGCCTCGCCGCGCGCACGCTCACGGGCCTGATCGAGCTGGGCATGCACCGGCAGCACCAGCGGTGCGGCCTCGGAGATCCGCAGGCGATCGCGCACGGATGCACCGGTGGCCTCGACCTTCTCGATCTCGGCGATCAGATGCGGCAGCGACAGCACGACGCCGTTGCCGATCAGGCAGGCGACACCCGGCCGCATGATGCCGGAGGGAATCAGGTTGAGCGCGGTTTTCACGCCGTTGATGACCAGCGTGTGACCGGCGTTGTGCCCGCCCTGGAACCGCGCGACGGCCTGCACGCGGTCGGTGAGTAGATCGACGACCTTGCCCTTGCCCTCGTCTCCCCATTGTGCGCCGATGATGACGACGGACTTCCCCATGACAAACCCTCGATGACGTCGATGCCGGCGCGCATGCGCCCGGCGCAGTTAGGTGGAAGAACCGAGCCTGAGCAGCTCGTTGAGATCGGCAGAAAAGCCGGTCGCCGGGCGTGACACGCCGAACTCGGCGCCGACACCGTCGTAGCGCCCGCCACGCGCGATCTCGCGACCGTGCCCGGGCACGAAGGCGGCAAACACCATGCCGGTGTGGTAGCGGTACCCGCGCAGCTCGGCCAGATCAAGATGGACCGCCGTGCGCGGCGACAGCTCGCGCAGCTTATCGATGGTGCGCTGGAGTGCGTCGAGCGCCTGTAGCACATCGCCGCCGGCGGGTTTGAGCGTTTCCCGCGCACGGGCAATGACCGATGCGTCGCCGTTGAGATCCATCAACTCGGCAATCGCTGCGGCAGTGCGTGTTGCAAGACCTCGCGCACGGGCGAATTCGGTCAGATCCGGATGCGATTTGCGCTGCAGGATCTCGAACAACACCGCCTCGTCGTCGGCGGCAAGCCCGGATTCGGCGATCAACGCACGGTAGATGCCGACATGCCCCAGGTCCAGATGGGCATTGCGCACGCCGGCCAGGCGTAGCGTGCGCAGCATCAGCTCGAGGATCTCCCAATCGGCATCCAGCTCCGACAGACCGAAGATCTCGCAGCCGACCTGGCGCGGCGAACGCGAGCCGCCGAGACTGTCGGCCTGGGTGCGCAACACCGAGCCGAGATAGCACAGCCGTACCACCGGTTGATCCGCGTAGCGCCGCACGGCGATGCGCGCCGCCTGTGGGGTCATGTCCGCACGCAGCCCGAGGAGGCGACCACTGGCCGGGTCCGTGAGCTTGAACGTTTGCTGCTCCAACCCCTGGGCCGTGCCCGTCAACAGCGTGTCCAAATGCTCGATCAGCGGCGGCAGGATCAACTCATAGCCGCGCTTGCGGTAATGGTCGAGCAGCTTGCGGCGCAGCGCTTCGAGTTGCCATGACAGCGGTGGCAAGGCCTCCTCGACACCCTCGGGCAGCATCCATCGCTTGATCGACATGACGACCGCCTCAGGCCAGGTGCAGCAGCAGAACGCCGCCGAGCATGCTCGCCAACCCGATCAGGCGCAGGCTAGACCCTTGCATCTGCGCCATCGTCAGCAGCATACGCCGCCACCGCGACGGCATCGCGAACGGCAGCAGCCCCTCGATGACCATGACCAATCCCAGCGCGCGCAGGAGCTCGGCCCAATCCAGATTCACTTCGCCCCACCGTTGAAATACTGGAAGAACGGCCCTTGCGGCTGCACCACCAACAGATCCTGACCACCGCCGAAGCTGTTGCGATAGACGTTGAGCGAGCGATAGAAGCTGTAGAACTCGGGATCCTGACCATATGCCTTGGCGTAGATCTCGGCGGCCTTGGCATCGCCCTCACCGCGCAGTTGCTCGGCGGTCTTGTAGGCATTGGCGAGGATGACCTGGGCTTGACGGTCGGCATCGGCGCGGATGCGCTCGGCTTCTTCGGCACCGCGGGCGCGCAAGTCCGCCGCCACGCGGGCACGCTCGGCACGCATGCGGTCATAAACGGATTCGCTGACCGCTTGCGGCAGGTTGATCGACTTTATGCGGACATCGACGATTTCGATGCCGAGCTCGGCCACATTCTTGACGACCTTGCGCTCGAGCTCTTGCATGATCACGTCGCGCTCGTCGGACACCGCCTGCTGGATCGTGCGCGAACCAAATTCGTCACGCAGGCCGCGGTTGATGATCGCCGACAAACGATCCATCGCTACCAGTTCCTGACCGCCGGTTGCGCGGTAATAGGTCGCAGGATCGGCGATACGCCATTTCACGAAAAAGTCGACCTCGACGTTCTTTTTCTCGACGGTCAGAAAGTTCTCGGTCTGATTGTCCAGCGTCAGCAGGCGACCGTCGAACTTGCGCACAGTATGGAAGAACGGGATCTTGATGTGCAGGCCCGGCGAGAACTGTGCGTCTTTGAGCTCACCCACCTGGAACAAAATGGCCCGCTCACGCTGATCGACGATAAAGAACGTATTGGAGACGACCAGCAACGCCACCACGACGGCGACGGCCAAAGTCATCGGACTGATGTTTTTCACTGGCGCCCCCTTTCGCGCGAGCGCGTGGTATCAGGACTGGGTACGTTGGTATTGCCGCTGCGCGGTGCCGTAGGCGACGGCGCGGTAACGTAGTCGGACGGAGCTTCGCTGCGTGGCAACGCACGCAAGAGCTGATCGAGAGGCAGATACAGCAACGGCGAACCCTTGTCGACATCGATCAGCACTTTGTTGCTACTGCCGTAAACGGCATTCATCGTATCCAGATACATACGCTCGCGCGTCACCTTCGGTGCCTTGCGGTATTCCGCGAGCAGCTGATTGAAGCGCGCCGCATCACCCTCGGCCTTGGCCACCACCTGGTCACGATAGCCCGCCGCTTCTTCGATCTGGCGCGCCGCCGCGCCGCGCGCACGCGGCAGACGGTCGTTGGCATAGGCCTCGGCTTCGTTCTTGAGCCGCTGCTGGTCCTCGCGCGCCTTGATCGCATCGGCGAACGCTGCCTGGACCGGCTCGGGAGGCTGCGCCTGCTGCAAATTGACTTCGGTGACGATCAGGCCTGTTTTGTATTCGTCCATGCGCTCCTGCAGCAACATCTTGGTCTTGTCGGCGATTTCCTGCCGCCCTTCGGTCAGGATGAAATCCATTTTCGACTGACCGACGACCTCCCGGACCGAAGACTTGGTCGCCTGACGCATGGTCAGATCGGGATCGGCCACATTGAAGACGTAGTCTTCGACCTTGGAGACGCGATACTGCACGGTGAGCTCGAGATCGACGATGTTTTCGTCCTGGGTCAACATCGTCGCGCGGTCACGCGTGGCACGCACACCGGTGACGTTGACGATCTCCTCTTTCTCGATCGGCCAGGGCAAACGCCACTGCAGACCCGGATCCTTGGTGGCAACGTATTGGCCGAAACGCAGAACGACGGCGCGTTCCTGCTCATCGACGACATAAAACCCAGAAGCGATCCACAGCAGGCCGACTGCGATGACGATCAGCCCGACAAAACTGCCTGGCAGACCGCCACCGGGCTTGGTGGTGCCGCCGGCGCCGCGACCATTGCCGCCGAAACGGGACCTCAAGCGCTTGAGCAACTCGTCGAGATCAGGCGGGCCATCGCCGCGCTTGGGACCCTGATTCCAGGGGTCGCGGCCGGGTCCAGGCTCATTCCAGGCCATTGAACGCTCCAGACATGGATTCGGTATCGGTGGGCTCCATCCGGCGCGCGGATGGAGCGGTCATCGGATTTAGTCGTGCACGCCGCGGCTGCGGCGGACGAAACGAGCGGATTCTAGCAGGCTGTCCGCCATCATTGCGTCGCTGCATGCACAGAGGGCGCCGCCATGCGCACCTGGGCATCGACATCGACGCGCAGACCAGCATCCCGACACAGCCGCTGCAGTTGTGCGGCCGGCAGTGCCACCCGCAGATGGAAATTGCCGCCGTCGTCTAGGCGTTCGTCGAGGACGGCGTTGCATGCAAACAGCTGCGCGCGCAGCCGCGCGGCCTGCGGCGGCAACACGAGCTCACGCACCTGGGGAACCCGTGCAAGCCGTTCGGCGATCGCTTCGCGCAGCAATTCGAGCCCGGCGCCGGTACGCGCGGAGACGAAGACGCGGTACGCAACGCCCTCGTCATCGCGCTCGATGCGGGGCGTTTCCTCGGCACGCAAATCGATTTTGTTGAACACCTGCAGCCGGGGCACGCCACCCGCGCCGATCTCATTGAGCACGTCCTCGACCTGTGCGATGCGCGCCATCCGTTCCGCATCGGCGGCATCGACCACGTGGAGCAGCAAGGCGGCTTCGCGCGCCTCTTCGAGCGTGGCGCGGAACGCCGCGACCAGATCGTGCGGCAGATCGCGGATGAATCCGACCGTATCCGCAACGACGATCGGATCGCCCGCAGCCAGCGGCATGCGCCGCACCGTCGTATCCAGCGTTGCAAACAGGCGGCTGGATGCGTATGCGGTATCGCCGGTCAAAGCATTGAACAACGTTGACTTGCCGGCATTGGTATAGCCCACTAGCGAAACCGTTGGCACCGCATTGCGTTCACGCGCGGCACGGCTGCGCGCACGGCGGCTGCGCACGGCCTCGAGCTGGCGCTTGAGCGAAGCGATGCGGTCGCGGATCAAGCGCCGGTCGGTCTCGAGCTGGGTTTCGCCAGGGCCACGCAGACCGATGCCGCCGCGCTGGCGTTCGAGGTGGGTCCAGCCGCGCACCAGGCGCGTGGCGATGTGCTGCAACTGCGCCAGCTCGACCTGCAGCTTGCCCTCGTGCGAACGTGCGCGTGTCGCAAAGATATCGAGAATCAGCCCCGTGCGATCGAGCACGCGCGCCCGCAGCAGCTTTTCGAGGTTGCGTTCCTGACTCGGCGAGAGCGTGTGATTGAAGATGACCAGCTCGGCCCCCTGCGCGGCCACCGCCGCCGCCACTTCCTCGGCCTTGCCACTGCCGATGAACAGCCCCGGGTCGGGCTTGTGGCGGCTGCCGCCGATCACGGCCAGCGCCTCGGCGCCGGCGGAGCGCGCGAGTTCGATGAATTCCTGACGGTCGGACTCGTAGTCGGTACCGGGGAACTCGAGGTGAACCAGAATTGCCTTCTGGCCGGCCTTGGGGCGCTCGAACATCAGGTCCAGTCAGCGTGGGCCGCAGCGGCACATCTGGCGCCGGAGGGCATCAGGCGGCCGGGGCAGTTCCGCTGTCCTGGCCTTCACCGCCTTCGTTGCCAGGCTCATAAAGCCGTACCGGGCGCGACGGCACCACCGTCGAGATGGCGTGTTTATAGACCATCTGGCTGACGCTATTGCGCAACAGGACGACGAAAGAATCGAAAGATTCGATCTGCCCCTGCAGCTTGATACCGTTCACGAGGTAGATCGAGACGGGAATGCGCTCCTTGCGCAGGGCGTTGAGGAATGGTTCTTGTAACGTATGACCTTTGGACATCGGACTCACCCTGTTCTGTAGTATCCGGCCGCGGCCAGACCGCGACCCGCCCGTCATCTGGGTAGGTGCAGTGTAGCATGCGCACCTCAAGCCGATACCACAGACCGCAGCAGCGCCTCCAGCGCCTGGGGCGCCTGTGGGTCGAGCACCTGCGCGTCGCGCTCGCTGCGCAGCCAGGTGAGCTGGCGTTTGGCGTACTGACGGGTCGCCGCGAGCGCCCGCTGGATCGCCTCGTCGAGTGAACATTCACCGTCGAGGTATGCCCATAGTTGACGATAGCCCACCGCGCGCATCGAGGGCAGATCCGGCGTCAGATCGCCACGGGCGCGTAAGCGTCGCACTTCGTCAAGAAAACCCTGCGCCAGCATCTCCTCCAGCCGACGACGGATCCGTGCGTGCAGCCAGGCGCGGTCGTGTGGCATTAGAACGAAACGGCACACGCGCCCTTCGATGCCCGCGGCACACGGCCGCGTCTTGAGCGCACTCATCGGCCGACCCGTCAACTCGACGATTTCCAGCGCCCGTTGGATGCGCTGCTGGTCGTTCGGGTGTAATCGTCGCGCGGTTTGCGGATCGAGGGCAGACAGCCGTGCATGCAGCGCCGGCCAGCCTTCTGCCCGGGCCTGTGCTTCGATCCGCGCGCGCAATGCGGGATCTGCAGACGGTAATTCGCTGAGCCCGTCGATCAATGCCCGGAAATACAGCATCGTGCCCCCGACGAGCAGTGGCGTGCGTCCGCGGTGCCGGATCTCGGCGATCAGTCGCCGGGCATCCTCGGCGAACCGCGCCGCGGAATAGGATTCCGCCGGATCGAGGATATCGATCAGGTGATGCGGTACGCGTGCGCGCATCTCGACGGACGGTTTGGCGGTACCGATGTCCATGTCGCGATAAACCTGCGCCGAGTCGACGCTGATGATCTCGACCGGCATGTGGTCGGCGAGCGCCAGCGCAAGCCCGGTCTTGCCCGATGCCGTGGGCCCCATCAGCACGATCACCGGCGGTGGGCTGGCCCCGGACATCAGCGACCGCGCAGAAAGAGGCGATCGAGCTCGCGCAGACCGACCTGCACCCAGGTCGGGCGGCCATGATTGCACTGACCGGAAAG
The DNA here is from genome assembly GCF_900113085.1 of Fontimonas thermophila. GTDB lineage: Bacteria > Pseudomonadota > Gammaproteobacteria > Nevskiales > Nevskiaceae > Solimonas > Solimonas thermophila. Next base: position 66,267 of record NZ_FOOC01000002.1, on the reverse strand, counting down.
CGCGGTGGCTTCCATGTCGCGCAGCAAGGCATCCATTTCGGCGAGGGTGAGGCGGCGGTTGGCCTTGATCGCCGCCTTGCAGGCAACATCGGCGAGCACGCGGTACTGGGCCTCGATGACTTCATTGAAATGCTGCGCGACCTGGTGACGCTCGTCGTCACGCACGAGCCCGCGTATCAGGCCGGCGACATCATCGCCACCCAGCAACGGCGGTACCGCACGTACGCACACGGTCGTAGGCCCGGTGCGGTCGATCTCGATGCCGCAGCGGTACAGCGCCGCGCGGCGTGCCTCCAGGGCATCGGCCTCGTCCTCATGCAGGGTCAGCGTCTGCGGGATCAGCAAGGCCTGCGCCGGGATCCCGCCGCCGTCCAGCTGGCGCTTCATCCGCTCGTAGAGCACACGCTCGTGCGCGGCATGGGCATCGACGAGCACCAGCCCGTGCCGGTTCTGCGCAAGGATGTAAACGCCGTGCAGCTGGGCCAGCGCATGGCCGAGCGGTGGCTCGTCCGCCATCCCGGCGGGGGTCGGGGACACAACCGGTTCGACGTAAGCCGCAGAGGGTTCGGCCAGATGCGGGATCTCGGGCTTGACCCGAACATCCAGCGCATACGGCAATGCCGGCTGCGGCGGAGCGGGCACGGCTGCGTCCAGCACGACGCGGTGGTGCCGCACCGGATCGGGACGCAGCCCGCGCAGCGCCTGATGCACCGCGCCAAACAGCAGATCATGCACGCGCGCGGCCTCGCGGAACCGCACTTCGGTTTTCTGCGGATGTACGTTGACATCGACCAGCGTCGGGTCGATTTCCAGGTACAGCACATACGCCGGATGATGTGTCGAGTGCATGACATCGGCAAAAGCGCGGCGCAGCGCGAACGCCGCCAAACGGTCGCGCACGAAACGACCGTTGACGTAGAAAAACTGCAGGTCCGGCTGCGAGCGCGCGAAACTCGGCAAGCCGATCCAACCATACAGCCGCATCCCCAAGCGGGATGCGTCGAGCTGCTGCGACTGAGCGACGAACTCGCCACCACAGATGGCCTCGATGCGCGCCTGGCGCGTCGCCTCGCGGTCGGCCGCGGCCAGATCCAACACCCGGCGCTGGTTGTGTTTCAGTGAAAAAGCAACCTCGAAATGCGATAGCGCGATCCGCTCCACTGCCTGCTGCGCATACCGGAATTCGGTACTTTCGGTCTTGAGGAACTTGCGCCGTGCCGGTGTGTTGAAGAATAGATCGCGCACTTCCACGCCAGTCCCGGGCGGATGCGCCGCCGGAACCGGCGCAGCGCTGTCGAGCTTGCCTTCGCCACCGAGCATCCAGGCGTGCGCGTCCTGTGCGGTCCGCGAGGTCAGCCGCATGCGCGAAACCGACAGGATGCTCGGCAACGCTTCGCCGCGAAACCCGAGGCTGGCGATGCGTTCCAGGTCACCCAGACTTGCGATCTTGCTGGTGGCATGCCGCTGAAATGCCAGCGGCAACTCATTCTTGGGAATTCCTGCGCCGTCATCGCGCACGCGAATGAGGCCGATACCTCCTTGTTCCAGCTCGATGTCGATACGCCGCGCCCCGGCATCGAGACTGTTCTCGATCAGCTCCTTGACAACGGCGGCGGGGCGTTCGACCACCTCGCCGGCGGCGATCTGGTTGATCAGTTGATCGGGCAGAATGCGGATCATCCGGACAGTTTACGGCGTTGCCGAAACCCTCGGTCCGGCACCTGGCGAAGGTGGTTCACCCAAAGACGCTTTGCGCAAGACCGCACCAGCGCGCGATGAAGCGCGCTAGCGAGAAATGCCCTTGGGGTACTCCGCGGCTTGCAGTCGCTCGCTGGTGAGAGCGTTGCGGCTGACGTACTGGGGTTCGGCCTCTGCCTCGACCGTCTGCTGCCGCGGCCGGTAGCTGTGGAAATACCCCTTGATGCCCTGGAAGATCTGCTCGGCCAGACTCGCCTGGAAAGCACCGGAGGCGAGCAACCTCTCCTCTTCTGCGTTGGTGATGAATGCCGTTTCGACGAGTACCGAAGGAATGTCCGGCGCCTTGAGCACGGCAAAACCGGCCTGCTGGACATCGGGCTTCTGCAAGCGATTGATCTTGGCCATCGACTGCAGGATGCGGCTGCCGACGTCGAAGCTCGCTTCCATCGTCGCACCCTGCGACAGGTCGATCAGCACAGCGGCGAGCTCGTGGTCCTTGTCCTGCAGATGGACGCCACCGACCAGATCGGCGGCGTTCTCTTTCTGCGCCAGCCAGCGCGCATGCTCGCTGGTGGCGCCGCGCTCGGAGAGCACATAGACGGCGCTACCGCGCATGTCGCGGCGGGTGAAGGCATTGCAGTGGATGGACACGAACAGATCCGCCTGGTGCTTGCGGGCGATGTTGACGCGTTCCCGCAAGCCCACGTAGTAATCGCCGTCGCGCGTCAACACGGCGCGCATGTTCGGCGTATCGTTGATCAGTTTGGCAAGCTTGCGCGCAATGCGCAGTGCGGCATCCTTTTCCAGCAAGCCGCTGGGGCCACGCGCGCCCGGGTCTTCCCCGCCATGCCCGGCATCGATGGCCACGACGATGGTTTCATCGCGCGGCGGGGCGCCCCTCGCCTGCTCGGCCGATCCGGCAGCCGGCGGCTGCGTTGGCTGTGGCGACGCCAGATCGATGACCAGGCGGTGACCATAATCGGCGCTCGGCGGCAGGACGAAACCGGTTGCGAATACCGGCTGATTGACGTCGAAGACGACGCGCATGGCATCCCCACGCTGGGCGCTGCGCACACGCGCCACCACACCCTTGCCGGTGACGGCATTGAGTCTGGCGAGCGCACGCTGATCCAGGCCCTCGATGTCCACGACCACGCGGTCGGGATCGGACAGGGTGAACAGCGCATGCTTGACATCTCCGTCGAGATCGAACACGACACGGGTCGCCTCGGGGCCTTCCCAGAGCCGCAGCTCGCGCAGCTCCGCCGCCGTGACCCACGGCGCCATCAGCATGAGTGCGACGGCCCAAGCCCAACGCATGCCCAAATCCCGAACGGTTTGGACGGAAATTAACCGGTATCACCTGCAAAAGCAAGATGCATTTCCCGTACAAACATCAAGATATCGCATCTTTTTAATTTAGATCCTGCAAAGTTCGGTATAGCGCGCAGACCAGCGCGCTCTCTCCGCCGATACGCAAAACCCGATGCGCGCCGTCGTGCGCGAGCTGTAACCGCAGCGTGGGAGTCGGAAGCGAATCCCCTGCGCGCTGCGGCCATTCGACCAGCCACACCGTGCGCTCGGGCGGATAGCTGTCGAGGCTCAGCTCCCACAACTCGGCCGGATCGCGCAACCGGTACAGATCCATGTGCAACACGCTGCGCATGCCGATGGCATAGGGTTCCAGCAGGGTATAAGTGGGGCTGCGGACGGGCTCGGTCACCCCCAGCGCGCGCAAAAACCCGCGCGCCAAAGTGGTCTTGCCGGCTCCCAGTTCTCCTTCCAGATAGATCACGGCGCCCGGCCGGTCCTCGAGAATGTGGGCCAGCGCACGGCCCACCGCCTCGGTATGGGCTGCGTCGAGCAAACGGATAAGGTCATTCATGATGGATTGAGCACAGTGCGCAGACACCCGATCAAATCCTGCGGCAACAGACCACGCTCGCCCGCGACGGCGGCGTGATCGCCGGCACAAGCATGCGCAAGCACGCCCAGCCGCGCGGCCACCGGTGCCTCGAGGCCCTGAGCCCACAGTGCGGCGACGATACCGGTGAGCGCATCGCCCATCCCGCCGACCGCCATGCCCGGATTGCCGTACGGACAGACACTGACCGGCGGGCCGCTGACGAGGCTACCCGCCCCTTTGAGCACGATGGTGCCGCCGTAGCGATGCTGCAGCTCGGCGAGCGCGCCGAGCCGGTCGGCTTGGATTTGCGCGCTCGAGCACTGCAGCAGCCGCGCCGCCTCACCTGGATGCGGCGTCAGGATCCAGTGCTCGCGGTGCCGCGGCGTGCGGGCGAGCAGGTTCAGCGCATCGGCATCGAGCAGCAAGGCGGCGTCGCTCGCGAGTACGCGCGCAAACAGCGCCCGCGCCCACTCGTCCTGACCGAGCCCCGGCCCCAAGACCACGACGTCTGCACGCGAAAGCAGGGCATCAAGCGCATTGCCGGTATCCACCCCGTGAACCATCAGCTCCGGCTGCGCCGCCGTCAGTGCCGCGGCATGCTCGGGGCGGGTCGCCAGGCTGACCAGCCCGGCACCGCTGCGCAGCGCCGCACGCCCGGCGAGCAGTGCGGCACCTGCCATGCCGCGATTGCCTCCGATGATCAGCACGTGGCCAAAGTCGCCCTTGTGCGCGCCGCGGGCACGGCGCCCAAGCCGGACCAGTTCGGCTTCATCCTGCAACTCGGCAACTGGTACCAGCTCGCTGGAAAACCGGGGGTCGATTCCCAGATCGTCGAACAGCCGCTGTCCGGCGCAATCGGGCCCTTGCCCGGTCCACAGGCCGAACTTGTTGCCGATGAAGCTCACGGTGACATCGGCCTGCACGCAGGCTCCGGGCGCATGCCCACGGCTGGCATCGAGCCCTGAAGGCACGTCCACGGCGAGCACCCGCGCCCCGCGCATCCGCGCCGCGTTGATCGCGGCGATGGCAGCGGCGATTGCGCCCTCCGGCGCGCGCGACAACCCGGTCCCGAGGAGCGCATCGATGACCCAGTCGCACTCCGGCAGCACCGCTGGGCAGGGCGCCACGACGTGGCCTGCAGCACTCCAGGCTGCATAGGCACGCGCCGCCTCGCCACGCTGCGGCACTCCGCCGACGGCATACACCCAGACCGTTGCCTGCGCACGCTGCGCCAGTTGGGCGATCTCATAGCCATCGCCGCCGTTGTTGCCGGGCCCGCAGACGATGACGATCCGGCGCGGCACGCCATGATGCGCAACCAGTGCACGCCAGCAGGCGGCGGCCGCGCGTTGCATCAGTGCGTAGCCATCGATACCAGAGGCGATCACGCGATGATCGAGGGCGCGCACCTGTTCGGCGACGTACAATCGGGTCCGGATATCCTGCATCGTCACAACAGTATAGAGCGCCGTGTCTGCGGCGACCCCGATGAATCCGGCTCTGGATCACGAGTTGCCTGCACGTATCGTGCAATGGGCGCGCGAGCTCGGTTTCTCCGATGCCGGCGTCTCGACGCGTGAACTCGATCAGGACCACGCCCATCTGCGTGCCTGGCTCGCCCAGGGCCGTCATGGCGGCATGGCTTACATGGCGCGCGACCCGGCATTGCGCGTCGAGCCCGAGCGCCTGCAGCCGGGTACGGTCAGTGTCATCAGCGCGCGCCTGCCCTACCGCAGCGCCCAAGCGGCCGATCCGGCGCAGGTGCTGGCCGATGGCACGCGTGCCTATATCTCACGCTACGCACTCGGGCGCGACTATCACCGGGTCGTGCGCGCACGCTTGCGCAAGCTGGCGCAACGGATCGAACAGGCCATCGCGCCGCATGGTTACCGGGTGCTCTGCGACAGCGCACCCGCGCTGGAAAAAGCGCTGGCCCGCGACGCACGCCTGGGCTGGATCGGCAAACATACCTTGCTGTTGCATCGCGAAGCCGGCTCGTGGTTTTTTCTCGGCGAGATTTACACCGATTTGCCGCTGCCCCCGCCGCGGACGCCGGCGGTCGAGAACGCCTGCGGCCGCTGCAGCGCCTGCATGCGCATCTGCCCGACGCAGGCCATCGTCGCGCCTTATCAGCTCGACGCCCGCCGCTGCATCTCATACCTCACGATCGAGCATCACGGACCGATTCCGCTCGAACTCAGGCCCTTGATCGGCAATCGCATCTTCGGCTGTGACGACTGCCAGCTCGTGTGCCCCTGGAACCGGCACGCGCAACTGTCCGCCATACCGGACTTCGCGCCGCGTCACGGACTCGATGCCGCCCGCCTGGTCGACTTGTTCGCCTGGAGTGAGGCCGAGTGGCTGGCGCGCACCGAGGGCATGGCTTTGCGACGCACCGGTTATACGCGCTGGCTACGCAATCTCGCGGTGGCGCTGGGCAATGCGCCGACGTCGGCAGAGGTGGTCGCCGCGCTCCGAGCCCGCGCTACGCATCCCGATGCAGTCGTGCGTGAACACGTTCACTGGGCACTTGCCCGTCACGGCGAGTCGGCCGCGCACGGTCAGTGATTCATCGCCCCGATGCGCTGGTACAGGGTCTTCGTCGAAGCATCCATCATCTCGATACGCGCCGGATCGAGAATCTGCTGCGCGAGCTGCTTGCCCAGTTCGACGCCCCACTGATCGAAGGGATTGATGTCCCAGATCACACTCTGCACGAATGTGCGATGTTCGTAGAGCGCGAGCAACGCACCCAGGTGATAGGCATCGAGGCGCGGCAACAGCAAGGTGTTGCTCGGCCGGTTGCCCGGAAATACACGATGCGGCACCGCGGCGTCGAGCGCCTCGCCGGCAAGCCCCTGGGCTGCGAGCTCGGCACGCACCTCGGTCGCCGTCTTGCCGCGCATCAGCGCCGCTGACTGGGCGAGACAGTTGGCAACCAGCATGCGCTGCATTTCCGGATAGGGATGCCCGGCCTCGACGGGCAGGATGAAATCGACCGCATGCACGGCCGGCCCCTGATGCAGCATCTGGAAATAGGCATGCTGGGCGTTGGTACCGACACTGCCCCACAACACCGGCGTCGTTGCATGATCGACCGGCAGTCCGGCCCGGTTCACACCCTTGCCGTTGGATTCGAGTTCAAGCTGCTGCAACCAGCCGCAGAACAGCTCCAACCGCTGTGCATACGGCACGACGACCTGGCTTGCGCAGCCGAGGAAGTGGGTGTTCCAGATGCCGAGCAGACCCATCAACACCGGCAGATTGCGCTCGGCTGGTGCCTCGACAAAATGCCGGTCGAGTGCATGTGCACCGGCGAGCAAGGCGTCGAAGCGCTCCGGACCCAAGGCGAGCACGATGCTCAGCCCGACTGCGCTCCACACCGAGTAGCGTCCACCAACCCAATCCCAGAATTCGAACATGTGGGCCGGATCGATGCCAAAGGCTGCAACCCTGGCTGCATGCGTCGATACGGCGACGAAATGCTTGGACACCGCCGCTTCTCCCAGTGCGGCGACCAGCCATTCGCGCGCACGCTGGGCGTTGGCCAGTGTCTCCTGTGTCGAGAACGTCTTGCTGGTGACGATGAACAGCGTCGTTTCCGGCCGCAGGCGCGCCAGGGTATCGTGCAACTCGGCGCCATCGACATTGGCGACGAACCAGGGGCGTGGCCCGTCGATCTGCGGCGCCAGTGCCGCGCACACCATGCGCGGACCGAAATCCGAACCGCCGATACCGATGTTGACGACGGCCTCGAAACGCGCACCGCGCGCGCCACGGCGCTCGCCGCTGCGCACGGCTGCGGCAAAGGCATACATCCGATCGCGTACCGCATGAACGGCAGCCGACACCTCACAGCCATTGGCGACAAACGACACACCCCGGGGCGCGCGTAGCGCCATGTGCAAGGCGGCACGCTGCTCGGTGTGATTGACCGGCTCGCCGGCAAACAGGCGCCGCCGCCAACCGGCCAGATCCTGCTGCTCGGCGAGATGCAGCAATGTCCCGAGCGCACCGGCATCGATACGCTGCTTGGAGTAATCGAGATACAGGCCGCAGGCTTCGGCAGCAAACCGCTGCGCGCGCGCCGGGTCCCGCGCGAATAGCGCGGACAGATGCACCTCGGCGAGGCGGGCGGCATGCCGGCGCAGATCCTGCCAGGCGGGCGTGCTGGTCGGTGACATCGGATAGCCTCGGATCGAACCGGCCGACAGGCTATCCACATCCACCATCAACGAAAAGAGCCGTGCGCTGAGCCACGCACGGCTCGGGGCATCGCCGGCCCGCCTGGCCTCAAACGCCTCACGTTGTGCCGGAGGATCTGCAGGGCCGCCGGGCCTGGCATCAGGGATCACGCGCTGGTGATCGGAATGCGCCTGCCGCTGCTCTGCGCATCGGCGCGACGCGGCACCTTGATGCGCACGACACCGTTGCGGAACGAGGCCTCGATGCGGTCGGCATCGGCATCCGACGGCAGATTCAGCTCGCGCTGGAAGGCACCGTAGCTGCGCTCGATGCGGTGGTAGCGGTCGGACTCCTCACGCTTGTCCTGGCGCTTCTCACCGCGGATCGTCAGTACCCCGTCGTGCACCGACAGCTCGAGATCGTTCTGCTCGACACCCGGAACCTCGACGGTGATCTCATAGCCGCTCTTCGATTCCGAGATATCGATCTGAGGACGCAGGATTGCCGGTGATTCCAGACGCGGCCAATCCTCCATCGACCACAGGCTCGGCAGACCGAAACCGCGGAAGAAATCGTCGAACACGCGATCGATTTCATCGTGCACCCGCCACAGCGGCGTCACCTCCTTGCCGCCGCGCCGGACCGGAAGCGGCCGCGCCTCCTGCTCCCTGCGCAACCAGTTCCAGGGAGCCCATTTGCTCAGGTTCGCACTCATCGAACACCTCCTGAACATCAGTTTTTGCTGCCGTCCATATGGGAACGCAGCGTTGAATTTCAAGAGGTTGCAGGAACAAGAGAGTGCAGAAACCGTCAACGCCAGTGGTAATTGAAGCTGATGCTGACCCGGTCGGCGTCGATCAGGCTCGCCGGCACCTCGTGGCGCAGCCAGCTTTCGAACAGAATCACCTGTCCGGCGCGGGCCGGGTAGACGATATGCGTCCGCTGCTCGGGCCGGGCGCGGGCGCGACGTGGGGGCGCGGCCATCAGACGGGTGAGCCGGGGATCTTCGAACCTCAGACCAGCGCAGCCCTTGGGAGTCTGGACGTAGTACGTGCCGCTGATCACCGACTGCGGGTGCACGTGGAAACTGTGGGCGCAGCCACGCGCCATGATGTTGATCCAGCAATCGGTCATCTCCAGCGATCCGCCACGCAGATCCCAGTCGAGCGCGCGCGCAAAGCGTGCGACGTGCGCATCGATGCGGGCGCGCAGGGCATCGAACGTCGATGAAAACCGGTGCAGCCGGTCGAGCGAGCCATAGCTGGTGTAGCCAAACGGATAGTTCCTCGCCGACCAACGCCGCCCAGCCGCATCGTGCGCACGGATGCGATAGCATTCCTCGAGCAGTTCGGCATTGAGTGTGCGCCGGCCGCGCGCCTGCAACGGCTCGGCATAAATCAGCGTGGGAAACCAGGCACGGACGCTCGGCATGGACTCTGCAGCTCAAATGCACAGGGGGCAGCCACCTGCCCCCTGCTCAAGAACTCCGTGGCCCGGTAAGGCCACAGAACCCCACAATCCCGGTTACGACGACGCCGCGAGCTGGACGGGAATCGTGTTGGCCGTACGCACCACGCGGTTCTTTTCGTCGAGATAGACCAGGCGCGGCTTGTGTGTACGCGCCGCTGCTGCATCCATGACGCCGTAGGCGCAGATGATCACGCGGTCTCCGACACGGGCCTTGTGCGCGGCAGCGCCATTGACCGAGATGATGCCGGAGCCCGGCTCGGCCTTGATCGCGTAGGTAGTGAACCGCTCACCGTTGGTGACGTTATAGATGTCGATCTGTTCGAACTCGAGGATGCCGGCCAGTTCGAGCAGCTTGGAGTCGATGGCACAGGAACCGTCGTAGTCGAGCTCGGCGTGGGTCACGCAGGCGCGGTGCAGCTTGCATTTGAGCATGTGCAGTTGCATGGCGTATGCCTCTCTAGGATCCGGACCGCCGGCGGCCCACTAAGACATACACACGGCGATCCCAAGGTCTTGGATATGGCGGGCGGCCCACTAAGACATACGCCCGGTGCCGTGACGTCGATCACGGCGGTGCGGCAGTCTAGCCGCAATCTCGCAGTGCATCAAATTTCCGTCACATTCACTTGGATGTTGTCGATCAGCCGTGTGTTCCCGAGATAGGCCGCGACCAGAACCACGAACTGGGGATCATCGGGCGCCGGCCGTCCGAGGTCGGGGCGACGAATGGCGAGGTATTGCGGCTTGAAGCCTTGTGATTCAAGGATTTTGCACTGCTCACTTGAGATCGTTTCGAAATCCCGGCGGCCGCTGCGCAAGGCCATCGCCGCAGCCTGCAGGGCACGATAGAGCGCCGGTGCCTGCGCGCGTTCGGCCGGGCTGAGGTATTGGTTGCGCGACGACAGGGCCAGGCCGTCCACATCACGCTCGGTCGGCACGCCGACGATCTGCACGGGCATGTGCAGGTCGGCCACCATCTGCCGGATCACCGCCAGTTGCTGGTAGTCCTTCTCGCCGAACAAGGCGACATCGGGCTGGACCAGATTGAACAGGATGTTGACGACCGTGGCCACGCCCTCGAAGTGCCCGGGCCGGAACTCGCCCTCGAGCCCATCGGATGGACCTGGTACACGGATCGTCGTCAACCCCGCACGGCCACGCGGATACATCTCGGCAACCGATGGCGCGAACAGCAGATCGACGCCTGTGGCGATGAGAGCAGCCTGATCCTGCGCCAGCGTTCGCGGATAGCGGTCGAAATCCTCGCTCGGGCCGAACTGCAGCGGGTTGACGAAGATACTGGCGACGATGCGCTCGGCATACCCGCGTGCCACCTCCATCAAGCGCAAATGGCCGCGGTGCAGATTGCCCATCGTCGGCACGAACGCGATGCGATCACCAGCCGCCCGCCAGCGACGTAGCTGTGTACGCAGTTCCGAAACCGTGGCGACCGTCTTCATTGGCGTTGCGGATCAGGCTGTGCCGGCTGTCGCGCGGCGACGCTCGGCGGCGTGACATCGAAGCAGTGTTCCGGTGCTGGATAGGCGCCGGATTTAACCTCCTGCACATAGGCGCGGATCGCCGACTCGATGTCCGCTGCACCCGCCATGTAGTTTTTGACGAAACGCGGCGTGCGCCCGAGCGTGACCATCGGCGAGATGTGCAGGATGTCGTGCAGCACGAGGATCTGGCCATCGACCTCGCGGCCGGCACCGATGCCGATCACCGGGACCGGGGAGGCGGCGGCAATGCGCTGACCCAAGGCAGCCGGAATGCATTCGAGCAAGAGCAGGTCGGCGCCGGCATCGGCGAGCACACGGGCGTCGTGGAGCATCGTCTCGGCCGCCGCATCGTCACGGCCCTGCACTTTGAAAGTGCCCATCTTGTGGACGAACTGCGGTTGCAGGCCCAGATGCGCACAGACCGGCACACCGCGCACGGCGAGATACTCCACGATGGCAGCCTGCTCGCGCCCGCCCTCGAGTTTGACCATCTTGGCGCCTCCTTCCTGCATCACGCGCTGGGACGCATCGAGTGCACGCTCCAGCGTGGCATAGGAAAGAAACGGCAGGTCCGCCATCAGAAATGCCCGCTGCAGATGGGGCGCCACGCACTTGCTGTGATAGACGATGTCATCGACCGTCACCGCCGTGGTCGTACGGCTGCCGTGGATGACCATGCCCAGCGAATCCCCGATCAGCACGATATCGACGCCGGCGCGGTCCTCGATCAGCGCAAAGCTCGCGTCGTAGCAGGTCAGACAGGCGATCTTCTCGCCGGCTGCACGCATGCGGCGCAACTCGGCAATGTTGACGGGTCTCGTATCCATAAAACCAGGTCCCGGCCAAGAGGCGGGCGACTATAGCAAACGCCTGTGGGCGGCGAAGCCGTAGGCTTACCTCATTCACGGCGCCGGCGGCCATGGTGCAAGGCCCTGGCGACCGATCCGCGCCGCGGCGTCGGCGACACCGCCGATACCGGGAATCCAAAGTTCCGGGGCGATATCGGCGAGCGGCACGAGCACGAAGTTGCGCACACCGATGCCAGGATGCGGCAAAGTCAGATCCGCATCCGCACGGACCTCACCCTCGACGTGCAGCAGATCGAGATCGATCGTGCGCGGCCCCCATTTCTCGCTCCGTACCCGCCCCATGCGCCGCTCGATCGACAGCAGCGCGGCCATCAACGCGGCCGCATCGAGCGCCGTATCGAGCGCGCAGGCGGCGTTGCAGTAGTCGGGCTGACCCGCCGGACCCATCGGCGCACTGCGGTAGAAAGGCGATACCGCCACGAGCCGGCCGAGTTGGCTGATCGCCGCCAGCGCTGCGCGCAGTTGGGCAGGCGGATCGCCGAGATTCGCACCCAATCCGATATATGCCCGCCTCATTCGGCCGGTGGCTCGGCAGGCATGCCGGCTCCACGACCGCGGCCACGGCGCCGGCGACGGCGCTTGCGCGGCGCAGAGGCTGCAGACGCTTGCGCATCCTGGGTATTGACAGGCGGAGGGCCGGGCGGCAGAGAGCCGGCCTGCGCCTGGGTCCACCAATCGGCCAGCGCCTGCGGCACCTCGCCGGCGGCGGCACGCAACAGCAGGAAATCATAGGCGGCGCGAAAGCGCGGATGCGCGAGCAGCCGCTTTGCGCGCCCGATCCGCGCGTCCGCAAAGCGCGGCTGCAGATGCCAGATCTCGCGCATCGGCAGGGAAAAGCGCTTGGGAATGACGATGTGCTGCTGCGTCTGCGCCAGCACGGTCTCACCGGCCTGGACGATGGCAACGTTCGGATGCTGTCCTTCGACGCTGGTCAGCCGCCGGTATTCAGGCACGACCCCGGGCCAGAGCAAGGTGGCGTACAAAAAGGCGGGGCTGACACTCTGGTCGCTGGCGATACGCTCGGCGGTGTTCGCCAGTGCCGCGCGGATGAATCGAGCATAAGGCTCATGCGCGAGCGCGGCATCGGTGACCGGCAACAGGTGCGCAAGCAGACCATAGCGATGCAGGTCGTCGAGATTGAGCAGCGCCTCGCGGCACTGAAGCAGCTTGATCACTTCATCGAACAGCCGGGCCGGCGGAATCTCGCGCAATAGCACGGCAAGCTTGGGAATCGGTGCCGCAGTCTCTCTCTCGATCGCAAACCCGAGCTTGTTGGCAATCCGCACCGCGCGCAACATCCGCACCGGATCTTCGCGATAGCGCGTCTCCGGATCGCCAATCAGGCGGATCAGGCGACGCTGGAGATCTTCGAGCCCGCCGGTGAAATCCACGATCGAGTAGTCGCGGATGTCGTAATACAACGCGTTGACGGTGAAATCGCGGCGGAAAGCATCCGTCTCCAGCGTGCCGTACTGGTTGTCGGCGAGGATGCGCCCAGTCTCATCGCGCACGTGTTCGTCGGTGATCGCGCCGCGGAAAGTCGTGACCTCCACCACCTCCTGCCCCCAGCGCACGTGCGCGATCATGAACCGGCGGCCGACCAGCCGGCAGGAACGGAAAATCCGCCGGATCTCGTCCGGATGGGCATTGGTCGCGACATCGAAATCCTTGGGCACCTGCCCGGCGAGCAAATCGCGCACGCCCCCCCCTACGACGTAAGCTTCGTAGCCGGCATCCTTGAGACCGTAGAGCGTACGCAAGGTCCCCGGCGTGAACTGCGCGCGGGAAATCGGATGATCCGATCGGGGAATCCGCCGGGCTTGAATCGAACCTTGGATGGGACGCGACCTTTTACGGGAAACGAGAGCCTTGAGCCAATTCATGCGGCGCGCATATTGAAGGTCCGGTCGCCCCCTTTCAAGGGCAACAAATCTGCGCGGGGGTGCTTGTCCAAACGCGCATCCACCCCGATAATACGCCCCCCGCGCCGCCGCGCCGGCGGGGCAAATCCCGTGCTCCTATCGTCTAGAGGCCTAGGACGGAGCCCTCTCAAGGCTTAAACCCGGGTTCGAATCCCGGTAGGAGCGCCATTTCGATTCGCCAAGGCCCCTGCACCGCAGGGGTTTTTGCTTCTTCCGCGCGTGACTCGCCCATCTCCGGCCTGCACCGGACTCCCCGGCCCTCGTTTCAGGCCATCAGCAAGCCCATTTTGTTGAGGATAACGCCCTGGGCGTAATCGATGCCGATGCGCCGCATTTCCTCCAGCGTCGCTTCATCCTCGACGCCGCAGGCCACGGTGCGGACGTTGAGCAGGCCGGAGGCGGTCCGCAGCCATTCCAAATGGGCACGATCGTAGCGGTCGTGCATCGCCCGCTTGATCACGCTTTCATGGAACTTGATATAGCCGACACCCGCACGCCGGATCAGTTCGTCGTTGATGGTCCAGCGGCAGCGGTCGAGCGCGATCCCGGCACCGGTGGGTCGCACGATCTCGGCGAAGCGGCAGAACGCCTCTGCGTACATCGCGGCAACACGCTCATCGAATTCGAACGAAATGCGGCTGGGAGGGATCGAGGATGAGGCCAGGGTATGGAACACGCGATCGTTGAATTCGGCATCGAGCAGTGACTCGGCCGAAAAATTCAGGAATACGGTGTCATACCCATCCATTGCCTCGGCCTCACGCTCCATTTGCTCGAGTACCGCACGCAACACCCACAGATCAGCCATACCGGTCTGACGCAGTCGTTCCAATGAGGGCATGAAGGCCCCGGGCGTCAGCCACACGCCATCGTCGTCCTCGACGCGCAGATAGCATTCGAGGGATGGCTTGGACGCGCCGGGCGACAGCGGGACGATTTCCTGCGAGATGAAATGGGCACGTCCGTCGCCAAGCCGCGGCTTGATCCATTCCAGCCACTCGCGGTCGAGCCGGCGCCGCGACAGGTGCTGTTCGTTGGGCTCGTCGACGCGCACGGCATTGCCGCCAGCTGCCGCGATGGCCAGGACCAGATCCTCGGCCACGGCGAGCACCTGCGCGCGCCCCTCGCTGGCTGCATCGATAGGAACGACCGCAACACTCGCCGTCACCGACAATCGCGCTCCCTTCCACGGAATCTGCCGGCTGGCGATGGCCTGACGCAAATGCTCGGCAGTGGTACGCCCCTCCTGGAGGCTGCGGAAACCGAGCAGCACCGCGATGCGGTCCGTGGCCATCTCGTAGCACTCACCTTTCTCGCCGAGACGCTCGCGCACGAGCTGCGCCATGCGCCGGACCAGTTCCTCCGCCGCGAGATAACCATGCTGATCCGAGATCGTCGCAACCTGGTCGAGACGGATCCACAGCAGGCAATGCCGTTCCTCGCGCATACGTGCCAGGCGAATCAATTCTTCGATGCGGTCTCCGAACTGCTTGCGCACATCCTCGCGCACCGACTGTACAACCAGTGATTGCGCCATGGGCTCAGGGAGTTTCCCGGCGTCACTCTGCGCCGGCGCAATCCGCACCGTCGCACCGGCACAATGTCCGTCACGATCGATGACGGAGGCGATGCTGAATATCGCGCGACGCTCGACGTCGCGCTGATCGAGCAACACCACGGACTGGATGCGCGGCAGCGCCGATGGCGCCTCCAGTGCCTGAGCGACGAGGTGATCGAGCGGATGCTCGCGCGGTGTTTCCTTGGTTCCGTCGTAGATCCGCAACACCGCTGCGAAAGGTTGCCCAACGGCCGCCTCGCGCGAGCAGCCCGCAATCTCGCACGCCGACCTCGTCAGATCGACGATGCGTCCGTCCGCACCAACTAGCACCATGGGATCGGTGTAGGCGGCAACGAGTGCCTCGACGAGGGCATCGGCACGCACTTCGATGCCGCGCAACGCACGCAGCTCCCGCCGCAATTCAATGTTGTCCTGCAGGGCCACCTGCAACTGCTCACGCGCCCGTTGCAGGCTTTTTTCCGACAGGGCAAGCGCCTCGGCAGTGGATGTGTCGGAAAGCTTCGCGATGGCACGCTCACGAAATGCCTGTATGGGCTGAACCACCCCGAACCAGATCGCGATAAACCCAAATCCGCACAGCACGATCAGCAAAACGGCTGTCGTATCAAAAACGATTGAGCGAACCCGTTGTAGCTGCTCTTGAACCAACCCAACTTCTGCGATCTCAGGCACGGTATACAGCAAGGCCGTGAGCATGCTCACGAGCGCTGCGGCAACAACGAATAGCGCGTATCCCACGGCGATGTTGACACGGGCGCGACCATAACGGTGCGCCGCCGCACGCAGCCCCTCAACAATCCACTGCACGGTTCTTCTCCTCGATCTGTCGTACAAGGCCAGAGCATGATGTCGAACCTGCCGGCAAGTTCGCGTCAACCACTGACTGACGCTGGATCAATATCCAAACGCTTACCGGAAACAGCATCTCTGATTGGCCTTTTCCACGTATCTCAACCCCAGCCCCGCGATAGTCTTTTGTTCTCAAACCATGTCAGGATAGCCGTCGCATGGCGGGCCTGTCGCCTCATTTGCAGGGAGGCCTAGAACTCAGCTCAGATGCAGGAGCGTGCTGATGCCCCGCCCACGACAGCAGGCCAACTCCGCACGATTGATGAACATTGACGCAATACACCGTCAGGCTTTGCCCATAGCACCCGCCATTGATCAGAGCTACGGCGTACCTCGTCTTGTATGATCTCGAATGGCAGCGCGGGACATGACGGGATTGATCGGAATTTCCTAGTTGCTGCCGATGCATTGCGGTCGGTAAATAGGCATGGACGCCAGCGGGGGTGGCGCATGAGCAGGTCGGCCTATAGAGGAAAACCGCATCAATGACCGCATCAATGATAAGAATCGTCGCAAGATCGTTCCCGCGCGTCACGCTCTGCGGCGCATTGATGTGCCTGGGCGGTACGGCCCATGCCTTGGGTATTGGCGAACCGGAAGTGCGTTCACGGCTGGGCCAGCCGCTCTTCGTGCGGGCACCGCTACAGCTAGCCGAAGGTGAGCGCATCGAGGACATCGCGCTACGCTTGCCGCGTGACGCCTATGCGCCGATGGGTCTGCCGATACCGCCCGAGGCACTGCTATCGGCGACGGTGCAGGCGCGCATGGAAGACGGAATGCCGTGGCTGATCGTGAGCAGCCCGGTCCGCATCCATGAACCGATCATCGTGCTCGTGGTCGAGGCACGCATCGACGGTACACGCCTGCTGCGCGAGTTGACTCTGTTGATCGAACCTCCTGCAACGACCGATGGGCCCGCGGCCGCGTCACACCAAGAACCTGCTATCGCAGCATCGGTCCCGGCTGCACCGGCTGCGTCCGGCGAATCGCCCACCTCCACATCCGGCACCGGGCCAGTATCCACGGATGATGGCACGCAATACGGCCCCACGGTCGCAGGCGAGACATTGCGCAGTATCGCCGAACGGGTCGGCCCGCAGCCGCGCTTCGGCATCCGCCGCGTGATGGCGGCATTGCGGTTGGCCAATCCGGACCTGATCGATGACATCCATCAGCCATTGCCGCCGGGCCGGATGCTCAAAGTGCCGACGGCGCAAGAGATGCTGCGCCTGAGTGCGGCACAGATCGACGCTGCCGTCGGCCCACGCAGGAATTCCGCCGTGCAGTCGGAACCACCCCAGCGCGTGATGGAACCTGCAGCGCCGGCCGCCGCGATCTCGACTACGCACGCACCCGAGGCTCTTGCCGCCACTCACCCGGCGCCTCCGGCGGTCGAACGCATCGCCACGCCTTATGGCCGACTGCGCCTGAGCACAAACCTCTCGGAACTGTCGCTGGGACGTTTGAGCGCCGGCAGCGCCGGACCGGTTCCCGGCACCCCGCCGTCCATCGAGATTCCGTCGTCTCCCGCCCCGACGGCGCTGGAGCAAGCCCCTGCAACGGTGGCCATCCCGGCACCCGATGTTTCGGGGCAGGCCAGTACGCCGGAGTCTGCAACGCAACCGGCAGCTGCCCATGCTGCGAGCCGCGACGACGGCCAGCGTCATGGCAGCGGCATCTGGTGGCTGCTCGCCGTTGCTGCCGGGGTCGCACTGGCCTTATGGCGATGGTTGAGCGCTGCGGGAACAAAGCCTGCACCACGTGCTCCTGCCACGAGAGCGGCGATGACGGCCTCAGCCGGAGAATCCTCACTGCCCCAGCAGCCAGAACCGCCGTTGCGCGGCGGAGAGCTCGATAGCCGCGACACAACCCCCATTGCTGCCCTGCGCCAGCGTGCCGACCGTGTGCGCGGTGAAGTCGCAGATGCCGCTGTGCAACGCCGTATCACCCTCGTACACGCCTATCTCGATGCCGGAGATCTCGCGTCTGCCGAACAGCTGCTCGACGAGATCGAAGAAGGCCGGCAAACCCCTCGCGCAGCCTCCAACGGATGAGAAACCGTCCTGGACATCTGCAGTTTTTGCGCGGGGGAATCGCTGCGCTGGGCGTGCTGCTCGTATTGCCCTGCAGTGCTACCCATGGCCACAGTGCGGACCCACCGGAGTCGCCGGCAGCCGCGCCCCATACCCCGGTGCTGCATGCTGCGGCCACGCTCGACAGCCATGCGCGGCTGACCCGTCGGTGGACCACGCGCCTGATCTGGACGCTCTCAACGGATCGCCTCCCAATTGTTGCGAATGGAAAAACGACTCCGCCGCAGCCGACATCATCGCCATCCGAGGCGCAGCCCGATTCGCAGGTGGATGCCGCACTGCCGGTCGTACCGCGCCGGCGTGCCGCAGATCTGGTCACCCCACAGTGCCCGGAGCAAGGGTGCACCGCCGTCGCGGACATTCATCTCCCCGCCGCCGTGATCCAGACATCGCCTGACGAGAATACGACGAGCAGCGGAGACACCGCCGCCAGTGCAGCGGCCGACTCACGCAAACTCGGTGACTGGCTGGTGTTGCGCATCTTCGTCGAAAAAGGCCTGCTGCCGCTGCTACCGCTGCTCGGGCTCGCCGTCCTCGCATACGTCCTGCGGCAGCGCCGACAGATGCGCGCCGTCCGGGCGGTCCAGGCAGCGCACCACCGCCCCGCGCCGCCACCCATGATGGCGACGCACACCGCGCCTGAACCGACAGAAACACCGTCGGAGGTGATCGATTTCGCACTGACACCGGCTGAGGAAGCAGCGCGGCAGCATGCGACCGAATTGGCCGCGCTACGCGAACGCGCCGCGGCGCTGTCGACCCTGCTCGCCGACCCGGAGCAACGCCGCCGGCTGGCCCTGGTGATGTCTTATCTCGATCTCGGCCACCTTGTCGCCGCCCGCGCACTGATCGAAGAAATCGAGCGCATCGAACGCAGCGCCTGGCAGTCGCTGTTTTCTGCCCAGTGAGGCAGCAAAACTCACCGATCGGACGGTGCGCCACCGCCGCTGTGGAATAATGGCGTACCGTCGCCGTCCTGCCGATGTCCACGACCCTGCTGCTCGCCACCCTCGCCGCCTTGCTGTCCGGGCCGTTGCTGTATGCGCTCGCCCAGCGGCGACCTGCACTGCTGTCGTTTCTCGATGGTTTCGTGCTGGTATCGATCACGGGGCTGGTCTTGATCGACGTGTTGCCGGAGGCTCTGGCCACCGGCGGGCTGGCCAGCGTGGGGTTCCTCGCCGCCGGTCTGCTCGGTCCGACCCTGCTGGAACAGGGTCTTGCGCGCGCACGGCGTGAGACGCACCTGCTGACCCTGGGGCTTGCGATCGCCGGTCTGGTACTGCATAGCGTGGGCGATGGCACCGCGCTCTCGGGCAGCGAGCACGGATCCCACGGCACGGCACTGGGTCTTGCGGTGGCCATCCACAGCATCCCGGTCGGACTGGTCGTCTGGTGGCTGCTCTACCCCGTGTTCGGCGCACCGCTGCCGACACTGGCACTGCTGGCGATGTGCGCGGCAACGCTTGCGGGCTATGTCTTCGGTGTGTCGCTGGGGGCATGGCTCGGACTCCAGGGCTGGGCGTGGCTGCAGGCGCTGATCGCAGGATCGATCCTGCACGTCATATTCGGCCGGCCCCATCTCGACGAAACGGCCGGGCATCATGCTCCGATCCCGCCGCTCGAAGGCTTCGGCAATCTGGCTGCTCTCGCGACACTGGCCTGGATCGCACTCGCGCATGCGCCAGTCACCCCGCCAGCCTTCTTCCAGCGCCTGCTGCATCTGAGCCTGGAATCGGCACCGGCGCTGCTGCTCGCCTACGCCGCCGGCGGGATCATCGGCGGTGAGCTCCCCCAGCGCTGGCTGGGCTGGATCAGACGCGGCAGCTACGCCGTGCAGGCCCTGCGCGGCATGGCCGTCGGCCTGCCATTACCGGTCTGCAGCTGCGGCGTACTGCCGCTGTACCGCTCCTTGATCGGCCGCGGTGTGCCGCTCGCCGCGGCGCTGGCCTTTCTCATCGCAACCCCTGAGATCGGCCTAACCGCATTGTTCGTCTCGCTGCCGCTCCTGGGCCTCGAAATGACCCTGATCCGGATCGCCGCCGCCGGCGTGCTGGCTGTCGCGGTCGCCTGGCTGGTTGTCCGGTGTGCAGGGACTCCGCAAGCCCTCCCCCACGCGCCGGTCAACTGCCCACATTGCGGCACTCCGGCATCCCTGCCGTCGTCCCGCCCGGCACGTGTGCGTCGCGCACTGCGCTATGGTTTCGTCGATCTGGTGGACGACACCGTCGCCTGGATTCTGGCAGGCCTGGTCCTTGCCGCCGCGGTGCTGCCTTACGTGGGACCGCTGTTCCAGAGCGGTCTGCCGGATACACTCGAGGTCATTCTCTTTGCCCTGCTGGGCCTGCCCGTCTATGTCTGTGCCGCCGGCGCGACACCGCTGGTTGCAGTGCTCATTGCCGGCGGTGTCTCACCGGGCGCCGGACTGGCATTCCTGCTGACCGGACCGGCGACCAACGTCTCGACCTTCGGTGTCCTGCATACGCTACATGGGCCCAGGCTTGCGCTCGGTTTTGCCGCCTGCATGACCACCGGCGCCGTCCTGATCGGCCTGATCGTCAACGCGGTCGTCTCCGACGAACTCATCGCGCAAATCCCCGCCGCACACCGGCATTCGCCTGCCTTGCACGAATGGGTGAGCCTGTCGATCCTCGGATTGCTGTATGCAGCGGCCTTGCTGCGCAAGGGCGCGCGTGCGCTGGTCGCCGGTTTGTTCGCGGTCCGGCATGTAGCGGCGACGTGATGGCTACCGCACGCCGAGGCCCTGCACCAGCACGCTCCGCTACGCCGCCAGCTTGACGATTTTCATCGCCAGCTCCAGCGCCTGTTCGTAATTCAGGCGCGGATCGACGGTCGATCGGTACGCACGTTCGAGGTCGGCTGGCGAGAGATTGCGCGCGCCGCCGGTGCACTCGGTGACATCCTCTCCGGTCAGCTCCAGATGCACGCCGCCCAGGCGCGAACCGCACGCCCGATGGATGACAAAAGCCTGTTCGACCTCCGACAGGATCTTCTCGAAAGGCCGCGTTTTCAGACCGCTTGGCGTGCTGATCGTATTCCCGTGCATGGGGTCGCAAATCCACAGCACCCGGTGGCCTGCCCGGCGCACGGCCTCGATCAGCGCGGGCAGATGCGTGCCGATTCTGTCGGCCCCCATGCGGTGGATCAGCGTGAGCCGGCCCGGTTCGTGATCGGGATTGAGCACCCGGCACAATTCGCACAGCCATTCGGCCGTCATCGACGGACCGACCTTGACGCCGATCGGATTACGGATACCGCGACAGTACTCGACGTGCGCACCCCCCAGCTCGGCCGTGCGCATCCCGATCCATGGAAAATGCGTCGAAAGGTTGTACCAGCCTTCTTTGCGCGGTACCCGTCGTGTCTGCGCCTGCTCGTACCACAGGAGCAAGGCCTCGTGCGAGGTGAAGAATTCGACGCGCGAAAATTCTCCGATCGGCCGCCCCGCCAGCGTCTCCATGAACCGCACCGAATCGCCGAGCGCATCGACCATCTGCTGGTATTCGGCCGCCAGCGGCGAATGTTGGACCCAGTCCAGATCCCAGTACTCGGGATGATGCAGGTCCGCAAAGCCGCCATCGACGAGACCGCGCACAAAATTGATCGTCATCGCCGAACGGGCATGTCCCTCGAGCAAACGCTGCGGATCCGGCGTCCGCGCCGACGCCGAGAACTCGGGCGCATTGACCAGATCGCCGCGATAACTCGGCAGCGTGATGCCATCACGCGTCTCGGTCTCGGCCGAACGCGGCTTGGCGTATTGCCCGGCAAACCGGCCGATGCGCACGACACGCGAGCGCAACCCGTGCACCAGCACCAACGACATCTGTAGCAACACCTTGAGGCGGTTGGTGATGATCTCGGGCCGGCAATCGGCAAAAGACTCGGCGCAGTCACCGCCTTGCAGGACGAAACCATCGCCTTGCTGGGCACGGGCCAGGTGTGCGCGCAGGGCATCGACCTCCCAGGACGTCACCAGCGGCGGAAGCTGGCGCAATCGCTCGATGGCATCGGATAAAGCCTTGGCATCCGGGTACTGCGGCTGCTGTGCAGCCGGATGCTGCTGCCAGGATGTCGGGGACCAGTCGGAGAAATGCTGCGGACTCACGGGAGATACGATGGCGATCGGCGATAATGTTTTCTTTGCATCAGTATAGCCCCCACGACCGAACTGCCCTGCGAGCGATGACCGTCAGTCCGTATAGCGCGCATACACCGCTCATGCAGCAATACCTGGGCATCAAGGCCCAGTACCCGGACACGCTCGTGCTGTTCCGCATGGGTGATTTTTACGAACTGTTCTACGAGGACGCGCGCAAGGCAGCGCGCCTGCTCAACATCACGCTGACCAGCCGCGGCGAATCCGCAGGGTCTCCGATCGTCATGGCCGGCGTCCCCCATCACGCGCTGGAGCAGTATCTGGCGCGGCTGATCAAGGCCGGCGAGTCGGTGGTGATCGCCGAACAAGTCGGTGAGGTCGGTGCCGAGAAGGGGCCGGTGCGGCGGGAAGTCACCCGCATCATCACGCCCGGCACGGCCACCGACGACGCGCTGCTCGATGCCCGCGCACAGACGCTGCTCGCCGCGGTCTGCCGCATGCGCGATGCCTACGGCCTCGCCTGGCTGGAACTGTCGTCCGGACGCTTCTCGGTCCTGCAAACGGCGCAGACCACCGATTTGCTGGGCGAGCTGCAGCGGCTGCGTCCGAGCGAGCTGCTCGTACCCGAAGATCTATCCTTGCCGACGGCCGGATTCATGACACGGCCGCGGCCGGTGTGGCATTTCGACACCGCCTCCGCCTACCGGCTGCTCGTCGAGCAGTTCCAGACCCGGGATTTGCGCGGCTACGGCTGCGAGGATCTGCCTGCAGCGATCGCAGCCGCCGGGGCCCTGCTGCAATATCTCAAGGACACGCAGAAAAGCGCGCTGCCCCACATCACCGGACTGCGCGTGGAAGCGCTGAGCGATGCCCTGATCCTCGATGCCACGACACGCCGCAATCTCGAAATCGACCGTTCATTGTCAGGTGCGCACGACTGCACATTGCTGTCCGTGCTCGACCGCTGCATCACGACGATGGGTGCCCGTGCGCTCGGGCGCTGGCTGACGCGGCCCGTGCGCGATCATGCCGAACTCAACGCCCGCTACGATGCCATTGCTTGCCTGCTCGGCGAAGATCCACAAGGGGACTGCGGCGCAGCGCGTCTACGCAAAGCGCTGGACGACATCGCCGACCTCGAGCGCATTCTCGCACGCATCGCGCTGCGCACGGCGCGTCCGCGCGACCTCGTCGGATTGCGGGCGAGCCTCGAACGACTGCCTGCGGTCCACGCTGCCGTCAGTGGGCTCGAAGCGCCACGCCTGCGCAATCTCGCCCAGCGGATCGGAGACCACGGCGCACTCGCGGCGTATTTGCGCTCGGCCCTCACCGATGAGCCGCCGCTTCTGGTCAAGGATGGCGGCGTGTTTCGTACAGGTTTCGATCCTCTGCTCGATGAACTGCGCACCCTCTCGGAGAACGCCGACGGCTACCTCACCGACCTGGAAACACGCGAACGCGCACGCACCGGCATCGACACGCTCAAGGTCGGCTACAACCGTGTACACGGCTATTACATCGAGGTCGGCAAAACCCATGCCCACAAGATCCCGGCCGACTACACGCGCCGGCAGACCCTGACCCACTGCGAGCGCTACATCACCGAGGAACTGAAAACCTTCGAAGACCGCGTGCTATCGGCACGCGACCGCGCGCTGGCGCGCGAAAAGCAGTTGTACGACGCACTACTCGACCGTCTCAACGTCGAGCTGCGCTCCCTGCAGGATACGGCCCAGGCGCTCGCCGAACTCGATGTACTGGCCTGCTTCGCCGAGCGCAGTCAGACGCTCAATTTCTGCCGCCCTCAGCTCGTCGATACGCCCTGTCTGGAAATCCGCGCCGGCCGGCATCCGGTCGTCGAACAGACCATCAACGAGCCGTTCGTCCCCAATGACATCGCCCTGGACGACACCACGCGCTTGCTGATCATCACCGGCCCCAACATGGGCGGCAAATCGACATACATGCGCCAGACCGCGCTAATCGTGCTGCTTGCGCATGCAGGCTGTTATGTACCGGCAGAATCCGCGCGGATCGGACCGATCGACCGCATCTTCACCCGCATCGGCGCATCGGACGATCTCGCCTCCGGTCAATCGACCTTCATGGTCGAGATGACCGAGACCGCCAACATCCTGCACAACGCGACCGCACAAAGCCTGGTCTTGATGGACGAGATCGGCCGTGGCACTTCGACTTACGATGGCCTGTCGCTGGCGCGCGCAGTGGCCGAATATCTGGCGACCACGGTGCGGGCGTTCTGCCTGTTCGCAACGCATTACTTCGAGCTGACCGCACTCGCCCAGACCTTGCCGGGCATCGCCAACGTCCATCTCGATGCCGTCGAATACCGCGGCAGCGAAGGCGAGCGTCTGGTGTTCCTGCACCGGGTCAAACCGGGCCCGGCCAATCGCAGCTACGGCTTGCAAGTCGCCGCGCTCGCTGGCGTCCCTGCTGCCGTAATCCGCGCAGCACGCGCGCATCTGCACGAGCTGGAGCACAAGCCGATGCAGAATCCGGACACCGCATCTGCGCAATTGCCACTGTTTGCGCCGGCGCCTTCGCCGGTGCTGGCGCTGCTCGACGAGCTCGACCCGGATACCCTCTCGCCGCGTGAGGCGCTCGATGCGCTTTACCGGCTCAAGGCTGCCTGTAAGCCACCTTCCTGATCGCCACCCTCGCTACCGCGGCGGCTGCGCAGCCGGATCCGGCAAACCGGTCTTCTCGCCGCCGAGTTCTGCCGGCACGAAGCGTTCAAACACCGCCCGCTCCAGCAGGCGTGGCGGCAGCAAACCTTGTGCGAGAACAAAATCATGGAAACGCCGACGATCGAAGCGCGTCCCCAAAGCCAGCTCGGTGCGCTGACGCAAGGCCATCAAGGCCTGATAGCCGACGAAGTATGATGTCGCCTGACCTGGCGCGCGGAAGGTGTAACGGTCGACTTCCTGTTGCGCCATCCCCGGCGACAACACGACTTCGCGTTCCAAAAACGCGCGCGCCTGCTCGGGCGTGATCTGGCCAAGATTGACCATCGGATCGAGGAACGCGCGCGCCGCACGCATCATGCGGTGCTGCAGGCCGATGAGCTGACCCTCCAGCGGGAACAGCGGCTTCATTTCCGCCTCGGCATATAGTGCCCAGCCCTCGACGTTGACGCTGTTGAACGCAAACACGGCACGTGCGATCGACACGCCTTTCTCGATCATGGCCGCAAACTGCATTTCATGACCTGGCCGGGCCTCGTGCGCGGACAGCGTCCAGGCTGCCGCATCGAACGTGAAATCGTCGGTCTTAAGATCGGCGCGTCCAGCCTTGCCCGGCACGTGCAGCGGCAGCACGAACTCGCCGTACTCGCCGGTATTGCCGATCAGACGCGGCGGGCTCATGAACGGTGCCGGAATCATCGCCGACTCGGCCTCGCTGGCCAGACGGATCACAGCCTTGCGCTGCGGAAGGGTGACGACGTCATGCATCTGCACCAGCTTTTCGATAGCGGCAAGCCGGCTCTCATACAACGGCAGGATCTGCGCGCCCTGCACCTGCGCCTTCTTCAACACGCGGATCACGTCGCGGTAATCGGTCGCATCGAGTCCAATCTGCCGTGCCAACAGCGGCGCCAGCGCCTGCATCTCGTTACGGATCTCGGCAAAACTCAGCAGCGCGCGGCGGATCAGCTCGTCGGGTGCGACATCGACGCCATATTGCTTGAGACGATCGGCGTATAACTGCGGCGGCAGACGGTGGTCGGTGCGCGCCCTCGGCAGCACCGTCTTGCGAACCCATTTCTGGTAATCGGCGATCTGCTTGCGCAGGACTTTCAGCGCCGGTTCGTACCCGGAAAGACCGGCATCCGCAAACAGCTTGGCAATACCATCGACGTAGCGCGGTGCATCGGCGAGATCCTGTTCGACCTCGCCGCGGTACGGCCCGAGCAAGCGTTCGTCGCCCATCCGCTCCATCGTCCGCGCTTTGGCCAGCTCGGTGATCGGCTGTGCACCCTCGGCCATCCCGGCATAGGCTTGCAGCCGCTTGACTGCCGCCTGCTGCCGCGTTTTCGGCACACGCGGATCGAGCAGGGCTTTGATGCCGACGAACACCGTCTGCGGCACGTTGTAGTACGGCAGCATCAGCTCGTGCTCCAGGCGCTGCGAAGCCAGACTGTCGCGCGCGGCCTGCAACAGAATGTCCAGATCCTCCAGCACTGCAGTGTCGGTGGTCAGCGCGCGGCGCTGCTCCAGCGTTGCAATTGCCGCCTGCGTCGCCGCCTGGCTACGCTCGTAAACCTCGGGCCCCAGATCCAGTACCTTCTCGTCATACCCATCGACGCCGATTTGTCCTGCAGTTTCCGGCGCAAACTGGGCCATCACGTCGAGCAGCACCGCTGCGTTGCGGTCGCTTTCCTCGACCCATGCGGGAGCGCCTGCCACCCCGGTGGACCAGCTCAGAACGAGAACAGACAACAGAGCCAGGACAGGGCGCATGTAAACCTCCCGATCGACGCTGATAACTAAAAGACGCAGGTACATTTCAAAGGCCGGCGTGACGCAATACGAGCCGGACAGCCAAGCCGACCGCGAGGACGAACAACGCGGTCATGATCAAACCGACGACGATGAAATGACCCGCCTTTCCCCTGGTGAAATCACGCTGGCGGTTTTGCGAACTCTGCACACCGAAGAACGATGCCGCGACGCTGACGATCGTCTGCCACAGGGTCAGCGGCGCATCGAACTGCGGCGCTGTGTTTCGGGCATTGCGGGCTTCGGGCCGGCGATCAGTAGTCCGCGAGGATGCGGCGCGTCGTGGCGATGTCATTGGCGACCTTGGCGCGAATATCGTCCGCCGTGAGCTGTTCGAGCTTGCTGCCGACCAGCGGGATCGGACAGCTGATGGTCCGTTTTAGCAGGTTGGCCGAACCCTTGCCTTCATCCTTGAGCGTCATGTCGCAGGCAACCTTGACTGGAGTACCGCGGATCTCGACCTCCAGACGCCCGGTCATACGCTTGAGATCCCAGGCATCCTGCTGGACGACGACCATTTTGGCGGGAATGAATTTCTTCGCGAATTCGGGTAGTGCGACATCGTTTTTGGCGACGTAGCGCACCTTGATGCGGAATTTGGAATCCGTTTTTTCGTGCTCGAGCACCTCGATGTCAGTAAATCCCAGATCTTTATACTTGCGCTCGAAATAAACCCGGTCCGAGAACATCTTTATGACCGTCGCGGCCGGTTTGTCGAACGTGTGCTTGTCTTCGAATTTCATCGCCCCCTCCTTGCCCCGCTTCAACGAAAAAGCCGCCGGGGTAAGCGCCCGGCGGCTGCCAATCTGAGCTTACTTGGTGGTCATCTTCTGCACCGACGCCGCCGTGAAGTAATCCGGCTTGAAGCGTGCGGTCAGATCCAGCGGCTTGTCCTCATTGAAGACCGCCGTGATGAAGTAACGGCCCGACGTGAAGTGATAGATCACCTCCGGCACCGTCGTCGCCGACAAAATGTTGTATCCGAAGATGATGTGCCCTTCCTGGAACTAGTAGAGCTGATCGCGGTTGTCATAGTTGTCCACCGCCGCGATCGTCCAGGCATCTTCGTCGATATACATGCGCCGCTTCTTGAAGGTATGGCTCGTGCCCGGCTTGATGTCGGCTTCGACGATCCAGACACGGTGCAGCTCGTAGCGCGGCAAATCCTGGTTGAGATGGCGCGGCCGGACCATGTCCTTGTACTTGGTCTGCGGGCCGGCGATGCGGTTGGCGTTGTAGCCGATGTACATCTCCTTCTTGCCGACCAGCTTCCAGTTGTAGCGCTCCAGTGCGCCATTGAACATATCCACCTGATCGTAGAACTGATGGCCGTCCGTACCCTCGTAGGGGTTGTCACAGCACACCGTCGGCGCGCGGCGGATGCGCTTGAGGCCCGGCGAATACAGCCACGCGGCGCGGCCTTCGGCACCGGTGCCGGCCTTCTCATGGACGAGAATGAAGGTGCCGGCCAGACGCGGCGGCGCGACGGTCTTCGACAGGTACTTGAGGAACTCGCCCGAGCCCTTGTTCAGGGGCACCGGGTTCTGGATCGAGCCGTAGCCGAACTGCACGTCCTCGATCAGCTTGGTCAGCTGATACTCGCCGTTGGGCTGCACGATCATCTGGTTGTTGTAGCGGGTCACCGCCTCGCCACGCCACTTCAGCTTGTGGTTCCAGACCGGCTCGGCGCCGCTCTTGGGAATCGGGAACGGAAAGCCGAGCTTGCAGTTGTTCGGCGTGTCCGGATCGAGCAGCTCGCAGTTGGTCGCGTTGGCCTTGGTCGCGGCCAGGATCTCGTCGGGCCAGGTGACGACGCGGCGCGACGGATAGATGTTCATCTTGTAGCTGTCGTAGGTGCTGAGCAGGTGTTTGTGCCCTTCCGTCAGCTTGTCGGCGTACTGCGCCATGTTCGCCTTGGTGATCGTGAACAGCGGCTTGTCAGCGTCGATCTTCGGGTCGTTGGGGAACTCGCCCGACAGCGAGCCGCGCTGCTGGCCCGGGGTCCACTCGGGAATGGTGCCGTCCTTGTTGGCGGCACGTTCGGCGCCGACCGGGGTCAGATCCTTGCCGAGACGCTCGGCCTCCTGAGCGGTGGCTTTGGCGCCGGCCTGCCCCGCGATCAGGGTCAGCGCGAGCGCGCCGGTCAACACCGTTAGGCGCTTTTTCATGGGGGTTGCTCTCCTCTGGGTTCGAGACGGCGCGGCGGCCGTGAGTGCAAGCGAAAAAGCAGGGGCATGCTACCGAATCCAGATCGCACTTGCCAACGCCAAGGCTGCTTTCAATCGATACGCTGCAACAGCACGACGGCGTGCGCAGCGAGCCCCTCCCGTCTGCCGATCGCATCCATGCCTTCGTTCGTCGTTGCCTTGACATTGACGCAGTCGGAGGCCACGCCCAATTCGGCGGCCAGCACCTGCCGCATCGCCGGCACGTATCCGGCCACGCGCGGCGTCTGGGCGATCAGGCTCAAATCCGCGTTGACCACCGCATAAGCCTCTGCGCGCACGTATCGCATGACCTTGGCGAGCAGACGGCGACTATCGATGCCACGATACTGTGGATCCGTATCCGGGAACAATCTACCAATATCGCCGCCGCCAATGGCACCGAGCAACGCGTCGCACAGCGCATGGATCAGCACGTCGCCGTCCGAGTGCGCGACGATCCGGTATGGGCAGGGGATGCGCACGCCACCCAGCACGACCCCATCGCCGGCTTCCAGACGATGCGCATCGAAGCCATGCCCGATGCGAAACGGCGGCCGATGGCTCATGGTTGCCGCTCCTGCTGGGTGAGCCAGAATTCGGCCAGGCGCAGATCCTGCGGATACGTCACCTTGATGTTCGACTCCTGACCGCGCACGAGACGCGGCTTGTAGCCGGCGCGTTCCATCGCGCTCGATTCATCGGTGATTTCCAGTCCGCGCTGAGTGCACTCGACGAGCGCCGACATCAGTACATCGAGCCGGAACAGCTGTGGCGTCTGCGCGCGCCAGTAAAACGCGCGGTCCACGGTATCGGCGACACGGCTGTGTTTGCCTCGCTTGAGCGTATCGGTCACCGGCAGTGCAAGCAAACCGCCGTGGCGATCGTCGGCTTCCTCTTGCAGGCGTTCGATCTCGGCCTGGGTCACACAGGGCCTCGCAGCATCGTGCACGAGCACCCGCACATCCTTGAATGCACGGCTGCGCTCGGCGACGACGGCAAGCCCCGCCAGTACCGATTCGGCGCGCGCAGCACCGCCGGTGGCGGTGATGATCCGTGGATGGCGCGCAATCGGCAGACGCGCGTACTCGCCATCGTTGCGCGCGAGCACGACGACGATGGCGTCGATCCAGGGCAGATCCAGGAACGGCGCGACACTCCATTCGAGCAGCGCACGGCCGCGCAGCGGCAGGTATTGCTTGGGCCGGTTCAGCCCCATGCGGGTCCCGCCACCGGCTGCGGGAATCACGGCCCAGTAACGGGTGTTCTGTGTCACGGCTGGCGGTCAGGGATTGACCACGAGATAAAAGGTTTCGCCTGCCTTGACCATGCCCAGCGTCGTGCGCGCGCGCGCCTCGATCGCATCGACCCCGGAGCCGAGGTCACGCACCTCCGCATCGAGCGTGGCGTTGCGCGCGCGTAACTGTTCGTTCTCGCTGGCGAGACGGGCTGCCTCCTGCTTGAGACGATGGGTGTGGGCAATCCCGCCATCGGCGATCCACAACCGCCACTGCAGAGCCAGCAGCAGCAGGACGAGGACCGCGACGGCGGCACGCCTGATCATCGGCCTTTACAGCGCCACCGGAAATGCGCCCTTGCCCGGATAGCGGGCGCGGTCGCCCAGCGCGCGTTCGATACGCAGCAACTGGTTGTATTTGGCCATGCGGTCGGAGCGGCACAGCGAACCGGTCTTGATCTGCGTGGCCGTCGTGCCGACGGCGATGTCGGCGATCGTCGCATCCTCGGTTTCACCGGAGCGGTGCGAGACGACACTGGCGTAACCGGCATCAGTCGCCATCTGGATTGCATCCAGCGTCTCGGTCAGCGTGCCAATCTGGTTGGGCTTGATCAGGATCGCGTTGGCGATGCCCTTGGCGATGCCTTCGGCAAGGATTTTCGTGTTGGTGACGAACAAATCGTCACCGACCAATTGGACCTTGCCGCCGAGTTTCTCGGTCAACGTCTTCCAACCTTTCCAGTCATTCTCGGCGCACCCATCCTCGATCGAGAGGATCGGATACTTGGCGCACAGAGCAGCCAGAAAGTCGGCGAATTCCTCGGACGTGAACGAGCGGTTCTCGCCGTGCAGGTGATAATGCCCCTTGTCGAAGAACTCGCTGGATGCGACATCAAGTCCAAGATAAATGTCCCTGCCCGGCTTGTAGCCGGCTTTCTCGATGGCCTCGATCAGGCAGTCCAGCGCTGCAGCATTGGACGGCAGGTCCGGCGCAAACCCGCCCTCGTCTCCGACCGCCGTGTTGAGCTTGCGGTCCTTGAGCACTTTCTTGAGTGTGTGGAAGACTTCCGCACCATAGCGCAGCGCTTCCGAAAAACTCGGCGCCCCGACCGGCAGGATCATGAATTCCTGTATATCGACATTGTTGTCGGCATGGGCTCCGCCGTTGATGACGTTCATCATCGGCACCGGCAAGGTGCAGCTGGCGATTCCCCCCAAATGGCGGAACAGTGGCAACCCCTTTTCGGCAGCCGCAGCCTTGGCGGTGGCCAGCGACACCGCGAGGATGGCATTGGCACCGAGCTTGGACTTGTTATCACTACCGTCCAGCTCGATCATCGTGCGGTCGACGCGTGCCTGATCCTGCGCATCGAGCCCGACCACCGCCTTGGCGATCGCCGTCTCGACATTCCTCACCGCTTTTTGGACACCCTTGCCAAGGTAACGGGCCTTGCCCTTGGCCGATGCGCCGTCGCGCAGTTCGACGGCCTCACGGGTCCCGGTGGATGCGCCCGACGGCGCCGCCGCACGCCCCACGGCCCCGGATGCCAGCTCCACCTCCGCCTCCACCGTGGGATTGCCGCGCGAGTCGATGATTTCCAGTGCCGTGACGCGAACGATGGCTGACATCGTGAGTGCTACTCCCTAGTGTGTTGGCGGTATCAATCGTCATATTCTATCGGTGCCTGCATTCAGCGTCACGGCAGGAACATCGTCCCCCGGTGGCACACAAAGCCCGGGGCCGGTCGATGGCAACCAAGGTGCATATCCGTCCCATCCCTATGGGGAAATCCATGTCGGTTCACCATCGTTTGCACCGCTTCATATGTGCCCTTTCCCGGACCGCGCTACTGGCCTGCGCACTGCCGGGTCTCGCCTCGGCCCTGCCGGAACGCACGAATGTGCCCGTCGAAGAACTCTTGAGGCGTCTGCAAACCCAGACCGGAGGTGCACTCATCAGCGTACGCCGAGCGCAGGATGCTTATTTCGCTGCCTTGGCGCAGGGAGGCGCGCTGCTATACCGCGATGATGCCTCGGGACCACCGGTTGAACGCGCGTTGGGCTTTCTGTCGCTGTATGGAGCGCTGGTCGGCGCCACCGATCCAGCCGCGCAATTGCGGGCCGGACGCATCTCCCACGACCGTCGCGGCGGCACGCACGTGCATCTCGACCAGATCCATCGCGGCTTACCGGTGTTCGGCGCGCGCCTAGTCGTGCACATGAATGCGAATGGCATCACCGGCATCAGCGGTGTTTTCATCGACGATCTCGACACGCTGTCGACGACACCCGCCCTGTCGGTGCGCATGCTGCGCGAGCGCGCGCTTGCCGCCGTCCGCAAACAGCACCCACGCACCGGTGCGTTCGAGTTCGAGCGCACGCGCCTGATGATCTACCGCAGCGGCCTGCTCAAAGGCGTGCCGGGAACCAACCATTTGGCTTACGAGGCCTTGATCCGCGTGCCCGGCGCGCCGATTCGGGAACGTGTGATCATCGACGCCCATACAGGCGCCTTGCTCACCCGCATCAACGAGATCCACAGCATCCTCAACCGGGAGATCTATACCCCGACGATGGACGTCCCTCCGCTGCTCACCGAAGGCAGCGCGCTGGCACCGGCGGATCCTCCGCTGGTCGGGGACGTCGTCCCTTCGACGCGCACGGCCGATCTGCCGACCAACAACCTGTACATTTTCGCCGGGGGTACGTACGCGCTGTACAAGAACCTGTTCGGACGCGAAGGCTATGACGATGGTGCAGTACCTCCCGCCGAGCAGGTGCAGCGCAGCGTCTACCTGATCAACGAACAGTGCCCGAATGCCTACTGGGACGGCACCTCGACGAATTACTGCCCGGGCTTCGATGCCGACGATGTCGTCAGTCATGAATGGAGCCACGCCTACACCGAATACACTCACGGACTGGTTTACCAGTACCAATCCGGTGCGCTCAACGAAAGCTACTCGGACATCTTCGGTGAAGCCTACGATCTCGTGAACGGCCTCGAAGGACCGCTCGGCTTCACTTTGACCGAGGGTGAGTACTTCGAGAACGGTGGAAGCCGCTGGGTCGTCGGCGAAGACTTGAGCGAGACCGCCGCCAGTCTGTTGCTGCGCGACATGTGGGATCCGGACAACTTCACAGTCAACGTCCCGCTGCTTGGCATTCCAGTAACCGGATTCGCACCGTCACCCGGTAGCGTCATCACCTCGCCGAACTATTATTGCGGGACCGGCGACAACGGTGGTGTACATACCAATTCCGGCGTGCCGAATCATGCGTTCGCGATGTTGGTCGATGGCAAGACGTTCAACGGCGTCACCATTCCGGGGATCGGTCTGACCAAGTCATTGCACATTTACTTCCATGCTGCAACGCACTACCAGACACCGACGACGAATTTCGCCCAGCATGCGGATGCGCTCGAACAATCCTGTCGCGACCTGATCGGAGTTGCGCTCAACGATGTGCTCGGCAATCCGTCCGGCGAGGTGATCGGCGCGGCCGATTGCGAAGCCGTGCACCTTGCGACGGTTGCCGTCGAGTTCCGTGACAGCCCCAAAGAGAAATGCAATTACCTGCCGGTGCTGCAGCCGGAGAGCGAAACGCCGGCGCTCTGCCCACAAGGACAGGCGCCGGAGCCGAGCCTGCATGAAAACTGGGAAAACGGGATCCCGGCAACCTGGACACTGGGCAAGAACCTGACCGGCGACACCGAATCCGAAGGTTTTGCCTTCGTCGCCACGGCGGATCTTCCGGCACCGCATGGCGGCCACGCCGCGTTTGCCGTCGATGACACCGGCGGCACCTGCGCCCCGGGCGGCGATCTCTCCGGCTCTCACTGGATGGACTCACCCATCATCACCGTCGGCCCCAGCAGTGCCTTTCTGCACTTCAGCCACTTCATGCAATCCGAAGCGGGGTACGACGGCGGCAACCTCAAATTCAGCCTCAATGGCGGCGAATTCACCCCCGTTCCCAACGACGCCTTCGAGCACAATCCGCACAGTGGAGAGTTCGCACCCGGACCCATCCTTCCGCTGCCGGTACCCGATCCGACTGGCCTGACCGGCAATAACACCAATCCGCTGGCCGGCGAACCGGCATGGACCGGCGCTGATCAGGGCGAAGCCACCGGCAGCTGGGGTATCAGCGTCGTCAGCTTCGAGAAACTCGGCGCCGTGCCGGGCGACACGCTGCGTTTCCGCTGGGAATTCGGCCAGGATGGCTGTGGTGGCAATCTCGGCTGGTACGTCGATGACGTGACCGTCTACGCCTGCAAGGTCGGCGGCAGCGGGATACCGCCGATCCCATCCGCAGGCAGCGCCAGCGGTGGCCACTCGGCTGGCAAGCCCGATGCGGGGCGCTTCGGTGGTGCGCTCGGTCTGTGGTGCTGGTTACCACTCGCGATGATGGCAGCCCTGCGCCGCCGCACGCGGCGTTGAGCGTGACGCGTGCAAAAAGCGAGCGGTGGGAATCCGCTCGCCTTCGTTGTCCTGATCACGGCTTTGGCAGTGATCAGGCGAGCTGCGTTTCCAACAAGCCGTTTTTCTTGACGACGCGGTCGAGCTCGACGAGCGTCGTCAGCAGCGCTTCGACATGCTTGAGCGGGAGTGAATTCGGTCCGTCGCAGAGCGCCGCATCGGGATTGGGATGCGTCTCCATGAACACCCCGGCGACGCCGGCACCGACGGCGGCGCGCGCAAGCACCGGGATCATCTCGCGCATTCCGCCGGAAGCCGTACCCTGCCCGCCCGGCAACTGTACGGTGTGGGTCGCATCGAACACCACCGGCGCGAAGCGCCGCATGATGGCAAGACCGCGCATATCGGCAACGAGGTTGTTGTAGCCGAACGAAAAGCCGCGCTCGCACAACAGAAACTGGTGCGGCGCCACCGCCGTCATCTTCTCGATCACGTTGCCCATCTCCCAGGGCGACATGAACTGACCTTTCTTGACGTTCACGGGGCGTCCGGTGCGTGCGACGTTTTGCATGAAGTTCGTCTGCCGGCACAGGAAAGCCGGAGTCTGGATCACATCGACAATAGATGCGACCTCACCCAGCGGCGTGTCCTCGTGTACATCGGTGAGCACCGGCACACCGATCTGTTTCTTCACCTGCTCTAGGATCTTGAGCCCGCCTTCGAGCCCCGGCCCGCGGTAGCTCTTGTGTGAGCTGCGGTTGGCTTTGTCGAACGAACCCTTGAACACGTAGAGGATACCGAGCCTCTCGGCAATCGGTTTGATGTGCCCGGCCACTTCGAGGGCGAGAGCTTCCGATTCGAGCGTATCGGGACCTGCGATCAGAAAAATCGGATTGAGGCCGCCGATATCGCGGCCGAGCAGGGTCTTCATGCGACTTTCACCTGCGCGGGGGTGGCTTCGACCGCCGGCTGATGGGCCAGATGATGTTCGCGCGCGGCCCGCACGAAGCCTTCGAACAGCGGATGACCGTCGCGCGGCGTCGAGGTGAATTCCGGATGGAACTGGCAACCGATGAAGAATGGGTGATTCGGCAGTTCGATCATCTCGACCAGCTCGTTCTCCACCGACTCGGCGACGATGTCCATGCCGGCAGCAGCGAGCCGCTCCTTGTAATTGTTGTTGAACTCGAAGCGGTGCCGATGCCGCTCGCGGATGATTTCGGCGTTGTACAGCGCACGCGATTTGGAACCGGCCTTGAGCCGGCAGGCCTGGGACCCCAGGCGCATCGTACCGCCTTTATCCGATTCCAGGGTGCGTACATGCGTGCGGCCCGAGGCATCGCGCCATTCGGTGACCAGTGCGATCACCGGATGCGGCGTGTGCGGATTGAATTCGGTGCTGTGCGCATTTTCGAGCCCGCAGACATTGCGCGCGAATTCGATCACCGCCACCTGCATGCCCAAGCAGATGCCCAGATAGGGGATCTTGTTCTCGCGGGCATAGCGGGCCGCGAGAATCTTGCCCTCGATGCCGCGTTCACCAAACCCCCCGGGAACGAGAATCGCGTCCGCCCCCTGGAGCGCGCGCAGACCCTGCGTCTCCAGCGTCTCGGATTCGACATAGCGGATTTTGACCCGCGTGCCGGTATGCAGGCCGGCATGGTGGAGCGCCTCGTTGAGCGATTTGTAGGCGTCGGCCAGATCCACATACTTGCCGACCATGGCGATCTGGACCTCGATGTCGGCGGAGTTGCGGGCCTCGACCAGACGATCCCAGACGGACAGATCAGCCTGCCGGCAGTCGAGTCCGAAGTGCTGCACGACGAGATCGTCGAGGCCCTGCTGATGCAGCCAGCCGGGAATCTTGTAGATGTCGTCGACGTCGACGGCGGCGATGACCGCCTTGTACGGAACGTTCGTGAACAAGGCGATTTTGCGGCGTTCACCATCGGGGAGCGGACGCTCGGTCCGGCAGACGAGGATGTCCGGCTGGATGCCGATGCTACGCAGCTCCTTGACCGAGTGCTGGGTCGGCTTGGTCTTGAGCTCGCCGGAAGCCTTGACGAAGGGCACGAGCGTTAGATGCATGTACAGCGCATGCGAACGGCCGAGCTCGACTCCCATCTGGCGGATCGCCTCGAGGAACGGCAGAGATTCGATGTCACCGACGGTGCCGCCGATTTCGACGATGCAGATGTCGGCGCCGGCGGCGCCCTTGTGCACATTGGCCTGGATCTCGTCGGTGATATGCGGAATCACCTGCACGGTCTTGCCGAGGTAATCGCCGCGGCGCTCTTTTTCCAGGACGTTGCGGTAGACCTGGCCGGTGGTCAGATTCGAGTAGCGCGTGGTTTTGCCGCGCAGAAAGCGCTCATAGTGCCCGAGATCGAGATCGGTTTCGGCGCCGTCCTCGGTGACAAAGACCTCCCCATGCTGAAACGGGCTCATCGTCCCGGCATCGACGTTGATGTACGGGTCGAGCTTGATCATGCTGACCTTGAGCCCCCGCGATTCGAGGATCGCGCCGAGCGAGGCGGCGGCGATTCCCTTGCCGAGCGAGGACACCACCCCTCCGGTCACGAAAATGAATCGCGTCTGCTGCGCGTCGGGCATGGGAACAACCAGGGAATGGGCGGCGAGATGAGTTTGGCGGATTTTACGTGATGCCCGCTCCGCGCCTCAATTCGGCCCACCCGGCAGATCATGCTGCCAGTCGAACGCCAGCCCCAGTGCGGCTGCCCGCGCATCGAGCCAGGTTCCGGCCGCCAGCAGCTCGCCGTGCGCGGTCTCGATCAACGGCATGCGCTCGCGCACCCACGGCGGCAAACCGGCTTCCTGGGACAGGTTCTTGAGTGTGCGCCGATGTCTCGCCCCCACTGGCCGCAAACGCTCTCCACGCAACCCAAACCGCACGACACAACCCGCAGCCCGGCCGGACCGGCAGTGCAGCACACCGCAGCCGTCGGGCAGCGCCAGGCAGGATCGTCCCCGCGGCCAGCGCAGACGCAGAGCAGGATCGGGCGGCGGCGGCAGCGCCGGCATCAGATACAGACGGCCGCGATAGCGGCGCGCCTCCACACCGCCGCTGGCCAGCACCGGATGGGCATCGGCACGCGCGTCCAGCACTTCGCGCTGCAGGCGTGCATACCAGGATTCGTCGGGCGGCATCCGGCCGAGCATCCGCCAGGCCTGATAGAGCGCATTGTGACGGCGCTCGACGCTCAGGCGCTGCAAACCCGCGATGTCGAGCCCGCCATATCCGCCGAGAGCTTGCAGATCGGCCTGACCGAGTTCGGCGAGCAGGGTCTCGGCTGCGCGCGCATGCCGCGCCAGACGGGCGAGATGCGCCGATGCGGCCGGAAACCGATCCGCGAGAAGCGGCAGCACGGCAGTGCGCAAGAAAACACGTGCGAAGCGAAAATCATGATTATGCGGGTCATCGATCCACGGCAATGCCTGCCGCTGCGCATAATCGAGCAGGATTTGCCGCGGCGTATCGAGCAAAGGGCGCCACAGCAGGCCGGCGCCCAACGGCTCACATTCGCGCATCGCGCCCAGTCCGGCAATGCCGGTGCCACGCAATGCACGGAACAAGACGGTTTCGGCCTGATCGTCGCGGTGATGCGCGGTCGCAAAAACATCGCCTGGCCGCAGCAGGCGCGCAACCGCTGCATACCGTGCCTGCCGTGCCGCCGCCTCCAGCCCCTCGCCGTCTGCCGCGACATCGACACGCAGCACGCGCAACGGCACACCGAGCTGCCGGCAGACACGTCGGCAGTGGCGTACCCAGTCATCCGCCGCCGGCTGCAGGCCGTGATGCACATGCAGCGCATGCAAGCCATCGACCCACTGCGCCGCGAGTAGATGCAACAGCACGGTGGAATCGACGCCGCCGCTGTACCCGACCCAGATGCGGCCGCCGTTGCCAACCGGCGGACGTGCAAGCCTCAGTTGCACAGGCATGCGGCGCAGGATCGGCTCAGCAGGCGGTCAGACAAAACTGCGGTGAACCGACTGGGAACTGGTGCGCTGCGCGCCCCCGCCGAGCGCCCGGATGGGTCTTGCGCACTGCGCGCCATCCACCTTGCATTAACCATCCTCGCTGCATTTCCAACGGCCGGCCTAGTGCAAGGTGGTGTACGCCCCGTAACCCATCAGGCGCTGATAGCGGGCGGCCAGCAGCTTGGTCATCGGCACATGGCACAGGCGCTCAAGATTGCTTTTGAGTTTCTGCTTGAGCGTGTTCATCATCGCGCTCGGATCGCGGTGGGCACCGCCGAGCGGCTCAGGAACGATCTCGTCGATCAGGCGATGTTCGTAAAGGTCGTTGGCCGTGATCCGCATCGCCTCGGCAGCTTCCGGCGCGCGGCTGGCATCCTTGAACAGGATCGATGC
This sequence comes from Fontimonas thermophila, assembly GCF_900113085.1. Lineage (GTDB taxonomy): Bacteria > Pseudomonadota > Gammaproteobacteria > Nevskiales > Nevskiaceae > Solimonas > Solimonas thermophila. The sequence goes on along the minus strand of NZ_FOOC01000002.1, from coordinate 27,297 downwards.
GCAGCCCTCGGGTGAGATCACCGAGTAGATGCTGTACTGCAGCATCATCACGTGATCGGCGACGCCAATCGCCAGCGCACCACCCGAACCGCCCTCGCCGATCACCGTCGCCAGCACCGGCGTGTGCAGCCGCGACAGCTCGAACAGATTGCGCGCGATCGCCTCGGACTGATTGCGCTCCTCGGCGCCGATGCCTGGGTAGGCTCCGGGCGTATCGATGAACGTCACCACCGGAAGATTGAACTTCTCGGCCAGCTTCATCAGGCGCAAGGCCTTGCGGTAACCCTCTGGCTTGGGCATGCCGAAGTTGCGATACACGCGCTCCTTGGCATCGCGCCCCTTTTGCTGGCCGATGACGACGAGGGCGCGGCCATCCAGGCGGGCAACACCGCCGACGATGCTCGGATCGTCCGCGTAATGGCGATCGCCATGCAGTTCTTCCCACTCCGTGAACAGAGCCTTGATGTAATCGAGCGCATAGGGTCGCTGCGGATGCCGCGCGAGCTGCACAACCTGCCAGGGCGTGAGCTTGCTGAAAATCTGCTCGGTGAGCTCCTTGCTCTTGGCCTGCAGGCGCTCGATCTCCTCGGTCAGGTTGACACCCGAACCGGAGGTGGCAAAGCGCAGTTCCTCGATCTTCTGTTGAAGTTCGGCGATTGGTTGCTCGAAGTCGAGATAGTTGAGATTCATGTGCGTGCGGTCGTGCTTCGCAGGTCAATCCTGGCCATCACTCGTCGTCGAAAGCTCCGCCCGCAGCGGCGAAACGGCGTTCGCTCACCGGAGCCACATACTTGCGGTAGCTCACTTTAACGCAGTCCGAGCCCAGGAGCTGCTGCAACTGTTGCAGCAGCTCGTCGTCGAGCCGGACACGCCACTCGCTGGAAAAATCGAGCATGCACGCAGCCTTGGCGTTGCCATAGCGGACCGACACCGGCACCCCATCGGCGCTTCGGCGGGGCATCAGCAGGCGACGCAATGGGGATAGCTCGGCCAACGGCCGGCGCCAGTCCAAGGTCAGGCGCTGTGCGTACTCCCGCAGTACCTGATCGAAGCCGAGGAATTCGGGGGCATATAGCCGCGGTTCCGGTTCGCGGTCGTCACGCGCGGGCGCGATCCCGATCTCGGCGATGACAAAGACCAGACCGTCGGGCTTGACGAAGGACTGAACGCGCGCAAAGGCGTCGGCATCGACCCAGCACGCAATCTCGATACCGCCATCCTCGAGGGTGATCTTGTAGCTGGGGCGTGCGCTACGGCCCTCGCTGGTCGCATCGCCCTTGAAGAAACGCACGTCCTTGACCCAGGCGGCGAACATCGACTTGCTGCGCGTCGGCCAGACTGGCTTGCCGTCGGATCCGAGCGGCGGTGGCGACGACGAGAGCTGGGCACGCACCAGCTCCGGCAATCGGCCGCTGCAGATCTCGTCGATCATTTCGGCATAGGGATCGAGCGGATGCGCCGATTGATAGAACCCCAGAGTCTCACGCTCGCGCGCGAGCAGCTCGCGCGCGCTCCATTCCGGCGCGAGTTCGGGTTCTATGTGCAGCGACTCCGCGGGAGCATCGCCAGCCGAGCCGAACAGGTCTTCCTGGCCACTGCTCGCGCGCCGTGCAGCCGCTTCGGCGAACTGCAAAGCCTTGGGCAGCGAGCGGTGCAGCGAGGCCCGGTTCAAGCCCAGGCAGTCGAGGGCGCCGGAGAAAATCAGCGCTTCGAGCACACGCTTGTTGACCTTGCGCGTATCGATGCGCCGGCAGAAATCGAACAAGTCCTTGAAGGGGCCGTTGGCCTGTCGCTCGGCGATGATGCCCTCGAGCGCTCCCTCACCCACGCCCTTGATCGCACCCAGTCCATAGCGGATCTGCCGCGGTGCGGGCACCGTAAAGCGGATCTGGCTCTGGTTGATGTCCGGCGGCAGGACTGTCAGGCCCATGCGCAAACGGCATTCGTCGCGCATGGCCACGACGGTGTCGGTATGCGCCATTTCGCAGGACATCACGGCGGCCATGAACTCGGCTGGATAGTGGGTCTTGAGCCAGGCGGTCTGATAGGACACCAGCGCATAGGCCGCCGCATGCGACTTGTTGAAACCGTAGTTCGCGAACTTCTCCATGAGGTCGAAGATGCTGTCCGCGACCTCGGCAGAAATGCCCCGCGTCTGCGCACCCTTGCGGAAGATCTCGCGCTGCTGCGCCATTTCCTCGGGCTTTTTCTTGCCCATCGCACGCCGCAGCAGATCCGCGCCGCCGAGCGTGTAACCGGCCAGGCGCTGCGCCACCTGCATCACCTGTTCCTGATAGACGAAGATGCCATAGGTCGGTGACAGCACCGGCTCCATGTCCGGGTGCAGGTACTCGACCTTGGCCTCGCCACGCTTGCGGGCGCAGTACTCGGGGATCAGCTCCATCGGCCCCGGTCGGTACAGCGACACCAGGGCGATGATGTCCTCGAAGGTATCGGGCTTGAGATCGCGCGCGGCACGTTGCATGCCGGGCGATTCCATCTGGAAGACCGCGGTGGTCTCGCCGCTGGCATAGAGCGCATAAGTCTGCGGATCGTCGAGTGGCAATTTGAGCATGTCGAGCGCCACCCCGCGATTACGACGGATCGTATCGACCGCCTCCTGGATGATGGTCAGCGTCTTCAGACCGAGGAAGTCGAATTTGACGAGACCGATGGCCTCGAGATCCTTCATGTCGAACTGCGTGCGCAGGCCAACGCCGCCGGGTTCGCAGTACACCGGCGCGTAATCGGTCAGCGGCTTGGGCGCGATGACGACGCCGCCGGCATGCACACCGACGCCGCGGGTGATGCCTTCGAGCGCCAGCCCGAGATCGAGCACCGCACGCGTGTCGTCCTCGGTTTCATAGCGCCGTTTCAGCTCCGGCACCGTCTCCAGTGCGTCGACCAGCGTCGCACCGGGCGTGGCCGGAACCAGCTTGGCAATGGCGTCACCGAATCCATACCCGTGTCCGAGCACGCGCGCGACGTCCCGGATGACGCCGCGCGCCGCCATCGTCGCGTAGGTGATGATCTGCCCGACGTGGTCGCGCCCGTACTTCTGGGTGACGTACTCGATGACGCGGTCGCGGTTGTCCATGCAAAAGTCCACGTCGAAGTCGGGCATGGACACGCGTTCCGGATTGAGGAAGCGCTCGAACAGCAGGTTGTACGGCAGCGGATCCAGATCGGTGATGCGGATTGCATACGCAACCAGCGAACCGGCACCGGAACCACGGCCGGGGCCGACCGGACAGCCATGCGTCTTGGCCCACTGGATGAAGTCGGAGACGACGAGAAAATAGCCGGCAAAACCCATCTTCTCGATGATGCCGAGCTCGTAATCCAGGCGCTGGCGATACTCGTCCTCGCTGGCAGAAAGCCCTGCCGTGGCGCGCAGCTCGGCGAAGCGCTCCTGAAGCCCTTCATGGGCGCGTTTAAGCAGCCATGAATCGGTGTCGTACCCTTCGGGAACGGGAAAATTCGGCAGGTGATAAGGCGGAGCAAACTTCAGCGTCAGCGAGCACCGCCTGGCGATCTCGACCGTGTTCTCCAGGGCCGCGGGAATGTCCGCGAACAGCTCGGCCATCTGCTCTGCGGACTTGAGATACTGCTCCGGGGTGTACTCACGCGGACGCTTGTCATCGGCGAGGACACGCCCCTGCGCGATGCACACGCGCGCCTCATGCGCTTCAAAATCGTCGCGCTCGAGGAAGCACACGTCGTTGGTGGCGACGACCGGTACGCCACTGTGCCGTGACAGCGCGCACGCAGCGGCCACCCACTCCTCGTCGCCCGGACGCTGGCAGCGCGCGATCTCCAGATACAACCGGTCCGGAAACAGCGCTGACAGCCGCTGCAAGGCATCGAGCGCCGGCCCGACCTGATCGACCTGTGCGGCACGGAAAATCGCGCCATCACGGCCGCTGAGTGCGATCAAGCCGCCGGCGTGAGCCGCGAGCCAATCCCAGCGGATCAGCGGCTGACCGCGGATCTGCCCATCGGTATAACCCAGCGAGATCAGGCGCGCGAGGTTGCGATACCCCTCATCGTTTTGCACCAGCAGGGTCAGACGCTCTGGCGGCTCCTGCGGCATGCGCTCTTCCAGCCACAGATCGGCACCGATGATCGGCTTGATCCCGACGCTCTCCGCCGCCTTATAGAACTTCACCATCGCAAACAAATTGCTGCGGTCGGTGATCGCCACTGCCGGGAATCCCAGTTCCGCGGCGCGCGAAGTCAGCGTGGCACCGACACCGCCGCCCTTGCGCTTGGGCGGCTCGACCCGGACGATGCCGTCGGTCAACGAATATTCGGTGTGGACGCGAAGGTGGACGAACACGGCGACACTCTTTACGCGTTCCCAGCAACGTTGGCGCCGGCAGCCGGAGCGGACGTCGCGCGGTCATCCCCAAGCGGTGGGGCACAAACCTCCAGACGGCCCTGGACTTGCGCAGCGCACGGCGAAAAACTGCGGCGATGGAGCGCACAAGGCCCGAGGCGGCGCAGGGCGGCGAGATGTGCCGGTGTCCCGTACCCCTTGTGCCGGGCAAAGCCATAGCCCGGGTAGTACGCATCGAGCCGGATCAGCTCGCGGTCGCGCGCGACCTTGGCCAGAATGCTCGCCGCCATGATCGCCGGCTCTTGGGCATCACCGCCGACGATCGTGCGTACCGGACAGTCGAGTCGCGGCGCATGCGGTCCGTCAACCCAGGCCTCGCGAGGCATCGACCGCAGTCCGGCAACGGCGCGCTGCATCGCCAGCAGACTCGCCCGCAGAATATCGAACTGGTCGATCTCCTCGACTTCGGCGCGGGCGATCGACCAGTCCAGGGCCGAAGCGCAGATCCGCTCGAACAAAGCCTCGCGCCGCGCGGGCGAGAGCTTCTTCGAATCGTTGATCCCGTCGGGCACCCACGGTCCGAGCACGACGGCCGCGGCATACACCGGGCCGGCGAGACACCCACGCCCGGCTTCATCGATACCCGCAATCATGGTCGTCTCGCTGTCGATGCATGGCCCACGGATTGTAGTCGGCGACACGCAGCCAGCCTATCGGACACCGGCCGCGACCTCGAGGATGGCGTCGGCCGCACGGACGCCGGCGTTGCGACGCAACACCGCGCGCACCGCCGAAAACTGATCGAGCTGACGTTGCCGTGCGGTGGTATCGGCGAGCAACCGTCCGACCTCGTCCGCGAGGCGTCGCGGCTGGGCAGCCGCCTGCAGCAGCTCTGGCACGACGGCTTCGGTGGCCAGCAGATTCGGCAGGCTGACATAGCGCGTCTTGAGCAACCCGAGCCTGAGCAAGAGAAAAGCGGTCAGCGGCGAACCTTGATAGGCGACCACCATCGGCCGGCCCAGCAGCAGGCATTCCAGGGCCGCGGTGCCGGAGGCGAGTAGCACGGCGTCGGCGGCGCGCATCACCATGCGCGATTGGCCGTCGATCAGCCGCCAATCGGCATGCGGGGCGTGCATTGCGACCGCCGCCTCGATACCGGCGCGCAGCGACGGTTTGGCTACTGGAGTGAGAAACTTAAGCTTAGGCATCTGCGCCGCCAACAAGGCGACCGTGCGTGCAAAGGTTGGCGCCAGATAGCGAATCTCGCTGGCGCGGCTGCCTGGCATCACGGCGACCACGGCCGTCTGCGCATCGACACCCAGCGCGACACGCGCCTGCGCGGCGTCGATCGAGTCGTCGAGCTCATCGGCGAGCGGATGACCGATGAAGTCGGCACGCACACCGTGTGCCGCGTACAGCGGCGGCTCGAAAGGAAACAGACACAACATCCGGTCCACCGCGCGCGCGATCGTGTGCACGCGGCCGGCACGCCAGGCCCAGATCGTCGGACTGACGACGTGGACCGTGCGCAGGCCTTGCGCACGCAGACGCATCTCCAGCCCGAGATTGAAATCCGGCGCATCGATGCCGACGACGACGTGCGGCCGGTCGGCAGCCAGCCGGCCGACGAGCTGCCGGCGCAGGCGCACGAGCCGCGGCAGCTCGCGCAATACCTCGGCCAGCCCCATGACCGACAGCGCCTCGATCGACTCGATCGGCTCGCAACCAGCCGCAACCATACGCGCGCCGGCAACGCCGTAGCACTGCGCATCCGGCCGTCTTGCCTTGATCGCGGAGACGATGGCGCCTCCCAGGATGTCACCCGACATCTCGCCGGCGACGAGGGCTACACGCAGGCCACTCATCCTGCCCGCCTAGCGCGACAGCGCGCGCTTGGAGGTCTCGATGAACGCGAGCATGCGCGCGACATGCACCGACTGCCGGGCTTTTTCCTTGAGCTTTTCCTTGACCTCGGCCATCAGCGCGCCGGACAGATAGATCAGCTTGTAGGCGTCCTTGATCTCTTCGATGTCCTGCGCGGTGAAGCCGCGGCGCTCGAGGCCCTTGGTATTGATCCCGCGGGGCCGCGCCGGGTGTCCCTCGGCGATCACGAAGGGCAACAGATCGCGCAGCACGACGGCGCCGCCCCCCGTGAATGCATGCGCACCGATGCGGCAGAACTGGTGCACCAGCGTATAGCCGCCCAGGCCGACCCAGTCCTCGATCGTGACGTGCCCCGCCAGTGTCGTGCCATTGGCCAGGATCGTGTGCGAACCCACCACGCAATCATGCGCGATATGCACCTGCGCCATGATCCAGTTATCGTTGCCGATGCGTGTGACACCCTGCTCCTTGAGCGTGCCGCGCTGAATCGTCACGTACTCGCGGATGGTGTTGCCATCGCCGATCTCGACGCGCGTGGGATCCTCGCGCCGGGCCGTTTTGTCCTGTGATACCTCTCCGAGCGAGGCGAACTGGAAGATTTTGTTGTCGCGACCGATCGTCATCGGGCCACGCAACACCACGTGCGGACCCACCCAGGTATTGACACCGATGCGCACGCCGGCATCGACGATCGAATAAGGACCGATTTCGACACCCTCCTCCAGCTCGGCGCGCGGATCGACGATCGCCGTCGGATGGATATTGGCCATCAGTCACCTCCGACGTTACGTCGGGCGTCCTTGAGCACGCACATCATGTCCGCCGAGCAGGCGAGCTCGCCGTCCACTGTGGCCTGCGCCTTGAATTTCCATAGATCACGCTTGTGCTTATCCAGCTCGACGCGGAACTTGAGTTGGTCGCCGGGCACGACGGGCCGCTTGAACCGGCATTCGTCGATGCCAGCGAAGTAAAGAATGAAACCGGAATCCTTGCGTACGCCGGATTTGCGGATCGCCAGCACCCCACAGGCCTGCGCCATCGCCTCGAGAATGAGCACGCCCGGCATCGTCGGCAACCCCGGGAAATGGCCAGGGAAGTACGGTTCGTTGTACGTGACATTCTTGATGGCCGTGAGCACATTGCCGTCCTGTTCCACGCTGAGCACGCGGTCGATCAAAAGGAACGGATAGCGATGCGGCAGCAGCTCCAGAATCTCGTTGATGTCAAACATCGTCATCGGCTTTTTCTGCGCTTCCCTCAGCAGCAACCACCCCGGCTCTCCGCTCCAACGCTCGTACCCGCTCTTCCAGCCGGCCGAGACGGCGGATGCGCGCAACCGTCCGGCGCCATTCGCGCGCATCGTCGAGCGGCAGGCCAGAGCCGTAAACTCCTTTTTGCGTGATCGAGCCGGTGACCATCGCCCGACCGAGCAGCACGACGTCATCGGCGATCTCGATGTGCCCCGCGATGCCGACCGCCCCGCCGATCATACAGCGCCGTCCGATACGCGTGCTGCCGGCGATGCCGGTGCAGGCAGCGATCGCCGTGTGCGCACCGATGCGACAGTTGTGGGCGATCATGATCAGGTTGTCGAGCCGCACACCATCCTCGATCACCGTGTCCTCGATGGCGCCGCGATCGATACAGGTATTCGCGCCGATCTCGACGTCATCACCGATCACGACTGTCCCGAGCTGCGGCACCTCCTCCCAGCCGTGCGGACCGCGCGCATTGCCAAAACCGCGACCACCGACGACGGCGCCTGGCTGAATCGTGCAGCGGCTGCCGATGCGCACACGCGGACCGACATAAACCGCCGCAACCAGGCGACACGCCGCACCGAGCCGGGCATCGCGACCGATGACGCAGTTCGGGCCAATGAAACTGCCCTCCCCGACGACCGCGCCGCGTTCGATCACCGCACCGGGGCCGACCCAGCATCCACGACCAACGGTGGCATCAGGATCGATATTCGCGCCGGGGTGAACGCCAGGCGTGAAGTCGCGGTCGGGATCGAACAGCCGCGCGATCCGCGCATAAGCAAGATAAGGATCCTGGGCGATCAGGCCCGCAGTCTTGAGCAACGGCGCATCACGCTCGCTGACGATGACCGCGCCGGCGGCGCTCTGCGCCAGTTGGGTACGCAGCCTGGGATTGGCTAAAAAGCTGATGCAATCCGGCCGCCCGGGCAGCAGCGCGCACACACCACTGATGCTCACGCTGCCATCACCGACGAGCCGTAAGCCAAAACGCTCAGCGAGCGTGTGCAAAGCGATCGTCGTCATCCACTGCTGTCCATGATCAGGGCCGATGCCTCATGGAAAAGGCCGGGTGCGAGCATAGCCCATCCCGGCCTTTTACGATCCGCGCCGCACGGCGCGGTGCTGGCATTTACTTTGCGGCCTGCAGGCGCTTGAGCACTTCGTCGGTGATATCGATACCCGGCTCGGCGTAGACCGGATTTTCGATGACGATCGCCGCACCCTTCTCCTTGGCCACCTGCTCAATCACCGCTTTGATCTTGCCCATCATCTCGGTGAAAAGCTGACGCTCGCGGTTGGCGCGCTCTTCCTGGAACTGACGGCTCTTGTACTCGAAGTCGATCTTGCGCGTGTTCAGATCCTTCTCCTTGCGCGCACGATCGGCCGCCGACAGCAGCTCCGCCTCCTTCTGGAAGGCCTTGATGTCTTCGGCGAGCTTCTTGGCTTCGGCTTCGAGGTCGTTGGCGCGGCGCTCGAATTCCTGCTTCATCTTCTCCTGACCCGCCTTGAACTGCGGCGACTGCTGCACCAGTTCGTTGGAGCGGATTGCCGCGATCTTGACGCCTTGCGCCAGTACCGGAGTTGCAACGAGCACCGGTACGGCGATGGCAAGGGCAGCAAACAGGGTCTTGTACATCTTCATCGTCTCTCTCGCGTGATGTCAGTGATACGTGGCTTACGGCTGGATCAGAAACCAGAACCGAAGGTGATCTGGAAACGGTCGGTACGGTCGCCCTCCTTCGCATTGAGCGGGAAGGCGTAGCTGAGGTCGAGCAGCCCCAAGAACGGCGTGAACCAGGAAAACGCGATCCCCGCCGACTGACGCAGCTCACCGAATTCGAAATCCGCCGGCTCGGCGAATACGTTGCCGATATCGAAGAAACCGGACAAGCGCGTGGATTTGCCGTCGCTCTCGATCGGGAGCGGAATAACCAGCTCGGCCTGCGCCGTGGTGCGCAGCTTGCCGCCGAACTCATTGCCGAAAGGTGTGTCGCGCGGCCCCAGCGAGCCGTCACGGTAGCCACGCACGGTGCGCGGCCCGCCGGCAAAGAAATTCTCGTACGGCGGCACGTCGTCGTCATTGCCATAGCCGTCGACGTATCCGACCGAACCGTTGAGCTCGATCACGAAACGGTACGGCAGCGGGACATAGGTCTGCGCACGGTAGCTGGCGTTGAAATACTGCAGATCGCTACCGGGCAGGGCGAGATCGAGCGTGAGTGCATGCAGCGCGCCGCGGGTTGCAAAGAAGGTGCGGTTACGTGAGTCGTAACTGATACCGGTGCGGAACTGGTAGGTCGAAAACCGGGTGCCGTTGCGCACGACGAACTGGAGCACCTCGTCGGAGGTCGTGCCCGGGAATGTCTCCAGCGCCACTTCCTCGAAACCCAGACCCGCACGCAGCGAGACGAATTCGGACAGCGGAATGCCATACGTCAGGTTCGCGCCCAGGATGTTGGAGTTGAATCCCGACGAGAAGCGGATCACCGATTCCGACTCGCGGTAAAACAGCGAGATCGACTGGCTGATCCCGTCGGCAGTGAAATATGGATCGGTCCAGCCCAGGTTAATGCTGCGCGAAATCGTATTGTTCTCGACCGAGGCATCGATGCGATTGCCGGTGCCGAGGAAGTTCGTATGAGTGATCTGGCCGGTGACCAGGAATCCCTGGGCGCCCGAATAACCGACGCCGAACTGTACCGAACCGGGCGGACGTTCCTTGATCTTGAACTGGATGTCGACGAGATCGTCGGAGCCCGGAACCGGTTTGGTCTCGACTTCCGCCTCTTCGATGAACGGCAGGCGCGTCAGGCGCACGCGTGAGCGCTCGACCGCCGACTTGGAGAACGGCGCGGCCTCGAGCTGGCGCATTTCCCGGCGCAAGGTTTCGTCGTTGGTGCCGGTATTGCCGACGAAACTGATCCGGCGTACGTACGCGCGCTTGCCCGGCTCCACGTAATAATTGATGCTGACTTCCTTGTTGACCTCGTCCACTTCCGGAATCGGCGTGACTTCCGCAAAGGCATAGCCGATGTCCGATAGCGCGGCTTCGATGCGGTCGGCAGACTCGGTGGCTTCCTTGCGCGAAAAAATGTCACCGGCGCGTGTCGTCGTCAGTGCCTCGAGGAAACGCTCGTTGAGAATGGTTTCCCCGGAGAAGCGCCGGCTCTTGACCTTGTAGACGTCGCCTTCTTCGACGTTGACGGTGATGTAGATCGACTCTTTTTCGGGCGTCAGCGCGACCTGCACCGAACGGATGTTGAATTTGAGATAGCCGCGATCCTGGTAATAGGACTGCAACTTCTCAAGATCGCCTACCAGTTTCTGCTTGGAGTAGCGATCGGAGCGCTGGAACGGCATCCAGTTCGTCGCCCGCAGTTCGAGCTGCTCCAGCAGTGTCTGGTCGTCGAATACGGTGTTGCCGATGATGTTGATATCCTTGATCTTGGTCACGCGGCCTTCGGTGACCTCGATCTTCAGACTCACGCGGTTGTTGGGTTCTTCCGTGACCTTGGACTCGATCGCGACATCGTAGTAACCGTTCGCGTAGTACTGCCGCCGCAGCTCCTGCTCGACCTGATCGAGCAACTCGCGCCGGAACAGCTCGCCCTCGGCGAGTCCGAGATTTTTCAGAGACTGATTGAGCTCATCCCCGCCGATTTTGTCGTTGCCCTTGATCTCGAAGGAGGAGATCGCAGGACGCTCCTGCACGCGGACCACCAGGGTATTGCCGTCGCGCAGAAGCTGGACGTCCTGGAACAGACCGGAGGCGTAGAGGGCGCGGATCGCCTGCCGTGACGTTGCCGAATTGAGTTGATCGCCGACGGCCAGCGGCAGGTATGTGAGCACCGTGCCGATCTCGAGGCGCTGCAGCCCCTCGGCCCTGATGTCGGCGATGGTAAACGGATCGAACGCGTACGCCCGGGCCGTCAATGCGAAGGCGGCGACCGCACAAGCAATGGCGGTCCTCGGATACTTGAGTCTGCTCACCGGGTTGCGATTCTATGTTCGTTCAATTCAACAGCCGTGCGATGTCGTTGTAAAACGCAAGGCCCATCAGCAGCGCAAGCAAGGTCAGCCCCAGCCGCTGTCCGGCTTCCTGGGCACGCTCCGACACTGGCGAACCTTTCACTGCTTCCACCGCGTAATACAGCAGATGACCACCATCGAGCACCGGAACCGGGAGCAGGTTGAGAACCCCCAGGCTCACGCTCACGATCGCCATGAAGCTCAGGAACGAAACCAGGCCCACCTGTGCGGAGTACCCGGCCACCTGCGCAATCTGGATGGGCCCGCTGACGTTCTTGACGGATACATCGCCCGTCACCATCCGCGCCAGCATGCGCAGCGTCATCCATGACATCTGCCACGTCTGCGTCAGCGCTGCCGGAATTGCCTCGACTGGGCCGAGACGGCTCACGGCGCGCAAATCCTGCCACAAGTCCCCCGGGTTCGCCACGGCCGCACCGAAGCGCCCGATCGAGCGACCCTCGCGCTCGGCGCGGCCAATGATCACCGGCAAGGTCAAGAGCCGGCCCTCGCGGCGCACCTCGACCCGTACCACCTCTCCGGGATGCGCCTGCACCCAGCGCGCCCATTGCTGCCACGATTCGATCGGCGTGCCATCGTAGGCGACGAGTTCGTCGCCCGCGCGAAAACCGGCAGCATCCGCAGCCTCGCCCGGCACGACTTCGGCCAGCACCGGCGGCAGCGACGGCTCCCACGGGCTCAGGCCGATGTCATCGAACAGATGCTCCGGGTCGATACGCACCCGCGACAGATCGAACATCCCCTGCCGCACCGACCCGCCCGGCTCACGCCATTGCAGCACGACCTGCCCCCTGTCGAGCGCATGATCGATCAGCGTGGCCTGCAGCTCCGTCCAGGTGACGACCGGCTCGCCGTCGACAGCGAGCACCTCGGCGCCACCGACAATCCCGGCACGGGCGGCGACGCTATCCGCTGGCGGCGAAGCCAGCAACGGCTTCATGCCTTCGATACCGATGACGTGCACTGCCCAATACAGCACGATGGCCAGCGCGAAATTGAATGCAGGACCGGCAGCGACGATGGCCATGCGTCGCGCCACGCTGGCGTTGTTGAAGGCCAGAGGACGTTCGGATGGCGCAACGGCCTGTTCACGCTCGTCGAGCATTTTCACGTAACCGCCCAGCGGCAAGGCCGATACGACCCACTCGACGCCATCGGCCGAGATCCGCCGCCACAGCGGCGGCCCGAAGCCGATGGAAAAGCGCAGCACCTTCACGCCACAGCGTCGTGCGACCCAGTAGTGCCCGAATTCGTGGAACGCGACCAGCACGCTGATCGCGATGACGAATCCCGCCACCGACCAGATCACATCAAGCATGGATCCATTCTCCTGCCTTGGCGCGCGCCCATGCATCGATCGCGAGAATCGACTCCAGATCGCCGCTGCCGGCCGGCGTGGCAGCAGATGCTTCCAGCGTTTTTTCGATCACCCGCGCAATCCCCGTGTAGGACAACCGCCCATCCAGAAACGCTTGGACAGCGACCTCATTGGCTGCGTTCAATACATTCGGCGCATTGCCGCCGGCTTCGAGCGCGGCGCGCGCAAGACCCAGACAGGGGAAACGCTGCAAATCGGGGCTTTCGAAGCGCAGGCGGCCGACGGTGGCCAGATCCAGACCGCCGACACCCGACTGCCAGCGTTCGGGCCAGGCCAGTGCATGCGCGATCGGCACACGCATGTCGGATGCACCCAGCTGCGCCAGCATCGAACCGTCGAGGTATTCGACGATCGAGTGCACGGCGCTTTCCGGATGAATGACGACATCGATCTGCGCACCCGGCAAGGCATAGAGCACCGACGCCTCGATCAGTTCCAGACCCTTGTTCATCATCGTCGCCGAATCGACCGAGATCTTCGGCCCCATGACCCAGTTGGGATGGCGCACCGCCTGCGCCGGCGTGACCTTATCGAGCGCCTCCAGGGGTGTCTCCCGGAACGGCCCGCCGGATGCCGTCAGAATCAGCCGGCGCACCCCCGCCGGCGCATGGCCGCACCGACTCCCCGCAGGCAGGCACTGGAAAATCGCGTTGTGCTCGGAATCGATGGGAATCAGCGTCGCACCGCAGCGCGCAGCCTCGGCCAGTAGCAGGCTGCCGGCCATCACCAGCGGCTCTTTGTTCGCGATCAGGACACGCTTACCGGCGCGCACGGCCGAGAGCGTCGGCAACAGGCCAGCGGCGCCGACGATCGCACACATCACCTGCTCTGCCTCGGGCAGACTCGCCACCTCGGCGAGTGCATCCGGCCCGGCGAGCACGCGTGTCGGCAGGCCCGATTGCGCAAGCTGCGCCTGGAGTGCGCGCGCCGCCGCCGGGTCGGACAAAACCGCAAACAGCGGCCTGAACTCGGCACACAACTCGAGCATGCCCTGCACGTCACGGTGCGCGGTGAGCGCGCACACCTTGATGCGCTGCGCATTGCGCCGCACGACATCGAGGGTGTTGCGCCCAATGGTGCCGGTGGCACCGAGAACCACGAGACCCTGCATCACAACCCCAGCGATGCCAGACCCAGCGCCATCACCGGCGCGGCGGCGAGGATGCTATCGACACGGTCGAGAATACCGCCGTGACCGGGCAGCACGTGCCCGCTGTCCTTGATCCCGGACAGGCGTTTGAACATGGATTCGACCAGATCGCCGATGATGCTCGCCACCGCCGCCAGCAGCGACAATCCCAGCAGCCACCACACCTGCGTACCCACGACCTCGAAGACATAAATCCCGGCGGTCAGCGACCAGGCCGCACAGAGCAGCAGACCGCCAAGCGCACCTTCGATGGTTTTACCGGGCGAAATCGCCGGAGCCAGCTTGTGCCGTCCGAAACTACGGCCTGCCAGGAAAGCGCCGGTGTCTGCGCAGAACACCAGAAAGAGCACGTACAGCAAGCGCAGTGGGCCATTGGGCTGCGCATGCAACCATGCCAGGGCGAGAATGGTCGAGACGATCAGCAGCAAACCCAGCCCCGCCATGACCGCCACGGGCAGTGGCCGGCGGTGCAAATTGTCCGGAAAACCGCGGAACAACACCGGCGCACATACCCACCAAAGGCAAGCCAGCGCCAGCAGTCCCGGCAGCCAGGCATTGCGCAGGGGGCTGAACCAGCCTGCCACCAGAGCCAGCCCGACGACGGCGACAAACGCAAGCCGCAAAACGCGTGCAGCGAGGTTCATCAAGCCCGTCCACTCCCAGGCCATCAGCAACCCTGCCGCGGCGAATACGCCGTACACCGCACCGGTCGGGGCATACCAGACCAGTCCGAGCAACGGCGGAATCAGCACGAGCGCGGTGATGACGCGCTGGATCAGCACGGATGTTTCCCCACTCGCAGCCCGCAGCACCTGGCCCGTACCGCTGTCGCCGCCAGGTCTTGCACTCTCGCGAAACGGGAACAGCCGGTTGCCATCGGCTTCATGCCGCTTCCGGGACCCGGCCGAAACGCCGCTCGCGGCTGGCGTACCAGTGCAGCGCCGCAGCAAAAGCCGCATCGTCAAAATCCGGCCACAGCACTGGCGAGAAATAGAGCTCGGTGTACGCCAGTTGCCAGAGCAAGAAGTTGCTGATGCGGCTTTCGCCGCCGGTGCGGATCAGCAGATCTGGTGGCGGGATGTCCGCAGTGGAGAGACAGCGCTCCAGACGCTCGGCCGTGATCTCCACACCCTCGGCGGCGAGACGGCGCGCCGCCTGGACGATGTCCCATTGTCCGCCGTATCCCACCGCAACCAGCAGCGTCAACCGGGTGTTGGTGGCCGTCAGTGCCTCGGCGTTGTGCATCGCCGCGCGCAACTCCGGCGGAAAATCCGTGTGGTCGCCGATGAAGCGGATGCGAATCCCGTTGCGGTGCAACGACTGGGTCTCGCGCGACAGGGTCGAGATGAACAGCTGCATCAGCAGCTTGACTTCCAGCTCGGGGCGATGCCAGTTCTCCTGGGAGAAGGCGAACAGGGTCATCACCCTCACCCCGGCCTTGTCGGCGGCGCGCAGAATCTTGCGCACGGCACGCACACCGGCGCGATGCCCGAAGGTCCGCGGCTTGCCCCGCCGCTGCGCCCAACGGCCGTTGCCGTCCATGATGATGGCGACGTGGTAGGGCACGGCCGGCCGGGGTGAGTCGGGAGGGGTATCGGTCATGGTCTTGATCGGTGGCGGTCCACGCAAAGCGGTCGCCCCACAGGGCGGGGAATCTCGGTACTCGGGCGATTACATCGACAGCAGCTCTTTTTCCTTGGCAGCCGCGATCTCGTCGATCTTGGCGACGAACTGGTCGGTCAGTTTCTGGATCTCGGCCTCCCCGCGTTTGACATCGTCGGCGCTGATCTGCTTGTTTTTTTCCAGATCCTTGATCGCCTGATTGGCATCGCGGCGCACGTTGCGCACGGCCACACGCGCGACCTCGGCCTCTTGCCGCACAACCTTGGTCAGATCGCGGCGCCGTTCCTCGGTCAGCGGCGGCATGACGATCCGGATCACGGTGCCGGCCGTGTTTGGCGTCAATCCCAGATCCGAGGTCAGAATCGCCTTCTCGATGGCGCCGACCATGCCCTTGTCCCAGGGCGTGATCGAGATCGTGCGTGCGTCCTCGACCGTCACCGAGGCCGCCTGCGAGATCGGCACCTCGGAGCCGTAGTAATCGACCCGTACATGGTCGAGCAAAGCGGCGTTGGCTCGGCCGGTCCGCAGCTTCATCAGCTCGGCCTTGAGCGTATCGACGCTTTTCTGCATGCGCTTGGTCGCGTCTGCCTTGATACTGTTCACGTCGCTCATGTCAATCCTCTCGTTTGTGGCGGCTTGCGCGGATGGCATCGGCCGTGCCGTCGCCGGCGTATTCAGCCATGCACGCGCGTACCGATGGTCTTGTCGCCCATGACGATGGCCTTGAGTGCACCAGGACGGCCCATGTCGTACACGCACAACCGCACACCGTGGTCGCGACACAACACCATCGCAGTCTGGTCCATGACGCCGAGGCGCTTGGTGAGCGCCTCATCGTAAGTCAGCTCGTCGTATTTGCGGGCATCGGCGTATTTCTTGGGATCGGCGGTATAGATGCCATCGACCTTGGTCGCTTTGAGCATCAGATCGGCATTGATCTCGATCGCGCGCAGAGCTGCGGCCGAGTCAGTGGTGAAGAACGGATTTCCGGTGCCGGCAGCGAAAACCACCACCCGCCCTTTCTCCAGATGACGGACAGCCTTGCGCCGGATGTAATCCTCACAGACCTCGTTGATACGCAGCGCCGATTGCACACGCACCGGCACGCCGACGCGCTCGATGGCATCCTGCAGGGCCAGTCCGTTGATCACCGTCGCCAGCATGCCCATGTGATCGCCAGTGACGCGGTCCATGCCGGCGCGCGCCAGGCCCTCGCCGCGAAAGATGTTGCCCCCGCCGACGACCAGCGCGACCTGCACGCCGGATGCAACGACATCTTTGATCTCGCGCGCCAGAAAGCTCATGACCTCCGGCGAGATACCGAAATCCGAGGTGCCCATCAGCGCCTCGCCGGACAGTTTCAGCAGAATCCTCTGGTAGGCAGGTTTGGCGTCCATCGCGAACGAAAGCTTGGAATTCTCGACACAGCCGGACATTGCGCCGCATGGCGGCGGTAAAGGCCCGCTTAGAACAAGGCCCCGTCGAACGGGGCCTTGGAAACCTCGTGGTGCTGAATCTTACCGCTAATCAGGCCTTGATGCCTGCCTGCGCCATCACTTCAGCGGCAAAGTCACCTTTTTGCTTTTCGATGCCTTCACCGACCTCAAAGCGCACGTAGCGTGCGACCCTGGCGCTGCGGGTCTTGAGCAACTTTTCGACCGTTTCGTCCGGATTCTTGACGAAAGGCTGACCGAGCAAGGTGTTCTCGGCCACGAACTTGCTGACCTTGCCCTCGATCATCTTGGCGAGGATCTCGGCCGGCTTGGGCTTGTACGGCTTGCCGGCTGCTTCGGCGGCGGCCCTGGCCTCGGCCTGCTCCTGGGCGACCTGGGCTTCGACGATGCGCCGCTCGGCCTCCAGTACCTCGGCCGGGACGGAAGCGGCATCCAGATAGGCTGGTTTCATCGCCGCAATGTGCATCGCCAAGTCACGCCCCAGCCCCTCGTCACCCGCGTCCAGGGCCACGATCACACCAATCTTGTCGCCCGGATGCATGTAGGTAACCAGCGGCCCGCCAGCCTTGGTCACGATCGCGAAACGACGGATCGTCATGTTCTCGCCGATACGGGCGATCAGCGCACGGCGGGCCTCGTCGAGCGTCTCGGCGCCGTCTTTGATCCGTGCCAGCTCGTCAACGCTGGCCGGCCGATGCTTGAGAGCGGCCTCGGCGGCGCGCCGCGCCAACGCGCGGAAATCCTCACCCTTGGCGACGAAGTCGGTTTCGCAGTTCAGCTCGACGACGGCAACCGCGTCAGCGCCTGCGGCAAAGGCGAGCACACCCTCGGCCGCCGTCCGGCCCGCTTTCTTGTCCGCCTTGGCTGCGCCGTCCATGCGCAGTTTCTCGGCAGCTTTGTCGAGATCCCCACCGGTGGCCTCAAGCGCCTTCTTGCAATCGCCCATGCCCGCACCGGTACGGTCACGCAGCTCCTTGACCAGCGCTGCAGTGATTTGCGCCATCGCTCATTCCTCCATCTGCTCGGCCGCGCGACGGCTGCTGCGTACTGGTCGGCCATTGTCTGCCTTGCGTCCCGCCGCGCGCGGCTTGCGTGGTGCCGGACGCTCCTCGACGACCTCGACGAACTCCTCGACGCGCCCGGTCGTATTGCTGCCACGACCTTCGATGATGGCATCGGCGATGCACTGCGCATACACCCTGATCGCGCGCGTGGCATCGTCATTGCCGGGAATCACCCAATCGATCAGCGAGGGGTCGTTGTTGGTATCGACGACGGCGATCACCGGAATGCCCAGCTTCTTGGCCTCGGCGACGGCGTTCTTCTCGTATCCGGTATCGATGACGAACAGGCAATCCGGCAGACTGGGCATGTCCTTGATGCCGCCGAGAGACTTGCGCAGTTTTTCCAGTTCACGCTGGAAACGGAGCTGCTCTTTCTTGGTGAGACGGTTGATCGAACCATCCTCGACCTGCTTTTCCATCTCGACCAGACGTTTGACCGAAGCCTTCACGGTCTTGAAATTGGTCAGGGTACCGCCCAACCAGCGCTGGTTGACGTAAGGCATGCCGCAGCGCTTGGCTTCTTCTTCGATGACGTCTCGCGCGGCGCGCTTGGTGCCGACGAAGAGCACACGGCCACCGCTGGCGGCGAGCTTGCCGGCGAAGGAACAGGCGTCCTTGAGCATCGGCAGCGTCTGCTCGAGATTGATGATGTGGATGCGGTTGCGTTCGCCGAAGATGTATTGCTCCATCTTCGGGTTCCAGTAGCGGGTGCGGTGTCCGAAATGAACGCCGGCCTCCAGCAACTGGCGCATGGTGACGTTCGCCATGGAGAACTCCTTGGGTTGTGGCTGACCACGCCCGGTGCGTATCGAAGCAATACGGACCCAAGTGGGGCGTGGATGGATTTCCAAAGACCCGGGCGCTCCCCGGTTTGCCTTTGGAGGGCGCGCTTTATACCATAGCCCCCCTTTGAAAACAACGCGTTCTGCGCACAGCCCGCGCAACCACAGGATGCCAATCACGATCAAAACCGCCGAGGAACAGCAGAAAATGCGCGAGGCGGGCGCGGCGGCGGCCCGGGTGCTCATGATGATCGAGCCTTACGTCCGGCCCGGCGTCAGCACGGAGGAGCTCAACCGCATCTGCCACGATTACATCGTCCATACGCTCGGCGCCATCCCGGCACCGCTCAATTACGGTGCCGCGCCCGGACGGCCACCGTTTCCCAAATCCATCTGCACTTCGGTCAACCACGTCGTCTGCCATGGTATTCCCGGCCCCAAGGTCTTGAAGAAGGGCGACATCGTCAATATCGACGTGACCGTCATCAAAGACGGCTTCCACGGCGATACCAGCCGCATGTTCTATGTCGGCGAACCGAGCATCCTCGCCCGCCGGCTGTGCGAGACGACCCGCGAAGCGATGATCGAAGGCATCAAGATGGTGCGGCCGGGTGCGCGGCTGGGCGACATCGGTCATGCGATCCAGCGTTACGCGGAATTGCGCGGGTTCTCCGTCGTACGCGAGTACTGCGGACATGGGATCGGCCGGGTCTTCCATGAAGATCCGCAGGTGCTGCACTACGGCAAGCCTGGCACGGGTCTTGAATTGCAACCCGGCATGACATTCACGATCGAACCGATGATCAACGCCGGCAGACCCGAGGTGAAGCTGCTGCCGGATGGCTGGACCGTCGTGACCAAGGATCATTCCCTGTCCGCACAGTGGGAGCACACTGTCCTGGTCACCGAAACGGGTTATGAGATCCTGACGCTGCGCAACGGCGAAAAGGTGTAAGCCGTAAGAGCGGAGGAACTGTCATGATCCACATCACGTCACGGCACCCTGCATGCCCGATCTCTTAAGCCTGACCGACGATGGGTGCCGAAATCGATCTGGCTGAAGAAGAAGCCGCCACCATTTTCAGCGCGCCCCGCATCCGCTCGCGTCTGGCCCAGGGTGGATATGCGGTCGATGCATTCCGCGAGACGCTGCGCTGGGGTCGGGACCGCCTCTATGGCCTGTTCACCGATGGCATGCCGGCCGACTCACTGGTCCACGCGCGGGCGCATCTCGTGGACGAGGTCCTGCGTGCGGCCTGGCACAAGTTCCTGCCCGGAGTGAGCGAGGGGCTCGCGCTGGTGGCCGTCGGTGGCTATGGCCGCGGCGAGCTGCTACCGCATTCCGACATCGACATTCTGCTGCTGCACAGCGGGGATACGCTGGAGCAGCAGCGCAAGGCGCTGGAAGGCTTGACCGCGTTCTGCTGGGACATTGGCCTCGAGGTGGGACAGAGCGCGCGCACCGTCGAAGAATGCGTCGCCGAGGCGGCCAAAGACATCACCGTCATGACCAACTTGCTCGAGGCGCGACTGCTGACCGGCGATATCGCCCTTTTCCAGCGGATGCAGCAAGCGCTGACGCCCGACAAGATCTGGCCGGTCAAGGCTTTCTTCGAAGCCAAGAAAGCCGAGCAGACCGCCCGCCACCGCAAGTACGACGACACTGGCTACAAGCTCGAACCCAACGTCAAGGAAAGCCCTGGTGGTCTGCGGGACATCCACACCATCGCCTGGGTGATGAAGCGCCATTTCGGCGCGCAAACGCTCGCCGAACTGCGTGAGCGGGGCTTTCTCACCAAACAGGAGTGCGACGAGCTGTTCGCCGGCCAGGATTTCCTGTGGCGTGTGCGCTTTGCACTGCACATGATCAACGGCCGGCGCGAGGACCGCCTGCTGTTCGACAGTCAGGTCAAGGTGGCGCAGCTGTTCGGCTATGTCGACACCGATGCCAACAAGGCGGTCGAACAGTTCATGCAACTGTATTACCGGACAATCAAGACCCTCTCCTGCCTCAACGACATGCTCCTGCAGTTGTTCGAGGAGGCGATTCTGCGTCCGGATTCCGGTGAACCCGAGCCGCTCAATCCTCGTTTCCAGATCCGCAACGGCTATATCGAAGCGCGCGATGACGAGGTCTTCCGCAGACAGCCCTGGGCGCTGCTCGAGATCTTCCTGCTGCTGCAGCAGCATCCACGCATCGAAGGCATCCGCGCGCAGACGCTGCGCATGATCCTGCGTGACGGCAAATACATGACCGACGAAGTGCGCGCCTCCGTGAAAGCGCGCGCCCTGTTCATGGAGATGTTCCGCGAAGGTCGCGGCCTGACCCGCAATCTCCGGCGCATGAACCGCTACGGCGTGCTTGGTCGCTATCTGCCGGCGTTCGGACGCATCGTCGGCCTGATGCAGTACGACCTCTTCCATACCCTGACCGTCGATGAGCACATCCTCTACGTCGTGCGCAATGCCCGCCGTTTTGCGATGCAGCGCTTCCGCCACGAGCTGCCGTTCTGCAGCGAGGTGATGCAGCGGCTACCCAAGCCGGAACTGCTTTACCTGGCGGCTTTCTGGCACGACATGGCCAAGGGCCGCAAAGGTGATCACTCGCAAATCGGGGCAGAAGAAGCCGAGCAGTTCTGTCTCCAGCATGGTCTGTCGCACACCGACGCTGCCCTGGTCGGCTGGCTCGTGCAAAACCATCTGCTGATGTCGCTGACCGCACAAAAGCAGGACATCAGCGATGCGCGCGTCGTCGCCGAATTCGCGCGCAAGGTCGGCACACGCACGCGACTCGATTACCTGTTCCTGCTCACCTGTGCCGACATCCGCGGCACCAATCCGGCACTGTGGAATTCCTGGCGCGAAGCCCTGCTCAAGGATCTCTACCGCCAAAGCGTCCGCGTACTTGAAGACGGCATCGACCAGCAAACCCTCGAGCAGGAACGAGCCGCCGAAACCCGCCAGCGTGCACTCGAGCTGCTCGAAGCCCGCGGGGTCGCGCGCGACACCGCAGAGCGCGTCTGGCAGCGCTTCGAGCGAGACTATTTCCTGCGCCACACGCCGGAGGAACTGGCGTGGCAACTGCCGGCGATCGCCACTGCGACCGACGATACCCTGCCGCTGGTCATGGTCGAGTCGGTCGATGAGCGCGGCACGACGGTCTTTGTGTACACACGCGACCGCGACCATCTGTTCGGCCTGACCACGGGGGTACTCGCGCGCCTGGGGCTCAACATCCTCGATGCACGCCTGCACACGACGGACGACGGTTTCGTGCTCGACTCTTATACCGTCATGGAGAGCGACAACGCCCCGATTGTCTCGCCCATGCGCTACGCCGAGATCCGTGATGCTCTGCGCAAGGTGCTCAGCGATCCGGAGGTCTCCACGATCGACGTCAACCGTCGCATGCCGCAGCGCCTCAAGCATTTCGACACACCGACGCAGGTGTATTTCAGCCAGGACCAGGCCCGCGGCCGCACCGTCCTAGAGCTCGTCACCGCAGACCAGCCGGGACTGTTGTCGCTGATCGGCCGGGTGTTCCAGAAACGCGGCATCCTGCTCGACGCCGCCAAGATCGCCACGATCGGCGAACGTGCCGAGGACGTGTTCTACATCACCGACCGCATGCACCGGCCGATCACCGATGAACGCGTGCTCGACGAGTTGCGCGAGGTGCTGGTGCGCACGCTCGACCGGCGCGAAACCGCTTAAAATCACGCGCCTCATCCACGATGCGGCCACGGCCATCGGCGCCGGCGCGCGGCCTTGCGCAAACCCATCCACAGATGCCTCAAGACCCATGACCACCGAAGCACTGCAGCGCCAGATCGAATCCGCCTGGGAGATGCGCGAGACGCTCGACAAGAGCGACGAGCGCGTGCGTAGCGCCGTCGCTGCTGCCATCGATCTTCTCGACAGCGGCCAGGCCCGTGTCGCCGAGCCGACCGCGGGCGGCTGGCAGGTCAACGAGTGGTTGAAAAAAGCAGTCCTGCTTTACTTTCGCCTACACGACAACCAGCCGGTGGCAATGGGCCAGCTCGCCGGCTACGACAAGGTGCCGCTGAAGTTCGACGGTTGGACCGAGGCGCAGTTCCGCGCCCAGGGCGCACGCATCGTCCCACCGGCGGCGGTGCGCAGGGGCGCGTATATCGCGCCGAACGCAATCCTGATGCCTTCTTACGTGAACATCGGCGCCTACGTCGGCCCGGGCACGATGGTCGACACCTGGGCAACGGTCGGCTCCTGTGCTCAGATCGGCGCGAATTGCCATCTCTCCGGTGGTGTCGGTATCGGCGGGGTGCTCGAACCACTGCAAGCCAACCCCACCATCATCGAGGATGATTGCTTCATCGGCGCCCGTTCGGAAATCGTCGAGGGTGTGATCGTCGAAAAAGGATCGGTGATCTCGATGGGTGTCTTCATCGGTCAATCGACCCCGATCTACGACCGCGACAATGACCGCATCCTCTACGGCCGCGTGCCAGCGGGCAGTGTCGTCGTCGCCGGCTCGCTGACCAAGAGCGAGCGCTACGGCCTGAACTGCGCGGTAATCGTCAAGCGTGTCGATGCACAGACCCGCAAGAAAGTCGGCATCAATGCGCTGCTGCGCGATCTGTGAACCGTGACCCCCATCGCCAACCCTGTCCTCGAACTCACCCGGGCGCTGATCAAGCGGCGCTCGCTGACGCCCGACGATGCCGGCTGTTGCGAACTGATCGCAGAACGTCTGCGTGGCTTGGGCTTCACGCTCGAATACATCGACGCCGGTGGGGTCACCAATCTGTGGGCGACGCGGGGCTGCGGCGCACCGATGCTGATCCTCGCCGGCCACACCGACGTGGTGCCCACCGGTCCGCTCGAAGATTGGGACAGCGACCCTTTCGAACCCACGATCCGCAACGGCCTGCTCTATGGCCGCGGGGCGGCCGACATGAAATCCGGCCTTGCAGCGATGGTCTGCGCCGCCGAGCGTTTCCTTGCACGGCGTGAGCCCAGGGGCACGCTCGCCTTTCTGATCACCAGCGACGAGGAGGGGGCTGCCCGCCATGGCACCCGTCACGCCGTCGAGGTGCTCAGATCGCGCGGCATCAGACCCCACTATGCGATCGTCGGAGAGGCAACCGCAGCCGCGCGGCTGGGAGACCGCATCGTCATCGGCCGGCGCGGCTCGCTCGGTTGCAATCTCAGAGTCCTCGGCAGGCAAGGTCACGTCGCCTACCCGGACAAGGCGGACAATCCCATTCACCGGCTCGCGCCTGCACTGGCCGAACTGGTCGCCACACGCTGGGACGAGGGTAACGCACACTTCCCGCCGACTTCGTTTCAGATTTCCAACCTGCACAGCGGCACTGGCGCCAACAACGTCATTCCCGGTCACGCCGATCTGATTTTCAATTTCCGCTTCTGCACCGAGTCGACTGCGGAGGATCTGAAAACCCGCGTCACCGAGATTCTGAACCGGCATGGCCTGCGCTATGAAGCCGACTGGTGGCTGTCCGGTGAACCCTTCCTCACCCGCGACGGCGAGCTGATCCAGGCAGCCCAGGCAAGCATCGCCGACATTACGGGGCAGACCCCCACATTGTTCACTGGCGGCGGCACCTCCGATGCCCGCTTTCTCGCCGCCTGGGGCGCCCAAACAGTCGAGATCGGCCCGGTCAATGACTCCATCCACAAGGTCAATGAACACGTCGCCATCGCCGACTTGATGCCCCTGTCGATGATCTACGAGCGCATCCTGGACCGATTGCTGTGATCAACGCGCCCGACTTTCGCCCCACCCCGCTGATCCGTCACGCGCACATCCAATCGGTGCTGGCCACCAAGAGCCCGCGCCGCCGACGCTGGCTTGCAGCCGGCAACCGTATGGAGGCGCGCGCCACGTACCACATCCTCGATGCCGGCGATGGCGTGCGCCTGACGGGGTTTTTGTCCACGCAGGATCGGCGCGAAGCTCGCGGACTGGTCGTACTGATCCACGGCTGGGAGGGCTGCCATGACTCGGCCTACCTCTACTCGATGGCCTGCGCGCTGTTCGCCGGCGGCTACGACGTGTTCCGCCTCAATCTGCGTGATCACGGCGGCACGCACCATCTCAACCGCGAAGTCTTCCATTCGGCGCGAATCAAAGAAGTGCTCGGCGCAATCGCTGCCGTACAAAGGCTCGACCCTGGATTGCCGCTGTCGGTGGTTGGTTTTTCGCTGGGCGGGAATTTCGCGCTACGCGTCGGAATCCACGGCCCTGCCGCCGGAATCAGGCCGCGGCTGTCGATCGGCATCTGCCCATCGATCAATCCGCGCGCAACGATCACGGCAATCGACCACGGCCCGCTGCTCTTCCGCTGGTATTTCATGGACAAATGGCGCAAGACGGTAAAGGCCAAGGCCGCAGCCTGGCCGGAATACCAGGCCAGTGCACGGGCCTATCTCAGAATGAAGCGCTTGCTCGACATCACCGCGCGCTTTGCCGAGGAACAGACCGAATACGGCGCGATGGATGCCTATCTGGCTGCCTATACGCTGACACCCGACCACATCCTCGATGCAGCCTCGCCGCTGGCCATCATCACCGCGGCGGACGATCCCGTGGTTCCGGTTGCGGATTTCCGCGGTCTTGCGCCCACCGGCGCGCTGCGTGCACTCGACATCACCGCATACGGCGGTCATTGCGGCTTTATCGAAAATCTGCGCCTGCAGAGCTGGGCCGAGCGGCGGGTGCTCGATCTGCTCGCGCGCGCTTCGGCTTAGAGCCAATCGAACGCCGAAAAACCCACAGCGGTGCGAACGGCCGCTTCATGCGGCGCGGATTCCCCCGCCCCCGGCAGACCGCCAGTCACGGCGCAGCGGTCACCCGACCAACCGGCCCATCGTGACAACGCAACCCGCTTCGCGGACATGATTCGCGGACATGAAAAACCGCCCGGGGCCGGAAAGCCGCGGGCGGTTTTTAGATGCGGCACTGACTCAGGCGGCCTTTTCCAGCGCGGGATCCCACTTGCCCGCGGCCGCGAGCCCATTCATCCGCGCACGGTGCAGATGCGCCTTCCTGCCGGCCTCGACGTTGTGCCCCCCCCAGGCCTTGAGCGCCGCTGCCTGCAGCGCGCGACCGTAGGAGAAGGTCAATCGCCACGGCAGCGGCCCCATCTTGTTCATCAGGTCGAGATGCGCTGTCGCGTCCTCGTCCGACTGCCCGCCGGAGAGAAAAGCGATACCCGGGACCGCTGCCGGCACATATCGCTTGAGCGTACGCAACGTGGCCTCGGCGACCGTCCGGCGATCGGCCTGCACCGGACACTTCTTGCCGGAAACAACCATGTTCGGCTTGAGCACCATGCCCTCGAGCAGAATCCTCTGGCGGCGCAGTTCGTCGAACACCGCCTCGAGCGTGCGTCCGGTCACTGCCTCGCAGACCTCGATCGTGTTGTCGGCATCCATCAAGACTTCAGGCTCGACGATCGGCACGATGTCGGCTTCCTGGCACAGCGCGGCGTAGCGCGCCAGCGCATGGGCATTGGTGTGGATACAGTAGTCAGTCGGGATCCCGTCACCGATCGTGATCACCGCACGCCATTTGGCGAAACGCGCACCCGCCTCCTTGTACTTGACTAGGCGCTCGCGCAAACCATCCAGACCCTCGGTGATCAACTCATTGGGCGAGCCCGCCAGCGGCTTGGTTCCCTTATCGACCTTGATGCCGGGAATCACGCCCTTATCCGCCAGCAGCTTCGGGAACGGCGTACCGTCGAGCGCGGACTGGAACAAGGTCTCCTCGAACAGAATCACACCGCTGGTGTACTGCTCGAAACCCGGGGTGGTGAACAGCATGTCACGGTAGGCCCGTCGATTGGGCTCCGTGTTCTCCACTCCGATGCTCCTGAAACGCTTCTCGATCGTTCCAGTGCTCTCATCCGCTGCCAGAATCCCACGCCCTTCTGCCACCATTGCCTGGGCGGTCTGGATCAATACCTGCTCGTTCATCGCTTTGTCGCTCCGCGCTACTGCTCTACAAGGGTTGGATCTCTCCGCACAAGGGCCGGATTTTAGCGGAACACCCCCTTACGGTCAGCCCAAGATCTGGGCCATTTGAGTAAAATCCGGGCCCGCCGCCTCAAGATCAGCCGGCGCAAAGCAGCAGAAGAACCGGCATTGCGGCCCGACGTCCCCCCTCATTTGAGTAGCACCGCGATCTGGAGTCCAATCCCCATCGACAAGGAGATTGGACGTGAAGAAGCGGTTTACCGAAGAACAGATCATCGGCTTTCTGCGTGAGGCCGAGGCTGGCGTGGCGGTCAAGGACCTGTGCCGCCGG
>NZ_FOOC01000005.1:46398-212208 GCF_900113085.1 Fontimonas thermophila | reverse complement strand
TCCGTTTGGTGGGGTGAGGACTAGCCGATTGGGGAAGTGTGTTGCGCGGCGTGCTGGGGTAGGGTGGGCATGCGCCTGGTGTGGGCGTGGCAAGAAGACGCAAGAGTGGAGGGACAAGACATGAATACGTGGTTCAAGGCGGTGCTGGTGGGTGCGGGTTTGGTGGTGGGTGTGGCCCATGCGGGTGTGGTCAACATCAACACGGCGGATGCGAAGACCCTGGCGAAAGAGCTCAAGGGTGTGGGTCCTGCGAAGGCGGAGGCGATTGTGAAGGACCGTGCGGAGCGGGGTTTGTTCAAGGCGCCGCAGGAGATCACGCGTGTGGAGGGGATAGGTCCGGCGATTTACGAGCAGAACAAGGACAACATCAAGGTCAAGGACTGAAGCAAAACGGCCTCGAGGGAGGGTTGCAGGCGAGCTTTGGCTCGCCTTCTTTTTTGAAGCGGGGATGGGTTGCTTCGACTCCCCGATCCAGGCAGTGCGCAGGCTTTTGATGCCTTATCAGTGCGCGGGTGTCAGTGCCTGGGTGCAGTTTGCGGGTGATCCGGACGTGCAAACGTAAGGGGCGCGAAAAGCGCCCCTTGGGTTTTTTGATGCAGGTTTGATGCAGGGAAGACTTTATGCCTTGCCCAGTTTTTTGGCGTCTTCTGCCAGCGCTTCGGCCTTGTCGGTTTTCTCCCACGAGAACGCAGTGAAGGTTTCGCCGTTGTCCAGTTTGACTTCGTAGGGTTTACGGCCGAAATGGCCGTAGGCTGCCGTGGCCTGGTACATCGGGTGTACGAGGTCGAGCATCTTGATGATGCCGTAGGGGCGCAGGTCGAAATGACGCCGGATGAGCTTGTCGAGCGCCTGGTCGCTGATCTTGCCGGTCCCAAAGGTTGTGACCATGATCGAGGTGGGTTCGGCAACTCCGATGGCATAGCTCACCTGCACCTCGCAGCGGTCGGCAAGCCCCGCGGCGACGATGTTTTTGGCAACGTAGCGCGCAGCATACGCGGCCGAGCGGTCGACTTTCGACGGGTCCTTGCCCGAGAACGCGCCACCACCATGGCGGGCCCAGCCGCCGTAGGAATCGACGATGATTTTGCGTCCGGTCAGGCCGCAGTCGCCGACCGGGCCACCGATGACGAAGTTGCCGGTTGGATTGATGTGGAACTTGGTTTGCTTGCTGATCCACTTTGCGGGCAGAACCGGCTTGATGATGTGCTCCATCACCGCTTCGCGGAGGTCCTTGAGTTTGATGCCGGGGTCGTGCTGGGTCGAGAGCACGACGGCATCGATGCCGACGGCGACGTCGTTTTCATAACGCAGTGTGATCTGGGATTTCGCATCCGGCCGCAGCCAGGCCAGGCCCCCTTTCTTGGCCTTGCGCACCTTGGCCTGTTGTTCGACCAGGCGGTGGGCGTAGTAGATCGGCGCTGGCATCAGCTCTTTGGTCTCGTTGGTGGCATAACCGAACATCAGGCCTTGGTCGCCGGCGCCTTGTTCCTCGGGCTTTTTGCGGTCAACGCCCATGGCGATGTCGGGGGATTGTTTGCCGATCAGGTTGAGCACGCCGCATGTCGCGCCGTCGAAGCCGACGTCGGAAGAGGTGTAGCCGATGTCGGTGATGACCTTGCGCACGAGGGCTTCGAGGTCGACCCAGGCGCTGGTGGTGATTTCCCCGGCGACGATGGCAACACCCGTCTTGACCAGGGTTTCGCAAGCGACGCGCGCTTTCTTGTCCTGCGCGAGAATCGCATCGAGCACGGCGTCCGAGATCTGGTCGGCGACCTTGTCGGGGTGTCCTTCGGAAACAGACTCGGAAGTAAACAGGAAGTGGCTCACGTCGGGGACCTCGAAAGTGATACGGGATGGGCAAGAGATGCCGGGCGGAACGAACCGCTGCGCGCACGATCCGGGGCCGCGCTGCGATCTGTCCATACGGATAGGCGGATATTGTAAGTCACCGGGGTAGTCGCGGCCAGCATCGCAAAACGGTTGCTACACTGCCTGGACCACGGATTTTCCAGGATTCGAATCATGGCATTGACGGCTTCCAAGATGCTGCCACTGGGCACGCGCGCACCGGATTTTCGACTGCCAGACACGGTCAGCGGTCGCACGCTGGCCTTGGCCGATCTCAAATCCGAGATCGCGACCGTGGTGATGTTCATCTGCAACCATTGCCCGTACGTGAAGCACGTGAATCCGGAGCTGATCCGATTGGCGCGTGACTATCAAAAGCGCGGGGTCGCCTTCATCGCCATTTCCAGCAACGATGCCGAGCGCTATCCCGAGGATGGCCCGGAGCAGATGCGGCGCGTTGCCGCGCAGCTCGGCTATCCGTTTCCCTATCTTTACGACGAGACCCAGGCCGTGGCCCGTGCCTACCAGGCTGCGTGCACGCCGGATCTGTACGTGTTCAATGGCCAGCTTGAGCTGGTCTATCGCGGCCGTCTCGATGGTTCGACGCCGGGCAATGGCGTGCCGTTGACCGGCGCCGACCTGCGGGCGGCGCTCGATGCCGTGCTCGCCGGCCGGCCGGTCGATCCCGACCAGAAGCCGAGCATGGGCTGCAACATCAAATGGCGCGAAGCCGCATGAGATTGCAATCCGACAGCACGGGCAAGTTCCATGAGTGCCGACTGGCTGCTCGCTGACAGCCTTTTGTTGCGCGTGCTCGCACTGGCGGTGGTGGTTCTCCCGGCGGTGCTGATTCTGGCTTGCCGCCGCACTCCCTGGTGGTCCCGTCTGCTGTGGGCTGTATCCACCCAGCTGCCGTGGGCGTTCATCGCGCTGTATCTGGGGGTCTGGCGCGCGCGCTATGCCGAGACTACCGCGCCGGCGCCGCTGGCGGAGGCCGTGGGCTGGTGGACACTGGCGTTTCCGTGGGCGGTCTATCTGCTTTACCGCGCCACGCGGCGCCGGTTTTCTGGCGAGCGGCACTGAACACAGACAGATGGGCGCGCTACCATCGTCGGGCTGAAAATGCTGCGGCTGTATGCGAGGAGGGGAGCGATGCTGACGAGGCGGTGTCTCGGCTGGGCGGGGTGGATGGGGGTGGTCTTGATGCTCACTGCCTGTGGCGACAGCGACCCTCCGGTCGGTGCCGGCGGTGATGAGACGCCAGTCGTAAACGCCGATTTCCATACGCTGCGCACACCGGCGCTCGCCGCTGGCGAGTTCGAGCTGATCACCCTATCGACGCTGCCGGATGCGGTGACCGGTGGTGACGTGCTGGTGGCTCTGCGCGGACTTGCACCCGACGATGCCTATACCGTGACCCGCAACGGGGTCGATGTCAGCGGTGTGTTTGCGCGCCAGGCGGACGGTCAGGTGCGCGGTTTGGTCACCGGTCTGGTCGAAGGGGAGAATCTGATCGTCGCGACCGCACGGGGTGGATCCGGCACGCGCCGTGCCGCGCTGCGCGTGCGCAATCATCCAATCACCGGGCCGGTGATTTCGGGGCCCCACCAGGAGCCTTTTCAGTGCCGCACCGCCGAGGTCGGCCTGGGCGAGCCGCTCGATGAGGACTGCTCGGTGCCGACGCAATACCAGTGGTTTTACCGGTCGAGCGAGGATCAGGGCTTCCATCCGCTCGACGATCCTTATGCGCCCTATCCTTCCGACACGATGACCACGCAGACGAGCGATGGCCGCGCCGTGCCCTTCGTCGTGCGGGTCGAATCGGCGACGATCAACCGCGGCATCGTGCGTATCGCCGTGCTCGACGATCCGGCAGCGCGCGGGCCAGATGCGCCCTTCGATGCCGTGAACTGGAATGGCCGCGTTTACTACGCTTATGGCGAATCCTGCGGTGTCGGCTACGACCAGGGGCGCAACGATCCGACGTTCGTGCTCGGCAATCTCGATCTGACGACGCTGTCGGCCGATCGGCTACTGATCAATCTGGTCGGTATCACCGATCGGCTCGGCAAGGGTGACATCACCGTGCACTCGACGCTGTCCGCGTACGGCGTGCACTGCAATCCGATGGTCAGCATCGAGACGACGATGATGGTCAAGGAGCACATCATCGAGCAGTACGGGCCGATCGAGTTCATGGTGGGCACCAACGGCTCGGGTGCGGCCCTGCAGCAGTACAATGCGATCAACAATGCACCGGGGCTGCTTTCTGCCGGCCTGCCGACGGCGACATTCGCCGACATTTTGTCGACGGCGATGACAGTCACCGATTGTGGTCTGCTGCAGCACTATTACGCCAACAGCGATCTCGATTGGACCGACGCCAAGCGCGCCGCGGTCAACGGCCACAATCTGTTATCCGGCAATCAGTACAACGCGATCTGCCAGAGCTGGGTCGATACCTTCCTCGACCGTATCGATCCGACGCGTGGCTGTTCGGTGCCCGAGGAGATCCGTTATCACCCGACCGAGCGTCCCCACGGCGTGCGCTGTACGATCCAGGACGCAAACGTCAACCTCTTCGGGCGGGACCCGCGGACCGGCTTTGCCCGGCGTCCGCTCGACAACGTCGGTGTGCAGTACGGGCTGGCGGCGTTCAATGACGGGACGATCAGTTTCGAGGAATTCGCCGATCTCAACCGCAAGATCGGCGGTTTCGACATCGACGGCAATTACGTCCCCGAGCGCCACCGCATGGATCCGGAACTGGCGGCCCTGGCTTATCGCATCGGCGCGGTCATCGGCCGCGGTGCGCTGGCCGAAACGCCGGTGCTCGATCTTGCGCCTTATCTCGATCTGATTCCGACCGCCAACATCCATGAGGCGGTGCGCCCGTTCACGGTGCGCGCGCGCCTCAACGCGCGCACCGGCCAGCAGCAGACCCAGGCGATCTGGCGCGGTGTCGTCACCCAGGCCGATGCTTACCCGGTGATGGAGGAATGGCTGCAGGCCTTGCGCGCGCGCCGGCCCGAATACGGAGGTGATCACGTACAGGCGGTGATCGCCGCCAAGCCGGCGGCAGCCGGTGACCGCTGCACGTTCGGCACGGTCGGCGGACGGCTGGAGCTGCCATCGGCAATCCTCCTGCCGCTGGGGATCGCGCAACTGCCCCTGCTGCCGGGCGCCGGTGTGCCCGGCCTGGACATCCCCTTACGCGTTGACGTGCCCGAGACCTGGGAAGCCGACGGATCGGGGCTCGGGCCATGCGCGACGCTGCTGCCGGTCACCCGCACGCCGCGCATGGTGGCCGGCATGCCGATGACCGACGACATCATCAAATGTCAGCTCAAGCCGATCGATCCGAATGACTATGCCGTGCCCCTGACGCCGGCGCAGCTCGCCGAACTCGCCGAAATCTTCCCCGAGGGCGTATGCGATTACCGCAAGCCGGCGGTCGGCGACGTCGAGCACAGCATGATCTGGCCGTCGCTGGGGGGCGCGGTGTTGCGTGCCCCGCATGAACTCAGGTGGCGGGTCGCGCGGTCGGTGCCGGTGGATTGATCCGCGCTGCCCATCGCCCGTTCATGCCCAGACTGGGTGCTTTCGTCGGCGGAGAGGGGGTGTGGTACTGCCAGGCACAGCGGATTCGCGTAATGTCAGGCATCCGCGTGCCCGGCAGCGGGTCATGCAGGCAAGGACGCGCAGCGGCGCAGGCAAGCGAGGATGGCGATGAACAGGATTCCGGAGCGCACGCCGATGGAACAAGGCCAGGACGGTCCGACCTCGGCCGATGCCGAGGGGCCCCAGCGGCCGCCGGGCAGTCCCGCGGTCGATGCGCTACGGCGCACGGTAGCCGGCGCGCTGACCGAGCTCTTCGGCGGCTTCATGCGTCAACTGCCCCTCGTGCTCGTCCAACGAGCGCGTTCCACGCAAAGCGTTGCAGAGCGACGCGCCTGCCTCGAACTGGCCCAGGCCGTGAAAGGCCCTGGGGGAGAAAACTGGACATGCGATTTCATCCAGCGCGTCGAGAGTCGGCTGATCGGGGCGGCGCGTACCGGCGATTCCGCGGCCGTCGATCCCGAACGCGGTGACGTGCTGCTGCTGACCCGCGCCGAGCTGCGCGCGGAAACGCAATATGCGGCGCTGATCACCGATCTGGATGCGCGCATGCAGAGCGTGCGCCGCACGGTGTATTTCCCGGTGCGCGCCGGTGCCGTCTCGCCGGCCGATCTGTGCCACGCGCTGCAGGAGACGGCGGTGGCGATGAATTGCTCGGGGGGCGCGCTGCGCCTGCTGTTCGAGCAATTCGACGAGCACGTCCTGCCGCTGTTGCCGCGCTTCTACCGCACTTTGCTCGATGCCCTGGCCGATATCGAGGTGCGGGTCACCGAGACGCAGGCCTTGCTGCAGCGCGAGACCTTGCGCGCGCAGCCGATGCAGACGGCAGCCAGCGCGCCGGCGCCTGCCACCGCACCGGCGCATGCCCGGGCAACGCCGGCCGCTGCGTCCAAGGTGCGCCCGATCGATGCCAAGACGCGGGCGATGCTCGAGGCCGCCGTGGCCAAAGGGCCAATCGATGGCGAGAGTTATTCCGACAGCAGGCTCGCCGCCGATTTACTCGCCCTGCAGACCGAAGCACCACTCAGCGGCGGGCCTGACATTCCGCCGGAGCGCCGCTGGGTGCCGCTGCAACGGATCTCGCTGGCCGGTCAGTTTCTCAACGAAGCCACCGAAGATCCGCTGGTGCCGCAGGAGTTGGGGCCGCAGCATGAGTCGGTGCGTTTCCCGCTGGTGAAATCCGCGCTTACCGACGCGACCCTGTTTACCGCCCTGACGCATCCGCTGCGTAGCCTCGTCAACGAGCTGATGCTCAAGGCGGCGACTTCACGCGTCACCGGTACCGTCGAGGCGCGGCAGATGGCCGAAGTCTTGCAGCAGGTGCTCGTGCAGTTCGATCTTGCCCCCGACTTCGTGCGCGAAGCCATGCTCACCGCGCAGCCGATCAGCGAGGAGGAGATCGCCCGCTTTTTCGAGGGTCAGCGGCGGCAGGCACAGCAGCGCCGGGAGGCGGTGGTGCAGGAAGCCAAGCGCCTGGTCGTGCGCGAGTTGGAGCTGCGCACGTTTGGCCGGCCGATCCCGCACCCGGCGATCAAATTCCTCAACACGAGCTGGGGCCCGCTGCTGGTCAAGCGGCTGCTGCAGCATGGCGCGGATAACGCGCACTGGCGCGCCGATCTGGAACGCATGGAAAAGCTGCTCGACGAGCTGGAAACGTCCGATGGCGAGATGCCCCCGCCGCCGAGCTGGCAGACGCTGGTCGCGGAGATGAGCGCGGAGCTCTCTGCGGCCGGGATGTCCGCGGAGCGTGTCAAAGAAGCGCAGGCTCTGCTCGAAACCGCCTGGCAGAGCGCGCGCCAGCGTCTGCCGTTTTGATGCGGATTGGCCTGTCGGCCGCATGCAGCTTGACGTGCCGTCCGTCACGACACCGACACGAACCGAGAGAGGGTCCGCATGCTCAAGCCGTCCTATCCGCTCTATCTCGCCGGCCAGCCGCTGGAGACCGGGCGCCGGCTGCCGGTGACCGACAAGTACTCGGGTGCGATCGCAACCGAGGTCGCGCTCGCCGACCGCACGCTCGTCGAGCAAGCCATCGCCCATGCCGCCGCCGCAACGCGGCCGATGGCCGAGCTGCCGGCTTATGCCCGCCAGGCGGTCCTCGAACACTGCGTGCAGCGGTTTCAGCAGCGTGCCGATGAGCTGGCCATGGCGCTGTGCATCGAGGCCGGCAAGCCGATCCGCGACGCGCGCGGCGAGGTGACCCGTTTGATCGACACCTTCAAATACGCCGCCGGCGAAGCGGTGCGTCTGACCGGCGACTACCTGCCGCTCGATATCAGTGCGCGCGCCCACGGGTACTGGTCGGTGATTCAGCGCGTGCCGGTCGGTCCCTGTGCGTTCATCAGCCCGTTCAATTTTCCGTTGAACCTGGCCGCACACAAGATCGCGCCGGCGATCGCAGCGGGTTGTCCATTCGTCCTCAAGCCGGCGAGCAGCACGCCGGTCGGGGCTTTGCTGATCGGCGAGATCCTCGCCGAAACCGCCTTGCCCGCAGGCGCATTTTCGATCCTGCCGTGTGCGCCGGCGGATGCCGAACCGATGATCCGCGACGCGCGGATCAAGCTGCTGTCGTTCACCGGCTCGCCGGCGGTGGGCTGGGACATCAAGGCCCGCGCCGGGCACAAGCAAGTGATTCTGGAGCTGGGCGGCAATGCGGCCTGCATCGTCGATGCCGATGCCGATCTCGACGATGCGGTGCAGCGATTGATCTTCGGCGCTTTTTACCAGTCGGGGCAGTCCTGCATCAGCGTGCAACGCATCCTCGCGCACAGGTCGATTTACGCGGCCCTGCGCGAGCGTCTCGTCGCGGCGACGCGATCACTCGTCTGTGGCGATCCGCGTGACGAGCGGACCTTCGTCGGCCCGCTGATCGCCGAGCGCGAGGCGATCCGTCTCGCAGAGTGGATCGAGGCGGCGATCGCGCGCGGCGCGCGCCTGCTCTGCGGTGGCGAGCGCCACGGCGCCTTGATGACGCCGGCGTTGCTGGAGAACGTTCCGCGCGACTGTGAGCTTTACGCCTGCGAGGCGTTCGGTCCGGTCGCGCTGCTCGCGCCCTTCGACGACTTCGAGGCCGCGCTCGACGAGGTCAACGATAGCCGCTACGGGCTGCAGGCCGGTGTCTTCACGCGTGATCTGCACAAGGCGCGGCGAGCCTGGAACCGGCTCGAGGTCGGTGGGGTCGTCATCGGCGACGTGCCGAGTTTCCGCGTCGATCACATGCCCTACGGTGGAGTCAAGGAATCGGGGCTGGGTCGCGAGGGCGTGGCCTGGGCGATCGAGCATCTGACCGAACCACGGATCATGGTCGTGCGCACCCCGCCGCGCTAGCAGGCGCCGGCTGCTCCGCCGATGTCCGCGCGGTGCGTTTTGTCCGCACCGCGCCGATTTTGCGCCCAGTGCTCTAGGGGAATAGCACGACCTGGCGCACGGCCGCGCCGCACGCCAGGCGGTCGAAGGCGGGGTTGATCTCGTCGAGCGCGAGCGTATGGGTGAGCAAGCGGTCCACCGGCAGGCGACCGGCGCGATGCAGGGCGATGTAGCGCGGCAGATCGCGCCGGGGGACGGCGGAACCCATGTACGAGCCTTTCACCGTACGTTCTTCGGCGACCAGACTCACGGCAGAGATCGCGAACTGCTTGTGCGGATGAGGCAGGCCGACGGTGACCGTGGTGCCGCCACGGCGCGTCGCAGCATAGGCCTGCGCGAGCGCCGCTTCCGACCCGGCGGTTTCGAGCGCACAGGCGGCTCCGCCGCGTGTGATCTCACGCACCTCGGCGACGCCGTCCGGACCGGCCAGCACGGTATGCGTCGCGCCGAGTGAGCGGGCCAGTTCCAGCTTGGCCGGCAGCACGTCGATGGCAACGATCGGGTGGGCGCCGGCGGCAAGCGCACCGAGCAGGGCGGCAAGACCGACCCCGCCCATGCCGAAGATCGCGACGCTGTCCCCAGGCGCAACATGTGCCGTATTGACGACGGCACCGACACCGGTCATGACCGCGCAGCCGAACAGCGCGGCGATTTCCGGCCGCAGGTCCGGATCAATGCGCACGGCCGAGCGCGCCGAGACGACCGTGTACTCGGCAAACGCGGAAACACCGAGGTGGTGATGCAGCATAGTGCCGTCGTCCGCGCGCCAGCGCCGCGCCCCCGACAGCAGGGTGCCGGCGACATTGGCCTGTGCGCCGGGTTCGCATAGAGCGGCGCGGCCCTCGGCGCAGTAGCTGCAATGGCCACAACTGGGCACGAAGGCGAACACAACGGTATCGCCGGGTGCAAAACCGGCGACGTCAGGGCCGCACTCGACGATTTCACCCGCCGCCTCGTGCCCCAGCACCATCGGCATGACCCGCGGGCGTGAACCGTCGATCACGGAAAGATCGGAATGACACAGGCCTGCGGCACGCACGCGCACCAGCAGTTCTCCTGGCCCCGGCGGATCGAGTTCGAGTTCGGTCACGCGCAACGGCTGCGAACGGGCATAAGGCGCGGGTAGGCCCATCTGGCTGAGGACGGCGGCGCGGACTTTCATGCGGCGGACTCCGGCGAGAGCACGTGCAGGCGCGTGAGCGCTGCGCGCAGGCGTTCGGGTATCGGGGTCGGTCGGCGGCTGGCGCGATCGACGAAGACGTGCACGAACCAGCCCTCGGCCGCCGGCGTCGATGCCTGCTCGCGGAACAGGCCGATCTCGTAGCGCACGCTGGAGCGCCCGAGATGAGCGACGCGCAATCCGGCATCGATCGAGTCTGGAAAGGCCAGGGAATCGAGGTAGCGGCAATGCGATTCCGCGCACACGCCGATCACGCCGCCGGCGTGGATGTCGAGACCCCCTTCGCGGATCAGCCAGGTATTGATGACGGTGTCGAAGTAGCTGTAGTACTCGACATTGTTGACGTGGCCATAGACGTCGTTGTCTTTCCAGCGCGTGGTGATGCGCTGCAGGTAGGGATAATCGTGGCGGCTCGTTCCCACGGGCGCTCCCGAAAAACATTCTGGGTCGTGATCCTAGGCTGCGCGGCTGGCGCCGGCAAAGCCCGGGACTACCCAGCGGGGATGATCCTGCACCATAATCTGGCTTCTCGCACACCGCTGGAGGAGACCGGCAATGCCGATGCTGCAAGGGCAGATGATGGACGCCCCGCTATTGATCTCGTCGCTGCTGCGCCATGCAGAGCAGTATCACGGTGATACCGAAATCGTCTCGCGCACGGTCGAAGGGTCGATCCACCGCTACGGCTACGCCGATGCCGCGCGCCGCGCACGCCAGCTGGCCAATGCGTTGAAGCGCCTCGGTGTGCAGCCGGGCGACCGCGTCGCAACCCTGGCCTGGAATGGTTATCGCCATTTCGAGCTGTATTACGCCGTTTCCGGCATCGGGGCCGTCATGCACACGGTCAATCCGCGCCTGTTTGCCGAGCAGATCGCGTGGATCATCAACGATGCCGAGGATACGGTGCTGTGTTTCGATCTGACGTTCGCGCCGCTGGTCGAATCGATCGCTGCCAAATGCCCGAGCGTGAAGCACTGGGTCGCGCTGACCGATCGCGCCCACATGCCGGCTCAGCCGATTCCCAACCTGATTGCCTACGAGGAGTGGATCGCCGCCGAGACGGACCGCTACGACTGGCCGGAATTCGACGAGCGCAGCGCCTGCACGCTGTGCTACACCTCGGGCACGACGGGCAATCCCAAGGGCGTGCTTTATTCGCACCGCTCGATGCTGCTGCATACCTTCAGTGCAAGCTTGCCGGATGTTTTCGGTGCCTCGGCACGCGATTGCATCCTGCCCGTGGTGCCGATGTTCCACGTCAATGCCTGGGCGATTCCGTACATCGCTCCGATGGTCGGCGCCAAGCTGGTGTTCCCGGGCCCGTCGCTCGATGGTGCGAGCCTGTATGAACTGTTCGAGACCGAGGGGGTGACCTTCTCCGCCGGCGTGCCGACGGTCTGGCAAGGCCTGCTGCAGTATCTGCAGACCCACAAGCTGCGGCTGACGACGCTGCGCAAATGCGTGATCGGCGGGTCTGCCTGTCCACCGGCCTTGATGCAAACCTTCGAGCGCGACTACGGCGTCAAGATCCATCACGCCTGGGGCATGACCGAGCTATCGCCGCTGGGGACCTTCAACACGCTCAAGAAGAAGCATCTCGCGCTGTCGAAAGAGGAGCAGTTCGCGATCGAGGTCAAGCAGGGTCGTCCGCCATTCGGGGTGCAGCTCAAGATCGTCGATGCCGATGGCCGCGAGCTGCCGCGTGACGGCAAGGCGTTCGGCGATCTGCTGGTCAAGGGGTACTGGGTGATCGACCGCTACTACAGGGCCACGGAGAGCCCTTTGCGCGATGGCTGGTTCCCCACCGGTGACGTCGGCACGCTCGACCCCGATGGCTACCTGCAGATCACCGACCGATCCAAGGACGTCATCAAGTCCGGTGGCGAGTGGATCAGCTCGATCGATCTCGAGAATGTCGCCTGCGCCCATCCCGCCGTGGCCCAGGCTGCCGTGATTGGCGTGCGCCATCCGAAATGGGACGAGCGGCCCTTGCTGATCATCGTCAAGAAACCCGGACAGGAGGTCAGCCGGGAGGAATTGCTGGCGCTGTATCCGGGCAAGGTCGCGAAGTGGTGGATTCCCGACGACGTCGTTTTCGTCAGCGAGCTGCCGATGACCGCGACCGGCAAGATCTCCAAGC
The DNA here is from genome assembly GCF_900113085.1 of Fontimonas thermophila. Lineage (GTDB taxonomy): Bacteria > Pseudomonadota > Gammaproteobacteria > Nevskiales > Nevskiaceae > Solimonas > Solimonas thermophila. The sequence goes on along the minus strand of NZ_FOOC01000005.1, from coordinate 200,056 downwards.
TGCGCCTGCGCGAGATCTTCAAGGATCACAAGCTGCCGACGGCCTGAGGCGATTTCGGCCATCAGCCGCAGCGCAGACTCTCTCCGTACGCTGCTTTTCGCAGCAAGGCAACGAAAAACCCGCCGGTAGCCAGGCTACCGGCGGGTTCGTATTGCGGCCGTGGGGGGTCAGTCCTCGATGACCTTGAGTTCGACGCGGCGGTTTTCCTCGCGCCCCTCCTCGGTGTCATTGGTCGCGATCGGCCGGCTCTCGCCATAGCCGACCGGGGTCATGCGGCTGGCCTCGATGCCGCGGCCGACCAGATAGGTCTTCACCGCGTTGGCGCGACGCTCCGACAGACCCAGGTTGTAGGCATCGGTGCCGATCGAGTCGGTGTGGCCTTCGAGTTCGACCTGGACATCCGGATAGGCCTGCAGCGTGGCGGCGACTTCGTTGAGGATTTCCATCGCCTGCGGTGTCAGACGGTCCGAGTCGAACTCGAACTTGACGCCGCGCAGGATGAATTTCTGCTCGACCGCGCAGCCGTTTTCATCGACCTGCTCGCCGGCACGCGGCTTGCGGCAGTCGCCGACCAGGGCGCAGCCGTTGGCGAGCACCTTGGCCCCGGCCGGGGTGTTCGGGCACTCATCCTCGGCGTCGAGTACGCCGTCGCCGTCGGAATCGAGCGGGCAGCCGTTCTCGCCGACCTGCGTGCCGGCCGGCGTGTCCGGGCACTGGTCGAGACGATCGACGACGCCGTCGCCGTCGGAATCCCGCTCACAGCCGTTTTCATCGACGATGGCGCCGGCCGGCGTGTCCGGGCAGCGGTCGAGATCGTCCGTCACGCCGTCATTGTCGGCATCGCCGGTATTGGTGGTGACCACTTCCGCACTCTGAGGCTGGGCATCGGCGACGACGCCCAGCGGCAACAGCAGGCCGAGGTTGAGCAGGCCGTCGCTGAACGCGCTGCTGCCGGGGTTGACGCCGGCCTCGTTGCGATCGTGCTGGTCGGTGCGGTAACGCGCCTCGCCGCGCAGCAGGATGCGCTGCGTGAGCGGGTACAGATAGCCCGCGCCGACGTCGAACACCGTCGAGCGGTAATTCGGGATCAGCCCCGGGTGATGGTCGGCGGCGCCGTACATCAGCGCGAGCACGCCATAGAAATTCGGGCTGCTGGTGGACGGGAAGATCATCGCCCCCACGCCGACACCCTTGAAATCGACGGTGTCCCCCGCGCCGGATTCCGGATCCATCTGCGAGAAAAAGCCGGTCAGCTCCAGCGTCATGCCGCTGGTGACCTTCTTGCCGATCGAGATGATGCCGCCGATGCCATCGTCGGTGCCGCGGTCTTTGTCCACGCGGCTAAAAGAAAACATCGGCGAGACGTAGTACGGCCGTCCGGAGAGCGCCGGCTCGGCTGTCGCCTCGGCGCCGGAATCGTCCGCCGATTCGCTGTATTCATCCTGGGCCAGTGCGGGCTGGGCGACCGCCAAGGTCAACAGGAACGTGAACAGCCCCAAACGTCGTTTCATCAGTTTCTCTCCTTGGATCTGCCCTTCGCAGGACGCTCGACCCGCTAACTATAGCAGCGGCCCTTGCGTCCGTGTCGAGTCTCGTTGACGCGGGATGCTGTGGTGCACGCAGGGGTCGGTATAATGCGCGGCCCTGCGCCATCCGACCGCCATGGAAGCCCAGCAGATCCGCAATGAGGTGACGGCCCTGCGAGCGCGTTTCGACGCGCTGCGGGGCTATCTTTGACTACGACAACAAGCGCGACCGGCTCATCGAGGTCAATGCCGAGCTGGAACGTGCCGATGTCTGGAGCAAACCCGAGTATGCCCAGAACCTGGGCCGCGAGCGTGCGCGGCTCGAGGATGTCGTGCGGCCCCTGGAACGCGCTGACGCCAGCCTGAAGGAGGCGCTCGAGCTGCTCGAACTCGCCGAGGCCGAACACGACGCCGCCACCCTCGATGAGATCGCGCGTGATCTGCACCAGCTCGGCCGGCTTGCCGACGAGCTCGAGTTCAAGCGCATGTTCAGTGGCGAACTCGATGCCGCCAATGCCTATCTCGACATCCAGGCCGGTGCCGGCGGCACCGAAGCCCAGGACTGGGCCGAGATGCTGCTGCGCATGTACATGCGCTGGGCCGATGCCAAGGGTTTCAAGGTCGAGCTCCTGGAGCGCTCGGACGGCGAGGTCGCCGGCATCAAGTCGGCGACGATTTACGTCCAGGGAGACTACGCCTACGGCTGGCTGCGCACCGAGACCGGCGTTCATCGTCTGGTGCGCAAGTCGCCGTTTGATTCCGGCAACCGCCGCCACACCTCGTTCTGCGGTGTCTTTGTCTCACCGGAGGTCGATGACGACGTCGAGATCGAAATCAATCCGGCGGATCTGGAGGTCACGACTTACCGCTCCAGCGGCGCCGGCGGCCAGCACGTGAACAAGACCGAGTCGGCGATCCGCATCAAGCACGTGCCGTCGGGTATCGTCGTCGCCTGCCAGACCGAGCGCAGCCAGCACGCCAACCGCGACCGCGCGATGAAAATGCTCAAGGCGCGGCTCTACGAAATCGAGATGCAGAAGCGCAACGCCCAGAAGCAGGCTCTGGAAGAATCCAAGGCCGACATCGAATGGGGCAGCCAGATCCGCTCTTACGTGCTCGACCAGTCGCGCATCAAGGATTTGCGCACGGGTGTCGAGATCGCCGATACCCAGAAAGTGCTCGATGGCTATCTCGATCCATTCATCGAAGCGAGCCTCAAGCAGGGGCTCTGACCGGCAGACGCCACGGGCGTTACCGTTTTTGGCCCGACGCCGCACGAGGAACACATGACCGACCACGCCCAGACGCCGCCGGATGAAAACCACTTGATCGCGACGCGGCGCGAGAAGCTCGACCGGTTGCGCGCGCAGGGGCAGGCTTTCCCAAACGATTTTCGCCGCGACACGCTCGCTGAGTATCTGATCGGTACCTATGGCAGTCGCGATGCCGCTTCCCTGGAAGCCGAAACGACGGTGTTTGCGCTCGCCGGGCGGCTGATGGCCAAGCGTGTCATGGGCAAGGCCAGCTTCGGCCAGCTCCAGGACATGTCCGGGCGCATCCAGCTTTTCGTCCAGCTCAATGTCGTGGGCGATGCGCAGTACGAAACGTTCAAGCACGCCGACGTCGGTGACCTGCTCGGAGTGCGTGGCACCGTGTTCAAGACCAAGACCGGTGAGCTCTCGGTCAAGGTCTCGGAACTGCGCTTGCTGGTGAAGAACCTGCGGCCGCTGCCCGAGAAATGGGCCGGCCTCACCGACACCGAGGTGCGTTACCGCCAGCGTTATCTGGATTTGATCGTCAATCCAGAGGTCAGGACGACATTCGAGAAACGCGGCAAGACCGTGCGCTTCATCCGCAATTTCCTCGATGCGCTCGGGTTCATCGAGGTCGAGACGCCGATGTTGCAACCCATTGCAGGGGGGGCTACGGCGCGTCCGTTCGTCACGCATTACAACGCGCTCGACCGCGATTTCTATCTGCGCATCGCCCCCGAGCTGTATCTCAAGCGCCTGGTCGTCGGCGGCTTCGAGAAGGTTTACGAAATCAACCGCAACTTCCGCAACGAGGGCTTGTCGACGCGACACAACCCCGAGTTCACGATGCTGGAGTTCTACCAGGCCTACGCCGATTACCGTGAGGCGATGGATCTGGTCGAAACCCTGATCCGCGATGTTGCGATCGCCGTGCATGGTTCTGCCGTGATCCGCTACCAGGGCCGGACCTACGATCTGGAAAAGCCGTTCAACCGCTGGACGATGAAAGAGGCGGTGCTGCGCCACAACCCGGATCTCGACGCATCGGCGCTGGTTGACCGCGAGCGGCTCGCGGCTTATGCCAAACGCGTCGGTGGTGACGTCAAACCCGCCTATGGCGTCGGCAAGCTGCTGACCGAGATTTTCGAAAAGACCGTCGAGACGACGCTGCTCGATCCGACCTTCATCACCGAATTCCCGACCGAGGTCTCACCGCTGGCGCGAGCCAACGACGCCGATCCCACCGTCACCGACCGTTTCGAGCTGTTCATCGCCGGCCGCGAGATCGCCAACGGTTTTTCCGAGCTCAATGATCCGGACGATCAGGCCGCGCGGTTCCGGGCCCAGGTGGCGGCCAAGCAGGCCGGCGACGATGAGGCCATGCTGTTCGACGCCGATTACATCCGCGCGCTCGAATACGGCCTGCCGCCGACCGCTGGCGTCGGTGTCGGCATCGACCGCTTGGTGATGTTCCTCACCGATGCGCCGAGCATCCGCGATGTCCTGCTCTTTCCGCAGATGCGGCCAGAGGCGTGAGGCGCGCCGCAAACGTGGATAGCGCCGCGCAGCGTCGCTGGGTGCTGATCCTCGGCACGATCGTCGCGATCGGGCCGATGACCATCGACATGTATCTGCCGAGCCTGCCGGGGTTGCAGGCATACTTCGGAGCCGATACGAGCGAGGTGCAGCTCACGCTGTCGGCTTATTTCCTCGGCCTGGCGCTGGGCCAGCTCGTCTATGGGCCACTCGCGGACCGTCATGGCCGGCGCATCCCACTGCTCGCGGGGCTTGCGCTGTACACCTTCGCGTCGCTGGCCTGTGCACTGGCGCCGACGATCGAGGTGCTCATCGCGATGCGTTTCGTACAGGCCGTCGGTGGCTGCGCCGGCATCGTCATCAGCCGGGCGATGGTGCGCGACCGTTTCGAGCCGCAGCAGATGGCACGCATCGTCTCGTCGATGGTGTTGGTCATGGGCGTGGCGCCGATTCTGGCTCCGCTCGCCGGCGGTCAGATTCTGCGGTTCGCTGGCTGGCAGGCGATCTTCCTCGCCCTGACCTTGTTCGGGGTGATCTGCCTGGTTGCGGCCCGTACGTTGCCGGAGACGCTTGCGCAGCGTGCGCCGCCGATCCGGATGGGCGCGGTGATCCGGGGCTACGCCGGCCTGCTCCGGCACCGGCACTTCATGGGATATGCGCTCGCGGCGGGCATCGGCTCGGCCGGTATGTTCGCCTATATCTCGGGCGCGGCTTTCGTCTTTATCGAGGTTTTCGGTATCGCACCGGATCACTTCGGGTGGTTTTTCGGCGCCAATGCCGCCGGCCTGGTCGCGGCTTCGCAACTCAACGGTCTGTTGCTCCGCCGTTATAAAGCCGAGCGCATCGTTCGCGGCGCCCTTGCGGCATTCGCCGCTTGTGCATGGTTGCTGGTTCTGACCGCCGCCACCGGCTGGGGCGGGCTCTGGGGTGTGGCGCTGCCGTTGTTTTTCTGCATCGGCAGTCTCGGGTTCAATTTTCCCAATGCGACGGCTGCGGCGATGGCGCCGCTCGGCGACCGCGCCGGACTCGCCTCGGCGCTGATGGGAACGTTGCAATTCGCCGTGGCTGCCGTCGCCGGTGCGGCGGTCGGCCACTTCCACGATGGGACCCCGCTCCCGATGGCGCTGGTCATCGCCGTGTGCGCAACGGGTGCGCTGACGGTATTGCACGTGCTGGCGCGGCCATGAGCACGCCGATCAAGAGGTCTGGCCGGTGGTCAGCAAGCGGTCGATCTCGGCGAGGTCGGCCGCGGTCAGTTGCCCGGCCACGGCCTTCAGGCGCAAGACGGCGAGTAGATAGTCATAGCGGGATTGCAGGTAATTGCGCTGCGCGCCGTAGAGCTGCTGCTGTGTATTGAGCACGTCGACGGCAGTGCGGGTGCCGACCTCGAGCCCGGCCTCACTGGCTTCGAGTGCGGTCGTGTTCGAGATCACGGCTTGCTTGAACGCCCTGACGCGCGCCGCGCCGGTGATCACGGCCTGGTAGGCATCGCGGGTGGTGCGCTCGATGCGGCGCGCCGTCCCCTCTTGCTGGGCCCGACGTTGCTCGCGTGTGGCGATGGCTTGACGTACGCCCGACTGCGTGGCGCCGCCAGAGAACAAAGGCACGCTGAGATTGAGCGCGACCGAGGTACCCTCGCTATTGGTCGGCACGCTACGCGATTCAGAATCGCCGTCTTCGTAGGTGCCGCGCAGCCCCAGCGTCGGCAGATGGCCGGCACGGGCCACCTGCACACCGCGGGCGGCGATGTCGTAATCGAGCCGTGCAGCCAGCAGTTCGAGATTGCCGTCCAGCGCAAAGGCCACCCAGCGCTCGACGTCATCCGGTTCGGGCGCAGGCAATGGGATGTCCTCGCGTAACGCGGCGGTCTCGTCCGGCTTTTGCTGGGTGATCTCGGCAAGGGCCTCCTGGGCGGCGGCGAGGCGCTGCTGCGCTTCCAGCTCGGTGGCCACGGTCAGGTCATAGCGCGCCTGCGCTTCCTGCACATCGGTGATTGCCGACAGTCCGACTTCGAAACGCCTGCGCGCCTGTTCGAGCTGGCGTTCGACGGCGGCTTTTTCGGCCTGCGCCGAGCGCAGGTTGTCGCGGGCGCCGAGCACGCCGAAATAGGCCTGGGCGACGCGCAGGATCAGGTCTTGCTCGGCGTTGCGATAGTTCACGTGGGCGAGCGCCACCTGACTTGCGGCCTGCTGCAGGCGCCGCCAGCTCGCCAGATCGAACAACGGCTGATTCAGCGTGATCGACAGCCCGCGATCGGTGCCGTCGAAATGGAAGGCCTCCCGCGAGATCAGTTCACCGGTGTTCGGATCCAGACGGGGTTCGTTGAACTGGTAAGTGCCGTCGGTGTCGGCATAGCCATAGCTGTAGGCGCCGGTGAGCTGGGGCAATAGGGCCGCGCGCGCCTGTGGGTGAGCCTCCAACGCGGCGTCGCGCGCGTGGCGCGCGGCGCGCAGGCTCGCATCGTTGCGCAGGGCGAGATCGTAGACGCGCATGAGGTCGTGCGCCTGGCCCCATCCGGGCAGCACCAGTATGGCGGCGAGCAGACTCCCTCGGAGAAGATGCATGGCGCTCCTCGATGATCGTGTGGCAGTACGGTTTTTCAGTAGCGGGGCACCGCGGGATCGATATGCGCCGACCACGCATCGATGCCGCCGTCGACGTTGCAGACATCCGCGAATCCCCGTTGTTCCAGCAAACGCGCGGCCAGCGCCGAGCGCACGCCGTGGTGACATAAGACGGCGATCGGCCGGGAAGGATCGAGTTCCCCCAGGCGCTGCGGCAATTCCTGCAGCGGGATGTGCACGGCACCCGGGATCGCCGCGATGCGGCGCTCCTCGTCGGTGCGCACGTCGAGCAGCAGCGTATCGCCCCGGGCCAGGCGCCGTTGCAGCTCGTGGACGTCGATGGTGCGCATGATGCGCGAGTCTAGCAGGTGGCCTGTTGCCCGCTGGCGGTTGGTGTGGGCGTGCGGGGCTTTAGCGCACGGTAAAGCCGGTTTGTCCGATCAGCTGTCCGCTCTGGGTGACGACGCGCACCTGCCAATGTCCGCGCGGATCGGATGGAAACGCGGTTTTGTGGGACCAGGCCCGATAACCGTCTTCTCGCCCGCCGTGGATCTGCAGGTCGATGACATCGACCCGCCGGCCCTCGTGAAACCACTCGTGCCGCACCGTTTCACGCAGACCCCGTGGCGCGTGGATGCTGCTCCAGGCATAGGCGCCCTGCGCACGCAGCGTCGCGGCATCGATGATGGCGAAGCCCTGCCCGGGCGATTTGGCAGCGACATCGACCGTGTGCGTCACCGTCATCTGGGTGACCCAGAGGGTGGCCGGCGGAATCGCGACGCGTAGCTGCCAGCCCAATGCCGCAAGCGCCATCGCCAGCGCGATGGCCCACAGGCCGCGCAGCGGCAGCCTCGCCGGCAGACCCGCGTGCCAGGCCGGGATGCTGATCAGGCCAAGGCAGGCCAGTGCCAGCCACAAGGCCTCGGTCGTGGTCAGGTGCCAGAGCATCGGCGCTGCGGTGAGCACGGTGATCGAGCCGGCGAGCGCATGGAAAGCCCACAGGGCGGCCCGGCGCGGGACGACGTGGCGGTAGTACAGCGGGTCGATGATCGACAGCAGCGCGAGCACCGACATCAGCGCGGTGAATGCGAGCTGGGGCGACGACCAGGCCGTCGTCGCAAAGAAAAATGGCAGCGTGAAGAACAGGGACTCCTGGTGCAGTGCCTGCGCGACGTAACCGAGCAGCAGCGGCGATACCGGCAGCGTGCGCTGGCGGTACTCGAGCCAGCGGCGCAATTGCGGCTCCAGCAGTGCGAGCAGCCAGGACAGCGGCAGCAGGATGACCAAGGCCTGCGCGACCCTCTCCCCGCGTTCGAACAGCAGAAAGCTCGCCACGCCGAGCGCGAAACTGGCCACGGCGACCAGATGCTTCCAGCGCTGCCAGTGCACCTGCCAGCGCGCGGTGGTGGTCAGCGAGGCATCGTTCATCGCATGAGATCGGAGTCAGATTGGGGCGAGAAGTGCCGTGCGACGTCCAGGATCCGGCGTCAGACCCGGTTCTGGGGATGCACCAGGGTCGCGAGCTCGGTGCGGCTGCAGACCCCGAGTTTGCGATAGACCCGGTACAGATGATTGGCCACGGTCGAGGGGGCGACGCCGATCTTCTTCGCCGCCTGCTTGAACGACAAACCCTGCGCGACGCAGGTGACGATCTCGCGTTCCCGGGCGGTCAGCCGGTCCAGCGGTCCGGCCGGCCACACCGTCAGCAACGACAAATCCCCCAGCGGCTCGCAGCGGATCATCAAATCCTGGAACGGGATCACCTGGCCCGGCTCGGGGATCGGTATGGGCAGGGTGTCGGGCCGGCGCGAGGGAAAGCGCTCTTCGAGCAGATCGAGAAAACGCACCGTGGCTTCGTGGAAGGTGCCGGTGGAATCGACGACGGCGGCGCCCGCCCCCGGCGGACGCTCGGCGTGCGTCTTGGCCAGATGCAGGAAGAACGCGTGCGAGGCGGCATTGAACAGATGGTAGGTCAGGCGCTTCTGGCGCGCCTTGTCGGCCTCGGTGAACGGCTGCTCACGGTTCTTGCGGTACAGCGTGACCAGCGAGTAGAGCCCCGAGCGGCGGTCCAGATGGCCGGTGGAGAGGATGCGGGTGATGCCATAGGGCTCGAAGGCGCGGTGGTAGATCTCGGAGTCGAAGAATTCGTCGTCCGACAGCACGCTGGCCATGTCCACCGGCGTGTCCAGGTTCTGCAGAATGCGCGGGATGATCGGATTGATCCGCGTGGTGGCCTCGAGCACGTGCGGGAACTCCGGCGGCAGGCCGGTGACCGTCACCGTGTGAAATTTCCAGCGCGTGGTCACCCCCGACCCCCACAAAGCGCCGTCGTGGGGGATCACGGCCTTGAGTTGTTCCAGCGCCCAGGCGCGAAAATCCTGCGCGGGGACCGACAGGGCACAGCGGTACAGTCGCGCGATGAGACGGTCGACGGGATCCAGCGTATCGGTCTGGGCGATTTTGGGCATGGGTGCAAAGGCGCAAGGCGCCAGTCTGGGCTGATTTTACTATCCGGCCGGACGGGAATTGCCTGACCCGGGCGGATCGCCGTCGGGCGGACACCGGCCGGGTGCAGCGCCCGGTCTGTTTCCTGCGCAGGGGTGGTCCGGGTCGGGCGAGGGTTGCGCCCGGGTGGATGGGCGCGGCAGGGGTGGGTCATCGATCGACGCCCCTTGAAAGCGCAAAGCCCGTCCCCAACAATTAGCAGCCTTTCATTGCGAGTGCTAACAACCGGCCCCCAAGGGCCGGGGGCATTCGTGCTGGAACTTCAAGTCACTGAACCATCGGGAGATTCATATGAACCTGCGCCCCCTGCACGATCGGGTGATCGTCAAGCGTATCGAGGAAGAGAAGAAGTCCGCCGGCGGCATCATCATCCCGGACAATGCGGCCGAAAAGCCGGTCCGGGGTGAGGTGTTGGCCGTGGGGCCCGGCAAGAAGACCGACGACGGCAAGATCATCCCCATGGACGTGAAGAAGGGTGACATCGTCCTCTTCGGCAAGTACTCGGGTTCCGAGGTCAAGGTCGAGGGCGAGGACATCCTCGTCATGCGCGAAGACGACATCATGGCGATTTTCGAGAAGAAGTGATCGACGCCCCGCCGGTGGTGAGCGCTCGCTTGCGCCGGCGCAAGACGCTTGGGTTCCCGCAGTGATGGGAACGACGCAATACGCTACTCAAATGAGGATTTAACAATGGCAGCGAAAGAAGTTCGTTTTGGTGATGATGCCCGCAGCCGGATGGTTGCCGGCGTCAACATACTGGCGAATGCCGTCAAGGTGACGCTCGGCCCCAAGGGTCGTAACGTCGTGCTCGACAAGTCCTTCGGCGCCCCGACGGTGACCAAGGACGGCGTCTCCGTCGCCAAGGAGATCGAGCTCAAGGACAAGTTCGAGAACATGGGTGCGCAGCTGGTCAAGGAGGTCGCGAGCAAGACCTCCGACGAGGCCGGCGACGGCACCACGACCGCGACCGTGCTCGCCCAGGCCATCGTCAATGAGGGCCTGAAGTCGGTCGCCGCCGGCATCGACCCGATGGAGATCAAGCGCGGTATCGACAAGGCCGTCGAAGTCGTCGTCGCCGAGCTCAAGAAGATGTCCAAGCCGTGCAAGGACCGCAAGGCGATCGCCCAGGTCGGCACGGTGTCGGCCAACAACGACGAGTCGATCGGTGAGCGCATCGCCGAGGCGATGGACAAGGTCGGCAAGGAAGGCGTGATCACCGTCGAGGACGGCTCGGGCCTGCAGGACGAGCTCGAAGTCGTCGAGGGCATGCAGTTCGACCGCGGCTATCTGTCGCCATACTTCATCAACAACGCCCAGTCGCAGCAGTGCGAGCTGGAGAATCCGCTGATCCTGATCACCGAGAAGAAGATCTCCAACATCCGCGAGATGCTGCCGGTGCTCGAGGCCGTGGCCAAGCAAGGCAAGCCGTTGCTGATCATCGCCGAGGACGTCGAAGGCGAGGCGCTGGCCACCCTCGTGGTCAACAACCTGCGCGGCATCCTCAAGGTTGCCGCCGTCAAGGCGCCGGGCTTCGGCGATCGCCGCAAGGAAATGCTCAAGGACATCGCCATCCTCACCGGCGGTCAGGTCATTTCCGAGGAGCTCGGCTTGTCGCTGGAGAAGGTCTCCATCAATGATCTGGGCACCGCCAAGAAGGTGCAGATCGACAAGGAGAACACCACGATCATCGACGGCGCCGGCAAGGCCGACAAGATCAAGGCGCGCATCGCCGAGATCAAGAAGCAGATCGAGGACGCCACCTCGGATTACGATCGCGAGAAGCTGCAGGAGCGCCTGGCCAAGCTCTCCGGCGGTGTCGCCGTGATCAAGGTCGGTGCTGCGACCGAGGTCGCGATGAAGGAGAAGAAAGCGCGCGTCGAGGACGCCCTGCACGCGACCCGTGCGGCCGTCGAGGAAGGCATCGTCGCCGGTGGCGGTACCGCGCTGATCCGCGCGCAGAAGGCGCTGGAGAACTTCAAGGCCCCGACCGACGACCAGCAGGTGGGCGTGAACATCCTCAAGCGCGCGATCGAAGAGCCGCTGCGCCAGATCGTCAAGAACGCGGGCGAGGAGCCCTCGGTCATCGTCAACAAGGTCAAGGAGTCCAAGGGCTCCATCGGCTACAACGCCGGCACTGGCGAGTTCGTCGACATGATCGAGGCCGGTATCATCGACCCGGCCAAAGTCACCCGTCTGGCGCTGCAGAACGCGGCTTCCGTCGCCGGTCTGCTGCTCACCACCGAGGCGATGGTCGCCGAGCTGCCCAAGAAAGAGGAAGCGCCCGCGGCACCGGCTGCCGGGATGGGTGATTTCTAAGCGGCGGTCCCCATGCCAGCCGACGGCTGGGGTCCGTGTGCGGCCCCAGCCGCCGGATGTGCGACTTTGTCATCACAAGGCCCCGGCTTGCGGGGCCTTGTTCTTTGCAGATGCGATCGCGGTTTTCCGAAGGAGCGATCGGGCAGGCCGACCACGGTGCATGCAGCGTGCCGCCCATGTCTTGCCGGTTCGCTCGTAGTGAGACGGGGTCCGACCTGGGTTAGCCTAGCTCGGCCATGAAATCCTTCGAACACGTCTACAGATTGCACCGTTTGCTCAAGACGGCGCGTTATCCGGTACCGTTTGCCCGCGTGATGGACGAGCTCGAATGCTCGCGCGCGACCGCCAGGCGCGTGCTCGCCTACACCCGCGACGTGCTCGGTGCCCCGATCGAAACCACGCGCGATCCGCGCGGCTACCGTTATACCGACGCCGCCTACGAGCTGCCGGGTTTCTGGTTTTCCGCCGAGGAGTTGCAGAGCCTGCTGACGCTGCAGCAGCTGCTCGCCACCTTCCAGCCGGGGTTGCTCGACGAGGCGCTCGCGCCGATGAGGGCGCGCATCGACCAGATTCTGAAATCCCAGGGCCTGTCCGCCGACAACGCCGGCCGCATCCGCCTGTTGCGGCTCGCCGCCCGTGCGCCGGGTCAGCATTTCGCGACCGTCGCCGCCGCGGTGCTGCAGCGGCGGTGCCTGCGCATCCGCTACGAGGCGCGCTCGAATGCCCGGATCAGCGAGCGCGAGATTTCACCGCAGCGCCTCGTCCATTACCGCGACAACTGGTATCTCGACGCCTGGTGTCACCGGGCGGATGGTTTGCGCACGTTCGCGCTCGACTGCATCCGCGGCGCCGAACTGCTCGACGATCCGGCGCGGGACATCGACGAAGCCTGCCTCGATCGGGAGCTGGGCGGGTCTTACGGCATCTTCGCCGGTGCGCCGACGGCGACTGCCGTGCTGCGCTTCGCGCCGGCGCGGGCCCGCTGGGTCGCCGCCGAGCAGTGGCATCCGCAGCAGCAGGGTGTGTGGCGGGCCGATGGCAGCTACGAGCTGTCCGTGCCGTATCATCGCGACGACGAGCTGATTCTCGACATCCTGCGCTATGGGCCGGAGGTCGAGGTCATGGCCCCCGCCGTCTTGCGCGACGCGGTCGCCGAACGCCTCGAGCGGGCCGCCGCACGTTACCGCAAGCCCGGTGCTTGAAGGGCGCGACGCCCCGGCGATCCGGATTTTTCTGTTCGCTGCGCGGTTGAGGCACAAGCGCCGTGAGGGCGGTCCAAGGCTCGGGTTTTGAGCCCGTGTCTGCGGACAATGCCTCCCGCGTTCCACACACGGAGCCGCCCATGACCGCAGACACCTTGCCTTTCGCCGTCCAGCTCACCGCCGACGGCAAGTACCTGAACGTCCGTATTCCCGTCGGCAGCCTGCCGGCCGAGTTGCGCAAGCGCCCGTCGGCGATAAACGTGCGCCTGCTGCCGGAGCAGCCAGAGATCCGCGCCCAGCGCTGGCGGCCCTGGGTGGCGCCGTATCTGCTGGCCCTCGTCGTGCGCGCGTCGCGCCCGGTGCCTGCGCGTGCGCCCTGATCCTCCGGCCGGGTTCGGCGATGGCTCGCGGCCACCCACGAAAAGCCCCCGTGAGCACGGGGGCTTTTCGCCGGTTGACCGGCCTTAGAACTGATATTTGACGAAGGCCTGGGCAAAATCGCGGTCGCGGTAGAGATTGGTCTCCCCGCCGCCGAACCACCAGCCGTAACCGAGCGTCAGCGACAGAGCGCTGCGGTAGCGCGTTTCCAGATTGACCTGCACTTGCTTGCGGTCCTCGACGAAGTTCTCGCCGGGGCCGGGAGCGGTGCCCTTGACGTCGTGGGCCCAGACGATGAACGGCTGCATGCTGATCGGTCCCCAGACACCTTCATACTTGACGATGGCGATCAGGCGGTAGCCCCAGGAGAATTTGTCGACGAAGTTGTCGAGGTCGGCCTGATGAGGATTGAAGCGTAGGCCGTCGGGGCCGACCGAGCAGCTCGGATTCGTCGAGCAGGCCTGGCGCGAGCCGTCGGCGCCGGAGCCATCGGCACCGGCGCTGGCGTGATAGAACACGCCGGGAGACTCGATCTGCAGCCGGTCCAGCGGCGGCAGGTCCGGCACCCAGGTGGCGCCGAATTCACCGACGAACTGGATCTGGTCCGCGCCGAAGGGCTGGTCGGTGGCGCCGTAGACGCGCGTGAAGCCGAAGTTAAACTGGTAGGTGTCGAAGGGCTCGTACCCGCGGATGTAGCCCGGATTGTGGCGGTCGAGCGGTCGGCTGAGATCGGTCGCGGGGTTCTCGCCGACGATGCCGCCGCGGTAGGGGATGACGAAGCTCGGGAACGAGCGCGCCGACCCCGGGACGTGGCCGACGAGCAGGTTGATCGTGTCCGGATACGGGTTGTTGCCGTTTGCATCGACGAAATCGCTGCTGCCGTAGGTGACGCGGTTGCCGTTTTCGTCGAAGCCGCCGCCGATCGACGAACCGGCGCAGTTCATGTTCGGATCATGGCAGCGCGTCAGTGTCGGCCCCAGCGCGGCGAAGGCCAGGTCGGTGATGGCCACCTGCAGCGGCGCATCCGGGCGGTACGCGACCTCGCCCTGGATCGAATACTCACCGACCGTGGTGTTGAAGCTGACGCCGAACATCCGGATGTTCTCCGGATACTCGAACACCAGCATCGGGCCATCGAGCTGGATCGCGTTGGAATGCGGCGCATTCGGATTGCCGCCGGCGAGCAGGTTGATGATGCCCGGGAGGCTGGTACCGAAGTCGCTGATCAGCCCCGGCAGTGCAGTGGGATTGGCGAGAATCAGCGCAGTGACGTCGGCGAGCAGCTGGTTTCTGGCATCCATGTTCGCCGCCACCGGCAGATTCGGGCAGTCACGCAGGAACTCGGAGGTGTTGCGCGCGTTGCGGCCACACCCCTGCTGTGCGGCAAAAAAGCTGACGTACGGCAGCTTGGAGTGATAGTTCATGAAGTACAGGCCGAACTCGGTGCCGTTATTGAGTTCTTCGGCGTAGTACTTTGAATGCGATGCCGAACTGACCCTGGTCGCTGGGTTCCCAGTCTTTGAGGCGCCGCAGCGTGCCCGAGGTCGGCGTGATCAACGTCAGCGGGTTGTCGAGATAACCGATCTGCTCGGCCGAAGTGGCGCCGACAAAAGCGCGGTCCGGATCGTCGGCGCTGGTGCCGAAGCTCAGGTTGACGCTGTGGCCGATGTTGTTCGTGCCCAGATCGACGAATCCGAAATACGTGCCCGGGGTCGGGGATTCCACCGGCTCCCATTCGTACTGATAGAAAGCCTCGATCGTGGCGCCGTAGAACGGTTCGGTGCTGAGGAACACCATGCTCACTGGCGTGAACACTTCCTCGACCTGGAAGCCGATGCGCAGCAGGTTGTTGGCGTTCACCGGATTGGCCTGGTTGACGCTGTTGATGACGAGCAGCGTCGATTCACCCCAGTTCACCGTCTGCCGGCCGATCTTGAAGCTGAGCTCGCGTTCGCCGAAGAACGGTACGCGGCCGTAGATGTTGGCGTCGAGGAGCTGCAGGTCGGTGCCGGCCTGGCGCAGGACTTCCCCATCGCTGCGCTTTTTGCGGACATAACCGCCCGGGCCATAGGTGCGGATGCCGTTCTTCCAGTAGCGGTTGGCGATCGGGTCATTCACAAAACCGACTTCATCGACATTGTCCGGCGTGATCAGGTTCGGATGCGTCTCGGTGAAATCGTTGTTGACGAAGTCGTAGAAGTACAGCCACTTCGCAAAAAAACCGAAGTCACCGTGCGTGATGGTCAGGTCCTGCGTGACCTTGAACGGCGCCTGGAAGATATCGCCCCTGTCGTAGTTGAGATTGCCGTCGTCGATGCGCATCGACGGCGCGCCGCGCGCGGCGAACAGATGCGCCGCCGGATAGCTCTGCTGCCGGAACAAGCCCTGGCAGGACTGGTACTGCCGGGAACAGACCTCGGGGTCGAGATTGGCCTTGCCGACGAGATCGGCGGCGCGATCCTGCATGCGCCAACCCACGCCCAGCGTCATCGTCGTATTGAGCACGCCGGACCACTGTCCGTCGTCGTCGAGTTCGAAGCTGAGGGCGTGGGCTGAAAAACTGCCGGTCCATGCGGCAGCGGCGAGCAGGCACGACACATATCGGAGTGCGCGATGCATGGCGTCTTCGTCTTGTTACGTTACGGGAAGGATGGGCTTGCGCGGGGGAGCGCGCCCGCGAGGGCGCGCAACGATAGCACGTTCATTTCGGCGATGGATGTCGGCGCATGCCGATACTCGCGTGGTGGGCGATGACAGAACGCGCACTGGCGTGCGCGCATCATCAGCGCGTGCGTGGCCTACAACGCGCGCAGGAATCGGCTGACGGTGTCGGCGGCCGTGTCCGGATCTTCCTGCATGAAGCAGTGACCGCCGGGCAGGGTGCGCAAGGTGATGTGCGGATGCCGATGCATCATTCTGCGTGCCGCAGCGGGGAAAAACGGATAACTGTGTTCGCCGTGGACGAAGAGGATCGGGCACGGCACCGGCGGCAGCCGCCAGGGGTAGACCGGGTTTTCGAAGATCGCGGCCTCGAGGTCGCGCGGACAGCACAGCGCGCGTGCGCCGCTGCCGTCATCGCGCGTGGCGTGATCGACGAAGGCTTCCAGCGCCTCGCTGCGCCAGTTGCGGTAGATGCCGCGGTCGCGCAGGTGTTCGAGCGCCTGTGCGCGCGAGCTCCAGCGCTCGCGCCGGCGGCGTGCGCTCTCGGCCATCGGGTTGCGGCGCAGCCACGACGCCAGTTTCACGGCCAGCCAGTCGCGCGGCGGCAGCAGGATCGGATCGAGCAAGACCAGCGCCCGGAACAAACCGGGATGACGGGCGGCCACGGCCAGGGTCACCGCCGCGCCAAAGCTGTGTCCGATACCGACCAGCGGCTGCGGCAACCGCTGATCGGCGATCACCAGCGGCACGCGCGCGATGATGGCGGCCGTGCCGGAATAGCGTGCCGGGGCGTCGCTACCGCCATGGCCCTCGAGGTCGTGACAGAACAGGCCGTAATCGCCGATGAAATGCCGCAGAAACGGCCAATAGACGCCGCCGCAGAATCCGTTGCCGTGCAAAAAATGCAGCATCGGCGTGCGCAGGGCCGTGCGCCGGCCGCGCAGCACCGGTCCGGTTCCGGCGGACGAGGTCCAGGGGATCGTGGCGGCAAGATAATCGGAAAGCGAGCGGTCGTTCATCGCGGGCCTTTGGCCAAAAGCCCGGCGATTATCGCAGAAAGTCGTTTTCAGCCGGAGATGATCGGACCGAGGCGGGCGCCGTTGCGGCCGCGGTGCTTGACCGCGTACAGGTGCTGATCGGCGCTGTGGTAGAGCTCGGACATCGGCAGGCTGCCGTCGGAGATCACGCCGCCGACGCTGATCGTCAGCACGCCCAAGGGCGCCTCCTCGTTGTCGATGCCCAGCGCACGCACCTGATCGACCAAGGCATCCAGCCGCGCTTGTGCGCCGGCCGGATCGCAGTCGTAGAGCAGCAGGGCGAATTCCTCGCCGCCGAGCCGGGCCACGGCATCGAGTGGCCGGCGACTGAACTGGCTGAGCACGACGGCGACCTCGCTGAGCGCGCCGTCACCGTAATCGTGGCCGTAGCGGTCGTTGATTTTCTTGAAATGATCGAGATCGGCGAGCGCAAACAGCAGGCGTTTGCCGTCACGCCGCGCTTGCGCGGCAACCACGTCGTAATGCTGTTCGAACGAGCGGCGGTTGCGCAAACCGGTCAGCGGGTCTTGATGCGCCTGCAGTTGCAGCAGCCGCAGCGCGGCCCAACTGCGCCGCCGGGTGGTTTCCATCCACAGCGCGGCTGCGGCGAGGATTGCGAGCAGGGTGATTTCGCCGACCCACTGTGTCGGTGTGCGGGGGGGTGTGCCCAGATATTGCATCGCAAGTTGGTCGACTGCGAGATAGCCGCCGATCAGACCCAATACAGGGACGAAGCGGAAACCACTGAGCAGCACCAAGCCCGCCGGTATGCACGGCAGCAGCGCGTGGTGGATTGGGTATCCGAGGGCGGCGCCCTGGGCGAGCAACACGTTCATCCAGACGAGCGAGACGAGCCCCGATACCGCGAGCAGGGCGCCGGCAGCCGGACTGTGCGGCCACAGCCAGCCGATCGCCGCGGGAATCAAGGCGAACGGCAGGGCGATCGCGAAAAAGCCCAGGCGCATCGATTGCGCCAGCGGCTCGGGCATGCCAAGTAGCGTCTCTCCGAACACGACCAGGATGCTGGCCACGGACATGGGCAGGATGCAGAGCATCACGCGGATATGGTTGGCGGCAATGCGCCATTCGAGGCGGTACTCCGTCTCGACCTCGTCCGGCAGGTGCAGTAAAGGCCCCGAGCTCTTGGCGATACGCTCGAGTGCCTGGATCGTCGGTGTGGAGAGCGTGTGGACGTCGCGTGATTTGGACGCAGCCTGATCCAGGCCACGCCTGCGCAGGCGCGACAGATAATCCGCGCGGGACATGCGCGGTGATGATGACCCGTCGAACACCCTCCCCCCTTGTGTGCCCCCGCGATCTCGCCATGGCCAGGACGCTGGTCAGTCCATGACCGTGGCCGACATCAAAGACTGAATTCTAGGCTTTGTCGCCATCGGTTTGCCATCACCCCGGATGGGGGGTTATGCGGTGGCGAGAAATGCGGCGATGGCGGTGCCGGTGGCGTGGGGTGCGTCGAAGTGCAGCATGTGCCCCGCGCCGTCGATACGTATGGCGCGGTGCACGGCAAAACAGGCGCGCCGCCGCGCCTGCTCCTCGGGCGAGAGCAGGCGCGACAGCGAGCCGGCGCCGGCATCGATGAACAGGGTTGGGGCGGTGATGCGCGACCAGATCGCCATCGATTCGGCGGCGCGGTAGGGGACTGGCGAGGGCAGGCGGTGTTTGGGGTCGGCGAGCAGACGGATGCGTCCGTAGCCGTCTTCGGCGCCCCAGCAACGGGCGATGAAGTGCGCGCGTTCGGGCGTGAGCTGCGGGTGTTGCACGCGGATCCGCTGCGCCAGCGCATCGAAGGAGGGGTAGAAGCGCGTCGCCGCGGCACCCGGCCAGCGGTCGAGCCATTCGCGGTAACGGCGGGCGGCGCGCTCGGCGTCCGTGTCCGGCAGAAACAACCCGTCGAGGCACACCAGGCGGTGCACGCGCTCGGGACGCAGGCCGGCGTACAGACTCATGATCTGCGCGCCCATGCTGTGGCCGACCAGCACCACCGGCGATGCCGGCGCGTAGTGGGCGAGCAGGGCGTCGAGGTCCGCGACATAGTCGGGAAACCAGTAACCGTCGCGTGGCCATTGCGTGTGCCCGAACCCGCGCCAGTCCGGCGCGAGCACCTGATAGCGTTCGAGCAAGGGCTGGACCAGATCGTGGAAGGTCGCCGATACGTCGAGCCAGCCGTGCCCCAGGATCAGCATCGGCTTTGCCGGGTCACCCCAACGGCGCACGTGATAGCGCAGCCCGCGGATGCGGACGAACTCGGAGCGGCTCGGTCGTATCAGACCGTCTCCCATGGCGCCGCGCTACGCGCGAGGATCAGGCGCAAGGCCTCATCCGAGCCGCCCGGCGAGCACCGCTTCCATCAGCACGAAGCGGTCGTTGCCCCAGAACATGTGGTGGCCGATGAAGAAGGTCGGTGCGCCGAATACCCCACGGGCGATGGCCTCGTCGGTATTCGCCCTGAGTTTGTCCTTCACCGCCGGATCCTGGGCGCGTGCGAGCAGGGCATCCGCATCCCAGCCCAGCTCGCCGATCACGTTCTTGAGCACCTCCGGCTGGCCGATGTCCTGGTCGCGCGTCCAGTAGGCGGTCATGACCGCGCGCGCCCAGACGCCGACATCGGCGTCCGGCAGCGCGCAGGCGATACGCAGCGAGGTCAGGCTCGCCACCGGGAACACCGAGGGAAAGCGCAATGGCACGCCATAGTACCGGGCCCATAGCTGGAGATCCTGGAACAGATACTTGCCCTTGGCCGGGATCGTCGCCGGTGGGCGATTGCCGGTGGCCTCGAAAGCCTTGCCGAGCAGAAAGGGTTTCCAGACCACCGCGGCGCCGTGGCGCGCGGCGAGCGTTTCGATCTGCGTGGCGGCGAGATAGGTGTAGGGGCTGGCGGAATCCCAGAAAAATTCGATCGTGCGCTCGCGCATGCGTCAAAGCCTGCCAAGGGGGAAAGGGGTGGGCAGTCTTACCATGCACGGTTGCGGCGGCACAAGGCGCATGCCCCGAGCGAGTGGCCCGGCAACAGGTGGATCCGCGTGCTGCGGTGCAGCGGAGCCGGGAGTTCATCCCCCTACAGGTTGTGTTCCGGCGGTTTTCGACCACGAGATGTTGTAGAATGGATCAACCGGTTTGCCGACATGACGCCGAAGAAAGCGCTCGAATTCAAAGGCCGCATGCTGTCCTTGACGCGTGCGCGCATCCTCGACCCCGACCTCGCCGCCATCACCGCGCAGCTCCAGGATTTTGCCCGGCAAATGCCGCGGGCGGCCCAAGGCATGCCCGTGGTGCTGGAGGCGGAGATGGCCGTGGATCTCGGTGCCGTGCTCGCCGCGATGCGCGAAGTGGGCATGCAGCCGCTGGGCGTCACCGACGGCGTGCTCGCCGCCAGTGCGCGCCAATGGGGTTTGGCAGTGCTCGCCCCCGACGGGCCCGGGCGGACGGGCCGCAGTGCCGGAACCGTGGAGCCCGCGGGCGCGCCGGCGGCGCGTCGCCCGACCCGGATCGTGACCGAGCCGGTCCGCTCGGGTCAGCAGATTTATGCCGCCGAAGGCGATCTCGTCGTCCTAAGCGCGGTCAGTGCCGGGGCGGAGGTCGTCGCCGACGGCTGTGTGCACGTCTATGGCGCGTTGCGCGGCCGTGCCCTCGCCGGGGCGCGGGGCGATGCGCAGGCGCGTATCTTCTGCCGGCGGTTCGAGGCCGAGCTGGTCGCGGTGGCCGGGGTGTATGCCGTCGCCGAGCAGATGCAGAGCGATTGGCGCGGCAAGCCGGCGCAAGTGCGTCTGGCCGACGGGAAACTCAGGATCGAGGGCCTGGACGGATGAACAGCCGTCGGGGTGGTGTGGATGGGACTTCGCTGCGGCGAAGCCGCTTCGTGTGGGAGTAGAGCCTTGGCAAAGATCATCGTCGTCACATCCGGCAAGGGCGGTGTGGGCAAGACCACGACCAGCGCATCGTTCGCCACCGGCCTTGCCATGCGCGGGCACAAGACCGCGGTCATCGATTTCGATGTCGGTTTGCGCAACCTCGACTTGATCATGGGCTGCGAGCGCCGCGTCGTGTTCGATTTCGTCAACGTCATCCATGGCGAAGCGACGCTGCGCCAGGCGCTGATCAAGGACAAGCAGCACGACAACCTGTTCATCCTCGCGGCGAGCCAGACGCGCGACAAGGACGCCCTCACCGCCGACGGCGTCGGCCGCGTGCTCGATGAGCTGGCCAAGGATTTCGATTACATCGTCTGCGACTCGCCGGCCGGCATCGAGAAAGGGGCGCATCTGGCCATGTACTACGCCGACGAGGCGCTGGTCGTGACCAATCCGGAAGTGTCGTCGGTGCGCGATTCCGACCGCGTGCTCGGTTTGCTGGCGAGCAAGACCCGCCGTGCCGAGACCGGCAATGGCCGGGTCAAGGAACACCTCGTGCTGACGCGCTACAACCCGGCGCGCGTGCAAAAGGGCGAGATGCTGTCCGTCGATGACGTGCGCGAGATCCTCGCGATTCCGCTGCTCGGTGTGATTCCGGAGTCGCCGGCCGTGCTCAGCTCGTCGAACGCCGGTGTCCCGGTGATCGCCAACAAGGACAGCGACGCCGGCCGCGCTTATGAGGATCTGGTGGCCCGCTTCCTCGGCGAGCCGCGCGAGCATCGCTTCATCGCGCCGGAGAAGAAGGGATTGCTCGGCCGGCTGTTCGGCACCTAAGGAGGCCCGCGATGGACTGGCTGAAATTTTTCCGCTCCGAGCCGAAGAACACCGCGTCGATCGCCAAGGAGCGGCTCAAGGTCGTCGTCGCCCATCAGCGCGAAGGGCGTACCAACGGTCCGGCCTATCTGCCGAAGCTGCGCGAGGAGCTGCTGCTGGTCGTCCGCAAATACGTCCAGGTGCCGGACAGCGCCGTGCACATCCACGTGCAGCGCGAGGCCGGACTGGAAGTGCTGGAAATGAACATCACCCTGCCCGAGACGAGCTGAAAAGCGCGTTTTACCGGGCCGGCGCAGGAGTGCGCCGCGCTTTGGGCTTGTTTGCAATGGCGCTTGCGTGCACTGCCCAGACGTGGGTCATGTCCGCTGCTCCGCGGTGGTGGCGGGGGGCGACGATGAACGGGCGAGCCATTGCCGTACCGTCAGGTGTGCAGTCTGCTGTGCGAAGGCCTGCTCGGCGGTGTCGATCAGTGCGATGATGTCCGCGCCCAGCGACGCCGGGCGGGGCGACGGCAGCGCCGCGGCGCCGGCGCGGGCCAGGCGCCACAGCCGCGACAATTCGATGGAATCCAGATCGATGCCCGGGATGAGCTGGGTGCGGTCGCTGCCGGCTTCGATCAGCAAGCCGTGGAAGAGCAGGATCTCGACGACCCGCGCGACGTGCTCGGGTTCCGCGTTCAGCGCGCGCGCCAGCTCTTCCTGGGTGTAACCGGCTTCTCCCGCAATGAAGCGACGCCCGACCAGGCCCATGATGGCCAGCGCCAGGTATTCCGTTTCGCGTCCGGACAGACTCGCCGGGGTGCGCCGCGGTTTGAGATGCTCGGGATGCTGGATATAGAACGCGAGCTGACAGCCCAGCAGCAGGATCAGCCAGCCGAGGTGCAGCCAGATCAGCAGAAAGATCAGGATCGCAAAGCTGGAATAAATCGCGTTGTAATTCGTCGCCGAGGCGACGAACGACGCGAACAAGGCACTGCCGCTCTGCCAGAGCACCCCGGCGAGCAGCCCGCCCCAGGCCGCGGCGCGCAAATGCACCCGCGTGTTGGGGATGAAGCTGTACACGAACGTAAAAACACCGACGATCAGGGCATAGGGCAACAGCCGTGTGACGATGAAGAGCAGCAGGCCGAAAGGCTCGGTCGAGGCGATCCAGGCTAGCGCCTGGCTGTTGAGGAGGGTCGCGGTGGCGCCCAGCGCAGCGAATACCGCAACCGGGCCCACGGTCAGCACCGCGAAGTATTCGCCCAGGCGCTGCGACAGCGGCCGCGGCCGCTCGATGCGCCAGATGTAATTGAATGCCGCCTCGACCTTCTGGATCAGTGACAAGGCCGCGTAAAAGAGCAGCGCCACGCCGAGCGAGCCGAGCACCCCGACGCGGATGTTCTCGACGAAACCGATGATGTTCTGCGTCAGCGTCGCGGCCTGTTCGCCGAGCGGGCGCAGGAATTCCAGCAGCACCGGCTCCAGGGCGTTATGGGCGCCCAGAGCCTTGAGCACCGAAAAGGCCAGCGCCAGCAGCGGCACGATCGACAGCAGCGTGGTGTAGACCAGACTCATCGCGCGCAGGCTGAGCTGGCCCTCCATCAGGTCGCGGACGAGGACGAAGACATAGCGCCCCGCGACAATCAGCGGACGGGGATGACGCGCCGCCGTCTCGAGGTCCCAGAGCCGGGCGCGTAGCCGGTGCAGGAACGGATTCATCGCCGCAGGATACTGGATCGCGGATCCGATCTGCCGTTCGTCGCCCGGCGCCGACCGTCTGTTGACAAGCCGGCTGGCCGTCCCTATGATGCACCGCAACAAATGTTGCATTGCAACATTGTGCCGATCCCCGATCCCTTCGCTGTTGCCATCCAGGAGATAGTGTGATGAACGTGGAAACCCTCGTGAACGATGTCAAGGCCCGCACCGACGTGGTCGTAACCCGTGGTCAGGAAGTGCTCGAAGCCGGCTTTGAAACCCTCAAGGCCGCCAATGCCATCGTCGTCGATGGCGTGCAGACGCTGGTGCAGACCAATGTCGCCGCGGGCAAGGAGCTGATCGAACTGGCCCAGGCGAGCTTCGAGAAAGCCAAGGCCGACGGTCTCAAGGCGGTGGCGGCGAACCCGGCCGCCTATCTGCCGGAAGGCAAGGCCACGGTGCTCAACGCCTACAACGAGAGCGTGGCGACCGTCACCAAGACGGGCGACCAGCTCGCCAAGACGCTGAAGGAGGGCTATCAGACGATCAGCGCCAAGCTCAGCGGCACGTCGGCCGAGAAGAAGGCGGCGGCAAAGGCGACCAAGAAGACTGCTGCCCGCAAGTCAACGGGCAAGGCGCGCAAGACGACGCCTGCAGCGGCGGCCTGAAGTCGTCTGCCCAAGGCCTGCCAGGTAAGGCCTCCGATGGTTCAGGGCCGGGAGAAACTCCCGGCCCTTTTTCGTCGAGCGGCCTGAATCCCGGCAGGCTGCTCTGACGGGGGTTGGAGCCGCGCCGCCCGATCTTACCGCGACGGCGCTTGTGTACCGCTGCGCATGCGTTTGCGCCGCCGTGTGGATGATCCGGTGCGGGGTGTTGCCGGTTGCTCGGCGCCGGCGGCGGCCTGTGCGGCCGCGGCGGCGATTTCGTCCACGGTCTCGGCGAGTTTGATCCGCGCGACCAGTTTCTGCCAGGCCGGATTCTTGCGCAGGGATTCGAGATTGTGTTTGACGAAACCGGCTGCATCGAACTCGCTGGCGGCCCCGATTTTGCTGCGCAGGAAAGCGATCACGTCGTCCTGCAGTCCGGCGACGTCGGGCAGGCCGAGGAAGCGGCGCAGCTCGTCGGGGCGGACATCGATTTCGATCTTGATCTGCATAGCGGATTCTCCCAGCCGGCGTGTGTCGTGGCCCACGAGTGTGCCGTGGCCACTGTCCGAGCATACCAATGCCTGCCGTGTGCTGGGTCTATCGGTGCACGGCCCACCACTGCGAGATTCCCGTCATCAGCATCTCGACGGCGAGGGTGACCAGAATCAGGCCCATCAGCCGTTCCACCGCGGTGAGGCCGCGTTCACCGAGCCAGCGGCGCAGGGCGGTACTCGCGAGCATGATCGGCAGGCACAGTCCCCAGGCGAGCAGCAAGGCGCCGACCCACTCGACCCAGCGCCCGGGTTCTCGGCTCATCAGCAGGAGCACGGTGGCCAGTGCCGACGGCCCAGCGATATAGGGTATGGCCAGTGGCACGATGAAAGGTTCGCCGTCGCCCAGTTCGTGGCCAGGGTCCTTCGTGGGGAACACCATGCGCAGGGCGATGATCAACAGGATGATGCCGCCCGCCGCTGACAGGGCCGGTTCTGACAGGCCGAGCAGGCGCAGCATCTGACCACCGAGAAACAGAAACAGCAGCAGCGTGGCGAGCGCGATCAGCATCTCACGCAGGATCACCGAGCGCTGCCGGGCCACGGGCACATGGCGCAGCGCCGCCAGGAACAGCGGCACGTTGCCCAGCGGATCCATCACTAAGAACAGCAAGACCGCGGCGGATACGAAGCTCATCGCGGGCTCAGCATCCGGTCAGCAGGCGTTGCGCTTCGCGATACTTTTCGGCGGTGCGGGCGATGATGTCCGCCGGCAGCTCGGGACCGGGCGCCTGCTTGTTCCAGTCCAGGGTTTCCAGGTAGTCGCGCACGAACTGCTTGTCGAAGCTCGGCGGACTGATGCCGCTGCGGTAGGTCTGGGCGCTCCAGAAGCGCGACGAATCCGGGGTCAGCACCTCGTCGATCAGATGCAGGCGGCCGTGCTCGTCGATCCCGAACTCGAACTTGGTGTCGGCGATGATGATGCCGCGTGTCAGCGCATATTCGGCGGCTTCCCGGTAGATGCGCAGGGCTGCATCGCGGACCTGCGCGGCGAGCGCTGCCCCGATGCGGCGCTCGACCTCGGCAAAGCTGATGTTTTCGTCGTGCTGACCGACGGGCGCTTTGTCCGCGGGTGTGAAAATGGGCTCTGGCAAACGGTCGGCGAGCTGCAGGCCGGGTGGCAGGCTGATGCCGCAGACGGCCCCGGTTCTCTGATAGTCCTTCCAGCCGCTGCCGATCAGATAGCCGCGGACGACGGCCTCGACCGGCAGCGCGCGCAGCTTGCGGGCCACGACGAACCGCCCTTCGATCTGGCGGCGTTCGGCGGCGCTCAGGTATCGGGAGACATCCACCTCGGGCGCCAGATGATTGGGCAGGATGTGCACAAAGCGCGCCATCCAGAAATCGGTGAGCGCCGTGAGCACCGCGCCCTTGCCGGGGATCGGCTGCGGCAGGATGACGTCGAAGGCGGACAGCCGGTCGCTCGTCACGATCAGCAGGTGCGCATCGCCCAGCGCATAGATGTCGCGCACCTTGCCGCGGTGCAGGCGCGGCACACTGGTGATCGTCGATTCGTAGAGAGCGTCCATGATCGGCCCGGTGTAGAGCAGGCGCGCATTGTGGAGAAGGGCGCAAGAGGGGTAAAGCCCGGCACCTGCGCCCTGATCGTGGCTGCGGCGGGCGGCGCTTCTGGTGGATAATGCGCGCCGTCTTCATCCGGATACGGCATGGCCAAGCTCGCACCCCTGATCGCGCCCAGCATTCTGTCCGCCGACCTCGCCCGGCTCGGGGAGGATGTCGAGCGCGTGCTCGCGGCGGGGGCCGACCTCATCCATTTCGACGTGATGGACAACCATTACGTGCCGAATCTGACCTTTGGGCCGGCACTGTGCGAGGCGCTGCGCCGGTACGGCATCACCGCGCCGATCGACGTGCACTTGATGGTCGAGCCGGTCGATGCGCTGGCCCAGGCGTTCGCCCGGGCCGGGGCCAGCTACATCACCTTTCATCCGGAGGCGACGCGCCACATCGATCGCAGTCTGCAGGCGATCCGCGACGCCGGGTGCAAGGCCGGGCTCGTGTTCAACCCGGCCACGCCGCTGGATTGTCTCAAATACGTGCTCGACAAGGTCGACATGGTGCTGCTGATGTCGGTCAACCCCGGTTTCGGCGGGCAGAGTTTCATCCCGTCGGCACTGGACAAGCTGGCCGAGGCGCGCGCGTTGATCGATGCCAGCGGTCGTCCGATCCGGCTGGAGATCGACGGCGGCGTGAAAATCGACAACATCCGTGCGATCGCGGCCGCCGGAGCGGATACCTTTGTTGCCGGCAGCGCCATTTTCGGCACCCGGGATTACGCCGCTACAATCGCGGCGATGCGTGCGGAGATCGCAAAAGCGTCATGATCGGCAGAACGTGGGAACGGTGCGATTGGCGATGGCGGTGAACCGCATCCCAAGCGGCGGTGCGCCGCGTCGGCCACGTCCCAGGTTTTTCGATTCCCCTTTTGCATCATGACCTACAACCGCATTGCCCTGACCCGCGAGCTGCCCGGCGATCTCGACACGCCGGTGGGCGCTTATCTCAAGCTCGCCCATCGACCGTACAGCTTTCTGTTCGAGTCGGTCCAGGGAGGTGAGCGCTGGGGGCGCTACTCGTTCATCGGTCTGCCATCGCGCGAGGTGCTGCGCGTGCGCGGACACTCGATCACGCTGAGCCGCGACGGCGTGGTCATCGAAAGCGCACAGAGTGCCGATCCGATCGGCTGGATTCGCGCCTACGCCGCGCGTTACCGCGTGCGGCCGGAGCCTGCGCTGCCGCGATTTTCCGGCGGGCTGGTCGGGTATTTCGGCTATGACTGCGTGCGCTATTTCGAACCCCGGCTCGCAGGCCGGGCCAAACCCGACCCACTGGGGACGCCGGACATCCTGCTGATGCTCGCCGACGAGCTCGTCGTTTTCGATGGCCTGCGCGCCACGCTGACGCTGATCGTACACGCCGACCCGGAAGATGCCGCCGATCTCGCCCGCGCGCATGCGCGTCTCGATGCGCTCGAGGCAGAGCTCGCCGCCCCAGTGCGGGCGATGCGGGCACCGCCATCCAGCGGTGCGCATCCCATACCGTTCCAATCCTGTTTTGGCGAGGAGCCGTTCAAGCAGGCGGTGCTGCGGATCCAGCAGTACATCGCCGCCGGCGACTGCATGCAGGTCGTGCCCTCGCAACGGCTCACCGCGCCCTTTGCCGCCGATCCGGTGCAGTTGTACCGCGCGATCCGCCGGCTCAATCCCTCGCCGTATCTGTACTGCATGGATCTCGGCGATCACCACGTCGTCGGCTCCTCCCCGGAGATCCTCGTGCGTGTCGAGGATGGCCAGGTCACCGTGCGCCCGATCGCCGGCACGCGCAGGCGCGGCGCGACGATCGAGGAAGACCAGGCACTCGAGCGCGAGTTGCTCGCCGATCCGAAAGAGATCGCCGAGCATCTGATGCTGATCGACCTGGGGCGCAACGACGTCGGCCGCGTCGCCGAGATCGGCAGCGTGCGCGTGACCGAGAAAATGGTCATCGAGCGCTACAGTCATGTCATGCACATCGTCTCCAACGTCAGCGGTCGGCTCAAACCCGGTCTCGATGCCCTCGATGCGCTGGCGGCGACGTTCCCGGCCGGCACGCTCTCCGGCGCGCCCAAGGTGCGGGCGATGGAGATCATCGACGAACTCGAACCGGTCAAGCGCGGCATTTATGGCGGAGCGATCGGATATCTTGGCTGGGACGGCACGATGGATACCGCGATCGCCATCCGCACCGCGGTGATCAAGGATGGCCAGGTCCATGTGCAGGCTGGCTGCGGTGTGGTCGCCGATTCGGTTCCGCAGCTCGAATGGGAAGAGACGATGAACAAGGCCGCGGCGATGCTGCGCGCCGCCGCGCAGGCCGAGGCGGTATCCCCGATCGATCGGGGGGGCGCCCATGCCGGTATGCACAAGGGGGCATGAGATGCTCCTGATGATCGATAACTACGACAGCTTCACCTACAACCTGGTGCAGTACTTTGGCGAGCTGGGGGTCGAGGTGCGTGTGTTCCGCAACGACTGCATCAGCGTCGATGAAGTGGCGCGCCTTGCGCCGCGGCACATCGTGCTGTCGCCGGGGCCGTGCACGCCCAACGAGGCGGGGATTTGTCTCGAATTGATCGAGCGTCTCCAGGGCCGCTTCCCGATCCTGGGGGTCTGTCTCGGACACCAGGCCATCGGGCAGGCCTTCGGCGGTGTCGTCAAGCGTGCGCGCGAAGTGATGCACGGCAAGGTCAGCCTCGTGCATCACAACGGCTGCGGTGTGTTCCGCGGCCTGCCGTCGCCGTACACGGCCACGCGTTACCACTCGCTGATCGTCGAGAAAGAGACGCTGCCGGACTGCCTCGAAGTGACGGCATGGACCCGGCTCGCCGACGGTACGATGGATGAAATCATGGGAATCCGGCACCGCAGCCTGCCGATCGAGGGCGTGCAGTTCCACCCCGAGTCGATCCTCACCGAGCATGGTCATGCGTTGCTCAAGAATTTCCTGGAGAGCTACTGATGGCGATCACTCCGCAAGAGGCCCTGCAGCGCACGATCGAGCACCGCGAGATCTTTCACGACGAGATGATCGGACTGATGCGCCAGATCATGCGCGGCGAGGTGTCGCCGGTGATGACGGCGGCGATACTCACCGGCCTGCGCGTGAAGAAGGAGACGGTCGGCGAGATCGCGGCCGCGGCCCAGGTGATGCGTGAGCTGGCGCATCGTGTCGAGGTCGCGCCGCATCCGCATTTCATCGACATCGTCGGTACCGGCGGCGATGGTGCACACAGTTTCAACATCTCCACGGCGTCGATGTTCGTCGCCGCCGCCGCGGGTGCGCGCATCGCCAAGCACGGCAACCGGGGTGTGTCGAGCAAATCCGGCAGCGCCGATGTGCTCGAGGCACTCGGTGCGGCCATCGATCTTGCTCCAGAGCAGGTGGCCGCCTGTATCGAGGCCTGCGGCATCGGTTTCATGTTCGCACCCAACCATCATCCGGCGATGAAGGTGGTGGCGCCGGTGCGCCGCGAGATGGGCGTGCGCACCATCTTCAACATCCTCGGGCCGCTCACCAATCCGGCGGGTGCGCCGAACATCCTCATGGGCGTCTTTCATCCGGACCTGGTCGGCATCCAGATCCGGGTGCTCGAGCGCCTGGGAGTGAAGAACGCGATGGTGGTCTGGGGTCGCGACGGCATGGACGAGATCACCCTCGGCGCGGCGACGATGGTCGGCGAGCTGCGCGATGGCGTGCTGCGTGAGTACGACATCCACCCGGAAGACTTCGGATTGCGCATGGCCGGCGCGCAGAATCTGCGCGTGGCCGACGCCGCGGAATCGAAGGCCCGCGTGCTGGAGGCGCTCGCCAACCGCGATGGCATTGCGCGTGACATCGTTGCGCTCAACGCCGGCGCTGCCCTTTACGTTTGCGGCATCGCCGCCGACATCGGCGAAGGCGTCGCCCGCGCGCGTGCGGCGCTTGCCAGCGGTGCGGCGCGGGACAAACTCGATACTTTCATTGCCACGACGCAGCGGCTCAAGGCAGGCACCCGATGAGCGATATCCTCCATCGGATCCTTGCCCGCAAGTGCGAGGAGATTGCACGGCTCGGCCAGCGCTATTCGCGCGCCACGCTCGAAGATCTTGCGCGTGCGGCCGATGCCCCGCGCGGTTTCATCGCCGCGCTCGATGCCAAGGTAGCCGCCGGTTCGCCGGGTGTGATTGCCGAGATCAAGCGGGCCTCCCCGAGCAAGGGGCTGATCCGCGCGGACTTCGATCCGCTGTTTCTGGCGCGCGAATACGCCAGCGCTGGTGCGGCCTGTCTGTCCGTTCTCACCGACGAGACTTTTTTCCAGGGGCATAACGCCTTTTTGGTCCAGGCGCGCGCGGCCTGCGGGCTGCCGGTGATCCGCAAGGATTTTTTGATCGACGAACTACAGATTCTCGAGGCGCGCGCGATCGGTGCCGACTGCGTGCTGCTGATCGCCGCCGCTCTGTCCGCCGCGCAGCTCAAGGATTTGTACGATTGCGCCCGCGCATTTGCGCTCGACGTGCTGGTCGAGATCCACGACGCAGACGAGCTCGCTGCCGTGCTCGGTGCGAATCTTGCCGGCGGCTGGCTGCTGGGCATCAACAACCGCAATCTGCGCACTTTCGAGACACGGCTCGAGACCACGCTGGATTTGCTGCCGCATCTGCCGCCCGGTCTTGCGGTCGTGACCGAAAGCGGGATCGCCAGCCGTGCGGATGTCGAGCGCATGCGTAAGGCCGGCGTGCACCGCTTTTTGATCGGCGAATCGCTGATGCGCCAAGACCGGCCGGGGGCGGCGCTGCGCGCCCTGCTGTGACCAACGCAGCCGGCAATCAGCCCTTGTTCAGCCCTTGGATATGCCCAAGACGAGGATGCTGCGGCCGATCGATGACACCATGCCGTCCTCCTCGAGTTTCTTGAGTACGCGCCCCGCCATTTCGCGCGAGCAGCCGACCAAGCGCGCCAGCTCCTGCCGCGAGGTGCGGATCAGCGTGCCGCGCGGATGGGGCTGTGCATCCGGCTTTTTGACCAGCTCGAGGAGGATATGGGCCATGCGCCCGGCGACGTCGAGGAACGCCAGATCACCCAGGCGCCGGGTCGTGTCGCGCAGCCGCGCGGCGAGCTGGCCGGCGATCTCGAACATGATCTGTGGATGCTGTGCCGCGAAGTCCCGGAACATCTGGTAACCCACTTCCGCGACCAGCGTCGGTGTGCGCGTGCGCACGATGGCGGTACGCACGTTCTGGTCCGGGAACAGGCACACCTCGCCAAAAAAATCGCCGGCGCCGAGGTAGGCGAGCACGATCTCGCGGCCATCCTCGTCCTCGAGCAGGATGCTCACCGAGCCTTCGAGGATGAGATAGAGCGATTGCGGGGGATCGCCGGCGTGGATGATCGTGTGCCGGGGAGCAAAGCTGCGTTTGTGCGCGATGGCGCAGAAAGCTTCGATGACCGGTTTCATCCGCGTCCGTCCCTGTCGGTTTGGTTAGCCGCCGAATTTCCCCGAAAATAGCACATCCTCCCTTTACGTCCCTGCGGAGAGTGTCTTGGAAGCACGCGTCAAATGGATCGGGCAGGCCAGTTTCGTCGCCGAGAGCGGTAGCGGCCATGCCATCGTCGTCGATGGCCCGCCAGAGATCGGCGGGCGTAATCTCGGGCCGCGGCCGATGGAACTGCTGCTGATGGGGGTAGGGGCCTGCTCGGCGGTGGATGTCACGCTGATCCTCAACAAGGCCCGTCAGCAGGTCAGCGATTGCTGGGTCGAGCTCAAGGCTCAGCGCGCCGATACCGATCCCAAGGTGTTCACGGCCATCCACCTGCATTTCGTCGTCGTTGGCCGCGATCTCGCCGAGCACCACGTGCGCCGCGCCGTCGAGCTGTCGGCCGAGAAATACTGTTCGGCGTCGATCATGCTCGGGCGCGCGGGGGTGACCATCACCCATGACTATGAAATCCGCGCTGCCTGACCGGTCGTCTGCCCGGGGCGCAAACGCCGCGGATTTGGCCCATAATTCGCCCCCAAATTCGTACCCCTGGCTGGACCCGCCCGTGCGGCGGGTTTGATCCCTTCCTCCCGGAGCACTGAATTGGCCAAGGCCAAGCCGAAACGCACCGACAATCCCAAGCTGAAACTGCTCGGTTTCAACAATCTGACGAAGTCGCTGTCGTTCAACATTTACGACATCTGCTACGCGCGCACCAAGCAGCATCAGCAGGAATACATCGAGTACATCGACGAGGCCTACAACGCCGAACGCCTGACCGCGATCCTCACCGAGGTCGCGCGCATCATCGGCGCCAACATCCTCAACGTCGCCCGCCAGGACTACGATCCGCAGGGCGCCTCGGTGACGATGCTGATTTCCGAAGGCCACCACGACGGGCTATCGACTCCGAGCAAGCCCGTCGTCAAGAAAAAAGAATCGGTGGTTGCGCATCTGGACAAGTCGCATATCACGGTGCACACCTATCCGGAGACGCACCCGGATGCCGGCATTTCCACGTTCCGCGCGGACATCGATGTCTCGACCTGCGGCAAGATCTCGCCGCTGCGGGCGCTGAACTATCTGATCAAGTCTTTTGAGTCGGACATCGTGGTCATGGACTACCGTGTGCGCGGCTTCACCCGCAACGTGCGCGGCATGAAGCACTTCATCGATCATTCGATCGAGTCGATCCAGGATTTTCTGTCCGCCGAGATCAAGGACAAGTACCAGATGATCGATGTCAACGTCTACCAAGAGTTCATCTTCCACACGAAGATGCGGCTCAAGGAGATGGATCTGGATACCTACCTGTTCGGCGAAGGCGCCTCCGAACTGCCGCCACGCGAGGCCAAAAAGATCCGCGAGCGCGTCAACCGCGAGATCATGGAAATCTTCTACGGCAAGAACATCCAGCGCTGATGCGGTGCGCGAGTGGCAGGGACGGGCGGCCGGGACTGCCCGTTTTCTCGCCGGAATGAGGGCGCGCTAAGCTGGGATCCGGACCGACACCCGGTTTCACCGTGCACGATCATCCCCACGGCCATTTTCACGGTCACTCCGCCCACGGCCACGCCCACGACGGGGGCAGCCGCCGCCTGCGGCTTGCGCTGCTGCTGACCGCGGGTTTCATGCTGGCCGAGCTCGCCGGCGGCTTGTGGTCCGGTTCGTTGGCACTGATCGCCGATGCCGGGCACATGCTGACCGATGCGCTCGCTCTGGCGCTGGCGTTGTGGGCGCAGATCCAGGGACGCCGCCCTGCGGACGCGCAGCGTTCGTATGGCTACCACCGGATGCCGGTGCTGGTGGCTTTCGTCAACGGCCTGGCGCTGCTGCTCGTCGTCGTCTGGATCGCAGTCGAGGCGGTGCAGCGTCTGTTTGCGCCGCCAGCGATCCAGGCGCCGGTGATGCTCGCCGTGGCGGCGATGGGTTTGGCGGTCAACGTCGGCGTTTTGCTGATCCTGCGCGGCGGCGCGCACACCGACCTCAACCTGCGCGGCGCGCTGTTGCATGTGGCCGGCGATTTGCTGGGCTCGGTGGCCGCACTGATCGCGGCACTGGTGATCCTCGCAACGGGATGGACACCGATCGATCCGCTGCTGTCGCTGCTGGTTGCGCTGCTGATCTTGCGCAGCGCCTGGCGCCTGGTGCGCGAGTCGGCGCATGTACTGCTCGAAGGCACGCCGGAGGGATTCGATGCGGTGCAGTTTGCCCAGCAGCTACCGCAGGCCGTATCCGGCGTGGTTGGCATCCATCACGTCCATCACTGGATGCTCACGCCGGAGCGCTCGCTGATGACGCTGCACGCGGTGCTCAGCGAAGACGCCGACGACGATCGCGTCGTGCGCGAGATCAAGGCCTGGGTGCGCACCCATTACCGCGTCACCCACGTCACCGTGCAGACCGAACGCGGCGTCTGCGCGGACGATCATCACGGCCATCCGTAAACCACATCGCCGGGCGCGACGGACTCAGAGACGGTAGGCGCCGAATTTCATCACCCGCGCGATCTGGCGCATCAGCCCACGCACGGGTACCGGCAACGCCCGTCCACCGGCTTCGCGTGCGTCGCGACCATGGCGTTCTTCGTCGGCGCGCATGCGTTCGAGGATCGCCCGGCTTTTGGTGTCCTGCGGTGGCAGTTGCGCGAGGTGTTCGCTCAGGTGCTCGCTGACCTGACGCTCGGTTTCATCGATGAAGCCCAGGCTCCAGTGGTCGCCGGCAAGGCCGGCGGCAGCGCCGATCACGAACGAGCCGGCATACCACAGCGGTTGCAGCCGGCTTGGACGATCGCCGAGCTCGCGCAGGCGTTCCTCGCACCAGCGCAGATGATCCTGTTCCTCACGCGCGGCGGCGAGCAGATGCGCACGGGTCCGTTCGCTGCGCGCGACGAAGGCCTGGCCGTGATACAGCGCCTGGGCTGCGACTTCGCCGGCGTGGTTGACGCGCATCAGGCCGGCGATGTGCCGGCGTGTCGCTGCGTCGAGCGGCGCGTCGGGGCCGGCCGGGGCCGGGTTCTCGCGTCCGGCAGAAGATCCGGCGGTTTCGGCGAGCCGTGCCAGCCTGCGACCGAGCGCGGCGAGCAGACGATCGGTGTGGGAAAGCACGCGGTCCATGCCGCCATTCTAGGAGACCTCCGGCCGGTCCGCCCATGCCCATACCCGCGTTTCGTTTTGCATAACGACGCCAGCCTCGCCGCTGGAATCGGTCAGTGGTTTCGCCGCTAGAATGCGCCGACGTCCCCCCTGGTTTGCATGCCGTGCAGCTCAAGCCGCAACACATCGAGGCGCATCTGGCCGAGCAGCTCGCGCCGATTTACGTCGTCGCCGGCGAGGAACCATTGCTGATCCAGGAAACCCTGGATGCGATCCGCGCCAAAGCGCGTGCGCAAGGGTACGGCGAGCGCGAGGTGCTCGATGTCGAGCGCGGATTCGACTGGCAACGCCTCATCGACAGTTGTGCCAGCCTGTCGCTGTTTTCGAGCCGGCGGATCGTCGAGGTGCGTGCGCCGAATGGCCCGGATGAAACGGGGCGCAATGTCCTGCTGCGTCTGGCCCAGCAACCAGTGCCGGATGTGCTCCTGCTGGTCGTTTGTGGCGCCCTCGACAGCCGCGCGCGCGAGGCCGCGTGGTACAAGGCGATCGAGCGCGTCGGTGCCAGCGTCTATGCTTGGCCGGTGAAGGGACCGGAACTGATCCCGTGGTTGCAGCAGCGTTTGCGCGCGGCCAATGTGCAGCTCGACCCCGATGCGCTCAAAGTGCTCGCCGAGCGCACGGAAGGCAATCTGCTTGCCGCAGCGCAGGACATAGCCAAGCTCGCGCTGCTGTTTCCCAACCGCCATGTCAGCGTTGCCGATCTCGCGCAGGCGGTCGCCGACAGTGCCCGGTTCGAGGCGTTCGATCTCAACGACCGGATTCTCGACGGCGATGCCGCTGCTGCCGTGCGCAGTCTGGCGCGGCTGCGCGAAGAGGGCGTTGCACCACTGGAGATCCTCGGTGCGGTGATGTGGAGCCTGCGCCAGTTGATCCGCGCTGCGCTGATCTATGCGCGCTCACGCGACGCGGTTGCGGCGTGTGAGGCCGCCGGTATCCGCCGTTTCCAGCAGGCGCGCTATCAGCGCGCGTTGGCGCGCGTCCGGCCTGGCGAGGCGTTCGGCTGGCTACGCCGCGCATCGCGCATCGACCGTCTGGTCAAGACTGGGCAGGAGGCCGCTGCCTGGGAAGAATTGCTAACATTGACCCTCGCCGCCAGCGGGGCGGCTCCCCGACAATCTGGATGACGTCCTCCAAGAAAGACAGCAAGGGCAAGGCCGACGGTATCGCTGCGTACATGCGCGAGCGCGGCGAGAGGGCACGTGCCGCTGCGCGCGCGATGGCGCGTGCCGACACGGGTACCAAGAACGCGGCCC
This sequence comes from Fontimonas thermophila, assembly GCF_900113085.1. Lineage (GTDB taxonomy): Bacteria > Pseudomonadota > Gammaproteobacteria > Nevskiales > Nevskiaceae > Solimonas > Solimonas thermophila. The sequence goes on along the minus strand of NZ_FOOC01000005.1, from coordinate 164,074 downwards.
TGTTTTCACTCGCCAATATCCTCATCGAAGAATCCAGTGCGATTCTTGCGGCCAACGCCGCGGATCTGCGCGATGGCCGCTCGGCGAAGCTCGACGAGGCCATGCTCGACCGCCTCGAGCTCAACGCCGACCGCATCGCCGCGATGGCCGACGGCGTGCGTCAGGTCGCGAACCTGCCGGATCCGGTGGGCGAGTTGCACGACCTCAAGCAACGCCCGTCCGGTATCCAGGTCGGGCGCATGCGTGTGCCACTGGGCGTCATCGGCATCATTTATGAGTCGCGGCCGAACGTGACCGCCGACGCCGCCGCGCTATGCCTGAAATCCGGCAACGCCGCGATCCTGCGCGGGGGGTCGGAAGCGCTGCGTTCGAATCTCGCGATCGGCCGCTGCATCGAGCGCGCGCTCACCGACGCGGGCCTGCCGCGTGACGCCGTGCAGGTGCTCGACATCACCGACCGGCGCACCGTCAGCGAGATGGTGGCGATGCCCGAGTACATCGACGTCGTCATCCCGCGCGGCGGCAAGGGCCTGGTCGCTGCGGTCAGCGAGTCCGCCAAGGTGCCGGTGATCAAGCACCTGGATGGGATTTGCCACGTCTACATCGATGGCGAGGCGGACATCGACAAAGCCATTGCGGTGGCGGTCAATGCCAAGACGCAGCGCTACGGTACCTGCAACACGATGGAGACGCTGCTCGTGGACAAGGCGATCGCCGCGCGCGTGCTGCCCGAGCTGGCCCGCATCTACGCCGAGGCCGGCGTCGAACTGCGCGGCTGTCCGGCGACGCGTCAACTGATCAGCGAGGCCCGGCCGGCCACCGAGGAAGACTGGCGCACGGAGTACCTCGCGCCGATTCTGTCGATCCGCATCGTCGATGGGATCGACGCGGCCATCGAGCACATCGAGACCTACGGTTCGCACCACACCGATGCGATCGTCACCGAGAACTACAGCAAGGTGCGGCGTTTCTTGCGCGAGGTGGATTCCAGCTCGGTGATGGTCAATGCTTCGACGCGCTTTGCCGACGGCTACGAGTACGGTCTGGGTGCGGAGATCGGCATCAGCACCGACAAATTCCATGCCCGCGGCCCGGTGGGTCTGGAGGGGCTGACGACGATGAAATGGATCGTGCTCGGCGACGGACACGTGCGGTGAGGGTACTACCGGTCTGCGGGTTGCGGTCTGTGGCCGGCGCGCAAACGCTGCATGCGCGGGGGCAGGGCGTGGTGCGCGTGCCGGCGAGCCAATGGCGGTTTTAGCCGATGGCCAGGGCCGTGGGCGTATTCGGTGGTGCTTTCGCACCGTTTCACAACGGCCATTTGCGGCTCGCGATCGAGGCGCGCGAGCGGCTCGCACTCGACCAGGTACGCCTGATCCCGACCGCGCACCCGCCGCACCGGCCGGATTCGCACGTCTTGCCGGCGCGGCGGCTCGAGTGGATCAAGCTCGCCATCCGCCGCGAACGCGGGCTCATTGCCGATGATCGCGAGATCCGGCGCGATGGTCCCTCGTACACGGTGGATACACTTGTCGAGCTGCGTGCGCAGTTCCCGCAGGCGGTGTTGGTGCTGCTGATGGGCAGCGATGCATTCCAGCATCTGCACACTTGGTATCGCTGGACTGAGCTCTTGGAGCTTGCGCATCTGGCGGTGGTTTCGCGGCCCGGTTCACTCTTGGAGCCATCCGTGGAAACCTGTGCGCTGCTTGCGGCGCGGCGCGCCGATGACATCGGCGCGCTCATGCAGAGCCGCAAAGGCCGCTGGTTTCAGTTCGAAGTACCGATGCTGGATATTTCCTCCACCCGTATCCGGCGACTGCTGCGCGCCGGCCATTCGGTGCGCGGACTGGTTCCGGATGCCATACTCGATGCCATGACCGCCGCCGACGTCGCGGCACTGATTCAGGACGACGATGCCACACCCACGCACTAAACTCCCGAAGCTCGCAAAAATCGCGGTCGATGCGCTGGAGGATCTCAAGGGGCAGGACATCAAGGTCCTCGATGTGCAGAAGCTGACCACGGTGACCGATACCATGATCATCTGCACCGGCACGTCCAACCGTCATGTCAAGGCTTTGGCGCAGAATGTCGCCGAGGACGCGAAGAAGGCCGGTCATCGGCCGCTGGGGATCGAGGGTGAGGAGGCCGGGGAGTGGGTGCTCGTCGATCTGGGCAGTGTCGTCGTGCACGTGATGCAGGCACAGCCGCGCGCCTTCTACCAGCTCGAAAAACTGTGGACGGTCGAAGAGCCCACGACGGCCGCTGATGCACAGGCGCAGCCGCAGCCGTCATCCGGCAAGACCGTTGCGGCCAGGAAAACGGCGAGCCGCAGTCCGGCGACGAAGAAAACCGCCGTGAGGAAAACCGCTGCGAAGAAGCCGACAGCCAAGAGGACGCAGAGCAAGACCGCGGCCAGGAAGCCCGCACACTAGGCGCGCATGCGGATCCACCTGATCGCCGTCGGCACACGCATGCCGGCCTGGGTGGATGCCGCGTATGCCGAGTATGCCGCCCGGTTGCCGCACGAGTGCCGCTTGCAACTGGTGGAGATTCCCGCGGCGCCGCGCGGCAATCACACGGATCTCGCCCGCGCCCGGCAGCAGGAGGGTGAGCGGATGCTCAAGGCCTTGCCGCGCGATGCACAAATCATCGCGCTCGACGAGCGCGGCCGCATGCTCGACAGCATCGAATGGTCACGGTCGCTCGCGGACTGGATGCAATCCGGGCGCGATGTCTGTTTCCTCATCGGTGGGCCCGACGGTCACGCGCCGGAGGTATTGGCGCGTGTCGATCAGCGCTGGAGTCTGTCGCGGCTCACCCTGCCACACGCGCTGGTGCGGGTGCTCGTGGCCGAGCAGCTGTTTCGCGCCTGGAGCCTGCTCGCAAACCATCCTTACCACCGGGCCTGACGGCGGCGAGGCGCGCGACACCCGCGCCACAGACGCCCTGCCTGGAGATTTTTCCGGGCGGGCTGTTCATGCGCGCCGCAGGTTCCCCGGTCTTGCTGCGCAATTTTGAGCCGCAGCGCCGGACATGATGGAATTGACCGGAGAGGTTCCCCAGGCATTTTGCCCGCTCATGGATTCCAGCAGATCTGCATTGCGCAACCATGACCCGCTGTCCGCGATTTCCGGCCTGTCGCTTTGCTGCACGGACGGCATCGGATCGAGCAGTGCGCAGGCCCGATGAAGACCCACAGCGATTGGTTGTTGCGTGAGCTGCCGCACCTGGTCGCCTCGGGTGTCCTCGATGCTGCTGCGGCCGAGCGGCTGCGCGCGCATTATGCGGCTCGTGCGGACGGACGCAATCGTTGGGGGCGCGTGCTGTTCCCGGTGCTCGGCGGCTTGCTGATCGGCCTGGGCAGCATACTGCTGGTTGCGCACAACTGGGACGACTGGCCACGATCCACGCGCCTGGGGCTGGCCTTGACGCCGCTGTTGTGGGGTCAGCTCGCGTGCGTCTGGACGGTGCTCGAAGCGCCATTGTCGCGCGCCTGGCGCGAGGCCAGCGCAGCGTTCACTGCGCTGGCCTTCGCGGCAGCACTCGCGCTGGTAGGTCAGGTCTATCACTTTGCCGGCGATCTCGACCGGTTCCTGCTGACCTGCGCGCTGGCGACCCTGCCACTGGTATACATCCTCGATGCCAGCCTTGCAGCGATGCTGTGCGCCGGTGCTTTTACGGCGTGGGCGTACGTGATGCCCGACCCCGAGGCGCCGGTGTGGATGGTCCTTGTTTTGTTCGCATTGCTGCTGCCCCATGCAGGGCACGTGATGCGGCGCGATGCCGACGGCCTGCGCAGTGTCGCGCTGAACGCGGTGCTGATTCCGGCGTTCTTCGCTGCGATTCTCGCCGGTTTTCCGAATGTCCCGCGGCTCGTTCTATGGTGGCTCGCCGAAGCCGGTGCGATCCTGGTGATGCTCGAAGCACTGCGCGAAACACGCGCGCCGCTTTGGCGCCGGCCTCTGGTTCTCTATGGGGGTGGCGCCGTCGCCGTTGCTGCGCTGGTCGGTAGTTTCCCGGAAATCTGGCGCGGCTGGTCTTGGTATCTGCGTCCACAGCAATTGCCGATGGTCTGGGCTTTGCTCACGGCCGGGCTTGCGTGGCTGGTGGTGTTGAGCTTTCGGGCATGGCGGCGCGGCCATTGGCTGGCGGCGATGCAGGCGTTCCCGGCCGTGGTCATGGCCCTGGCTGCTCCGATCGACAGCCGTGCGCCGGCCATGGCACTGGCAGCACTGCTGAGTGCGTACCTGCTCGTGCTCGGATTGGGCACATTCCGCGCCGGCGTGCGTCATCGCGATGCCGGACTTGCGACACGCGGGCTCGTATTGATCGCGCTGCTCGTCTTGCTGCGCTTCGTCGATGCCGAGTGGTCGTTCACCGCACGCGGAATCGCTTTCGTCGTCACCGGCATGTTTTTCACGGTGGCCACACTATGGTTGCGGCGCAGGATGCAGGGATGAACACGAAGATCCTGCTCGTGGCATTGGCTGTGGTGTGCGCCATCCAATGGGCGGTGCCGGTCTGGTTGATGCAGCGCGCACAGATCACATTGGCGCAAGGGTCCGTTTACCGTTTCCGTACCATGCCGATCGATCCGCTCGATCCATTCCGTGGACGGTACATCGCGCTCGATTTCGAGGCGGCGCGTGTGAAGCTGCGCGCAGGCGGACATCGCTTTGCGACAGGCGAGCGCTTGTATGCGCCGATTCTCGTCGGCGAGGATGGATACGCCCGGCTCGGCTTGCCTTTGCCGACGCCGCCCGTTCATGGCGACTATCTGCCAGTGCGGGTGGAATGGATCGGCGATGAGGAGATCGGCCTGCGACTGCCGTTCGACCGCTATTACCTCGATGAGTCCCGTACTCGGGCCGTGGAGCAGGCCCATGCGCAGGCCGACCGTTCGCATAGCGAGGCTGATGCCCACAGCCATGCGGTGGTGCGCGTGCGTAACGGCGATGCGCTGATCGAGGAGTTGTACATCGACCATCGCCCCGTCAGCGCGTGGCTGCGTGCTCGGCATTCCGTGGAGACTGGAGATACGCGATGAGCATGACGGAGATTCCCCCGCAGCAACCACAGGGCCACGTTGCCGTTTACGAGGCGAGTGTCGGTTCCTACGTACAGCACGTGCGCATGGGTGTGCACCTGGCATTCGCCGACGAGCCAGAAGATGCAGGCGGCAGCAACCGTGGCCCCAATCCGTATGAATACCTGCTCGCCGCGCTCGGTAGCTGCACGAGCATGACCTTGCGCATGTACGCCGAGCGCAAACGTCTGCCGCTCGAACGAGTCGGTGTGATGCTGCGCCATCGCAAGGTCCACGCCGCGGATTGCGCCGAATGTGAAACGCGGGATGGCAAGGTCGACGAGATCGAGCGCGTAATCACGCTCGAAGGGCCGCTCAGCGAAGAGCAACGTGCACGGTTGCTCGAAATCGCCGACAAATGCCCCGTGCACCGCACCCTCACCGCGCGGATCCGCATCGTCAGCCGGTTGGCGTGATCAGTTCCGTTGATCCAGGTCGTATCACAGAAGAATGAGCGTTCCCAGGCCGAGCAGCGCGAAAAAACCAACCACGTCGGTGACGGTGGTCAGTACGACCGAGCCGGCGAGCGCAGGATCAACGCCGATCCTCTTGAGCAGCAAGGGCACCAGTACACCCGAGCAGGCGCCCATGAGCTGGTTCACGAGCATGGCCAGACAGGCGACCAGTGCGAGCAGGCCATTGTCGAAGAAATACAGGGCGACGCCGCCGACGACGAGTCCCCACAGCAAGCCGTTGAATGCCGCGAGCGCAATCTCTTTGCCGATGAGAAAGCGGAAATTGCCACGGCCGACCTGGCCCAGCGCCAGGCCACGGATCATCAGGGTCAGTGTCTGGCTACCTCCGATGCCGCCCATGCTGGCGATGATCGGCATGAATACGGCCAGTGCCGTCACCTGCGCGATCGTCGACTCAAAACGTCCGACCACGCTCGCCGCGGCGAAGGCCGTCAGCAGATTGATGCCGAGCCAGATTGCACGCCGCGACATGGCGCTGCGCACCGGGGCGAACAAATCCTCATCCTCGGTGAGGCCGGCCATGGACATCATGTTGTGCTCGGCTTCCGAGCGGATGACGTCGACGACGTCGTCGATGGTGATGCGGCCAATGAGGACGCCCTTGGCGTCGACCACCGGTGCCGAGATCAGGTCCGCGCTTTCGAAGCGGCGGGCGACATCGTGGGCGGACTCGCCGGCCGGGATGGCGGGCGTTTCTCGTTCCATCACGTTGGCGACGAGCTCTTCCGGCGCGCGCGTGAGGATTTTGTCAAGCGGCAGCGCGCCGAGATAGGCACCGTAGCGATCAACCACAAACAAGGCGTCGGTGTGGGGTGGCAGCTCGCCGCGCAAACGCAGGTAGCGCTGTACGACATCGAGCGAGACATCCGGGCGCACGGTCACCGTGTCGGTGTTCATCAGGCCGCCGGCGGTGTCCGGTTCGTAGGCAAGCACCCGCTCCAGGCGCGCGCGATCGTCCGCATCGAGCGCTTTGAGCACTTGCTGCGTCACCGTCTCCGGCAGGTGCTCGAGGAAATCGGCGAGATCGTCGATCTCCAACTCCTCGGCGGCTTTGACCAGCTCGGCCGTGTCCATCTGGCGGATCAGTCCGGTGCGCACGGATTCCGGTACGTGCAGCAGCACTTCGCCGTCGTCCTCGGGGCTGACCATCTCCCAGACGAGCATGCGTTCGCGAGGCGGCAGCGAGACCAGCAGATTGGCGATCTCGGCGGGATTGAGCGCATGCAGTGCGCGCTTGATCTGCAGCATCTTGCCGCCTGCGAGGCGCTCGCGCAGGCGGCGCAAGGCGGCTTCGTAAGAATCGCGTTCGCTCATCGACTACGGCCCGGTGATCGGGGCCGAGCATAGCATCGCGGTCGGGTGCGCCGACGGCGCATTACAGCGCGGCGAGACGGTCGCGCAGCTCCTGCGGATCCAGACAGTCCAAGGCCGCGCTCACCGCCGCGCGGAGCCGGCCGATGTCGGACTCCACGACGATCTGCTTGACCTCGAGTACGCTCGCCGGGTGCATCGAGAAATCGGTCAATCCCAGTCCGAGCAGCAGGCGCGTGAAGCGCGGATCGCCCGCCATCTCGCCGCACATGGCCACCGGAATGCCGGCCCGGCGCCCGGATTCGATCGTATGGCGGATCAGGTGCAGCACGGCCGGATGCAGCGGGTCATAGAGGTAGTTGACCTCGTCATCGACACGGTCGATCGCCAGGGTGTACTGGATCAGGTCGTTGGTGCCGATCGAGAAGAAACGGGCATGGCGGGCGAGCATTGGCGCGGCGATCGCCGCCGCCGGTACCTCGATCATTGCGCCGATCGGTACGTCCTCGGCCATCGGTCGGCCTTCCGCGCGCAGTTCCTCGCGGGCGGCCTCGATCATCGCACAGGCCTGACGGTATTCCTGAAGGTTGGAGATCATCGGCAGCATGATTTGTACGCGTCCGTGCGCAGAGGCGCGCAGCAGCGCACGCACCTGTACGCGGAACAGCTCCGGTTCTTTCAGGCACAGGCGGATGGCGCGTAACCCCAGCGCTGGATTGGTCGGCAGCGGGCCGTGGCTGCGGCCGCTGTCGACCTGTTTGTCCGCACCCAGATCGAGCGTACGGATCGTGATCGTGCCCGACACCGCCGAGACGATGCGCGCATAGGCCTCGTACTGCTCCTCTTCGCTCGGGAGCTCCTTGCGGTTCATGTACAGGAACTCGGTGCGATACAAGCCAACGCCCTCGGCGCCCGCTTCCTCGGCGATGCGGGCGTCTTCCGGGAGTTCGATGTTGGCGAGCAGGCGTACGTGCACGCCGTCGCGCGAGATGGCGGCGCGTCCTTTGAGTTTGACCAGTCCGGCACGGTGGCGCGCATGTTCGCGCTGCTTGGCGCGGTAGAACGCGAGTGCCTGCTCATCGGGATCGGCGATGACGTGGCCGGCCTCCCCATCGACGATGATCGTCTCGTTTTCGCGCAGCAACCGGCGTGCATCGCGCAGGCCGACGATCGCCGGGATGCCGAGACTGCGTGCGAGGATGGCGGTGTGCGAGAGAGGGCCGCCGTATTCGGTGATGAAGGCTGCGACCTGCTGCTGTGCGAGCAGAATGATGTCGGCCGGGGTGACATCGTCGGCGACGATCGCATAGGGCTCGCCGTGTTCGGCCTTCGCCGGCAACTGGCGTTCCGATTTGAGCAGGATGCGCAGGATGCGCCCGCAGACGTGCTCGACGTCGTCGCGGCGAGTGCGCAGATACGCATCGTCCATCTGCTCGAAGACAGCGATCAGGGCGTCGCGCGTGCGGCGCAGGGCCGCTTCGGCATTGATGCGTTCGTTGCGGATATGGGCGACCGTGGCGTCGGTGATCGAACGGTCGTCCATCATCAGGATATGGGTATCGATGAACGCAGCGATGTCGCCCGGCGTGCCTTCGGGGATGCGCGACCGCACCTCGCGTAGCTGCTCCTTGGCGCGCCGCTGGGCGCCGAAGAAGCGCACGACCTCGCCTTCGATCTCGTTCGGCGACAACCGGTATTCGGGGATATCGAGCTCGCCGCCATGCATGCGCTGCACACGTGCGATCGCGATACCGCGCGAAACGCCGATGCCGGAGAGCCAGAGACTCATGGATGGGCGCTCCCGGCGCACTTGCCGGCGCACACGGCATCCACCGTCACGCGTGGCGGTATGCGGCTGCAAACCGCAACGGGCGGTTTTCTCACTCGTCTTCTCCAAAGCGGTCCGCCACCAGGCGGGCGAGTTCGTCGAGCGCCTGCGCCGCATCCTGGCCTTCGGCGATCAAGGTGATTTCGGTGCCTTTCGCAGCGGCCAGCATCATTACCCCCATGATCGATTTGCCGCTGACCTCGCGACCATCCTTGCGTACGCGGACATCGCATTCGAACTTGCTGGCGAGCGTGACCAGGCGCGCCGCCGCGCGCGCATGCAGGCCGAGCTTGTTGACGATCGAAACGGTGCGTTCCATGGGGCGTGTGTCAGCAGGTGAGAATCGGACATCGGGCCAGAGATGCGTAGCCGCCGAGCCACCGATACGGCTTGTGATCCGCAGCCGGGATGCGGGAGGTCATGGTCGTGGGCATTCGATGATGCCGCGGCTGCCGCCCTCGACGGCGCTGCGCACCATCTCGCGCAGGGGTAGCTGCGGATAATTGAAGATGCGGACCAGCATCGGCAGATTGATGCCGGCGACGACGGCGGTGCGTTCGTTACAGCACAGCTTGTTGGCGATGTTGCTGGGTGTCGAACCGAAGACATCGGTGAGAATCAGGACACCATCGCCGGAATCCAGGCGCTCGATCATTTTCAGCCCCTGGCTGGTCAGCACCTCGTGCGAGGAGACGCGGCGGACTTCGAGGACGTCGGTCGCCAGCGGCAGCTCGCCGATCATGTCGCGCAGCGTATCGAGCAGGTAATGCCCGAGCTTGCCGTGCGTAACCAGCAGCAGACCCACACTCATGCGGAAGGCTCCTGTGTCTTGCGCCGATCGGTGCCGGTCCACAACTCGCGATGCCGCACGGTGAGTTGTTCGTACCGTTCACGCAGGGTCTCGGCGAGTTTCTCGACGACATAGACGCTGCGGTGCTGGCCGCCGGTGCAGCCGACGGCGATGGTCAGATAGGCGCGGTCCTGCCGGCGGTACTCCGGCAGCCATCGGTCGAGAAAGCTGCGCAGGTCGTCGATCATGCGTTTGACCGACCCGTGGCGTTCGAGCCACGCGGCCACCGCCGGGTCGCGGCCGCTGAGCTTGCGCAGCGTCGGTTCCCAGTGCGGATTGGGCAGACAGCGCACGTCGAAGACGAAATCGGCATCGTCGGGTACGCCGTTGCGGTAGCCAAAAGATTCGAGCTGAACGGTCAGTTTGCCGTGGCCGCCGCCCGGGACCTGGCTGAGGATTTCCTCGCGCAGCTCGTGCAGGTTCTTGTGAGTAGTGTCGATGGTCGCGTCGGCGAGGCTGGCGATCGGGGCCAGCAGCTCCCGCTCGGCGCGGATCGCCTCGGTCAGCGGCAGGTTTTCGCGCGCGAGCGGATGGCGCCGGCGTGTCTCCGAATAACGTTGCAGCAGAACTGCTTCCTCGGCGCGCAGGAAGACCACCCGCGTCTCGATCCCGCGGCTGCGCAGGTATTCGAGATAGCGCGGGAAGCGCGCGATCTCCTTGGGACTTTCGCGTGCATCGACCCCGATGGCGAGTTTGTCGTAGCGGCTCTCGGCGGCACGCAAGGCACGCCGCGAAATCGGACCCACCAGCTGCAGGGGCAGATTGTCGATGCAGTAGTATCCCAGGTCCTCGTACTGCTTGAGGGCAACGGTCTTGCCGGCGCCGGACAGTCCGCTGACGATGACCAGTTTCATCGGGACTTTTGCTTCCTGATTTCCTTGAGCTGGCGGCGCGCGAAATCCTCGTCGGCACGGTAGCCGGCGCGTCGTTGCCGGTGATCGCGGCACGCGGCCTCGACGAGCACGGCGAGATTATGCCCGAGGCGGATCGGAATCGAGATCTCGGGAACCGTCACGCCCAGGATCGTGCGCACACTGCGGTGTCCGGACAACCGTTCGATCCCGGTCTCGCTGTGCATCGGCGGAGCATCGAGCGTCACGATCAGGTCGAGCGTGGCCGAGGCGAGCAGACAGCGCGCGCCGTAAAGCTTGCCCACGTTGAGGATGCCGAGACTACGGGCTTCGATGAAGCCGCGCAGCAGGCGCGGGCAATGGCCACGCACGCGGCCGCGTTCGACAGTGAATTCGGCGACATCGTCGGCGATCAGCCGGTGTCCGCGGCTGAGCAGCTCGAGGGCGAGTTCGCTCTTGCCGACCCCGCTTGCCCCCGTCAGCAGCACCCCGACGCCGTGCACGCGCATGAAGACGCCATGCAGCGTGGACTCAAATGTGGTAGTGCGGTGCGGCAAGGCGGTGGTGGTTCTACCCCGCGGGGGTGTAGGCGCAGATCAGCATGTAGAGCGCGGCCTCGTCGGCCGATGCGCGCGCCTTCTGGCAGAAGGCGGTATCGGAGAACATCTCCGCGATCGCGGCCAGATGCTTGAGGTGGGTTTCGGTCGCGCCCTGCGGCACCAAAAGCCCGAAGATCAGATCCACCGGCTGGCCGTCGTGGGCGTCGTAGTCGAGCGGATGTTTGAGGCGCATGAACGCGCCGACGCTCTTGGATACGCCGGCCAGGCGACCATGCGGAATCGCAACGCCATGTCCCAGCCCGGTGCTGCCCAGTTTCTCACGCGCCATCAGACTCGCCAGGATGTCGGCGGGCTGTATTCCGGGAACCCCGCGGGCCAGCAGCGCGGCCAGCTCTTCGAGCGCTTTTTTCTTGCTGGTGAACGTGTGTCCCTGGCTGACACGGTCCGGAGACAGGATTTCGGCGATTTTCATGTTGGCTCGTTTCCTCTCGGGGAGAGCGGATGGGGAAAGCGAAGGGGCCCGTGCGAGCGGTGCCCGGGCCCCGCGAGTGATGCGATTCTAACCCCTCATCGAAGTTGCGGTCAGCTTCAGGCGCTCATGCGCTTGTGCGCCTGCTTGTGATGGTGGTTGCGCAGTTTTTCCTTGTGCCGGCGCGTTTGCTGATCGAGCTTGTCGGATAGCAGGTCGATGGCGGCGTAGAGATCGCCGTCGACGGCCTCGGCATGCAGGTTGGCCCCGCTGACGTGCACGGTGGCTTCGGCCTTCTGGCGCTGTTTTTCCACGGACAGAATCACTTCGGCGCTGATCAGATGGTCGAAGTGCCGCTCGAGCTTCTTGAGCTTGGTGACGACGTAGTCGCGCAGCGGTGGGGTGACTTCGACGTGGTGACCAGAGATGTTGAGATTCATCGTGGACCTCCTTGGGAGAACCGGCCGTCTCAGGCCGGCGGTTTGCGCTCGTGCGAGGGGGGAATCCCCAGGCCTTCGCGGTATTTGGCGACGGTGCGGCGGGCCACCTGGATGCCCTCTTTGAGCAGCAGCTCCGAGAGCGTTGCGTCGGACAGCGGGCGTGCCGGATTTTCGGCGGCGATCAGGCGTTTGATCATGGCCTGGATCGCCGTGGCCGAGCACACGCCACCGCCGGTGGTCTGAACGTGGCTGGAAAAGAAATACTTGAGTTCGAAGAGCCCACGCGGGGTGAGCATGTACTTGTTGGCAGTGGCGCGCGAAACGGTCGATTCATGGATGCCCAGCTGCTCGGCAATGTCCCGCAGAACCAAGGGACGCATCGCTTCAGGACCATATTCCAGGAAAGCCCTTTGTTCTTCAACTATGGACTGCGCCACCCGCAGCAGAGTTTCGTTGCGTGCCTCCAGGCTGTTCAAGAAATAGCGTGCTTCTTGCAGGTGCTGCTTGAGCAGCTGCTGGTCGCGCGAGTTGTCGGCGCGGCGGATCAGATTCTGGTAGTGGCTGCTGATGCGCAGGCGTGGGGTGTGATCCGGGTTCAGGCTCACACGCCAGTGACCGTTGCGTTTGAAAACGAAGATATCCGCGGTGATGTAATCGGATTCGTGGGGCTGGAAGGGACGCCCGGGGTGGGGTTGCAGCGTCTTGATCAGACTCCAGGCCGCTGCGACCTCGGCGTGCGGCAGGCCGCTGGCCTTGACCAGGGCGTCCACGTCGCGCCGGGCCAGTAAGGCCATGTGCTGATCCAGCAGGATCAGTGCGGTGTTCGCTCCCGGGGTGCGGGCCGGCAGGGATTCGATCTGCAGACGCAGGCATTCGCGCAGATCGCGCGCACCCACCCCCACTGGATCGAATTCCTGGATCAGACGCAGTACTGCCTCCACTTCGCGGGCATCCGCCTGCAGTTTCTGGGCCAGCTCGGCGAGCAGTTCAGGGTAGTTGCGCAGGTAACCGTCTTCGTCGATCGCATCGATCAGGTATTCGGCGATCACGGCCTGGCGTGGGTTGAGCGGAGCGATGCGCGCCTGTTCGAGCAGGTGTTCGCGCAAACCGGTGTGGCTGCGCAGATTCGCTTCCAGGAAGTCGCGCAGCTCCTCGTCGTCGCTGCTGCGTGAAGGGGTTGGCAGATCGTCGAAGACATCCTCCCAGGACGCATCGACCGGCATTTCGGCGGGGATGTCGCCGTCGTCCGCGAGCTCGAGCGTCTGCACGGAATCGACTGGGGATTCGGGAGCTGGTTCCGTCGGTGTCTCAGCGTCCGCAGGATCGTCCGCGCGCTCGAGCAGGATGTTGGTGTCTAGGGCTTGTTCGATTTCCTGCTGTAGATCGAGGCTGGAGAGCTGCAGCAGGCGGATCGCCTGCTGCAGCGCGGGTGTCATCGTCAGGGACTGGCCCAGGCGCAGGCCGAGCGAGGATTTCATGCCGGTAGAACCATGGCCAGCGGTTGGCGCAGGGCGGTTTGCACACGGCCGGCCGGCGGATGATTTCCGGGCGCATGCGCCCGGAAACGCCGGCGCGATGCACTCACTTGACCGTGATCGTGATCTTTTCCGACATCACCGGTGGGTTGTGCGGCTGGTGCTTCCAGTCGCCGAGGACGAGCTGGAGGGTGTGTTTGCCCGGTTTGAGTTCGAGCAGGGTCTCGGTCTGACCGCCGCCGAAGTGTTTGATCTGGTCGGTCGCAGGCAGCGGCTGGGTGAAATCCACCGCCGGGTCGTCGATGAGGATATGGTGATGCCCGGTGTTGGGTTGGTTGACGCCGGCCGGCGCGACGCCCATGCCCGAGAGACCGAAAACCACGCGCACGGGGCTGGTGACCTCGGCGCCGTTCTTGGGCTCGATGAAATAGACCTTGGCGCCCTGCGGTGCAGCTTGTGGCAGGTTCAGCTGCTCTTCGGCTTTTTGCGCGGCCTGCTGCTTGGCTGCGTCTTTGAGGCTTTTCCAGGTGTCGGCATGGGCGGGCAGGGCAAGGGCGGCAGCGGCGATGATTACAAGGCGTTTCATGGGAGTCATGCGGGTTCCTGACGAATGAGATCGAAAATCCGGCACGGTATTTGCGTGCCTTGGGTTTCCAAGATTAGGTCAATCCGCTTGCGACCGCTACCGCCCGCGTGCCGGCGGCGGTCTTGCCGACCGAGGTCATCCGCCGCCGGAGGCCGTGGCCTTGATCACCCGCGTGCCGGATGACGAGCCGACGATCAGCACGTCGGCCGGCCGGCGTGCAAACAGGCCGACGCAGACCACCCCGGCAAGCCCGTTGATCTCGTTCTCCAGCCTGACCGGATCGACGATGTCCAGATGGTGGACGTCGAGGATCAGGTTGCCATTGTCAGTGACAAAGCCGTCGCGCAGCACGGGATGCCCGCCCAGCCGGGTCAGTTCGCGGCCGATATAGGAGCGCGCCATGGGAATCACTTCCACCGGCAGCGGAAACCTGCCGAGCACGCCGACGAGCTTGGATTCATCGACGATACAGACGAATTTGCGGCTCGCTGCGGCGATGATTTTTTCGCGCGTGAGCGCACCGCCGCCGCCCTTGATCAGTTGCAGATGCGCGTTGGCTTCATCGGCGCCATCGACGTAGAGCGGCAGCGTGCCGGTCTGGTTGAGATCGAGCACGCGGATGCCGGCTTTCTTCAGGCGTTGTGTCGTTGCATTCGACGAAGACACGGCACCGGGGATGTCCTGGGCGAGCTTGCGCTCGACCAAAAGATCGATGAAGTGATTGACCGTCGAGCCGGTGCCGACACCGAGCACCTCGCCGGGTTCGACATAGGCCAGCGCGGCCTCGGCGGCCTTGCGTTTGGCAGCTTCCTGGGCATTCATGTGGACCTTGCTCCGAAGATCGCCGTTCCGATTCGGACCAGCGTGGATCCTTCCATTATCGCGGCTTCCAGATCCTCCGACATTCCGGCCGACAGAGTGTCGAGCGCAAGTCCTTGGGCGCGGATGGCCGCGAACAATGCGCGCAGGCGGGCGAACGCCGAGCGTGCATCCGCACCCGGTGCCGGGATCGCCATCAGCCCGCGCAGCCGTAGCCGTGGCAGCGCGGCGACCGCTTGGCAGAGTGCGGGGGCCTCATCGGGCGTGCAGCCGGATTTGCTCGCCTCTGCGGAGATGTTGACCTGCACGCACACCTCGAGCGGTGGCTTGTGCACCGGGCGCTGGTCGGACAGCCGCTGCGCAATCTTGATGCGGTCCACGCCGTGGACCCAGTCGAAGTGTTCGGCGATGCCGCGCGTCTTGTTCGACTGGATCGGGCCGACGTAGTGCCAGACAAGGCCGGGTTCGTTGAGCGCGACCTGCTTGGCGAGGGCTTCCTGCAGATAGTTCTCGCCGAATTCGCGCTGGCCGGCCGCATACGCAGCGCGGATCGCCTCCGGCCCGAAGGTCTTGCTCACCGCGACCAGGCGCACGGCGTCCACCGGTCGCCCGGCGGCGACGCACGCATCAGCGATGCGGCGGCGCACCGCGGCCAGATTTTGCGCCACGTCCGCCATGTTGCCTCGTTCCCTGAATGCCGATAACGTCTTGCAGAAACACGAAGACGCACATTAGACAACAAGTTTCGAGAGGTCGTCCGCATGGATATCGCGCAGTTACTGACGTTCAGCGTGAAGCAGGGGGCGTCCGACCTGCATCTGTCGGCGGGGGTCGAGCCGATGATCCGCGTCGATGGCGATGTCAAGCGCATCAACCTTCCGCCGCTGGATCACAAGCAGGTCCACGACATGGTGTATGACATCATGAACGACAAGCAGCGCAAGGCTTGGGACGAGTTTCTCGAGACGGACTTTTCGTTCGAGATTCCCGGTCTTGCGCGTTTCCGCGTCAACGCATTCACGCACTCGCGTGGCGCCGGTGCGGTATTCCGCACGATTCCATCCAAGATCCTGTCGCTGGAGGATCTCAAGTGTCCGGCGATCTTCAAGGAGATCGCCGAGTACCCGCGTGGCATCGTCCTGGTCACCGGCCCGACCGGTTCCGGCAAATCGACCACGCTGGCGGCGATGATCAACCACATCAACGAAAACGAATACGGGCACATCCTCACCGTCGAAGATCCGATCGAATTCGTCCATACCTCCAAGCGTTGCCTGATCAACCAGCGCGAGGTGCATCGCGACACGCTGGGCTTCAACGAAGCGCTGCGTTCGGCCCTGCGCGAGGATCCGGACGTGATCCTGGTCGGCGAAATGCGCGACCTGGAAACGATCCGGCTCGCGCTGACCGCCGCCGAGACCGGGCATTTGGTTTTCGGCACGCTGCATACCTCGTCGGCGGCCAAGACCGTCGACCGCATCGTCGATGTGTTCCCTGCCGCGGAAAAGACATGGTGCGCGCGATGCTGTCCGAGTCGCTGCGCGCGGTGATTTCCCAGACTCTCCTGAAGAAAAAGGGCGGTGGCCGCATCGCCGCGCACGAGATCATGATCGGCACGCCGGCGATCCGGAACCTGATCCGCGAAAACAAAGTCGCGCAGATGTACAGCGCCATCCAGACCGGGCAGAAAGAGGGCATGCAGACCCTGGATCAGTGCCTCAAGGACCTGGTGCGCAAAGGGCTGGTTTCGCTGGAAGAGGCGCGGGCGAGGTCGGCGGACCCGCGCAGCTTCACCGTCTGAGGGGATCTATGCCATGGATCGCGAACAAGCCATCAAGCTGGTGCAGCAACTGCTCACGCTGATGAAGCAAAAGGGTGCGTCCGACCTGTTCATCACCGCCGGCTTTCCGCCGGCGATCAAGCTCGATGGCCAGGTGACGCCGGTGATGGACCGGCCGCTGCCCGCGGAGGCCTCGGCGATCATCATCCGTTCGCTGATGAACGACCGGCAGATCAAGGAGTTCGAGGCCAACAACGAGTGCAATTTCGCGATCTCACCGCCGGGCATCGGCCGTTTCCGCGTCAATGCTTTCGTCCAACAGGGACGTGTCGGCGGGGTGCTGCGCACGATCAACACCGAGATTCCGACCTTCGAGCAGCTCGGCTTGCCGCCCCAGCTCGCGAAAATCGCGATGGAAAAGCGGGGCCTCGTGCTGATGGTCGGCGCGACCGGGTCTGGCAAATCGACGTCGCTCGCGGCGATGGTCGGTTACCGCAACCAGCATTCGCGCGGACACATCGTCACGATCGAGGATCCGATCGAGTATGTGCATCCGCATCTGGGCTGCATCGTCACCCAGCGCGAAGTCGGCACCGATACGTATTCATGGGAGAACGCGCTCAAGAACACGCTGCGTCAGGCGCCGGACGTGATTCTGATCGGCGAGGTGCGTACCCGTGAGACCATGGAATACGCCGTCAATTTCGCCGAGACCGGCCACCTCGTGCTCGCGACACTGCACGCCAACAGCGCCAACCAGGCGCTGGATCGCATCATCAACTTTTTCCCGGAAGAAAAACGCGAGCAGCTGTTGATGGACTTGTCGCTCAATCTCAAGGCCATCATCTCCCAGCGTCTGGTGCGCAAGGAAACTGGTGGCCGTGTCGCCGCCATGGAGATCATGATCAACTCGCCGTTGATCGCCGACATGATCTTCAAAGGCGAGGTTGCCGGCATCAAGGAAGTCATGGCGCGCTCGAACGAGCAGGGCATGATCACGTTCGACCAGTTCCTCTTCAACCTGTTCGAAGACGGATTGATCAGTTACGAGGAGGCCATCCGCAACGCCGATTCGCAGAACGAGCTGCGCCTGCGCGTCAAGCTCGAGTCCAAGCGCGCACGTCAGAATCTCATGGAGGACGAGGTCGTGCGCAGGATGCAGATGAAGGACGACGAGGCGGCCAACCTGCTGCGCCGCTGAAACGCCATGCTCAAGATTTTGCCGTACCTGAAACTGTGCGTCGAGAAAAACGCCTCCGATCTGTTCTTTACCGCCAATGCGCCGGCGCAGATCAAGATCGAGGGTGAGCTGATGCCGATTGGCAAGAACGTGCTCACACGCGAGTTCATCAAGGAGGTCGCGTTGTCGATCCTGACGCCGGAGCAGCAGGCGTATCTGGCGCAGAACCTGGAAATCGATCTGGCGACCGAAGCCGGCGGTCTCGGTCGTTTCCGCGTCAATATTTTCAATCAGCGCGGCTCGATCAGCATGGTCATGCGCTATGTCCGATCGCAGGTGCCGCGGCTCGACGAGATCCCGGGCATGCCGCCGGTACTCAAGGATCTGATCCTCCTCAAACGCGGCCTGATTCTGATGGTCGGCGCGACCGGTTCGGGCAAGTCGACGACGCTCGCGGCGATGATCAATCACCGCAACGAGACGCAGACCGGCCACATCCTCACGATCGAGGATCCGATCGAGTTCATCCATCCCAACAAGCGCAGCATCGTCAACCAGCGCGAGATCGGCCAGGACACGCTGAGTTACGAGCGTGCGCTCAAGAGCGCCTTGCGCGAAGCGCCCGACGTCATCCTCGTCGGCGAGATTCGCACGCGCGAAACGATGGATGCCTGCATCCAGCTCGCCAATACCGGGCATCTGGCGATCGCGACGCTACACGCCAACAACGCCTATCAGGCGATGCAGCGCATCGTGAACATGTACCCGGATGTGCTGCGCGAGCAGCTTTACATGGACTTGTCGTTGACCCTACGCGCGATCATTTCGCAGCGTCTGGTACGACGCAAGGATGGCAAACGCTGCGCCGCGATGGAGGTGATGCTCAACACCCCCTATATCCAGGAGCTGATTCTGAGCAAACGCATCGACGACATCCGGGAAGCGATGAACCAGTCTTCGGACAAGGGCATGCTGACCTTCGACCAGTCGCTATACGGGCTCTACAAATCGGGTGTCATCACGCTCGAGGAGGCGTTGTCCAACGCCGATTCGCGCACCAATCTCGAAGCCAAGATCAACTTTGGCAGTTGATGGCGCGCATCGGCAAGCGTCTGCTGTCAGAGGTTTAGCAGTCATCGCACTCCTGGCAGGTCCATCGCGTCATTCTTCCGGCCGCAGCCATAGCCACACGGCCACTGCGAACATTGCCAGCGGAATCGCGATCTTCGCTGCCCAGGGTAGTGGGCTGAATGCGATCAGGACAGTGCTGCCGGCCATCATCAAGGTCGCAACGATTTTGGCTGACCGTGGTACAGCGCCGCGCTCGCGCCAGAGCCGGATCGCCGGGCCGTAGCGGGGATGCTTGAGCAGCCAGGCCTCGAAAGCCGGCCAGCCGCGGCTGGCTGCCGCTGCCGCCAGCAGCACGAAAGGGACGGTCGGCACCACCGGCAAAAAAGCGCCGATCAGGCCGAGCAGCAGGGCGATGAGGGTGAGTCCGCGCCAGAAAATCGTCGAAAGCATGGCACTAGGATGTACGGACCGGCATTTTTCGTGTACTCGACTTGCATTCGCGCGGCCGAGGCGGAAAATGCGCGGGCTGAAAGCAGCATTACAGAGGACAGCATGTCGCCAGTACAGGCCGCCGGGACGCATCGGGGTACCAGGGAGACGGGAATTTCGCTGACCCGGTATCTGATCGAGGAACAACGCGCAGGGCATGTTTGCGCCGATTTGCGCTTGCTGATCGAGGTCGTCGCCCGTGCCTGCAAGTCGATCTCCCATGCCGTGAGCAAAGGTGCGCTCGGCAATGTGCTCGGCGACGCCGGTACCGACAATGTCCAGGGCGAGGCACAGAAAAAACTCGACGTGCTGTCGAACGAGATCCTGATCGAGGCCAACGAATGGGGCGGTCATCTGGCGGCGCTGGCTTCCGAAGAAATGGATCATTGCCAGGCCATTCCCAACGTCTATCCCAAGGGTAATTATCTGCTGCTGTTCGACCCGCTCGATGGGTCCAGCAACATCGACGTCAATATCAGTGTCGGCACGATTTTCTCGGTGCTGCGCTGCCCCGATGGCGTGACCCAGCCGACCGACGAGCACTTCCTGCAGCCGGGCACGGCGCAGGTGGCAGCCGGGTACACCGTCTATGGTCCGAGCACGGTGCTGGTCTTGACCGTCGGGCACGGCACCCATGCGTTCACCCTGGATCGGGAGCAGGGCGGCTTTGTGATGACGCAGCGCGACATCCGGATTCCGGAAGAGACCCAGGAATTCGCGGTCAACATGTCGAACATGCGGCACTGGTACCCGCCGATGAGGCGCTATGTCGAGGACTTGCTCGCCGGCAAGACGGGGCCGCGGGGCAAGGATTTCAACATGCGCTGGGTCGCATCGATGGTGGCGGACGTCCATCGCATCCTCACGCGCGGCGGCATCTTCATCTACCCGCGCGACACGAAAGACCCCGACAAACCCGGCAAGCTGCGCCTGATGTACGAAGCCAATCCGATGGCTTTCGTCGTCGAGCAGGCCGGTGGTGCGGCCACCAACGGTTACGAACGTCTGCTCGACATCCAGCCCAGCAAGCTGCACCAGCGTGTCGCGGTCTTTTTGGGCTCGAAGAATGAAGTTGCGGTTGCCACCCGCTATCACCGCGAGGCACAGCCGGCCTGAAGAAGAGTCGCGCAGTCCGTCGATCCGGCGGATCCTTCAGTGATTTTCTAGAACCTCGTCTGAGGTTTCGCCGCCGCGTTCATGGGCCAGCACGGCATCGCCGATGAGCGCATCGCGCACGCCGAATACATTGGCCCAGAACGCCAGCACTGCCGCGATCAGCGCAAAGCCCAGGGTCCGGTGGGGTTTGTGGATGGCTTCGTCTGCAGATCCGGATTTGTAGCCGGTGATCATGCTGCCGATCAGGTTCTCGCGGTGCCGGTAGCTGCTGACGATCACGCCCATGACATGGATGATCACGATGGCGAGCGTTGCGTTGCCCAGCAGCTCGTGTACCTCTTCGACGAAGTGCCCGCCGATGTCGTTGATGTAGGCATAGCCGCTCGCGGCCGTGCCGAGCACCAGTGCGAGCATCGCGTAGATCGCCCAACTGCCTGCCGGGTTGTGGCCAGTGTAATGCTGGACCTGGCCGCGCATCAGGCTGTGCAGATAGCCGATGACTTCGCGCGGCCGGAAGGCAAAACTAGAAAACCGTGCATGCCGGGTACCGATCCAACCCCAGGCGATACGAAACACAACGAGCGCGCCCGCAGTGAATCCTAGCGTGGCATGTACCAGGCGCCATTCGTCCCGTTCAGCGAGCAGGTAGGCGCCGAGGAAGCACAGCGCCAGCAGCCAGTGGAAAATTCGTGTCGGAACATCCCAGACGGGGATCGATGGCCGCATTGCCATGGTTTCCTTCATCGGGCGAGCTGCAAATGTCAGGCGCCGCGCGTGTGTTCACACACGGCGCGGATCGAAGTCCGGAAAGTGTCGGGCCATGTCGGCATAGTATGCCCGCTGCGCCTCGCTCGTTGCTGGCGGGGTGACGACTTGCAGCGTGACGTACTGGTCCCCTGGCACCGGTCCCGGTAGGCCGCGGCCCTTGAGCCGCATCTTGCGGCCACTCTGGCTGTTGGGCGGCAGCGTCAGTTCCACGATGCCGCCGAGTGTGGGTACCGGAACTTTCCCCCCCAGTGCGGCTTCCCAGGGCGCGACCTTGAGCGTGTGATAGACGTCGGAGCCTTCGAGTTCGAACAGGGGGTGCTTGGCGAACTCCACTTCGAGCAACAGATCGCCACCGTGCGCACCCTGGTCGGCCAGGCGGATGGTCTTGCCGGCCTGGATGCCTTTGGGAATGCGCACGTTGAACGTGCGGCCGCCGATACTGATCTGCTTTTGGGCGCCGTGAAAGGAGTCCTCCAGCGTGATCGTCAGGCGCGCGCGTGTATCCGGCGCGGCTTCCGCGGCCATGTCCTCGAAACCACCGAAGCCGCCGCGCATGCCGCCCATGCCGCCGAACAGGTGGGTGAAGAATTCGGAGAAGCCGCCCAGATCCTCGGCACTCACCGTGCGGCGACGGCCCTGGCCGCCGCCGAACGCGCCAAAGTCCCAGCCTGGCGGCGGGGTGAAGCTCTGCCCGGCTTTCCAGTTTGCGCCCAGCGCGTCATAGGCCTTGCGTTTGGCCGGATCGCTGAGGACTTCGTGAGCCTCGTTGATTTCCTTGAACCGCTCCTCGGCGCCTTTGCTCTTGTTCTTGTCGGGATGGAACTCGCGTGCCAGCTTGCGATAGGCGCGCTTGATCTCCTCGGCCGAGGCCGAACGGGGTACGCCGAGAATCTTGTAGTAGTCCTTGTATTCCATGGGCGCAGAGAATCGGGGGCACGGGGTTTACGAGCGGTGACTGTAAACGAAGCGGGGCGCCGTGGCGCCCCGCTTCTGGCCGCTATCAGTTCGTGACCGCAATCTTGCGGGGCTGCGCCTGCGGGCGTTTGGGGATGATTACCTGCAGCACGCCGTTCTTGCCGCTTGCGGTGACGTTGTCGGAGTCGACCGTGTCGGGCAGTACGAAACGGCGCAGGAACTTGCCGCTTGCGCGTTCGCTGCGTTTGCGCTCGATGCCGCTGTGCTCGACGGGTTGTTCGCGGGTGCCGGCGAGGGTCAGCACGCCCTTCTCCAGCGTGACGTCGATGCTCGACGGCTCGATGCCGGGCACATCGGCGTACAGGACGAATTTGTCCGCATATTCCTCGATGTCGACGGGCGGTACCCAGTCGGCCGTCGCCGCACTGGAGGCATCGTTGGCGCCGAACAAGCGATTGACTTCGTTGAGCAGCTCGCGATGGAGCGCCCAGGGTTCGTAACGGGTGATGCTCATGAAAACCTCCTTGAAAGGCCGTTTCGCGTTGCCCCCTATGTGAGGGTCGTGGCTGTGGCTTTCAAGGCCTGCGGCAGTGGGGTGATCGTGTCGCGCCCGCTGGCAGGGGGATGGACCGGCGTGGGCGGCAGCCGGCCTGACCCTGCGCTAGCATTCGGTTCCGGGAGACTCAAAAGGGAGAGCGCGATGTACGACTACGTGATCGTCGGCGGCGGCTCCGCCGGCTGTGTACTGGCCAACCGCTTGAGCGCCGATGGACACCATCGCGTGTGTCTGCTGGAGGCCGGCCCGCGCGACGACAGTCCCCTGATCCGCATGCCGGCGGGTGTCATCGCGCTGATGCGGTCGAGCACTTACAACTGGCAGTTCTGGACCGCACCGCAGCCGGCGATGGGCGGGCGCCGTCTGTATTGGCCGCGCGGGCGCACGCTCGGCGGCAGCTCGTCGATCAACGCCATGTGTTATATCCGCGGCAACGCCTGGGATTACGACCACTGGGCCGCGCTGGGCAATCCCGGATGGAGCTACGCCGAGGTGTTGCCGTATTTCAAGCGGCTGGAGAATTTCGAGCCCGGTGCCGACGAATTCCATGGCACCGGCGGGCCGCTCAACGTCACGCGTCTGCGCCAGCCCAACCCGTTGTCCGCGGTTTACCTCGAGGCCGCGCGCCAGGCCGGGTATGCCCACAACCCGGATTTCAACGGGGCGCGCCAGGAAGGCATGGGGTACTACCACGTCGCGCAGAAGGACGGTGAACGCTGCAGCAATGCGCGTGCCTATCTGCGCCCGGCCGAGGGGCGCAGCAATCTCGAAATCCTCACCGGCGTGCACGCGACCCGGGTGCTGTTCGAGGGGCGGCGCGCCGTCGGCGTGCGCTATTACGCCGGCGGTGTGTACCGCGAGGTGCATGCGCGCCGTGAGGTCATTCTCAGCGCGGGGGCGGTGGGTTCACCCCATCTGCTCCTGCTCTCCGGTGTCGGGCCGGCGGAGGAGCTGCGCCGGCATGCGATCAGTGTGATCCATGAGCTGCCGGGAGTAGGTAAGAATCTGCAGGATCATCTCGACGTGCTGGTGTCGATGCGCAGCCGCACGCGGCTCGGATTTTCCTTTCATCCATTGTCGCTGGTCCGCTCGCTCAAGGCGCTGGTGCAGTACCTGTTCGGCCGCCGCGGCGAGCTGACCAGCAACATTGCCGAGGCCGGCGGTTTCCTGAAGAGTGATCCATCGGAGGTGATCCCGGATCTGCAATTCCATTTCGTGCCGCTGGTCAACGCCCATCACGGCCTGGATCTGAGGCCACTGTTCCGCTACTACGGCTATAGCATCCTGGCCTGTGATCTGCGGCCGCGCTCGCGCGGCGAGATTCGTCTGGCCAGCGCCGATCCGCTGGTGCCACCGGAGATCGATCCGCGCCATTTCGAGGATCCGCGCGATCTCGACAAGCTTGTCATTGCCATCCGCAAAGCGCGCGAAATCTTCGCGCAACCGGCGTTTGCGCCGCATAATGCCGAGGAGCTCGAGCCTGGTCCGGGCGTGCGCAGTGACGATGAACTGCGGCAGTGGGTGCGCGAGCATGCGGAAACGCTCTACCATCCGGTCGGCACCTGCAAAATGGGCGCCGATCCGATGGCCGTGGTGGATGCACGGCTGCGCGTGCACGGCTTGTCCGGATTGCGTGTCGTCGATGCGTCCATCATGCCGACGCTGGTCGGCGGCAATACCAATGCGCCGACGACGATGATCGCAGAGAAAGGCGCGGACATGATTCTTGCGGATGCCCGCATGGCATCGCATTGACGGATATGGACATGATGCGCGTCTGCAGAGGCTTGATCGCGATGATGCTCGTTGCCGCCGTGACTGCCTGCGGCTGGAATCGATGGCTGTGGCGCGGTACGCCGCTTCAAGCCGTCGAGCTCGGCCGTGCGCAGCTTTGCGCCGATGGCCAGGACGGCGTGCGCGTGCGGTGGTTCGATACGGCTGCCGATGTCAGGCTCTGGCAGCAGCAGACCGGCGTCGATCTGCGCCTTAAGACCATCCCCGAGCGCGGGCGCTACGTGCTGATCGAACTGGGGCAGCGCAATACCGGCGGATATGGAATCGCGGTCAGCCGCGAAGCGCGACTCCTGGGTACGACGCTGCACCTGTATGCGACCTTTTTTGCGCCTGCGCCGGGGGCGATGACGGTGCAGATGATCACCAGTCCTTGCGTTCTGGTGCACCTGCCGGAAGCGGATTTTGCCGCTATCGAGGTGTACGACCAGGAAGGTCGGTTGCGGGCGAGCGCGAACCGGCCGGGTTGAACCGATGAACCTGCAGCGCATCGCTTTGTGCGTGCTGGGCCTGCTGATCAGTTCCAGCACCGTGCTGGCCGAGGGCGAACCAGTACCTTCGGTGGCGGAAGCGCCTGCTCTGACGGCGCCGGCAGCATCGTCGATGGACGCCGGCGCGCAGCCTGGAGCATCGGGCTCAACGCCCGACTCCGCCGTCGGGGCTACCGAGTCTGCCGAGCAGGGAGATCGCTCGATGCGGGTGGAGCAGCTGCCCGGCGCGGTAAAACCGCTGATGGACCTGAAACTGGCCGAGCACATCCGCATCTCTGGCGAACCATCGGAGTCTGCCGACGCCGATGCCGTCGCCGCCGTCGTCGCGGATTTCCACCAGGCTTTGCAGGAGAACTACCGCGAGGGCGTGCTGCGGCTTTTCGATCCTTCGGCCGTGGTGTTCGAGTCCGGCTATGCCGAGATGCTCGATGACTACGTCGCCACGCATCTTGATGCCGATCTGCTGTTCGCCGCGACGGTCAAGCGCGAGGTTCTCCACAGCGAGGTATCGGTCGCCGGGGATCTGGCCTATGTATTGACGCAGGCCGCAAGCCACGGCAGCTTCGAGGGCAATCGCATCGATCTGCGCAATACCGAGACGATGCTGCTGCGGCGGATCGATGGTCAGTGGAAGATCGTCCACATACACTGGTCGGGGCACGACCGCACCTCGGCCAATCGCTGAAGAGACGGTCGCTGCCGATTCATTGTCGCAAGGAAAACACGATGCTGCGCTTTCTGCCGGCGCCCGTTGTGGGTGTCATCATGCTGCTGCTGCTGATCATCAACACCCTGCTCTGGGCCGTGCCGGTCTATACGGCGATCCTGCTCAAGCTGCTGACCTGGGGTCGCGCGCGGGATGCGATGTCGCGGCTCACCGCCTGGCTGGCGCAGAACTGGGCCGGGGTGAATGTCGTTCTCGTCGATGCGCTGCTGCCGATCGACTGGGACATCCGGATCGAGACCGCGCTCAACCCCAAGGGCCAGTATCTGGTCTGCGCCAATCACCAGAGCTGGAACGACATCGTCGTGCTCATGCGCACCTTCGGCCGCCGAGCGCCGTTCTTTAAGTTTTTCATCAAGCAGGAGTTGATCTGGGTGCCGGTGCTCGGCTTGGCCTGGTGGGGGCTCGATTACCCGTTCATGAAACGGCACAGCAAGGAGGCGATCGAGAAAAATCCGGCGCTGCGCGGACAAGATCTCGCCACTACCCGCAAGGCCTGCGAGAAATACCGCAACCAGCCAGCGCTGATCGTCAATTTTCTCGAAGGCACGCGGTTCACGGCGGCCAAGCATGCGCAGCAGCAGTCGCCGTACCGCCATCTGCTCAAACCCAAGGCGGGCGGATTTGCATTCACGCTCGCGGTTCTCGGGGAACGGCTCAATTCCCTGCTCGACGTGACCATCGTATATCCCGACGGTGCGCGTGGTTTCTGGGATTTTCTGGCCGGCCGCGTGCGCAGGGTCATCGTCGAAGTGCGGCAGCTCAAGATCCCACACGCCCTGTACACCGGCGACTACGAAACCGACGCCGATTTCCGTGCGCGCTTCCAGGCCTGGATCTCCGAGCTCTGGCAGGAGAAAGACCGGCGCATCGATACGCTGCTGTCCGCATCCGCCGCAGCCCGGACCTGATCATGCGGCGCTGATCGGGTCGGATCGCGGCGCCAGCGTTGAGGTCAGTTGCGGTAAAACTGCTGCCGGAAACGGATGGGGATTGGCGCATTCGCACCCGCGGGCAATACGCGCACATCGATCGTCATGAATTCGCCGTCGAGGGTTTCGAAGCTGGCGATGACGTAGTGCACGTCGGCTTCGCGCACTGGCCGCAGCCGGAGTGTCTGCACGTGTCCCAGCAGCGTGGTCGCGGTGCCCGAGGCCGTCGCCGGTACCGGCTGGAAGCGGCCGTCCACGCGCTGCTGGGCATTGAGCACGAGCAGAATGCGGTTGCCGGTGCGTTCGACGCCGAACTGGCGCGCGACTTCCGGCGTCAGCTCGGTGGTGTTGATTACGGCGTAGTGCACGCGAAAATCGCCGGCCTCGACGTACTGCTCGGCCTGCGCGACGAGCGTGTGCCAGCCCAGCATCAGCGCAGCAAGCCATGCGCCGGCGCGGCCCCAACGTCGCACAAAGGCGGGCGCACGCACCGGATGTGAACCCGACCCGCACGTCATCGATGACCCTCCGGTGCCTGCAGCATGTACAAGGCTTGTTCGCAGAACAGATTGGGGGCGATGCGGATGCGCAAGCCCTCACGGTGCGAGCGGTCGAGCAAACGTCGGCTGCGGATGATCCACTGCCGCTGCGCACATAGATCCTCGAAATCGTCGACCGTGCACAAGTGAATGTTCGGCGTGTCGTACCAAGGCTCCGGCAGCGTCGGTGTGACCGGCATACGGCCGAGCGCGAGCGCGGCGCGCACACGCCAGTGGCCGAAATTCGGGAAGGTGACGATGCCGATGCGGCCGACGCGCAGGATCTCGGTGATCGCATCGTCGGGGCGCTGCAAGGCCTGCAACGCCTGGGTCATGACGACGTAGTCGAAAGAAGCATCGCCAAAGTCGCGCAACCCATCGTCGAGGTCGGCCTGGATCACATTGATCCCGGCACGGATGCAGTGCGCGACGTGCTCCGGGTCGATTTCCAGGCCGTAGCCGCTGACACCGCGGTGTTCGGCGAGCCAGGCGAGCAGCTCGCCGTTGCCGCAGCCCAGATCGAGGATGCGCGCGCCCGGCCGGATCCAGTCGGCGATCGCCGCGAGATCAGGGCGTAGTGACGGCGGAGCGGAAGGCTTCATGTTCCGGCCTCGCGCGCGACGCGGTCGAGGTAGTCGCGCAGGACGCGGTGGTATTGCGGGATCGGCATCAGGAAGTCGTCATGCCCGAGCTGAGATTCGATCAGCGCATAGGACACGTCACGACGCGCCTCGACCAGAGCCTTGACGATCTCGCGCGAGCGTGCCGGCGAGAAGCGCCAGTCGCTGCTGAAGGCAATGACGAGAAAGCGTGCCTGCGCACGCGCGAAGGCCGCGGCCAGGTTATCGCCATATTCACGTGCCGGATCGAAGTAATCCAGCGCCTTGGTCATCAGCAGGTAGGTGTTCGCGTCGAAGCGCTCAACAAAAGACTGGCCCTGATAGCGCAGATAGCTTTCGACCTCGAACTCGACGTCGAAGTTGAAATTGAACTGACTGCCGCGCTGCATGCGCCCGAACTTTGCGCGCATCGCCTCGTCGGACAGATACGTGATGTGGCCGAGCATGCGCGCGAGCTTGAGACCATGCGTCGGAACCACGCCATGGTCGTAGAAGCGGCCGCCGTGGAAGTTCGGGTCGGACAAGATGGCCTGGCGCGCAATCTCGTTGAAAGCGATGTTCTGCGCCGACAGCTTGGGAGCAGCGGCGATGACCAGCGCGTGCGCGACGCGCTGGGGCTGGTCGATCGTCCATTGCATCACCTGCATGCCGCCGAGGCTGCCACCGATGACCGCGGCCCAGCGTTCGATGCCGAGCGCGTCGGCGAGCAGTGCCTGCGAGCGGACCCAGTCGCGTACGGTCAGCAGCGGAAAATCGGGACCGTACGGCTTGCCGGTATCGGGATTGATCGTGTTGGGGCCGGTCGAGCCGCGGCAGCCTCCCAGATTGTTCAGCGCCACGACGTAGAAACGGCGGGTATCGATCGGTTTGCCGGGCCCGATGCAGTTGTCCCACCAGCCCGGTTTGCGATCCTCGGTGCCGTGATAGCCGGCTGCGTGGTGGTCGCCGGACAGTGCATGGCAGATGAGCACGGCGTTGCTGCGGGCGGCGTTGAGCTCGCCATAGGTTTCCACCATCAGCTCGTGGCGCGGCAGTGTGCGTCCGCAATCCAGCGTCAAGGGCTGCGAGATGGGGATGCGCCGGGGCGTGACCAGCCCCACGGAGTCGGCGGGGAAGTCGGCGGTGCTCATCGGCACGTCAGCGGAAGACACCGGGCAGCGGCAGCAGGCGGTTGATGACTTGCAGCAGCAGGATCACGACCAGCGGCGACAGGTCGAGGCCCGACAGCGGTGGGAGGATGCGGCGCGCCGGACGCAGCAGGGGTTCGTTGACGCTCCACAGGATATTGCTCGCCGGATTGTTTACGCCGGGGCCGAACCACGAGAGGATTGCCTGCACGAAGATCGTGAAGGTATAGAGGTTGATCGTCAGAGCCGCGATCTTGAGCACGGTGTATCCGAGCGCCGGGGCGGTTCCGACGCTAAACCCCAGCATGCCGACGACGACGTGGACGTACAGCATGCCAAGGAGCAGCACCACCAGCGCAGCCGCAATGTTGATGTTGCGGACATTGGGGACGACGCTGCGCAGCCAGTCCGTGGGATAGCGCGTGATCTGCCAGATCGCCTGCGAGATCGGATTGTAGAAATCCGCGCGCACCGCCTGCAGGATGATGCGCAGCAGGAATACCCAGATCGCCAGATCGAACAGCGTGGTGACGAGAAACAGCATCGCGTTGGAAGCGTTTGCGCCCATCAGTCCTCCCGAGCGAACAGTTCGCCCAATTCGGCACTCCGGCGTGCGGCCGCAGCCAGCGCCTCGGCGAACAGCCGGCGTAGTCCTGCGGTTTCCAGGTGCTGCACCGCCGCTTCGGTGGTGCCGCCCTTGGACGTGACCTGTGCGCGCAGAAGAGCGACGTCGGTTCCCGTCTCCGCCATGCGCGCGGCGCCGATGAAGGTCTGGCGTGCGAGCCGCTTTGCGGTGTCGGCGGGCAACCCAAGCGCGGCTGCCGCCTCGCGTAAGACCTCGGTCAGCAGGAAGTAATACGCCGGGCCCGAACCGGACAGTGCGGTGACGGCGTCGATCTGGGTTTCGTCCTCGAGCCAGACACAGTCACCCACAGCGCCGAGGATGTCCTCGGCGAGCTGGCGTGCGTCCTTGGGGGTTGTGGGTGCGGCATACAGCCCGGTGATGCCAGAGCGCATCAGGGCCGGCGTATTGGGCATGCAGCGCACATAATGCAGGCCCTCGCCGAGCCAGCGTTGTAGCGTGTCGAGCCGGATTCCCGCAGCGATCGAGACGACGATGGTCCCGGGCGCTATCGTCAGCCCGCCGAGGGCGCTGCGCATCTGTTGCGGTTTGACCGCGAGGACGACGCCCCTGGCGCCGGCGATGGCGTCGGCGGCCGCTTCGAAAGTGTCAACACCGAAGGTCTGCGCGAGCCAGGCACGCCGGTCGGCGTCGATCTCGCAGACGCGCAGCTCGGTGGCCGGCCGGCCAGCCGCGATCAGGCCACCGATCAGGCTGGCCGCCATGTTGCCGCCGCCGATGAAGGCGATCGCCGAGGACATGCGTGGTACGAAAAGGGGTGGGGGAAGGTGCGCGGTATGATAGGGCATCGCGCCCTCGGGCTCATCCCAAGCATTTTTCCCGCGATCAAGGCAGGTACGCCGTGAAATCCTCCTCCCGGGTCAAACCGGCTCCCGACCACCTCCTGCGACTGCTCGATGCCTATCGAGCCCGTATCGAGGCGGCACGTGTCTACGACGTCGCCGTGATCACTCCGCTCGAGGAAGCGGCCAAGCTATCGCAGCGCTTGGGCAACCGCGTGCTGCTCAAGCGTGAGGACACGCAGCCGGTGTACTCGTTCAAGCTGCGCGGCGCCTACAACAAGATCGCCCAGCTCGACAATGCCGAGTGCGCACGCGGCGTGATCACCGCCTCGGCCGGCAATCATGCGCAGGGCGTCGCGCTGGCTGCCCGGCGGCGCGGTCTTACGGCCTGGATCGTGATGCCGCGCACCACACCGAGCCTCAAGGTGGAAGCCGTGCGTGCGCTAGGGGGCAAGGCGATTCTGCACGGCGATACCTATGACGAGGCTTACGAGCACGCGCAGGTTCTGGCCGCCGAGAAAGGGATGACCATGATCCATCCTTACGACGATGCCGATGTCATCGCCGGACAAGGCACGATCGGTCGCGAGTTGCTGGAACAGTGCGGGCATTTGGATGCGGTGTTCGTGCCAGTCGGGGGGGGCGGACTGCTTGCCGGGGTTGCGGCCTGGATCAAGGCTGTGCGGCCGGGCACCAAGGTGATCGCCGTCGAGCCGGAAGACTCGAATTGTTTCGAAGCGGCGATGCGCGCCGGTCGGCGCGTCGTGTTGCCACAGGTTGGGCTGTTCGCCGATGGTGTCGCGGTCAAACAGATCGGCGAGGAGAATTTCCGCGTGGCCCGCCATCTCGTCGACGGCTGCGTGCTGGTCAGCGTGGATGAAATCTGCGCCGCAACGCGCGATGCCTTCTACGAGAATCGATCGCTGCCCGAACCTGCTGGGGCATTGGCGCTGGCCGGGCTCAAGCGCTGGGTGCACGAGCACGGCGTGCGTGGCCAGACGCTCGCGGCGATCGTCTCCGGTGCCAATCTCAACTTCGACCGCCTGCGTCACATCGCCGAGCGCGCCGAGCTCGGTGACGAGGCCGAGATGCTGCTCGCGGTGACGATTCCGGAACAGCCGGGTTCGTTCAAGCGGTTTCTGCGCCAGATCGGTCGCCGTGTGATCACCGAGTTCAATTACCGCTATGCCTCACCGCGCGCGGCGCACGTCTTCGTCGGCATCAAGCTCACCGACGGGCCCGAACAGCGCCAAATCGTGCTCGAGGCGCTGCGCGACGGTGGCTATGAGGTGGTCGATATGTCGGCCAACGAGATGGCCAAGGTCCACGTGCGCTTCATGGTCGGCGGCCGCTGCCCGGGGCTGCCCGACGAGCGCCTGTTCCGCTTCGAATTCCCGGAGCGGCCCGGAGCGGCGCTGGATTTTCTCAACGCCATCGGTTCGCGCTGGAACATCTCGCTGTTCCACTATCGCAACCATGGCGCGGCCTATGGCCGTGTGCTCTGTGGTCTGCAGGTGCCGAAGAAAGAGCTGGCCGAGTGCCGGCGCACGCTGGATGCGCTCGGCTACGAATACGCCGAGGAAACCGACAATCCGGCGTACCGGTTGTTTCTTGGCACCGATTGAGCAGCGTCGGCGTTTACGACGCCAGTTGCAGAATGTAATGCCAGTGGTCCTCGCGCACCGGCGTCACCGACAGCCGGTTGCCTGGCTGCAGCACCTGCAAGCCCTTGAGCCGTTCCTGATGCGCGCGCAGCGTTGCCAGTGTCACCGGCCGGGCGAACTTGCACTCGAACTTTACATCGACTTGCAGCCAGCGCGGATGTTCCGGTGTCGATTTGGGGTCGTAGTGATCGGCCCGCGGGTCGAACTGGGTGGGATCCGGATAGGCGTCGGAGACGATGCGCATGATGCCGACGATGCCCGGTACCGCACAGCTCGAGTGGTAGAAGAAGGCCTGATCGCCGATCCTCATCTGGTCGCGGAACATATTGCGCACCTGGTAGTTACGCACACCGTCCCAGCCGGCAGTCTGATCCGGCCGCGCCGCCAGGTCGTCGATCGAAAAACAGTTGGGCTCGGATTTCATCAGCCAGTAGGCCATCGCAGTCCTTTCTCGGTGACGATGCCATCGAGCCGCTGGTCCCAGGGATCGCATGGCACACGGGGGATCTCCTGCAGCGACAGTGCCCAGCCCAGGCACACCGGTCGCCGCATCCGGCGCCGTGCCAGCAGGCGGTCGTAATAGCCGCCGCCGGCGCCCAGACGGTGGCCATGGGCGTCGAAGGCCAGCAGAGGCGCGAGCAGCAGATCAAGGCGGCGTAGCGGGCAATACGCACCGCGCCCCGCCGGTTCGAGAATGCCGTAACGATTGCGCCGCAGCCGCGTGCCGGGTTTGAGTGCGACGAGGTGCATGCCGCGGGTGCCCGACAGCCGCGGGACGTAGATGCGTTTGTGCTGACGCCAGGCGTGTTCGATCAGCGGCGCCGTCGGCAGCTCGCTGCCGCGGGCG
Source organism: Fontimonas thermophila (assembly GCF_900113085.1). Classification (GTDB taxonomy): domain Bacteria; phylum Pseudomonadota; class Gammaproteobacteria; order Nevskiales; family Nevskiaceae; genus Solimonas; species Solimonas thermophila. The sequence continues at coordinate 131,285 of NZ_FOOC01000005.1, read as the reverse complement.
AGATGCAGCGCGACATGCTGCGCCCGCATCCACACGGGCAGACGCACCAGCTTCGCGGCGGCGCTGCGGGCTGCACGCAGCCGCGCGGCCGCCGGAACGGCAGCGCGCCGCAACCGCAGTTCGCGGCGCAGCGCGCGTTTGTCCAAGGTGTCTCCCGCCTGTGCCGTCATCCGGTCATCGACCTTGAGACGAAGTCTCAAGTGGGTGCCGCGCCATGCCATCGGGCTTCCCACTGCACGGTGGGCCTGCACGCCCGGCACGGTTGAGGCTCCCGGGGTTTGCAAATAGGCTCAAGGGGTTCCAAACCGGACGTCGAACACCGCAGGAGACACGGAGCTAGCATAGCATCGACCGCCTGCGGCGATGGTGGCGGTGTGTACCGTCCATCGGGTCAGTGCATCACTCCAGCGACAGCGTCGAATCGATGTCAAGCGACAGCTGGCGCAGGCGCTGCACGGCTTCCGGGCTTGCGTTGGCCACGCCCTCCACCCCTTTGAGCTCGAGCAGCTCGCGGGCGATGTTGAGCGCGGCCATGATCGCGATCTTTTCGGTGCCCAACGCCTTGCCGCGACGGCGGATGCTGGTCATGCGTTCGTTGAGGTAGTCCGCGGACTTGACCAAGGCCTCGTGTTCCTCCGGCGGGCACATGACGCTGTATTCCTTACCCATGATGCGCACGGTGACGCTTAAGGGTTCGTCGGCGGATTTACGGCTGGTCACGGCGACGCCTCTTGCTCGGATTCCAGCGAGCGCACCCGCTCGACGATCGCTTCGATGCGACGGCGCAGCTCGGCGTTGAGCGCAAGCAGGCGGTCGCGCTCCTGCAGCGCGCGCTTTTGCTCCAGACGCGCCTGCCGGTAGGCGGCGATAAGGCGCTGGACGCGTTCTTCGAGCTGCTGGATTTCGGCGTCGATCATGCGTAACAGTTTCCAGCAAAAAAAATGCGCCGGCAATGCCGGCGCAGGAAGATTTGGGGCTTAAGCCGCACTCACTGCAAGAGCAGGAACATCGCGCCCTGCCCGCGGCGGACGTGCAGCAGCAACTGGCCCTTGGATTTCGTCAGCGCACGGAATTCCTCGAGCGTGGCTACCGGTTTGCGGTTGACCGAAAGGATGATGTCTCCCTGACGCAGGCCGGATCGCATCGCCGGGGAGCCCGGCTGCACGCTTTGCACGACGATCCCAGCATCGACGCCGGCGCTGGTGCGCGTGCTGTCGTCGAGCGGGGCGAAAGTCGCTCCGGCGAGCCGGGGATCGAAGTCGTCTCCGGCGGAGGCGGCTTCGTCGTCCTTGCCGACGGTGACGGTGACCAGGCGGGGTTTGCCATCGCGCAGAATCTTGAGCTGGACTTTGTCGCCGACGCGCAACAGCCCAACGATATTGCGCAGCTGGGCCATGCCCTCCAGCGGCTTGCCGTTGGCCTCAAGAATCACGTCCTCGGGCTTGAGGCCGGCCTTCTCAGCGGGCGACTTGGGCAACACGCGCGTGATCACGACGCCGCGTGTGTCTTTAAGGCCGAACGCCTTGGCCAGATCGGGTGTCAGATCCTGGCCGGTGATGCCAATGCGGCCGCGTTGCACCGCGCCGTATTCGATGAGCTGGTTCATCACGCTCTTGGCCAGATTCACCGGAATGGCAAAGCCGATGCCGATGTTGCCGCCGGAGCGCGAGTAGATCATCGACGGGATCCCGACCAGCTCGCCACGCAGATTGACCAGGGCGCCACCGGAGTTGCCAGGGTTTATCGAGGCGTCGGTCTGGATGAAGTCAGCATAGCCGTCACCGACGCCGGTGCGCCCGAGTGCGCTGACAATACCGCTGGTGACGGTCTGACGCAGGTTGAACGGCGAGCCGATCGCCACGACGAAATCACCGACCTGCAGCGTATCGGAGTCGCCCATCGGCACTGCCGAAAGTTTGTCGGCCTCGATTTTCAGGACTGCGATGTCGGTGTCCGGATCACGTCCGATCAGCTTGGCGACGAACTCGCGGTCATCGTTCAGGCGCACCTTGATTTCTTTTGCGTTCTCGACGACGTGGTTGTTGGTGAGCACATAACCCTTGGCGGCATCGACGATGACCCCGGAGCCGACCGACTGGAACTCGCGTTCCTGGGGTGTGTCCGGAATGCCGAAGAAACGGCGGAAGAAGGGGTCTTCCATGAACGGCCCGAACGGATTCTGCACCGCGACCAGGCCGGTGACCGAGATGTTGACGACCCCGGGGATCACCTGCTTGAGCATCGGCGCCAGCGACGGCAGGCCCTGCTGGGTGCTGGCCGTGGCGGGCGGAGCCATGGGGATATCGGCATGGACGCTGGGGGGTGCGCCCGACATCAGAAACGCCGCGGCGACGAGCGAAGCCGAGACCGCCAGCGGCGCGACAATCTTGACGGCAAGTTTTGTGGACATCTGTGTTCTTCTCGAGTCATCTGCCGGTGCGGCAGCGCTGCTCAGACCGCGCATCGGCAATCAAGTTTCACGGATGTGTGCTTGTCTAGCGAATGCGAATCCGCGGGTTCAGGCTGTAGCGGCCGACCAGCGACGCCCGGGCCAGCACATGGCCATCGAGCGCCGCACGCAAATCTGCCAGCGTGAAGGGGCCCTCGACCGGGCAGCGTTCGAGATCGGTGGCAAGCACTTCGAACGTATAGTGGTGGATACGGGCATCGTTCCACGGTGGGCAGGGGCCGTCATAGCCGAGGTAGGTGCCCGCCATCGTGGCATCGGACTGGAACCAGCCGGTGTAGTCGTTCATGCCTTGGCGCGCGCCCGCAGGTCCGGGCGGCGCGGTCTTGCCACGCGCGACGACGCCGTCCGAGCAACTGCCCTCGGCGAGCTCGGTGACCTCTGGCGGGATGTCGACCATCAGCCAATGCACGAAGGGCGCGCGCGGCAGATCCGCCGGCACTTCGCGTCCTTCCTGGTTGACATCGTCGGGGCGTGTGGGGGCGTCGGCATCGATGCAGGTGAGCACGAAGCTGCGCGTGCCCACCGGGGCGCCAGACCAAGCGAGGTGTGGGTTGCGGTTGGCAGAGAGGCGGACGTGGCCCTTGGGGCTGCGGACGGCGAAGGCACAGCGCCCGGGGATGCGGCCATTCGGCCGAAAGCTGCGGCTGATCAGCCTCATCGGCGGTCTCCTATTGTTTGAGTGACGGTGACGGATGCCATGTTACCCGTGCGCGGATTCAGCGCCAGCGTGTCCCTGCCATATCCTGCGCACCGCGCAGCAGGCCGCCGCCCAGGCGGATGAGGCCGCGCGCCAGACGGTCGGACAGCGTCCGATGGCGGCGGAAGCGCAGCTCGACGAGATCAGCCTCATCGATTTTCTGCAGCAGGTAGTCGTCGCTGGTCTGCAGCGCATCGACGAGCTTGAGCGCGAGCGCGCGCGCACCGAACCAGTGTTCACCGGTGGCCACGCGTGCGAGATCCAGCTGCGGCCGGTGTTCGGCGACGAATTGCTTGAACAGCGCATGGGTTTCCTCGAGTTCCTCGCGGAACTTGGCGCGGGCGGCTTCGGTGTTTTCGCCGAACAGTGTCAGCGTGCGCTTGAACTCGCCCGCCGTATGCAGCTCATAGTCGATGTCCATGCGTCGCAGCAGGCGGTTGAAGTTCGGCAGCTGGCCGACGACACCGATCGAGCCGATAACCGCAAACGGCGCTGCGATGATGCGATCGGCGACGCAGGCCATCAGATACCCGCCGCTCGCCGCCACTTTGTCCACCGCTACGGTCAATGGGATGCCGCGCTGTTTGAAGCGCGCGAGCTGGGACGCGCCCAGGCCATAGGCATGGACCAGTCCGCCTTCGCTCTCCAGGCGCAGCAGCACCTCGTCGCCGGATTCGGCCACCTGTAACACCGCGCTGATTTCCTCGCGGAGTTCATCGACGGCATGCGCATGCAGATCGCCGCGGAAATTGAGTACGAACAAGCGGGGTCTGCGTGTTGGGGTATCACCCTTGCGTCGGGCCTTGGCTTGCTTGCGGCGCTGCTTGTGCAGTGCTTTGCGCGCGGCGTCGGAGAGCAGCGTATCGCGCACGCTGTCGGCCAGTCCGCGGAAGCGCTCGTTGAGGTCATGCACCTCGAGCCGGTCGCCCCGGCGGTGGACGCTCTGTTCGCGGATCGCCGTCATGGCGGCGGCGAGCACCACCAAGACGGCTGCCAGTACCGTCAATGTCTTCGCAAGAAAAAGGCCGTATTCCGTCAGAAAAGCGCTCAAGCCGGGGCTCCGCGGTATCACATAGTGGAAAACTCGCATCAGTCGAGGCACAATGCAGGCGTGCTGCCGGATCCGGCGGCCAGCGATGCAAAAGGGCAGCGTGCCGAAGTTCACGCTGTGCGAGCCCTGCATTCAGCATAATGATACGCACAGCCTTGGGCGGGTTGTCAGCTCGTTGGAGTCATCAGACAGGTTGGAGATCAAGCGATGAGAAGAACAACCGGCGCCGGAGTTGCGCTGATTCTGGGGGTACTGGCACCCATGGCGGTGTCGGCGGCCGATGAGATGCGTCCGTATGTGACCGGCGGCTACAGTTATGTCTTCGAGGACGACGACCGCGTCTCCGATGAAGGACAAGGTTTCTTCCTCGGCGCAGGTAAGGCGCTGAGCGAGTACTGGGGCTTGGAGTTCGGTGCGTTCCACGGCCAGTTCGACAAGGCCGGCGCTGGCGGCAACACCTGGCGCGAGTATGGCGGCCGGCTCGACAGCCTGTTCTTCTATTCCCGCGATCGCCGGTTTTCCCCGTACGTTGGCCTCGGTATCGGTGCGATCCAGACCGATCTGAAGAGCGGCACTGGCAGTTCGACCGATCCTTTTGGGGACATCGGTGTCGGCTTCTTCAAGTATTTCGATGTCGGCAGTGGCGACATCGGCATGCGCGCCGATGTCCGCTACCGGTGGGTGGGCACCGATGAGCTGGCCGGTGTCGGCGACTTTGAGGAACCGGTGGTCCGCATCGGCCTGGTGGCCGCGTTGGGGCCAAAGGCGGTGGATGACCAGAGCAGCGGCGATGCCGATGGTGATGGTGTTCCCGATGCGTCTGATCAGTGCCCAGGTACCCCCAAGGGTACCCGGGTCGATACCAAGGGCTGTCCGCTGACTGCAGACAGCGATGGAGACGGCGTGCCGGATGCCAAGGACAAGTGCCCGGGTACCAGCAAGGGTCTCGCTGTCGATGCCGACGGCTGCCCGGTCGGCAAGAGCGGCAAGGGTTTCCGCGTCATCGGTGAAGGATCGGAGCTGCGGTTCGAGGATGTGCATTTTGCGTTCGACCGTTCCGACCTGAGCGCCTACGCGCAGGAGATGCTCGACGACGCCGCCAAGACCATCAACTCCCTGAGCGAGCGTTATCCGACGCTGCGGGTCAAGGTCGATGGCCATACCGACTGGACCGGTACCGAGGGCTACAACATGGGTCTCGGCGAGCGCCGCGCCAATGCCGTCAAGCAGTACCTGATGCGCAAGGGTGTGGCCGGCGACCGCATCGATACGACGTCCTTCGGCGAGTCCAAGCCGGTGGCACCGAATACGACTGCCGAGGGCCGCGCCGCCAACCGCCGTGCCGAGGTGCGTACGACGGCCGGGCGCTAACCTTTCGCCTTGCGGTTTGGGACGACAAACCCCCCGCTGCAGATGCAGCGGGGGTTTTCGTTTGGGGCGATGGTCACGCCACGCGTGTGCCGCCAGCCTCAAATCCCGAGGATACGCAGGCAGCTTTGGGCGCGCCGCTCGCGTTCGTGAACCGTCTCTTGGTCTTGGGTTACCGGTGTCCAGCCGGCTCGTGCCCGCTCGATGAGGCTTGCGAGCGCTTCGATGTGTGCGGGATCAGCGTTGAGGGCCGGTATGTAGCGCAGCGTCTCGCCGCCCGCAGCACGGAAATCCCGGGCATAGCGCTGCGCGACTTCTTCGAGGGTCTCCAGGCAGTCGGCCGCGAAGCCCGGGCAAATCACATCCAGTGTGCGGACGCCATGGCGGGCGAGTTCGGTGATGCGCGCATCGGTGTACGGCGACAGCCAGCGTGCGCGCCCCACGCGCGACTGAAAGCCGACACTCCATTGCCCGTCGGCGAGGTGCAAGGCATTTGCGAGCAGGCGGGCAGTCTTCTGGCAGAAACAGTAATACGGATCGCCGGCCTGGAAATAGCGCAGCGGGATCGAGTGAAAGGACATCAGCAGGTGCTCGCCGCGGCCGTGACGGTCCCAATGACGCTGGACGCTCGCGGCGAGCGCGTCGATATAACCTGCGTCGTCGTGATAGCCGCTCAGCGTACGCAATTCCGGGATCCACCGCCGGTGTTTGAGCGCAGTGAACAACGCATCGTAGACCGAGGCCGTCGTCGTCGCCGAATACTGCGGGTAGAGCGGCAGCACCACCAGATGGCGTACGCCCTGCGCGAGTAAGGTGTCGAGCGCATCCCCGATCGAAGGCCGACCGTAGCGCATCGCCAGGGCGACCGGTGTGTCCTCGCCCAGTCGGCGCTGCAATGCCGCCTGCTGGGCCCGTCCGATGGCGAGCAGGGGCGAGCCCTCGGATGTCCAGATACTGGCATAGGCGTGTACGAGCTTGCGCGGGCGCAACGGCAGGATGAAGCCGTAGAGAATCGGCAGCCACATTGCGCGCGGTGTCTCGATGACACGCGGGTCGCTGAGAAACTCGCGCAGGTAGCGGCGAATCGCTGGCACCGTGGGTCGGTCCGGCGTGCCGAGGTTGACCAACAGCACCCCGCTGCGTGTGTCCTGTCGGTGCTCAGCAATGGTGATCATCGGCTCGGCACGATTTCGTCGTTTGTGTGTCGACAGACGCTGGATTCCTGGTTCTCTGGCCTAGGTGCGCCGGTGCTGTCCGATCTCGCCGCGTGACCGGCGTGCGAAGTAGTCGTGATAAGCCGCCATGGCCTTGTGTCCGAGCAGCAGCATCGTCGGCAGATTGATCGCCAGCATGAAACCGAGCGCCACGGTGCTGAAGGTATCCAGCTCCCTGTCGGTACGGATGAAGCCCAGGCAGGTGACGAAGATCAGCGCGCACCAGAGCAGGCGATACGGCAGAACCCAACGCGTACCGGCGAGGTACACGACACCCTGCTCCCCATAATAGCTCCAGGTGATCATCGTCGAAATCGCGAACAACCAGACGGTGATCGATACCATCCATTGTCCCAGGCCGGGATGTGCGGAATCGAAGGCTTTGGCGGTCAGCGTCGATCCCGGGTAATCGGCGAAAATACCGTTCTCGACCACGCGCGGTGCGGTCATCGCGGCGAGCGGCCGCCAGTCGATGCGACGCTCGCTGGCCCGGCCGGTGACGTTGCCGAACAGCTTGCTGCGCACGCCTTGCGCATCCTCGACGACGATGAAGACCTGATCACCTGCGGCGAGCGTCGGCTCTGCGCTGGCTGGCAAGGGTATGGGCGCGGGCGCCCAGCGTCCAGGCGCGACCTCGGTGAGTGCTGGCGGCGTGTCCCAGACCACGGCGGGGCCGCGGTTCCACACGCCGCTGATCAGAATCACCAGCGCCGTCATCGTACAGATGATGAGAGTATCGACGAAAGGTTCGAGCCCGGCGACCACGCCTTCGGTCACCGGTTCCGGTGTTTTCACCGCAGAATGGGCGATTGGCGCGGAACCCAGGCCCGACTCTGACGAGAACAGCGCGCGTTTCATGCCGAAAATGAAGGCCGTGCCCAGGCTCGCGCCGATGAAGGCACCCGTGGCCTGCGCGGGCGCAAAAGCACTGTGGAAGATCAGCGAAAAGACTTCGGGAATGCGATCGAGATTGACGGCAATGACGTAGAGTGCGCCGATGACATAAAGACCGCACATGATCGGCACGAGCACGCCTGCGATCTGGCCGATCCGGCGGATGCCGCCGAGGATCACCGCGCCGACGAGTACGGTCATGATGGCGCCGGAGATCCAGCTCGGCACGCCGAAATAAGCCCGCGCGATCTCGGCCGCATTCCAGGCCTGAAACATGTTCCCGCCGGTGAAACCAAACAGGATCAAGGCGACGGCGAACAGTCCGCCGGCGAGGGCGCCGAGGCCGGTGAGTCGCGGGGATAGTTGCGCATATCCTTTTTTGCAGACCCACATCGTTCCGCCGTGCGGATTGGCTGGATCGTCGGTGTTGCGGTAGAGCAGGGACAGCGTGACTTCGGTGCTCTTGATCGCCATGCCGGCAAAACCAACCACCCACATCCAGAACACCGCGCCGGGGCCGCCGATCGACACGGCGATGGCCACGCCGCCGATGTTACCCAGGCCGACGGTGGCCGACAGCGCCGCCGACAATGCCTGGAAATGCGATAACGCACCGGGGCCCTCGCCGGAGATGCCGGGCACTTTGCCGCGGATGAGTTGTACGCCGTGGGTCAGCGAACGCCACTGGCCAAAGCCGCTCCACAGGGTGAACAAGATGCCGACGGCCAGCAGGCACAGCAGCATCGGTACGCCGAGCATGACGGCATTGATCGCGTCGAGCGCGGCGAAGAAAGCGTCCATGAGCGGTCGGGTTCCGTGGTCAATTTAGGACGTCAAAGTATCGACGGACGCGGCAAGAATCAGGTTTTGCGCGCCAGCTCGCTGTGCGAGTACGAGTACAGGAAGTAGATCGCCAGGCCCAACGCCATCCACAGCGCAAAGGCGAGCCAGGTCACCCACGGCAGGTTGAGCATCAGCCAGATACACACGACGATGCCCAGCAGCGGCACGAACGGATACAGCGGCACCTTGAATGGCCGCGGCAGGTCTGCACGGGTACGGCGCAAGGCGATCACGCCAGCGCAGACGACGACGAAGGCGGCGAGCGTGGAGATGTTGACGAGGTGGGCGAGTTTATCAAGAGGCACGAAGCCCGACATGCCGATCATGATGATACCGACCAGCACGACGATGCGTGTCGGTGTGCCGGTGCGTGGATGGATGGTGGCCAGCGAGCGTGGCAGCAGACCATCCCGGCAGATCGCGAACAGCAGACGCGTCAGGGCGAAATACATCACCAGGCAGACGGTCGTCAGCCCGGCGATCGCGCCGATCGAGATCAGGCCCGCAGCCCAGTTTTCGCCGATACGCAGCAAGGCGTGGGCAACCGGAGAGGGCACGTTCAGTTCACGGTAGTTGACGATGCCGGTCAGCAGTCCCGATACGGCGATGTAGAGCACTGTGCAGACCAGTAGCGAGCCGATGATGCCGATCGGCAGGTCGCGCTGCGGATGGCGCGTCTCCTCGGCCGAAGTCGAGACGGCATCGAAGCCGATATACGCGAAAAAGACGATCGCGGCCCCGGCAAAAATGCCCATCACGCCAAAGCGCGTGCTGCCATCTTCGGCGGTTTCCACTGGTGGGATGAAGGGCGTCCAGTTCGCGGCGTCCACGTGCGGCAGCGCAACGGCGATGAACAGGAGAATCGTCGCCAGCTTGACGAAGACGATGATCATGTTCACGCGTGCGCTGACCTTCGCGCCGCTGGCGATCAGCACCGCGAGGAACGCCAGCAGCAGCGCCGCCGGCAGATTGATCAGTCCCGGAGACTGCGGGTCCAGAGGGCCGTGCAGCAAGTGCGCGGGGATCGGCATGCCGATCGTCTGCAATCCATTGGCGAGATAGCCGGACCAGCCGACGGCCACGGCGGCGACCGCGATCGCATATTCGGCGAGCAGCATCCAGCCGATCACCCAGCCCGCGAATTCGCCCAGTCCGGCATACCCATAGCCATAGGCGCTGCCGCAGCCGCCGACCGAGGACGCGAGTTCCGCATAAGAGAGCGCCGCGCAGGCGCAGGCGATGCCGGCGACGACGAAGGACAGCACCACGGCCGGCCCTGCGTGGGTTGCGGCTGAGATGCCGGTCAGCACGAAAATGCCGGCGCCGATGATAGCGCCGATTCCGAGCATCACCAGATCGAAAGCAGTCAGTTCACGCTTGAGGCCGGTATCGGCATCGAGCGTGCGCTCGACCGGTTTGGTGCGTAGCAGATCCATCGAGACTCCCCCATGAAGCAGGAGTCGATTATGCCGAATCGGATTTGCATTGCTGCAGCGGGAAGCTTCTCAGATAGCACGAAAAAGCCCGGCACGGAGCCGGGCTTTTGATGGCCAGCGCAATTGATGCACCTGATGCGCCCAAGGCGGCGGATGTCAGGCTTCAGGCGCCCTCGACGATGGCGACGACGCCCTGGCCGCCAGCCGCGCAGATCGAGATCAGACCGCGTCCGCCGCCGTTTTCGTGGATGATCTTGGCCAGCGAGGCGAGGATGCGGCCGCCGGTCGCGGCGAAGGGATGGCCCGTGGCCAGGCTGCCGCCCTTGACGTTCATCTTGCTGCGGTCGATCGCGCCCAGCGGTTTGTCGAGACCCAGGCGCTCCTTGCAGAACTTGGGGTCCTCCCAGGCTTTGAGCGTGCACAGCACTTGTGCGGCGAAGGCTTCGTGGATTTCATAGAAGTCGAAGTCCTGCAGCGTGATGCCGGCGCGCGCGAGCATGCGCGGCACCGCATAGGCCGGTGCCATCAGCAGGCCTTCCTTGCGCGGCCCGGCGAAATCGACGGCAGCGGTTTCCACGTGCGTGAGATAGGCGAGCGGCTTGAAGCCATGTGCGCTTGCCCAGTCTTCAGAGGCGAGCAGCACGGCTGAGGCGCCGTCGGTCAGCGGCGTCGAGTTGCCGGCGGTGAGCGTGCCCTGGCCGGATTTGCGGTCGAAGGCTGGGGCGAGCGACGCCAGCTTCTCGAGCGAGACGTCGGGGCGCAGGTTGTTGTCGCGCGTCAGTCCGGCGAACGGCACCACGAGATCGTTGTAAAAGCCCTCTTCATAGGCCCGCGCTGCTTTTTTGTGTGATTCGTAGGCAAGCTGGTCCTGCTCGGCGCGTGAAATCTCCCATTCCTTGGCCATCACCTCGCAGTGCTGGCCCATGCTCATGCGCGTACGCGGTTCGCCATTGGTTGGGATGGCTGGTGCGAGCATCGACGGCCGGAACTTGGCCAGCGCCTTGAGACGCGCGCCGGTGGTCTTGGCGCGATTGACTTCGAGCAGGATCTTGCGCAGCCGGTCGTTGACTTCGATCGGTGCGTCGGAGGTGGTGTCCACACCGCCGGCGATGCCGGACTCGATCTGGCCGAGCGCGATCTTGTTGGCGACGTTGATCGCCGCCTGCAGACCGGTGCCGCAGGCCATTTGTACGTCGGATGCCGCAGTGTCCGGCGACAGGCCGCACGAGAGCACCGACTCGCGGCACAGGTTGAAGTCGCGCGAGTGCTTGAGCACGGCGCCGGCCTGCACTTCGCCGATGCGCTCGCCATGCAGCTGGAAGCGATCGACCACGCCCTTGAGCGCGGCGGTCAACATGTCCTGGTTGGATTTGGTCGCGTACGCCGTGTTCGAGCGCGCGAACGGAATGCGCACACCACCGAGGATGGCGACCTTGCGGCCATAGGGTTTCATCGCATGCTCCTTGTCAGCAAAGCAAAAGGGGACTGGCTACCGATTATCCGCGTCGGCCGATGAAATGCCTATTGCCGGCGCGCCAGCCGGTGGTGCGCGCAGTAGTCAGTCGCACCAAGGATCGGGCGGGGTGCGCACCGGCGCCTCACTCCGACTCCTGCGCCCACTGACCCAGCAGCGACTCCAGGTAGTGGATATGGTGCGCGCCTTCGGCGAATACCTCGTCGGCCATGATACGCCGCTGCAGCGGAATGTTGACGTGGATTCCCTCGACGACCATCTCCGACAGCGCCTGGTGCATGCGGGCGATTGCGGAGGTACGGTTCGGCCCCCAGGCGATCAGCTTGCCGATCATCGAGTCGTAGTGCGGCGGCACCCTGTAACCGGCATAGCAGTGCGAGTCGAGCCGGATGCCGGGGCCACCTGGTGCGTGGTATTTGCGGATCTCGCCCGGTGATGGGACAAACGTGCGCGGATGTTCGGCGTTGATGCGGCATTCGATCGCGTGACCGCGCAGGACGATGTCTTCCTGGCGCAGCGCCAGCGGCCGGCCGTCGGCGATCTGGATCATCTCCCGGATCAAATCGATGCCGGTGACCATTTCCGTCACCGGATGCTCGACCTGGATCCGGGTGTTCATCTCGATGAAGTAGAACTGCCCGTTCTCATAGAGGAACTCGAAGGTGCCGGCACCGCGGTAGCCGATACGCTTGCACGCGGCCACGCACAGTGCGCCGATTTCGGCCCGCTGTTGCTCCGTGATGCCGGGCGCCGGCGATTCCTCGACGACCTTCTGGTTGCGCCGCTGCATGGAGCAGTCGCGCTCGCCGAGGTGGATGGCGTTGCCCTGGCCGTCGGAGAGCACCTGGAACTCGATGTGTCGCGGCGTCTCCAGGTACTTCTCCATAAATACGCTGCCATCGCGGAAGGCGGCCTGTGCCTCGGCGCGTGCGAGCTGGATTTTTTGGATCAGCTCGTGTTCGGCGCGCACGACATGCATGCCACGCCCGCCGCCACCGGATGCGGCCTTGATCAACACCGGATAGCCGATCCGTGCGGCAATGTCGAGGCAGGCGTGCTCGTCATCCGGCAATATCCCCTCGGAGCCGGGCACGCAGGGTACGCCGGCGGCGATCATCTCGGCCTTGGCATTGGTCTTCGAGCCCATCAGGCGGATCGTTTCCGGACGTGGGCCGATGAAGATAAAGCCGGATTTTTCCACCGATTCGGCGAAGTCCGCATTCTCCGACAAAAAGCCATAGCCGGGGTGGATCGCATCGGCCTGGGTGACTTCGGCGGCGGAGATGATCGCCGCCATGTTCAGATAGCTGCGTCCGGCCTGCGGCGGGCCGATGCAGACGGCCTCGTCGGCCAATGCCACGTGCTTTTGTTCGCGGTCGGCCGTCGAATAAATGGCCACCGTCTTGATCCCCAGCTCGCGGCAGCAACGCAGGATGCGCAGGGCGATCTCACCGCGGTTGGCGATGAGGATCTTCTTGATCTGCTTCATGGGATCCGCGTCATTCGATGACGAACAGCGGCTGGTCGTACTCCACCGGTTTTTCGTTCTCGACGAGAATCTCGGCGATCACGCCGGCTTTGTCGGCCTCGATCTGGTTGAGCATTTTCATCGCTTCGATGATGCACAGCACCTGGCCGACCTTGACCGTCTGGCCCACCTCGACGAAAGGCTTGGCACCGGGCGAGGGTGCCCGGTAGAACGTGCCGACCATCGGTGCGCGGACGATGTGCCGGTGGTCCGGCTTGCGCTCTGCCGTGGCCGGTGGCGTGGGTTGCGCAGGCGTGGTGGCAGCGGGTGCTGCCGGTGCTGCGGGGACGGTGGCAGGCGCGGTCGCCACGGCCGGAGGGGGCGCGACGTACTGCACGGCCGCGGCCGGTGGCGGTGTGTGACGGCTGATCCGGACGGATTCTTCCCCCTCGCGCACCTCCAGTTCGGAAATGCCGCTGTGCTCGACCAATTCGATGAGCGTCTTGATCTTGCGTAAGTCCATGGTGCCCCTCCAGGGCGGATGTGGGTCTGCGGGGACCTTAGCTGTGTGACGCTGTCGCCAGCCGCTCGTGGGCGGCCAGCAGCGCCAGGCGGTACCCCAGCGGACCGCAGCCGATGATGATGCCGGATGCGATGTCCGACAGATAGGAATGCCGGCGGAAAGACTCCCGCGCATACACGTTCGAGACGTGGATCTCGATGAATGGGATCGCCACCGCCAGCAAGGCGTCACGCAGTGCGACGCTGGTGTGGGTATAGGCGCCCGGATTGATCAGGATGAAGGCGACGTCTTCGCTGCGGGCCTGTTGCACGCGGTCGACCAGCTCCCCTTCATGGTTGCTCTGGAAGCAGGTCAGGCGATGGCCGAGCTCTTGGGCCTGCGCGCACAGCGCCTGTTCGATCTCGGCCAGCGTGCAGCGGCCGTACAGGCCGGGCTCGCGCGTGCCCAACAAGTTGAGGTTGGGTCCGTTGAGAAGCAACAGATGGCTCAAAGAACGACTCGGATGCGGTTTGCCGGCATTGTGCACGAGCCGGCAGAAACAAGACAAGATGCATGCAGTTGCACGCAGATCGGCGCAATTTTGTCAGTCCGACGACGAGTCGAGGGCGCGGGTAATCAATTTTTCCAGACGGTCCGCGGACAGCGCGCCGAGCACAATTTCCTGTATCCGCCCGGCGGGGTCGATCAACACGCTGTACGGAAGCGCGCCCTGGGTATTGCCCAGCGCTTGCATCGCGGCATCGGCGCGGGCGAAGTCGGCCATGACCGGATACGTGATGCCCAGGCGCGCGCTGACCGCAGATACGGCTTCTCGTTCATCGAGCGCAGGTCCGACGATTTGCAGGCCCTGCGCGCCATAGCGGCGCTGCGCTTCGACGAGCAGCGGCAGCTCTTCCATGCAGGGTGCGCACCAGCTCGCCCAGAAATTCACGAGGACCCAGCGCCCGCGCCAGTTCGACAAAGGCAGTGCCCGCCCATCCTGTTCGGCGAGGACGACGTCCGGTGCCGGTTGCCCGAGCAGGGGATGATCGGCCGCGGTCGCGGATTCATACAGACGGTATGCGCCAAAACCGGCGGCGCCGGCGGCAAGAGCGAGCAGGATGTAAAGCAGGACGCTGCGCATGGGTCCGGTGGATCGGGCAAAAAGCGCGGGCGGTTTTAAGGGGCGCGCGCGCAGGATGCGAGCAGCCAGTCCAGATAGGGCGCATGGCCGCGGTCCAGATCGACCGCCACGATCTCCGGAAGTTCGTAAGGATGATGGGCCAGCACTGCGGCGCGCAGGGCCTCGAAACCGGCGGACGGATGCTTGATCAGCAACAGGGCTTCGTCGTCGCGGCACAGCTCGCCATTCCAGCGATAGACCGAGCGCACGTGCGCGACGATGTTGACGCAGGCGGCAACCCGGGCCTCGACCAAGGCCGTTGCCAGACGCTCGGCGGCATCGTGCGGGCAGGTGACCAAGGCAAGTGCGGCGGACATGCCGTCATTGTGACGGTTTGCCGCTCGGCTCGACAGGGGGGTGCGCGCTCGTGTATCACCTGTCACCTGGGTGGAGGACTGCTTGTCGCTCGTGAATGCCATCGTCGTCATCGCAATCGCCGCGCTGGTCGGCTGCGCGGCGTGTGCCGCGTGCACCTGCGTCCGGGCATCGCGAGCGCGCCGGCTGGCGCAGACCGTGCCGCCGCCGCTCCCCGATGCCCACGAGCGCGAACAAATCGCCGCTCAGGAGCGCGCCAAGATTTTCCGTGACCTGCACGATGACATCGGGGTGAAGTTGCTGGCGTTGCTGCACACCGTCGATGACGTGCGCCAGGCCGACCTGGTGCGGTCGATCATCTACGATCTGCGTGATATCGTCTCCCGCTCACGTCGTCCGCCGGGAACGCTGCTCGAGGTCCTTGCGCAGATCCGCGACGAGATGGAGCAGCGCTTGGAGGCCTTCGGCGTGAATCTGGGATGGCGGCAAGATCCGGCGACGCCGGACGTGGTGGTGGCAGGCGCCAGCGCGCTGAATCTGTTCCGCATCATGCGGGAAGCCGTGACCAATGCGATCCGCCATGGCCGTGCGCGCGCCATATGCGTCAGCATCGCCTGCCGCGATGGATGGCTCAGCTTCGAGATCGCCAACGACGGGGGAGCCTTGCGCGCCGCCTCCGGCGGAACCGGGACCTCGGGCATGCAGGAACGCGCGGCCTCGCTCGGAGGCAGCGTGCGCTGGGTCGAGGAACCCGGAGGAGGAGTCAAGGTGGTGCTGGAGGTGCCGCTGTTGTCGTTGCAGGCAAACGCGCAGGCAAACGCATGAATGAGAGAATTCGGCCATCGATCGGGTATGACTCCATGCCGCGGGTGACTGCAACCTGATCCAGGATGTGCGCCGATGAAAAAGATCGAACGTGCGCTCGTGGTCGAGGACGTCGCGTCGGCGGCGGCGTGGCTGTCGGGTCTGCTGCAGGAAGTTTTCGACTGCGAAATCTACGTTGCCGCATCGGTACGCGAGGGACAGCGCAAGCTGTCGATGTATCAGCCCGATCTGGTGCTGGTCGATCTCGGTCTGCCGGACGGCTCCGGCATCGATTTGCTGCGGTTCGCTGCCCAACAGTATCCCGAATGCTTGCGGGTGGTGACGACGATCTACGCCGACGACGAGCATTTGTTCGCCGCGCTGCGCGCCGGCGTGCAGGGTTATCTGCTCAAGGACGAGCCCGATGCCAAGGTGCGGCGCGCACTCAGAAGCATTGCCGACGGCGAGCCGCCGCTGTCGGCGCTGGTCGCGCAGCGCATGCTCGCGGCGTTCGGTGCGCCGCCGGTCCAGGCGGCGGTCGACGGTGGGCCGGAGGAAGAGGAGGCAGCGCTGTCGCCGCGCGAGCGCGAGGTGCTGATGCTGATCGCCAAGGGCATGCGGTTGCCGGAAGTTGCCGAGATGCTCGGCATCAGCCGCAATACCGCGGCCGGTTACATCAAGTCCGTTTACCGCAAACTCGGCGTGTCCTCGCGCGCCGAAGCCGCGCTCAAGGCGGCCAATCTCGGTCTGGTCTAAAGCGCCGGGCGGTCTGCCCGGCGTGTCTCGCCCAGACCTGTTTCGGGGTAAGCCCTCAGGGGCGAGTCTGCCGTCCTGCCTACAATGCGGTGTCCACCGTGAGCGCCTGCTGGCATGAACGCTGAACCCGCATACCTCTTTGCCGACGCATGGCCCGAGCGGGATGCGCGGCGTGCCGCGATAACGGCTCATTATCTCGCCGACGAGACGGCGCTCGTCGATCGTCTGCTCTCGATCGCCCGCCTCGCGCCGCCGGCCGCCGAGGCGATCGCAAACCGTGCCGCCGACTGGGTGCGACGGGTGCGCCGCCTGCGCGACGCGCAATCCCCACTCGATGCGTTCATGCAGCAATACGACCTGTCCTCCGAGGAGGGTGTGCTGCTGATGTGCCTGGCCGAGGCGCTGCTGCGCATCCCCGATGACGAAACCGCCGAGAAGTTGATCGCCGACAAGCTCGCGAACGCCGATTGGGAGGCGCATCTGGGAGCATCGGATTCCCTGTTCGTCAACGCCTCGACCTGGGGACTGATGCTGACCGGCCGTATCGTCCGGCTTTCGCCCGAGACCACCGGCAACTTCCGCGCCGCGATCAACCGCATGATCAGCAAGTCCACCGAGCCGGTGATTCGCATGGCGATCCGTCAGGCGATGCGCCTGATGGGATCGCAGTTCGTCATGGGGCGTACGATCCAGGAGGCCTTGCGTAACGCCCGCGCCCGCGAGCAGCGCCGTTACCTGCATTCTTTCGACATGCTCGGCGAGGCGGCGCTCACGGCCGGCGATGCCGAGCGCTACTTCGATGCCTATCAGCAGGCGATCGCGGCGATCGGCGCGTCTGCGGAGAGCAGCCATGATGCGCCGGTGTTCGGCCGGCCCGGCATCTCGGTGAAATTGTCGGCCTTGCATCCGCGCTACGCGTTCGCGCAGCGCGGTCGTGTGCTCGATGAGTTGACGCCGCGGCTGCGGCGGCTGGTCCAGCTTGCCCAGATGCAGAACATCGGGCTGACCGTCGATGCCGAGGAGGCCGACCGGCTGGAGCTGTCGCTGGATGTCTTCGAAGCGGTATTCCGCGACGTATCGATCGGACCATGGGAAGGCTTCGGTCTGGCCGTGCAGGCTTTCCAGAAACGCGGCCTGTTCGTCATCGACTGGCTGGAGCAGCTGGCACGCACCAGCGGTCGGCGTATTCCGGTGCGCCTGGTCAAGGGTGCCTACTGGGATACCGAGATCAAGCGCGCTCAGGAGCAGGGGTTGCCGGGCTATCCGGTGTTTACGCGCAAGGCCAACACCGATGTCGCCTACATGGCCTGCGCGCGGCGTCTGCTCGCGGCGCGCGATGCGTTCTACCCGATGCTGGCGACGCACAATGCGCATACCGTGGCCGCGGTGCGCGCCTACGCCGGCGATGACAGTGGCTATGAATTCCAGCGCTTGCACGGCATGGGCGAGGCCTTGTACCGCGTCGTCGGCGAGGATCTGCCGGTACCATGCCGGGTGTACGCGCCGGTGGGATCGCACGAGGACTTGCTGCCGTATCTGGTCCGCCGCCTGCTCGAGAACGGTGCCAATACATCGTTCGTCAACCGCATCTTCGATGAGCAGGTGCCGCCCGAGCAGCTCGTCGAAGATCCGGTGACGGTCGTTGCACGGCTCGCCGTCAAGCCCAATCCGAACCTGCCGCTGCCGGTCGATTTGTATGGCGCGGCGCGGCGCAACTCACACGGACTGAATCTCGCCGACGAGAGCGTCGTGGTGGGTCTGCAGGCCGCGCTGGGCGCCGCCCGGCCGCCGCAGCGGGCGACCTCGCTGCTGGCCTGCGGCGAGGGCCCCGGCGGCGAGGTGACGCCGGTGCTCGATCCTGCCGATCACCGGCGCCGGCTCGGTGAGTGGGTGGCGCTGCCTGTCGAGCGGGTGCCCGAGGTCGTTGCCGCTGCGCTGGGTGCCCAGGCGCGCTGGAATGCGCTCGCGGTCGATCAGCGTGCGGCGATGCTCGAACGTGCGGCAGACCGGCTCGAGGAGCGTCATGCCGAGTTCATGCGGCTGCTGATCCGCGAAGCGGGTAAGACCGTCACCGATGCCGTATCCGAGGTGCGCGAGGCGGTGGACTTTCTGCGCTATTACGCGGCATCCGCGCGCCGGCTGATGGCTCACCCCGAGGTGCTGCCGGGACCGACGGGTGAACACAACGAATTGCAGCTCCACGGCAAGGGCGTATTCGTTTGTATCTCGCCGTGGAATTTTCCGCTGGCGATCTTCACCGGGCAGATCGCCGCGGCCCTGGTTACCGGCAATACCGTCATCGCCAAGCCAGCGGAACAGACCAATCTCGTGGCATTCGAAATGGTCCGTCTGCTGCACGCCTGCGGTGTGCCGCGCGATGTGCTCCAGCTCGTCCTCGGCGCCGGTGCGCTGGGGGCGACGCTCGTCGCCGATCCGCGCATCGCCGGCGTGGCCTTCACCGGCTCGGTCGAGGTCGCGCAGGCGATCCACCGCACGCTCGCCGCGCGGCCGGGGCCGATTGCGACGCTGATCGCCGAGACCGGCGGGCAGAACGCCATGATCGTCGATTCCTCGGCCTTGCCCGAGCAGGTGGTGAAGGATGTGATCCATTCGGCCTTTCTGTCTGCCGGCCAGCGCTGCTCGGCGCTGCGCGTGCTCTATCTGCAGCACGAGATCGCCGACAAGACGCTGGCCATGCTCAGGGGCGCGATGCGCGAGCTGGTCATCGGTGATCCGGGGCTGCTCGCCACCGACATCGGTCCGGTCATCGATGCCGATGCGCGCACGCGGCTGGAGGCCCATGCCAGTGCGATCAAGCGCGTGGGCCGGCCGATCGAGCATCTGGCAGTGCCGCCGTCGTGTCTGCACGGGACGTACTTCCCGCCGTGCGCGGTCGAGATCGACGGCATCGAGCAGCTACGTGGGGAACACTTCGGGCCGATCCTGCACGTGGTTCGTTACGCGGCGGCCGATGTCGAGGCCGTCGTCGATGCCATCAATGCCACCGGGTACGGTCTGACCCTGGGGGTGCATTCGCGCATCGAATCGACCTGGCGGCGTATCCAGGCGCGTGCGCGCGTCGGCAATTGCTACGTCAACCGCGGCATGACCGGCGCCGTCGTCGGCGTGCAACCGTTCGGCGGCGAGGGGCTGTCCGGCACCGGGCCCAAGGCCGGCGGTCCGCATTATCTGCTGCGCTTCGTCACCGAGCGCACGCTCACGGTCAATACCGCTGCGGTCGGGGGCAACGCCCGCCTGCTGGCGGCGAGTGGGTGAGCCGCTGGCGATCGGGGCAACCCGACCCAACAACCCGTCCGGGCTCTGAAACGGCCAGTTTGCCGGGCGAGAACTGGCATCGCGCCGCGCACATGCGCACACTGTCGCGCCCGCGCATTCTCCTTTTGCGCCGCTACCTAGGCCGCAGATACTGACCTGCAACGAGATGTCGATCCCGATTCTGCCTGCATTGCGCTGCGAGGCGCAGGCCAATCTGCGCTTGGCCCTGCCGATCATCGCCACGCAGATGACGTTCATGGGAATGTCCACCGTGGACACGATTTTTGCCGGCCGGCTGGGCGCAGATGCGCTCGCAGCAGTGGCCGTGGGCGCGAACGTCTGGTTTCTCGCATTCATCGTGTTCTCGGGTATGTTGATGGCCTGCTCGCCGATCGTCGCGCAGCACATCGGCGCCGGCAGGCCCGCCGTGCAGACCGGCAGTTTCGTGCGCGGCGTGCTGCTGCTGGCGCTGGGGATGGGGTTGCTGTGGATGCTGGCGATGCGACTGGCGACGCCGGGTGTGCTCACTGTGCTCGCTTTGCCGCCGCCGGTTGCTGACGACGCCCGGGACTACCTGATGGCCCTGTCCTGGGCCACTGTGCCGTTTGCGCTGTGTTTCGTGGCGCGCAACGTCGCCGAGGGACACGGGCTCGTGCATACGGCGCTTGTGGCCGGCAGCTTTGGGTTCACCGTCAACGCGGTCTTCGATTACCTGTTGATGTATGGCCGGCTGGGGTTGCCGGCACTGGGGCCGGAAGGCTGTGCGTGGGCGAGCGTGCTGGGCGGTTGGTCGATGGTGGCGGTCTATGCGGTTTTGTATCGCCGGCTGCCGAGGCTGCGCGCACTGGAGTTGTTCCGGCCGGGCTGGCCGCGCCTGGGCCCGGAAACCTGGGAAGTGCTGCGCCTGGGTGGACCGATTGCGCTGATCGTCGCGGCGGAGGCGTGGATGTTCAATGTCGGTGCGCTCTTGATGGCGCGTTTTGGAGCCGATGTCATCGCCGCGCATCAGATCGCGATCAATGTCGCTTCACTGGCCTTCATGGTGCCGCTGTCGATCGGGTTTGCAACGACCGTGCGCGTCGGTTACGCAGCCGGCGCAGGGGATGGCGCTGCGGTACGCCTGCGCGGTGAGACCGGTATGTTGCTGGGCATCGGCTTTTCGCTGCTGTCGGCGACACTCATGGCGCTGCTGTCGGATGCGATCGTTGCGCTGTACACCGAGTCTTCCGCAGTGGCGGCTGTCGCGGTGCGTTTTCTGTATTTTGCGGCGTTGTTCCAGTTCTTCGACTGCGTCCAGGCCACGGCAAACGGGGCGCTGCGCGGCATCAAGGACACGCGCGTGCCGGCATGGATCACGATCACGGCGTACTGGGCGATCGGCATGCCGGTGGCACTGACGCTCAGCTTGGCGACAGCACAGGGCCCCTATGGCGTGTGGTGGGGGTTCATCGTCGCGCTGGCGGCTGCATCCGCCGGTTTGGCCTGGCGCTTCTTGCACAAGACCGCGCGAACCGGCGCCAGCGCGCGCGATCGCCTCGCCGGCGATCCCGGCATGCTCCAAAATCAACGGGGTGCAGAACAGCGCGTGAGTCGGTGACGCAGGCAGGGCCGTGATGATGTTTTCTGGAGCGCGCAACGCAAGGAATTGGACGCGAAGTGTAACCGGATGTCGTATGCGCTGCGCGGTCGTGCGCGCGTGCGGGATGTGGTGGCTTTTGGGGTTGCTAATGGGCAGCGCCGGTTCGTCGTTCGCAGCCGAGCCGGCTGCCAGTTACGGCTATATCCCGCTGTCCGACGGCACCCAGCTTCGCTACTCGCTTTATCTGCCGCCGGGTGCCGGTCCTTTCCCGGCCACATTGGTCTATTCCGGCTACAACGCCGGCAATAATCCCTACGACATCAGCTTTGCCAACATCGGCGAGCGTCTGATCGAGCGCGGCATCGCGGTGATCGGCGTGAGCCTGCGCGGCACCGGCTGTTCGCAGGGGACGTGGCGTCCGTTCGATCTGCGCTGGGGTCCGGACGGAGCCGAGGTGGTCGAATGGATCGCGCAGCAGCCGTGGAACGACGGCCGCGTGGCCGCAGCAGGCGTTTCGTTTCCGGCGATCCTTGCGCTGGCCACGGCCGTGCAGCGCCCACCGGCGCTGCGGGCGGTCTTGCCGATGGTGCCGCTTGGCGAGCTTTACCGTGACGTCGCCTATCCAGGCGGCATCTTCAATCTGACGTTTGCGACGGCGTGGACATTCATGCAGAAAGTCGGCACGCCGTTCTCGCTGTTCGAGACGCTGCAGGGTGATACCCGTTGCGGTACCGCTATCCCGCTGCAGAACGATCCCCGACACATCACCGTTGTCGAGGCGGCGCAGATTCCCTACGCCGACAGCGACGAACGCTACGAACGCTTCCTCAGCCCGGAGCTGTTTGCACGCATCAGCGTACCGGTGCTAGGGCAGGTGGCCTGGCAGGACGAGCAGCTCGGGTCGCGTGCCTGGCATGCTTTCGAGCGGCTCGATCCGTCGCGGACCTGGATGGTCGGGGTCAACGGCGCTCACGGCACCATCGTCAACAGCGCGCGGTTTCGCGAGCTTGCGGTCGCGTTTCTGGACCATTTTCTGCACGGCGGTCAGCCGCAGGACTTTGCGGCGCCGCGGCTGCAGATCTGGAAAGGCATGTCCACTGCGGATTACGAGCCGGCCGTCGTCGAGCTCTACGATCGCTGGCCGCTTGAACCCGAGACACTGACGCTCTATGCGCAGCCTGATGGCAGTCTGCGCTTCGAACCACCGAGCGCGGCGCGGATGTTCAGCTATCTGTACCCGCTGCCGGCACCGAGCACCTTGACGCTGATTCTGGTGCCCAATCCGACGCAACTCACCTATCTGTTGCCGGTGATCCCCGGCGGTTCGGTGGCGCTGACGACCCCGACGCTCGATCAGGATTTGCGCATTTTGGGCCCGGCGAGCCTCGATGTGTGGATATCGACTCCGGCATCCGATGTGGATCTACAGGTGTCGCTGGTCGAGGTGCGTCCCGATGGCCGCGAGATGTTCGTCCAGCGCGGCTGGCTGCGTGCTTCCCACCGCGCGCTCGACGCCGTGCGCTCGACGCCGCGTCTGCCGGTGCATACCCATCGGCAGGCCGATGTGCAAGCGCTCACGCCCGGGGCGATCACGCCGCTGCGCATCGAGATCATGCCGGTGGCCCACACCTTCCACGCCGGTTCGGCGCTGCGGGTTTACGTGGAGGCACCGCTCGGGTTTTCCGGTTTCCGCCAGCTTGCGCTCAATCCGCTGCCGACTACGGTCAGTGTGCATGTCGGGCCGCAGACGCCGACGCGCCTGGTGTTCGGGCGTGCGCCGCAACCCGTGTCGATCCCGGTACGCGCGGATGGCTTGCCGGCTTGCGACCGCACCGAGAACCAGCCATGTCGCAGCAGCCCGGAACCCATTCCCGAGGGTAACTTGCAGGTGCCTGCCGCGGAGGATGAGGGCCGCGGCGGCGGCGCATTGGCGTCGATCGGCCTCGTGCTGGCGGTGTTGCTGCGGCGCCGGCGATTGCTCTGCGTACAATAACGGCCCTTTTCTCCAGCCGTGGGCCAGAAATCATGTCCGAGCCGTTGAATCGCCGCTCCCGCCTCATCACCCAAGGCATCGAGCGCTCACCCAATCGCGCGATGTTGCGCGCGGTCGGATTCACCGATGCGGACTTCGACAAGCCCATCGTCGGCGTCGCCAACGGGCATTCGACGATGAACCCGTGCAACGCCGGGATCCAGCCACTGGCCGACCGCGCCGTCGCTGCACTGCGCGAGGCCGGGGCGATGCCGCAGACCTTCGGTGTGCCGACCGTCACCGACGGCATCTCCATGGGCACCGAGGGCATGAAGTACTCGCTCGTATCGCGCGAGGTGATCGCCGACAGTATCGAGACGGCGGTGTCCAGCCAGTGCATGGACGGCGTGCTTGCGATCGGTGGCTGCGACAAGAACATGCCGGGTGCGATGATCGCGATGCTGCGCATGAATGTGCCGGCGATCTTTTGCTATGCCGGCACGATCAAGCCCGGCTGCTGGAAGGGTCAGGCGCTGACCATCGTCTCGTCCTTCGAGGCCGTCGGTGCGTTCCAGGCCGGCAAGATGTCGAAGGAAGATTTCGAAGGCATCGAGAAAAACGCCTGTCCGACGACCGGCGCCTGCGGCGGCATGTATACCGCGAATACGATGTCCTCGTCGTTCGAGGCACTGGGCATGTCGCTGCTCGGATCGAGCCAGATGGCCTGCCCGGATCCGGAGAAGGCGGATTCGGTCGCGGAGTCAGCGCGCGTGCTGGTGGAGGCGATCCGCCGTGACTTAAAACCGCGCGACATCGTCACGCGCAAGGCGATCGAGAACGCGATCGCGCTGATCATGGCCACTGGCGGTTCGACCAATGCCGTGCTGCACTATCTGGCGATCGCGCATGCGGCTCAGGTGCCGTTTGCGATCGACGACATCGAGGCGATCCGCCGCAGAGTGCCGGTGCTGTGCGACCTCAAACCCTCGGGCAAGTATGTGGCCACCGACTTCCATCGTGCCGGAGGTGTGCCACAGGTGCTCAAGATGCTGCTCAAGGCCGGGCTCATCCACGGCGATGCGCTGACGATCACCGGGCAGACGCTGGCCGAGGCGCTGGCCAACGTACCGGACACCCCGCGTGCGGATCAGGACGTGATCCGGCCATTCGACCGGCCGCTGTACAGCCAGGGGCATCTTGCGATCCTCAAGGGCAACCTGGCACCGGAGGGCGCTGTTGCCAAGATCACGGGCCTGAAGAATCCGGCGATCACCGGGCCGGCGCGGGTGTTCAACTCCGAAGACGAATGCATGGCCGCGATCATGGCCGACAAGATCAAACCCGGCGATGTGCTGGTCATTCGCTACGAGGGGCCCAAGGGCGGTCCGGGCATGCGCGAAATGCTGGCGCCGACTTCCGCGATCATCGGCAAAGGGCTCGGTGAAAGCGTCGGCCTGATCACCGATGGCCGTTTCTCCGGCGGAACCTGGGGTATGGTCGTGGGACACGTCGCGCCGGAGGCTTTCGTCGGCGGTCCGATTGCGCTGGTCGAGGACGGCGACAGCATCACCATCGATGCGCACCGTCAGTTGATCCAGCTCAATGTGGACGATGCCGAGCTGGCACGTCGCCGCGCGGCCTGGAAACCGCCGGCGCCGCGTTACACGCGCGGCGTGCTCGCCAAGTTTGCGCGGCTGGTCAGCAGCGCCTCCAAGGGCGCGGTGACCGACTGATCACTCCGGAGCCGGTAAGCCAAAGAACGCCCGCGCTGTTGCGCTCGTGGCCGCCGCCACCGCCGCCTCGCTCTGCCTGCGCGCGGCGGCGAGCGCGCGGACGACCCAGACCAGGTAGGCCGGCTCGTTGCGCCGGTGGCTCGTTTTGGGCGCGGTGCGCGGCAGCAGATAGGGCGCGTCGGTTTCGACCATCAGGCGCGTATCCGGAATGATCCGGACGGCGTCGAGCAAGTGGGTGCCGCGGCGTTCGTCGCAGATCCAGCCGGTGATGCCGATGTGGCAATCGAGCGCAAGATAGTCCTCGAGCGCGGCCTGCGTGTCGGTGAAACAGTGGACGACGACCGGCCCGAGCTGTGGCCGGTGTTCGCGCAGCATGGCGAGAAAGTCGGCGTGCGCGTCCCGCTGGTGCAGGAACAGCGGTTTGCCGGTTTCCGCCGCCAGCGCGAGCTGCGCGGCAAAGGCGCGGCGCTGGTCGGCCTGCGGCGAATAATTGCGGAAATAATCGAGTCCGCATTCTCCGAGCGCGACGACCTGCGGCTGCGCCGCCAGTTCGCGGATTTGCGCTGCCAGCGAGGCCTCCCACTCACTGGCGTGATGAGGGTGCAACCCCGCGGTTGCATACAGGCGGCCTGGATGGCCAAGGGCGAGCGCCAGCGCCTTGCGGTTGCTTTCGGCCGAGGAGCCGGTGACGACGATCTGGGTGACGCCGGCGAGCGTGGCACGATGCAGCACGGCGTCGAGATCCGCATCGAAGCTGTCGTGAGCGAGATTGGCGCCGATGTCCACGAGCGGCGGCAGGCCGCTGGCCGATGCCGGCGTACAGCCGCTGGCGGGCATGGCGGCGCTCATGGGGTCTTGCGCATGAAGGCCCGCTCGATGGGGCGGGCATCGTTCATGGAATCTGCCCGCGGGTTTCGTCCGGGAAACATTCATGGCGCCACAGCACTTGCTGCTCGACGCTCGCGCGCTCTCCCGGCGGTGGCGTTTTTTCCAGCATGTAGATCAGCTTGAACGTCATCAGACGCTTACTGCGCGCATCGGCTTCAAGCTTGTCGGCATTCCAGGTGCGGCACAGGTATTTGCCGTAATAGAGCCGGTGCTGGGCGAACTGCCGTTCCCACAGACGCCCGCGATAAGTCAGCCAGCGGATATTGCCGTGATCCTGCGAGTAGAGCGCCGGCTTGTCGTAGTCCGGCGCACCGCGTTCGGGATGCAGCACGTCCACCTCGCTGCCGTCGGCGAGCCGCCCGGGCACGACCAGCCAGCCATCTTCCTTGAGCGGGTATGGCGCAAACATGTTCCAGAGCTGATCGATGCGGATCGCGCGGAAGACCGGCGTGAGCATCGCGTAACTTGCGCGCGGTGGCATGCCGATGGTGTGCAGGTTCCACAGCAGGACGAGCACGACGAAGACGGCAGCGATGCGCTGCCAGGCCGCACCCAGCTCCCAGCGCACGTGGCGCTGGGGCAGCAGTCGGGCGGTGATGCGGCCGAAAGTCCCGCGATGGCGGGCCACGAAGTCGTAGACGGCGTTGCCGGGTTTCTCCAGGGCCGGATGGCGCAGCAGCGGCCAGGTCCAGCCCCACAGCGGCGAATGCTTGAGCAGAATCGTGAAGGCCGGCCATTTCAGGTAGGCGCGCTCGTCGCCGTCGATCACCACCCAGGAATAATTCGCGTCCATCAGCGTGCGCGCGCGGGGGGTATCCTGCGCCGGGGCAATCGGCGTGCGCGGCAGGATCAGGAACTGCTGCATCAGCAGGCAGGATTTCAGACAAAAGCCACAGTCGCGGTCATAGTAAATCCGCGGCGGTACCGGGTGGCGGCGCGCGTGGCGCTGGGCGAGCGCATCCCACACCCAGCCGCCGGTGAACACGGTCAGCGAAGCCAGGCTCACGTAAGGGAAGTGCCCGAGTTCCAGACAGAGCAAAAACCCGACGTGCATCAGCATGAACGCGAGCATCAGCGCAAAGCGCAGCGGGCGTAGCCACAGCGGCGAGAAGATCAGGATCGGCCCGAGCAGCTCCAGCCACCAGACATACCCGGTCAGAAGCTGCGTGAGCGGATAGAACTCGTTGAGCAGCTTGCCGAGCGGCAGCACATGACGATCCAGCGACAGCGCGTAGTACACCGCGCTGTAGTCCGGCACCCATTCGCGCCCGCTTTTGAGAATCGCGCTGAAGAAATAGACCGACATCACCTGCATGAGCAGGCCCAGCGAGGCCCAGGAGACGTGCAGCTGGCGTTGCGGAGGCGGGTTTTCGGCGAGCGCTGCGTCGACCGAGAAGCGGGCACCGACCGGCAGGAACATCGACCAGAACAGCAGACAGGCGATCAGCAGATCGCCGCCGATGAGAATCATCGGATTGCGGTTGAGCAGCGAACCCCAGAGGACGAAGGACAGCACGTTGGCCAGGCGGGTGTGCCAGCCCAGCGCGTACATCGCCGCCAGCACGGTCTGCACCAGCAGCAGCGTGGCGACGAACCAGGTCTCGCCGTTGGCGAGGTAAAGGGAGATGCGGTGCGCGGGCTCGGCCTCGACGAGCCATGCGCGCGGCATGACACCGGTGTCGGTCCAGAACGCCTGCAGGTCGCAAAAGCCGAGCAGCAGGTTGCAGAACAGCACGCTGCCGAGGGCGAAGCGGAACAGTGCGAGCGTGCGCAAATCGATGCCGATGATCTCGGCCAGACGGGGAAAGCGCTGGGTCAGATCCATGCGTGAGATGCGTGCCGTGACAGTCAAACCCGTGATCCAAATGACAAGGGGAGCCGAATGGCTCCCCCGTGCTGATCCTGCTCGCAGCGGATCACTGTTCGGCGATCAGATCGCCCATGTAACCGGTGCCGCCATCGAGGATACGCTGACGCTCGACCGCGGCGAGCCCTTCCTCGCCGTACTCGGCACGAAAGCCGCCGCCGAGCAATCCGCCCACCAGACCACCGAGCGGAGCGCCGGTTGTGCCGCCGGTCGTGGTGCCGCCAAGCAATCCGCCCAGCGGAGCGCCGGTTGTGCCGCCGGTCGTGGTGCCGCCAAGCAATCCGCCCAGCGGAGCGCCGGTTGTGCCGCCAGTCGTATCGCCGGTTGTCGTGCCGCTGGGGGGCGGATCCGGCGACTCATCCTCGCTGTTGGCGACCTCGGCGATGACGAACCCCAACCCGGCTGCGCCGACGATGAGCAAGCCCCAGTCCACGGTCGTGAACTGGCGTTCGCCGCTGCCGTCCTGGTTCAGGCGCAGCGTCTGCGTGAACGGCATGCCGTTGATCCTGGCCGAGGAGAAGCCGGCGTGGTCGAATTCCACGGACATCAGCGGCGGCAGTGTCTGGTCGCTGAGGCGGCGGTCATGGTCCAGGCGCAGGCCATAGAAGAACGACTCGCTCGCGCGCTCATTTCCGCCGAACTGGAAGTTCAGATAAGCACGGGCTTCAGGCGTGCCGCTGTCCGGCGTGGCCGCTTGGGCGAGGACACTCAAGCCGGCGCAGGCGGCCGCCGTGGTCAACGCCGTGACGATGGTTCGCATGCTTCGTCCCCCAACGAGGTTCAGTCTGGTGTCGCCAGACTATAGGCACGGCGCATCAGACTCGCAAGCCGTTCGTGTGCGACGATGCGGCACAATGGCGCCTTCTGTTGAGATGCCCAGGAATGCCGTGATCCGACTACCCGTACCCGGAGCGACCGAAGAACGCCTGATCGCCGGTCCGGCGGGCCACATCGAGGCGTTGCTCGCAGCGCCCTTGCGCGCGCTTGCCGAGCCGGCGTTTGCCATCGTTTGCCATCCGCATCCGCTGTTCGGCGGTGCGATGACGAACAAGGTCGCCTATACACTCGCCGCCACGGCGCAGAAAGCGGGTTTGTACGCGCTGCGCTTCAATTTTCGCGGGGTCGGACGCAGCGAGGGGCGGCACGACAACGGGCGCGGCGAAACACAGGACGTCGAGTTCCTGGTGGACTGGATGCGCGAACAACTGCCCGGTGCCCGCGCCGTGCTGATGGGGTTTTCTTTCGGTGCCTGGGTCAGCCTCCGTGCTGCCGGATGTGTGCGGCCCGTCGCACAGGTCAGCATCGCTCCTCCTTTCGGCAAGTACGTCGGCGACCAGACCGTGCCGGAGCGGCCGCCATGTCCCTGGCTGGTGGTCCACGGCAGCGACGACGACGTCGTGGACTATGGGCAGACCAAGGCCGTGCTCGATACCTACGTTCCTCCGCCGGAGCTGGTGACGATGCAGGGGGCTGGCCACTTCTTCCACGGCCGGCTGACCGAACTCGGCGGCATCGTGCTGCCGTTTCTGCAACGGCACGTGACTTAGGCAAGGATTGTCAGTCGATTGCCCGCGCATCCGCGCGGCAGTGGCGGTGCGCTCTGTTATGCTGCGGCTGCTCATCCACGGGCTTCAACAAGGGAGCGTCCTATGCATCGCAAAATCCTGGTGGTGTCGCTGCTCGCATTTGCGCCGGGTGTTTTCGCCGATGTCGATTTCGATGTCGATTGCACCAACTGTCAGCCGGCTTTCGAGGATGTCGTCGAGGACATCGGTGCGGCACTCAACTACAAGGTCCTGGCGCCTGCCGAGGCCGGGGGAATCACCGGCTTCGGAGTGGGGGCTTTCGTCAATTACACCCCGGTCGAGAACGAGGCGGCCTGGCGGACCTTGACCAATGGCGAGAAGGTCGATGCAGTCGGCATGGCCGGCCTCGTCGCGAGCAAGGGCTTGCCGCTGGGCATCGACGTCGGAGCGTTTTATGCAACGGTTCCGGGTGCCAGCGGCGTGAAGTTTTACGGCGCGGAGCTGCGCTATGCGCTTCTCGAAGGCGGCGTCGCGCAGCCGGCGCTGGCGGTGCGCGGCGCCTATACGACGGCGAGCGGCATCGATGATTTCGATTACGAAGCCTGGAGCGCGGATGTGTCCTTGTCCAAGGGTTTTGCCTTCGTGACCCCGTATGTCGGCGCCGGCTATGTCTGGGCGACGGCGACGCCGTCCGGAGCGCTCACCCAGGCGCCGGCAAACCTGCGCAAGGTCGATGCGGACAACGAGCGCGTGTTCGCGGGGGTGCGTCTGAGCCTGGGATTGCTGGAGATGACGCCAGCCTACGAGCGCCAGGGTGACCACAACAGCTACACCTTGCGCCTCGGGCTGTCGTTCTAGGCGTATGCTCGAACGGCTCACGCGGTGGTGGCGGCAACCGGCGGGTGCGCCCGAGCCGGCGCGCCGCCAGCTCGCGATGGCGGTGCTGTTGGTGGAGACGGCGCGTGCGGATTTCGACGCCGGGCCGGCCGAGCGCGCTGCCATGTGCGATCAGCTCGTCGCTGCACTCGATCTTGGGCGCGATGAGGCCGAGGCGCTGGTCGAGCGTGCATTCGTGCAATCCCGGCAGGCCGTGTCTCTGCATGAGTTCCTGCAGACCCTCAACGCTGAACTCGATGCGGCGGCCAAACGCGAGCTGATCGAACGCCTGTGGCAGATTGCCCATGCGGACGGATCCGTCGATCCGCGCGAGGAGGCATGTATCCGTCAGCTCGCCGGGCTGTTGTTTGTCCCGCATGCAGACTTCGTGCGCGCGCGCCTGAAGGCGCAGGCTGTGGAGCAGGGTAGCGGGTGAGGGTCAGCACGGATTCAGCCAGTGCGGGTCAGCTTGACGGGGCATGCGGCCGCGGTGCGGCGCCGCGGTTTTCCTAGTCCACCGATGGAGTTGGGTATGGCGAGGGTTCTACTTCTGGGGTTGACGGCTGTGCTTGCGGCCTGCGGGGCGCAGCCGCTGCGCGCCGATTCGGCCGAGCCGCCGCGCGCGATTCTCGTGGAGTCGCCGCCGACTGCCAGCGTTGCCGCAGCCGAGGAGCCAGTGCCGCAGCCACAGCCGGACCAGACCTATTCGGCCGAGGAAATCACGCGTGCGGCTTCCCAGTTCTTCGGCGAGGCCAGCGAGGGCATCGCCAAGGCGATCGAGCGCACGTTCTCCGACTATGGCCGGCCAACGGCCTATATCTTCGGCCAGGAAGGCGGTGGCGCGGCTGTCGTTGGTGTCCGCTATGGCGAGGGCATCCTGCAGTACAAAGGGGGCGGCAGCATGAAGGTGTACTGGCAGGGCCCCAGCATCGGCTGGGATTTCGGCGGCAGCGCCTCCAAGGTATTCACCCTGGTTTACAACCTGCATGATACCTATGAGCTGTTCCAGCGCTTCCCGGCGGTCGATGGCAGCCTCTACGTCATTGCCGGCGCCAGCGTGAATTACCAGCGCAGCGGCAACATCGTGCTGGCTCCGATCCGCACCGGCGTCGGCCTGCGCGCCGGCGCCAGCCTCGGGTATATCCATTACACGCGCCAGCGCTCGCTTGTGCCGCTCTGAGCCGGCGCATCGGTTGCTGCGGCTGGATTCAGTCCTGCCTGCGCGACCACGGAACCGCCTGCACGCGCGCCGGTCAAAGCGCCTAGAATCACCATCCAAGCGTCCCTGATACGGAGTGTTTCGATGAGCTGGAACGAGAACCTGCGTCCCGTCCCTGTCCGCGTCCACGAGGGCGCCGCGATCCCGTCCGCGCCCTCCCGCGACGTCGCTGTCTCTAGCGCGAACAAGGTCTTGCGCAACACCTACCTGCTGCTGTCGATGACGCTGCTGTTCAGCGCCGCGATGGCGACCGTGTCGATGGCCGTCGGTGCCCCCTATGGTCTGGGCCTGGTGTGCTCGCTGGTATCGCTGGGGTTGCTATGGTTCGTTCTGCCGCGCACGGCGAATTCCGAGGCCGGGATCTGGGTCGTGTTCGCGGTCACGGGCTTGCTCGGCTTCGGCCTGGGTCCGGTCATCAGCCTGTACCTGAAAGCCCTCGCCAACGGCGCGCAGGTCGTGGCGATGGCTTTTGGTCTGACCGGCGCGATTTTTGTCGGCTTGTCGGCCTATGCCGTCAGGACCCGGCGTGACTTCAGCTTCATGCGCGGCTTTCTGTTCAGCGGCATCCTGCTTGCTTTCGTGCTGAGCCTTGGCGTGCTGGTCGCGTCGCTGTTCGGCGTCGATCTGCAGCCGCTGGCGCTCGCGATCTCGGCGATGTTCGCCCTACTGATGTGCGGGTTGATTCTCTACCAGACCGGTGAGATCGTGAACGGCGGCGAGACCAACTACGTGCTGGCCACGGTGTCGCTGTACGTGTCGATCTACAACCTGTTCACCAGCCTGCTGCATCTGTTCGGATTTGCATCCGGCGACGAGTGAGCGATAGCGCATCGGTTTTGCGCGAGCCCCGCCCCGCCGGCGGGGCTTTTTCTTGGGATGAACCCTATGAACTGGATCGTTCTGGCACAGACGACGGGACTTTTGATCGCATCCAACGTGTTCATGACGCTGGCCTGGTATGCCCACCTGCGCGATCTGCGCGATAAACCCTGGATTGTCGCTGCACTGGTGAGCTGGGGGATCGCGCTGTTCGAGTATCTGCTGCAGGTGCCGGCCAACCGGATCGGCTATACGGCGCTGTCGTTGCCGCAGCTCAAAATCCTGCAGGAGGTCATCACCTTGTCGGTGTTCGTTCCCTTCGTGCTGCTGTACATGAAGCAGGAACTGAAGTGGGACTATCTGTGGGCGGCGCTGTGCATGATCGGCGCGGTTTATTTCGTCTTCCGCAGCTAAAAAGCTCAACGCTCGATTCTGAGCACATAAACGCCTTGCTCGGTGCGCAGCAGCCGGCCGGTGACCGTCACCGGGTCATCACTCAAACCCGGGCGCAGGTCGAGGAGCCGCACCTGGTCGGTGAGGCCGCTGACCCACAGGCAGTGCCGCTCGCCGGTCAGCATCCAGTCCTGGGGTGTCAGGGGTTGTACACCGCTGCAGCGTCCTTCGCGCTGGCGTGGGACACCGATCACGGTGATGCGCTCGCCGACGGCCCCGGCCAGATGCGGCACCGCGAGATCCACCGGAACTGCGGCGCCGCTGCGCCACTCCACGGGCTGATCGAGGACGTGTTCATTCGCGCAGCCGGTCAGTGCCGCAAGAGCGATAGCGAAATTCAATGCTCGCCATGAAAACGATTGTCTAGAA
Source organism: Fontimonas thermophila (assembly GCF_900113085.1). Lineage (GTDB taxonomy): Bacteria > Pseudomonadota > Gammaproteobacteria > Nevskiales > Nevskiaceae > Solimonas > Solimonas thermophila. The sequence goes on along the minus strand of NZ_FOOC01000005.1, from coordinate 98,233 downwards.
ATAAACATGAGAATACTTATCATTCCTAGCAGCAGCAGCGTGGAGAACGGCGATGATCAAAACCCTCAGCTTTGGTGCGATGCACGTGACGGTTGCGTTCGCCGTCGTGTGGCTGATGACCGGCGACTGGATGACCGGTGGCGCCGTCGCGTTGATCGAACCCTGCGTCAACACTCTGGCCTATCACATCCACGAAAAACTCTGGAAGCGTCACGGCGCGGGTACGGCCGCCGCCTGCGGGCACGCGCTGCCCGGCCCTCACAGGATGCCAGGGAATAACCACCAGCTACGCTGTTTATAGGCCGCCCACTCCGGGTAGCGTGACAGGCTCGCCTCTTTCATCACCATGTTGACCGCAAACAGCCCGATCCAGACCCAGGCGAGCACGAGTACCGGCAGCCAGTGCCAGACCATCAGGGCGAAGCTGCCGTAGATCATCATCTCGCCCAGATAGTTCGGATGCCGGATGTAGCGGTGCATGCCGTCGGTGATCAGGCCGCGCTTGACGCGCAGGGTGAAATATTTCTGCGCGTCGGCGGCGATCATGATCACGCAGCCGAGCATGCACAGGCTGATGCACAGGCAGAACCAGGCGTAATCGGGCAATGGATAGTCCGGCTGGCTGGTGCCGGAGATCAGCAGCCAGCCGAAGACCCAGTACCAGCCGAGCACACCGAGGAAGGCATTGATGCCGCCGCCGATTGTGATCCGCACCTGCCAGTTCGGATCCGGAAAGGCGAGGTCCTTGATGATCCAGACCAGGCCATAACTGCCGTGCATCGCGAGATAGATCCAGGCCGCGGTCGAGGTGTTTCCGTAGTAGGCGATCAAGGCGCCGAGGAACACGAAGGTTCCGGCTTTCTGAAAGTTGATCACCCAGGAGAACTTCCACGGACGCGGCCCGCCGCCGAAGTCGTAGACCAGCCAGTTCGTGAAACGCCGCATCGCCGCCGCCCACGCCGGGGCATGGGCGGGAATCGCATGGCCTGAAGCAATCGCAGAGTCGCGGCTCATCGCGGTCTCCAGAATGTCGTCCGGTCCGGCTACTCTATGCCGCCCGACCGTCTTTGTGGAGCAGCACAGATGATCTCCGTCGCCGATTACCAGCGGTATGACGGTTTAGGGCTCGCAGCATTGGTGCGTGCCGGCGAGGTGACGCCGACAGAGCTCCTGGAGGCTGCAATCGCCTGCGCCGAGCGCATCAACCCGCAGATCAACGCGATCGTGATCCCGATGCACGAGATCGCGCGCGAACGCGCGCGCGGCCACCTCGTGGGGCCGTTCGCGGGCGTGCCGTTCTTGATCAAAGACGTGGTCCAGGATTACGCCGGTGTGCCGACGACGGCCGGCAGTCGCGCGATCGATTACGTACCCCCAACGCATGCGGAAATCACCGAGCGCTTCCTGCGCAGCGGCGTCGTCATCTTCGGCAAGACCAACACGCCCGAGCTGGCGCTCAAGGGCATCACCGAACCCGCACGCTGGGGGCCGACGCGCAATCCCTGGGATCTCGAACGCACGCCAGGGGGATCGAGCGGCGGCGCGGCGGCTGCGGTCGCTGCCGGCATCGTGCCGATGGCCGGTGCCAACGACGGCGGCGGTTCGATCCGGATTCCCGCTGCCTGCTGCGGCCTGTTCGGTTTGCGGCCATCGCGCGGGCGCGTGCCGCTGGGGCCGCGTATCGGTGAAGTCTGGGAAGGCGCGTCGTCCGATCTCGTCGTCTCCCGCAGCGTGCGCGACAGCGCCGCCATGCTCGATGCCGTGCATGGCGCCGATGTCGGCGCACCATTCGAGATTCGCCCGCCGCAGCGTCCTTATCTGGACGAGCTGCAACAACCGCCGGGTCGGCTGCGGATCGCATTCTCGACGCGTTCGCCGATCGGCACTGAAGTTCATGCGGAATGCGTGCGGGCGGTGATCGATGCGGCGCGGCTGCTCGAGGATCTCGGGCATCACGTCGAGGAAGCCGAGCCCGAGATCGACGGCGAGCGTCTCGCGCAGGATTTTCTGACGATGTACATGGGGCAGGTGGCGGCCGATATCGCCCACTGGGCGGCCGTCGCAGGGGCGCGCGAAACCGATTTCGAACCGGACACCCGCGCCCTGGGGCTGCTCGGACGCACTTTGCCGGCGCACGAATACATCCTCGCCCGGCGGCGCTGGAACGATTACGCGCGCGCCCTCGGCCGCTTCCACGAGCGTTACAGTCTGTACATGACCCCGACGCTGGCGCAGCCGCCCGTGCGCATCGGCGAGCTCGCGCCGCCGCGCTGGCTGCGCATCGCGCAGTCCCTCGTGCTCGCAGCGGGCGCCGGTCGGTTCCTGCACCGCAGCGGGGTGGTCGAGCAGCTGGCGCGCGAGAACCTGGCCAAGGTGCCGTTCACCCAGCTCGCCAACCTGACCGGGACGCCGGCGATGTCCGTGCCCCTGCACTGGACCGCCGACGGGTTGCCCGTCGGCGTGCAGTTCATCGCCCGGTTCGGCGGCGAGGATGTCCTGCTGCGGCTCGCCGCGCAGCTCGAACAGGCGCGGCCCTGGGCCCAGCGCCGGCCTGCGTTATGAACGTGATCATCGATCCGCGCTATTGCGGGCCGCCTTCGTCCGGCAACGGCGGCTATACCGGCGGCGTGCTCGCGCAGCATCTGGACGGTCATCCGGACGGTGCCGTCGAAGTGACGCTGAAAGCCCCGCCACCGCTGGGTGTGATTCTGCGTATCGATCGAGCCGAGACCGGCGTGCACTTGCTGCGCGAAGACGGTCAATTGATCGCGCAGGCGCGGCCGGCGACGCTGGAGCTGGCGGTGCCGCCAGCCCCCGATTTCGATGCAGCCACCGCGGTCGCGCAGCGCTACGCGGGTCTGCACGCGCACGACTATCCCACCTGTTTCGTCTGTGGGCCGCAGCGCGCGCAAGGCGACGGCTTGCGCATCTTCAGCGGATCCTGGCGCGACGGCATCGTCGCCGCACCGTGGCAGCCCGATGCTGCGCTCGTTGCGCCGGATGACACGATACCGCTGTCCATTCTCTGGGCTGCGATCGACTGCGCCGGATACTGGGCCGCGGTCGGCAGCCAACAGATGCGTCCCGTGATGCTGCTCGGACGCATGACCGCGCGCTTCGACGGCCGTGTCGGCGTCGGTGAGCGCTGCGTGGTCATCGGTTGGCCGCTCGGTGTGGAAGGGCGCAAGCACCATACCGGCACGGCACTGTTCGGCAGCGATGGTCGCTGCGTCGGATACAGCCGGCAGACCTGGATCGCACGCGAGCCTGCGATATGACGGCTGACGACAGCCTCATCGCCCAATTGCGCGAGCGCGCGCCTGTGCTTGCCAGCGAACTGCCGCGTGTGCTCACGGCGAGCCGTTTCGTGCGCGCGGCGCTGCCCGTGCTGATCGACGCTGGCGAGGATTTCGCCGACTGGTCACGGTCGCTGGCCGCGGGTGAACTCGCCGCCGCGGTCGATGCGGCGCTCGCCGGTGTCGACGATCCGGCTCTGGCCATGCAGAAGCTGCGGCGGCTGCGCCGCCGGTACATGGTGCGGATCGCCGTGCGCGATCTGGCCAATCTCGCATCGCTCGATGAGACGCTGGGCGATCTCTCCGATCTCGCCGATGCCTGCCTTGGATCGGCGTTGCGCGCCGTCGAGCAGCGACTGCAGGCCCGTCATGGCATACCACGCAACGCCGCTGGCGAGGTGATCCGGCCGGTCGTGCTCGGCATGGGCAAACTCGGCGGCCGCGAGCTGAATTTTTCTTCCGACATCGATCTGATCTTCTGCCACACCGACAGCGGCGAAACCGACGGCCCGAAGGTGCTGAGCTCGGACGAATACTTCGCCCGGCTCGCGCAGGAGACGACCAAATGGCTGGTCGCGCCGACTGCCGACGGTTTCGTGTTCCGCGTCGATACCATGCTGCGCCCGTTCGGTTCCGCCGGCGCACTGTCGGCTTCCTTCCCGGCACTGGAGGACTATTACCAGGTGCATGGCCGTGAGTGGGAACGCTACGCGCTGATCAAGGCGCGGCCGGTCGCCGGTGATCTCGCGGCCGGGCAGCGTCTGCTGCAAACCTTGCGGCCCTTCGTGTATCGGCGCTATCTCGACTACAACGCGATCGGTGCGTTGCGCGAGCTCAAGAGGTTGATCGAGAGCGAGGTCGCGCGCAAAGGGCTTGCGAACAACATCAAGCTCGGCGCCGGTGGGATCCGCGAAATCGAGTTCATCGTGCAGTCCTTCCAGCTCGTGCGCGGCGGCAGCGTCGCCGCGCTGCGCGACACCCGTCTGCGCCCGGTGCTGCGGTATCTGGGCGAGAACGGCTATCTCGATCCCGACGACGCCGCGCGCCTGGATGCCGCCTACGTGTTCCTGCGCCGGCTCGAGAACGCGATCCAGATGTACGCGGATCAGCAGACGCACACGTTGCCGGAGACGGACGAGGCGCGGGCGGCACTGGTGGCGGCGCTCGGCTTTGCCGACTGGCCGGCGTTGCTGCAGCGTGTGGATGCCGTGCGCGCGGAAGTCGAGCGTCAGTTCGCGCGCGTGTTTGCCACCGCGCCGGAGACCGCAGCGAGCCCGCACCAGGCGCTGGTCGACGCACTGTGGGCGGGCAGCGTATCCGGCGATGCTGCACTCGATGCCCTCTGCGACATCGGATTCCGCCAGCGCCCACAGGCAGTGTTGGCGCAGATCGAATCCCTGCGTGAGGTGCGCCTGGTCCGCGCGATGCGCGAGGATGCGGTGCAGCGGCTGCGCATGCTGCTTGCCTTGCTGTTTGCCGAGGCACTCACGCAGCGCGATCCGGAAAGCGCATTGATCCGCACGCTGCGCGTGGTCGAGGCCGTCGCCGGGCGCAGTACCTACCTGACCCTGCTGCGGGAATCGCAGCCGGCGCGCGCTGCGCTGGTGCGGTTGTGCGCCGCCAGTCCCTGGCTCACCGACTTCATCGCGCGTGCGCCGATCGTGCTCGACAGCCTGCTCGACCCGCGCTCGCTCTATGCACCGCCAGACCGCGAGGAACTGTTCGCCGAGCTGCGCCGCCGTGCCGAAGCCTTGCGGCCGCCGGCCGACACCGAGCAGGCGATGGATTTGCTGCGCCATTACCAGCGCGAGATCACTCTGCGTATCGCGGCGGCGGATCTCGTCGAGGCGCTGCCCCTGGTCAAGGTCAGTGACCGGCTGACCTGGCTCGCCGAGTCGATCGTCGATCAGGCCCTGCGGTTTGCCTGGATGGAGATGCAAGCCCAGTACGGCACACCGCTCAGACGCGACGGTACGGCGGCCGGTTTCGCCGTCATCGCCTACGGCAAATTCGGCGGCATCGAACTCGGCTACGGATCCGATCTGGATCTCGTATTCCTGCACGACTGCGACCAGCTCGATGCGGACAGCGTCGGCGGGGCACGCCGCATCGACAACGGCACCTACCTCGCGCGTCTTGCACAACGGCTGATCAACTGGCTGTCGACGCAGACGGCGGCCGGACGCGCCTATGAGGTCGACATGGAGCTGCGACCCAACGGCCGTTCCGGACTGCTCGTGAGCAGCCTGTCCCGTTTCGCCGACTACCAGAAGAACGAAGCCTGGACCTGGGAACACCAGGCGCTGACGCGTGCACGCTGGGTTGCCGGTTCGCCACAAATCGGCGCTGCCTTCGATGCGGTCCGTCGCGACGTGCTGATGCGTGTGCGCGACACCGAAACCCTGCGCCGCGAGATCCTCGACATGCGTGCCAAGATGCGCGCCAACCTCGACAAATCGACGTCTGAGGTCTGGGACATCAAGCAGGGGCAGGGCGGATTGGTGGACATCGAGTTCATCACCCAGTATCTGGTGCTGCGCGACGCGCACAAGGATGCCGGCATCGTGCAGTGGAGCGACAACTGGCGCCAGCTCGAAGCGCTGGAGCGCGCCGGCAGCATCGGTGCGGCGGACGTGCGCACGCTGATCGACTGCTACCGGCGTTACCGCACCTGGGCGCACGCGCAGGCGCTGCAGAACGCTCCACTGCTGTGCGAGGCACAACGGTTTGCCGACGAGCGTGCCGCCGTTACGCGGCTGTGGTCGCGCTATCTCGGTGCTGGAGCGTGAGTGCGCGCGGACTGCGTCCACGCCGCATCATCGAGCAGGAGCGCTTCCATCGTCTGGACGGAGCGCTCCCACGTGAAGCTCAGCGCCATTTGCCGCCCGCGCGCTGCGATTGCATTGCGATAAGCATCGTCGCGGATCAGGCGCACGATGCCTTCGGCGATCCCCGCGGGATCCCGCGCCGGCACGATTTCGGCGGTGAGGCCGGCATGTGCGTAATCCTCGGTGCCGGTTGCGGTCGTGATCACCGGCTTGCCGCACGCCATCGCTTCCAGCGGGAACAGCGGGAAGCTCTCATACCACGAGGCGCTGAGAAGGATGTCGGCCTCGGCGTAGGCACGCGCGAGCTGTGGCGGTTGCAGGAAACCGAGCGCCTCGTACGGCGCCACGGGGTTGTCCGGTGGCAGCAACGAATCGCCGTAGACCAGCCAGCGCAGATTTTTGTCCGGCAGACGGCTGCGCGCGATGCGCATGGCCTCGGCCATTTCGGCAAAACCCTTCCAGCGCGCATTGCGCCCGCCGTAGCTGATGATCCGGACTTCACTGCCGAGTGAGCGCGGCTCCGCTTCCCCCCGGAAAATCTCATGGTCGATCGCATTCGGGCAGCGTGCGACATCGCAGCCGGAGAACTCGCGCAGCAGTTGCTGCAGCCACGGCGAGTTGGCGATCAGGCGCAGCCCCAGGCGGTAACTCAGCTCGGCCTCGCGCCGGGCCGCCTCGGGGTCGGCCATTTCGTCCTTGAAATAGGGCTCGAAGTGTTGTGCGAAATAGTAAAGCCGGCCGGTGCCATAGAGAGCAGTCGGCAGTGCGGTCTCGAATCCCGTGGCGACGGTGACGTCCGCTTCTGGCATGTGTTCGCGCGCCAGGTACAGGCGTGTGCCGAGTTTGATCTCGCTGGGCCACTTCGACGTATGTGCAACGGCGAGGTTGGCGAACAGACGCGCACGTGCATGGTTGCGCTCCCGTTTGCCAGCCGGTGCGAACAGGGTTTGCAGCCAGGTTCCGAGCGCGCGGCGCATGGCGCGCCGGTAGTCGTGCTTGGATCGGGTGCAGACGCGGGCATCGAGCGGTGTGAACCACGCCGGTGTTTCGGATGGGGCGATCGGAATCAAGCTGACGGTGTGGCCGCGGCGTGCAAGCCCATGGGCGTAGTGCATCACGCACAGCAGTCCGCCGCTGAACTGATGTTTGTGCAGACGCGGCACGACAAAATTGATGCGGGCCATTATTCGGATTCTCCGAGAATGGTGCGCGCCGCAGTCAATGCCGCACCGACGACCTGGTCCATGTTGTAGTAGCGGTATTGCGCCAAGCGCCCGACAAACGTCACCGTGGTCTCACGCTTGGCCAGCTCGGCATAGCGTTTGTAGAGCGCTTCGTTGTCCGGCCGCGGAACGGGGTAATACGGATCGCCCTCGGCCTGCGGATATTCGCGCACGATCGATGTGCCGGGGTGCCGTTGTCCGGTTGCGTGCTTGAACTCGGTGATGCGCGTGTAGGCATGATCGTTCGGGTAATTGACCGTCGCCACCGGCTGATAACGCTCGATGTCGGCAAAGTGCTCGTGCTCGAAGCGCAGGGAGCGGTAGGGTAGGCGGCCGTAGCAATACCCGAAGTACGCATCGATCGGACCGGTGTAAACCGTGTGCCGGGCGGAGATTTGCCCGCGCACTGCTGCAAAGTCCGTGCCCAGCTCGACCCGGATGCGCGGATGATCGAGGAGATTACGGAACATGGCCGTATAACCGGCCTTGGGCATGGCCTGGAAACGGTCGGAGAAGTAACGGTCGTCCGAGTTGGTGCGTACAGGAATGCGTGCCGTCACGCTGGCAGCGAGCTCGGATGCGTCCACTCCCCACTGCTTGCGGGTATAGCCGCGGAAAAACTTTTCGTAGAGGTCACGGCCAACGGTGTTGAGGACGACATCCTCGCTCGTGCGGACCGGCTCGCGGGGTTCGCGCACGCGTTCGAAGAAAGCCTTGACGCCTTCTTCATCGAGATTCAGTCCATAAAGCTGGTTGATGGTGTCGCGGTTGATTGGGATCGGATACAGCCGCCCCTCGACCCAGGCACGCACGCGGTGTTCGTACGGATGCCACTCGGTAAAACGGGACAGATAATCGACGATGCGTTCGGCGTTGGTATGGAACAGATGCGGGCCATAACGGTGGATGAGCACGCCATGGGCATCGAATTCGTCGTAGGCGTTACCGGCGATATGTTCCCGACGATCGATGACCAGTACCTGGCGTCCGGCGTGCGCCAGCCGTTCGGCCACGACTGCGCCGGCGAAACCGGCGCCCACGACTAACACGTCAACCTTGGCCATTGCAGATATCCATCAAATTTCGTGACCGTACCGGCGCAGGACGGATTGCCAGAACGCCAGATCCATTTTTTCCCATGCGTGACAGCCAAACGGTAGCTCGCCACCGGTGTAGCGGGCCAGCACCTCGCGCGGCGCTGCCTCGACGGCGAAGCGCACGGCGGTGCGGAAATCAGGAATGCGCAGTCCGGTGGAGTGGCCGTTGATGCCGAGCGAGAAAAAGATGTCCTCGTTGAGGGCCGGGACGGCCTGCAAAAAGTCGCGGATCGCATCGGCGAAGCGCTCGGTTACGTCGATGAATGCACCCACACGCCGCAGCGAAAAACCACCGTTGCCGACACAGAAATGGATGCGTGCGCTGTGCGGGATCACGCTGTCCGGCTTGGTGCGATCGAGCCAGTCGTAGATCCGTTTCTTGATGCGTGCGCGCGCATACGCCAGCGGCGAGCGCAGGGTGCGCGGCTTGATCCAGGGCGCGCCGATGTAATCATAGCCCTGTGCGCACCACTCGGCGAGGGCATCGTGGAAGACCAGTGCGTCGAGCTGGTGGATGAGGATGTATTCGTACTGGGCGAACCTGCGGTAAAAGTCGGCCGAGAGCATCAGCGCGTTGTAGCTGCGCACGCTGGCGAGGGCGCCGTCGTCGAGATCGACAGTGCCAAACCCCGGGAATTCGCGCAGCAGCGCCGTTGCATCGAGCGAGCGGGGCTTGGCGAAGACCCGCGGATGTGCCGCGAGGAGACGGTCGCACTGGATGAGGGCGATACGCTCATTCTTCGTCAGCGTGGTGCGGTACAGGGGAACGACGACGCAGGCGGTGGGCATAGGCGGTGGGCAGTTCGGGCCGCGCGGTTCAAGCTGTTTCGTGGATGGGCGCAGATTCTGCGATGATGGACAAGCGCTCTGCGCAGCCCATCCGCATCCCATTTCCATATGTCTGATCGCTCACCGCGCCCGCTTCGCTGTGCAATCGAGGTGTCCAACGTGCTCAACGCGCGGCCATCCGGCATCGCGCGCTATGTTACCGGCCTGCTCGGTGGTCTGCAGGCGCTGCGTGGGGATGATACGCCATTGGAGCTGGTGCAACTGTGGCGGCTTTCGCGCTGGCGGCGGCGGCATTTGCTGCGCACGGGTGTGGGTCTGGCGCAGCAGGCGTGGGTGGACGGTATCTGGCCGCTGCAGCGCCGCTACGATGTCGTCCATGCGACGGCCCACCGGCTGCCGCGCTGGGACGGCTGCGCCAAGGTCGTGACCGTCCACGACGTCTATGCCGCCGTCGGCATCAATTACCACGCACCGGTTGAGCGCGAGCGGCAGCTTGCGCGCTACCGCGAGCTCGCAGCGCGTGCCGATCGTGTGATCTGCGTGAGCGAGAACACGCGGCGGGATTTTCTGCGGCATTTCGATTTTGATCCCGCACGCACCCATGTCATTCACCACGGGATCGACACCGAGCTGCAGCCACGGCCGCCGTCGGTGCTGGCGTCCATACGTGCCCGTTACGCTGTGCCGGATCCGTTTCTGCTCGTGTTCGGTTCGCGGGCAGAGAACAAGAACATCCCCCGTCTGTTGCAGGCTTATGCGCGTTCCGGGGTAGCGGCGGACTATCGGCTCATGGTGGCCGGTCCGATGCGCGATGCCGACCGCCAGCGCTTTCTCGAAGACGTGGCCGCGCTCGGGCTGTCCGGGCGCGTGCTGGTGCCCGGCTATGTGCCGGATGCCGACGTGCCCTTGCTGTATGCGGCGGCGAGCGCTTTTCTGTTCCCATCCACCTATGAGGGTTTTGGTCTGCCGATTCTCGAGGCCATGGCGTGCGGCACACCGGTGCTGACGAGCACGGGCGGGGCCTGCCCGGAAGTCGCCGGCGGCCATGCCGTGCTGGTGGATCCGCTCTGCGTGGACGACATCGCCCGCGGCATCCGGGAGGTGCTGGCGATGCCGCAGGCTCGGCGCGAAGCGGCGCTGGCGTATGCGCAGACCAAGACCTGGATCGAGACCGCGCGGCAGACGCTCGCGGTGTATCGGCTGGCGATCGCCGACCGCGGCTCGGCACGTCGTCCATGATCGTCATGCCGCTCGGTTATCCTACGCCGCCGCGTCCACTGCGCAGCGGCGTAAGCCCATGATTCTCTCCAACCGCTACAACTTTCTGTACGTCCACATTGCCAAGACCGGCGGCACCAGCGTGCGCGCCGCTCTGCGCCGATTGCAGTGGAAGGACCCGTACTATCTCGCCCAATTCATCTGCTCGCGGCTGTCGCACATGACCGGGCATCGCATCGCCGCGAAGCTGCCGCGCCACGCCAAGATCATCTGCGCCCAGGAGATGCTGCCCAAGGAGTTCTTCGACGGGCTGTTCAAGTTCGCCTTCGTGCGCAATCCCTGGGATCTGCAGGTGTCCAGTTATCACCATCTCAAGCGCGAACGCCCGCATCTGCTGGCCGGGCATGAATCTTTCGAAGCCTTCACGCGCTGGAAACTCGATCCGCAGCGGCCGTACCAGTATCACCTCGATACCTCGATCACGTTGCAGACCGATTATCTGATCGACCTGCACGGCCGGATCCTGACCGATTTCATCGGCCGCTACGAGACCCTCCACGAGGATTTCGCGCACATCTGCAAGATCATTGGTGTGCCGCCGATCGAGCTGCCCCACAAGCGGCAGGCGACGGATCGCAAGAAGGATTACCGCAGCTACTACAGCGACGATCTTGCCGAGCTCGTCGGCAAGCATTTTGCCCGCGACATCGAGCTGCTCGGCTACCGCTTCGACCCGGTGTGAGGCGATGTGCGGCATTGCTGGCATCGTCCTGCGCGAAGGCCGTGTGGCCGAGGCCGAGCTCGCGCGCATGGCGGGGACGCTGACCCACCGCGGGCCCGAGGATCAGGGAACATACATCGCGGGGCGTTTCGGTATCGCGCATACGCGCCTGGCGATCATCGATCTTGCGGGTGGGCACCAGCCGCTGTTTGATGCGCATCGGCGCTATGCGCTGGTCTGCAACGGCGAGATCTACAACTACGTCGAGCTGCGTGCGGAACTGGAGGCCGCCGGTGCGCGGCCGTTGACGCATTCGGATTCGGAAGTCGCCCTGCACGGTTTTGCGCACTGGGGCCCTGCGTCGTTTAAACGCCTGCACGGCATGTATGCCTATGCACTCTACGATCACACCGCCGAAGAACTCTGGCTGGTGCGCGACCGCCTGGGCATCAAGCCGCTGTACATCGCGCGTCTGCCGGATCGGCTGCTGTTCGCCTCCGAACTCAAGGCGCTGCTGCCGCTGATGCCACGGCGCACGGTGCATGCGGATGCCCTCGCGCAGTTTTTCCAGAACCAGTTCTCGACCGGCGCGCAGACGGTCATCGACGGCGTCGAGCGCGTGCCCGCGGGCTGTGCGCTACGCATCGGTCCGGATCTTTCGGTGCGGGTGCACCGGTACTGGTCGGCACTCGACGTGCGGCCGCGTCGTGGGCTGACGTATGCCGACGCCGTCGCCGAATGGGAGACGCTGTTTGCGCAGGTCATGCGCGAGCACATGCGGGCGGATGTTCCTTATGGTGTGTTCCTCTCCGGCGGCGTCGATTCCGCGGTGCTGCTCGGCCAGCTCAGACGTCTGCACACGCAAGCGGTGCGCACGTTCTCGATCGGCTGGGCGGATGCGCGCCAGCGCGACGAGCTCGATGAGGCGGCGGCGATGGCGCGTCTGTTCGAGGCCGAGCACACGCCGATCCGCATGGACGCCGCGGCGGTGTTCCGCCGGCTGCCCCGTGCGGTCTGGGCGGCCGACGACCTGATGCGCGATTACGCCTGCCTGCCGACGCTGGCACTCGCCGAGGCCGCCGGGCGTGAGCTCAAGGTGGTGTTCAGCGGCGAGGGTGGCGACGAGGTGTTCGCGGGTTACGGACGCTATCGCCCGGATCTGTTCGAACGCACGTTCAAATCCCTGCGCTATCCCGGCAGCGGCGGGTTTCGCGTGCGCCCGGAGCTCGACCCGCGCTGGGTTGCGCGCCTGTTCGTTCCGGCCTTGCAGCCGGCGCTCGCCGCCTACCGCGAGCCGGTCGTGCGGGCATGGGCGCAGACGCCCAGGGACTGGAGCCATTTGCAGCGCCGCCAGTATGTCGATCTGTCCACCAATCTGCCGGATGACCTGCTGGTCAAGGCCGACCGCATGCTGATGAGCTTCAGCGTCGAGGGGCGTGTGCCGTTTCTCGACCACCGTGTCGTCGAATTCGGTTTGTCGCTACCCGATGAGCTGAAAATTCAGCGCGATGCGGGCAAGGTCTTTCTCAAGCGCTGGGCCGAGTCCTTCATCCCGCGTGCGCATTTGTGGCAGCACAAGCGCGGATTTCATGTGCCGGTCGGCGAGTGGCTGCGTGGGCCGTTCGTCGCGGCGCTGGCGCAGAAGCTGCCGCAGAGCGCCGCGATCCGCGCCTGGTGCCGGTTGCCGGCGGTCGAGGCCTTGCTTGCGCGCCAGCAGGCGCGCGGCGACGTCACGCGCGAGGTCTTCAGCCTGTTGCAGTTTGCGATCTGGCACCGTCTGTTCATCGACGGCCACGGCGCGGTGCCGTCGGCCGAGGAGGATCCGCTCGCATGGATCGCATAGACCGCCGGCGCATCGCCATCTTTCTATCCACGTCCGGGCACAGCGGAGTCGACCGGGCGATGAAACACCTGATCCCTGCGCTGGCGCGGCGCGGCTACGCCGTGGATTTGCTCAAGGTGCGCGGCCATGGACCGAACCTGACCGACGTGCCGCCCGGCGTGCGTGTGCTCGACACCGGCGCAAGCACGACGTATCTCGCCTTATTCGCCCTGGTCCGCTACCTGCGCCGCGCGCGCCCGGCCGTGCTGCTCGCCGACAAGGACAAGGTCAACCGCACCGCGCTGCTCGCGCGCTGGCTCGCCGGCGCCAGCGACACGCGACTCGTGCTCAGCTCGGGAACGACGATCTCGGTGGATCTGCAGCATCGCGGCGCGTTCGAGCGCTGGCTGCAGCGCACGTCGATGGGTCGGCTATACCGGTATGCCGATCTGGTCATCGTCACCTGCGCGGATGTCGCCGACGACATGGCGGCCTATACCGGGCTTGCGCGTGCGCACATCCGTCCGGTGGCAAGCCCCGTCGTCCCGGCGGCGTTGTTCGATGCCCGCCCTCGACCTCCGGATCATCCGTGGTTTGCGCCGGGCGCACCGCCGGTCATCCTCGGGGTCGGCGAGCTGTCCGCGCGCAAGGATTTCGAGACGCTGATCCGCGCTTTTGCCCGCCTGCGCGCGCAGCGCGCCTGCCGGCTCGTGATCGTCGGCCGTGGCAAGCGGCTGGAGGCGCTGCGTGCGCTCGCAAAGGCGCTCGGCGTGGACGCGGATGTCGATTTTCCGGGCTTCCGTAGCGACGTCTACGCCTTCATGGCACATGCCGCAGTCTTTGCGCTCACCTCGCGCTGGGAGGGGCTCGGCTTTGTGCTGATCGAGGCGCTGGCCTGCGGTACGCCTTGCGTGGCCACGAACTGTCCGAGTGGTCCGCGCGAAATCCTCGACGACGGGCGCTATGGCCCCCTCGTGCCGGTCGGCGATGACGGCGCGCTCGCCGAGGCGCTCGCCCGACTGCTCGATGATCCACCGCCGCGCGATCTGCTGCAGCGCGCGGCGCGCCCCTACGAAATCGAGGCGGCGACGGATGCCTATCTGCAGGCGTTTGCATTGCCAGCGCGCGCCGGAGCGGTGTCATGAAACGCCTAGCGGTGCTGATTTCCTTTTCCGGCGATGGCGGAGTCGAGCGCATGGTGACCAATCTGTGCGCGGAGTTCGCACGGCAGGTCCATGTCGATGTGCTCCCGATCAAGGGGGTCGGCGGACACGCGAGCCGCATTCCTGCAACCGTGCACCGCATCGATCTTCGGGCCCGGCATAGCTGGACCAGTGTCGGCGAGGTCGCCGATTATCTGCGCAAGGTGCGCCCGGATGCCTTGCTTGCCGCCAAAGACCGCGCCGGACGCGCGGCACTGCGCGCCAAGATCAAATCCGGTGTGGACACACCGGTTTACATTCGCCTGGGTACCAATTTGTCGGCGGCGCTGGCGCGCAAGGATCCACTCAGCCGCTGGCTGCGCATGGCGCCGATGCGGCGCTTGTATCCGCTGGCCAGCGGCATCATCGCGGTTTCGCAAGGCGTCCGGCAGGACACGATCGCGGTCACCGGCCTGCCGCCAGAGCGCGTGCATGTGATCCGCAACCCGGTCATCACGCCGGCGCTCGCCACACAGGCCGCCGAGCCGGCGCCGCATGCATGGCTGCGCGATAAGACCCTACCGGTCGTGATGGGCATGGGGCGGCTCACACGGCAAAAAGATTTCGCTACTCTGCTGCGCGCGTTCGCCCAGATCCAGGCGACGCACCCGAGCCGTCTGATCGTGCTCGGCGAGGGCAAGGACCGCGACGCGCTGCAGCGTCTGGCGGCGGAATTGGGCATTGCCGAGCGCGTCCTGCTGGCCGGGTTCCAGAACAATCCGTATGCCTGGCTTGCCCGCGCCGATCTATTCGTATTGTCCTCGGCGTGGGAGGGTTCGCCCAATGCGCTGACCGAAGCGCTCGCACTGGGCATTCCCAGCGTCTCCACCGACTGTCCGAGTGGTCCGCGCGAGATTCTCGACGGCGGCCGCTTCGGCCCGCTCGTTGCAGTCGGCGACGTGGCAGCGATGGCCCAGGCGATGCGCCAGGTGCTGGATCACCCCTTGCCGGCTGCACAGTTGCAACAGGCGGTCGCGGATTATCGTGCCCAGATCAGCGCCCGGCGCTATCTGGAATTGTTGGGATTGATCTGAGCGGAGAGATACCGATACCACATCGATCTGGGGGTGCTTTGTGATCAGGGAGTGGAACAGCAAGCGGCGACGACGCGCCTGGGCAATAACCAGTTCCGCCGCAGGGCAAGACACGCTTGCGGCGGAGGCGCTGCGCAGTCTGCAGATCATCGGCAGTCAGACCATGGGTGGTGCCGAAAACAGCTTCGTGCGCCTGGTACGGGCGCTCACCCGCGCCGGCATGCCGGCGGATGCGGTCACGCGTACCGGCTCGCAAGTGCACGTGGCGCTCGAGGGGCATCGGCAGTGTTTTGAGTTGCCGATGCGCAACGCGCTCGATCTGGGCAGCGTGCTGCGCATCCGCGCCCTGTTGCGCCGCCACGCCTATCCGATCGTCCAGACCTGGGCGAGTCGCGCGACGTGGTTGACGCGCGCGCCCGCCGGCATCATTCACGTCGCCCGCCTGGGGGGGTATTACAACCCGCGCAACTTCCGCCATGCCCATGCCTGGATCGTCAACACCCGTGGTCTGCGCGACTGGCTGATCGCCCGCGGTTTCCCGCCAGGCCGTGTGCACTGGATCGACAATTTCGTACCCGTCGACGAGCGCCCCTCGCCGTTGTCGCGGGCGGATCTGGGGATCCCCGACGATGCGTTGGTGACCATCGCCTTTGGCCGCCTCGTGCCCAAAAAAGGTTTTCAGGACTTGCTGCGCGGCATGGCTCTTCTGCCCGAGCGCATCGCCGGCCGGGCGCATCATCTGGTGTTGATGGGCGACGGGCCGCTCGCCGCGGAACTCGGGTTGCAGGCTCAACGCTTGGGGCTGGATCGCCGCGTGCATTTCACTGGCTGGATCGATGCCGCAGTGCCGGCCCTGACGCTGGGCGATGTGATGATCTGCCCGTCGCGCGAGGAGCCGCTGGGCAATGTGATTCTCGAAGCCTGGAGCAAGGGGCTGCCGGTGCTGAGCACGCGCACGGCAGGTGGCCTTGAGCTCATCGAGGAAGGAGTCACCGGTTTGCTGTGCGCGGTGGCCGACCCGGGCGATCTGGCGCGCCACTGGCGCCGGTTGCTCGAAACACCGGCGCTGCGTACCGAGCTGGGCGAGCGGGGACGCACCCATTTTTCCGCGCGCTACAGCGAGGCGGCGACAATCGCCGCGTACCGGTCGCTGTACGGCGAGTTGCTGCGCCGGGGCTTTACTCAGGGTTCCACGAGCTCGCGATAGACGGCGAGATTGCCCTCGACCATCGCGTCGATCGAGAACTCGCGGGCGATCAGCGCCCGGCCACCGGCGGAAAGACGCGCGCGCAGGGGCGCATCGCCGATGAGCCGGCGCAGTGCCGCAAGCAGGGCCTCGACGTTCCCGGGCGCGACCAGCAGCCCGTTCTCGCCGTCGCGCACGGCTTCCGGAATGCCGCCGACCCGCGTGGCGATGATCGGCACGCCAGCGGCCGCGGCCTGCAGCAGCGACACCCCGAGCCCTTCCATATAGGCCGGGTGTACGAGCAGATCGAGTGCGCCCATCCAGCGCGGCAGGTCGTCCCGGAAGCCGGCGAAGCGCACGTCTTCGGCAAGCCCCAGTCGGGCGATGTCCGCATCCAGCTGGCGGCGTTGTGGCCCCTGGCCGAAGCAGATCACGAAAGGACGTTCGTCCGCCGCCATGCGCGCGAGCGCCTGAAACAGCACCTTATGCCCCTTGCGCTCGATCAACTGCGCGACGACCCCGGCGATGAGTCGGCCCGCAGGGATGCCGAAGACTGCGCGCAGCTCGGCCTGCGGTGCCGGTGCGATCCACGCCCGCGCATCGACGACGCTGCGCACGACGCGGATGCGCTCCGGCTCGACGCCTTCACGGCGCAGGACTGCGGCGATGCCCTCGGAAATGCAGATCACGCGGGCATAGCGCCGGTATTTCCAGCGCGCCCACCAGCCGATCTCCGGATTGTCGACGCGGCGCGACAGCACCGCCGGCACGCCGGCTAAATGCGCGGCGAACCCACCGAGCACGTCGGCGCCGCGGCGCGAATGCAGATGCACGAGCTGGGGATGCTCGCGCGCGATGCTGCGCCGCAGCCGCATGACGAAACCCAGGTCGAGGTCGCCACTGCACGGGATTTCGACGACCTTGACGGGGCTGTCGGCAAAACGCTGTCCGATCGCCGCACCCGGCGGACAGACCAGGATGTTGTCGATCTTGCGGCGGGCAAGACCATCCAGCAGATAGGCAACCTGCTGGGCGCCGCCGTACAAATGCATCCCGGTTTCGACGTGCAGGATCTTCATGTGCCGGTCTCGCACAGGCGCAGGGCCGCGGCGACGACCCGCTCGGGGGTGAGCTGGCGCATGCAGGTCCAGGCGCCGCCACAGGTCGGACGGCGTTTGCACGGCGCGCAGGGAAGCGCATCGTAGAGCACGGCCAGCGGGGTGTCCGCGCCGCCGGTATAAGGACAGGTCGAACCAAACAGCGCGACCGTCGGCCGGCGTACGGCGATGCCGATATGCGTAAGCCCGGTATCCACCCCGACGACGAGCCGTGCCTGCATAAGCCACGCGGCGAGGTCGGGCAGGGCAGTTGAGCCGGCGAGGTTGACGCTGCCCGGCGGCATCTGCGCGACCAGTTGCTCGGCGCGCGCCCGTTCCGCAGGGCCGCCGAACACCACGCAGGGGCCCAAGCCTGCGGCGACGAGTGCTTGTGCCAGCGCCGGCCAATGCGTATCCGGCCAATGCTTCTGCGGCCGTGTCGTAAACGGACACAGCGCGACGAAGCCCGGCGCAAGGCCATGCGTGCGCAGCGCCGCCGCAACCCGCGCGGCGGCTCGATCGCTCACCGGCAGCTGCGGCGGTCCGGCGCGCACACCGGTCAGCATTTCCGCAAGAAAGCGATATTCCGAGGCGATGTCGGCAGGATTGCCGCCTTTGTCGATCCGCTCGTGCAGCAGCCACTCGAGTGGCTCCTTGGAGCGAAAGCCGATGCGATGCCCGCCCGCGAGCGACGCCAGCAGCCGC
The DNA here is from genome assembly GCF_900113085.1 of Fontimonas thermophila. Classification (GTDB taxonomy): domain Bacteria; phylum Pseudomonadota; class Gammaproteobacteria; order Nevskiales; family Nevskiaceae; genus Solimonas; species Solimonas thermophila. Next base: position 80,015 of record NZ_FOOC01000005.1, on the reverse strand, counting down.
GACTTGGCCAGCCCCTGGGCATCGATCACCCAGTCGTAGCGCCGCGCATGCAGGCGGTGCCGCAGCCGCAACAGCGCGGACGGCGAGGATAACGTGTCTTTGGGGATGGCGATCACCTCGTCCACACGGGGATCCTCATGCAGCACGCCGGCAAAGCCGGACTGGGCGAGCCAGGCGATGTGGGCATCGGGGAAACGTCGGCGCAGTCCGTCCAGCAGACTGGTGCAAAACACCAGATCCCCGAGCGCAGACAGACGCACGATCAGGATGCGCGAAGGCTCAGCCGGGCGATCGGTCACGTGCGCGGGTCTGTGGTCAACGATAGGGCGCCCTATGATAGCCGGGCGCAACCCCTATAATTCCACGATTCCCGACTGTTCCTGGTATTTCCCATGACTTCATTCGCCGACCGCGACGGCTACATCTGGTATGACGGCGCGCTCAAACCCTGGCGCGAGTGCACGACCCACGTGCTGACCTACACGCTGCACTACGGTGTCGGCTGCTTCGAGGGCGTGCGTGCCTACAAGACGCCGCGCGGCACGGCGATCTTTCGCCTGCAGGAACACACGCAGCGGTTGTTCAACTCGGCCAAGATCCTTGGCATGAAGATGCCGTGGACGCCGGCGCAGCTCGACGAGGCGCAAAAAGAGGTGTTGCGCGCCAACCGGCTCGAGGAGGCTTACATCCGGCCGATGGTGTTCTACGGTTCCGAAGGCATGGGATTGCGTGCCACCGGTCTGCAGACGCACGTGATCGTCGCCGCCTGGCCGTGGGGTGCGTATCTGGGCGCCGACAACATGGAGCGCGGCATCCGCGTCAAGACCAGCTCGTTCCAGCGTCACTACGTCAATGCCTCGCTGTGCCGGGCCAAGGCCAATGCCAATTATCTGAATTCGTCGATGGCGCTCAACGAGGTCCTGCGCGACGGTTACGACGAGGCGCTGATGCTGGATCCCGAAGGCTATGTCGCCGAAGGCAGCGCCGAGAACATCTTCATCATCACCGGCGGCGTCATCAGCACGCCGGACGTGACCTCGGCGCTCGATGGCATCACCCGCCGCTCGGTCATGCAACTGGCGCGGGATCTCGGTTATGAGGTGCGCGAACGGCGCATCACCCGCGACGAAGTCTATGTTTGCGACGAGGCGTTCTTCACCGGCACCGCCGCCGAGGTCACGCCGATCCGCGAGATCGACAACCGGCCGATCGGCAGCGGCTCGCGCGGCCCGATCACCGAGCGGCTGCAGAAAGCCTATCTCGATGTGGTCAGAGGCCGTAGCGAGCGGTATGCCCACTGGCTGACCCACGTCTGATGCCCGTTGCCGTCCCCGCTTGCCTGGATCCGGACCGGGCGCGTCGGGCCCGGCCGGGAGGGCCGTATCTTGCGAACCATGCGTTCGCCCGATCGGCGGTGCCATGACCTCTGGCCCGGGAGCGAGCGGATGAATTCAGCGCTGACCAGTTTCGGCCATGCCCGCGTGCTGATCGTGGGCGACGTGATGCTCGACCGCTACTGGACCGGTCCGGTGCAGCGGATCTCACCAGAGGCGCCGGTGCCGGTGGTGCGCGTGCGCGCCGATCAGGTACGCGCCGGCGGTGCAGCCAATGTCGCGCTCAACGTCGCCGCACTGGGGGCACGGGTGCGCCTGCTCGGCGTGATCGGGCGCGATGCCGCCGGCGCCGAGTTGCGCGCGCTGGTGCAGGCGCGCGGCATCGAGGCCGAGTGGATCGAAAGCCCGAGCTTGCCGACGATCACCAAGCTGCGCGTGCTGTCGCGCAACCAGCAACTGCTGCGGCTGGATTTCGAGGAATCCCTGGATTGCACTGACGGCTTTGACCGCGCATCGCTCAGGCAGCGTTTTGCCCAGTGCCTCGCCGATTGCGACATCGTCGTCTGCTCGGATTACGGCAAGGGAACGCTCGTCGATGTCGCCGCGCTGATCGGGCTGGCGCGCGCTGCCGGCAAACCCGTACTGGTCGATCCCAAAGGCACCGACTATGCGCGCTACGCCGGTGCGACACTGCTCACCCCCAACGTGCCGGAACTGGAAGCAGTGGCCGGCACGGCCGTGGACGACGCCGATCTGCTCGCCCGCGCCGAGGCATTGCGCGCCCGTCTCGGGCTCGAGGCGTTGCTGCTGACGCGCAGCGAAAAAGGCATGAGCCTGCTGCGCGCTGCGCAGCCACCGCTGCACCTGCCGGCCGAGGCCCGTGAAGTCTTCGACGTGACCGGCGCCGGCGATACCGTCATCGCGACGCTCGCCGCGGCGCTCGCCGCCGGTGTCGAATTGCCACAGGCCTGCCGGCTTGCGAATGTCGCTGCCGGCATCGTCGTCGGCAAGCTCGGCACGGCCACGGTCAGCGCTGCGGAACTCGAGGCAGCGCTGCATCACCCGCATGCCGACACCGGCGTCGTCGACGAAGACACGCTGCTGAGGCTGGTAGCGGCTGCGCGCGCGCGCGGCGAGACCGTGGTCATGACCAACGGCTGTTTCGACGTGCTGCATGCCGGTCATGTCCGCTATCTGGAGGCGGCGCGCCGGCTCGGCGATGTGCTGATCGTCGCGGTCAACGATGATGATTCGGTGCGCCGGCTCAAAGGCCCGACGCGACCGCTCAACACCTGTGCCGACCGCATGCGCGTGCTCGCCGGCCTGCGCAGCGTCGATTGGGTGGTGCCGTTTTCCGAGGACACGCCAGCCCGGCTGATCGGGCGCGTGCTCCCCGACGTGTTGGTCAAGGGTGGGGACTACCGGATCGAACAGATCGCCGGACACGACATCGTCACTGCCCATGGCGGCCGTGTCGTCGTGCTCGATTTTCACGAGGGTTACTCGACCACCCGCATCATCGAGCGCGCGCGTCAACTGCCGTGACCGACGATCGCCCGCGCGCCGGTGCGCATCGCGCGCATCAAGGCAGATGGGGCCGCGCCAGGTATTCCTGCGACTGCATCTCGGTGAGCCGTGACTGCGTGCGCTGGAACTCAAAACGCGACTTCTCGCCGACATAGAGCGCGGACTGCGGCACGTCGGCGGCGATGATCAGTTTGACGCCGCGGTCGTAGAACTCATCGACCAGCGTGATGAAGCGGCGTGCCGCGTCCTCGTGCAGGACCGTCATCTGCGGGACGCGCGACAGCAGCACCGTATGGTGGGTGCGTGCGATCTCGATGTAGTCGGCGGCTCCGCGCGGGCCCTCGCAGAGCTGTGCGAAGTCGAACCACGCCACGCCGTCGGCGAGCCGGCGGCTGCGGATGATGCGGCCGTGGATGCACAGCGCCTCGTTCGGACGGCCCGGTTCCGGTGCGAGCTCGGCGAACCAGCGCTCCAGGTTGGCCTCGGCCTGCGCGTCACAGGGGCTGTGATAGATCTCGGCGCGGGTCAGTGTGCGCAGGCGGTAATCGATACCGCCATCGACATTGAGCACATCGACGTGGCGCTGGAGCACATCGATGAACGGCAGGAAATTGGCGCGCTGCAGGCCGTTCTCGTAGAGCCGTTGCGGCGGGATGTTGCTGGTCGCAACCAGCGTCAATCCGTGGGCGAACAGGTTCTCGAACAGACGCGCGAGAATCATCGCGTCGGCGATGTCGGAGACGAAGAACTCGTCGAAGCAGAGCACACGTATCGTGCGTGCGTATTCGGCGGCGACGAGTTTGAGCGGATCGCGTGCGTCCGGGTAGCGGCGGCGGCGCTCGTGCACGTCGAGCATGAAGCGGTGAAAATGCGTGCGCAGTCGTGTCTGCGCCGGCAGCGACTCGCAGAACGCGTCCATCAGATAAGTCTTGCCGCGGCCGACCCCGCCCCACAGATACAGGCCGCGTACCGGCGTCCAGCGCCGTGGGCCCAGGCCGAAACGGCGCCGCGGCGGCGACGCCGCCAGCGCGTCATAGATCCGTTGCAGGGCCTCGACGGCCCGTGCCTGTGCGGCATCGTGCACGAAGCCACCGTGCGCAAGATCGTGTGCGTAGCGCAGTCGCGGCGGTAGCGGCGTTGGCGACATCAGCGTAGGCGTTCGTCAAAGAGCGTGGCGAGGTAGGGGTTCAAGAACACCCCGCGCGGATCGCAGCGCCGCCGCAGCGCGCGGAAGTCGTCGAAGCGCGGATACAGGCTGCGCAGTTGCTCGGCGGATAGCTCGTGGATCATGCCCCAGTGCGGGCGGCCGTCGTGACGTTCGAAGAGTTCGGCGATCGGAGCGAAGTAATCGTCAAAGCGCATGTCCGGATAGGCGGGGACGGCCACGCAGGCGCTGTTACGCGCGTAGTGCGGTGACAGCCAATGCGCATCGGCGGCGACGAAGCGCACCTGTAACGGAAAATGCACGCGGATGCCAAGCGCCTTGATCAGCATCGCCAATGCGCGCAGCACCGGCGCGAGATCGGTGGCCGGCAGCGCGTATTCGAGCTGCTGGAAGCGGCCGCACCAGAGATCCGAGTCGACATCGCGCGCATGCAGTACGTCGGTGCAGCCGTGGATCATGCGCGCCGTCAGACGGTCGAACGCGCCGGTCAGGGCGGGCAGCCGGCGCGTGGTCTCGGCCATGCCGCGGAACATCAACGCATGGGCGCCACGGCGCAGCACGTGTTTGACCGGCGCAAGCAGCGTCGGCAGTGCATCCGTCACGTCAAAACGGCGCAGCACGACGGTATCGGTGTGAACAAACCAGAGAAACTCGCAGTGGCGATGGTCGCGCTGGAGTTGATCGAGACGTTCGAGCATTTCCGCCAGTGTCATCGCCTCGCAGGTGACGGCAAGCCGGTGATCATCGACGCATTGCAGCTCGGCATGCGTGATCACGCCCAGTGCGCCCAGCGATACGGCGGCGGCATGGAAGAGGTCGGGATCCTGATCGGAGGAGACCGTGCGCACGGCGCCATCGGCGCAGATCAGACGCAGCCCGGTGACCTGCGCGGCCAGATTGCCCAAGTGTGCCCCCGACCCGTGGGTGCCGGTCGCCAACGCGCCGCCGAGTGTGATCCCGCGATGGCTGGGCACGGTTGCGAGCGCAAGACCGCGGTCGGCCAGATGTTCGACGAGACGGCCGAGCCGGGTGCCGGCACGCACCCAGACGCGCTTGCGTTCGAAGTCGGTGGACTCGATTCCGGTGAAGCGGTCCAGCGCGAGGTGGTTCTCGTCGGTCCAGCACAGCGGCGAGAACGAATGGCCGCTGCCGATCACCCGCAGACGCTGGCCTTCCTCGGCGGTGCGCAGCACTTCGGCCTGGATTTGCTCGACAGTGACCGGGTGTGCGCAGTGCGAGGGTTCGCAGCGCACGGTGCCGGACCAGTTGGTCCAGCCGCGGGAACGGCGTCTGCTGAGAATCATCCGTGGATCTGCTGCGGTGGGCGTGCCGCGCACAGGTCCGTCCGGATCGATGCGCGGGGCGCGCAGGATAGCCGATTCAGAGGTCGGCGTCCGCCGCCGATGGCGCCAGATGCCGGTCGGGTTCTCCGCACAGTGCCAGGACGTGCTGGCGGGTGAGGTCGCGCAGGCGTAGCGCCGCTTCGCGGTCGCTGCCAGTGGCGCGCAAAGGTGGCCGGAATACGATCTCGACCGCACTCCAGCGCGGCAGGCGGCGGTCGCCGCCGTAGAGCCGGCGTGTTCCGCGGATGCCGGCCGGCACCACCGGCGTGTGCGTGCGCGCCGCGATCAGAAAGGCCCCGTTCTTGAACGGCAGCAAACCGGGCTCTGCCCTGAACGTGCCCTCGGCGAAGATCGCGAGTGGCTCGCCATCGTGCAGGCGGCGGATCAGCTGCCGGGTCAGGCGGGCGCTCTGCAGGGCCGATGCGCGGTTGACGAAGATCACGCCCATGCGCCGCAGGGTCAGGCCGATCAACGGCCAGTTCGCGGCGCCGTCCTGGACGACGAAGCTGAACGTGCGCGGCAATGCCGCAGTCAGCACCAGCCCGTCGAGATAGCTGGCGTGGTTGGCGACGACGATGCACGGACCTTGCGGCAGATGCTCGCGGCCACGCACCCGCAGCGGCACGCCGATGCTCGCCAGCATCAGCCGCACGCCGGCGCGGCCGAGTTCGCGACGGATCGGAAGCGTCGGTCCGGCAATGACGATGAGACAGACAAGCACGGTGACCGGGACGACGATGAGGGTGGCGAGCGGCGCATAGAGCGCATCGAACAGGCGTCTGAGCATATGCGTATTATCACGGTGCGGTCATGCACACGGGAACGCCGGCTGCCGTGTAAGCTCCCCTGTCGTGAAATCACTGGATTTACCCCATGCCCTGGCTGAGCGGCCGTCCGCCGAGGATGATGCGGCGATCGAGCGCTTCCTCGATCGCTTGTGGCTGGAGCGAGGCTTGTCGGCCAATACCCAGGCGAGCTACCGCTCCGACCTGCGCTTGTTCGCGCGCTGGCTGCGTGTGCGCGGCACTGCGCTGACCACGGCCGGAGAGGTCGAGATCAAGGCCTATCTCGCTGCCCGCGTCCTCGCGCCGCGGTCGCAGGCGCGGTTACTGTCGGCACTGCGCCAGTTTTACCGCCACCTGCATGCCGACCAGCAGCGCCAGGACGATCCGACCGCGCGTCTGGACTCCCCCAGGCTCGGACTGCGCCTGCCCAAGCATCTGTCGGAGGAGGAGGTCGAACGCCTGCTCGCGGCGCCGGATGCGACGACGGATCTCGGATTGCGAGACCGCGCGATGCTGGAACTGATGTATGCCAGCGGGCTGCGCGTCAGCGAACTGGTCGGGCTCAAGGCGGCCAGCGTCGATCTGCGCGCCGGTGTCGTGCAGGTGGTCGGCAAGGGCGGCAAGGAGCGTCTGGTGCCGATCGGCGAGATCGCGCTCGACTGGTTGCGCCGCTACGTGCAGCGCGCCCGTCCGGCGCTCGCCGACGGCCGCAGCGTCGATGCCCTGTTTCTCACCGCGCGTGGGCAGGCCATGACCCGGCACAATTTCTGGCACCTGATCAAACGCTACGCAGCAGCGGCCGGCATCCGCACGCCCTTGTCTCCGCATACGCTGCGCCATGCCTTTGCGACACACCTGCTCGACCACGGTGCAGATCTGCGGGTGCTGCAATCGCTGCTGGGCCATGCCGATCTGTCGACGACCCAGATCTACACCCACGTTGCCCGCGCCCGTCTGCGCGAGATCCATGCCCGGCATCATCCGCGCGCCTGAGCGCGCCGGCGGGGCAGGGAATCTGCGCCCCACGCTGCTGTCATAATCACGCTTCCGATTCTTTGCAGGACCGTTCATGAATCCGATCCGCCATCCGCTCCTTGCCGCTGTGCTGGCCAGTGCCGTGGCTGCATGTGCCCCACCATACGACCCGAAGAAACCCACCGTCGAGCCGAGCCAGGCACCGCAGGCCGGTGCCGTCGCGGACGCGGGCATCGAGGCGATCCGCGAGCGCGTGCGCGTGGTGCTGCCGAACATCCGCGCCGAGGACATCCGCCCGGCCGATGCGCCAGGGCTCTACGAAATCCAGCAGGGCGCGCTGTTCGGCTATGTCACGGCCGATGGCCGCTATCTGATCGAAGGCGATTTGATCGATCTCACCAAGGGCGTCAGCCTGACCGAGAACAAGCGCAAGCGCGACCGCATCGCCAAGCTCGAGGCCCTGGGCGAAGACAACATGATCGTCTTCGGACCGCAGAACGGTAAAGCCAAGTATGCGGTGACCGTGTTCACCGACATCGACTGCGGCTACTGCCGCAAACTGCACCGCGAGATCGACGAGTACACCAAGCGCGGCATCGAGATCCGCTACGTTTTCTACCCGCGCAGCGGTCCGGACACCGAGTCGTTCCGCAAGGCGCAAGCGGTCTGGTGCGCCGCCGACCGCAAGCAGGCCTTGACGCAGGCCAAGGCCGGCATGCCGGTCACCGGCGATGCGAATTGCGACAACCCCGTCGAGCGCGAATGGATGCTCGGCGCCGAGCTCGGCCTGCGCGGCACGCCGATGCTCGTGCTACCCGACGGCGAGGTCGTGAACGGTTATCTGCCGGCCGCGGTGCTCGCCGAGCGGCTGGCCAGCCGCGGCTGAAGTCACGGATATGGTGACAAGACCCGCCTCGATGCGGGTCTTGTCGTTTTGGGCTCGGATTCTGAGCCCGCGTGCGGCGATACTGCAGCCACCGATGGCATCCCCTGTCTGCCGATGATGTTCGACGATCTGCCGACGCTCGACCGCGATGCGCTCTTCTCGCAGCTTGCATCAGGCGGTTCTGGTGTCATGCCGCAGCTGGTCGTACTGTGCGCGAGCGCACGTCTGGCCCAACACCTGCACGAGCGCTATGCCGCCTGGCAGGCACAGCATGGCTGCACGGTCTGGCCGACCCCTGATGTGCTCACACCCGAAGCTTTCCTGCGCAGACTCGCCGAGCGCGTACGTCCTTGTCGCGTGCTCGCGGGGCAGGTGCTGCTGCCGGTGCTGAGCGCGGCCGAATCCGAGTTGCTCTGGCAACGCGTGGTCGCCGAGACGCGCCACGAGGCGCCGCTGCTGCGCGAAGCCGAAGCGGCGCGGCTGGCCGCCGAGGCCTGGCAGTTGTGCCACGACTACCGTCTCCCCCTGCCGCTGCCCGCGAGCAGCCCCGATGTCGAGCGCTTCAATGCCTGGTCCGGGGCGTACCGGCAGCACTGTGTGCGGTTGCAGCGCATCGATGCCGCCGAAGAGCGTGCCCAGCTCATCGAGCAGGTCGAGCGTGGCGAGCTGCCCGTGCCTGCCGACATCGTGCTCGCCGGCTTCGACGATCCTCTGCCGTGGTTGTACAGGCTGTTCGAGGCGCTGCGTGCCGCCGGTGTGCACTTGCGGCGCCTGAATCCACCGGCGCATGCGGCGCAGATACAGGCCGTCGTTGCACCAACCGCTGATCAAGAGCTGCGCGCTGCTGCCCAGTGGGTTGCCGAGCGGGCACGGACCGACCCGCAGGCGCGGCTGGGCGTCATCGTGCCCGATCTGGATGCGCGCCGCGCCGACGTGCTGCGCATCTTCGATGAAACGCTCTGCCCTGCGCTTGCTGCACTGCCGGCCCGACACGGCGAGCGGCCCTACAATCTGACGCTGGGGGCGCAACTCGCCGACATCGGGCTCGTGCACACCGCGCTCGCTTTGCTGCGCCTGTGCGTCGAGGGGCTGGACTGGGCCCAGGCCAGTATGCTGCTGTGCGCGCCGTACTGGGGCGCAAGCGAGGATGAGCATCTGCGCCGCGCCGACATCGATCGGCGCTTGCGCGAGCAGGGGCATTTGCATGTCGATCTGCCGTTACTGCAGCAGCTGACGCTGCACGACGAAGCGCTGCAGGCGCGCTGGCAGCAGCTCTGCGCGCGATGCCGCGCACACGGCAAGGCCGATCCCGGTGACTGGGCGGAGCGCTTCTCCGTCTGGCTCGAGGTGGCCGGCTGGCCCGGTGCGCGCCCGCTCGACAGCGCCGAATATCAGGCAGTCCAGGCCTGGCGTGAACTGCTGCGTACACTCGGCACGTTCGGCGGCATCGTCGGTGCGATCAGCGCATCGGAGGCGTATGTCCAGCTCGAGCATCTCGCACGCCAGCGCGTGTTCCAGCCGCAGACCCCGCCGGTCAACATCCACGTGCTCGGTGCGCTGGAGGCGCGCGGGCTGGATTTTGATGCACTGTGGGTGGTCGGTCTCGACGACGAACGCTGGCCGGCGCAAGGTCGGCCGCATCCGTTCATCCCCTTTGAATTGCAGCGCCGTGTGCGCATGCCGCGGGCCAGCGCCGCGGTGGCGCTGCACTGGGCCGAGCGCGTGACGCAGGGCTGGCGGTGCTGCGCGCGCGAGGTCGTGTTCAGCTGGCCGGCAATGGATGAGGATCGGGCGCTGGCGCCAAGCCCGCTGATTCATGCCGAGGCGGCACAGGCAACCGCGCGGTCTGTCGATATCTTTGCGCCGGCTTGGCGTGCAGCCGCCCGGTGCGGGCGCGAGGTTCACCTGCCCGATGCGTATGCACCACCGCCTGACAAAGCGCGGGTGATCCCGGGTGGCACCCGCCTGCTCGGCGACCAGGCGCGCTGTCCATTCCGGGCCTTTGCCACGCATCGGCTTGGCGTGCGTGCGCTCGAGGAGCCGGGTTATGGGCCGAAGCCGATCGACCGCGGCGTTGTCGTGCACCGCGCACTCGAGACGCTCTGGCGGGATCTGCGCGACCAGGCCACGCTTCTTGCGCTGGTGCCATCTGAATTGGATGCGCGCATCGGCGCGGCGGTCGATGAGGCGCTAGAACACCTCGCGCGGCAGGCTCCGCAACGCCTGCCGCCGATGCTGCACCGGCTCGAGGCCGAGCGTCTGCGCGCGCTGCTCAAGCAGTGGATGAAGATCGAGAGAGAGCGGCCGATGTTCACGGTCGAGCAGCTCGAAGGTGCAGCGGCCGAGACTCCTTCACCGGATCCGGACCCGGACCCGCCGTCCGTGTCTTTTGCCGGGCTGCGCCTGCGCATTCGCCCTGATCGCATCGACCGCCTTAAGGACGGCTCCCGGCTCGTCATCGACTACAAGACCGGCGCGCGCAGGCCGCCGCCCTGGCACGACGGCCGGCCCGAGGAGCCGCAGCTTCTGCTCTACGCGCTGCTCGAATCGGGCGTTACAGCTCTTGCCTACGCGCGGATCGCCGCCGGTGCCGTCGAGTTCGAGGGACTTGCCGCCGATCATGGCATCGCGCCGGGCATCAGCCGTTACAGCGACTGCCGCGACACGCGCGATGCGGGCAGCTGGGACGCCCTGCTGGGTCGCTGGCGCGGCGAGCTGGAAAACCTCGCGGACGAGATCCGGCGCGGGCACGCCAGCGTCACGCCCAAGCATCCGCGCCAGTCCTGCCGCGACTGCCATCTGCATGCTGCCTGCCGCATCCGCGAGAGGTTCGGGATAGCGGTCGGCGAGGACGAGGACGCGCCATGAGTATGGACATTGCCGACGCCGCCGAGCGCGCGGCAGCGCTCGATCCCGCGCGCAGTTTCATCGTCCAGGCGCCGGCCGGCTCGGGCAAGACCGAGCTGCTCACCCAGCGCCTGCTGGTGCTGCTCGCCCGTGTCGATGAGCCCGAAGAGGTCGTCGCGATGACGTTCACGCGCAAGGCGGCCGCGGAAATGCGTCAGCGCCTGTTTGCGTCGATCCGCCGCGCGCTCGACGACCTGCCGCCAGAGGACGCCCACAAGCGCTTGACCTGGGAGCTGGCACGCGCGGTGCTCGAGCGCTCGCGCCGCTGCAACTGGCGGCTCGAGGACAACCCGCAGCGCCTGCGTATTCTCACGATCGATGCCCTGTGCGCGCAGATCGCGCAGCAGTCGCCGCTGACCACGGGTTTTGGCGGACGCATCACGGTCACCGAACTCGCCGAGCCTTTGTACCGCGAGGCCGCGCGCACATTAATCCAATCGCTCGAACACGATCCCCCGTATGCTCCGGTCCTGGCGCGCGTGCTGCGCCACTTCGACAACCGCGTGGGCGTGCTCGAACAGCAGCTCGTGCGCCTGCTGGCGCGGCGCGACCAGTGGCTGCGCCTGGTGACGCAGGATGGCCGCGCCGACCACGCGCGCGACGTGCTGCAAGAGACTCTCGAATGGATCATCGACGATGCGCTGCACCGGTGTGCCGATCTGGTGCCGCCGGATCTCGCCGCGCGGTGGTGCGAATCGGCCGCGTATGTCGCTTCTGTCCTTGCACCCGGGGATGCGGTACATCCGTTGCACGGGGTGCGCCGCGCGGGGTGGCCAGAGCCGCGGGCTGCCTACCTGCACCAGTGGCTTGCGCTGATCGATCTGGTGTGCACCCAGCAGGGGAACTGGCGGCAAAAGGTCGACAAGCGGCAAGGCTTTGTTTCTGGCACTGCCGACGCCGGAGCGCGCAAGCAGGCGCATCTGGAGCTGATCGAACAGCTGGCGCAATGCCCGGGTCTGCTCGAGGCGCTCCAGGCCGTGCGCAGGTTGCCGGCGCCGCGCTACGCGGACGCGCAGTGGGAGGTGCTGCAGGCGCTGCTCGAAACCCTGCGCCTGGCCGCTGCGCATCTGCGGATCGTCTTCGCTACGCGCGGCGAGGTGGATTTCGCCGAAGTTGCGATGCAGGCGGTCGCTGCGCTCGGCGATCCCGCAGAGCCCAGCGACCTGGCCCTGCGCCTCGATTATCGCCTGCGCCATCTGCTGATCGACGAATTCCAGGACACCTCGGAGCTGCAATGGCAGTTGCTGCTACGGCTGACCGCCGGCTGGAGCGCGGGCGATGGCCGCACGCTGTTCATCGTCGGCGATCCCATGCAGAGCATCTACCGGTTCCGCGAGGCCGACGTCGGCCTGTATCTGCGCGCATGGCGTGACGGCATCGGGCCGCTGCGCCTCGAGCCGCTGACGCTGCGCTGCAACTTCCGCTCGCAGGCTGGGATCGTGGACTGGGTCAACGCCGTTTTTCCGCGCGTGCTGCCGCAGCGTGCCGACCCCAATCGCAGCGCGGTGCCTTACAGCGCCGCCATCGCAACCCGTGGCGCCGATGCATCACCGGCGGTGACGCTGCATGCTTTTGCCGACGCCAACGCCGAGGCTGCGCGCGTGGTCGAGATCGTGCGCGCGCAGCATGCGGCCGATGCCCAGGCCAGCATCGCCATTCTCGTACGCAGCCGCGGCCATCTCGAGCAGATCGTGCCGGCACTGCGTGCCGCCGGGATCGCTTACCGCGCGGTCGATATCGAAAGCCTGGCCGAGCGGCCGGTGATCGACGATTTGCGTGCGTTGACCCGGGCGCTGCTGCATCCGATGGAGCGCACGGCCTGGCTCGCGCTACTGCGTGCACCCTGGTGCGGTTTAACGCTCGCCGACCTGCACGCACTGTATGCGCAATGGCCGCAACACCGGCCGGTGCTCGCGGCGCTGCGCGACCATGAGTGTTGGACGCGGCTGAGCGAGGATGGGCGCGCGCGCCTTGCTCCGGTGCTGCGCGTGCTCGAGGCCGCGGTCGCCGAGCAGGGGCGATGGCCGCTGCGCCGCTGGGTCGAATCCACCTGGCTTGCGCTCGGTGGTCCGGCCTGTGTCGGGAGCGAGGCGGCGCTTGCCGATGCCGCAGCGTTCTTTAATTGCCTGCAGCAGTTGGCGCCCGGCGCACAGCTCGATGATCTCGCCGCGCTCGACCGCGCACTTGAGGCGCTCAAGGCCAGTCCGGATGCGGATGCTGCCGGAACGGTCACGCTGATGACCATCCACAAATCGAAGGGGCTGGAGTTCGACACCGTCATCGTGCCGGGGCTGGGTCGCAGCACGCGCGTGGATGAACAGCCACCGGTGATCTGGGCACAGCTCAGCGACGTTGGTGGCAACGTCCGTCTCGTGCTGGCGCCGGTGCATGCCACGGGCGATGAGCGCGATGCCATCTATGAATTCGTGCGCACTCTCGATGCCGACAAACAGCGGCTCGAGGATGCGCGGCTGCTCTATGTCGCCACCACACGCGCACGTCGCCATCTGCATTTGCTCGGCGAGCTTACGCGTGCGCCCGACGGCGGAGAGGTTCGTCCGCCCCGGTCCGGTAGCCTGCTGGCCCGCTTGTGGCCTGCGCTTGCCGAAGACTTCCAGCAGGCCTTGTCAGCCGGTGCACCGGCGGCAAATGCCGCGGCGGAGCCGCCGCCTGAGCCGCCGCTGCGGCGTTTGCTGGACTGGTCAGCGCCTGAGCCGCCGCCGGGCTTGCCGCTGCCCGAGGCCATCGCCAGCGATGCCGGGGAAACCCTGCGCTTCGACTGGGCGGGCGAAACGGCGCGCTGTGTCGGCATCGTCTTTCACCGCTGGATCCAGTTCATCGCCGAGGATGGCCTTGCGCGCTGGGATCCGGCCCGTTGCGCGAGCCTCGACGCCGCCCTGCGTGCGGAGTTGCGCCGCGAGGGTGTGCCGGCCGCACGTGTGGCCGCCGCCGCGGCACGGGTGCGAGAGGCGCTGTGCAATACCCTCACCGATGCGCGCGGGCGCTGGCTGCTCGATCCCTCGCATCGCGATGCTGTCAGCGAACTTGCGCTGAGCACGGTGCTCGGCGGGCGGCTGCGCCGGTTGGTCGTCGATCGCAGTTTCGTCGATGCCGACGGTGTGCGCTGGGTGGTCGACTTCAAGACCAGCGTGCACGAGGGCGGGGATGCGGCCGCATTCGTGCGCCAGGAACTGCAACGCTACCGCGCGCAGCTCCTCGGCTACTGCGCGGCCTTACGCCAGCTCGACCGGCAACGGCCGCTGCGCGCGGCGCTGTATCTGCCGCTGATTGAGAATCCGGACCTGCGCTGGGTCGAGCTCGGCGAATGAGCGGGCCGGACGCGATCACGCCGCTGCGTGGGTGCCACGTACCTTTACCCCGATCGGGTCAGCGTTCGAGCAAAGCCAGTTTATTGGGTTTGCCGTCCCAGTCCTTGGCGTCTGCTGGCGGCTCCTTGCGCTCGGTGATCACCGGCCACTGCTTGCTGAGCTCGGCATTGAGTTCCTTGAAATGCGCCTGCTCGGGCGGCAAGTCATCCTCGGCGAAAATCGCCTCGGCCGGGCATTCCGGCTCGCACAGCGTGCAGTCAATGCACTCTTCCGGATCGATCACGAGAAAATTCGGCCCCTCGTGGAAACAATCCACCGGGCAGACTTCCACACAGTCAGTGTACTTGCACTTGATGCAGTTCTCGGTGACGACGAAAGTCATGACACACTCGTGATCGAGGCATGGCGGGCGCCGTAGTTTAAACGATCATCGCCAGGACCGATCTCCGCCGAATGGAGGGCGCGCATCCCCCTGTACGCGTTGTCTCCGCCTGTCTTGCGCGCGGCGGGGTCTTGCCTGTGTCAGGCATCGCCGACCGGGTCATCGCCGGGAACTTCCGCTTGCCGCGGCGGGCGCGGGCGCTGGGTCAGATCGAGCACGTGCGTCGTCCACACGCCGCGGCGACGATCCTCGAAAAATGCACGCAGACCGTGCCAGATGGTCGGGAACGCGATCTTGTCCCAGGGAATTTCGGACTCCGCCATCAACACGACCTCCGAACTTTCCGGCGTCGGGCCGAAATGCGGTGACAGCAGGCGCCCGCGGTGGATCATGTAAACCTGACTCACGTAAGGCACGTTGATCACCATCAGCAGTGGCCCGACTTCGACCTCCGCGCGCGATTCCTCGCGCGCCTCACGTGCGGCACCGGCCGCGCTGGTTTCTCCTTGCTCCATGAAACCCGCCGGGAACGTCCACAATCCCAGCCGCGGTTCGATGTTGCGCCGGCACATCAGCACGCGTCCATCCCCCCACTCGGGGATCACGCCGACGATCACTTTGGGATTGCGGTACTGCACATGTCCGCAGCGCGTGCACACATGGCGTGGCAAATGGTCCCCCGGCGGAATGCGAAACTCGACCGGCTGACCACAGACATTGCAGTAGCGAATCTCGGCATGCATAGGGGGCTCGGAAATGGCCACGGCACTATAACGGCTGAAGTGGATTTGCGTGGAAAAATCGGTAAACATCTGCGCCGAATCACAACCATGCCGCGAATTGGGGAGACTGCACATGAAAAAACGACCGGTGGTGTGGATGGCATGCCTGCTGACCGCGGTCATGGCATCGGCGCAGGCACAAGACGATGGAAACGGGGCCTATGCCGAAGACCCTGCCGGCGCCGCGATCACCGATGGGGAGATGGCCGGGGATACACCAAGCGAGGCCGCATCCGGCGGCATCGCCACGGATGATACGGCGGCTGCGGATGCGGCCAGCGACTCATCGTCCGACACTGCTGTGTCGGAAGTCCCGGAGCCGGCGGCCGACGCATCGATGGCTACCGACGAAGCCACCGAGACGGCGGCCAGCGACGTCGGCGGTTCCGCTGAAACCTCCGGTGGCGGAGCATCTGCCGACGAACCGGTACCGCTGTATCTGGGCGCCGACTACGTCTGGACCACAGCCTCGTTCTCCAAAACCGCGCTCAAGACTGCGTTCGGCAGCGACCAGCTCGATTCGGGCATGTACCGTCTGCGTG
This sequence comes from Fontimonas thermophila, assembly GCF_900113085.1. Taxonomy (GTDB): domain Bacteria; phylum Pseudomonadota; class Gammaproteobacteria; order Nevskiales; family Nevskiaceae; genus Solimonas; species Solimonas thermophila. The sequence goes on along the minus strand of NZ_FOOC01000005.1, from coordinate 64,058 downwards.
CCGGCATCCGCCTGTTTGACCAAATGGGCGCGGAGGTGCAGTTCGGCATCGGCACCACCGATAGCGAATCGCTCGATGCGGATGAATACCGCACCGATCGCTTCTACGGCATTTATCTCGTGCCCACGGGTGTGCTGTTCGACTTGATCGAAGTCAGCGCGTCGGTGGGGTATGCCCAGACCGACCTCGAACGCGCCAATGCCTCCGAGTCGCTGGGCGGGGTGAGTTTCGGTGTCAACGCCGATCTGCCGCTGTACGTCGGCGACGAATGGGAGCTGCGCATCGGCGGCGGCGGCACGGTCTTCCGCGCTCAGAACTCGGCCCGTATCTACGGCTATCACGCCGGCCTACGCATCGATTTCAAGATCTGAACCGGCGGTTCGCGCCATGGGTGGCTGCCCGTGCGCGCCGTTGCGCACCGTATAATGCGCGCCCGCGCCGAAGTGGCGGAATCGGTAGACGCAGCGGACTCAAAATCCGCCGAGGCAACCCCTCGTGAGAGTTCGAGTCTCTCCTTCGGCACCAGCGGTATCCTCATTCGCGAGCCACGGCGATTGTCCCTGCGTGGCTTGCGCGCGCCATTCTTCGCAAGAATCCGTCTGGTTCGATTACGGCATGGGCTTGTGCCGGGCGGTGCCGGCGTGCCGTGGTGTTTCTGATCCACCTGAACCGGGCCGTGTTTCGTTCGAGCTGTGCGGTTGTTGGCACTCTGATCTCAACGAGTGCATATCCGGCTGATAGTTTGAGCAGAGCGCCGGCTAGCAAGGAGGGCAGGTGGTTTTGCCTGTTCGCTCACTGCCACAGAAAGCCCACGCTTTGAGATTGGGTGGCGGAAAGCTTGCCAAACATGTTCTTGGACACCCGAGCAGGAGATAGTGCACGCCATGAATTCGACCGCTTCCACTCGTAATGTCTCCATGCAGACTGCGGAATACACCCTGCGATTTCTGACACCCGCCTTCTTGGGTGATGCCGAACAAAACGCCCGCTGGCGTACGCCGCCGATCAAGCACGCCCTGCGCGAGTGGTGGCGCGTGGCCTATGCCGCCGATCGTGGCTACGACATCAACGTTGCGGACATGCGGCGGGAGGAGGGGTTGCTGTTCGGGCATGCGTGGCTGGAGGGCGACCTTGACGAACGTGGAAAAAATGTCGCTGCGCGCCAAAGCAGGGTTCGGCTGCGGTTGCTGCCAGCGCCGGGTACCGTACCCAAGACCTCAGAGGCTGTCTGGGGCAAAGGCAACAAGACTGGCGTTGAGCCTCTCAAAGCCAATCTGGACACGAGTCACGCCCGGTTTGGGCTGATCAAGCGAGGCAACGGCCTACCCGATCGCAACCGGCTGGAAGCGGAAGAAGCTCGAGTTCTGGCTCTGGCGTACCCTGACAACGAAGGCGAAATGATCGCGCGCACGCTGCGGCTCATGCACCGCTTCGCCACGCTCGGCAGTCGCTCACGTGGGGGCTGGGGTTCGGTGCACATCGAAGGCTGCGAGGCACTGACCATTAAAGAGTTACGCCAATACGCGCAGCCGCTCGACAGCTGTTTGGAACGGGATTGGGCCGCAGCACTGGGCAACGATGACGTTGGGCTGATGCTTTGGCAAAGCCGCACCTTCTTCAAAACCTGGGACGAAGCGATGGCACAAAGCGCCCGCTGGCGGCGCGAGGTGCGCGGCAGCCTCAAGCGACAGAAAGACCTGCGAGAGGCGCTCGGCTTTGCCGGTGGCGGGCGCATGCCAAGCCCGCTGCGCTGGAAGCTGCTCAAAACGAAAGCCGGCTTGGTGTTGCAGGCCGCTGCGTTCCCGCATTCCCTGCCGAAAGACAGTGGAGCTTCAATGAGTATCCAGGATCTGCGTTTGGCCTGGCGTTCGGTTGCCGCAGAACTCGATACGAAAATGAACCGGGCGGGGTGAGTCGATGACCCACGAACTTCTCTGGCAAACCAAACTCGCCGCGCGGCTGCACGATCCGGCGGAGAAGGCGCTGGTGCTGCTGCGCGACCCGGCGGGCCACGAAAACGGCACTTCGCGCGCGCTCCGGCGGCTGCTCGGCTTCGATCGGCTGGCCGAGAACATCGACCCCGACAACGACGAAGCGCTGGTCAGAACGCTCTTCAAAAAAGGCTTGCCGCTGGAGATGTACCGGCATATCCAGCGCGCCGACTGGTGGGCCGCGGCGGCCGATAGGCCGCAGTTCCCGCTGCAGGAAATCACCGTCACGACGAAATCCGGTGAGCAGAAAACCCTGGCGGTGGCCAACTGGGCGCAAGTGCGCTGGGCCAAGAATCCGGTGCTCGTGCATCCGCTGACCGGCGCGCAGTATGACCTTGGCCAACACGGCGGTTTGTCGGATACGGATATCGCGGACATCAAGCAGCGCAGCTTCGATCATTTCTCACGGCTCGTAGCCGCACTCGGTGCAAAAGAGGAAACCAGCCCCGACTGGCGCAAGCTGCTGCTGGCGTTCTGGCGTTTCGGCCCGGAACTGACCGAAGAAGCCGACAACGGCAAACTGGGTGCCCTATGGGGGCTGCTGCCCGCCGACACACGCATTCCGGACCATTCGATCTGGGACCATCTCGATCTGACTTCGGCATTCGCAGGTGCTTTCGTCGCCGACCCGCAGGGCGAGGTGGCCTTGCTGGCGCTGTCTATCGGGCCGGTACAGCCTTTCATTGCTGCCGCGCGCAAGATGGACGACTTGTGGGCCGGCTCGCATTTGCTCTCCCGGCTGGCGTGGGAGGTGATGCAACCGGTGTGCGAGCGGCTGGGGCCGGATGCCATTCTGTTTCCGCGGCTGCGTGGCATCCCGCAGGTGGATCTTTGGCTGCGCGACCGCATGGGCCTGCCGGACAGCCTCTTCGCGGACAGCGACTGGATGCAGGGCGGCGCCGATGCCAATCCGCTGTTTTCGGCGGCGCTTCCCAATCGTTTCGTGGCGGTGGTGCCCGCCAGACAGGGCAAGGACATCGCCGAGGCTTGCACCCGCGCCGTGCGACAGTGGCTGAACGACCTCGGGCGCGATGTGGTCTCGCGCCTCTTGCACGCGGGAGGCTACGACGTCGAGGCGACGACGACTCCTTACGAGCAGATGAAAGCGCAGCTTGCGGGCTTCCCCGAGGTGCACTGGGCATCCGTGCCGTTTGCCTTGATCAAACCAGGCAACCCGGACAAGCAAACCGACCTCGACATCGGCGGTCTGTCCGAAGCGATGGCACCGTTTTTCGGCGTCGAGCCCGGCCAGCCCTGCGGCTTTCTTGCTACGCCGGCATGGCAAGTGCTGCAAAAAGAAATCGACTGGAACGACGGCACGACGTTTTTTGTCCCCAACCCGGGCGTGCTGTACCCAGCGGTGTATGACCTCGCCGAGCGCGTGCTGGCCGCAGCCAAGGCGGTGCGCCCCTTCGAACAAATCAAACAGGAAGGCTGGCGCGATTCCCTGAGCGGTGAGGCCGAGTGGCTCACCACCGACCGCAGCCAACTCACACAACCCGCGGGGCAGCGCCAGGACACCCTCTGGACACGCGTGGCCAAGGCCAAGCCCGCCTGGGCCAAAGAAGGCGAACATCTCGGCGCGCTGTCCGCCATCAAACGCCTGTGGCCGACGGTTTTCGCTGAAGAAGTGGGCCGGGCACTGGCGGCGGGTGAGAAGGGGGAGAAAAAAGACATCGGCCGCTTCGTCGTCTCCACCCACACCATGGCGCTTGCCTACCAGCTCGATCAGTGGCTCGAACGCGGTGGCCTCACCGCCGAGGGTCTGAGTAACCGGCTCAAGCCGGCCGAGACCGCCGCACTGCCACGGCGGCTTGTGCGCCGTCATGCTGCAAACCCGGCGCTTGCCGATGCCAAGCGGATCCCTGCGCTGCTCGATGACGCGCGGGACGCCGAAGACGACAAGGCCTACGAAAACGCAAAGCGCCTTGTCGAGGCCACGCTCGCGCACGGGCGTGGCAGCAAGGACAAAATCCGCCTCGAAACCTACTACGCACTGCTCATGATGGACGGCGACAGGATGGGCGCCATCCTCTCGGGCGACGAAAAGACCGCCATCCTCTTCCGCGCGAGCTTCCATCCCCAGGTGCAGAAAGGCTTCGATCAACGCGCCGCCCAGCAACCGCTCCTCAGGCAGTATGGCGATCAAAAGCGCCCCATCTCCCCCAACCGCCACCTTGCAATTTCCGGCGCGCTCAACGACTTCTCGCAAACCGTCGTGCGCCACGTGGTGGAAGAAGAACACCTGGGGCGCGTCATCTACGCCGGTGGCGACGATGTGCTGGCCATGCTGCCGGTGGCGGACCTGCTGTCGTGCATGCAGCGGCTGCGCCACGCGTATTCCGGTGTCGATTCTGACCATGAGGGCGGTGTATGGCAAGGATTGACGCTGCAGCAGGGCTTTGCCGCACTCAAGAAGAGGCAACGGCTGCAGGTCATGCGCATGATGGGTGAGCACGCCACGGCCTCCTGCGGCGCCATCATCGCCCACCACCAGGCTCCACTTTCGGCCGTGCTGCGCGAGCTGCGCAGCGCAGAAAAACGCGCCAAGGGCGAAGGTGGGCGCGATGCGTTTTCCATCACCGTGCTCAAGCGCTCGGGCGGGGCCCTCTACCTCACGGCCCAATGGGGCGAGCCGGTGGCGCTCCTCAACGAACTGATCGCCTTCCTGCGCGCGGAGGACACCTCGCGCCGCGCCGTCTATCACACGCTCGAATGGCTGCGCGACTTGCCCGAGCCCCAAAGCAACCCGGAGATGCTGGAGCGTCTGCTGGCGTACCAACTTGCGCGGCAGTCGGGCAGCGACCCGCGCGCAGCCTCTCTGGCCCAGCGACTGGCCCGGCTGGCCGCGGCGCAGCCACACAACGGTCGGCAGTGGCTGGAGAACTTTTTGACTGTGGCCGAGTTTTTAGCCCGTGAGACCCGCAGCGGAGGCCAAGCATGAGCGCCCTTTTTCTCGAACCCCTGGACGTCCTGTTCCTGCGCGGCAACAAGCTCTTCGGCGACCCGGGCAGCTTTGGCGAGGCGCTGGTGCCGCCGTGGCCGTCGGTGGCCGCTGGCGCGCTGCGCAGCCGCATGCTGGCCGATGCGGGCGTGGATTTGGCGGCGTTTGCGCGCGGGCAGGTCGAACACCCGGCACTGGGCAGCCCGCAAAAGCCGGGGCCTTTTAGCGTGGTCGCCTTTCACGTGGCGCGCCGCGCGGCCGATGGCCGGGTGGAGCTCTTGATGCAACCGCCGGCGGATCTGGTCATCAGCGAGCCTGAGAAAGGCCCGATCCAAGTCAAGTCCCTTACCCCCACCTCTGTCCCGAAGGGCGAGGGGATTGCGAGCTCGGCCCCGTTGCCGCTGCTGCCGGTGCTGGCCGAAGCCGAGCGCAGCAAGCCTGCAAGCGGCTATTGGCTCACCGAATCCGGCTGGCGCAAATACCTGCGCGGCGAAACGCCGGCAGCCGAAGACCTGGTCAAGTCGAGCGCGCTGTGGTCGTTCGATCATCGCGTCGGCGTGGGGCTGGACGCTGCGCGCCGCCGTGCCGAGGACGGCAAACTATTTTCCATGCAGGCGGTGGCGCTCAAGCCCGGTGTGGGCTTCGTTGCCCGCGTGGCAGGGGCCGAGCCGCCCACCACTGGCACCGTGCGGCTGGGCGGCGATGGCCGCGCCGCTGCTTTGCACTCGGTGCAACTGCACTGGCCCGAGCCTGACTACGACGCCATCGCCCAAGCGCGCCGCTGCCGCTTGGTGCTCGTCAGCCCCGGCATCTTCGAGCGCGGCTGGCTGCCCACCGGTACCGGCGACGCGTCGGACAGCGGCGTGCGCTTCGAACTGCACGGCGTGCGCGGCCACATCGTCTGCGCCGCCGTGCCCCGCGCCGAAGTCGTCTCCGGCTGGGACCTTGCGCACAGGCGGCCCAAGCCCGCACAGCGCGTGGCGCCCACCGGCAGCGTGTACTGGCTGGAACTCGGCGAAGGCGTCACCGCACAGGCCCTGCGCGAGCTTGTCAATCTCGGCCTGTGGACGGACGAAGACCACGCTACGAACCCGCGCCGCGCCGAAGGCTTCAACCGTGCAGCGCTTGCTCTCTGGAGCTAACACGATGCATTCACACCCAAAGCGTTCGGATCGGATAGCGCTGGATGGTGGGGTCTGGCGTCACCAGCGTCAGCGCGCCCTCGATCGCCTGGCAGATCAGCATGCGGTCGAAGGGGTCGCGGTGCAGCACAGGCAGATGGGTCAAGTGTCGCAAGTCCTGCTCCAGCAGGGGGCGTCTTTCAAAGCCCGAAGCATCGAGAGTCTTCACCAGAAAGGCATAGGGTTCATCGCCTTCGGTACGGATGCGGATTTTGCCGAGGCGCACCTTGACCAGAACCTCCCACAATGTGACCACGCTGACCACGATGGCGATGGCGGGGTCGCTGATGGTGTCCCGGACCTTGGGCGGCAAGCGGTCCGGTTCGGCCAGCCACCACAGCAGCGTGCAGGTATCGAGCAAGTACATCGCGCGCGTCAACCCTTCCAGTTCGGGTGCAACGGATCGTCGGGCCGGATTTCGTACCAATCCGCCAGTTCTTCCTCGCTCATGGGCGCAAAGGCGTCAGGCGCGATTTCGATCAATCCCTTCGCCAGCCCGATCGGGCGCCGCTTTTCGGGCGCTGGCTTGGATGCGGGCCGCAGCTCCGCCACCGGCTTGTTGCGCCGCGCGATCACGATCGTCTCGCCGGCTTCCACGCGGGCGAGGTATTCGGACAGATGGGCCTTCGCCTCGTGAATATTGACTATTTCCATGACGAGCGGATCCACAACATGACCAAGTTCAGGAGATTCTAGACCATGTTTGAGAAGCATGCAGCCGTCTTCCTCTACGCCGTCAGCCCCGTGCACTTGGGCGCCGGTCAGGCCATCGGGGTCATCGACAACCCCATCCAGCGCGAGCGCCACACCGGGCATCCCTGCTTTGCCGGCTCCGGCATCAAAGGTGCGGTGCGGCATGCCTGGGAGGCACTCGGTGGAGACAAGGATCACCTCACGCGCCTATTCGGCCCTGAATCCGGCAGCACAGAGCTGCACGCAGGGGCCATCAGCTTCGGGGATGCACAGACCGTTCTGCTGCCCGTCCGCTCGCTCAAGGGTGGCTATGTGTACGCCACCTGCCCCACGGCCATCGAGCGCGCGCGGCGGCTGTTGAAGTTGATCAACCTGAAATGCGACTGGCCCGCCCTGCCTGCGGTCGAGGAAGGCCACTGCCTGCTGGCCAACCCGGCGCTGGCGACGGTACGAACAAAAGACGTGTCCGTACTGCACCTCGAAGCCTTCGAATACACCGCGAAGGACAACGACAGCGCGGCGGCCAAAGCAATCGGGGCGTGGCTTGCCCAACACGCGCTGCCGGAAGACAAGGCCTACGCCTTCTTCCGCGAAAAACTCAAGACCGACCTCGTGGTGCTCTCCGACACCGACTTCGCCTACTTTTCCGAGCACGCGATGCTGGTCGAGCCGCACGTGCGCATCAATGACGAAACCGGCACCGCTGATGACGGAGGGTTGTTCTACACCGAAAACCTGCCGCCTGAGTCGCTGCTCGTTGCGCCGTTGCTCACGAGCCAAACGCGGACGGGGCAGGGCAAAGACAACGAGCTGCGGGCCGAGGCGGTGATGACCCAGCTCAAGACCGTCATCGGCGGCAGGTTGCTGCAGATTGGCGGCGATGCCACGACGGGGCGGGGATTGGTGGTTGCGAAAGTCGTCGGAGGAGATTGAGATGGCCACACTGGAACAACGACGCGCGCAGGATGCATGGAATGCCTCTGCCAACTACACGGAGAAGCACGCGAAGTTTGCCAAAGGTATGCCGGCCCTGATCATGAACTCGGGCCTCATGCAGGTTCTCGCGTTCTGCCACGAAAAAGGCCAGAAGGAAGCCGGCCTCCACTACGGCCGTGTGGCCGAAGACCTCCAGCGCTGGCTTGCGCGCCGCTTCCCGAACGCACTCCCGTCGTCCGACTTCGAACCCTTCATGCAAGCGCTGATGAAAGCGGACCCGCGAACCTACCAAACGATCACCGCCGAAGCCTTCGCCTGGCTCAAATGGCTGCGGCAGATGGCGAGCGCGCGCCTGGGGTGAATGGGATGGGAATCACGACATCAAGCCAGCCCGCGCAGCCGGAGGTACGCCGCGCGCGGCTCGACGATGGGCATGGTCTCCACGGCGCCCAGCGCGATGAGCGCCTTGTCACCGGTGACGAAAAGATCGGCGCTGGCGGCGAGCGCGGCGGCTACGATGGGCGCGTCATCAGGGTCGGCGACTCCGGCCAGCGGCCTCGGGGCAGAGGGCACGAGCGTGACGAACTCGGCAAAGAAACGCTCGGCCTTGCGAAGGACAGGTTCGGGGACACCGAACTTGTTTGCCGCGATGCGGCGAAACTCGCTCAGCACCTGTGCATCGACGAGGAGTTCTGCCTCGTTGGCAACGAGCAGTTCCAGCAACTCGGCGCACAGCCCGCGCCCGAAACGTGCGGCAAGCCACACGTTGGTGTCGAGAAAGACCCTCACGAGAAATCGTGGAAGAAGTCTTCATCGGTCAGATATCCCGCACGCTCGGCATACGGTCGCAGAAGCGCTTGCGTGCGGCGCAGCTCAGCCCGGGCCATCTGCTGTCGAATAAAACCGCGCACGAGATCGCTTTTCGTGCGATGGGTCTCTTTTGCCAGCCGGGTGAGCTCTGCGTCGAGCTTGTCATCGAGCCGGATCGTCAAGGTCGTGGACATTGCACCAATCTCCTTTCGCATGAATGTAAGACAACGTAACACAGGGGTCTAGCCATGCCGATTGCTGCCGTACCCGCCTACATGGGCCAGGATTTCAAGGATGCTTCGCCAGGGATGCGGTTTGGGATGTGCCTCAAGCTCTGGGGGATCAACCGACGCACCCGCGCGCTGCTCTGGCAGACCTATGATCTTGATTACGAGGTTCGAGGACAGGCGCGGCAGGAGCGAGAGGTCAAAGTGGAAAACAAGACGAGTGCGCTCACCGATGCGAGATGCTTGTGCAAAGCCGATCGAGACCGGCTCTCTGCTCTCGCCGCGAGGCAGGCAGCGCTTGTGCAATTCTGTCAGCCCGAGTCACTGCTTTGTCTCCACGCGACTGCCACCGCCCCCTTCACCACCGGGCTGGGCAACGAGCACCCCCTGGAAAACGGCTTCTCGTTCCTCTGGCCCTATGGTCTGCCCTACCTGCCCGGCAGCGGGGTCAAAGGCGTGCTGCGCCGAGCGGCGCAAGAGCTTGCGCAAGGGCTGTGGGAAAACGCTCGCGGCTGGGGAGGGTTTGACCAGCCTGCTTACGAAATCGAGATCGGATCGGGCAAAAACAAATCCCGTATCCGGCTTTCTGTTCTGGATGTCCTCTTTGGCCGCGAGCCGCTCTCGGGCGACTCAAACGCCGTGCGCGGGGTGCTTTCCTTCTGGGACGTCATTCCTGACATCAAGGGCGACAGTCTTATGGTCGAGATCATGACCCCGCACCAGTCGCACTATTACCAGTGGAAGAAAGACCACCGAGACAGCCTCATTCCGGTCAATCCCCACGACTCCGGGCAGCCAACCCCGATCGCGTTTCTTACCGTCCCGCCGGGTTCGCGCTTTGCCTTTCACGTCGTGTGCGATATGCGACACCTTAAGCAGCTGACCCAAAACCGCACAAGTGATGCGCCCGATCTGCTGGAGATCACGAACGGCCGCCCGCGCTGGCAGGTTCTGCTCGAAGCTGCGTTCGGGCACGCGTTCGCGTGGCTTGGGTTTGGTGCCAAGACGGCGGTGGGTTACGGCGCCATGCAGCGTGATCAAGAGGCTGAGGCAGAACGCAAGGTGCAAGCTGATGAACGGGCGCGTGCGGCGCAGTGCGCGGCGATGACCGAGGCCCAGCGCGCCATCCAGGACTTCTGCGATTACATGCAAAAGCGTTACGAGCAATTGCGCGGTAGGCCCGTTCGTCCCAATGGCGAGGAACACAACCGCGCCCGCCGGCTTGTCCAAGCTGCGCAAGGGTGGTCCACCGAGGACCGATGTGCTGCGGCAGATGCGGTCGAAGAATGGCTGCCCAAGGTGGTTCAGGTTGATATCAAGGACGAGCGCAAAAAACTGGGGCTCAATAAGCTGCGAAGCACGTCATGACCACCTGGCTGGTTTCCCGACATTCCGGCGCGGTTGAGTGGCTCGCCGCGCACGGATATGCGGATGCGCGGCATGTGACGCATCTGGAGCTCGATGAGATCCGGCCTGGCGATGTGATCGTCGGCACGCTGCCGGTGCATTTGATCGCCCAGGCCTGCGCCCGGGGCGCGCGGTATTTCAACCTCTCGCTGGATGTCCCGGAAGCCTGGCGCGGACGTGAGCTTTCCGTCGCGGAGCTCGAGGCCTGCGGGGCACGGCTGGAGGAATATCAGGTGCGTTCCGTCAATGCCCCGAAGCCTGTGCAGGGTATCGAGGACTCTCCGTGAGCGTTGAATCTTGGTGGACTCTCGTCGATCGCATCGGCATCGTCGTCGGGCTGGTTGTGGCCGTGCCGATTTTCTGGACATGGTGGCAGGTGACGTTCGGTATCCAGCGTCGGCGTCGGCGCTGGCTACGGGAAATCTCCCAAACACCGGGCGCGCGTCCCGGAGTGCTGATCATTGATCAACTGGCCGGGCGCGACGTCCGCGTTGCGGTTGAGCGCTATCTCGCCTCCAACCCGGCGCTGGCCGCGATTCCCAGCGATCGCAGACAAGTGGTCAAACGCGATTCGATGCTCATGCCGGAGCACACAGCCGATTTTGCCCGCGATCTGCGCAGTGCCGTACGGCGGCTACAGGATGCTGGCGTGGACGTGATTCACTGCTTTCATGCCGGCCCTGATGTCTCGGCGATGATCGCCGGTGCCGAACTGTCCAATGGTCCACGGGTTCTGCTCTATCACTTCGAGCAGGGCTCTTATCAGAATTTCGGTCCGCTGGAACCTCTGCGGATGAATTGAGAGGCCGTCCCCAGGCGTAATGCAAACCATGGGCATCGTATTGATTACATTCCTGGGCCGCGCTCCCAGAGACGAAAAAGGCTATCGCACCACGACGTACCGTTTCCCCGACGGCTCACCGACGCAGTCGGTTGCCTTCTTGGGTTGGGCTTTGGTTCAGCGCCTGCGTCCGCAGCGCGTGGTGGTTCTCGGCACCGTGGGCAGTATGTGGGATCATTTGTTCGAGCGGGACACCACGCTCGAAGCGGGCGAGGCGCAGCGGCTGGCGCTTATCGAGGCGGTTCAGCGTCAGGAAGCGACGCAGTCCCAGCTCGACGCCATGGCGCCGTTGCTCAACGACGCCTGGGGCTGCCAGGTCTGTCTGCGCATCATTCCCTACGCGCGCGATCTCGGCGAGCAGGCCGGTATCCTGCAGGCGATGGCCGAGCAGGTGAACCAGCAAGACTGCGTGCATCTGGATGTCACCCACGGTTTTCGGCATTTGCCGATGCTCGCCTTGCTGTCGGCCCTGCATCTGCAACTGGTGCGCAAGGCGCGCATCGAAGGCATCTGGTACGGCAGCTTTGATCCAGACACCGGAGATGCGCCGGTGCTCGATCTGTCTGGGCTGCTGAGAATCGCAGACGCCATACAAACGTTCGCCCGCTTCGAAAAAGACGGTGATTACGGCATTCTCGAACCCTTGCTGCGCTCGGCAGGATTGGCCGAGCACAGTTGCGAGAACTTGCGCAAGGCGGCGTATTACGAAAACACCTTGAATCTTACCGCCGCAACGGGTGAGCTGCGGCGCGCGCGTTCCGCACTTAAGACGGCCCAGCTTGCGCCCGAGGGCGCCTTGCTGCTACCGGCGATCGACGAACGCCTGGCCTGGCTCGACGGAGAGAGCCAGTCCGAAAAGCAGATCCGTCTGGCGCGGCTTGCGTTGGAGCGGCGCGATTATCTGCGCGCGACGCTTTATGCCTTCGAAGCGGTGATCACGGCGGTTTGCCGCATCCATGGAGTCCGCATCGAAGATTTCGATGCGCGGGATGCCAAGCGCAGGGAATACGAAGAAACCCTCAAGGCGGCCGCTTGCAGGAAAGACAAAGATGATTATTTCCTGCTGAAGAACCTGCGCAACCAGCTCGCTCACGGCACGCGGGGAACCGTCGGCGAGGTGCAACGGACGCTGCTCGATGAACCCTCGATGCGCCGGGCCCTGGATCGAATCATCGGGAAAATCGAGCGCAAGGAAATGCCGGATCCAGTCCTTATCCAGCCCGATCAAAACGGCTGAGCAGCCTCTTCCGGCTCGATGATCTCGTGCGAGGCTAGCCCCAGACCGTAGCGCCCGCTGCGGTTTTCGAGTCGGCGCACATGATACGGCGAGTCCTCGTCCAGGATCCGGCCGAGTGCAGCGTTGAGGCGTGCCAGGGTGCGGTCGAACTGGTTGATCAAATCCTGCGGATCCTGGACGCCGGTGCCGCAGGGTGCATGGCGCGCGCTGCACCCGTTGAGGCAGCGCTGGAATTCATCGAGCGGCAGATTCTTGCGTTGGATGGGATCCCCACGCTTCCAGAGGCGTGCGATCAGCCAGTACAGCGCAAGCTGCAGCGGCGGCAGGTGCAGCTCCAGGCGCGATCGGCCGATACGCACCATGCCATCTTCCGGTGCGAATTCCAGTCGGCGTGGCTCCAGCATGCGCGCGCGGCGCGCCACGGTTTCGGAGAAGCTCGGTGGGGTGCGCCTGGACGTGCCGTTTGGATCCGCGCCCATGCGCACGAACGGCAGATCCACCAGATCCACCTGCGCGCTGCCGGTATCCACCGTGCCGCCGCCGGGCAGGGCGAGTTTTAACCCGGGTTGCGGAAAATAAAACTCCGGCAAGGTGTCGAAGGGGGCGCTGATCAATACATGGCTCAGGCTATCCTGAGCGCGGCCATACAGCGCCATCGCCGTACCCAGGTAATAGCCCATCGTCTTGCGCCCGCCGGCGAGCGAGGCGTGGATCGCGCACCGCGGATCGCTGGCCAGCTCGCGCACGCAACCGACGATGAAATCGCCAACCGCGACGCTGTCGGCCGCATTGCGAATATCCTCCAGTGGCGCCTGGTCGCTGCCCGGCAGGACGCGGATCTGCACGGAGGCTGGATACATGCCGGCGTTGGCATGGACACTTTGGGCAAACACCGCGCGGATGCGGTCCTGCGCACCGCCGACCAGCCCCTCCTCGGCCAGTTTTTTGCCCTTGCTCGTCGTCAGCAGCACGATCTCGGTAGGCACGAACGCGGGCGTGCGCCTGAGCAGGGCGTAGAGCGTTTCCGTCACCACTGCAGGCGACAGGCCCGTCAGGCACAAAAGCACGCGCCGGGGATACTCGTGCGGTGCGATGGGGCGCTCCGGCTCTTGCCCGGCCTGTGGCCGATGAATCTTTGCGCCGCCCGTAGTGGTCTTCTCTGGAGCAGGATGCGCCATCTCCCTGTCCGCTCTTGCGGATTCCCGGCGGGGATTTTCCGCCGCGCGCGGGCCGAGGGCAACGCCCGGATCATGCGGCTTGGCCGGGCTCAGTAGGCGTTACCCTCCTTGAGGGCCTGCCGCTCGAGCTCGCTCTTTTCTTCGGCTTCGATTTGCGCGGAAAACTTGTTGGTGGCTGCGGTGTCGGCGAGTATGAGCTTTGTCGTCGTGTCCGGCCAGTCGCGGGTGACTGCCACCGCTGTCCCTCCCGGCATATGCCACACCGCAGTGACCGCGCCCACGGCTACCGTGCCATGCTGCTCGGAAGGCGGCCCGTACTTGGCGCTTACGCGGTCGATCACCCGTTGAACCTGCTGAACGTCCATGAACGAGGGCAGCGTGTACGTGGCGAATGCAAAGCGGTTGTCGCCTCTGGTGTAGCACACGAGCAACTCGCTCGCCTCGCTGAGCTGGCCATTGACCTTGTATCGATCGCAGGGTTCGCGATCATCTTCAGACTGGACACCCAAGCCCGCCTTGGCCAGCGTCTGGCGCAACTGCGCGCGCGTGGCGTCCTTGAGTGGCGTGCCGAACAGCATCAGCGGTTCTTTCTTGCCCGCGCTTTGGGCGAGCATCGGCAGCGCCAGCGCAAAGGCCACAAGCGTGCCGCGGAAGATCTGCGTATACAGGTTCATGTCGATGCCTCTGTCGATCCGTGTTGCTCGATGGTCGTGGCGCAGACTACGCGCATTCCCCGCGCACCTCGCTTTTCGGCAAGCTTTCCGTTCTCTCCGGACTTCCGGTTTCCCGGACAGGATGGTCTTATGGACTACACGGCAGACTCAGGCCTCGGTACCCGCATTTCTCTGCGCCTTGCACGCTATCGGGCGCGTTTTTCCGAAGCGGTCGTGCGTGGCAGCGCCAAGTCTGATCTCGCGGGCGATGCCTGGCGCCGCGCGCTAGGTCCGGCGCTCAAGCGCCAGTACTGCGTGACCGGGCTTGCGAACTGCAAGGCCTGCCCGCTCTATCACGAATGCCCGTTCGCATACCTTTGGTTCACCCCGCCGCCGCGGGATGCCGTGGTCATGCGCAAGTACGAATCCGCGCCGCATCCTTACGTCCTGCATCCTGCCGGCGATGCTGCCGTGGAATTCGTGCTGATCGGCAAGGCCAATGACACTCTGGCCGTTTTCATTGCCGCGCTCGAGCAGGCGGCGGTGGCGCTTGCGCGCAATGCCCGGAAACACCCGCGGCTCGCCGCGCTGGAACACGCCACGGCTTTTTCCGCGGATGCTGAGCCGCACTGGGGCACCTTGGCCCATCATCGCTCGCCGGCACCTCTGATCGAGCCGCAGATTCCGCCGGCGCCGCCGGCCTGCCGCATCGAGCTGCTTGCGCCCCTGCGCGTCAAGCACCAGGGCCGCTATGCCGATCCGCAGCATTTCGAATTTGCCGATCTGTTCGGCAACCTGCTGCGCCGTATTTCCTTGATGGCGTACTTCCATGGCGGCGTCGAATGGACCGCCGACTTCGCCGCGCTCATGCAGGACGCCCGGCGGATTTCGGTGCACGCCGAACTGAGCAGGCGACGCCTGCAACGCCCCGGGCGCAACGCGCCGTGGTTTGGGCTTGCCGGCCGGCTCGACCTGCGCGGGGCGCAACTCCCCGCCCTGTGGCCTTACCTCTGGCTGGGTCAACTCATCCACGCCGGTAGCGGCGCAACCTTTGGCCTGGGCCGCTACCGCATTGTGGCACAGACGGAGTCCGCACAGCAGACCGCATCGTGATCAGCCGTCAACTGTTCCTCGTGGCCTACGATGTGCGCGATCCAGAGCGCCTCCATCGCGTCTTACAGTGTGTTGGCGCTTACTCGCTGGGCGGGCAGAAGTCCGTGCACGAATGCCCGCTCTCCCAGGCCGAACGCAAGGCACTGATCGCCGACTCCACGGTTCTGCTCGACCCGGCAGAAGATCGCATGCTGCTGATGCATCTGGATCCGCGCGCACGCGTGTTCACCCTGGGGCGCGCCCAGCCGCCGCAGACCGGGCAGTTTTTCTATTTCGGCTGAAGCCATGGCCACCCTCTGGCTGGACCAAAAAGACCTCGAGCTGCGTGCCGAAGCGGATACGCTGATCATCGAGCGTCAGGGCGAGCGCCTGCAGCGCCTGCCCGTGGCGCTGCTCGAACGCGCTGTGATTCAAAGCAAGGTGCGCCTGGACAGCACCGTGCTTGGAGCGCTGGCCGAAGCCGGGGTGGCCACCCTCATTCTCTCGCCCCGGCACGCCCGCCGCACCGCGCTGGTGCTGGGACTGCCGCATGCCGATGCCTCGGTGAGACTGGCTCAATACCGCGCCTGCGAAGACGCAGACTTTTGCCTGCGTCTTTCGCGCGTATTGGTGCGCGCCAAGATCCAGCGCTGCCGCATCGTGCTTGGGCACGCCCTGACGCTGCGCGGCGATCTGCGCTATCCGCTGACGCAGGCTCTGGAGCGGCTCGCCCGACTTCGGCAGAGCCTGGCTGAGGATGCGCGATCAATTCAAACCCTGCGGGGTATCGAAGGTGCTGCGGCCGCTGCTTACTTTGCTGCGTACACCCAACTGTTTGCCTCCGAACTTGGCTTTACGGAGCGCAACCGCCGTCCCCCTCGGGACCCGGTCAACGCCGTGCTTTCCCTCGCATACACCCTGCTGCACTTCGAGGCCGTGCGTCTTGCCCATGCCCATGGACTGGACCCCTCCCTCGGTTTCTTCCACGATCTGGCCTATGGCCGGGAATCTCTGGCCTGCGACCTCATCGAACCCGTGCGCGCCGAAGTGGATCACTGGGTCTGGCGCCTGTTTGCCGAGCGCCAGCTTCGTGCCGAACACTTCTCGCGCGATGGCGGCGCCGTCCTGCTCGGTAAAGCCGGGCGTGCGATCTTCTACCAGGCCCACGAAACCGCCACGGCTCAGTGGAGCCGTCGCCTGCGTCGCTACACACGCGCCCTGGTGCGGATACTGCGTGCCCATACCGCAACCGCGGAGCACGGCACATGAACGCCATCCCTGCTCCAGTGCGGCGTGCGCCCGATGCCCAGCCGCTGTACCTGTTCCCCACCGGGCCGGCTACCCTTGCTGCTGATGCCACGGCCTACCTCGTCAAGCTACAGGATCGATCTCCGGCGCGTTGCCCGTTTGCCCGCGTCAGCCGGTTGATTCTGGACTCGACCCACGTCGTGCTCGACCCCGGCGCCCTGCGCGCAGCGCTGATTCAGGCCCATCCCATCGTTTTTGTCGATAACCAAGGCCAAATACGGGCACAACTCCTCCCTGAAACGACCGCTACGGCCCCTCCCGCTGACCTGCTCGATGAATTCTTCGCCCTGCCGGTATCGGGCACCTATTACGACGACTGGTTACGTCACGCCCGTGCCCTGGCGCTCAGCCAGGTTGAGACTGGCGTGTCATCACGCGCAGCACGCATGGCTCGCGAACGGCTACGACGACAATTCATCCACCACCTGCGGTCTGTGCCGCCGTTGCCGCCGGAACGCGCCCTGCTGTCCGCTGCCATTGCCGGTCTTGTGGCCGAGTGCATCCAGGAGCGACGACTCCGTGCGCGCTACATCCTCGACGATGGCCGATGTGCCCCGCTGGCTGCCGACCTGCGCAGCCTTGTCCTGCTCATGTTCCACGCGCGCGCGGCGGACCAGACCCGTCCGCTGTCCTCAGGCGGGCCGTGGACGCTCCACGAACTCGAGCATCAACGTGGACAGATCACCGGCCTTTTGCATCGCTGCATCAGCGACCTGCTGCGCAGCGCGGCGGAGCATGTCGAACGTGGATTTTGAGTGCGCAAGAATTCGATATGTCCGAATACGATGCCCGCGGCTATCTGATCGCCTACGACATCGCCGATGCCCGCCGCTGGCGGCGCGTGCACCGCCTGGTCAGCGGCATCGCCGTGCCCATCCAGTATTCCGTGTTTCTCGCCCCGTGTCTGACCCGGCGCGAACTGGACCAAAGCGTCGAACAACTGCGCGCACAAATCCACGACAAACAGGACGACATTCGCATCTACCCGCTGCCGACGCCTCCCACCGTATACTTCTACGGCCCCAATCCACTGCCCGCAGGAGAGGGCTTACTTCAGGAAAAGCCATTGTGGGTACCCATTCAGGCACTTTTGGACTAGAGTCGTAAGGCAGCTCATGCGCTCTTTAAAAATCTGGCAAGCCCCATCGCAAGGCGCTGAAAA
>NZ_FOOC01000005.1:0-43567 GCF_900113085.1 Fontimonas thermophila | reverse complement strand
GAATGCGGGGCGCGACGCGCGCGGCGACCTCGGCCGCGAGCCGCTCGATCAGGGGGGCGAGATTCGTGTCGTCCATACCCTCTCTAGGTCGGCGACCCCCGGAATCGACAAAAGATTGCAATACGCGCAAAAACGTGGTAGGCGTAGGTCAGGAGGTAACGAACATGACCAGGATGATCGATTCCCAGCCCACGGCCCCGCCCGAAGAGACGGTTGCGCGCAACCGCGCGATGCTGCGCGACTGGGCGGACCTCTACCGCACCCGCGCCCGGCGGTGGCTGCTGCTGACCCTCATCCTTGCAGGCGCGGCGCTGTGCAACGGCGCCACCGGCTGGTGCGTATTCTGGCTGGTGCTGCTGGGTACCCCGGCTGCGCTGAACCGCGCCTGGGCCTGGGTGGTGGACCGGCTCGATCCGGCCGATCCCGACCCGCGCCCGGTGCAGGCGCGGTACATGACGCCCATCATCGCGGCGGCGGGCGCGCTGCTGACGGCGGGCGCCCTGCTGGGCGCGGCGGCCTTTGCGCTGACCCCCGGCCTGGGGGTGGATCAACCGCTGCCGGCGCTCTACGCCTGCCTCGCCGCGCTCGCCCTCTATGGCGTGCGCATCGTGCGCAACGCGCACGTCGCCGCCCGGTCCCTGCCGTGTCCCGTGCCGGTGCCCCTCGTGCCCGTACCCGTCTGGGTGCCCGTGGTCACCCCCGCGTGGGACGATGACGATGTCATGGATCGCTTCCGCAGAGACCTCGAGCAGGACATGATAACCAGCCCCGGCTACAGCCATTTGCCCGGCAACATCCACTTCAAGAACATCTGGGAATCGTGACGGGCGCGCGCAGAGCGTCAGGGCTTCACCACGTCCCGGGCGTCGGGCATTACGCCCGGCGACTGGGCTGGGCGCCCATCGACGGACAGCGGCTGGGACGGGTCGGCCGCGCTGCGGGGGGTGTTCTCACGCATCCAGTCGCGGAAGTTGTCGAGCGACTCGCGGGTGAATTCCCCGTCCCTGACCAGCCAGTCGGTCGCCACGAACGCCGCCACACCCACACCGGCGGCAGCGGCCGCGGGGACGGCGGCACGTCCGATGGCGGCGAGGAGACCGGAGGATGCGGCGCTTTCGGCGGCCCCGGCGACGCTTTCGGCTGCCCCCGCAGCCCCGGCGCCCTTGCCGCCGAGCCGTCCGCCCAGGAAGCCCGTGAACATGCCCGTCACGGCCCCGACTGCGAGCGCGGTGTTGAGCGTGGAAGCATTCGCCCCCGGGGGCAGGGTCACATCGAGGGGGTTCTGGCTGTTCACCGAACCCCGGATTTCGTTACGCAGACCGTCCGCCGCCGCCTCGACCAGCTCACGGCCCGACCGCGTGCTGAGAATCCCCTGGGCGAGGACCTGGCCGGCCTCCCTGTCCGAAGAGCGTGCCTGATCACGTTGTTCTCAACCATCTGCTCGGCCAGCCACTTTTTCAGCCACCCTGCAATGGCGCACAGGTTCAACCACAACCGACTGCTCACGCCGATAGGGACATCCCGTTTGCAGAAGCTTCAGGCAAACTACTGAAGATAACTCACTATCAGCAATGCCTCGCTCGATAGGAGCGTCAACTTATTAAACCAATCAACTTCCCCGGTTCTCGGGGCGGTTCACTTAGAATCCAGGGCTGTCCAGCAGTCCCGATCGCCATGTCTGCCAAGCAACGTCTGTATCGCGTCAGTTTCATGAACCAGGGCCAGGTGTATGAGGTGTATGCCCGCGAGGTGAGTCATGGCGGGGGTATGCTCGGGTTCGTCGAGATCGGCAAGCTGGTGTTTGGCGAGAATACGACTCTGGTGGTGGATACCAGCGAGGAGAAACTCAAGCAGGAGTTCGCCGATGTCGAGCGTTTCTATGTGCCGGTGCATGCGGTCGTGCGCATCGACGAGGTGAGCAAACGCGGTTCGGCGCGCATCGTCGGTGGCGCGGACACCGGGGCCAAGGTCACGCCGTTTCCGATCTATAACTTCGGCAAGGATCCGAAGAAGTGATGCGGTTTGCGATGCTGGGCTCGGGTTCCAGGGGGAATGGAACCCTGGTCGAGTCCGGCGGGACGCGCGTGCTCATCGACTGTGGGTTTGCGCTCGGCGAGGCTGAACTGCGGTTGCAGCGCTTAGGGATCGAGCCTGCCGCACTCGATGCGATTTTGGTGACACACGAGCATGGGGATCATCTGAGCGGTGTCGCGCGCCTGGCGCGCCGCTACCGTATCCCGGTCTGGATGACGCATGGCTCTTACGCGATCTGGAAGGATCGCAACGTGCCGCACTGTTTGCGCTTTAGCCCACACCAGGCTTTCCGGATCGGGGAGCTGGAGGTCCAGCCCTATCCGGTGCCGCACGATGCGCGCGAGCCCTGCCAGTACGTGTTCGGTGCCAGGGGATTGCGGCTGGGTGTGTTGTCGGACGCCGGTGCGGTGACGCCGCACATGCGCGCGATGCTCGCCGGGTGCGATGCCTTGCTGCTGGAGTGCAATTACGATCCGGATCTGCTGCGCGACGGCCCGTATCCACCTGCGCTCAAGCTGCGTGTCGGCGGCGGGCGTGGGCATTTGTCCAACGAGCAGGCCGCGAGCCTGCTGCGCGGTTATGCGGTGAGGCGTTTGCAGCATCTGGTGCTGACGCACCTGTCCGAGACTAACAACACGCCGGCACTGGCGCGCCGTGCGGTGGCCGAGGTGCTGGAGGATGATCCCGCCTGGCTGGTTTGCGCCGAGCAGGATGCAGGTCTTGGATGGCGGGAGGTGGTTTAGCCTGCCTTGACTGGCTGCGGCATGCGAAAATGACGCCCCGGCGCCGATGAGCCGGTGATCCTGATCAAGACCCATGCCCGTGACCGTTCTGCCCGGCGCCGAGAGTTTTTCGGCCTTTCGCATCGCCCGTCTGTTCGACGCTTTGCGCGTTCATGTTCCGGCGCTGCGGGCCGTTGCCGTCCGTGATTTTTATCTGGTGGATGCCGACGGGGTGCCGGAGGCCGATCTGCGCCGTCTGCTCGGCGACGGTCCCGCTGCGATCGAGCCGGCGGATCTGACGCTTTACGTCGTGCCCCGGATTGGCACGACCTCGCCGTGGTCGAGCAAGGCGACGGACATCGCCCGGGTTTGCGGCTTGTCTGGCGTGCGGCGCATCGAGCATGGCCGTGCGATCCGGCTCACTGGTGTGTCCGCACTGCCGCAGTCGGCATGGAGCGTGGTGCACGATCCGATGATGGAATCGGTGCTGACCCGCTTCGAGGATCTGGCGCACGTGTTCGATGCCCAGACGCGGCGCGGGTTGCGCACGGTGGATGTGCTCGCCGGCGGCGCAGCGGCATTGATGAGTGCCAATCGCGAATGGGGGCTGGCACTGTCCGAGGAAGAGATCGCTTATCTGGTGCGTTACTACCTCGAGGCCGGCAGGAATCCGACGGACGCCGAGCTGATGATGTTCGCGCAGGTCAACAGCGAACATTGCCGGCACAAGATCTTCAACGCCGAGTTCACCATCGATGGCGAGCTGCAGCCGCACTCGCCGTTTCAGATGATCCGCATGACGTATGCGGCCTCGCCGCAGGGTGTGCTGTCGGCTTACAAGGACAATGCCGCCGTCATCGACGGCTTTACGGCAATGCGTTGGTTCCCGGATGCGGATCATGTCTGGCGTGAGCATCACGAGCCGGTGCACATGCTGATGAAGGTGGAGACGCACAACCACCCGACCGGGATTTCGCCGCATCCGGGTGCCGGTACGGGCGCCGGCGGTGAGATCCGCGACGAGGCAGCGACGGGCCGGGGGGCCAAGCCCAAGGCGGGATTGTGCGGCTTTTCGGTCTCCAACCTGCGTATTCCGGGATTCGAGCAGCCGTGGGAATGCACCGATGCGCTGCGTGCGCAGGGGGCGCCGGCGCGCATGGCGAGCAGTCTGCAGATCATGCTCGAAGGACCGATCGGCGCCGCGGCTTACAACAACGAATTTGGCCGTCCGAATCTGAGCGGTTATTTCCGCACCTTCGAGATGGTGACGCCGGATGGCCGCAACCGCGGTTATCACAAGCCGATCATGATCGCCGGCGGTTACGGCAACATCCGCGCCGCGCACGTCGACAAGCGCAAGGTCGTCGAAGGTGCCAAGCTGATCGTGCTCGGCGGGCCGGCGATGTTGATCGGATTGGGCGGCGGCGCAGCTTCATCGATGGCGACCGGCAGTAGCAGCGCAGAGCTCGATTTTGCCTCAGTGCAGCGTGCCAACCCCGAACTGGAGCGCCGTTGTCAGGAGGTGATCGATGCCTGCTGGGCGCTCGGCGACGCCAATCCGATTCTGTCCATCCATGACGTCGGGGCCGGCGGCCTGTCCAACGCGCTGCCCGAGCTGGTGCATGCCGACGATCGTGGCGGCCATTTCCAGTTGCGCGACATTTTGTGTGCCGATCCGGCGCTGTCGCCGATGGAGATCTGGTGCAACGAGGCGCAGGAGCGCTATGTGCTCGCGCTGGCGCCGCAGGATGTGGAGCGCTTTGCCGCGATTTGTGCGCGCGAGCGTTGTCCGTACGCCGTTGTGGGGACGGCGACGGTCGAGCGCCGTCTGCTGGTCGAGGACCGCATCGAGAACCGCCCAGTGGTGGACATGCCGATGCCGGTCTTGC
The DNA here is from genome assembly GCF_900113085.1 of Fontimonas thermophila. Taxonomy (GTDB): domain Bacteria; phylum Pseudomonadota; class Gammaproteobacteria; order Nevskiales; family Nevskiaceae; genus Solimonas; species Solimonas thermophila. The sequence goes on along the minus strand of NZ_FOOC01000005.1, from coordinate 38,922 downwards.
TGGGCAAGCCGCCGCGCATGAAACGCACGACCGCGCGCCGGCCGAGCCGCTATCCGGCGCTGTCCACCGCCGGGATCGACATCGCCGAGGCAGTGGCACGGCTGCTCGCGCTGCCGACGGTCGCTTCCAAAAATTTTCTGATCACCATCGGGGATCGCAGCGTCGGCGGATTGACGGTGCGCGATCAGATGGTCGGCCCCTGGCAGGTGCCTGTCGCCGACTGCGCGGTGACGGCCACGGGTTTTGAGTCGGTAACTGGTGAGGCAATGGCCATGGGCGAGCGGACGCCGCTGGCCTTGCTCGATGCGCCGGCGTCGGGGCGCATGGCGGTGGCCGAGGCCGTGCTCAACATTGCCGCGGCGCCGATCGCCCGACTCGCCGACGTGCGCCTGTCGGCCAACTGGATGGCGGCCTGCGGGCAGGATGATGAGGATGCGCGGCTGTTTGATACGGTCAGGGCCGTCGGCGCCGAGCTGTGTCCGCAACTGGGCATTGCGATTCCGGTGGGCAAGGACTCCCTGTCGATGAAGAGCCTGTGGACGCACGGTGGTCAGACGCGCGTGCAGACCGCCCCTCTGTCGCTGATCGTGTCCGCCTTCGCACCGGTGACCGACGTGCGCCGTTGCCTGACGCCGCAACTGCGCACCGACGCGGGACAGACGCGCCTGCTGCTCGTCGATCTCGGCAATGGTCGCTGCCGTCTCGGAGGTTCAGCGCTGGCGCAGGTCTATGCGCAGATCGGCGATGTCCCGCCCGATCTCGATGAGCCGCAGCAGCTCAAGGCTGCATTCGCGTTGATCCAGCGGCTCAATGCCGAGGGTCACCTGCTGGCTTATCACGACCGTAGCGATGGTGGCCTGTTCGTGACCCTTGCGGAGATGGCATTCGCCGGACACTGCGGCATCGATATCGACATCACGGCCTTGGGAGAGGATGGCGTCGCCGCGCTTTTCAACGAGGAGCTCGGTTTCGTCATCCAGGTGCGGACGGACGCTGCCGCTGCGGTGAGTGTGGCCTTGCGCGATGCCGGGCTTGCCGTCCACGACATCGGAACGCTTGCGGCCGACGATGCCATCACCATACGCCGCGGCGGTCGCCGGTTGTTCCGCGACGCACGCGAGCGCCTGCACAAGGCGTGGTCGGAAACGAGTTACCGTCTGGCTGCGTTGCGCGACGATCCCGACTGTGCGCGCGAGGAGTTCGAGGCAATCGGCGTCAAGGATGATCCGGGTTTGAGCGTGCAACTGAGCTTTGATCCCGCGGTGGGCGCACCGCATTTCGCGCGCCGGCCCAAGGTCGCGATCCTGCGCGAGCAGGGCGTCAACAGCCAGTACGAAATGGCGTATGCCTTTCACGCCGCGGGTTTCGAGGCGGTGGATGTGCATATGACGGATATCCTCGAGGGTCGTACGCAGCTCGCCGATTTCGTCGGTCTGGTCGCCTGCGGCGGTTTTTCCTATGGGGATGTGCTCGGTGCCGGTCAGGGTTGGGCGAAGACGATTCTGTTCAACCCCCGCGCACGCGAGGCATTCGCGCAGTTTCTGGCGCGCGAGGATCGCTTTGCTCTCGGTGTGTGTAACGGCTGCCAGATGTTTGCCGCGCTCAAATCCATCGTGCCCGGCGCGCAGGACTGGCCGGTGTTCCGTCGTAACCGCAGCGAGCAGTTCGAGGCCCGCTGGTCGCAGGTCGAGATAGTGGAATCAAAATCGCTGTTCTTTGCCGGCATGGCCGGTTCGAGACTGCCGATTGCCGTTGCCCACGGCGAAGGGCGCGCGCAGTTCGAGGATCCGGCTCAGCTCGAGCGGCTGCAGCGCAACGCGCAGGTGGCGATGCGTTATATCGACAACCACGGCCGAATTGCCGAGCGTTATCCGGCCAATCCCAACGGCTCGCCGGGTGGCGTTACCGCCTTTTGCAACGCAGATGGGCGTGTGACCATTCTCATGCCGCATCCCGAGCGCACGATCTCGGGCGTCACCGGCTCCTGGTGGCCACGTCGCGAAATGGGCAAGACGCCGTGGTTCCGCCTGTTCCAGAACGCACGGCGCTGGGTCGCCTGAGGAAGAACGATTCCACCAACGGATCCAGGATCGGCGGGTTTGCGCTTCACTCGCCCCAGTCGTCTTCTTCCGGCGGCGGATTTCCGTCGTAGATCAGGCCGCGCCGGCGCTGCAGATAGGCGCTGCGCAGGAAGGCGTAAGGATCGAACTGCTGCGCAAGCACCTGTTCAGTACCGAGCAACTGCGCGCGTGTATCGACGATATCGACGGCTTCGAGCGGAATCGCGACTTCGGGCGGGGCGTAGTACAGCGGGTGGGCGAACACATCGATGCCACGGCCGACGAGGTCACGGTTCGTACTCGGCCCGAGGAAGGGCAGCATCAGAAACCAGCCATCGCCCACCCCCCAGACCGCGAGCGTCTGGCCGAAGTCCTCGCGGTTCTCGGTCCAGCCGATGCGCGTGGCCGGATCGAGCAGACCGCCGAGGCCAAAGCTCGTGTTAAGCAGAAAGCGAGTGGTGTCGCGGCCGGCCTGGGCGAATTTGCCCTGCAGCAGGTCATTGAGGATGGTGGTCGGATAGAGCAGGTTGCCGAGGAAGCGCGATGCGGTGCTGCGGATTTCTGCCGGAACCGCCGCGACATAAGCCTGTGCAACCGGCTTGAGTACCCAGCGATCGGCGGTGTTGTTGAAGGCATAGACCGCGCGGTTCACCGGCTCCAGCGGATCCTCTGGTGCATAGGTAGGGCTGTGAGCGCAGCCCGCGATCAGCATCACCACAGCCAGAATGCAAGAGCGCATATATCCCCGACAGGCTTGATGGAAAAGGTCCAGCGCATCGCACGGCACTACAGGCTTTAGGCCGTGCGGCGCACTGTGGCTCGATTCTAAAGGGTTTGGCGAGGGTGCTTGCGTCAGGTCAGCCGCAACAATGCCGCGATGCCAAAAAACTGCGCCAGCGCGCGCAGCTGCTCCGGAGCACGCACGAAGCGTACCGGCCTGTGGTGGCTGCGCCGGCTGATTTCGAGCAGCAGGGCAAGCCCGGCGCTGTCGGTCCGCGTGACCCCCGACAAATCGATTTCGGTAGCGGCGGCCAGCGTGCCGATCTGCGTCAGCAGTTCCGGTACGCGCTGCTGCGTGAGTTCACCGGTGAGCTGGGTCTTGGCCGTCATGGTCCGGTGCTGCCACCGTCGCTGCCCGCCGCGCCGGGTTTCCCATAGGCACCCGATTCCATGCGCGCAATCACGGCATCAAGACCGCTGCGCTTGATCTCCGCGTGGAACTGGCCGCGGAAATTCTGCACCAGCGAGATGTTCTCGACGATGATGTCGTAGATCTTCCACTCGTCGCCGACCTTGTGCACGGCGAAACTCAGATTCACCGGCGGCTTGCCATCTTTGCGGATCAGCGCGGAGTGCACGACCGCGTCGCTGGTTTCGGGCGCAAGCCGCAACGGCTTCCACTGCGCTTCGACCGAGTCGTGGTACTCGAGCAGGGCATTGGCATAGGAGCGGATCAGCATGTCCTTGAAAGCCTGGGCAAAGCGCGTGCGCTGTTCCTCGCTCGCATCACGCCAGTTGCGCGCCAGCACACTGCGGGCGATGAAAGGCACGTCGAAATGCGGCACGACCACGTCGTCGACGGTGGCGTAGAACTTGTTCAGATCGGCTTTGTACGCGGCGTGGTTCTGGGCAATGAGGCTTTGTAGCTGAGACGACACCCGCTTGACCATTTCGTCAGGCGCTTCTGCGGCCCACGTCGCGGTGGCGATCAGAGCTGCGCTCAGCAGTGCGAGCATGCGTGTCATCTGTTGGACTCCTATTGCGTGCCGTCAGAACCTGACTGCGCGGATTTCGCCGTCATGTTCGTCAGGAACTGGCCGACGATGTTTTCCAGTACCAATGCGGATTGGGTGAACTTGATGCGGCTGCCGTCCTTGAGGGGTTCTTCGGCACCACCCGGCACGATGCCCACGTACTGCTCGCCAAGCAGGCCGGCGGTGAGGATGCGGGCGTCGCTGTCTTCCGGGATCGAGGCGTAATCGTTGCTGATATCGAGCGTCACGACGGCTTCAAAAGTGGCCGGATCGATGGTGATGCTGCGTACCCGCCCGATCTTGACGCCGGCGAGCGTCACGGCGGCACCGGGCTTGAGCCCGCCGATGTTCTCGAACAGGGCGGTGACTGCATACGTCTTACCGGTGCTCGTCGTCTCGAGGCTGGCGACGCGGAAGGTCAGCACGAACACGGCCGCGACGCCCAGGCACACGAAAAACCCAACCAGGATCTCCAGCGCTTTTGATTGCATGAGTCTTCGTCCTAGGCTTGAGCAAAGGTCATTAATGGAACATGAATGCGGTCAGCACGAAGTCCAGCGCGAGGATGCTCAGCGAGGAGACGACGACGGTGGACGTCGTGGCACGCGAGACGCCTTCCGAGGTCGGTACGGCGTGATAGCCCTGATAGACCGCGATCCAGCTCACCGCAGCGCCGAACACGATCGCTTTGATGAAGCTTTGCCGGATGTCTTCGATCGCGACGCTGGAATGGATTTGTGACCAGTAGCTGCCGGCATCCACGCCCAGGAGCTCGACGCCGATGGCATGGCCACCGGCGACGCCGATCGCCATCACGCTGAAAATGCCGGCGAGCAGTGGCATGGCGATGAGGCCAGCGACGAAACGCGGCGCGATCACACGCCGTACCGGGTCGATGGCCATCATCTCCATCGCCGAGAGCTGGTCGGTAGCGCGCATCAGACCGATTTCGGCGGCCAGCGCCGAGCCGGCACGGCCGGCGAACAGCAAGGCGGTTACCACCGGACCGAGCTCGCGGATGATGACGAGCGCAACGAATACACCCAAGGATTCTTCGGCGCCAAAGCGCACGAGCGTGCGGTAACCCTGCAGGCCCAGCACCATGCCGACGAAGCTGCCGGAAATGACGATGATGATCAGCGACAGCACGCCGACACTGTAGAGCTGCTGGATGATCAGCCGCGGCCGCGCGAGCGCCGCCGGGATGGCAGCGACGATCGCGGCCAGGAAAAACTGGGCCCGGCCGAGCCCGGCGAGAAAATCCGACAGAATCTGCCAGATGCCTCTCATGCCGTCGCTCCATCCGCTGCCGCGCCGGATGCGATCGCGCGCAGGAATCGTGCGCGCGGAATGAATCGGAAAGCGGGCAACCGGGGCATCGAGCTGCGCCGACTCACGCTGTTTCTCCCATTAGATCGGTGCTCAGTGTGCGGGCTGTCTTGTAATGGAAGGCCACCGGCCCATCCGGACGGCCTTGCAGGAATTGTTGGACGAATTCGGAAGCGGAACTGCGGATCGCCTCCGGCGTGCCGTGGTCGAGGATCTTGCCGCCGGCGACGATGTAGGCGTAATCGGCGATCGACAGGACTTCATCGACGTCATGGGACACGACGATGCTGGTGATGCCCAGCGATTCGTTGAGCGAGCGGATCAGGCGCATGAGCACGCCCATGCTGATGGGATCCTGCCCGGTGAAGGGTTCGTCGTACATGACCATGTCCGGGTCGAGCGCGATCGCGCGCGCCAGCGCGACGCGGCGGGCCATACCTCCGGAGAGTTGTTCGGGATAGAGGTCGCATGCGCCGCGCAGGCCCACGGCCTCGAGTTTCATCAGCACGATGTCGCGGATCAGGCGGGGCGGCAGCCGGGTGTGCTCGCGCAGCGGAAAAGCGACGTTGTCGAATACCGACAGGTCGGTCAGCAGCGCGCCGTGCTGGAACAGCATGCCCATGCGCCGACGCATCCGGTACAGGCCGGCACGGCTTTGCCGGTGCACGTCTTGTCCATCGAACAGGATGGTGCCGGCATGAGGGCGCCATTGCCCGCCGATCAGGCGCAGCAGCGTGGTCTTGCCGGTGCCCGACGGCCCCATGATTGCGGTGACGCGGCCGCGGCGGATGTCCACGTCCACACCGTCGTAGATCAGCCGGCTGCCGTGGCCGAAGCGCAGGCCGCGCACTTGCACCAGGTTGTCGGAGGCAGAGTCCGTCATGGTCCTTGGGCGTACCGGCGTAGGGGCCGGTCCGGGGGGTATCGTGTGCGTTGCAATTGTAGCCGGGGATGCCGGCGTGCGGTGGATGAGGCTCAGGCGTAGCCGAGACGATGCAGCAGATGCGGGATGAGATCGTGCGCGACGGTGGCGACCGCGGAAGGGCCGCCCAGATCAGCGATCTGGGTCATGCGCAGGCCGCTCTGGCCACAGGGATTGATCCGCGAGAACGGCGCAAGATCCATCGCCACGTTGAGCGATAAACCGTGATACGTGCAGCCGCGGCGCACGCGCAAGCCCAGCGAGCCAATCTTGGCGCGCCCCGGGTGACCGCCTGCGTCATCGACATACACCCCGGGTGCATCCCGGTCGGCATAACCGTGAATGCCATAACCGGCGAGTACATCGATCATCGCCTGTTCGATGCGGGTGACCAGGCTGCGCACGCCGTAACCTAGGCGCGTCAGGTCGAGCAGGAAATAGACGACGAGCTGTCCGGGGCCGTGGTAGGTGACCTGCCCGCCGCGGTCCGACTGCACCACGGGGATATCCCCCGGCGCGAGCAGGTGCTCGGCACGGCCGGCCTGTCCCTGCGTGAAGACCGGCGGGTGCTCGAGCAGCCAGATCTCATCCGGGGTCTGCGCATCGCGTGTAGCGGTGAAGGCGCGCATGCGCGTAAAGCTCTCGGTGTAGTCCACACAGCCGAGATCGCGCATTACGGGCGGTGGCAAAGCCATGCGCGGATATGCGGGGCGGTTACCAACCGAACCAGAGGCGGATCGTATCGATCAGCCAGCGCAGGAAGCCGCCCTTGGGCACGTCGGTCAAGGCCACCACGGGCACGGTTTTGAGGGTTTTGCCGTCGAGGGTGAACGTGGCTGAGCCTACGACCTGACCCTGGGTGATCGGTGCGATCAGCGGTTGGTTCACCTGTGTGTTGATCTGCACGCGTTCCGAGCTGCCGCGCACGAGCGAGATGCTCACCGGTTTGAGGGTGCCGACGGCGACGCTGCGTGCGGCGCCTTTGTAAACCTCCACGGTCTGCGCAGGTTTGTCCGGTCCGAGCAGGCTTGCGGTTTCGAACACGCGAAAACCGTAGTTGAGCAGTTCCAGCGTGGCCTGCTCGCGGTAGGCCCAGCTCGGTGCACCCATGACGGCAGCGATCAGACGGCGGCCATCGCGCTGGGCCGAGCTGAGCAGGCAGTAACCGGCCTCCGAGGTATGACCGGTTTTGATGCCATCGATGCTCGGATCGCGGTTGAGCAGGAGGTTGCGGTTGATCTGGCGGATTTTGTTCCAGGTGAATTCGCGCTCGGCGAACAGCGGATACCACTCCGGGAAGTCATGGATGAGCGCGCGCGCGAGGATCGCGAGGTCGCGCGCCGTCGTGTAGTGCTCCGGGTGTGGCAAGCCCGAGGCGTCGGTGAAATGGGAGTTGTGCATGCCCAGGCGTTTGGCATAGTCGTTCATCAGCCCGGCGAACGCCGATTCACTGCCCGCGATATGCTCGGCGATCGCAATCGATGCGTCATTGCCGGACTGCACGATGATGCCGCGCAGCAGGTCCTCGAGCCGGACCTGCGAGCCGACTTCGAGAAACATGCGTGATTCGGATGAATCGATCCCCTGGCGCCAGGCGCGCTCGCTGATCAGGACTTTGTCGTCGGGCGACAGCCGCTTCTGGCGGATTTCGTCGAAGACGATGTAGCTGGTCAGCACCTTGGTGATGCTGGCTGGCGCGACGCGCTCGTCGGCGTTTTTCTCGGCCAGCACCTGCTCACTGGCGTAGTCGTAGAGGATGTAACTGCGTGCGTTGATCTCGGGCGGGCTCGGTACCTGGGCCGTAGCCGGTTGTCCGAGCCAGTACAGCGAGAAAAGGCAAAGCAGAAGGCGGATCGGATGCTTCATGTCGAAGAGAGGGGGAACAACTGGCGGGCGTGCGATTGTATCCAAACGCGCCGATGGGCTCGGCGGTGTTTTACTTCCACAATCACGGGCGTATCCACGAGGGGGTGTATCCCAGATCGGACAGACGGCTTCGCAAGGATTGGGCCGTGCCGATGTCGGTGTAGGGGCCGAGTACGACGCGGTGCAGCGTGCCGCGCTCGCTCTCTTCGATCAGAATCTGCGCACCCGGATGACCTTGGTCGGTCAAGGTTTCCCGCAGGACCACGGCGCTGATCGGATCCTCGAAGACACCGACCTGCAGCCAGTGTTCGGATGGCGGTGTCGACGCGAGTGGATCGAGTGCGACGATCTCCACCGGCGCGCTGCCGGCATCGAGCATGTCGAGTTTGGCGGCAGCCGCGTAGGACAGATCGATGACGCGGCCAGGGTGAAAGGGGCCCCGGTCATTGACGCGCACGATGACGCTTCTGCCGTTGTCCAGGCGGGTTACGCGCACGTAGCTCGGCAGCGGCAGTGACTTGTGCGCGGCCGTCATCTGATACATGTCATAGATCTCGCCGCTGGCGGTGCGATAGCCATGGAATTTCTTGCCGTACCACGAGGCCATGCCACGCTCGCGGAAATCCTTGCTGGAATCGAGGACGCGATAGGTCTTGCCGAACACCTCGTACACCGGTGCATTGCCACTGCGGGCGCGCGGTTCGACGCGGGGGACGGCGTCGGGAATCGCATTCAGGTCTGGCGGCACCTCGTCCGGATGCGGCGCTGCATCCTCGGACAGCGCATAACGGCCGTCGCGGTCCACCGGAATGACTTGGGGGCTCGGCCGGTGGGGTGGGGCCGTGCTGCAGGCGGCGATGCCGGCTGCGAGCCCGAGCAGGATGAGGGTGTGCGTGCCGCTACGCATCACCCGGGCGGCTCCTCGGCCTGCCGGGCCACGAGCAGGGCTTCGTCGATGCGCCGGGCGAGCTGGGCCACGGCCATGGCGTAATACACGCGCGGGTTGTAGGTCATCACCGAATAGAAATTGGCCAGGGCAACCCAGTATTCGCGGCCGTCGTTGTCGAGTTCCAGTTCGATGATGCCGACCGCAGTGTCGGGCGGAAGTGCCACCTCGGTAGCGAGCCCCAGCGCCGGCAGGTCCGCAGCCCGATGGGTCACCCGACGACCATTGACCGGTGTGCCTGGGGCGAGGTGTGCGCCGGTGAGGCGGGCTGCGACGATGACCGGCTCGCCGCGGCGCCAGGCACGGGATGGGTCGTATTCGGTCAGATAGCGGGCGATCGAGCCGATCGCATCGGGCAGGCGCCACAGGTCGCGGCGGCCATCGCCGTCGAAATCCACCGCCAAGCGTCGGTAATTGCTCGGCATGAATTGCGCCGCCCCCATCGCGCCGGCATAGGAACCCTGCGGTGCGGTCGGTGCGATGTCCAGCTCACGGCAGAACGCGAAATACTCGGCGAGTTCGCTGAAGAAGTAACGATGGCGCGAGGGATGTTCGAAGCCTTGGGTCGATAGCGCATCGAGCACGCGCACCGAGCCAGTGATCCGGCCATAGCGCGTTTCGATACCGAGCACGCCGGCGATCATCGCGGGCGGGACGCCATATTCCTCTTCGGCGCGTGCAAACCATGCGGCGTGCTCATGCAAGACCGCGATGCCTTGTTCGATACGGGTCGCATCGATCCGGCGCGCATACTGGGTCCAGGTCTCGGTCTTTTCCGGCGCTTTTTGTTCCTGCTCGACCAGCTGTGGCAGGCGTTGCGCATTGGCGAGTGCGGAGCGGACCTGCTCGAGTTCTGCAGCGCTGAATCCGTATTCGGAGGCAAGGCGATCGAGCAGCTCGGGGACGCGCGGGTGGCCGCTATAGTCGGCAAAGGCGGGGCCGGCGGTCGCAAGCAGCAGGGCGAGGCAGCGGATCGTCGGGAACGCCATCACTGGGCGAGCAGTTTGCGGTGGGTGTGGATCGACATCAGCATACCGAAGCAGGCGAGCAGGGACACCGCCGAGGTGCCGCCGTAACTGACCAGCGGCAGCGGCACGCCCACCACCGGTAGCAGGCCGATCACCATGCCGATGTTGATGAAGACATAGACGAAGAAGGTCAGCGCCAGCGCACCGCCCAGCAGGCGCTGGAACGTGTCCTGGGCGCGCAGCGCGATCCACAGACAGCGGCCGACGATGGCGAGATAGAGCGCAAGCAGCAGGATGACGCCGAGAAACCCCAGCTCCTCGGCAAGGACGGCGAAAATGAAGTCGGTATGCGCCTCCGGCAGAAAGTCGAGCTTGGCCTGGGTGCCGTTGAGCCAGCCCTTGCCGAACAGACCTCCGGAGCCGATCGCGATCTTGGATTGGGTGATGTGGTAGCCGGTGCCGAGCGGGTCGCTTTCCGGATTCAACAGGGTCAGGATTCGCTGGCGCTGGTAGTCGTGCAGGCGTTCCCACAGCAACGGGGCCGCCGCTGCGACCGCCCCCAGTGCGCCGAGGATCCAGCGCCACTGCAATCCTGCGAAGAACAGCGCAAATCCGCCTGCAGCGATGATCAGGAGCGCCGTGCCCAGATCCGGCTGATCCATGATCAGACCGGCAGGAATGCCGATCAATAACAGGGTGGTACCGATCGTCGGCAAGTTCGGCGGCAGGCGCCGGCCGTGCAGAAAGGCGGCGATCGTCACCGGCATGGCCAGCTTCATCAGCTCCGAGGGTTGGAAGCGAATGAAGCCGAGGTCGAGCCAGCGCTGTGCACCTTTGGCGTGGTCGCCGAGCAGCAGGACCAGAGCCAGCAGCAATGTCGCAACGGCATAAGCCCAAGGCGCGGCGGCGCGGTAGACGTCGGGCGGCGCTTGGGCGATGGCAACCATCGCGATGAGCCCCAGCATCACGCGCTGGATCTGGCTCCACATCGCCGGAAGCGAGTGCCCGGACGCTGAATACTGCACGAATACGCCGAGCGTTGCGACCATCAGCAGCATGACCAGCAGCGGCCAGTCGATGTGCCAGGCGGCAAGCCAGTCGCCCAGGCTCGGTTCGGGTTTGCGCGGCCGCGCAGCGTGGAGCATCTGGGCAATCATTCTTCGACCTCTTCGGGCGCGGTGGGCGCACTTGGTGTGGTGGTCTGCGTCGCCGCTGGACTGTAGCGCACCTCGCCGAGCAGATACTGATCCATGACCTGCCGTGCGATCGGCGATGCGGCGGCTCCACCGTGGCCGGCATGCTCGGCGATCACGGCCACGGCGATGCGCGGATCATCGGCTGGTGCAAAGGCGATGAACAGTGCGTGGTCGCGCAGGTGCACGGGAGTTTCCTCCAGCGTGGGCGCCACCTTCTCATCCTGCCGCAAAGCGGCGACCTGCGCCGTGCCGGTTTTCGCGGCGATACGGTAGGGTGCGTCGCGGCCGATACGGTAAGCCGTCCCGGCGGGAGAATGTGCTACGTCTTCCATGGCCGCGATGACCTTCGCCCAATTGGTATTGTCCTTCAGCTCGATCCGCTCCAGCGGCTCGGGCGGCACTGTCTCGCGTGTCTTGGTGATCGGGTCTTCGATAGCCATGAGCACATGAGGCTTGAAGCCGGCACCGCGCATTGCGATGCGCGCGGTCATCTGCGCGAGCTGCACCGGGGTCACGGTGGTATAGCCCTGGCCGATGCCGACATTGAGTGTTTCGCCCGGGTACCAGTTTTCGCGTCGCACGCGCCGTTTCCATTCGCGCGATGGATAGAGTCCGCTCTTTTCCAGCGGCAGATCGAGTCCCGTCGGATGTCCGAGGCCGAAGCCAGTCATCGCCGCATGCATGCGGTCGATGCCCAGACTCAGGGCCAGCTGGTAGAAGTACACGTCGCAGGAGCGCATGACGCCTGCTGCCATGTCGACCCAGCCATGCCCGGTGCGCTTCCAGCAGCGGTATTTGCGACTCGATCCCGGCAGGGTGATTTCGCCACGGCAGAACTCACGATGCTCCGGCTCGGTGACGCCGAACTCGAGGCCGGCGAGCGCCATCGCCGGTTTGACCGTGGAGCCCGGTGGATAGGTTCCCTGCAGCGCCCGGTTGTAGAGTGGCCGGCGGGGATCTTCGAGCAAAGCCTTATAGCGGACGGCGTCTATGCCTTCGACGAAGGCGTGCGGATCGAACCCCGGCTTGCTGACCAGGGCGATGACCTCGCCGTTGCGCGGATCGATCGCGACGACGGCGCCATTCAAATCGCCGAGGGCTTGTTCGGCGACGAGCTGCACCCGGGCGTCGATCGATAGATACAGGTTGCGGCCGGGATAGCCGCGCCGGTACTCGAGCTCGGCGAGCGGGCGGCCAAAGGCATTGGCCTCGATGATCTTGGCGCCGGGTTTGCCGCGCAGCAGGTCTTCGTAGCTTTTCTCGACACCGACCTTGCCGATCTGGTTGATGCCCTGATAGGCGCGCTCGTCAACCCGCTGGAGTTCCTGTTCGGTGATACCGCCGACATAGCCGACCACGTGTGCGGCGCTGGCCCCGAGTGGATAGTTGCGCGACAGTCCTGCAGTGACCTCGACGCCGCGAAATTCATGACGGCGGATTTCGTAGCGTGCGACTTCCTCCATCGACAGATTCGTGCGCAGCGGCACACCACGGTAACGGGGTGTTTTGCGGACACGTTCGCGGAAACGCTGGATATCGGCCTCACTGATGGTCACGACCTGGGACAGCTCGCGCAGCAGCTGGTCCATGTCCTCGACCTGTTCCGGTGTGATCTCCAGGACGAAGGCGGGCTGGTTCTGGGCCAGCACGGTGCCATGACGGTCATAGATCAGGCCACGCACCGGCGCGACCGGGACCACGCGCATGCGGTTGTCGTCGGCGCGGGTCGAGAAATACGCGTGCTGGAGGATTTGCAGGTCGACCAGCCGGACGATCAGCGCAACCACGCCGGCGAGCATGAACAGTACCGCGATCAGGCTGCGGCGCAAGAAGGTCTCGCGTTCGGCCTGAACGTTCTTGAGGGTTTCCCGGCGGCGGCGCGCACCCAAGATCGTCATGGTTGGCGGCGGCCGATCATGTTCACGGCCTCATTCATCGTCATCGGGCTGGCGCAGGGTTTCCATGACGCTGAACAACAGCGGCCAGAACAAGGTCGTTGACAGCACCGGCAGCCAGCGCAGCCAGGCATCGGCGCGGTGCTGTGTCGCTCCGTCGATCCAGAACATCAGGAAACTGAACAGAACCCACGCCGGAATCAGCGCGAGGGTGGCTTGCCACAGCGGGAACAGAATGAAGATACTGCGCATGCGTTCGACGAGATACACCAGCAGCACCAGCCCCAGCGAATGCTGGCCGAGCGGGGTGCCGAACAGCACGTCGAGCAGCAGTCCGGTGACGAAGGCCGGGAACAGCGTCGAGATGCGCGGCTCGCGCAGGGCCCAGTAGGCGAGGATCAACGGCACCCACAGCGGCCGTGCCGCGGCGAGCAGTTCCGGAAGCCGGATCAGTTGCAGCAGCAAGGCGAGCAGCAGGCTCGCCACGAAACCCAGGACCAGGGTGCGCGTCGGGGTCATGGCGCCGGGTCCGTGGTTGCAGCGGGCGCCTGCAGCGCGTCGTCGTGTTCATCGGAACGATGGAAGTGCTCGCTCCACACCAGCAGGGCCTGACGCCCCTGGTTGAGGCGCGCCGCCGGCGAGGCATAGGCTTCCATGAAGTGTTCTCCGGCGACGTGCTTGACCTCGTACACCGTGCCGACCGGATAGCCGGCCGGGAAACGGCCACCGAGCGCCGAGGAGACCAGAAGGTCGCCGACTTTGATGTCGGCATTGCTGGCGAGAAAGGGCAGGCGCAGGCCGCGTTCGTCGCCGCTGCCGATGGCGATGGTCTGCATGCCGGTGCGGTTCACCTCTACCGGGATGCCGTGATCGGGGTCCGTGATCAGCAACGCCTTCGACTGCCTGGGACCGACTTCCACGATTTGTCCGAGCACCCCATGGGCGTCGACCAGCGCCTGACCGCGGTAGACGCCGTCGCGCGCCCCTTTGTTGAGCGTGATCTGGTTGCGGTAGGGGTCCTGACTGACGGCGATGATTTCGGCGATCAGGACCTGGTCGTCGATGCGCGCGGCAGAAGCCAGCAGCTCGCGGATGCGGCGGTTTTCCGCTTCGAGTGCGGCCATGCGCTGCAGCCGGACTTCCAGCAGCAACTGTTTCTCCTTGAGCGCGCGGTTCTCGCGCTCGAGGGCTTCGCGGGAATCCAGGTTTTCCGCGGCCGCGGCCAGATGGTGCGGCAGCGCCGCCGCCCAGACCAGCGGCGCGAGCAGGAAGGACAGCGTCGAGCGGACTGGCTGCAGGGCATCGCTGCGCGAGTCGTTGAAGATCAGCGCGAGGGACAATCCGGCCAGCAGCAGCGTGCGCAGCCCCAGGCTCGGCCCACGCGGGAACAGGGGTCGGCGATGGGTCTCGGGCAGCGTGTTCAAAGTCGCGCGCGAAGCAGCAAGGCAGTCCGAAGGCGGATACTACGGAAAGCATAGGGTCCGCAGCGCGGACGGGCAATGCGTCCACTGCGGCCGACGCCTGGGTCGGATCTTTTTCAGTCCAGGCTGTAGAAATCCGACTGGCGGTCGAGCATGTCGAGCACCATGCCGCCGCCGCGGGCGACGCAGGTCAGCGGATCGTCGGCGATGATCACCGGCAGGCCGGTTTCCTCGGAGATCAGCTTGTCCAGGTCGCGCAGCAGCGCGCCGCCGCCGGTCAGCACGATGCCGCGCTCGGCCACGTCGGAGCCCAGTTCCGGCGGCGTGCGTTCGAGGGCTTGCTTCACGGCCTTGACGATGCCGGAGAGCGGCTCCTGCAACGCGTCGAGGATCTCGTTGGAGTTCATCGTGAAATTGCGCGGCACGCCAGCGGCGAGGTGACGGCCGACGACGTCGATCTCCTGCACCTCGTGGCCCGGGAACGCGGTGCCGATCTGGATCTTGATGCGCTCGGCGGTGGCTTCGCCGATCAGCATGTTGTACTGGCGGCGCACGTAGGAAACGATGGCTTCGTCGAACTTGTCGCCGCCGATGCGCACGCTCTCGGCATAGACGATGCCGTTGAGCGAGATCACCGCCACTTCGGAGGTGCCGCCGCCGATGTCCACCACCATCGAGCCGCGCGCCTCGCCGATCGGGATGCCGGCGCCCAGCGCCGCGGCGATCGGCTCCTCGATGACCCAGACCTTGCGCGCGCCGGCGTTTTCGACCGACTCGCGGATCGCGCGGCGCTCGACCTGCGTCGAGCCATATGGCACGCAGACGACGACGCGCGTCATCGGGCGCATCATCCGGCCTTTCTGCACCTTGCGGATGAAATGCTGCAGCATTTTTTCCGTGACGGTGTAGTCGGCGATCACGCCGTCGCGCAGCGGGCGTACGGTGGTGATGTTGGTCGGTGTGCGGCCGAGCATCTGTTTGGCCTCGATGCCGACGGCTTCGACTTTCTTTGCGCCGCGCGCGTCCATGCGGATCGCGACCACGGACGGTTCGTTGAGGACGATGCCTTCATCGCGCACATAGACCAGGGTGTTGGCCGTGCCCAGATCGATGGACAGGTCATTGACAAACAAACGGCGGACGGCGTCGAACATCGCGAGGGCCTGATGCGTTGATTTTCCGGAGTGGACGAGGATACGAACGTGCCCGGCTCAATCGGCGGGCTGCACAATCCAGTAGAATGGCGAGGCCGCGCATCTTAAACCATTTTTCCGCGGCCACGTGCCCCTTCCGCGCCGGGCCGTGGCCGGGAAAAGGCCCGTCCAGCGCGGTTTCGACCCGCTTCCACGACCCGGATCCGGCCATGAGCTTTTCGATCGAACACATCCAGCAGGTGGCGCATCTGGCACGCCTTGCGCTCGGCCCCGAGCAGGCCGCGCATTACGCCCGCCAGCTCTCCGACATTCTCGAGATGGTCGGCCAGCTCGCCCGCGCCGATACCCAGGGCGTGGAGCCGATGGCGCATCCGCTGGAGATGCATCAGCGGCTGCGCCCGGACGTGGTCACCGAAACCGACCGACGCGAGGTGTTCCAGGCTCTCGCGCCCGCGGTCGAGAACGGGTTGTACATCGTGCCCAAGGTGATCGAATGAGGCCGGGACCGGTATCTGGCAGGCAGGACTGGTTCCACCCGGTTTTCGTTATCGACTGCGTGTCCACATGCACTCACTGACCCTCAAAGAAATGGCCGCCGGCCTGCGCGCACGCAAGTTCTCCGCGCGCGAGTTGACCCAGCACTATCTCCGGCGCATCGAGACATTCGATGGCCAGATCAACAGTTTCATTACGGTGACCGCCGGGCAGGCGCTGGCACAGGCCGCGGCCGCCGATGAAAAGCTGGCCCGCGCCGAGGGCGGCCCGCTCACCGGTATCCCGCTCGCGCAGAAGGACATCTTCTGTACGCAGGGCGTCAAGACCAGCTGCGGTTCGCGGATGCTCGACAATTTCATCGCGCCCTACGACGCGACGATCGTGAGAAAGCTGCACCACGAGGCCGGCATGGTCATGCTCGGCAAATGCAACATGGACGAGTTCGCGATGGGCTCGTCGAACGAAACCTCGTGGTATGGACCGGTGAAAAACCCGTGGGATCTCACACGCGTGCCCGGCGGCTCTTCTGGCGGTTCGGTGGCGGCGGTCGCGGCCGGGCTTGCGCCGGTGGCGACCGCGAGCGACACGGGTGGTTCCATCCGTCAGCCGGCGGCGTTGACCAATCTCACCGGCATCAAGCCCACGTATGGCCGCGTATCCCGCTACGGCATGATCGCGTTTGCGTCCAGCCTCGATCAGGCCGGCGTCGTTGCGCGCTCGGCCGAGGATGCCGCCTACGTGCTGCAGGCGATGTCCGGATTCGACCCGCTCGATTCGACCAGCGTCGACCGTCCCGTCGATGATCTCGTCGCTGGCCTTAACCGGCCGATCCGCGGGCTGCGCATCGGCCTGCCGAAGGAATATTTCGCCGCAGGGCTTGCGCCGGAAGTGCGCGCGCGCGTGATGGCAGCCGTGGGGGTTTTCGAGCAGCTCGGAGCAGTGATCTCGGAGATCTCATTGCCGAACGCGCCGTTGTCGGTGCCGACGTATTACGTCGTCGCGCCAGCAGAGGCCAGTTCCAACCTCGCGCGTTACGACGGTGTGCGCTACGGTTACCGGGCGCAGGGCGTGAAAACGCTGGAGGAGCTCTACAAGCGCTCGCGCGGCGAGGGTTTCGGCCCCGAGGTGCAGCGCCGCATCATGATCGGCACGTACGTGCTGAGCCACGGTTACTACGATGCCTACTATCTCAAGGCCCAGAAGGTGCGCAAGCTGATCTGCGAGGATTTCCGGCGCGCCTTCGAGCAGGTCGATCTGGTGCTCGGGCCGACCACGACCGATGTCGCGTTCAAGCTCGGCGCCAAGACCGATGATCCGGTGGCGATGTATCTCAACGACATTTACACCATCGCGGCCAATCTCGCCGGGATTCCGGCGATGTCGCTGCCCTGCGGATTCGTCGACGGACTGCCGGTCGGTTTGCAGCTGATGGGCAATTACTTCGACGAGGCGCGCCTGCTCAATGCGGCGCATCAATACCAGCAGGCGACCGATTTCCACAAACAGATGCCCCAGGCATTCCGGTGAGGGCGCACACCCATGGCATACGATGCTTCCGCATGGGAGGCCGTGATCGGCCTCGAGGTTCACTGCCAGTTGCTGACCCGCTCGAAGATCTTTTCCGGCGCACCGACGCAGTACGGCGCGGCTCCGAACACGCAGGCCGACGCGGTCACACTGGGGTTGCCGGGCGTGCTGCCGGTGCTCAACGCAAGTGCGCTGGAGATGGCGGTGAAGTTCGGGCTCGCGATCCAGGCCCAGATCGCCGAGCGCTGCGTGTTCGCGCGCAAGCACTATTTCTATCCGGACCTGCCCAAGGGCTATCAGATCTCGCAGTACGAGCAGCCGATCGTCGCCAAGGGTCATTTGGACATCGAACTCGCCGACGGTTCGGTCAAGCGTATCGGCATCACGCGCGCGCATCTGGAAGAGGATGCAGGCAAGTCGCTGCACGAGGGTTTCGCCGGAGCAACCGGGATCGACCTCAACCGCGCCGGGACGCCGCTGATCGAAATCGTCTCGGAACCGGATCTGCGCTCGCCGGCCGAGGCGGTGGCCTATCTGAAAAAACTGCACCAGCTCGTCGTCTATCTCGGCATCTGCGACGGCAACATGCAGGAGGGCTCGTTCCGTTGCGATGCCAACGTCTCCGTGCGCCGCCGGGGCGACACCCGCTTCGGCACGCGTACCGAGACCAAGAACGTCAACTCGTTCCGCTTCGTCGAGAAGGCCATCGAATACGAAATCCAGCGCCAGATCGACATCCTTGAATCCGGTGGGCGAGTCGTGCAGGAGACCCGCCTGTTCAATCCAGATACCGGAGAGACGCGGGCCATGCGCAGCAAGGAAGAGGCGATGGACTATCGCTACTTCCCCGACCCGGATCTGTTGCCGGTGGTCGTCGGTCCGGCCGAGATCGACCGCATCCGCGCGACGATGCCGGAACTGCCGGAGGCCAAGAAGCAGCGGTTCATGACCCAGTACGGGCTTTCGAAGTACGATGCCACCGTGCTCACCAGCGAGGCCGCGCTCGCGGACTACTACGAGGACGTCGTCCGGATTTCCGGTGCGGATGCCAAGCTGTGCGCCAACTGGGTCATCACCGACTTGCTCGGTGCGCTCAACAAGCGCGGCGAGGACATCACGGCCTCGCCGGTGACGGCGGCGATGCTCGCCGGTCTGATCGCGCGCATCGCCGACCAGACCATCTCCGGAAAACTCGCCAAGGACGTGTTCGAAGCGATGCTCGCCGGCGAGGGCACGGCCGACGAGATCATCAAGGCCAAGGGGCTGGTGCAGATCACCGACGAGGGCGCGATCCGCAAGGCCATCGAGGATGTGATCGCCCAAAATCCGCGGCAGCTCGCCGATTACCGCGCCGGCAAGGACAAGCTGTTCGGCTTTTTCGTCGGTCAGGTGATGAAAGCAACCCAGGGCAAGGCCAATCCGGAGCTCGTCAACCGGCTGCTCAAGGACAGGCTGGCCTCATAAGCCATGCGCAAACCGCCGGGTGCATTTGCGCACTCACAGCCCGTTGCTTCGATGAACACGCTCAATGAGTTTTTGCTGCCCGATCTTGGCGTGCGTGGTGCGATCGTCGAGTTCGATCAGGGGATCGAGGCCATCCTCGGTTCAAGGCCGTACCCGCCCGATGTACGCCGGTTGCTCGGTCAGGCCATCGGCGCGATGCCCTTGCTGGCTGCCAACACCCGGTTCGAGGGACGCATGAGCCTGCAGTTTCAGGGGCAGGGGGCGCTGAGGATGCTGGTTGCCCAGATCGATGAGCATCTGCAGGTGCGGGGTATGGCCAAGTGCAGCGAGACGGCGAGCGGGGATTTCACCGCGCTCATGCGCGGCGGTTTGCTCGGTCTGCTGCTCGAGCCTCGGCACGGCGAACACAACTACCAGGCCATGGTTTCGATCGAAGGTGATTCGCTCGCCGCGGCGCTGGAGCATTATTACGCAACGTCCGAGCAGATCCCGACGCGGATGCGTCTTGCCTGTGGCGAGGGGCAGATCCGCGGTGTCGTCCTGCAGCGTCTGCCGCTCGGTGAGAAAAACAGCAGCGAGACGCACTGGGCGCATGTGTGCGCATTGTTGGCGACGCTCGGCGAACCCGAGCTGGCTCAGACCGACGCGCCGACCCTGTTGCGGCGGCTGTTCCATGCCGAGACCCTGCGTCTGTTCGAGCCGCGCCCGGTTGCACTGGCGTGTCGCTGCAGCCGCCAGGGCATCGCCGCCATGCTACTGTCACTGGGCGAGACCGAGATCGACACACATCTCGCCGAGCATGGCCGGTTTGAGGTGACCTGCGAGTTCTGCGGTCGCAGCTACCGCTTTACGGCGGCAGAGGTCGCGGGGTTGCGGACCGACGGGCGCTGGCAGCCCGGCAGTACGACGAGACATTGATCATGATTCTTCCGCGGTATCGGATCGCACCTTCGCGCATTCCCGGCGCCGGATGTGGTCTGTTCGTCGAGGACGCCGTGGCGCGCGGCTGCGTCATCATCGCTCCCGACAACGTCCACACGGTCTGGCCGGAGCAGCGCCTGCGCCAGTATCCAGCGGACTCGATCGAAGTGGCCTCCAGCGTGCGCTGGTTCGAAAACTGGTTCTCCATCACCCCCGAGTGGAGCGACGAGTGCTATGTCAATCACTCGTTTTCGCCAACGGCGCTCTGGCATCTCGGATTCGTTTTTGCGCTCACCGATCTCGCTCCCGGTACCGAGGTGACGGTGGACTACCGCTACCTCATCGGTGATGGCGAGCGGATGCCCTTTCGTGATGCTGAGACCGGAGATGAGATCGTCGGCCTGCCGTGGCGCCGTGCGCTCGCCCAGAGCGCTGCGCTGCTCGCGGCGATCGTCGGTCCTTGAGCCCGGCTCAGGCCGCTCGTCTGGCCAGCGCCTCGGGTCCACCAAAAATCAGGATGCCGCGCCCGTAATCCTCGACCAGGCCGTCGTGGCGCAGTTTTTTGAGCGCACGCCCGGCCATTTCGCGCGAGCAACCGATGTGACGTGCCAATTCCGTGCGGCTGATGCGCACGATCACGCCGCTGGGATGTGGCAGTGCATCCGGCTTGCGGCCGAGGTCGAGCAGTGTTTGCGCCAGACGGCCAGTGACGTCGAGAAACGTGAGCTGGGCGAGCCGCTGATTCACGCACTGCAGACGCTGTCCCAGCTGTCCGGCCAGCTCGATGAGAAAATCGGGATGGCTGTCGATGAAGCTGTGCAGGGCGCGCCTGCCCATTTCGGCGAGCAGCGTCGGCCCGCGCGTGCGGACGATCATGTTGGGGTGGCGCGCGTCGGCAAACAGGCAGGATTCCCCGAAGAATTCGCCGGGGCCGAGATAGGTCAGGACCATCTCCCGGCCGTCGCCGTCGGCGAGCGTGACGCTGACCGAGCCCTCGAGCATGAGGTACAGCGCATCCGGCTGGTCACCGGCGTGGAGCAGCGTATGCTTCGGTGCCAGGCTGCGCTTGTGGGCCGTGGCGACGAATGAACGGATCGCAGGCTTGTCGAGCATCGCAGTTCCCCCTGTGAGATCACTGCGCAAGCCTGCGCCGCCTGCCTGCCGCGGCACAATTCTCCGATCGGCCAGGGGCGACTAGCCAGTTGGCTAGGTGTGAGTCTCGACAGGGTGTCCCGGGTGGCCGGTGGCTGGCCGCCGGGCTCGAATCAAGCCGGTGAGCGATGCGCCCGGCGCTGGATTTTCCTCCGGCGTGCTCGCCCCCTGGGCGTCGTTGAGGCATTCTTGTGGCCGTTGATCCGCTATTCCCTTGAGGAAGCGGGCCGGCGTGAAAACCTCCCCGTTCCTCAGTCTTTGGTGGACAACCGACTGGGAAATGATGGCCAGGCTTGTACCGTGAGCATCCTGCAAGTGCCGCGAGCCTCCCCGCGGATCGTCCTGTTCGACTGGCACGCGACGCTGGTCGACACGATGGATGCGATGTACTACGCGCTCGACGAAGTGCTGCCCCGGCTGGTCAGGCTGGGTCTGCTCGACCGCCTGGTGCCACCCGGGCAGTCGAAGACGCTGGAAGACGCCAAGCTCGTCAAGTATGTGCGCGAGCACGCGCACCTGCACCCCAAAATCAAGGCCGAACGCAAGATCTCGCGAACCGACATCTTCGAAGTGCTGTTCGGGCCCGACGAAGAGGCCAAGACGATCGCCCACCGCGAGTTCGACCGCTGCTATGCGAAGCACTTCGGTGCCGTCAGACCCTTGGAAGCCAACGCGCGCAGCCGCCTCCTGGCGATCCGGGCCATGGGCGTGCGCATGGGGGTTTTGTCCAATCGCAGCCGTTCGTTCATGGCGCACGAGATTTACACGATCGATGACACCGGTTGGCATGAGCTGTTTGACACCATCGTCTGTGGCGACGACGTGGCCCGCCGCAAGCCGCACCCCGATCTCATCCTCAAGGCACTCGCCAACCTGGGCGATAAGCCCTCCGAGAATTGCTGGTATGTTGGCGACAGCACGACCGACGTCGCCGCGGCACGGGCGGCCGGGGTCACGGCCGTGTTCTATAACGGCGCGGGTTGGGACCGGCAGTGGATCGACCGGATCTTCCCCGGGACCGCGCGCTGGCCGCACGTGCCCGACGCCGTCGTGGCCAACCTCGACGAGCTGATCGCCCTGATGCAGCGCTTCCGGGGGCAGCGGACACCGGCGTGAGCCGCTGCACTCTGTTGACGCGGAAACGGTTCTGCTATCATGCGCGGCCCTGAGCGTTCCCCGCCGGGGAAGGCTCCCGATGGTGGACGTAGCTCAGTTGGTTAGAGTCCCAGATTGTGATTCTGGTTGTCGGGGGTTCGAGTCCCCTCGTCCACCCCATAGTTCCACGAGCAGTACACCGTGGAGCGGGCTGCTAGCTCAATGGTAGAGCAGCTGACTCTTAATCAGTAGGTTCGGGGTTCGAGTCCCTGGCAGCCCACCAAACACAGTGACTCAACAGGCCCGGCATGACCGGGCCTTGTCGTTCGTGAGATGGCCTAGAGGACGTACCGCATGCTTCAGCAGATTCGCGACCGCACGACGGGTTTGATCGCCGGCTTCATCGTCGCGATCGTGGTCATCCCGTTCGCATTCTTCGGTATCGAGACGTTCACGGGCGGCGGTGGCGATCCCGTCGTGGCCAAGGTCGGCGACCAGAAGATCTACGAGTCCCAGTTTCGCCGCCAGTACGAGCAGCGCTACCAGCAGCTCGTGCAGTTGATGGGTGAGCACTTCCGTGCCGATCTGCTCGACCAGAACCGCCTGCGTAACGCGGTGCTGCGCGACATGACGCAGGAGGTGGTCTTGCGCCAATACACCGAGGATGTCGGATATCGCGCCGACGACGGCACACTGTTCGAGGCGATCCGCACGGAGCCGGCGTTCCAGCGCGACGGCAGGTTCGACACCCAGGCCTATCGCGACGCCCTCACCCGTGTCGGATACACCCCGGACCGTTACGAGGCGCAGCTGCGCGACACCATCGAAATGAACCAGATGCGCGAGGCCGTCGTCGATACGGCGTTCGTGACCGACGTCGAGGTGCGCCAGGCGGCGCAGCTGTACGACCAGCAACGCACGCTGCAGTACGCGATCTTCGATGTGGCCCGCTATCGCGACCGCGTGACGGTCGCCGATGCGGACGTGCAAGCCCACTACGAGCAGAACAAGGCCCGGTACATGGCACCCGAGCGTGTGAAGCTCGCCTATGTCGAGCTGGCGCTGGATGCGTTGCCGCCCGGGCCGCCGCCGTCGCAGGATGTCCTCAAGGTGCTCTATGAAGCGGAGAAGGCCGGTCGGTTCACTTCGCAGACCGAACGCCGTGCGCGACACATCCTGATCGGTTTCGGTGCCGACAAGGACGCCGCGCGCAAGAAAGCCGAGGCGCTCAAGGCGCAGATCGACGGCGGGGCCGATTTCGCCGAGCTGGCCAAGGCCCACTCCGAAGACGTCGGCTCGAAGAATCAGGGCGGCGATCTCGGCTGGGTGCGTCGCGGGCAGATGGTCAAGACCTTCGAAGATGCCTTGTTTTCGCTCGACAAAGGGCAGGTGAGTGCGCCGGTGGAGACCGAGTTCGGCTGGCATTTGATCCGTGTCGACGAGATCAAGCCGCCGGTGGTGCGTCCCTTCGAGGATCCCGCCGTGCAACGCGAACTCACCGAACTATTCCAGACCCGTGAGCGTCAGCAGCGCTTTCAGGAGCTGTCCGATCGGCTCGAGCAGCTCGCGTTCGAGAATGCTGGCGCTCTCGAACCCGTGGCCGAAGCGCTGCAGCTTGAAGTCAAGACCACCGACTGGTTCGTGCGCGGCGGTGGCACCGGCATTGCCGCCAACGAGGACGTGATCGCCGCAGCGTTCTCACCCGAAGTGCTGCAGGATGGCGAGAACAGCAAGCCGATTTCGTTGGGCAATAACCACATCGTCGTTATCCGCAAGGCGGACTATGAAGCCCCACGGCAGAAAACCCTGGAAGAAGTGGCCGATGCCGTGCGCGCCGAGCTGATCGACGAGGCGGCACGCCGCAAGGTTGCCGAGGAAGCGCAGGAAACGCTCAATGCCGTGCGTGCAGGCACCGAGTTCCAGCAGATCGTCAGCGCCAAGAATGGGGAGTTGCGTAATCCCGGTGCAATTCGCCGCGACGACACCAAGGTGGAGCGTGCGGTTGTCGATGCCGTGTTCAAACTACCCAGGCCGGCACAAGGTGCGGCCAGCTACGGTGAGGCCGTCTTGCCGGATGGTAGTCGCGCCGTACTCATGCTGACTGCCGTGACCCCGCCCGCCGATCCTGGCGCAACGGCTGGTGTGCTACGCCAGCGCCTGCGCGATGCCATCGCCGGGGCCGAGTTCAGCGCTTATCTCAAGCGCGTCGAGAACAGCGTCGGCGTCGAGATCCTCAGGCCGCCGGTTGCCGAGGCTCCCAGTCCGGAAGGTTGATCCGGTTGGCGGTATCCAAGCCGTTCGTGGTTCAATCAGGCCACGAACGGCTTTTTCGTTTCAAGTGGAATCTCGACACATGAAGCTGCACTGGCAGATCGCCATCGCGCTGCTCGCGGCCATGGCCGTCGGTGGCATCGTCGGTGATGCGCCATGGTTCATCAAGCTGGCCGATTTCATCGGCACGCTGTTTCTCAACGCCCTGCGCATGCTGATCGTGCCTCTGATCGTCGGGGCGATGATCCATGCCATCATCAGCATCGGCGCAAGCAACGAGCTCGGCCGCATCGGCTGGAAAACCGTGTTGTATTTCGCGACGACGACCTTGGGCGCCATTGTGCTCGGGCTTGTCATTATCAATGCCGTGCAACCTGGGATCGTCGACGGTCAACCCGCCGGGGCACGGCTCGGGCTTGATGCCAGCGCAGATGCGGTGCTGGAAAAAGTTCAGGGTCGCGATGGTCGTGATTTCGTGGGCGTCGTGCTGCGCATGGTGCCGCCCAATCTGGTGCAGGCCGCGGCCGACAACGAGATGCTGGCGTTGATTTTTTTCAGCCTGCTGTTCGGTTATTTCGCGGCGCGGTTACCACGCGAGCTGGCTGAGGTCCAGCAGCGCTTCTGGGCGGGGCTGTATGAAGTGATGATTCGCATCACCGGCTGGGTCATGCGTTTTGCGCCACTGGGTGTGTTTGCACTCGTTGGTAAGACCGTGGCGCAGACCGGCTGGTCGGCATTGCATCCGCTGCTCGTCTTTTTCTTTGCCGTCCTGGTCGCGCTGTCGATCCAGGCGTTCATCGTGCTGCCGCTGCTCGTGCGCCTGGTCGGGCTCGATCCACTCAGGCATCTGAAGCTATCGGTGCCGGCGCTGCTCACGGCTTTCTCGACGAGTTCGTCGGCGGCGACGCTGCCGGTGACTTTCGGCTGCGCGCAGCGCGCGGGTGTCAGCGATCGCGTATCCGGTTTTGTCTTGCCATTGGGTGCGACCGTCAACATGAACGGGACGGCGCTCTATGAGTGCGCCGCAGCGCTGTTCATCGCCCAGGCTTATGGTCTGGAGCTGAGTTTCATCAGTCAGTTCGTCGTCGTGACGCTGGCATTGCTGACGTCGGTCGGTGTCGCTGGCATTCCTTCGGCAAGCCTGGTCGCAATCGCGGTAATCCTGTCGGCGGTCGGATTACCGATGGAAGGAGTCGGGCTGATCCTCGCTGTCGATCGTATCCTGGATATGTGCCGCACTGCGGTGAACGTCTTTGGCGATCTCACGGGCACTGTGATCATCGCCCGACTCGAAGGCGAGATCGAGGCGCCGGCGTCCGACGTCACTCGATGAAGCTCATGCCGACGATGTTGTAGCCGGCATCGACGTAGAGAATCTCGCCGGTGATGCCGGAAGCAAGATCAGAGCAGAGAAAGGCTGCAGCGTTGCCGACTTCCTCGATCGTGACATTGCGCTTGAGCGGCGCCGCTTTCTCGGCCAGTGCCAGCATGCTGCGAAACCCGCTGATTCCAGCAGCGGCCAGCGTCTTGATCGGCCCGGCGGAGATGGCGTTGACGCGGATGCCTTCCTCCCCGAGCTGCGCCGCCATGAAGCGCACATTGGCTTCGAGCGAGGCCTTGGCCGGGCCCATGACGTTGTACATGGGTACCGCGCGCACGGCTCCGAGATAGGTCAGCGTGAGCATCGAGCCGCTGCGTCCGCGCATCAGCGGCCGCGCGGCCTTGCCGAGCGCGGCGAACGAGTAGCTGGAAATGTCATGGGCGATGCGGAAGCCCTCGCGTGTGAGCACGTCCAGGTACTTGCCGGAAAGCTGTTCGCGCGGCGCAAAACCGATGGAATGCACGAGGATGTCGAGTCCGCCCCAGGTCTTGCCGAGCTCGCCCATCACCTCGTCGATCTGTCGATCCTCGGCGACATCCAGCGGCAACACGATTTTCGAGCCCAGGCTCGCAGCAAACTCCTCGACGCGGCTTTTGAGACGGTCGTTCTGATAGGTGAAGGCGATTTCCGCGCCTTCGCGGTGGAAGGCCTCCGCGATGCCGGTAGCGATCGAGCGATCACTGGCGACGCCGGTGATCAGTGCTTTTTTGCCTGCGAGCAAACCCATGGGCGCTACATCCTGTGCGGGCACAAGTGACGAGTTTTAAGGGCCGGGGCTTGAGTTTCAAGCAACCCGCCTGAGCGCGACCTTATATCCGATGTCCGGCGTGACGGCCACAGGATGGTCACGACGGCAGGAAGTGGATCGGGTAGTTGGGGTAGGTATAGGGCGGTACGTTTTTCGCGCCAAAGTTCATCAGCAGCACACGCTGCACGATTTTGCGTTCGAGTTCGGGATCGTTGAAGGTGCTCGAGACCAGCTTGCACTCGGTGACGCTGCCGTCCGGCGCAATCGTCAGGCTGATGACGATCTTGCCTGCGCCCAGGTTGGGATTCTCGCGTGCGGCGCGGTTGTAGATTGCCGTGAATGCCCCTTTGTTGCGGTCGAACACGAGCTGGATTTCTTCGAGCGTGCGCCCGGCGATGAGTTTGTCGCCGCCCTGGCCCGGGCGCGTGCGATCCTGGCCGAAACCGACCGGACTTTCGACCACGGTGGTTCGCCGCTCGCCGAGCCCAGTGCCGGTTTGCGTCCGGCGCGTCGTTCCGGTTGCGTTGGGAGTGCCGATGCCGCCGGAGTTCTGTGCCGCCGACTGTTCGAAGACCTGGCTGTCGCCACTGGTCACCGCACCACCGCCGCTGGTGCTGTCGAGCGAGCGCAGCGCCTGATCCGGACGCTGGAGCGAGGCAACCCCGGTGTGCAGCGCCTGCAACTGGTCGGCAAACGCCATGACCCCGGAGCGGGCAGCGGTTGCACGCGCGCGTTCGACAGCCTGCTGCTGGCGAACCTCGGGTGGGGGCTCCGGTGCAGTCTGCGGTTCGGCCTTGACCGTTTCCGGCTTGGGCTGGTCTTGCTCCGCCGGCTTGGGTTCCTCGACTTTCTCGGCCACCGGTGCCGGTTGCTCCGGGAGCAGCTCGACATAGCGCGATCCGGTGAGCGTGCCGCCGCCGCGGGTCAGGCCGACCAGCTCGAGGAAGGGGATGATCAGGCCGATCGCAAGCAGCGGGATGCCGACGATGAGCACCAGGCGGCGGAAGCGGCGATCGGATTCCGCCGCAAGATCCCAACTCTGCCAGTGGATGGTCTGGGCGGTCATCGCGCGCTTCCCCCCTCACGATGCGCAACCGCCAGCGAGATCTTGGCGAAGCGGGCCTCGGTACAGGTCGCCATGATCTTTTTGATCAGCTGATACGGAATGTCTTTGTCGGCCATGATGTTGATCTCGCCCCGCGAGACTGCCCCCGGTGTCGCTGCGCCAAGTACCGGCATCAAGCCTTCCTGCAGCAGGCGGGATTTCAAGGGGGCGAGCAGGGTGCCGGTCGTATTGGCCGCATCTTCCACCCGCATGACCGGTTCATTGTTGACGAGAATTTCCTCGCGCGTGACCATCAACAGCACCGTTTGGCGCGGGCCCTGCACGGCAACCGATTCGGGCAGGGTCAGTGTGCGCGGGTTGGGCAGGACTTCGACCTGGGACGAATTCACGAGCAGGAAGAACACCAGGATCGTGAAGATGTCCATCAGCGACGTCAGATTGAGCTGCCCCGGACGGTTGCGCTTGCGCCGCCGTTCCAGACGCTGGGTCCGCAGGGTGCGTGAGCGAATCACGGGGTAGCCTCCAGCGGCGGCGCATCACCGACCGAGATCTGTGGGTACATATCGACGAGCACGCCTTCGCGTGCGGCCGGCAGGTAATGCACGGTATCCATGACTTGGATCAGGACGTCATAGGGAACGGCGGGTTCGAGCAGCAGGGTGATGCGGTCTTCCGCCGGATTACGGTTTTTGATTTCGGCGAGCGATTGGCCGAGCGCTGCGTAGTTGTACCCGCTGTCCGTTTTCGGCCAGCTTTGGATGACGCTGCCGTTTTGGGTCAGCGTCAACCCGGAATCGCGCACGATCACGGACAGACCGCGTTTGACGTTGTCCGAGGATGTTTGTGCGCGCGAGCTGTCCGGCAGGCCGAGCTCCTTGATCGTCAGCTGGGTGAACACGGCGGTGATCAGCAAAAACGGAACCAGCGCGACCATCAGGTTCATGAAGGCCGTGATGTTGAGCTCCACCGTGTCCTGGCGGCGCGCGCGGCGCATGCGGGCAAACATGGCGCAGCCTTATTCCTTCAATCCGAGGCTGTTCAAGAACTTGATCGCGGCCATTTCGACGCTGTCGATCAGGTCGTTGGCCTTGGACTGCAGCCAGGCATGGGCGAGCAGCAGCGGAATGGCGACGATCAGACCAAAGGCCGTCGTGTTCATCGCCACCGAAATCGAGGCCGAGAGCAGACTGGCTTTTTCCGCCGGGTTGACGTTGGCGACGGCATTGAAGCCCTGGATTAAGCCGATGATGGTGCCGAGCAGGCCCAGCAGCGTCGCGATGTTGGCGAAGGTCGCGAGGTAATGCGTGCGGCGCTCGAGCAGCGGCGTGACCTCCATGATGCTCTCTTCCATCGCCATTTCGATCTCGCTGCGTGTCGCATTGCCGCGGGCGCGGGCGAGACCGAAGCCGAGCACACGTCCGATCGCGGTTTCGGACTCGCTGGCGAGCCGTTCGGCGGCCTGGTAATCGCCACGGTTGAGCAGCGGCAACAATTCGGACCACAGGGCGCGGTTTTCGGCATTGGCGCGGCGCAGGTAGAGCGCGCGCTCCAGCGCGATGGCAAGGCCGACGATCATGACGATCAGGATCGGATACATGAACGCGCCGCCGCTCTGGAAGAAGCGCAGGACGGTGGTAACAAACTCCATGGGTCAACCCTCTGTCTTGGATGCGATGGTGGGATGATAAGTGTTGCAGGAGGCTAGGTTTCAGCGTTCCTGGGGGGTTACGACGCCTTTCTGCTTGAGCGCCTTGCTCAAGGCGGTGTGGTATTCGATCTGACGGACGAAGACCGCCTCATCCAGTGGCAGCAGTTTTTCCTGCAGCAGGCGTGCAGGCCGGTCCATGCCGGGTTCGGGTTCGGCATCGCGCCAGGGCATGATGTACAGGCCGATCGGGGATTCCTGCTCGCCGACGATCGTCGTGCCTGCACGCGGCTCGGCGGTACGCGCCGGTGCGGTTGGCTGCGGCAGGCCGCCGATGGCCGGCATCTCGTCCTGGGCTTGTGCCGCGCACGTGAGCATCGCGGCGAGCAGCGCTGCAAGGCGGCTGGCCGTCATGGTTGTTGCTCCTGTTTGGATGATCCGGGCCCCGATGGCACTGCGGGCGCAACCTGGGCGGCTTCGATCTCCGCAATCCAGGCGAGCACACGCAGATCGTCCTGGCCCGCGATCTGCTGGTAAGCGCGGTAATGGGGCAAAGCTTCGGCGGGGCGTTTCAGATACACGTCGAGGAGGATGCCGAGGTTGAAATGGGCCAGTGCGTAGTCTGGGTCGAGCTTGAGGGCGCGCTCGTAGGACAGGCGTGAACGGGTGAAATCGCCCGCCTCGCGGTAAAGGATACCCAACCAGTTGAATGCCACCTTGTTGTCGGGATTCAACGATGCCGCCTTGGCAAGCGCGCCGATGGCCTGCTCGCGGCGATTGGACTTGGCGTAGAGAATCCCTAGGTTCGTCCACGGTCCGGCGTGGTCGGGAAAGTCCTGGGCGAGCGCGGCGAAGGCTTGCTCGGCCTCGCCAGTCTGGCCTTGTTGCCAGAGCGCCAGGGCGGCGGCAAAGCGGGCCTGCGGATCCCCCTTGTCCGGTGCGGTGGCTGCGGGCGTTGCCGGTGTGGCCGCAGGCGCTTGTGGTGCCTGATCCGGACCGGATGGGAGCGGCGGCTCTGGGCGCTCGCGCAACGGGCTGCAGGCCGACAGGGCCAGCACCGTGATGAGCATGGCGATCCGTGCCCGGCGATCAGTCGAGCGATGCATAGCGCTCTTCTCCCTGTTCGCGCTTGCCGTAGCGCGCCGGTGCGAGCTGCGCCAGGGCGGCGGCGCTTTTCGCGATCCAGTTGTCATAAACACCCGTCTTGATGCGCCGCAGATTGGTTTCGTGCGCGGCGATGGCCTGCTCTTCAAACGGGTAGGCCTGTTCTTCGAGCAGTAAATCGTATTGTTCGAGTTCCAGTCCCTTGAGATTGCGCGGCCGCTCGGAGCGCAGCAGGGCCCGACCGAAGTCCTGGTAGAGGTCACCGAGCTCGAAAGTCGCCGCCGTCGTTGTTTCGGCAAAGCCGTAGGCGGCTGCACGATCGAGCCAGCGGATTGCTTTTTCCATGGCCTGTTTTTTGCGCGGCAGGCTTTTTTCGATCGGCAATGTCAGCGTCAAGGATTTGGCCTGCGCCGCGGCGATGCGGCCGAGATCCAGGCTCGCCTGTGCGGCCAGCGCCCGCGAGCGGTCGCTGCGTTCGGCGCCGGCGGTTTCATCGGCGCTCACCAGTTCCTGGAGGCGGCGTTCCAGCAGCTCGCCGCCGCGCGGCCGGGCGTAATCGACGAGACGGCTGCGGGCATCGAGGGCGCGGTCAAGCGGGCGCGGGAAGCGCTGCACATAAAAGTCGTAAGCTGCCTCGGCTTCCTCGGCGGATTGGGCCGTGTCGAACAGGGTGGCCGACAGCCACGCCGCCTCGCGGCGGATGTCCACGCCTTCGTCGTCGCGGCGCGCAATCCGCGCAAACACACGCGCAGCTAAAAGTGGTTTGCCGTCACGCTGATAGACGACGGCGAGTTTCTTGTCGACATCGGCTTCGAGCGGATGGTTGGGGAAGAGCACACGGAAATTTTCGAGGACGCGCGCTGCACTGCCCCAGTCTTCGAGCGCGATCAGCGCAGCGGCGCCATCATATTCGGCCGTCGCCCGGATCTTCGAGTTTGGTGCGATCTGGCCCAGGCGCAGGAAGTGATGGGCAGCGGCTTTCAGATCGCCGCCTTTGTGTGCCGCCTCGCCCTGCTTGTAGATCGATACCGCCAGTTGCTCGACGATTTCGTCGCGTTCGGCCGCCCGCGCCGCAGTCAGCCGCAACTCTTCGGTGAACGCCATTTCTGCCTGTGCATAGCGCGCCTGTGCGAAGTGGGCGTCGCCGGTGACGCTCCAGGCCATGCGGCGCAGTCTTGCATCGACCGTCTGCGGCGCTTCGAGTACGCGGGCGGCGACGGCGATCGCCTCATCGTAGGCCTTGAGCTCATACAAATCCTGGGCCGCCTGAGTCAGCACTGGGTATTTTTGCGGGTGTCCCGGGAATTCGTCGGCCAGGCGGATACTGGCATCGATTGCGTTGCGCAGAACAGCCGGCCGCGCCTTCGGGGAGACTTCTTGTGCGTACTTGTGGTAGGCCAGCACCGAGGCATACGCCGCTTCACCGGCACGCCGGTAGGGCCGGTAATCGTAGGCGGTGCGCGCGTATTCCTGGGCCGCTTCGAGGGTCCGTCCGCCGTCGAGCAGGCTGTCGCCGAGCAGGAAGTGGATGTCGGCGAGCTGCGGGTCTTGCGGATACAGCTCGATGATGCGGCGATACCAGCGTGCGGCAACCAGAAAGTCGGCCTGATGCTGGACACGATCGGCTTGCGCGCGGGCGTGATAATGCTTGGCGAGATCCTCGAGGTGTTTGCGCAGCTCGGCCATGACCTCCTTCGTCGCCGGCTGGCCGTTCCAGTAGGGTGCGGCTGGGTCGTAGGTCGTCGCGTAGCGTTCTTTTTCCTGGACGACAAGATCGCGGAAGCCGCCGTCGCGGTAGGCACCGATGACGCGCGACTGGAAGGCCGGCGCGTGGGGTGAGGTCGGATAGCGCTGGATGAACGCGGCGTAAGCGCCCGCAGCATCGGTGTAGCGCTGTTTGTCGAGCAGTGCCTCGCCCAGCGCGGCATAGACAAACGCATAAAAGCGCGGATCGCCGTGCGCCGACAGATAGGCGCTGAGCGCCGGGCCGCCACCGAGCGCAGTGAGCGAGAGCGTGATCACGCGCAGCGAATCGCGGACCAGCTCGTTCTTCGTCTTGGCCACCTGCGCCAGCGTCGGTTCGGGATCGAAGGGTTCGCCGGGAGGCAGCTCGCGGTCGAGCACGGCAAAGAACGTGGTGACCGCCTCCTCGTACTTGGATTGCTTGTACTGGGACCAGCCGTACTTGTACTGCGCCGGTTCGAAGAAAGGCGTGGCATCGGCAAGGTCCATCACGGCTTTGTATTCGACCTCGGCCTCGGCATAGCGGCCGCGGTAGAACAGCAGCTCGGCGCGGCGGAAACGCGCATCGCCAGCCAGTCTGGAGTCCGGATGCCGTTCGACGAGCCGGCGCAGTGTGTCGATCGCGGCGTCGGTCTCGCCGAGATTCTGCTGGGCGCGGGCCAGCTGGTAGAAGATGCGGTCGTTGTCCTTGCTGTGCGGGTTGGCGTAAAGCAGCTTGTTATAGAGATCGACCGCTTCCTGCAGCGCTTTTTCCGATTCCGCCGTCACGCCACGGCTGTCTTCGATCTGCACCTGCAGATCGGCGAGGCGGCGCTGGGCCTCGGCCTTGGTCTCGGGGTCCGGCGCCAGTTCGAGCAGTTTGCGGTAGTTCTCCACGGCCTTGCCGGGGTCGGGGGCGATCGGCTCCGAGGGGATGATCGGCAGCACGTCCGCAGAGGGTTGCTCCAGCTTGCCGACGGTTTTGCCGATGGGAGGTGTGCTTTCCCGCACTGCCTTCGGCGTGCAGCCAATCAGCGCCGTGCACAGCACGAGCGCTGTCGTCAGGGGTATCCAGCGCGGTTCATTCATTGTTGAGTTCGCCTTTTTTCTGGCGGTCATAGAGCCGTGCCAGTGCGAAGCGGGCTTCGACGAGATAGCGCTCGATCTGGCGTTTCTGGGCCTCGAGTTCGGCCAGGGCCATGTCTTGCAGCAGTTTGGCCTGCTCGGCACCGGCGAGTGCGAGCTGTTCGCGCAGGTTGGCGATGCGCTGCTGCGCGGTACGCGCCCGTTCCGCGGGGCCGTTGAAGCGTGCCGGCGGCGGCGCGAGTTTCAGCGAAGGCAGCAGTACTGCCGCGGCAGGAGCGGTGGCCGTGCGATCATCAACCGGTGGTGACAGGCTGCGATCGAGCGTCAGACGGATCGGCAGATCGGACCACGGCGGACGCCAGTCGCTGCGGGCGCGGCGGATCAATTCCTCAGGACGCATGGGCGCACGCGTGTCGACGGTTTGGCTTTGTTCGATGGCACGCAGTCGCGGCGCCCAGGCATCGAGGGTGCGTGCCATCATGCGGACGTCGCGGTAGTTTTTCAGCGCTTCCTGGAAGCGGTGCTCGGCGAGGAGGTTTTGCAGGAAATAGGTTTCCGGAGCGTCCGGCAGGTCGAGCAGCTTCCACTCCCATCCGGCTTCGGAATCGATCTCGCGACGCACGATGGTCTCGACCATGCGCCCCTGGCGAATCGATGCGATTGCTGCGGTCATGCGAGCGCGCGCATTGTCGAGGACGTTGACCGCACGTTCGTAATATTGCAGGGCTTGGGTGTAGGCGCCCAGACGGTCGAGAGTGAAGGCGATGGCGAGCCAGGCTTCCTGCACGGCGCTGTCCATCGGATCGCGCGAGATCAACTCGACCCATGGTACCAGGGCCCGGCGCAAGGCCTCCTCTTCGTCCTTGCTGGCCTTGCGCAGGCGGAAGGCGCGCATGCCGGCGCGCTTGAAGATGTCTTCCTCGACGAATCCGGGACGTAGCAATATGCCCAGCGTCGAGAACGTCGTGAACGGACTGGCATCGGGTTGTTCGTCACCGACCTGGACCTTGGCGATGCGCTCGCCCTGGGGGGCCAGCTCGGCCCAGCCCAGGCCCAGCAGGGCGCGGTTGGAAAACGGCCCCTCGAGGCGCACGCGCGAGAGAATCGGCTTGGCGGTGCCACCCTGCTGACTCTGCAGGAAGTGCCAGCCCAAACTCAAATTGGCGCGGTCGCGTAATGCGAGCTCCTCCAGATTCTGCGGCACCATGCGCCCGATGCGGTCGAGGACGGTCTGGCCTTGAGGCACACGGCCGTCGTTCATCAAGGCGACGGCGAGGTTGTAGCGCATGTACGGCGACTGCCGGTCGGAATTGTTCAGCTCAGTGAGGATTTCCACGGCCTCGCCGTAGCGGCCCTCGGCGAGCAGCACGCGCGCGAGCAAATCCTGCCATTGTTCGAGCAAGGTCTGCGGCAGGCCTTCGCGCACACGGTAGAGCGTTGCCCGCGCTTCGGCGAGATAGCCGCGCTCGTACTCGAACTCGGCCAGGTTCAGCATGGCGCGTCCCATCCGCACGGGATCGGCGGTCGTCGCCGCGAGATTGCGGTAGATGGCGGCGGCGCGATCGCGCATGCCGAACGCAAGGTAGCTGTCCGCAAGACGCCACTGGTAGTCCGCCGGCATGCGCAGCGGATCGATGCCATCGCCGATCTGCCGTAACTCCACGATCGCGGAAAAATGACGATCGTCACGGCTCAGGTATTCGGCCGCGCGCACGCGTGGATCATCGAGTGTGCCGGGTACGTAGAGTTCGGCGGCGCTGGCGGAAAATACGGCCAGCGCGGCGAATGCGAACAGTGCGATGCGCCTCATTGCCGTTTCCGCCACTGTTTCATGCTCAGGCGCGTTTCGTTGCCGAAGCGGCTCGCGCGCACGATGCGGAATTCGAGTTCGGCCTCACGGTGGTCCTTGTCGAAAATGGCCTCATAGCTGCTGGTTACCGGTGGGGCATCCGGTTTGTCGTCGGCGTAGCGGCCAGTGAAGGAGACGCGGATCCGATGCGGGCCGGGGGCGACGGATGTGCGCAGTACACGATGCAGGCTGTGTTCGGCGAGCAGTGCACGTGCGTCTTGTTCTTCGTAGTGGTAGACCTCGGGCGCGCGATCGTCGATGGCGACGCTGACGCTCTCGAGCAGCAGCCCGCGTACTCCGACTCCCAGATAAACCGATACGCGCTCGTATTCCGGGATCAGCGCATCGGTTTCGATCGCCTGCGCCTCGCGGGTGAGCTCGACGGTTTCGTCCTTGAGCGCCTGTATGGTTTGGTCGAGGCGAACGGCGCGTTCGCTGATGTCTGGCGTTGCGGCTGCGGCCAGCGGCATGGACAAGCCTGCGAGGAGCAACAGTCGTGAGGCTCTGCGGCCACGAATCAGGCGCATGCGTCGAGTATTTCCGGTGGGGGTAACCGAGTGTAGCAAATGCATCGAGGACTTTCGGGCACCGGCCAGTATCAACGGTGATCACTGACACGGTGATACGTAATCGACGCACGTGCGTTGCGCGACGGAGTTCCTGCTGTGTCCATGCGGTTACGTTGGGTGTACGGCCCGCCTGTACCGGGTGCGGGGAGGTGCTTTGTTGACGCTCGGGAACCTGCTTGTTATAAAGCGCCGCAACCCACACCCCAGCGAACTCTAGCGGCTGTGCAGCGTAATGGCTCGGCCGCGGCTCAGGTACACCGGGACGTGGGACCGACACCACGGTTCGCGACGGATTCTGCTGCACGGGTCGTCATCGCGGTGCATAGAGGATCCAGCCACGCGGCAACTGCCACTCATCAACATTTCTCAGGGGACACTCGAGATGAACAAGACGGAATTGATCAATGCGGTCGCCGACAAGGCCGACCTTTCCAAGGCCGATGCCGGGCGTGCCGTCGATGCCCTGTTCGAGGTCATCGGTAAGGCGCTGAAGAAGCGCGACAAGGTCTCGCTCGTCGGGTTCGGCACCTTTCTCGTCCGTGAGCGGGCCGCCCGCACGGGCCGCAACCCCAAGACCGGCGCGACGATCAAGATCAAGGCGAGCAAGACGCCGGCCTTCAAGGCTGGCAAGGCGCTCAAGGACATGGTAAAGTAGCCGTCTTTGCTGGTTCCGGGTCGTTGGATGTGCTCGGCACCTGCTGACAGCGTTGCCACGG
The DNA here is from genome assembly GCF_900113085.1 of Fontimonas thermophila. GTDB lineage: Bacteria > Pseudomonadota > Gammaproteobacteria > Nevskiales > Nevskiaceae > Solimonas > Solimonas thermophila. Next base: position 2,600 of record NZ_FOOC01000005.1, on the reverse strand, counting down.
GTGCTTAGCTCAGCTGGTAGAGCGTCGCCCTTACAAGGCGAATGTCGGCGGTTCGAGCCCGTCAGCACCCACCATGGAGCGGTAGTTCAGTTGGTTAGAATACCGGCCTGTCACGCCGGGGGTCGCGGGTTCGAGCCCCGTCCGCTCCGCCACTGATCCAAAAGCCCAGGGTGTCTGTGTATAGGCACCCTGGGTTTTTTGCGTTCCGCTCCCCTCTTTTGCTGCTCCCGGGTTCGAGGTCATTCGGTGGGCAGTAAGTTCTTCAGCGCACGCCAGCCGCCGTCGATCGACCAGACGTTGCGGTAGCCCATTTTCTGCAGGTTGTCTGCAGCGAGCACCGAACGATAACCACCGCCGCAGTACAGATACAGCGGTGTGTCGCGATCCGGATACAAGGCTTCGATGTCGCGTTCGATGATGCCCTTGCTGAGGTGTCGGGCGCCGCGCAGATGACCTGCGGCATATTCACTTTCTTCGCGCACATCGATCAAAAGCAGGGTCGGCTGTCGTGCCAGCAGCGATGGCAGGGCTTCGGCCGCGATTGTGCGCACACGGGTACGTGCCTCGGCGACGAGGGCGAGAAAGGCGGGTGAGTGGTCGGCCATCGGGATCTCCAGTCGTGGGGTGGGTCGGCAAATGCCGAGGATGCGGGGCAGCCGCACGGACTGATAGATTACGGCCCGTTTATTTTCTGGCTTGCGTCCATGACCCGACCCGCGATTTTCATCACCGGTGCGGCAGCCGGCATCGGGCGCGCGACGGCGCGTCTGTTTGCCGCGCGCGGATGGTGCGTCGGTCTCTACGATATCGATTCCGGCGGTGTCGAGCGCCTGCGTGCCGAGCTGGGAGATGCCGCGGTGAGCGGGTATCTCGATGTGAGAGATGCCGCCGCGCTGACGCAGGCGCTGGAGAGGTTCACCGCGTTCAGCGGCGGCCGTCTCGATGTCATGTTCAACAATGCCGGAATTCTCGCCGTCGGTCATTTCGAGGACATTGCGCTGGCGCGCCACCATGCGCTCGTCGATGTCAATCTCAAAGGCGTCATCAACGGTTGTCTTGCCGCATTACCGCATCTGAGGCGCACGCCGGGTAGTCGGGTCATCAACATGTCGTCGGCCTCGGCGATCTACGGCTCGCCCGCGTATGCGAGCTATTCGGCGACGAAGTTTGCGGTCAAGGGTCTGACCGAGGCGCTCGACATCGAATGGGCCCGACATGGGGTCCGCGTCATGGACGTGCTGCCGCTGTTCGTGAATACGGCGATGGTCACCGACATCGAACAGCCTCCCAGTGTCGGCAAGCTGGGGGTTCATCTGCAGGCCGAGGACATCGCCGCGGTCATCTGGCGGGCCGCCCACTGGAATGGCCGGCGACGTGTGCACTGGTATCCCGGTGCCCAGACCCGTCTGCTGGCGCTGGTGAACAAGCTCGCCCCGGCCTGGCTCAACCGCTATACGGTCAAACAGGTCTCGGGATACTAGGGCCATGACTTTCCCGGTCGTTCTGATCCACGGCATGTGGTGTACCGGCGCGAACTGGCAGCGTGTGCGCGAGCTGATCGAGCCCCGTGGATACCGTTGTTTTGCGCCAACGCTGCCGGCTCACATGCCGGTCCCTGATCAGCCTTTGCAGGTGGCACGCATCAGTCTGCGCGAGTATGTCGATGCCTTGTACGAAGAAGTGATGCGGCAGCATTACGACCTCCCCCCGATCCTGATCGGACATTCCATGGGGGCCTTGCTCGCTCAGCAGCTTGCCGCGCGGGTTCCGCCGCTGGCCCTGGTGCTGCTGACCCCGGCGCCGCCGTGGGGAGTCAACGGCTTGCGCGGGTCCAACGTCGTTGCATTCGCACCGTGGTTGATGAGCGGCCGGTTCTGGCGCAATGCCTACAAGCCGAGTCTGGAGCGCGCCAGTACATCGCTGTTCAACGGCGTGCCGGTGGACCGGCACCGGACCCTGTACGAAACACTGGTCCACGAATCCGGCCGTGCGACGGCCGAGATCGCGCTGTGGTGGGCAGATCTCGCGCGTGCAGCTGCGGTCCATTCAGACGAGGTGCGCTGCCCGGTATATGTGGTGAGCTGTGGACAGGATCGATTGACGCCAGCTGCGGTGGTGCGCGCGGCGGTGGCGCGTTACCCGCAGGCTGCGCATCGCTACTATCCGGCGCGCGGTCACTGGGTGATCGATGACGAAGAAACCGAGGAGATGATGCATGCGATCTGCGGCTGGCTGCGGCCAATTGAACAGCGCTATGTGTCGTGTCCCGGATGATTGGTTAATTGGTTCACGCCGTGGTTTACTCTTGGCGCGAGAGGTCATGCTGGAGCTGAAACGATGCATCTGAGGCTGCACAAGAACGCCACCACGACACCCAGGATCCGCGCCGAGATCCAGGTCAGCAAGGAGCCCATGAGGGTTCTGGCCCAGCGCTTTGGCGTGAGTGTCTCCACCATCGCTCGCTGGAAGAAGCGTGCATCGGTTCATGACGCCTCCCATACCCCTCATCGACTGCAAACCACGCTGACGCCGGCCCAGGAGTCCATCGTGCTCGTCTTGCGTAAAAGCCTGGGCCTTTCGCTGGATGACCTGCTGGCAGT
>NZ_FOOC01000004.1:143123-293775 GCF_900113085.1 Fontimonas thermophila | reverse complement strand
GCGCTCGCGCGGGCTGCCGCAGGTGATCCGCACCGACAACGGCAAAGAGTTCTGCGGCAAGGCCATGGTCGCCTGGGCGCACGCGCGTGGCGTGCAGCTGCGTCTGATCCAACCAGGCAAACCGAACCAGAACGCCTACGTCGAGTCGTTCAACGGCCGCCTGCGCGACGAGTGCCTCAACGAACACTGGTTCACCCACCTGCTGCACGCCCGGACCGTCATCGAGACCTGGCGCCGGGAGTACAACGAGGAGCGACCAAAGAAGGCATTGGGCGGACTGACACCGAGCGCCTACGCCAGGCAACTGGCATCGGCTACCATCCAACCCGGACTCTAGATCGAACCGCTACTGAAGGTGGGGGGATGTCGTTTCGACTGCGACACCACGTAAGCAGTCAACGCTTCCATGTCCGAGCGTTGGCTGTCGCCATTGCCAAACGTGACCTTGAGCAGTTCGGATGCGGGAATGCCCTGGAGCGTCTCCACACACCAGACGATGCGGGATTCCAGATCCTGGACGCGGTTCGTATCCTTGAAATAGCGCGGCAGCTGCGCGTAGGCGCCGGCTAGAACGCCCTTGCCTAGACCCAGATCACAACCGGTGAGATCGGCATTCTTAGGGCCGCGGCGTGTTTTCCACAACTCCTCGCCGCGCATTTCCCAAAAAACAGCCGGATTGTCATCACCGAACATCGCGCGGTATTCAGCAATCGGGTCACTTTCCTGCGCTAGTGCGATTGAAGTGACAATAGTGATCCCTGCCGCCACGATCCATCTGTATAATTCTACTCTCATCACACTCTCCTTCCCGTGCGCTCCGATGCGCACGCGCACTGCGTGTGTACCTGTCAGGGTTTTATGTAGGCATAGCCTTCTCGTATCTGCAGACGTGCCAACTCAGCTACTCCCGAATCAACGATTTCGACGTCGTCCAGAACCTGTTTGGGATCGACATGCCGCGCGACGAGGGTGTTGTTACATATCTTGAATCTGACTCCGTCGGCCTGCAGCTCTTCAACCATGATCTGGAACGGATAGCCACCGTCGGTTTTTGCTCCCTTGAGCATGAAATCGATGCCCTCGGCCAGACCGACGACCACGATCCGCGCATCAGGATCGGCGTTTAAATGGTTGCGGATGTTGCGCAGGCCACGTTTGGCCTGTTCGAGGCCGGCATCAAAGTGATAAACCACATATATCGCTGATCCAGACCGCGGCGTAGATGCGGCATCGCCTGCATGCGTTGGCGCCCCTGCGCACAGCAGAGCGACCATCCACACCAGCATCGGCAGGCGCACGGCCATCCCCTCAGGCAATCGCCGCTTCGTCAGTGCGCGTGTCGCCGTGATTGTCTTTCCATGTCACGCTGATCGTGTCGCCCTTCGCGGCGCCGGTAAAACGGAATGCGAGATAGGGATTCCGCGACACTGACGGCCCCCATTCGGCCATCAGCACGGTTTTCCCCTTGCAGGTAACCGTCACGGTGTCGATGTAGTGGGCGGGCACGAGTGTGCCGTCTGGGTTCTTACGCTGGCCGGTTTCCATCGGATGGGCCATCAGGATTTTGACATCCACCTTGTTATCGACCATCGTGGCGCGGATTCGCATCGGATCTGCCATGTCTGTCTCCTGTATTTTTCAGCCACCGCATCCACCGAGGGTGACCTTGACTAGCTTCTGCGCGTAGTAATAGCCATCGGCTGTTTGTACCAGCGCAATGATGTTGGAAGTTTCGGCAACCTTGACACGGGTTGCGACATAGGGATCGGTGCCTTCAGGAAAAACGAAGTGCGCAGACAGAACGCTCGGGTTTTTCTCGACCAGAATCGAGATGCTGCGCGTGCCTGCCAGCTTACTTTCGACCGCGACTGGGACGACCGCGCCGTTTTCGGCGATTTCCGGAATCGTCAGCAGGATATCGGTGGACAGTCTCGCGCTGCTGCCCCCGTATGCACCGACCACATCATCCAGTGATTTGGCTTCGAACGCTTTGTGGTTGCGCTCGGCCGCCCACGCCGAGATTGGGCGCAATACGGTAACCGCGACCAGCGCTGCAGCCCAGCGACCGGCAGCAGCGAGGAGATGACGGCGGCTTATTGTCTTGATCATGGCGAACCTCATTCAGCCGGGGCGCCCGCGAGCACCCATGCAACGATTTTTTGTACATCTGCCTCGGGCACGTGTGCATTGGGTGGCATGGGTACCTGCCCCCATACGCCCGAACCACCTACGCGTACTTTTGCAACGAGCTCGGCTGCTGCGTTCTTGTTGCCTGCATATTTTTTTGCAATGTCGCGGAAAGCCGGTCCCACAACGGATCGATCTGCGCCGTGGCAGGCGGTGCAGGCATACTGCTCCGCCAGCTTGGCCGCCTCTGTGCCTGCGGCGGCGGTCAGCGATGGCATTATCAATAAACTCGAAAACCCAAAGATCTTGAGTGCGTGACCAATGGGAATGAAAAAAAACCTCGAGTGCATGGAATCAATCCGGCTGATGTTGGTGGGTGAAAGTCGGAGGAGAAAACGCATCTGCTGTCTATCTATTCGGGTACGCCTCGCAATATCCATTCGACCAGTAGTTGGCGGTCGGTTTCGGGAACGGCAGTCTGCGGCGGCATCGGCACCGCTCCCCAATTGCCTGCACCTCCCTTGACGAGTTTGTCCATCAGCATGGTGCGGGCATCTGCTTGCCCTTGGTATCGGGCCGCAATTTCGCTAAATCCGGGGCCAACAATGCGGTTGGCGAGTCCGTGACACGCCATGCAGCCATGCTGTTGCGCGAGTTGGAGTCCTTGGCTTTTGCCGCCTGCGCTTTTCTCTTGCGCAGATGCCGAACCGCCTGCTTCTCCAGCACCGGGAAAAGCCGAATATCGACGAAAATGCTTGGAGACATCGCCGTAAACCTGCTCGGTGAAACCGGGCGGCAACTGCGAAGTGATTTCGACTGTCTTCTCGCAGCTCTTCATGCACAGGGTGTTGTGCACATCCGGTTTGCCGTTGACTGAACCCATGCCATGGTCACGCGTATAACCGTCGCGGTTGGGCATCACGACTTTGGGGAGCGAATCCTGATCGAGCACCGCATCGGCCGGCAGGATATCGTTCAGGTGCAGCACATAAGCCGAAACTGCATAAGTCTGGTCGATGGTCAGCGATTTGGGCGCATGGAATGGCATCGCGCGGTAGATATAGTCGAACAGCGTCGTCGCATAATTCAGCTTGCTGCCGATGGTGCGCATCGGTGTCGCCGTCTTGAGCGAACCGACACCGCCTGCCAGCGCCATGTGCGGCCCACCCTCGCCAAAAGTGCCGTGGCATGACGCGCACTGCTCGTCATACAGCACCTGCCCCTCAGCCACTGAACCTCTGCCGCGCGGCAAACCTTGTCCGTCCGGACGCACATCGATGTCCCACTCGGCGATTTCAGCCGGTGTGGCTGGACGACCAAGCCCATAGTCCTTGGCAAGCGCAACACTGGTCGTGGCGCTCGCGAGCACCGCTGCCACCCAGAGAACATGCAACTCAGACCTGGACATTGTGTACGTCTCCGCTTGGATCCACCTTCCAGGTCTGGATTGCGTTGTTGTGATAAATCGATCGCGTACCGCGCACTTCGCGCAACTGGCGCATCTTGGGTTGCACATAGCCCGTCTCGTCGACCGCACGGCTCTGCAACAGCGCTGGCTCACCGTTCCAGTGCCAGTCGATGCGAAAACGCGTCAGCGCCTTGGGCAGGATCGGATCCTGCAACTCAGCCGTGCGCCAGTTCCGCCCGCCATCGGTAGAAACATCCACACGTTTGATGCGACCGCGTCCGGACCATGCCAGGCCTGTGATCTGGTAATACCCTTTGTCCAATAGCTTCTGCCCCCCAGAGGGCGAAGTGATCACCGATTTGCATTCCTGGATCCAGGTGTACTGCCGGCTCATGCCATCCGGCATCAGATCGCTGTAATGCAGACTCTCTTCGCGCGTATTCCACGGCTGATCGCCCACTTCGATGCGACGCAGCCATTTCACACTCGAAACGCCTTGTACGCCCGGAACGAGCAACCGCAGCGGATATCCGTTTTCGGGGCGAAGCATCTCGCCGTTCTGACCATAGGCGACCATGACATCGTCGAGCGCCATTTCGATCGGAACCGTGCGGGTCAGACTGGGCGCATCGGCGCCTTCTGCGAGAATGTATTTGGCCCGTTTGCGGTCGAAACCGCAGTCGTCGAGCAAGGTCGACAGCATCACGCCCGTCCATTCTGCGCAGGACAGCATGCCATGGGTGTACTGCACGGTCGGAACCGAGACATTCGCCCACTCCATCGCGGTGTTCGCACCACATTCGATGAAATGGATGCGCGACACCGACGGAAAGCGCAGCAGATCGTCCATCGTGTAGATCTTCGGCTGGCGAACCAGACCATTGATCATCAGACGATGCTGCGAGGGATCGATGTCCGGGCGACCGCCGTGATCGCGCTCGAAATGCAGACCGTTGGGAGTGATGATCCCGAACAGGTTCTGCAGCGGCGTGAACACGACCGATGAATGCGGCGAGGTTGTCAGCCCTGGCGATTCACGGCGTATGACGTGCCGCTCGAACTCGGAAGGCAGTCCATAGGGGTTGGCCCCGACCGGCTTGCCCAGACTCTTGGACCATGGCGGGACTCCAAGCTTGCCGCCACTCTCATCACCTGAAAAGGCGGCCCCACTTACAGCGGCTGCACTCCCCGCAAGCAGTGCTTTGAGGGCTCGGCGGCGGCTGATGTCGGCCGGAGACAAGAAATTCTCGGGCACCGGAATGATGCGTCCAGGCTTGGGCTGCTTGTCCTTCATCGTTCTTCCTCGTCTGCTCCTTGCCTTCTCCTCGCGACAAGATGACGGATCGCACCTGCTTAATAAACTGTAAGGGGTACCGTATATGTGATTACTTATACATTCACGCGAGCTCAGTCAATCAAAGCCACACTCACTACGCATGTCGACGCCGTTTCCTCGAAACCGATCGCTCATGCGGTAGCCAGATGATCGAAATATATACCGGTATGTGTATCAGAGCGAATCGAAAACCAGGCTTCTGAGGTTGAAGCGCAGCCAGCTCAGGCGTACACTGCCAACAGCGTGGAATATCGTTATTCCAAAATCAAATATAGAGGCTCCAGCCATGATTTTTCGGCAATTTTTCGATCCGGGATCGAGTACCTACACCTATTTGCTGGCGTCCGGGCGTGGCCGTGAGGCTTTGATCATCGATCCGGTGAAAGAGCAAACCGCCCAGTACCTCGAGGCGATCGATGCCCTGGGCCTGAAGCTCGTGCGCGCCATCGACACACATACGCACGCCGACCACATCACCGCGCTGGGCGAACTGCGCAACGCAACGGGGTGCATCACCTTGATGGGTGAGTTCACGAAGGCGGAGTGTGTCTCCGAGCGTGTGCGCGAGGGCGATATCCTCGACATCGATGGCGTGCGCCTACAGGCGATTTACACACCTGGTCACACCGACGAGTCCTTCAGCTTCGTGCTCAATCCACAGGCGCCGCGCGCCGTGTTCACCGGTGACGTACTGCTGATCCGGGGGACCGGGCGTACCGACTTCCAGAACGGTGATCCGCACCAGAGTTGGGATTCGATCGTCAACAAGCTATTCCGATTGCCCGACGATACCCTTGTTTATCCGGCACACGACTACAAGGGCTGGACCTCGTCTTCGGTCATCGAGGAGAAACTGCGCAACCCGCGTATTGCTGGCAAGACCGAGGCGGAATACGTCCATATCATGCGCAATCTGAAGCTGCCCAATCCCAAGCTGATGGACGTGGCCGTACCGGCCAATCTCGCTTGCGGACAAAGCTGAAGCGGCGCCATCCACGAAATGGCTGCGTCTGGCAAAGCACGGCGCCAGCGGCAATGGCTGCCTCTGTTGTCCGATCTGCGTCACGGCAATGCTGCTCAATGGCTGCAGGACGGGCTTGCCGGCACCATCACTGCCATCCTGCTGGTTCCGCAGGCGCTGGCGTATGCGCTGCTAGCTGGCATGCCGCCGGAAGTGGGACTGTATGCCAGCGTCCTCCCGATCATCGTCTACGCCTGTCTCGGAACCAGCCGGACACTTGCCGTCGGCCCAGTCGCGGTGGCGGCAGTGATGGTCTCCTCTGCGCTGATTCCGTTCGCACAAGGTGATCCGCAGCGTTATCTGACGGGCGCACTGATCCTGTCCTGCCTCAGCGGCGGGACCCTACTGATGATGGGCATACTCCGCCTGGGGTGGCTGACGAATTTCATCAGCCATCCGGTGCTGTCGGGTTTCACAAGCGGTGCGGCCATCTTCATCATCGCCACACAACTCTCTGCGCTCAGCGGCATTCCGGTGCCGCGCGAAGCGGGATTTATCGCCATCTTCACCGAGCTTGCCCGACATGCGGACAAGCTGAATCCGGCGACGCTGGCATTCGGTCTGACCTCATTGGTGCTGCTGGTACTATCCCGCGATCCGCTCAAACGCTGGCTGACGGCACGCGGCGTCGGATCCGGACAGGCTGCAATCCTGTCGCGAGTGGCTCCGCTGATCGTGGTCGCCATTACCACCATGGCCTCGAGCATCACGGGAGCCCATGATCGCTACGGCGTGGACGTCGTTGGACGCATCCCGCAAGGCTTGCCCGGCGTGTCACTGGCTTTTTTGCAGGCATCGGGCTGGCTCGCGCTGCTGCCGTCCGCTGCTCTGATCGCGCTGATCGGTTACGTCGAAAGTATCAGCGTCGCCAAGGCTCTGGCATTCCGACGTGGTGAGAAGGTCGATCCCGATCAGGAGCTGGTGGCACTAGGCGCGACCAATATCGCAGCTGCCTGCGCCGGGGCGATGCCCGTTGCCGGCGGCTTTGCGCGTTCGATGGTCAACTTCGATGCCGGTGCACGCACACAGCTGGCTGCGGTTGTCACAGCACTGTGGGTCGCACTGTCCGCGTTCTTGTTCACCGGGCTACTCGCCGATCTTCCCAAGTCGGTACTCGCGGCGATCATCGTCGTAGCCGTTTGGCAACTGATCGATCTGCGTGCACTTCTGCACACCTGGTCTTATGACAAGGGCGACGCCATGGCCCAGGGTCTGACCATCGTTGGCGTCTTGCTGCTCGGCATCGAGCATGGCTTGCTCGCCGGGGCATCACTGTCGCTGCTGCTGTTTCTCTACCGCACCAGCCGGCCGCACATCGCCGTCGTCGGCCGTCTTGGCGATACCGAGCACTACCGCAACGTCTTGCGCCATCCAGTGCAGACCTGGCGGGGTCTGTTGCTGGTTCGTATCGATGAGAATCTGTACTTTGCCAACGCACCGCGTGTGGAATCCGAACTCCACCGCCTGATCGTCGAGCATCAGCCTCTTGGCGACGTCGTGTTGATCATGTCGGGTGTCGCCTATGTCGATACCAGCGGCCTGGATGTGCTCGATACGCTGGAGCGCGAACTCGCTGCACAAGGCATCCGACTCCATCTCGCCGAAGTCAAGGGGCCGGTCATGGATCGCCTGATGCATACGGAATTGATCCGGCGCATAGGGGCACATCGCATCCACTTGTCCGCACACCAGGCGGTCTGTGCGATCCGGGGAAACGCCGAACCAGAGCGGTCCCCCTGACCCGTTCATCGTAGAGCCGTCTGTCGTGCCGGACGATAGCGTCACGGCATGCTCCCATGTTTTCATACGCGCATGCTCGCACGTCCAAGTATCGTGATCATCTATCACAGTGCCTGGGAACATACGGCCTGTGCACGACCTGCAAACCGCGCGCCTACTGGGCCGGTGTATCGCAGGTGTCACTCACGGTACGTAGCGACCTCACATAACTTCCACGGTGTCTTCCGATGCGCCTTTATCTGAGCCTGACTTCCCCCTACTCCCGAAAAGTCCGCGTTGCCCTGATCGAGCAGGGCATCGCCGGCCAGGTCGAGGAAGTGATCGCCGATCCCTTCAACCCGCCGCCGGAGCTGCTAGCCGCCAATCCGCTATCCAGGATCCCGACCTTGGTCACGGATCGCGGTGAGGCCTTGCCGGACTCAAGCCTGATCCTCGAGTATCTGCAATCGCGCGGCGATGGAATCGCGCCACTGCCGCGCGGCAGCCGGCGATGGGCTGCGCTACGGCTGTATCGGATCGCCGAAGGCGTCATCGATGCCGCAGTGGCGACCGTGCTCGAAAAACGGCGCCCGGAAAGCATCGTTTACACGCCATTTCTCGATCGTCAGGCGGCCGTCATTCTCCGCGCCGCCGAGGTGTTGAACCGGGAGGCCGGCACGCTCGGCCTAGGAACACCCAGCATCGTCGAGATCACGACCGGGGTCGCACTCGGGTATCTCGACTTTCGCCTGCCTTATCTGGAATGGCGCAAAAACCTGCCTGCGCTCACCCAGTGGTACGAGGCTTTCGCACAACGTCCGTCGATGCAGCAGACCATGCCGCCGAGCGCATAGCCAGCGGGTGAGCGCCACTGCCGTGCGTGCGACCGCCTCCCTGTTGTTACTGATCGGCGCGTTTCTGGCCGGATGCGCCACGGAGAAATCCGTACACATCCCTCCCGAAACACGTCATCGCATCGTGCTTGAAGCTTTGGGCCAAGTCGGCCGGCCTTATCGCTACGGGGGCGCAACGCCAGAAGGCTTCGATTGCAGCGGCCTGGTCCAATACGTCTATGCCCAGGCCGGCATCGTGCTGCCGCGCACGACACGTGAGCAGTATGCGATGGGCAAACGCATCGACGATGACGAACTTGAACCAGGCGATCTGCTGTTTTACCGCTTCGAGTCTGGACCGGTCGATCACGTCGCGATTTATCTCGGCGACGGCCAGGCGGTGCACGCACCGGCACAGGGGCGTGCTGTCATCGTCGCTTCCATCGACCTGCCGTACTGGAAGAAACGCTTCGTCGATGCGGTCCGCGTGCTGCGGTGAGTCGATCCCGCAGCGACGCGTAGCGACCTTCAAACGATGATGCGCGGTTTATCCGGCAGTGCGCCGAGTACGAGTGCATTGAGCCGCTTGACGAATCCGGCCGGATCTTCAAGCTGTCCGCCTTCCGCGAGCACAGCTTGACCGTAGAGCAACTCGACGAGATCAGCGAATGCGGGCTCGTCGGCATTCTTGAGCCGCTGTACCAGGGGATGTTGGCCATTGAGCTCGAATACCGGCCGGGAAGGGGGTACTTTTTCCCCAGCGCGCTTGAGCATTTCTTCCAAACGCCGCGACAGCCCGTGCTCCGGGGCGACGAGACAGGACGGCGATTCGGTGAGACGCGCCGACAGGCGCACCGACCCCACCCGATCGCCCAAGTGCTTGCCCACCCGCTCGAGAACCTCCCGGTACTCACCTTCGAGGCGTGCCTTGTCCGGCGTTTCGATCTTGCTTTCGATGTCTTTGGATACACGCGCGACCGACTCAAGGCGCTTACCCTGGTATTCGGTCAAATGGCCGACGACCCATTCGTCGATACGATCGGTCATGAGCAGCACTTCCCACCCTTTGGCGCGGAAAGCTTCGAGGTGCGGGCTGTTGCGCGCAGCGGCGAGCGTGTCGGCAGTCAGGTAGTAAATCTTGTCCTGATCCCGTGGCATCCGCGCGAGATAGGCATCGAGTGCAATCTCGGCCTTGTCCGGCTGCGCAGTGGAGTAAAAACGGCACAGCTTGGCGATGCGCTCGCGGTTGGAGGCATCTTCGACGATACCCTCCTTGAGCACCGGACCAAATGTCGCCCAGAACAGCGCATAGTCATCAGGCCGTGTCGAGGCGAGATCATCGAGCAGGTCGAGCACCCGTTTGACCAGAGCGGCACGGATTTTCTCGACCGTACGATTGTTCTGCAGGATTTCGCGCGAGACATTGAGTGGCAGGTCGGCCGTATCAACCAGACCGCGGACAAAACGCAGATACGGCGGCAGCAGCTCAGCCGCCTTGTCCATGATAAACACGCGCTTGACGTAAAGCTGCACACCGCGCGCTTGTTCGCGGTCCCAGAGATCAAAGGGAGCATGCCGGGGGATGTATAGCAGCGAGGTGTATTCGAGCGCGCCTTCAACCTTGTGATGCGCCCAGGCGAGCGGTTTTTCGAAGTCGTGGGCGATGTGCTGATAAAACTGTACGTAGTCGTCGTCTTTGAGCTCGCTCTTGGGACGCGTCCAGAACGCCCGCGCTTGATTCAGCGTTTCGGGTTCCCCTTTGTTCTTGTGCAGCCGGATCGGCAAACCGATATGGTCCGAATACCGGCGCACGATCGATCGTAACCGGTAGTCTTCGAGGAACTCCCGCGCATCATCGCGCAGGTGCAGAATGACTTCCGTGCCGCGATCGGTCTTGAACGAGGGTTCGACGGTGAACTCACCCTGCCCGTCCGACTCCCAGCGCACGGCTTCATCCTGATCCGCGCGCTTGGTCAGCACGGTGACCCTGTCGGCGACGATGAATGCCGAATAAAAACCAACACCGAACTGGCCGATCAGCTGCGCATCTTTCTTCTGATCGCCGGACAGTGATTCGAGGAAACGTTTCGTCCCCGAGCGCGCAATCGTACCGAGGTTATCGATAACCTCCTCACGGGACATGCCGATGCCATTGTCCTTCACCGTCAGCGTACCGGCGCCGACATCGGCAATCAGATCGATCGCAAGCTCTCCGCTTCCGAGGAGCTCCGGCCGATCGATTGCAAGAAAGCGCAATTTGTCACAGGCGTCCGATGCGTTGGAAATCAGCTCGCGCAGGAAAATCTCGCGGTTGGAATACAGCGAGTGGATCATGAGGTGCAGCAGTTGCCGCACCTCGGCCTGGAATTCGCGCTTCTCGGAGCGCTGCACAGTCTCGGTCATGTCTCCCTCGAAAAATATGAAGTGGTCGCGGAGGCGGACCGCAGATGCAAAAGCCGTAGCCGGCCTGCGAGCTGCGGCCCGCAACCGCATGGAGCATCCCGGCAAATTGGAGACAGCAGGCGGATTTTCAAGATCTGCTGAGCGGGCGACGCCGCCGCTCAGCAGCTTGGTGAATGCAATCCCATCGACGCACAGTACCCCTGAGGTGATACTGCGGTGCGGCCGGAGAGACTCTTTCGGATGGGTTTATTGGGCCGGGTCCACCTGCACCAGTAGTTGACGGCTCTTGACCTGTTGGCCGGGCTGCACGTTCACGGTGATGACCTTGCCGCCGACCGGCAAGCTCATTTGAAACTCCATTTTCATCGCCTCGAGCACGACCAGCGTCCGTCCTGGGGCTACTTCCTCGCCGGGCTGTACATGCACGGCCACGATCTTGCCGTCGGAATGGGCAAGCAGGCGGCCATCCGAACCAGCCGCAGCAGCCTGCGCGGGCGCCAGGGTGACATCGGTATAGGCGTAGACCTGGCCCTCCGCATCGAGCCAGATGACGTCGCCATCGCGCGCAGTGCGTGCGTATCCGACGACGCCGTCGAACCGGTAGCGGAATGCGTGTTCGTCATGCGCCACCACGTCGATCTGGAATTGCACCTCGCCGATGCGGATGCTGAATTCGTGTCCGTCATGAACGAGCACATCGACGTCGTACTCGGCATCGCGCCATTTCAGACGATAGTCGGCCGGAAATTCATGCGAGCTATGCCAGCCAATGAATTCGCGCGATAGACCATGGGCCTGCGCAAGCCGCAAGGCATCGTCCAGGTAGAGAGCCACGGCCGCGAGCGCGACATGGCGCAAGTTTGGTCTCATCGCCGCCATGCGCTCTTGCGGAAAATAGCGGTTGATGAAAGCCGTTGAAAAATCTCCGCCCGCAAATGCCTCATGGGCGAGCAGGTCGCGCAGATAGGCTTTGTTGTTGACGACGCCCAGCAGTGTCGTGTCGTCGAGCGCCTTGATCAGGCGCATGCGCGCAGTCTCTCGGTTTTCTCCCCAGGCGATGATTTTCGCCTGCATCGAATCGTAGTATGGGCTGATCTCCTGCCCATCGCGCAGGTAGGTATCGACCCGTATGCCCGCGCCTTCCGGCGCCTGCCATTTCAGCACACGTCCGGTCTGCGGCAGATAGTTCTGCGTCGGATCTTCGGCGCACAGGCGCACTTCGATGGCCCAGCCATGGCGGCGCGCCAGCACATCGTCCTGTGTCATGGGCAGCCGCTCGCCTTGTGCGATGCGCAGTTGCCATTCGACCAGATCGACGCCATAGACGAGCTCGGTGACGGGGTGCTCGACCTGCAGGCGCGTATTCATCTCCAGGAAATAGAACTGGCCATCCCGCGCGAGCATGAATTCGACCGTCCCAGCACCCACGTATTTCACCGCCTTGGCCGCAGCAACGGCTGCCGCGCCCATGCGCGCGCGCAGCGCTTCATCGACTGCCGGCGAGGGCGCTTCCTCGATCACTTTCTGATTGCGCCGTTGCACCGAGCAATCACGCTCGCCGAGGTGAATGACGTTGCCGTGTCGATCCCCGAACACTTGGATTTCGACGTGGCGTGCGTCGGTCACCGCTTTTTCGATCAGCAACTGGCCGCTGCCGAAGGCGTTCTCCGCTTCACTGCGGGCAGAGCGGATGGCGGCGAGCAATTCGTCTTCGGTATGCACCAGACGCATGCCGCGGCCGCCGCCGCCGGCCGCCGCTTTGATCATCACCGGCAGGCCGATCTTCTTGGCTTCTGCAAGCAGCGTGGCGTCCGTCTGATCATCGCCCTGATAACCCGGCACACAGGGCACACCGGCCGCGATCATGCGAATCTTCGATGCCGATTTGTTGCCCATCGCCTCAATCGAGTGCGGATCGGGGCCGATGAAGATCAAACCGGCATCTTGCACGGCCTGGGCAAAGGCTTCGCGCTCAGACAAAAAGCCATAACCGGGATGGATCGCCTGCGCACCGGAACGCCGCGCCGCTTCGAGAATGCGGTCGATCGCGAGATAAGATTCTTTGGCTGGCGCTGGGCCGATACATACCGCTTCATCGGCCTCCCGCACATGCAGCGATTCGCGGTCGGCCTCGCTGTAGACGGCAACCGTGCGATATCCAAGCCTGCGTGCGCCGCGGATCACACGCACGGCGATTTCGCCGCGATTGGCGACCAGCACCTTGTCGAAGCGCTTGTTCATCGGTTCTCCGCTTTCTTCTAGTTGCTATGCATTGGCCCATTTCGGCTTACGCTTCTGCATGAAAGCCAGGATGCCCTCCGGCGCTTCCGTGCCGCGCACGCAGGCTGCGAATTTGTGCGCTGCCTGATCGAGCAAGACATCCATATCGCGCTGTGCGACACCGAGAATGATTTCTTTGGTGACGGCATTGGCATGCGGCGCGCACTCGAGCACCTGCTTTAGGGTGTCGGCGAGTTTGACTTGCAGCTCGTCTTCGGCGGTGAAGACTTCGTGCACCAGCCCCAGCTCCAGTGCGCGCGTCCCGCGGAATTGCGCGCCGGTGAGGCACAGACGGCGTGCCTGGGTCAAACCAATGCGCTCAACGACAAAAGGCGCGATCTGCGCCGGCGGCAAACCGCGGGTGGTTTCCGGCAGACCGAACTTCGCCTCGGCATGGGCGAATGCGATGTCCGAGACGCAGGCAAGACCGAATCCTCCGCCCAGCACGGCGCCCTCGCAGATGGCGATGACAACCGCCGGCAATGTGCTGGCCTTGTGCAGCATGCGGCCGAACCTGCGCGAGTATTCGACGATGGGATCCGCCTCGCCCGCACCAGGCGGCTTGAGTCCACCGGCCATCATCTCCTTGAGATCGCCGCCGGCACAAAAATGCCCGCCGGCACCGCGCAAGATAACGGCGCGGACATCCGCACTCGCACGCACGGCATCGAACACGCCCGTCAGCTCAGCAATCATCGTCGGGCTCAAGGCATTCTTTGCCTCGGGCCGATTGAGCGTGACCGTGAGCACCCCGCGCTCGAGGCTCAACTGAAGTGTCTGTGTCTGGGGAAGATCCATGGCCCCTCCGTGCAAAGTCCGCTCAATCAGTTCCTACGGGTCTTGCCACCGAAGCCCAGACGCTTGCTGATGATGCCGAGCATGACTTCGTCGGCACCACCGCCAATCGAATGCAGGCGCAGATCGCGGTAGAACTGGCTGACCGGGTTGTCCCACATAAACCCCTGGCCACCCCAGAACTGCAGACAGCCGTCCGCGACCCGACGCGCAACACGCGCCGTCTTGAGTTTGGCCATCGAGGCCATGAGGGTGACATCCTGCCCAGCGACCAACTCATTGGTGGCCCGATACACCAGCGACCGACAGGCCTCGATTTCCGTGCGCAGCTCGGCTAGCCGGAACTGCACATATTGGTTGTCCAGGATTGCCTGGCCGAATGCCTGCCGCTGGCGGGTGTACTCGACGGTCGTATCGATACACTGCTCCATGGCGATGAGGATGCTCGCCGACAAAAACAGCCGCTCTTCCTGAAACTGCTGCATCTGATAGACGAAGCCCTTGCCCTGCTCGCCGATCAGATGGCGTGCGGGAACACGCACACCGTCGAAGAAAATGATGGCCGTGTCGGAGGATCGCTGACCGAGCTTGTCGAGCTTGGTGCGGCGATCGATGCCCTTGGCATCCAGCGGAACCACGATCAGCGATTTGTTGCCATGACGGCTCCCGGCGACCGGCTCACCCGTGTTGGCGAGCAGGCATATCCAGTCTCCCTGGGTGCCATTGGTGATCCACATCTTCTGGCCGTCGATGACATACTCATCACCCTCGCGGCGCGCGGTGGTCTTGATTGCGGCGACGTCCGAACCCGCCCCGGGTTCGCTGACTCCGATGCAGGCCACCATCTCGCCCGCGATCGCCGGTTTTAAGTAGTTCTGCTTCAGATAATCGTTGCCGTAACGGGCGAGCGCGGGTGTGGCCATGTCGGTTTGCACACCGATGGCCATCGGCAGACCGCCGACGCGGCAATATCCGAGCGCCTCGGCAAATGCCACCTGGTAGCTGTAATCGAGCCCCAGGCCGCCAAGCTCTGCTGGCTTGTTGATACCGAGCAAACCGAGCGCGCCCATTTTCTTCAGGATCTCGCGCGCGGGCCACACGCCGGCCTTCTCCCACTCGGCCGCATGCGGATTGATTTCACGCTCGACGAACTGCCGGGTTGTTTCGAACAACTGTCGATGCTCGTGGGTGAAATTCAATTTCTCTACTCCTTGTTACGACAACCGGGCGACAAGTGATGAACTCACCACCGGCGTCTAGAAGCGCGCGACTCCGTAGCTGTTCGGGAACATCTGCCGCGCCTTGGCCTCACGGCACACGGACAGACACAGCCCCAGAACCTTGCGCGTATCACGCGGATCGATCAGGCCGTCGTCGAACAAACGCGCGGTTGCAGCAAAGGCATGTGATTCTTTGTCGAACTGGTCGATGATTTGCTTGCGCAGGAACGCCAGCATTTTTTCGTCGGCCTCCGACATCTTTTTGCCTTCCTTGAGCCATTTCTCACGCGTGATGATCTCCATCACGGTGGCGGCCTGCTCACCTCCCATGACCGCCGTACGCGAATTGGGCCAGGCGAAGATGAAGTGCGGCCCAAACCCACGACCGCACATACCGTAGTTGCCGGCACCAAACGATCCGCCCATGACGATCGTCAACTGCGGCACTGTGGCATTGGCGACGGCCTGGATCATCTTGCTGCCATGCTTGACGATGCCGCCCTGCTCGCTCTCGGTGCCCACCATGTAGCCCGTTGTGTTCATCAGGTACACGATCGGAATGTTGGCCTGGCAGCAGAGCTGGATGAACTGGCCGGCCTTGGTCGCACCCTTGGTCGTGATCGGACCGTTGTTCGAAATGATGCCGACCTGATGTCCGTGGATCACGGCGCGGCCGCAGATCGTCTGCTGATCGTATTCGGTCTTGAAATCGAGGAACTCGGATCCATCGACGATCCGTGCAATGACCTCGCGACAATCAAACGGTTTGCGATAATCCGGCGGCACGACACCGCACAACTCCTCGATGTCGTACAGCGGCGCGCGCACCGGCAGCAATTCCAGCTTGGGCCGATGCGCATTCCAGTTCAGGTGTCTGACGATCTCGCGGGCAATACGGATGCCATCGATGTCGTTTTCGGCGATGAATTCGCTGGTGCCCGCGATCTGGCAGTGCATCTCCGCCCCACCCAGATCTTCGTCATTGGCGATCTCGCCGGTCGCGGCCTTGAGCAACGGCGGCCCCGCCAGGAAAACCTTGGCGCGCTTGCGCACCATGACGACGTAATCGGACAACCCAGGCATATAGGCACCGCCGGCGGTCGACGAACCGTGCACGACGGTGATCTGCGGAATGCCGGCCGCCGACAGTCGGCACTGATTGGCAAACGTTCGTCCGCCAGGAATGAACACCTCAGCCTGGTAGAGAAGATTGGCGCCGCCGGATTCGATCATCGATACGACCGGCAGCTTTTGCTGGAGCGCGATTTCCTGGATGCGCAGACTTTTCTGCACCCCCCACGGTGTCATCGTCCCGCCCTTGATCGCCGAATTCGACGCCGACACCAGACAGCGCGTGCCGGATACGTAGCCGATGCCCGTGATGATGTTGCCGCCGGCGAGCGAGCCATCCTTATCGTCATGCATCTTGTAGCCGGCGAGCGTCGACAGCTCGAGCCAGGGCGAGCCCCGGTCGAGCATCAGATGCACACGCTCACGCGGCAGAATCTGGCCGCGCTCGTGATAGCGCTTGCGCTTGCTCTCTTCCTCTGCGCGACCTTTGGCCTCAACTGCACGCCAATCCGCGATCAGCTTGAGCATTTCCTCGCGGTATTGCTGGAACTGGGCGCTGCGGGTATCGATCTTCGATTCGATGATGGGCATGGCGGCTCCCTGCAGATGCTTACTCGCCCTGAATCTTGCGCACGGCTTGCGGGACGACGGCGCGATGAAAGCCACGGTAAGGCTTCGAGCGCCGGTGTTCGAGCAGTGGGAACGGACCGATGCCCAGGCTCGTGCCACCATCGATTTTGATGCAGGCCCCGGTGATGAAAGCCGCCGCCTCCGACAGCAGGAAAACGATGGCGGCACTCACTTCGGCCTCCTCGGCCAGGCGCTTGAGCGGCGCAAGGCTCACGAGCTTGGGAATGACTTCGTGAGCGAAGCTGGGGTCGTAATGATCCATACCGCTGGATGCGACATAACCCGGCGCGACCGCGTTCACGCGCACTCCGGAGACTGCCCATTCGATCGCCGCGGTTTCGGTGAAATTGAGCATGCCGGCGCGCGCCGCGCCGCTATGCCCCATGCCCGGCATCCCGCCCCACATGTCGGCGATCATGTTCACGATCGCGCCGCCGTGCTGCTTCATGCACTGGTTGTACACCTCGCGGGCGACGAGAAAACCGCCCGTCAGATTGTTGGCGACGACGGCATCCCAGCCTTTCTTGGAAATCGATGCCAGCGGCATCGGATACTGGCCGCCGGCATTGTTCACGAGCCCACTGACCGCACCATGCTCGTCGAGGATGCGCCGGATCGAGGTCTTGACCGCATCCTCATCACGGATGTCGAACACATAGCCCGCAGCGCTGCCGCCGTCCTCGGTGATCTCGGCGACGACGGCATCGAGCTTGGCCTGCTTGCGGCCGGTGACGATGACCTTGGCGCCGAGAGAGGCCAGCTCATGTGCCGTACACCGGCCGATGCCGGAACCACCGCCGGTGACAATGATGGTCTGGCCACTGAACAAACCGGGACGGAACACCGAACGGTACGGCATGCACGACTCCTGCACGAAAAGCCTCAGCGGTACGGTAATTTTTATTACTAAAGTCGGATGATGTAGATCAACAGCCAGACCGGATTGTAGAGATTTTTTGTGGAAATGAGTATTTCCGATCCCGGCTTGTGAGGAACACTCACCAACGCTGGCGCAACGATACACCAAACATTCCGGATCGGATAGCGGATCGCAAACCCAAAGAACCCAGCCCTCCCGGTGTGCGGCTTCTCGCCAAGCTGGCCGCTGCGGTTCATCGCGGATGCGGCGGGGTGACCTCACAGTCACCAGTGTCCTGCACCACGCGCAGACCACGCGCAGGTTTGAAAGCTGCACAAACGCAAACGGGCCCGCCAACGGCGGGCCCGTGGTCAAGCGGCTGGCGCTGCGCGCTTTAAATCTGCAACAGCATTTTGGCCGGGTCCTCCAGGCATTCCTTGATCGTGCGCAGACCGAGCACGGCCTCGCGCCCGTCGATGATGCGATGGTCGTAACTCAGCGCCAGGTACATCATCGGACGGATCTCGATCTGGCCATTGACGACGACCGGACGATCGGTGATCCCGTGCATGCCCAGAATCGCCGACTGTGGCGGATTGAGAATCGGCGTGGACAGCATCGAACCGAAGACCCCGCCATTGGTGATCGAGAACGTCCCGCCGGTGAGATCTTCCATCGTCAGCTTGTTGGCCCGTGCTCGCGCGCCGAAATCTGCGATCGTCTTCTCGATCTCGGCCATCGAAAGCTGATCGGCATCGCGCATGACTGGCACCACGAGTCCGCGTTCGCTGGAAACGGCGATGCCGATGTCGTAGTAGCCGTGATAGATGATGTCGTTGCCATCGACCGAGGCATTGAGGATCGGGAATTTCTTGAGCGCCTCGATCGCCGCTTTCACGAAAAAGGACATCAGGCCGAGTTTGACGCCGTGGATTTTTTCGAAATCGGCCTTGTATTTCGCGCGCAGCTCGGATACCGCTTTGAGATCGACCTCGTTGAAGGTCGTCAGCATCGCCGTGCTGTTCTTGGCTTCGAGGAGGCGCTCGGCAATCCGTGCGCGGATGCGCGTCATCGGCACCCGCTGTTCCTCGCGATTCCCCGGCGCTGCCGCGGTATGTGTCTTCGCCGTTTTGGGTGCTGCTGACGAAGCCTGCGCCGCCGGCGTCGGCTCGGCTTTCCGCTCTTTCTGCTTGTCCGCATAGGCGCGCACGTCCTCGACGGTGAGGCGGCCGCCCTTGCCGCTGCCGGGAATCTCTGCGGCCGACAGCCCCAGCTCGGACAGCAGTTTGCGCACCGCCGGACTCTGCGATTGGTTGTCGGCGGGAGCTTTGGCCGGTGCTGCGGCTGCGGGCGATGCGGTGGATGCAGCAGCGGCCTCGGTCTCGATGATACCGAGCACATCACCGGCCTGAACGGTTGCACCGGCCTGGACACGGATCTCTTTGAGCACTCCGCTCTCGATGGCGGGCACCTCGAGCATCACCTTGTCGGTTTCGAGGTCGAGCAGGTTTTGCTCGCGCTGCACCGTGTCGCCGGCCTTGACATGCCATGTCGCCACCGTCGCCGATGACACCGACTCCGGCAGATTGGGAACCTTGATTTCGATCGCCATGGTCTATCGCTTTCCTTGTTCGTTCGTCGCCCTTCGTTCTGACCGCCTGGCTGTTTTACAGCCGCTTGCCGCCGGTCAGCGCCTCGCGTACCACTTCTTCCTGCTGCATCTGATGCACCTTGAGATAGCCGACCGCGGTGGTCGCCGATCCCTTGCGCGTGGCGTACATCAGCTGGTGCCGCGGGCGCAGATAAGCCGCGAGCCGGTGCTTGATCTGATACCAGGCACCCTGGTTTTCGGGCTCTTCCTGGCACCACAGGACTTCCCGCGCCTTCGGATAGGCATCGAGCGCTGCCTCGTATCCTTCGCGCGGGAACGGGTACAACTGCTCGATGCGCACCAGCGCCACGTTGTCCAATCCCGCTTTCTGCCGTGCCTGATACAAATCGAAATACACCTTGCCGGCGCAAAAGACGATGCGCGTGACTTTGTCGGGATCGAGCGCATCGGTTTCCGGAATCACCGTCTGGAAGCGCCCCTGGGTCAGATCGGCGATGGTCGATACCGAGAGCGGATGTCGCAACAGCGACTTGGGCGTCATCACGATCAGCGGCAGGCGGCGCGAACGCTTCATCTGCCTGCGCAGCATGTGAAACATCTGCGCAGGTGTCGACGGCACACAGACCTGCTGGTTGTTCTCGGCGCATAGTTGCAGGAACCGCTCGAGGCGCGCCGAGGAATGTTCCGGCCCCTGGCCTTCGTAGCCGTGCGGCAGGAAGGTCACGAGCCCGCACAGCCGCCCCCATTTCGCGTAACCCGAAGAAATGAACTGATCGAACATCACCTGCGCGCCATTGGCGAAGTCGCCGAACTGCGCCTCCCAGATCACCAGGGTTTCGGGGTCGGTCGTCGAATAGCCGTATTCGAAACCCAGCACGCCCAGCTCCGACAGCAGCGTGTCATTGACGACGAAACGGGAGGGCTCCGATGTCAGATGACTCAGTGGCGTGTACCGCGCACCGGTCTTGTAGTCATGCACGGTGGCGTGCCGGTGGAAAAAAGTGCCACGTCGCGCATCCTGACCGGACAGGCGCACGGAGAATCCCTCGTTGATCAGCGAGGCATAGGCCATGGTTTCGGCAAAGCCCCAGTCCATCGGGATCTCGCCGGATGCCATCTTCGCGCGATCCTCGTAAATCTTTTCTACGCGCGGATGCAGAGTGAAACCCTCCGGCAGCACGAGCAGCTTGCTCGACAGGCTGCGCAGCGCCTCCAGAGTGATCGTCGTATCGACCGGCGTATTCCATTCGCCCTGGTGATACTTGGCCCAGTTCACCGTGTGCTTGTTGCCGACGAGTCCGAGCGTCACGCGTGCGATGTTTTCGCCCTTGTCGAGCCCTTCTCGGTAACGCTGCGCCAGGACCTCGACCTCACCCTTGGGTAGCACGCCCTCTTCTTCCAGCTTGCGCGCATAGATGGCGAGCGGCGTTGGGTGATGCTTGACCGCCTCGTACATCAGCGGCGAGGTCACCGACGGCTCGTCGGCTTCGTTGTGTCCCCAGCGGCGGTAGCAGCAGATATCGACGATGACATCCTTGTGGAATTCGTTACGGAAATCCATCGCCAGACGGGTGACGAAGACCACGGCTTCCGGATCATCTCCATTGACGTGGAACACCGGCGCCTCGAGCATCTTCGCAAGATCGGTGCAGTAGCGCGAGGTGCGCGCCTCCTGCCTTGGCTTGGCTTCGATGGGATTGGGCGTCGTAAAGCCGATCTGATTGTTGACGATGATGTGCAATGTTCCGCCGGTGGCATAGCCGCTGGCTTCCGACAGCTGCAGCGTCTCCATGACCACACCCTGTCCGGCGAAAGCGGCGTCGCCATGGATCAGCACGGGCACGATCTTCTGGCCGATCTCGTCGTTGCGGCGCGTCTGACGCGCCTTGACCGAACCCTCGACGACCGGATTGACGATCTCCAGATGCGAGGGGTTGAACGCAAGCACCAGATGCAGGCGCTTGCCGCCGACTTCGACGTCGGTGGAAAAACCCATGTGGTATTTGACGTCGCCGGCTTTCTTGAGATCTTCCTCGCTGTATTTGCCCTCGAATTCGGCAAACAAATCCTTGGGTGACTTGCCGAGAATATTGACCAGGACGTTGAGGCGGCCGCGGTGGGCCATGCCGATGACGATTTCCTCGACATCACGCGCGGCGCAGGCATGGAGGACTTCGTCGAGCGCCGGGATCAAGGCATCTCCGCCCTCCAGAGAAAAGCGCTTCTGACCGACGTATTTCTTGTGCAGATAGCGCTCCAGACCTTCGGCGGCGACGAGCTGCTTGAGCACTTCGAGCTTGCGTTCCGCGGTGAGCTTCGGCTGGAAGGCTGCCGGCTCCAGGCGGCGCTGGATCCAGCGTTTCTGTTCGGTTTCGGTGAGATACATGTACTCCGCGCCGATCGTATCGGTGTAAACGGCGCGGACGATGCGGATGATCTCCTTGAGCGGCAAACGGTCCTGCCCTGCGGCGAGGGTGCCGGTGTTGAAGACCGTGTCCATGTCTTCGGGGCCCAGCCCATGGAAGGCCGGGTCGAGATCGGGCACGCGGGGGATCGGCGTGAGCCCCAGTGGATCCAGCTTGGCGGCCTGATGGCCGCGCACACGGTAATAGTTGATCAGGCGCAGCACGGCCGCCTGCTTTTCCGCAGCGCGGGCATCGAAACCAGCCTCGGCCGCGACGACACGCCGGGGTTCGCGCGCCAAGCGCTCGAAACGAGCGATGACCTCGCTGTGCGGCGTCTCGCGCGGCGCGTTCTGATCCTGGATCAGGCGGAAGTAGGCGCGCCAACTCGGATCGACCGATTCCGGATCCTCAAGGAAACGCTCGTAAAACGCCTCGATGTACGCGGCGTTGGCGCCGTGGATCGAGGAAGATTCGATGAAGCTCTGATACTTACTCTGCGTCATGAAGGTACGTCCTGCGCCAGCGGCCACTGGCAGCGTCAATGCAAAAGAAGCATCGAGTCTCCACGGCTGCCGTCAGGCTTTGGGTTTTCTGTCGCCCGACTTCCAGTCGGCAGTCAAAGCCTCGAGGTAGGCGCGGAAATCGTTTGCCAGCTCGGGATGCTTGAGCCCGTATTCGACATTGGCGCGCAGATAGCCGAGCTTGGAGCCGCAGTCATACCGCGTGCCTTCGAATTCATAAGCGAGCACGGTCTGCTCCTGCAGCATCGCGCTGATTGCATCGGTGAGCTGGATTTCGCCACCCGCACCACGCGGCGTGCGCTCGAGCAGCTTGAAGATGCGCGGGGTCAGGATATAGCGACCGACCACGGCCAGATTGCTCGGCGCCTCAGCCGGCTTGGGCTTTTCGACGATCCGCCGGATCTCGGACAGCCCGGGGCCGACCGGATGGGTTTCGACGATGCCGTAGCTGCCGACTTCTTCCTTGGGCACGCGCTGCACGGCGAGCACACTGGTTCCGTACTGCTGATAGACACGGTGCATCTGCGAGAGGGCCGGTTGGAGGCGGCCGTCGATCAGATCGTCGGCGAGAATGACGTAGAAATCCTCGTCGCCGACGGCCGGCCATGCACAGAGCACGGCATGGCCGAGACCCAGAGCCTCGGCCTGGCGGATGTAAATGCACGTGACCCCTGGCGGCACGATGTCGCGCACTGCCTCGAGCAGTTTTTCCTTGCCACGGCCCTGCAGTTCGGCTTCCAGCTCATAGGCCTTGTCGAAGTGATCCATGATCGAGTTCTTCGAACGGCCGGTGATGAAGATCAGCTCCTGGGCTCCCGCGCTGATCGCCTCCTGGACTGCATACTGGATCAGTGGCTTGTCGACGACCGGCAGCATCTCCTTGGCGCTAGCCTTGGTGGCCGGCAAGAAGCGGGTGCCCAGACCCGCGACCGGGAAAACTGCTTTGCGAATGCGCATGTCCGCCCCCTTTGCGATGCGTTTAGTTTACCAGACCCTCAGCGCAGCGCCCCGGTCAAATGGATCTTGTCGGAGCGGCTCGACAGCAGCGCGAATGCAAAACCGTCCTCCTCGCGCGTGAACCGGAGCGCGACACGGCCCGGCAGAAACAGCGGTTGCTTGAACTGCACCGACAGTGCCTGCGGTTCATGCCCGAGTTCTGGCTGCAGCAGCGCGGCACAGCGCGCCAGTGACCACATGCCGTGGGCGATGTGGCGCTTGAAGCCGAACAGCTTGGCCGGCAGCGGTGCGAGATGGATGGGGTTGTAGTCACGGCCGACGCGGGCATAGCGCCGGCCGATGTCCGCCGGCGCGGTGAAACTGCGGTAATCGGCCAGCGCCGCCGGTGCTGGCGCAGGACGCGGCACCTGGCTCTTGGGTCCGGGGATGCGGTGCAGAATCGTGCTGGTCTCGGTCCATACGGGCTCGCCGCCGCTGGCCACCTCGGTGAGCAGGTCGAACTCGATGCCCTGGCGTACTGCCCGGGACTCGCCGATGCGCACGTGCACATCGAAGCGCTCGTCGGCGCGTAGCGCACGGCTCTGGCGGATGTCGTTGCGGATGTGCACAAGACCCAGCAACGGGAACGGGAATGGTTTTTGTGTGAGCAGATGCAAATGCAGTGCACCGGCCATCACATGCGGAAAGGTGATGGGCAGGGTCTGGCTCTCGGCAAAGCCGCAAACCTCGCGATAATCGGCCAGATGCCGGCCATCGATCCCGACATCGCACACCCGAACCTCCAGTGCAGGCAAGACCGGCTGCCCTTGGGGGCGCCGGGTCAGTGTCGTCGCGGCCTTCAGGTACAGACGTTGGGCATCGGGAATCTGCGAGAGCGTTTCGGTCATAACGAATCCTCAGACAAAAATCGTTGGCGATCACGGCAAACGGCGATCGATGCGCACTGTCACGGGCTGTCCGGACTGCGCGCGATCGATCAGGACACGGCCTTCCAGATCACCGGACTGCGCCTGCGGCATGCCGCTACGGCTGATCCGGGCAACAACCTCCCAGCGATCGGCACTGGACAGCTTCACGCCGGGGGCCATCGCATCGCGATCATCTAGCGTCACACGCAGCGGCAGGGCATCTGCCCGCAGGCGCCGCACGGCAAGCGGCGGACCCTGTGCATCCGGCCGGCGCGCCAGTACATACAGCGTATCGCCGGAGCTGACTGCGCTTGTCAGTGCGGGGTCGAGGTGGACATCGAGCGTCAGAACTGGACCGGAAGATACAACGGCCGCCGGCAGTTCACGGCCGGCGAGCCGCGCGAGCTCGGGCAGGCGCGCGTCCAGTACACTGCGGAAATCTTCGGGCAGATCGGTGTCGCGCAAGGCCAGCCAGCGATCGAGCGCGACACCATACTCGCCCGCCTGCGCGGCGGCGAGGCCGGCATACCACAGAGCCTTGGGATGGCGCGGATCGACGGCCAGCGCGCGTTCGAACAACATGCGCGGCATGCCCTGCAGATCGTGATCGCCTTGCAGCAGAAGACGGGCCTCAGCCTCATCGGCCAACCAGCTTGCATTGGGCGCGGTGCTGGTTAGCCGGTTGGCCCGCTCGTAGGCCTCGACGGCGCCTGCATACCGGCCAAGCACCTGGTATGAACGGCCGAGCATGGCCCAGCCCTGCGCATCCGCGGGTTCTTTTTCGAGCCGCGTTTGCAATCGCTGCACCATGCTATCGATGGCCAGGCGCTGGGCAGCCTCGGGATCACGCCGTGCTTCGGCGATCCAGCGCGCCAGCTCGCGGCTATCGCTGAAGTAGTAACCCACGGCGGGCAGTGTCACGATCAGGACCGTACCGAGAGCGGCAAACCCCCACCGCCGGCGCGCCGGCACGTGCTCGTGATCCTCGTTTTCGGATGCGGCGTCTGCCAGCAAACGCAGCGCCGCCTCGTCGCGCAGCGAGGCAGCGGCATCGGCCGTGATCGTGCCGGCCTCGACCTCGAGCTCGATTTCCGCCATCCGGCTGCGATAGGCCGCGACGTTGAGCGAGCGCCGCCGCAGTGCCATGCGCTCGCCGCCCACCCACAAAGGCCACAGCGCGATCGCGGCCCCGAGCAGGACGATTGCCGCCATCCACACGCCGCTCATCGGGATTCCTCATCGAGCAGTCGGCGCAAATGCTCCCGATCCGGCTCGCCGCCGGGCGCTGCCCGGGTGCGACGGCGTACAAAGATGCCGGCCACCGTCAGCGCGAGCGCCAATAGCAGAAACGGTCCGAGCCACAGCAGCCAGGTCGTGGGCTTGAATGGCGGGCGGTAGAGCACGAAATCGCCATAGCGCGCGGTCACGTAGCTCCGGATCTGGTCATCGCTGTGTCCAGCGAGGATTTGCGTGCGCACTTGCTCGCGCAAATCAGCGGCAAGCGGTGCGTTGGAATCGGCGATCGACTGGTTCTGGCAGACCAGACAGCGCAGCTCACCGACCAAGCGCTGATAACGCTGGGCCTGCTCCGGCGTGAATGACGCATCCTGCGCCGCGGCGTACACAGCGGCGATGAGTCCGAGCACGAACAGCCCAATACGCATCAGCCTGCTCCACCTGCCAGCAATGGCGCGATTTTCGTACGCCAGGCTTCTTCGTCGAGTGGGCCGATGTGCTTGTACACAATGATGCCCTGCGCATCGAGCACGAAGGTCTCCGGCACACCATAGACACCCCAGTCCAGACCGGCGCGACCTTCAGTATCGGCGGCAATGGTGCGATACGGATTGCCGTGGCGTGCCAGCCAGCGCAACGCCTCGGTGTCGGTGTCTTTGTAATCGATGCCGACGATCTCCACTCCCCGGCGCGCCAGCTCCATAAGGAACGGATGTTCCACCAGACAGCCTGCGCACCAACTCGCCCAGAAATTCACCAGCAGCGGCCGACCGCGCAGCTGTTCCTGCGTGTAGGGGGTCTGCTCGCCGAGCAGGCGCAGCGTAAACGCCGGTGCCGGCTTGCCGATCAGCGGCGATGGAATCTGTCGCGGATCATGCTGCAGCCCAAACGCGAACAAAAGCACGAGACCGACCAGAACCAGTGCCGGCAGCAGGTAGCGGATGCGCATCAGGCCGGCACTCCATCGATCCGCGCGGCTGGATGCGCGGCCCAACGGGCCAGCCGGTAGCGGCGGTCGCTGGCCGCGAGCAAACCACCGATGGCCATCAATACGCCACCCAGCCAGACCAGCCGCATCATCGGCTTGAAATAAATCCGCAGTGCCCAGTCACCGCCCTCCAGTGGCTCGGCCAGGGCGACATAAAGATCGCGCAATGGCGTGTGATCGACGGCGGCTTCGGTCATCACCGTGCCCTGCGCGCGGTAACGGCGCCGCTCGGGCTTGAGCCGGGCGATGACCTCTGCATCACGCGTGACCACGACCAGCGCCTGATCGGCGTCATAGTTGGGGCCCGGGCGCGGCGTCACGCTCTGCAGCTCGAAACGATACGCCCCCACCTCGGCGCTCTGTCCGGGCCCGAGGCGGACATCGCGCTCGATGTGATAAAGCGTCACGAACGTCAGACCCAACACCCAGACGCCGAGCCCGATGTGCGCAACGGTCATACCCCAGACCGCGCGCGGGATTTGCGCGATCCCACGCCTGCCGCGGGCACGCCAGCGTCGCCAGGGTTCCTCGCAGGCCATGATCAGTGTCCACAGGGCAAGAAATGCGCCCGCAACCGCCGCAGGCTGAATGTGCCGATGCAACAGCCACGGCAGACACACCCCCACCCCCAGGGCGATGAACAAAGCCAGGCGGATACGCGGCCAGACCTCCGGCCAGCGTGCGCGTTTCCAGCCAACCGCCGAAGCCAGCCCAACGAACAGCACCAGCGGCGCAGTCAGCGGGATGAAGACCGCATTGAAATACGGCGGCCCGACGGAGATCTTGCCCAGACCGAAGGCGTCGATGACCAGCGGATAAAGCGTCCCGATGAGCACCGCCGCGGCGGCGATGACCAGGAACACGTTGTTGAGCAGCAGCAAGCCCTCGCGCGACAACCACTGCAACTCGCCATCCGCCGCAAACCGCGGGGCACGCCAGGCATACAGCGCAAAAGCAATGCCGAGGACCACGGCCAGAAACGTCAGGATGAAGACGCCGCGCGCCGGATCGGTGGCAAAAGCATGCACCGAGACGAGGACGCCCGAGCGGACCAAAAACGTGCCGAGCAGCGACAGCGCGAATGCGAGAATCGCGAGCAGCACCGTCCAGGATTTGAGCAGACCCCGCTTCTCGGTGACCGCGAGCGAGTGGATCAGCGCGGTACCGACGAGCCAGGGCATGAACGAGGCATTCTCCACCGGATCCCAGAACCACCAGCCACCCCAGCCCAGCTCGTGATAGGCCCACCACGAACCCAGCGTGATACCCAGCGTCAGAAACAGCCAGGCCAGCGTCGTCCACGGCCGCGTCCACCGTGCCCAGGCAGCATCGAGACGGCCGCCGATCAGCGCGGCGATCGCAAAGGCAAAAGCCACCGAAAAGCCGACGTACCCCATGTACAGCAAAGGCGGATGGATCACCAGACCAGGATCTTGCAGCAGGGGATTGAGATCACGTCCGTCCTCCGGGACCGGGAATATGCGATCGAATGGGTTCGAGGTAAGCAGAATGAACAGTAAAAATCCGACGGCCAGCGCACCCAGCACGGCCAGCACCTGGGCCTGCACGTCGGCGGGCAGGCTGCGGCTGAACAGCGACACCGCCGCCGACCAACCAGCGAGTATCAAGACCCACAGCAGCATCGACCCCTCGTGCGCTCCCCAGACTGCGCTGATCCGATACATCAGCGGCAGTTGCGAATGAGCGTTGGCGGCAACATAGGCTACCGACCAGTCGCGTTCGACGAACGCCCAGGTCAGGCACGCATATGCGATCAGGATCAGCACGAACTGCGCCTGCGCAGCAGAAACCCCGACCGCCATCAGGCGCGCATCGCGTCGCCACACGCCGACGAAGGGAAACGTGCCCTGGATGATCGCCACCGCAAGCGCGGCAAGCAGCGCGAAATGACCGAGTTCCGGGATCACGACTGGCTCGGCCTATCGGCAATGGCCGGACGGCGGCCCATCACCGGCCGGGAAAATTCCGCGCAGGAATGGCGGCCATCTGCCGCCACCAGCTTCTCGGCCAGCTCGGGCGGCATGTAGTTTTCGTCGTGTTTGGCGAGGACCTCGTCGGCCATGAATACCCCGTCGGGTCCGACACGCCCCGTGGCGACGATCCCCTGCCCCTCACGAAACAGATCGGGCAGGATACCGCTGTAACGCACCGGCACCGATTGCTCGCAGTCGGCAACCGTGAAGCGCACGTCCAGACCCTCCCCACGCTGCAGAGTACCCGCGACGACCAGACCCCCAAGCCGGATCTTGGCACCGGCCGGCACCGCCTGCGCAACGAGATCGGTCGGGGTGTAGAAATACATCATGTTTTTCCGGAAAGCCGTGAAGGCCAGCGCTGCGGCGACGCCGATTCCCAACACCAGCGCGGCGACCGCAGTCATCCGTTGCTGCCGTTTCGTCATTCGTCCAGTTCCGCTTCGAGAATGCGGCGCCGCCGGCTGCGCGGCGCCCACCAGTTCCACGCCAATACCATGGCTGTGAAGCCAAAGCTGCCCCAGACATAGGGCGCGTATCCGCTCATGTGCCAGAACTCAGCCATCGTCCCGCCCCGATCGGTGCAGACCCTGGTTCATCGCCCCGGTTCCCCGACCCTGAGCTCTCTGACCCATTGCGTGCCGCGTTCGCGCCACAGCAGTTCGTTCTGAACCCGGCGCAGGATCGCATAGCCGCAAAACAGAAGCGTGCCCGCGACGGCCGCGTACAGCGGAATCGCCATCTCCAGGGCGATCGATGGCTTGCCGAGCTTCATGATCGTAGAACCCTGGTGTAGCGAGTTCCACCATTCCACCGAGTATTTGACGATCGGCACGTTGACGACACCGACGATCGCGAGCAGCGCGCAGGCGCGCGCCCCGGCGCGTGGATCGTCGAACGCCCGGTAGAGCCCGATCACCCCCAGGTAAAGGAACAGCAACACCAGCTCTGAGGTCAGGCGCGCATCCCAAACCCAGTAGGTACCCCACATCGGCTTGCCCCACAACATGCCGGTGACGAGCGCCACCACCGTCATACTGGCGCCCACCGGAGCGGTCGCAACCAGCACGCATTCGGCCAGCTTCATGCGCCAGATCACGGCCACGGCACCGGCAAGTGCCATCAGCGTGTACAGCGACAAGGACACGGCTGCCGCCGGAACGTGCACGTAGATGATGCGGAATGCGTCTTTTTGCTGGTAATCCGGGGGCGCAAAAACCAGCCCGCCGATCCAGCCCCAGGCGAGCAAGACCAGGGCAGCGACACCGAGCCACGGTGCCCAGCGCTCCGCCAGCCGGAAGAAAAACGGCGGCGAGGCGAGACGATGGAACCAGGTCCACATGCGTTGATCGCGGGGTCAGTCGAAGGCGTTGCGTAAGGCTGCGCTGGCGACCCCGGGCACGAGACTCAGGGACAACACCAGAATGGCGGCCAGAAAGTATAACGGAGCCTGCGCGTCCAGGCCCTCTTGCGCGGCGCGCACGGCGCCGGCGCCGAAGATCACGACCGGCACGATCAGTGGCAACACCAGAACCGGCAGCAAAAGCCCTGTGCGCGGCAAACCGACGGTGAGCGCCGCCACGAACCCGCCGAGCGCGCTCAGACAAGGGGTTCCGAGCGCAAGCCCCGCCACCAGCGTCGGCACGGCGGTGCCGGACAGACCCAGACCGACGGCCAGCGGCGCCGCCAGCATCACCAGCGGCAGACCGGTCAGCAGCCAATGCGCGATGAACTTGGCCAGCACCAGCGCATACAGCGGCCCCGGCGCAAGGCACAGTTGCTCGAGCGTGCCGTCCTCATAGTCAGGCCGGAACAGGCGCTCCAATGTCAGCAGCGCAGCAAGCAGCGAGGCCACCCACAGGATGGCCGGCGCATAGACGCTGAGCGCGGGATCGTGGGCCTTGCCTCCCAGACCGAACAGCGTGACGACGACCAGCAAAAAGAAGGGGGGCATTAGCCAGTCGGTCTTGGCACGCAGGGCCAACCGCAGCTCGCGGGACAAAAGCGCCTGCACCGCGCGCATCACATCATCCCCCGTGCGAGTTCGATCTCGCGTACCGACGGCAGATTCGCCGGCAGGGCCTGGTGACTGGTCATGACCACCAAACCACCGGCACGTACGTGTGCCGACAGCAGTTCCCCGAGAATGGCGATGCCGTCGCGATCGAGCCCGTCCAGCGGCTCGTCGAGCAACCACAGCGGCCGCTGTACGAGCAACAGCCGTGCGAGCGCGCTGCGCCGCTTCTGTCCGGCGGAGAGCATGCGCACGGGCCGCCGCCGTGCCGCAGGC
Organism: Fontimonas thermophila; assembly: GCF_900113085.1. GTDB lineage: Bacteria > Pseudomonadota > Gammaproteobacteria > Nevskiales > Nevskiaceae > Solimonas > Solimonas thermophila. The sequence goes on along the minus strand of NZ_FOOC01000004.1, from coordinate 263,162 downwards.
GGCAACCTCATCCGTTCCAGCGCCGGCACGACCCCGGCCGCATCGACGCCGTTCACGCCACACCAGAATTGCAGGTTCTCGATCGGGCTTAAGTGCGACGCCAGCGCGTTGCGATGACCGATCCAGTGCAGCGGCATGTCCTCGGGCTCGCGGCGAATGCCCTCTGCCGGACGCAGACCCGCGAGCATCTCCAGCAGCGTGGTCTTGCCACTGCCGTTGGCGCCGCGTACATGCAGCAACTCGCCGGACGTCACGGCGAGATCGAGCGTTGGGACCAGTACACGGTCGCCGCGTCGGATACACAAGGCTTGGATCAGCAATCGGGTCACAGTATTTCCGCCGGTGGGAAGCCGCGTAGTGTACGGGCAGCGCCGTACAATATGCGTCTTCCCTTCAAAGATCCGGATCCCCAGTCTTGAGCGCCCAATTGATCGATGGCAAAGCCGTGGCCGCCGCCGTCCAGGATCGCGTCCGCGCCGGTGTGGCCGAACGTTTGCAGCGTGGTCTGCGCGCACCGGCGCTGGCCACCATTTTGGTCGGCAACGACCCTGCCTCGGAGGTTTATGTTCGCAACAAGCGCCTGACCTGCGAAAAAGTCGGCATCCGCTCGGTACCCCTGCATTTCGACGCGTCGGTGAGCGAGGATCAATTGCTCGATGCGATCGACGCTCTGAACGCCGATGCGTCGATTGACGGCATTCTCGTGCAGCTACCGCTGCCGGCGCACATCGATGCAACGCGGATCACCGAGCGCATCCTGCCGACAAAGGACGTCGATGGCTTTCATCCCTACAACCTCGGCCGGCTGGCGCAGCGCAAACCCTTGCTGCGACCGTGCACGCCCTATGGTGTCATGGAATTGCTGCGCTCGGTCGGCGAAACGTTCAAGGGCCGCACCGCCGTCGTCGTCGGCGCGAGCAACCACGTCGGCCGGCCGATGATGCTCGAATTGATGCTCGCCGGCGCCACCGCAACCTGCTGCCACCGTTTCACCGCGAACGTTCCCGGCGAAGTCGCACGGGCTGACATCCTCGTCGTCGCCGTCGGCAAACCGGGGATGATCCAGGGCGAATGGGTCAAGCCGGGCGCGACCGTGATCGACGTCGGCATCAACCGGCTGCCGTCCGGCAAGCTCGTCGGCGACTGCGACTTCGAATCGGTACGCGCGCGCGCGGGTTGGATCACACCCGTGCCGGGCGGTGTCGGCCCGATGACCGTGGCCATGCTCATGGTCAACACGCTGCAGGCAGCGAACACCACCCCGGGGCAGCGGTAATCATGATATCCGAATGACAAATCCTGATCGAAGCGTTTATCTTGCGTGCCTAGGCATTTTGCGCCGGAACGTACGGTAATCCAAGTGACCGCAAAGCATCCGTTCTATACCGAGGAACACGAAACCTTACGCCGCCAGGCGCGACGTTTCGTCGAGCAGGAAATCATCCCCCACGTCGATCGCTGGGAGGCCGCCGGTGAACTGCCGCGCAGCCTGCATCGGGCTGCCGCCGCAGCGGGGCTGTTGCAAATCGGCTTTCCCGAAGCCTACGGCGGAATCGAAGTGCCCGACCTGTTTTACCTGATCGTCCTGACCGAGGAACTGGCGCGTGCTGGCAGCGGCGGTGTCATCGCCAGCCTGATGTCGCATGGCATCGGCACACCGCCGATCGTCCATGCCGGTACGCACGAGCAAAAGCAGCGCTTCGTCACCCCCGTACTCGCTGGAGAAAAAATCGCGGCACTGGCGATTACCGAGCCCTCCGGCGGATCCGATGTCGCCAATCTCAAAACCCGCGCTGAGCGCGACGGCGACCATTACATCGTCAACGGCTCGAAGACTTTCATCACCTCCGGTATGCGCGCCGATTTCATTACCACGGCAGTGCGCACCGGCGGTCCGGGCATGGGCGGTATTTCATTGCTCGTCATCGAAGGCGACATGCCGGGGCTGTCGCGTTCTCCGCTGAAGAAAATGGGCTGGTGGTGTTCGGATACGGCCACACTCTACTTCGACCATGTCCGCGTCCCGGTCGCCAACCGGATCGGTCCCGAAAACGCCGGTTTCATGGCGATCATGATGAACTTCAACCAAGAGCGCATCATGCTCGCAGCACAGGCTTACGCGCTGGCCTGCGTCTGTTACGACGAGGCGCTGGCCTATGCGCGCCAGCGCGAGACATTCGGCAAGCCACTGATCAAAAACCAGGTGATCCGGCACAAGCTGGTGGACATGCGGATGCGCATCGAGGCTGTCAAAGCCCAGCTCGAAATGCTCGCCTGGCGGGTCAGTCACCGACAAATGCCCGTTGCCGAGGTGTGCATGCTCAAGAACTTCGCGACGATGAGCCTGGAATGGATCGCCAACGAGGCGATGCAGATCCTCGGCGGCGCCGGCTATCTGCAAGGCAGCAAGGTGGAGCGGATCTACCGCGAAACCAAGGTTCTGTCGATCGGCGGCGGCTCGCAGGAAATCATGAAAGATCTCGCGGCCCGCCAGATGGGGTACTAGAAAAACCTCGCCGCCGCCACACGGGGCTTGAGTCGCGGTCGGCGGCAGCTCCCGCACCCACGCTCGCCCGCCTGCGGCGGACTCGCGACACCGTGTCGCTGCCGCACCGCGAAACCAGGCTTCTGTCGATCGGCGGCGGCTCGCAGGAAATCATGAAAGATCTCGCGGCCCGCCAGATGGGGTACTAGACGAAAAGACCTCGCGTCCCCAAGGGGTGATTGGAAGATGATTCGGACATAAAAAAAGCGCGGAGGAAGACCTCCGCGCCTGGGGTGAGCCACCGCGCGCGGTGTCAGAGCTTTTGCGTCAGCTCGGGTACGATCTGGAACAAGTCGCCGACAAGGCCGAAGTCAGCGACTTCGAAGATCGGCGCCTCGGGGTCTTTGTTGATCGCCACGATCGTCCGCGCGTCCTTGATGCCGGCCAGATGCTGGATCGCGCCCGAGATGCCGATCGCAAAATACAGCTCCGGAGCGATGATCTTGCCGGTCTGTCCGACCTGCATGTCGTTGGGCACGTAACCGGAGTCGACGGCAGCCCGCGACGCGCCAACGGCCGCACCGATCTTGTCGGCGAGCGCATAGATGATTTTGAAATTCTCGGCGCTGCCGAGCGCGCGGCCACCCGATACGACCCGAGCGGCCGACTGCAGGTCGGGGCGTTCCGACTTTTGCGCCTCAAGCTTCACGAAGCGCGTATGGGAGGGCAGCACGGCGTCGATCTTGACCGTCTCGATGCTGGCATTGCCGGTGTTGCCGACGGCCTGGAACGAGGCCAGCCGCACCGTGGCGACAACCGTGCCGGCCGGAGCCTGCACCGTCGTGATGGCATTGCCGGCGTAAATCGGCCGATCGAAGGTCGAAGGACCATGCACGGCCATGACGTCGCTGACTTGCTGCACATCGAGCTTGGCGGCGACACGCGGCGCGAGATCCTTGCCGAACGTCGTTCCCGGGAACAGCACGTGGGTATAACCGGACTTGGCCAGTTCCACCACCTGTGGCGCCAGCAGCGCAGCAAGCGGCTGCGCGTTGGCGGGGTTGTTGACGGCCAGCACCTTGTTCACACCGTCGAGCTTGGCGGCTTGGGCCGCGACAGCGGCGGCATCCGCAGCAAATACGGCGACGTGGATCTCACCGCCGATGGCCTTGGCTGCAGCCACGGTCTTGGCGACACCGCTGTTGAGCTTGCCCTCGGCGTGTTCGGCAACAATCAGAATCTTGCTCATCGGTTCATTCCTTGTTGGAGTCGTCGCGCCCGCACCATCGGCAACCCGGCGTTTGGGGATGTTGCTCCGGGATGTCGCGTGCAGGGCAGAACGTCGGTTTACAGAAGCCCCTTGGCCTTGAGGGCAGAGACCAGCTCATCGACGGTCTTGACCATGACCCCCTTGGAGCGGCTCGGCGGCGGCACGGTCTTGGTCGTCTTGATGCCGGCAGCGGGGCTCACGCCGAGATCGGCGAAGGTTACGGTCTCGATCGGCTTCTTCTTTGCCTTCATGATGTCCGGCAGTTTCAGATAACGCGGCTCGTTGAGGCGCAGGTCGGTGGTGATCACCGCCGGCAGATCGACTTCCAGCGTCTCCAGGCCAGCATCCACTTCCCGCGTCACCGTGGCCTTGCCGCCATCGATCTCGATCTTGGACGCAAACGTCGCCTGGGCGATGTCGAGCAAGGCCGCAACCATTTGCCCGGTCTGATTGGCGTCGTCATCAATGGCCTGCTTGCCACACAAAAAGAGCTGCGCCCCTTCTTTTTTCATCGTCGCGGCCAGCGCCTTGGCAGCCGTCAGCGGCTGCACCTCGCCCTCTTCCTTGATGTGGATCGCCCGGTCCGCACCAAACGCGAGCGCGGTGCGCAGCGTCTCTTCGTTTTTCGCGCCACCAATGGTCACGGCGACGATCTCGGTGATCTTGCCCTTCTCCTTCAGACGCACCGCCTCTTCCATCGCGATCTCGTCGAAAGGATTCATCGAGTGTTTGACGCCATCAGTGACGACGCCCGATCCGTCGGACTTCACCTGGATACGGACGTTGTAGTCCACGACGCGTTTGACGCTCACGAGTGCTTTCATCGGCTCATCTCAGTTGCGAAACACAAAAGTCACGGCCCCAGAAATCGCCGGGGTCTCACATATTGGCGTAATTGGGCCCGCCTCCGCCCTCGGGCGCAACCCAGTTGATGTTCTGCGCGGGGTCTTTGATGTCGCAGGTCTTGCAATGCACGCAGTTCTGCGCGTTGATCTGGAAGCGCTTGGTATTGCCTTCGTCGATCACCTCATAGACACCGGCCGGGCAGTACCGCTGCGCCGGTTCGGCATACAGCGGCAGATTCTTTGCGATCGGGATCGACGGGTCCTTGAGCTGCAAATGGACCGGCTGATCCTCCTCGTGGTTCGTGCTCGACAAAAACACCGAGGACAGCTTGTCGAACGACAGCTTGCCGTCCGGCTTGGGATAAGCGATCGGCTTGCATTCAGATGCGAGCTTGAGTGCGGCATGATCCGGCTTGAGGTCGTGCACAGTCCACGGAAACTTGCCGCCAAACCAGTTTTGCTCGATGTAGTTGATGGCACCACCGATCAGCGCGCCGAACTTGTGCAGCACCGGACCAAAGTTACGGCTGCGGTAGAGTTCGTCGTACAGCCAGCTCGCCTTGAATTTCGCCGGATAGCTCTCCAGCACCTCACCGCCTGGATTTCCAGCAAGCAAGGCCTCGGCGACCGCTTCGGCGGCGATCATGCCGCATTTCATGGCCGTGTGGCTGCCCTTGATCTTGGCGAAATTGAGCGTGCCGGCATCGTCGCCGATCAGCATGCCACCCGGGAACACCAGGCGCGGCAAGGCGTTGAGACCACCCTTGACGATGGCGCGCGCGCCGTAGGCCGTGCGTGTACCCCCTTCGAGATACTGCCGGATCACCGGGTGATGCTTGAAACGCTGGAATTCATCAAAGGGTGACAAGTACGGATTGGAGTACGACAGATCGACGATCAGGCCGACGTAAACCGTGTTGTCTTCGAGGTGATACAGAAACGAGCCTCCCGTCGCATCGGTACCGAACAGACTCAGGGGCCAGCCGGCTCCGTGTACGACGAGCCCTGGCCTGTGTTTGGCCGGATCGATGGTCCAGATTTCCTTGAGGCCGATTGCATAATGCTGCGGGTCGGCATCCCTGGCCAGTTCATACCGGGCGATGAGCTGTTTGCCGATGTGACCACGGCAGCCTTCCGCGAACAGCGTGTACTTGGCGCGCAGCTCCATGCCCGGGGTGTAGTCGGGCTTGTGCGTGCCATCGCGCGCGACGCCCATGTCGCTGAGGATGACGCCCCGAACCACGTTGTCCTCGATGATCGCCGTCTGCGCGGCGAAACCGGGATAGATCTCCACACCGAGCGCCTCGGCCTGCTGCGCCAGCCAGCGGCACAGGTTCGCCAGCGAGATGATGTAATTGCCCTCGTTGTGCATGGTCTTGGGCACAAACAGGTTGGGCATCTTCAGCGCGCGGGTGGCGCCCGTGAAGAAATAGATCTCGTCGGCGGTGACCGGGGTTTTCAGCGGTGCGCCCTTTTCCTTCCAGTCCGGGAACAGTTCGTTGAGCGCGCGTGGTTCGAACACCGCGCCGGAGAGGATATGCGCACCGACCTCGGAGCCCTTTTCGATGACGCAAACGCTGATCTCTTGGCCGGCGGCCGCCGCCAGTTGTTTGATCCGGCACGCCGCCGAAAGACCTGCGGGGCCGGCACCGACGACGAGGACGTCGTATTCCATGACATCGCGTTCTACAGACATGCACGCACTTCCTGGCAGGCCCTGAACGGGCGCTCGGGCCGAGTCTGAGGGTTAAAGGGGTGCAAATTGTAGTCGACGCGGCGCCAAACCGCAGCGCTGGCGTAACACAACTGGCTGGCGCAACGGCCAGCGCATCGGCGTTGCTTACAGCTGCGCCGCCAGGGCACGCGGCACCGGTACCGGGAACTCCAGCAGCATCTGCGCAAAAGTCTTGCCTTGCGGATCGGTGCGCAGCGAAGCCGCGCCACCTCCGCCGAGCGCGTGATACAGCATGAAGTTCAAGCTGTGCGTCCCCGGCAGACGCCAGCGCTCGACCCGTCCCTGGGCGCCACCGGCGAGTACGTGGGCGAACCATTGGCGCACGGCCGTAGTGGACAGCGCCGCCTCGATATACGGCAGGTAATCAGGTGTGCGCGCGATGACACCGATGTTGGCGTGGTCACCCTTGTCGCCGGAACGCGCGAGCGCGAGCTTGATCAAGGGCACGTGGACCGGATCGGCAATCTCCACATCCGGATCGATCTGTGGCTCCGGCGGAGGCGGGACGAACCCGCCTTGGCTGGGCACGGAAACGGCAAAGCGCTCAGTCCCGACGACGACTTCGATGGGCACCTGCGCCTTGGGCACCAGCGTCGAAAACAGCTTCGGGATCATATGCGGCTCGGGCCGTCCGCTGCCGAAATAGCCGGTAAATCCCGGCGCCATGCCGGTTGCCGCTTGCGCGATCTCGCGGGCGAACAGCTTGAGCGCCTTGGGATTTGCATGCTGGACCGCGATCTTGACGACGACCTCGCGCGTCGCCGCGGCTCCGGGGCGTGCATGCGGGCCGTAGCTCTCCTCGGCGCCAATGCAATGGATATCGACACCGCTGAAATCGCCGAGCCGCGCAGCGAGCAGCTGCCGACGGACTTTCTCGACAATCGCCGTCGCCGACGCCCGCCCCTTTCTTGCGGCATCGATGCCGCCGATCATGAACAGCGCCGCGCAGCGCATGCCGGCCGGGTAAGTCGCGCTGACTTTGTAACGATCCGTGGGCGCCTGTCCGCGCGCACCACGCACTCGCACGCGGTTTTCACCGACCTGCTCGAGACGTACCTGCGTGAAATCGACGGCGACATCCGGCAGCAGATACGCGCGTGGATCGCCGATCTCGTAGAGCATTTGTTCGAGCACCGTGTGTACGGAAACGAGTCCGCCAGTGCCGTGCGGCTTGGTGATCTCGAACGTACCGTCTGCGAAGACCTCGGCAATCGGAAATCCCATGTCGGCGTAGCCGTCCGCGACCTGCTCCCAGTCGGTGAAATTGCCGCCGGTGCACTGCGCGCCGCATTCGATGATATGGCCGGCGACCGAACCGGCAGCGAGCTTGTCGTATTCGTTCTCTTTCCAGCCAAACGCGTGAATCATCGGCCCGAGCGCGACGGCCGAATCGACACAGCGGCCGGTGATCACCACCTCGGCACCGGCATCGAGCGCACGCGCGATCGGAAACGCCCCCAGGTAAGCATTCATCGACACCAGCGTCGGCGGCATCCGCGCACCGGTATCGATCTCCACACAATCGGAAAATTCTTTCTTGCGCGGCAGCAAATCGTCGCCCAGCACGACACCGACACGCAGGTCGATACCGGCCTTGGCCGCAGCATCTTCGAGCGCCTTCTTGCAAGCCAGCGGATTGACGCCGCCAGCATTGGCGACGACCTTGATGCCGTTTGCCTTGATCTGCGGCAACAGCGGTGCCATCACATGTTCGACGAAATCCGTCGCATAACCCTCGTTGGGATCTTTCATGCGCTTGGCGGCGAGAATCGACATCGTGATCTCGGCCAGATAGTCGAAGACCAGATAGTCGATATTGCCGCGCTCGACCAGTTGCGCGGCGGCGGTGTTGGTATCGCCCCAGAATGCGGAGGCGCAACCGATGCGTATCGTCGTCATCGTGAGTTCCCGTAATCAGGATGACCGGGCAGTCATGGAAACGCGCCCTTAGCGCTTGAGAATGGCGCAGCAGAAAGGCTGATTCAAGGGAAAGATGTATTACCCAAACAGCCTCAACACGGCCCACAGCAGGACAGCGGCGAAGAGGCCGGCGAGGGCATCGTCGAGCATGATGCCCAACCCGCCACGGACGGCGCGATCGAGGATGCGGATCGGCCAGGGTTTGAGAATGTCAAGCAGGCGAAACAGCGCGAACGCACCGATCAGTGCAACCGCCCAGACCGCTGCCGTCAGCGCCGGGAAAAACAGCAGCGGCGCCGCGGCGATCAGATATCCCACGATTTCGTCGAAAACGATACCGCCGTAATCGTGCACACCGAGCAGGCGCGCACTTTCTCCGCAGATCCAGCAGCCCAGCATGAACAGCCCGACGACCGTTGCGGCATAGGCCGGTGGCGGCAGCCACGACAGCGGCAAAAACAGCAGCACACCGACCAGCGTCCCGACCGTCCCTGGTGCAAACGGGGCTAGACCTGCACCGAACCCGAACGCGAGCAAATGTTCGGGAGTCGTCAGAATCAGTTGGGTCGGGGGACGCGGAACGATGGGGGTGCTCATTCGAAATGCCGGAAACCGGGATGGTTGAATACGATGGTAGCGCCAGAAGCATCGACATAGCGCAGGCCGCGCACCGCCGTGATCCGGCCCACGACGTGGAGCGGAACGTCGAGCCGGGCGCGCGCGTGATCCAGACGATCCGGAGGGATACACAGACACAGCTCGTAGTCGTCCCCGCCCGCGAGCTGGTAGCGCATGCGCGCATCGCGCAGCGGATAGCGCCTGCGCAGGGCAACGGAAGCAGGCAAGGCATCGACATCGATCTCAGCGCCGACCCCACTGGCCTCGAGAATGTGCGGCAAATCGCCGGAGAGCCCGTCCGACAGATCGATCGCGGCATGTGCGAGCGTGCGCAACGCAAGTCCCGCACCGACGCGAGGTTCCGGGCGGTTCAGGCGCATCAGCAGCTCGGCATCGCGCGTTCCCTGATCCAGCAGCGCTAAAGCCGCGGCGGCATCGCCAAGGGTTCCGGTGACGCACACGCAATCGCCCACCTGTGCGCCGCTGCGCCGCAATGCCATCCCCGCCGGCGATTCGCCCAGCGCCGTGATCGTGATGCTCAGGCTGCCACGGGTGGTATCGCCGCCGACGAGTGCGACGCTGTGACGGTCGGCGAGCGCGCGCAGCCCTGCACTGAACTCGGCGAGCCAGCCCGGGTCGGCCTGCGGCAGGCTGAGCGCCAGCGTAAACCAGCGCGGCTGCGCGCCCATCGCCGCCAGATCGGAGAGATTCACCGCCAGCGCTTTCCAACCGATGTCGTAGGCAGACGTACCGACCGGGAAATGCCGCCCCTCGATCAGGGTGTCACAGGTGACGGCGAGCTGCTGATCTGGCGTGGGCGTCAACAGCGCGGCATCGTCGCCGATGCCGACGACGACGCCACTGCTGGCCGCCGTCAGGCCGGCAAAATAGCGGCGGATCAGCGCAAATTCATCCATGCGCGGATCATCGCCCTGGACCGTCGGAATGGCCGACTAGATCTCATGCGCGCGCAGCTGGCGGGCCAGCTTGTCGAGTACGCCATTGACGAATTTGTAGCCCTCCTCTGCACCGAAGATCTTCGCCAGATTCACCGCCTCGTTGACGACAACCTTCCACGGCACTTCCGGTTTGTGGCGCAGCTCGTAGGCGCCGAGCAGGAGGATGGCGTGTTCGACCGGGTCGAGCTGCTCCAGCGGACGATCCAGATGCGGCACCAGATCGACGGTCAGCGCCGAGGCGTGTGTGACGACACCGGTGAGCAGCTCTTCGAAATACAGTGGATCGGCGCGGCCGAGCCCCTCTTCCTGCTCGCGGAACTGCCGCAGCAAGGCAGCCGGTGTGCTCTCATTGATCAGCCACTGGTACAAGGCCTGCACGGTCAGGCGGCGGGCCAGACCCCGGCGGCTGAGCGCCTGCATCTCGCTCACGATAGCCTCCGGGACAGGCAGATCATCTCCAGCATCGCCGCCGCGGCCTCGTAACCCTTGTTGTCCCGCCCCTGCCCGGCACGTGCCCACGCCTGCTCGACGGTGTTGACGGTGAGCACGCCAAACCCCACCGGCTTGCGAGTCTTGATCTGTACCTGCATCAAACCGCGTGCGCACTCGCCGGCGACATAGTCGAAATGCGGGGTTTCGCCGCGGATCACCGCGGCCAACGCCACCACGCCGTCATACCGGCCTTTCTTGAGCAGGTGCAGGGCCGCAAGGGGTATCTCGTAAGCACCCGGGGCACGAAACTCGGCGACGTCTTCATCGGATACACCCCAGTCGCGCAGACAAGCCCTCGCGCCGGCGCGCAGCGCATCGACGATGCCAACGTTCCAGCGTGTCGCCAGTACGGCGATTCTCACACCGGCAAGTTCGGTCCGATCCGGAATCTGCGGCGCGGCATAGCCCGTCTTGGCATCGGCCGGCACCGCAGCGGGATTCGCAGTCTTGGACTTCTTCATCAATCGCAGGGAACGTAATCGACGACCTCCAGCCCAAAGCCGGAGATACCTTGCATACGCTTGGGTGCGGACAGTACCCGCATCTTGCGCACGCCCAGATCGGAGAGGATTTGCGCACCGATGCCATAGGTGCGCAGCACTTGCCGGGCGTCGTGGGGGTGTTCTTCGAGCGCTTCCTTGTTCAGCGAGACGATCTGCTGCAGCAACTCGCGGGAGCTCTCCGGTTTGCGCAGCAACACGACGACGCCGGCACCCTCTTCGGAAACGCGCTGCAGGGCACGCCGCAACGGCCAGGCAAAATCCGCATGACACACGCCGAGCACGTCCTGCAAGGTATTGCGGATATGCACGCGCACCAACGTCGGCTGCTGGGGATCGATCGTCCCCTTGACCATCGCCAGATGGATGGTGTTGTCGATGCTGTCCTGGTAAGTGACCAGGCGAAACTCGCCGAACTCGGTATTAACGTGCGTCTCGGCCACGCGTTCCACGGTGTGTTCGTTGGCGAGCCGGTAGCGGATCAGATCGGCGATCGTACCGAGCTTGAGCCCATGCTGTCGGGCGAATTTCTCGAGATCCGGGCGTCGCGCCATCGTTCCGTCCTCGTTGAGGATTTCGACGATGACCGCCGCCGGTGTGAGCCCGGCGAGGCGGGCAAGGTCGCAGCCGGCCTCCGTATGCCCAGCGCGGGTGAGCACGCCACCGGGCTGCGCCATCAGCGGAAAGATGTGTCCCGGCTGGACCAGATCCTCCGGGCGGGCATCCGGCCTGACAGCCACGCGCACCGTATGCGCGCGGTCGTGCGCGGAGATGCCGGTGGTGACACCGCTTGCGGCTTCGATCGATACCGTGAATGCCGTGCGGTGACTCTCCTCGTTGTGCGACACCATTTGCGGCAGCCGCAGCTGGCGGCAGCGCTCGGCTGTCAGTGTCAGGCAGATCAGCCCGCGGCCATAACGGGCCATGAAGTTGATATCTTCCGGCCGCACCAGCTCGGCAGCCATGACCAGATCGCCCTCGTTCTCGCGATCTTCGTCATCCATCAGGATCACCATCTTGCCGGCCTTGATGTCGGCGATGATGTCTTCGATCGAATCGAGCCGCGCTGGCGATTCGGGCGCCGGGTCGCTGTTTTCGGGTTTCATGGCAGGATCTCCCGCTGCGCCAGCAGGCGCTCCAGGTAACGCGCCACCAAATCGACTTCGAGATTCACGCGATCTCCGGGTTGCAACACAGCGAGCGTCGTATGGCTCAAGGTGTGGGGAATGATGTTAACGCCAAAGCGATGGCCGTCTACTTCGTTGACCGTCAGGCTGACACCGTCGATACAGATCGACCCCTTGCGTGCAATGTAACGCGCAAGCATGGCCGGGGCCTCAAAGGTGAACCGCCAGGAGCGCGCATCCTGATGCCGCTCAAGGACGATGCCCACACCATCGACATGCCCGCTGACGAGATGCCCGCCCAGCGGCTTGCCTGCGGTCAGCGCACGTTCGAGATTCACGCTGTGGCCGGGACACCAACTCCCCGCAGTGGTCTGCTGCAAGGTCTCCACGGACAAATCGGCGCTGAAGTGATCGGCGCTGCATTCAATCGCCGTCAGGCAGATACCGTTGACGGCGATGCTGTCGCCCGGCTGCGTGCCGGCGAAATAACCCACCGCCTCGAACCGCATGCGCCGATCTCCCCCGACATCGGCGCTCGCCGCAATGCGCCCCACCGCTTCGATGATGCCCGTGAACATTCCAATGATTCCTCAAATGCACGTGCGCGGCTGCAAGATTAGCCGCACATCGTCACCGATCTGACGCACATCGACCCAGCGCCAGACCAGTGCCTGCGTGAGTCGTTCGATGCCCGGCAAATGGGCAAGCGGGCGCGCCTGATCGCCCAACAGCTTGGGTGCTACATAGGCGATGATCTCATCGACCAGACCCTGCTCCAGCAGGCTGCCGGCGAGTCGCGGCCCGCACTCGGCGAGGATCTCGTTGACTTCGTGGCGGGCGAGCGCCTGCAGTGCGTCCTTGAGATCGATCCGGCCTTGAGCGTCCGCCCCGGCGAGAACCACCGTCACGCCCTCCGGCACGATTGGGGGAAGCTGCCGGGTGATCCACAACCGACGTGCGCCCGGCTGCCAGACCCGGGCATGAACCGGCGCACGGGCTTGCGTGTCGAGCACGATGCGATCGGGCTGGCGCACGCCCTCGCCCAGACCGCGCGCGCTCAGTCGGGGATCGTCGGCGACAACGGTACCGACGCCCGTGAGCACGGCGCCGGCCTCGGCACGCAGACGGTGCGCATCAGCGCGTGCGGCCTCGCCGGTGATCCACTGGCTTTCACCGCTCGCCATCGCCGTGCGGGCATCCAGACTCATCGCGAGCTTGAGCACAAGCCAGGGACGTCCACGCATCATGCGCGCGAAAAACCCCCGGTTGATCCGCTGCGCCTCGGCTGCCAGCAGGCCGACATGCACCTCGATGCCGGCAGCGCGCAGGCGTTGGATGCCTTGTCCTGCGACTTTGGGATTGGGATCGGCCGTGGCCACGAACACCCGGGCGACACCAGCAGCGATCAGCGCATCGGTGCACGGCGGAGTACGGCCGTGATGGCAGCAGGGCTCCAGACTCACATACACGTCGGCACCGCGCGCCCGGTCGCCGGCACTGCGCAGGGCATGCACTTCGGCGTGGGGTTCGCCGGCGCGCTCGTGGGCCCCTTCGCCGACGATGATGCCGTCGCGCACGATGACGCAGCCGACACGTGGATTGGGATGCGTGGTCATCATGCCGCGCTCGGCCAGGCGCAGCGCGCGCGCCATCAGTGCTTCCGGTGCCCCAAAAGCAGGATCGGACATCGACACGCGCCTTTAGCCCTTGCGCCCACCCGCCGGGGTGTCGCGGGCGATGTCCAGCTCCTCGATCAGCGGCAACTGCAAGCGACGTTCCTCTGGCGTCGGCAGCGTCTGCAAACGCTCGATTTCTTCGCGAAAGGCGTTGACGTCGGAGAATGCGCGATAAATCGACGCAAAGCGCACATAAGCGACGTGATCGAGATCGCGCAATTCCTCCATCACCCATTCGCCGAGCTGGCGCGAAGGCACCTCGCGTTCGGCCAGACCGCGCAGCTTGCGCTTGATGTTCTCGATCGCATGATCGAGCTGCTCGGCGGTCACCGGTCGCTTGTACAGTGCGCTCTCCATGCCACGACGCAGCTTGTCCTCCGAGAACGGCTCGGGATTACCGCTGCGCTTGATGACGTTGGGCATCGCCAGGTGCGCACGCTCGAATGTCGTGAACCGCCCGCCGCACTGCTCGCATTCGCGACGGCGGCGGACCTGCGTACCGTCCTCGGCCAGGCGGGAATCGACGACGCGGGTATCCGGCGCCTTGCAGAACGGGCATTGCATCGAACGAATCCCGTGCTTACCCGATCTCAGGCCGCGCGCTTGAGCGGTCCGTAGACCGGGAACCGCGCACAGAGCCGCTCGACCTCGCCGCGCACCCGGTTGACGACACTCTCGACATCGGCACCGACGGCCATCGCATCGAGAATGTCGGCGATCCAGCCGGCGACCTGGATCATCTCGGCTTCCTTGAACCCTCGTGTGGTCGCAGCCGGAGAGCCCAGGCGCAGACCCGAGGTCACGAATGGCGACTTCGGATCGTTGGGTACGGAATTCTTGTTGACCGTGATGTGCGCGCGGCCGAGCGCCGCCTCGGCATCCTTGCCGGTGATGTTCTTGGCGATCAGATCGAGCAGGAACAGATGATTGTCGGTCCCGCCGGAAACGACCTTGTAACCGCGTTCGAGAAAAACCTTGGCCATCGCACGCGCGTTGGCAATGACCTGCCGCTGATAAATCTTGAAGCCCGGATCCAAGGCTTCCTTGAACGCCACCGCCTTGGCCGCGATCACATGCATCAGCGGCCCGCCCTGGATGCCCGGGAACACGGCCGAGTTCAGTTTCTTGTTGAAATCCTCGGGTTGATTCTTGGTGAGGATGATGCCGCCACGCGGACCGCGCAGGGTCTTGTGAGTCGTCGAGGTCACGACGTGCGCATACGGCAAGGGGCTCGGGTATTCCCCGGCGGCGACGAGCCCGGCGACATGGGCCATGTCCACCCAGAACCAGGCACCGACCTTGTCGGCGATCTCGCGCATGCGTTTCCAGTCCTTCACGCGCGAATATGCAGAAAACCCACCGATGATCATCTTCGGCCGGGTCTGGAGCGCGATGCGTTCCATCTCGTCATAGTCGATCAGTCCGGTCGCCGGATCGAGGCCGTACGGCACGATCTTGTATTGCTTGCCGGAAAAATTGGCTGGATTGCCATGGGTCAGATGCCCGCCCTGGGCGAGGTTCATGCCCATCACCGTGTCGCCAGGATTGACGAGCGCGAGAAATACCGCGGCGTTGGCCTGGGCGCCCGAATGCGGCTGGACGTTGGCGTAATCGCAGTCGAACAGCTTCTTCACCCGTTCGATCGCCAGGCTCTCGGCGACGTCCACGTGCTCGCAGCCGCCGTAGTAGCGCCTGCCTGGATACCCCTCGGCATATTTGTTGGTCAGGGCACTGCCTTGCGCGGCCATGACCGCGGGGCTGGCATAGTTTTCGGAGGCGATGAGCTCGATGTGCGCTTCCTGGCGCACACGCTCGGCCTCGATGGCCGCAGCAAGCTCAGGATCGAATTGGGCAAGACTCGGGGCGTGGGTCCACATAGGCGTTGACTCGTGAGGCGTGATGGGTGAGACGTCAGAGCCGGCCGGGAACCGCACTGCGGCTCTTGCGCCTCACGGGGTTAATCGACGACTTCCAGCATCAAATCGAGCGCCGCGCGGGCTGGTTCGGCAACCTCGTGCGGCACGCGGATCTGGTTGACGACCTTGCCGGCGACGAGATTGTCGAGCGTCCAGGCCAGATGCTGCGGGTCGATGCGAAACATCGTCGAGCACATGCATACGGTCGGCGACATGAACTCGACCGTCACTCCCCGCGGCCTCATTTCTTCGGCGAGGCGGTTGACCAGGTTGAGCTCGGTGCCGACCAGCCAGTGTTCACCCGGCTGCGAGGCACGCACCGTACGCAGGATGTACTCGGTGCTGCCCACGTAGTCCGATTTCTGGCAGACCTCGAAAGCATTTTCCGGATGGCTGATGACCTTGCCGTGCGGCACGCGGCGACGGAAATGGTCGATGTGCTGCGGCTGGAACATCTGATGCACCGAGCAGAATCCCTTCCAGAGGATCATCCGGGCCTTGCGGATCGCCTCCGGCGACAGCCCACCCATCGGCTTGCTGAAGTCCCAGACCACCATTTCATCGAGCGGGATCCCCATGCCATAAGCCGTGTTGCGCCCCAGATGCTGGTCGGGGAAGAACAACACTTTCTCACGGCGCGCAAAGGCCCATTCCAGCACGGCACGCGCATTGCTCGAGGTGCAGACGATGCCGCCATGGCGGCCGCAGAATGCTTTCAGATCCGCCGCGGAATTGATGTAGGTCACCGGCGTGACCATCTGGTCGGGG
Organism: Fontimonas thermophila; assembly: GCF_900113085.1. Classification (GTDB taxonomy): domain Bacteria; phylum Pseudomonadota; class Gammaproteobacteria; order Nevskiales; family Nevskiaceae; genus Solimonas; species Solimonas thermophila. The sequence goes on along the minus strand of NZ_FOOC01000004.1, from coordinate 246,851 downwards.
TCGAGCACGGTGGACAACTCGTCCCAGCACTTGCGCACCTTGGCCAGGTTGGCCATGTCCGCCATCGAACATCCGGCAGCGAGATCGGGCAGGATCACGGTGCGCTCGCCGCCGGTGACGATATCGGCGACCTCGGCCATGAAATGCACCCCGCAGAAGACGATGAAATCAGCCTTGGTCTTGGCGGCAAGCTGCGACAGCTTCAGGGAATCGCCCGAGAAATGGGCGTGTCTGAACACCTCGTTGCGCTGGTAGTGATGGCCGAGGATGCACAGGCGATCCCCGAGCATACGCTTGGCGGCCACGATGCGCGCCTCGCATTCGCCATCGTCCAGCAGGTTGAAATCTTCGATTTTCAGTACCGCAGCCATGGTCGGGGCCTCCACGAAACTAGGCCTGCCTCCGGGCCGGATATTGTATCTCCGCGCACCCTGCCCTACTACCGCTTGGGTCGGCGCAGCAGCGCCACTGACGGTCAAGGCATGTCGTCAGGCGGACAACTGCCGGCAGCATCGTCAGGTTTTGCGATGCACAGCACGGTCTCCTCAACGAGATCTTCCGTCGTGTTGGGTAGATCGAAGGTCGCGCGCACCTTGACGGCATCGGTTCTGGGCTGCAGGGACACTGCAAGGCCCTTGCTCGCGAGCAGGTTCGAGATCGAAACGGCCGAAGTGGCCGCATCGTCCAATGCACGGACCGCCCAGATCACGTGCCGCGTGATCGGCTGTTCGATCAACGCATCACCGGACATGAAACGCCCCAAGGCCGTGAACTGTTGCCGCCCCAGCGCGGTGATCGTTTCGTTCAGCGGCGCGATCGTGAAGCCCTGCAGCACTCCCTCGACGGCATCGAGGCTGATGACATTACTCTCAACCCTTGGCGGGAAGGCCTCGTCGCCCTCCGCCGACGGACCGCCATATACCGCCTTGAGCATCACGCTGCTGCCGGCCTTGAGGGCGGAGACGATCGAAAACACGGTCGGCGCGATCGTCGCGCTGTCGCTACTCTCGAGCTTAGCCTGCCCAGTCAAATCCTGGGTTTCTCCGCCACTGAAGTTGGCCGTGACCTTGTATGCCTCGCTGGTATTGACGATCAGCGGCGCGCCGTCGGCAAATTCGCGCTCCAGGGTCAGACTCTCCGGGTTGTCGATGACCACGTCCGCCTCATACCGGCGCGGTGCCGTATGCGTCTCGTCCTGGCACTCGGGGAACTCGGCGCGCGCGCGCAGGGTAACCGGCAGTGTCGGCGGCAGCCGTGCGACGACTGTCCCCGTCGTGGCATTGATCGTGGCGATGTCGTCCGTCTGATCATTGGCATCCACGAATGACCACGTCGCCGCCTGGGTGACATCCAGCTCGTACCCATCGACATGGGCGGTGAGGCTCAGCCCGCGCACGGTCTCCGGCGCGAGCACGATGCGCTCGGCGCTGATCTCGATCGCGCTGGGCTCGATGGTCTTGACCGTGACCTCGTAGCTCGCCGAGAGGCCGACGAATTCCGCAGTGATGGTCGCAGTACCCTGGGCCTTGGGGATGATCGTGCCCGGTGCATACGCCAGTGTCTGGCTTCCCGGGATCAAGATGTCGCCGTTGCTGACCGCCACGATGCTCGGATCGGAGGACGCCCAGCGGGCGCGGCTGCTGTAATCCCCGCGCCCGCCGTTGGTGAATGTGCCGATCAGCTGGAGCTTGTCGGTGAAGCATACGTACGAGTCGTTGCGGTCACGATCGATCAGCGCGGTTAAGCGCGCGATCTGCAAAGACTCCAGCCGGTTGCCATCGCCGATGCCCCCGATATCGCAGGCGGAGAGGACGGCAGCCGTCGCGAACAACACGGCGATGCGCAGCGATGGGATCAGACGAAACATGCGGAATATCTCCTTTTGCTTCACGCCGGCGCACCAGGCTCTGTCTTCGGCTGGACCATGGAACGGATGTGCAGTTCCCGTAGCTGGCGCGGATCGACGCTGCTGGGCGCATCCGTCAACGGACAATGCGCGGTCTGCGTCTTCGGGAATGCGATGACATCACGGATGCTCGGACGACCGGCCATCAGCATCACCAGACGGTCGAGTCCGAGCGCGATGCCGCCGTGTGGCGGCGCGCCATAGGACAAGGCTTGAAGCAGAAAACCGAATTTCTGCTCCTGCTCCTGCGGGCCGATGCCGAGCAACTCGAACACTGCTTGCTGGACGGCCGCCGTGTGGATGCGGACCGAGCCGCCGCCGAGCTCGATTCCATTGAGGACGATGTCGTAGCCCTGTGACAGCGTCGCGCCGGGATTGGCCCGCAAAGCCTCGGCATCGAAAGGTTTCGGCGCAGTGAACGGATGATGCAGGGAAACCCAGCGCTGTTCGGTCTCGTCCCATTCGAACATCGGCCAGTCGATGACCCACAGCGCACGCCAGCCGTCCGCGGTCAGACCCAGATCGTGGCCCAGCTTGAGACGCAGTGCGCCCAGCGCATCGCAAACGATCTTCCACTTGTCGGCACCAAAGAAGATCACATCGCCATCACGCGCCCCGGTGCGCTGCAGAATCCCGCTGAGCGCCGTGTCGTGCAGATTCTTGACGATCGGTGACTGCAGCCCCTCGCGTCCTTTGGTGATGTCGTTGACCACGATATAGGCCAGTCCCTTGGCGCCGTAGTGTTTGACGAATTCGGTGCATTTGTCGATCTCGCCACGGGAGAGTTTCTCGCGTCCGCCAGGCACACGCAGCGCCGCCACGCGGCACTTGGGATCGTTGGCCGGTCCGGCGAACACCTTGAAGTCCACATCCCTGACCAGATCGGCGATCTCGACGAGCTCGAGCGGATTGCGCAGATCGGGCTTGTCGGACCCATAGCGGCGCATCGCTTCGGCATAGCTCAGGTGCGGCAGGCTGCCCAGATCGACCCCGAGCACGGCCTGAAAGACATCCTTCACCAGAGCCTCGATCAGCGCCATGATCTCGCTCTGTGTCATGAACGAGGTCTCGACGTCGAGCTGGGTGAATTCTGGCTGACGATCGGCACGCAAATCCTCGTCGCGGAAGCAGCGCGCGATCTGGTAGTAACGATCCAGCCCCGACATCATCAGAAGCTGCTTGAACAGCTGCGGCGACTGCGGCAGCGCGAAGAACTGCCCGGGATGCGTCCGCGAGGGTACCAGATAATCGCGCGCGCCCTCCGGCGTGGCCTTGGTCAGGATCGGCGTCTCGACTTCGACGAATCCATGGCCATCCATGAAATCGCGGATGCGCTTGATCACGGCATGGCGCAGACGCAGGTTTTTCTGCATCTCCGGCCGGCGCAAATCGATGTAGCGGTATTTGAGCCGGATGTCCTCGCCGACGGTCTCGTCGTCGGGGTGGAACGGCGGGGTTTCGGACCGGTTGAGCAGCACCACCGACTGCCCGAGCAGTTCGACCTTGCCGGTGTTCAGGTTGGGATTCTCGGTGCCGGGCGGACGCAGGCGCACCCGACCGACGATCTGCACCACATACTCGGAGCGCAGCCGGTCGGCCGCGGCGAACGCCTCATGGGCGTCGGGATCGAACACGCACTGCAGCACGCCTTCGCGATCGCGCAGGTCGATGAAGATGACACCACCATGATCGCGGCGGCGATGCACCCAGCCGCAGACGGTCACCGTCTCGCCGACTTGCCGCTCGGTGACTTGGCCACAGTAATGAGTACGCATGTTCGATGCTAAGTAAATGCAAGCGCGCGGACACGCGCCGCTGGGATGGGATCGATCAGGCCGGCGACCGTACGTCGGCGGCCGAAGCGCTGTAGTTTACTCGGGTACGCGCAGCGCCGTCTTCAGAATCAAGATCGGTCGTCACCGTTTTTGCGCGGCATGTCATCCGGGGTTACCACGCCCAGCGAGATGACCAAGCGCATCGCATCCTCAACCGACATGTCCAGACGGATGATGTCTTTCTCCGGCACCAGCACGATGAACCCGGACGTCGGATTGGGCGTCGTCGGCACGAAACAGGTCAGCACGTAATCGGCGGTCTTGTCCTGCACTTCCCCGATCGGCGCACCGGTGATGAAGGCGATCGACCAGATCCCTTTACGCGGATACTCGATCAGGATTGGCTGGCGGAACGACACCGATTGGTCCGAGAAAATCGTCTCCGCGAGCTTTTTGATGCCGCCGTAAACCGTGCGTACCAGCGGGATGCGCGACAACAACGCCTCCGTCCAGACGACGAGGCGGCTGCCGAGATAGTTCGCCGCGACCGCGCCGGTGCCCAGGACGAGCACGATGGACAGCAGCACGCCGATCCCCGGAATGTCCGGACGGTAGGCGGCCGGAATCAGGAGCAAACTGGTGTCGAGTAAGCCGACGACGAAACGGATCACCAGCAGCGTGGCGCCCAGCGGCAACCAGATCAGCATGCCGGCGATCAGCCAGCGGCGCAGTAGATGGGTCAAGTTCGGGCTCCGAGCCGGCCGCTGGCCGGATCTTCCGGATCAGGCAGTCGCTTCGGCTTTGGCGGCACAGCCGGGTTTGTCGCAGCCCGTAGGCGTGCAGCTCGACGATTCACCGCCAGAGTCGCCGGCGAGATTGCGCTTGTTCCCGGACTTGAAGTCGGTTTCGTACCAGCCACCGCCGGCTAGCCGAAAGCCAGCCGCCGAGATCAGCTTGGTCAATGCCGGCTTGGCGCAGACCGGGCAGTCACCAGGCGATTCGGAGACTTTATGCATCAGCTCGGTTTCGGCGCCACAAGCCGCGCATACATACTCGTAGATTGGCATCGCAACCTCTTATCGAACAAACAAAAGCGCACCTCGCCCTATGGGGACGATGCGGCCTATTTTCAAGGGTGCGCGCGCCACGGTCCAGTCAGGCCGGTCGCGGCAACTGGGCCATCCCGAACCAGAAATCACGGATCAGCTCGGCCAGATGCGCGAATTCGGCGATGTCCACCGGCTTGGTCAGATAGGCGTTGGCGTGGGCATCGTAGCAGTCATTGACATCGGCGCTGGATTTGGAGGTACTCAGCACCAGCACGGGAATACGCCGCAGCCGGGGATCCTGTTTGATTTCGCGCAGCACCTCGCGACCATCGCGGCGCGGCAAATTCAGATCGAGCAAAATCAATGCCGGCAGCGGTGTAGCCTCATAGCCGGGGGCGCGGCGCAGCATGCGCAGTACCTGTTCGCCGTCGCGGGCGATGACGAGTTCGTGGGCAAAAGCGGCAAGACGCAGCACTTCCTGTGCGAGCCGCACGTCCGCGAGATTGTCCTCCACGAGCATCAGCACGGGTTTGTTGCGCCCGTTTGCGCTTTCGTTTGGCTGCATTTGCCCTTCCGTCCCGATCGGCCGCTGGCCGCTACAATCTAACGCGTCTGCATTCTGGCCGCGCTTTCCCCTCTCTCGCCGCTCAGCCCCCTATGTCCCACGATCTGCGCCGTGGCGCTCTTCATGCCGTACTTGCGGCCAGCGCGTTCTCGGTGATGGGCGTTTGCATCAAGCTCGCCGCCGCAACGACGCCCAATACCGTGATCGTGTTCGTCCGCTGTGCGGTCAGTCTATTCATCCTGCTGCCGCTGCTGCTGCGGCGCGGCGGAGCGGGCATCCGCACGCGCCGTCTCGGGGGTCATCTGTGGCGCGCCGGCTTTGGAATCCTGGCGATGTATGCGTTTTTCTACGCCATCGCACGGCTCCCGCTTGCCGAGGCCATTCTGCTGACCTATTCCACGCCACTGTGGATTCCTTTCATCGCCTGGGCATGGATCGGTGAGAAACCCGCAGCCATCGCCTTTCCCGCCGCGGTCCTGGGGCTTGCCGGAATCGCGCTGATCGTCAAGCCGGGGTTGCATCCGATCGATCCGCTCGCGGGACTCATCGGCGCCGCCTCGGGCATACTCGCCGGCTGCGCGATGGTGAGCATCCGCCGCATCGCCGACACCGAGCCACCTGCACGGATCGTCTTTTACTTCGCGCTGATGGGCACGGCGATCGCGAGCCTGCCCCTGCCGTGGTCGTGGACCACGCCATCGTCGGATGCGCTCGCCCTGCTGGTCGGCGCCGGGCTGCTGGCGACCCTGGGGCAAATCCATCTCACCCGCGCCTATGGCTGCGCGCCGGCCGCATTGATCAGTCCGTTCACCTACGCGGCCGTGCCGATCTCGGCGGTGCTGGGATGGTGGCTATGGGATGAGCGCATCGACCTGTGGTCGGCCGTGGGCGCCCTGCTCGTCATCGGCACTTGTGTGCTGATCTCGCTGTGGCCCCATACCCTGTCGCACGAATCACACCGGGCCTAGGGTTACCCGATCACGGCGCAGCCAACTCCTCGACTTGCACCTGCGGGAATCCACCCAGTTGCGCACGAAAATGGCGGTAGGCCGCGGCGGCAGCGGATGCCTCACCCTTGAATCCAAACTCGATGTGGCGTGGCCGTATGCCATCGCCGCGGGATGGCAGGCTGGACAGCTTGACCTGCGGATGGCAGGCCAGCGTCGCTTCCATCAGCGGCAGCAGATCGGCTTCGCCGCAGGTGCCGAGCACACGCAGCCGGTACTCTGCCGGCGGCTGCGTACGGTGCAGCCGTGCATAGCGCGTATCGAGCACCCACTCGAGCATCGGCCAGGCCATTTCCGGAAAGCCGGGCACGAAATTGCAATCCTCGATGAAAAATCCGGCGACGCGATTGACCGGATTGGGAATCAACCCTGCGCCGCGCGGAAAATCCGCCATCAGCACACGATGCGGATGCGCCGCCGCTCCGTACTGCGCAACGATCAGGGCCTCGGCCTCGGTGTGCCGCGCAAGTGGCACACCGAAGGCGCGTGCGGCGGCCTGGCGCGTCCGGTCATCCGGCGTCGCGCCAATACCGCCGCAGGACAACACGATGTCGCCTCGAGCGCGGGCTTGCACCAAGGCATCCGCGATCTCGGGTTCGTCATCGCCGACGAAGCGCGCCCAGGCAAGCTCCAAGCCGCGGGCACGGAGCAGCTCGATGACTTTCGCGAAATGCCGATCCTGGCGCTTGCCGGAGAGGATTTCGTCCCCGACAACGAGAAGCCCGATGCGCGGGTCACGACTCATGTCCCGCCTCTGTGGTCACTCCTGGGCCCAGGCGAACTTCTCCACCGCGTTGAAGATATCGGTCTCGGTGACGATGCCGATGATCTTGCCACCCTGCTCGACCGTGAAACGGCTGAAGTTGGAGCTGGAGATCTTGGCGGCCGCCTCGCGGATGCTCATCTCCGCCGGGACCGACACCACCGGCCGCGTGCAAATCTCCTTGACCCGTGTCGTCGCCGGATTTTTGCCGGGATGCACGATCTTGGCGACGATGTCGCGACGCGTGACGATGCCCCACTCGCCCTGCTCATTGGGCTCGACGACGACCGAGCTGATGTCATTGTCGGCCATCACATGCATCGCGCTTTCGACGGTCTCGTTATCGCTCACCGTGATCAGCGATCGCGTCATCAGATCGGCGACGGTCGTCGGCACACGTCCGGTCTCGATCATTTCCTCGAACGGTTGCAGCAGGCGACGGATCTCGCGCTGCTTGCGCTCCTTGGCGAGCCGCGCCTGCTGCGCCTTGCGCTTGGCTTCGAGATCGACGCCGCCCTCGATGCGCTCGATCAGCGCGTCGGCGAACTGCGATGTACCGACTTCGGTCGCGCCTTCGATCTGGCGCGCGAAATCGTAGGTCACGATGCCGTCCGATACGACTTCCGGATAGACCAGCGTGATCAGGTCCGCAGCCTCCTTCCAGCCCATGTACTCGAGCATCATCACGCCGGAGAACAGCAAAGAACCCGGATTGACCTTGTTCAAGTTGGCGTACTTGGGCGCAGTGCCGTGTGTGGCCTCGAACACGGCGATGTGATCGGCGATGTTCGCGCCGGGCGCGATGCCCACCCCGCCGACTTCCGCAGCGATCGCATCGGAGAGGTAATCGCCATTGAGGTTCATCGTCGCGATCACGTCGAACTCCTCGGGACGCAGCAGCATCATCTGGAACATGATGTCGGCGATGCGGTCCTTGATGACGATCTTGCCCTCGGGTTGCTTGCCCTTGTATTCGGCGTATAACTGCTCCTCGGTGATGGTGACGCTGCCGAATTCCTCGCGCGCGACCTCGTAGCCCCAGTTCCGGAAAGCGCCTTCCGTGAACTTCATGATGTTGCCTTTGTGCACCAGGGTCACCGATTCACGCCCGTTGTCGATCGCGTACTGGATCGCCTTGCGGATGAGGCGCTTGGAGCCGAATTCGGAAATCGGTTTCACTCCCAGTCCAGCGCCTTCGAAGAACTTGGCCCCCATTTCCTCGCGCAGGAAGCGGGCGAGTTTTTCGTTCTCCGGCGTCCCGGCCTTGTATTCGATGCCCGCGTACACGTCTTCTGTATTCTCGCGGAAGATCACCACATCGACCTTGTCCGGCCGCTTGAGCGGGCTGGGGACACCGGCGTAATGGCGCACGGGGCGCACACAGGCATAAAGGTCGAGCTCCTGGCGCAGCGCCACGTTGAGGCTGCGAAAACCGCCGCCGACCGGCGTCGTCAGTGGTCCCTTGATCGAGACCACCAGATCCTTGAGCACCTCCAGCGTCTCATCCGGGCAGTAGTTGCCGTCGTAGAGACTCGCCGCTTTCTCGCCGAGGAAGGTTTCGCACCAGTGAATCTTGCGTCTGCCGCCGTAGGCCTTGGCAACGGCCGCATCCCAGACGCGCAGGCAGGCCTTGGTGATGTCTGGCCCGATGCCATCGCCCTCCACGTAGCCGATGATCGGGTTGTCGGGCACATGCAGCTTGCCGTTGCGGATGGTGATCTTCTCGCCGGTCGAGGGAATCTTGATATGGCGGTAGGCGGACATGCGAAAGAGTCTCCGGTTCTTCTACTCTGGGATTCGGCACGAATTCTACGCCCGTTTGCCTGGGCGTAGTGACGCCATTGCCGCAATGGCATAACGTGTATCCAAACCTGCGGGGGAATTCCCATGAATGCGTTGATCCCGGTTGCCGATGGATCGGAGTCGCTGGAAACGGTCACCATCGTCAATTTACTGCGCCGTGCAGACGTCGCAGTGACAGTGGCGAGCATCGGGTCAGACCGCACGATCAATGCGACCCGCGGCCTCGTCCTAGTCGCCGATGCCCGGCTTGAGGCGGTGCTGGATCAGAGCTTCGATCTGATCGCCTTGCCTGGCGGCGAGGCGGGAGCGCGTGCGCTCGGCGCCTGCATGCCGTTGATCGAGAAGCTCAAGGCCCAGCGTCGCGCCCATCGCTGGTACGCCGGAATTTGCGCAGCACCGGCGCTGGCGCTCTCGCCACACGGGCTGCTCGATGGCAAGCAGGCCACCTGCTACCCGGCGTTTCGCGACGCGCTGCTGCACTATGTGAACCGGCCGGTCGTCGTCGACGGTCACTGCATCACGAGCCAAGGGCCGGCAACGGCCGTGGCCTTCGGTTTGCAGCTGATCGAGGCACTGTGCGGTACGGCTCGCCGCCGCCAGGTAGCCGAAGCCCTGCTCTACCCCGGCCCGTAGCGCCCAAGGCAGCGCCAAGCAAAAGCGCCCGCTGTGCGGGCGCTGGATCTGCAGATCGGAAGATCAGGCGGCTTTCTTTTCGCCAACTGCCTCCTTGAGCATCTTCTGAAGCTCACCGGACTGGTACAGGTCGAGCGTGATGTCGCATCCACCGATCAGCTCGCCCTTTACATACAGCTGCGGGAACGTCGGCCAGTTGGCGAACTTGGGCAAGGCGCGGTAGATCTCCTCGTCCTCATAGACGTTGACGTAGGCGAACGGCACGTCACAGGCCTTGATCGCCTGTACGGCGCGCGCAGAAAACCCGCATTGCGGGAAGTCCGGCGTTCCTTTCATGTAGATAATGATCGGGTTTTCAGTGACTTGTTTCTTGATGCGCTCGAGTGCATCCATCGAGGTCTCCACCAGCGGAGTGTGAACGGCGGCGGATTATACGCGTCATGACGGCGTAAGGGTGAACGATCCGGTGAGAACGGCACGAGACCGCGGACCGGTGCTATTGAAATCTGCCGCCGCCCTAGCCTATTTTGTTTCCCCCTTTGCACCCCGCAGCAAGCGCAAGCTGCAAGCCAGACGAGGACAATCACAATGGCACTGACGCTCCCCGAACTTCCGTACCCCCGCGACGCGCTCGCCCCGCACATGTCGGCCGAGACGCTCGATTATCACTACGGCAAGCATCACAAGGCCTATGTCGACAACGGCAACAAGCTGATTGCCGGCACCGAATTCGAGAACATGCGCCTTGAGGACATCGTCATGAAGTCCTCCGGCAAGATCTTCAACAACGCCGCCCAGGTGTGGAACCACACGTTCTTCTGGAACTGCCTGACGCCCAAGCAGACGCCGCCGGGCAAGAAACTCAGCGACGCACTGGTCAAAGCCTTCGGCGGGATCGACGATTTCAAGAAGCACTTCACCGAACAGGCGATCGGGAATTTCGGCTCCGGCTGGACCTGGCTGGTCAAGAACACCGATGGCACCCTTGCCGTGGTCAACACCTCGAATGCCGGCACACCCCTGACCGAGGGCAAGAAACCGCTGCTGACCTGCGACGTCTGGGAGCACGCCTATTACATCGATTACCGCAACGCACGTCCGAGCTATCTCGAGCACTTCTGGGCGTTGGTAAACTGGGAATTCGTCGAGAAGAATCTCGGCTAGTTCGATTGCCGGTTCTCGCCAGCCGGAGTACATCCGGGCCGCGCACCGCGCGGCCCTTTTCGTTTGGGAGCCACGTACATGGTGCGGCATTTCCTGCGACTCTCCGATCTCTCGGCCACCGAAGCGCGCGCCGTGGTCGAACGCGCGATGGCGCTGCGAGCGCATCGCGATCCGGCCTATCGACCATTCGTCGGCAAGACGCTGGCGATGATTTTCACGAAGAACTCAACCCGGACCCGGGTCAGCTTCGAGGCCGGCATGGCCAGATTCGGTGGACATGCCATGTTCCTGCACGCCGGCACCACCCAGCTCGGCCGCGACGAGCCCATCGCCGACACCGCGCGTGTGCTCTCACGCATGTGCGATGCGATCATGATCCGCAACGACTCGCAGGCCGACCAGGAAACCCTGGCGGCACATTCCCGCGTACCCGTGATCAATGGTTTGTCCGACCGGCACCATCCCTGCCAGCTGCTCGCCGATCTGCAGTGCTGGTTCGAACACCGCGGTGATCCGCGCGGCAAGATTGCGGCCTGGATCGGTGACGGCAACAACGTTTGTCACTCCTGGATCGAGGCCGCTGCCCTGTTCGGCTTTTCCCTGCGCATCGCCACCCCCAAAGGTTACGAACCCGACCCGGCAGTGGTGGCATCGGCAGGACGCTGCATCGAGCTGTGTACCGATCCTGTGGCCGCGGCCAGCGGCGCCGATCTCATCGTCACCGACACCTGGACCAGCATGGGGCAGGAGGCGGAAACCCACAAACGCCTGGCCGCGTTTGCCGGTTATCAGGTTGATCGCGCGCTGATGGCGCATGCCAAACCGGATGCGATCTTCATGCACTGCTTGCCGGCGCATCGCGGCGAAGAAGTTTCCGCCGAGGTCATCGACGGACCGCAATCCGTCGTCTGGGACGAAGCGGAAAACCGTCTCTGGGCGCAGATGGCGCTGCTCGAATTCCTGTGGGCATGAAGGAATCAACCCCATGCAGCTCCCGGCATACGTCAACGACATCACCGAAACCGTGGCGCGAGCGCTCGCCGAGGACATCGGCAGCGGCGACGTGACGGCAAGGCTCGTCGCCGCAGACCAGCAGGCACGGGCCCACATCATCGCGCGCGAAAGCGCGGTGATCTGCGGCCGGCCATGGGTCGAGGAGGTGTTCCGCCAGATCGACCCGACGGTGGCGCTTAAGTGGCGGGTCGCCGAAGGTGGCCGCGTGCATGCCGGCCAATCGGTGCTGTCGATGAGCGGACCGGCCCGCGCACTGCTCACCGGCGAGCGGACAGCGCTCAACTTCCTGCAGACACTCTCCGGCACGGCGACAGCGGTGGCGCGTTATGTCGATGCCGTCGCCGGCACCGCCTGCCGCATCGCCGACACGCGCAAGACCCTGCCCGGATTGCGCAACGCGCAGAAATACGCAGTGCTCTGCGGCGGCGGCGTCAACCACCGCATCGGCCTTTATGACGGCATCCTGATCAAGGAGAACCACATCGCCGCAGCTGGCGGCATCACGCAGGCGATCGCGCAGGCGCGTGCGCTGAATGCCGGCGTGCCACTGATGACCGAGGCCGAGAACCTCGACGAAGTCCGCGCCGCGCTCGCGGCGGACGTCGATCTGCTGCTCGTGGATGATTTTTCCATCGACGATCTGCGGGCCGCGGTACGCCTGACTCAAGCGCACCGCGCTGTCGGCGGCCGCACGCTGATCGAGTATTCCGGAGGAGCGACGCTGGAGCGCATCCGCGAACTGGCCGAAACCGGGGTCGATCGCATCTCGGTCGGTGCCATCACCAAGCATCTGCGCGCCATCGATCTGTCGATGCGCTTCTACTAGCGAATCCCGCCTAGCCCCCGCATCCATCGTCCTCGGGCAGCAGCAGCCGGCGCAGACGCGCGAAAGCCGCGGCATCGCCGCTCGTGTGCCATGCGATGGTACCCAGGCGCTGCGCACCGACGAGCACGCCTTGGCGTTCGAGCAGGCGCTGCGTCTGCCGGGCGACGGCCTCACCGGTATCGAGCAGGGTGACCGCGGGTCCGACGACATCCTGGATCAGCGGACGCAGGAACGGATAATGCGTGCACCCGAGGACGAGCACATCCGCCCGCTGCGCCAGCAATGGTCTGGTATAGCGCTCCACCAGTGCGCGGGTCTGCGGACCGTCGAGGTCTCCGTATTCGACCTGCTCGACGAGCCCAGGGCACGGTTGCGTGATCACACGCACGCCTCCGGCATGCTGGGCGAGCAGGCGATGGAATTTCTCGCCGGCGAGTGCGGCGCCGGTGGCCAGCACCCCGACCACCCCGGTGCGCGTCAAGGCCACAGCCGGTTTGACCGCCGGCTCCATGCCGACGAAAGACAGCGGATAGGTCGCGCGCAAGTGCTCGACGGCCGCAATCGTCGCGGTATTGCAGGCGACGACGATCAATCGCGCACCCTGGGCGATGAGAAATTCGGTGATCGCCGTGCTCCGCGCAAGGATTTGCTCGCGCGGCTTGCCACCATAGGGGCAATGCGCACTGTCGGCGTAGTAGATCAAATCCTCCGCTGGCAGCAGACGGCGAATCTCGCGCAGGACCGAAATCCCACCGACACCGGAATCGAAAATCCCGATGCTCACGCCGCGACCCCGGGGCGGGATTGCAGCGCAGAGCCGCGCAGGAATCGCTCGAGAACGGCGTTGAACGCTTCGGGTTGCTCCATGGGCAAGCCGTGATGCGCACCCTTGAACAGATGGAGCCGGCCACGCGGCAAGGCATGGGCGAATTTCACCGTCTCATCGTGCCCGAAATAATCATGCTCGGATGCGGCGACGAGCACCGGCAGGGTCAACTCCGGCAGGCGCTCGATCACCGACCAGCGTCCCAGCGCGAGCAGCGCTCCCAGATATGCGCGGCGCGTGTTGCGCGCACCGCGCTCGATGTGCCGGGCACGCCGTGCGGCCAGCGCATCACCAGGAAACATGCGCGCCGCACTGATGCGCGCAAGCCGCGCCGGACCCAGCAATCCCATCGCCAGCAGGCGGTACGCAAATTCAAAATGGTGGCGCAGGGATTGCGGCCGAAAACTCGGCGCGCTGTTGGCGATGACCAGACGCTCGATGCGCTGCGGCTGGGCCAGCGTCAGCGTCAGAGCCACCGCACCGCCCATCGAATGGCCGACGAGACAGCAGGAGCCGACACCGACCGCATCGAGAAAAGCGCGCACATCCGCGGCAAACCGCATAACGTCGAACCGCCGGTGGCCGGCGCCGCTTAATCCAAAGCCGCGCAAATCCGGAGCAAGTACGCGCCAGGCGCCTGCGAAATGCGGAATCTGGTATTCCCAATCTTCGGCGCTACCCCCCAATCCGTGCAGAAAAACCAGAGGGGGACCGCAACCGGCCTCCACGTAGTGCATCTCGAAATCATCGACACGGACCCGCGGCATCAACGTCCCCGGCCGCTGGACACGGTGCAGAAACAGTGCGCATAGACGCCACGCGGGTCGTTGAAGACGGCCAACACACGCTCAAGATCGGTACGCGCGCGCAGCCGATCGAGCCACTGCGCGACGCCTGGCACCAGTTCGACACGGATACGACCCGAAAACTGCGACAGCAGCACGGAGACAAAATCGTGTTGTGGCCGACGTTCGTCGAGCTGGTACTGCCCCGGCTCGAGCCCGGCGAGCTGCGCGGCGGCGTCGGCGGCCTCGCGCAGTCCTCCGATGTGATCGATTAGCCCGAGCCGGTAGGCATCGGCACCACTCCAGACACGGCCGCGGGCGAGCGCATCGACCTTCTCCACCGGCAGTTTGCGCGCATTGGCGACGCCGGAAATGAAATCGCGGTATATTTTTTCGATGCTCGCCTGGACGATCGCCGCCACATCGGGGGTCAGCGGACGGTCGATCCGGAACGCACCGGCCAGCGGCGTCGTGCCCACACCGTCGGTGTGTATGCCGATCTTCGCCAGCGTCCGATCCAGGGTCGGGATCAGGCCGAAAACGCCGATCGAGCCGGTGATCGTCGTGTCATGGCCCCAGATCTGGTCGGCATCCATCGCCACCCAGTATCCACCGCTTGCCGCGACGGTGGACATCGACGCGACGACCGGCTTGCCTTCGGCGCGCAGGTTTTGCACACCCCGGCGGATCTGTTCGGCAGCCCAAACACTGCCCCCCGGCGAATCGATGCGCAGCACGACGGCGGCGACCTGCGGATCGCGGCGCACCTCGTCGAGCAGGTCGAAGATCGTGTCGCCACCGGCCTGGCCGATCTGGCCAGGCCCATCGACGATCTCGCCCTGAACGACCACCAACGCCACTTTGCGCTGGTCACGATCGGCCTTGTGCACGCGCTTTTCGCGCTCCACCGCCGCGAGGTAATCCAGATAATGGATCTGGCGGAAACTGCCATGCTCCTCGCTCATGCCGACGATCTCGCCGATGCGCTTGCGAAATGCGGTAAGCGTCTCAAGATGCGTCACCAGACCGCGGTCGCGCGCATAGGCGGCGGCGTCGCCACCGGCGGCCACCATGCCCTCGCGCAGGCCGTTGACGTAATCATCCGCGATGGTGGCCGGCAGGCCGCGTCCTTGCGCCACCGCCTTGCCGTAGGCCGTCCATAAATCCCCGAGCCAGTCCAGATTGGCGGCGCGGGCCTCCGCCGACATGTCATTGCGGGTGAATGGCTCGACCGCCGACTTGTACTCGCCGACACGGAATACGTGCATGTCCACACCGAGCTTGTCCAGGGCCTCCCGGTAATAGTTGTTGTAGAGGCTGAAGCCTTCGACATAGACGATGCCATAGGGGTCGAGCACCACTTCGTCGGCCTGTGCGGCTGCGTAGTAGTGCATCTGCTCGTACCACGGCCCCCACGCCACGATTTTCTTGCCGGCGGCCTGGAACCGCGCCATCGCCGCGCGGAGCTCGTCGAGCTGGGCCAGGCCGGCGTCCCACAATCCATCGAGCCTGAGCACGGCAAGCGCGATACGGTCATCCTCGCGCGCGGTATCGAGCGCATCGATCAACTCTCGCAGGCTCGACTGCGAGGGCGGCTCGCCGCTCAAATCCTCCAGAAAACGCTGTCCGGGATCTTCGTTGATCTGCTCGACCAGAACGCCGGTCGGCGCCAGCACCAGGGCGATGTTGTCCTCGACGGCCACCGGCTTGCCGCCACGCCAGGCCATCCAGACCAGCGCCAGCGACACGAGGATGACGATGACGACCATGATCCGGTAGATCGCGACGATGGCGCTCCACACCCATGCGAAGGCGCGACGCAGCGGGGATTTCGACTCACTCATGTTTGGAACGTTGATTCAAGGATGGGTCGATTCAAAGGTTAGATGCGCTTCATGACCACCGAACCGGCCGAATAGCCCGCGCCGAAGGCGCAGAGCACCGCAACCTCACCGGACTGAAGATCCTCGTGGTACTTGTGAAAAGCGATCACCGATCCGGCAGAGCTGGTATTCGCATACTCGTCGAGAATCACCGGCGCCTCGTCGGCGTTTGGTTCGCGCCCCAGGACTTTCTTGGCGATCAATTGATTCATCCCCAGATTGGCCTGGTGCAGCCAGAAGCGGCGCACCGCCTTCGGATCGATCCGCAGGTCGGCAAGGTGACCGAGAATCAGCTCCGCGACCAAAGGCACGACTTCCTTGAACACCTTGCGTCCTTCCTGCCGGAACAAGACGTCATCCCAGCTGCGCTGGGGCTGCTCGCAGGCATTGAGGAAACCGAAGTTGTTGCGGATATTGTTCGAGAACTGCGTGCGCAGCCGGGTTCCCAGCACCTCGAAGCACACACGCCCACGCGCCTGTGCGGTCGGCTCGACGACCACCGCCGTGGCCGCATCACCGAAAATGAAATGGCAGTCGCGATTGCGCCAGTTCAAGTGCCCGCTGCAGATCTCCGGACTGATGACCAGCGCGGCGCGGGCATTGCCCATGCGCACGGCATCGACCGCGGCCTGGATCCCGAATGCCGCCGATGCGCAGGCAACGTTCATGTCATAGGCATAGCCGGCGCACCCGAGATGATGCTGGATCTCTACCGCGATCGCCGGATAAGGCCGCTGCAGGTTCGAACAGGCAACGACGGTGAAATCGATGTCGGCAGCCGTGCGTCCGGCGCGCTCCAGCGCCTGACGTGCCGCAATCATGCCCATCTCGCACATCAGCGAGGGTTGGTCATCGCCGCGCAAGGGGATGCGCGGGCGCATGACATCGACATCGAGAATCCC
This sequence comes from Fontimonas thermophila, assembly GCF_900113085.1. Lineage (GTDB taxonomy): Bacteria > Pseudomonadota > Gammaproteobacteria > Nevskiales > Nevskiaceae > Solimonas > Solimonas thermophila. The sequence continues at coordinate 229,950 of NZ_FOOC01000004.1, read as the reverse complement.
CTCGCGATCGACAACGTAGCGCGCGCGGATACCCGAGGCCTTGACGATGAATTCCGAACTCGAAGCCTGCAGCGGGGCCACATGCCCGGCGGCGATGGCGGCGGCGTTGTCGGCATTGAAGCGCTCGACGTACGCGTTGTAGCAGGCGACCAGCTCGTCGTTGGAGATGGAGTGCGGCGGCGTGTACAGGCCGCTGCCGGTGATGGCGACTGCAGTCATGGGCTTGGCGGAAAACTCAAAATAAGCGGAATCGATCCGCGAGAAGTAAAGTCTACTCCACCATCCAGCCCGCGCCGGCAACGGCCTGACGCAGGACGGCGTGCGGCACCCGCTCATGGCGCACACTCAGGTGCGAACCCTGGTACCAGCTCACACCCACCTGCCAGTGCCGGGCGAGCGCCAGCGCGTGGCTCGGCGGGACCAGCCGGTCACCGGTGGCCGCGAAAATGTGCAGTCGCGACGATCCAATGAGGGGCGGCCGCGCCAGCGGCGACACCGCCGACAGCAGACGGCTGTAGCGGTCCTGGTCGAGTCCGCGGGAGGTGAAATAGCGCAGATGCGTCGGCGGCAGGAAGCGCCACAGCGCCGCTGCGAAATCGGTGACAGGAATACCCGCGACGACGAAATCCAGCCCCTGCTCGTAACCGGCGAGCAAGGCAGCGTTATATCCGCCGAGGGAAACGCCGAACACACCGATCCGTGGCGAGGCTTCCTGGGTCCGCAGCCAGGCCAGGGTGCGCCGCACATCCCAGAGCGTTTGCATCTCTGCAAAAAGCAGGTCGAGCAGATCGCCATCGAGGAACTGGTCGCCGGAGCGCAGCCCCTCGCGCCGCGGCCCGTGCAGGGGCAAGACTGGCTGGATCAGATTGAGTCCCAGACGGTGATGCAGCCAACCCGGCGAAAACAGACTCAGATCCAGCCACGGCACCCCCATGCGATAGCCGTGCAGGCATAGCAACCATGGACGCGGCGGACCTGGATGGCGCAGCAGACGGACATGACAACTGCGGTTGGCCTCATAGCCGAGCCAGCGGTCCGCACCCGGCAGGATCATCGGCGGCACAAATCCGCTGTCGAAACGCAGCACCTCGTAATCGATACCGAAGGTGCGCGCGCGTTCGACGTAGGTTTCATCCGGAGGCGGTGGCGCGGGATGCAGGGACGCCGGATCCGTAACCCAGCCGCGCTCGCGCATCAGCGCCTCGAGACGAATCGATTCCTCGCACATCCGCTCCGCATGCGCACCGCTAGGCACCGTCGCCGTACAGACGAAATAGCCGAGCAAGGCCTCGTCGAGCCCGGCCTTGAAATCCATGGCCACCGACATGTCGGGTGGGGGCACACCGGCATGGCGGGGTTGCCGCTGCAGGCCGATGCGGCCGGCGACGAGCAGGCTCGCCGCGGACATCACCATGCCATAGAAGGCAGCCTCCAGATCGGCGACGATCCATGCCAACGGTGTGGCCAGAATACCGAGCACGGCGCCGCCCCCCATCACACCGAGGACGCGGTCATCCCCGGGCATCAACAACAAGGCGACACCTGAGGCCAGCAACAACGCCCCCGGCCACACCGCCCAGATCCACCAGTCTCCGCCGCCGTGCGCAAGCAGCCAGTACAGGCCCGCCGCGATCGGCATCAGGCCGAGCCATTCCCATTGCCGCGGTGGTGAGAGTTCCATGGTGTCAGGCACGCAAAACGCGCAAAAGCACGAGTGTACCGATCACGAGCGCAAGCAGGCTCGCAGCCTGTGCCGGCCAGCGCCAGCGATGGCGGCGATGCTGGGCCCATAGCGCGGCACCGGCGAACACCGCCAGCACCCAGAACACGCCCGTGACGGTCGCAACCGTCGGCCATTCCGCGCGCATGCGGGGGGAAAGATCGAGGTGCACCGCATACATCAGGCACACGACACCCAGCGTCACCGCCAACGTCGCCGTCAGTGCAAGCACCACGGCATTGAGAATCTGCAGCAGCTTCATCGCCGAGCCCGCCCGCGCCGCGGACCCAGCGGCATCATCTGCCCCACCACTTTCGGACTTCTCAATCCGGTCTTCACCAGCAGTTTCACGAAGGCACGCAAGATACGATCGCGGTTCTTGAACACCGAATCGACCATCGGCACGCGGCGTTCACGGATGGGCGTCACCGTATCGCCCGGTTCGTCTCCGAACTTGAAACTGACCGTGAGCTCGACCTCGAGCGGCTCGCCTTTGCGCAGACGCCGTGACCGCGCAGAATCCGATTCCGCTGGTTTTTTTATCATGCGGCGCACTCAAGCTCCCGAGTCATCTCATGATCGACAGCCTCGTCTGCTTCGCCCACGGCAAGGAAAGCGGCCCCTGGGGGCGCAAAATCCAGCGACTCGCCGACGTCGCCCGCTCGCGCGGCTTCGAGGTCATGAGCCCGGATTATAGTCACACGCACGACCCCAACGCGCGCGTGGCGCAGCTCCTGGCTTTGCGTCCGCAGGCGCGGCGGCTTGTGCTCGCCGGCTCCAGCATGGGGGGCTATGTGTCGGCGATGGCCTGTGCCGATCTTGCGCCGCACGGCCTGTTTTTGATGGCGCCGGCACTCTACTTTCCGGGCTGGGACGCCGAGCCCGAAGGCATTCCCGCGCTCTGCTGCGTGATCCACGGCTGGCACGATGAGATCGTCCCGGTCGAGCGCGCCTTGCGTTTCGCAAAGCGGCACAAGGCGGATTTGCACCTGCTCGATGCCGAGCACACGCTCAATGCGCGTATCGACACCATCGCGCAGATCTTCGACGATTTTCTCGCACGCATGCCGTCGTGATGTGGACATCACTGGAGACGGCTTTTCGCACCGCGCGCTATTACATCGACTGCGGCGAGCGCGCCGTCGAACGTCGCATCGGCATCGTCGATCCGAAAGCCGATGCCGCGCTGCGCCGGGCTGGCTGCCGCCGGTCCTGGGCGGTCATCACGCCCTGCAACCCGGGCTGCCGACGGTTGCGCGACGCCGAGAACGCCCAGCGCCTGCGCCGGCTGTACAGCGAACTCGCGCGCCGCGGCTACTGCCATCGCCCGGCATTCAACTGTGCTGCCGATGGCAGCTGGCCAGAACCGGGGGTTTGTCTGTTCGATATCGAGCACCGGACCGTTGTGCAACTGGCCCGGCGCTTCCGGCAGCTCGCCTATGTCGCCGGCCGGCTGGGCAGCGCACCGGCGCTATATTGGACGCAGGCCTGGTGGATCGCCCGACCATCGTCGGCTCACCAGGACGCCGCGCTCATAAACACTTAAAAAGCCGCGTACCGGATCAGACTCATTTCGGCCAGGGCGCGTAGGCGCGGAATTCCGGTGGCATACGCCGCGGCCGGCCGGTTTTCATGTCGATGCAGACCCATTGCGTCGCCGCGCGCAGTACGGTCTTGCGATCGGAGGCGCGCAGGATCTGGTAACGCCGCCACATCGACAGCCTAAAATCGTTCTCGTGTACCCAGGTGGCCACCCACAGGCGATCGCCGGCAAAGGTCGGCGCAAGATAGTCAAGCTCGTGGCGGCGCGCGACACAGCCGGCACCGAGCCGCTCGTAGGCGGCGAAATCCAGCCCCAGGCTCACCGAATGGCCCCAGGCCACGCGCTCCAGCCACGACAGATAAACCACGTTGTTGGTATGTCCGAAACGGTCCAGATGCTCGGGCCCGACATCCACCACCTCGACGTAAGGACGCTCGACGTCCCACTCCGGTGCCGACGCCAGATCTGTATCGTCCATGCCGATATGGCTCCTTTCTTGGTTCCTCAAATGGATCCCTGATCGCTGATATGCCGCCGTCGATTGCGGCACACGCGCGCGGCGCGTACAATCATTGTGTACCATTTCGGTCCTATTATGCTGAAGCTCAGCAAACTCGCCGACTACGCCACCGTGCTGATGACGCTGATCGCGCGTGATGCCGCGCGCGTACACAGCGGGCTCGAGCTGGCCGAGCGTAGCGGTCTGCCGTCTCCCACTGTCGCCAAACTGCTCAAGGCGTTGGCACGCGGGGGACTGCTGCAGTCACTGCGCGGCGCACACGGCGGGTATCGTCTGGCACGCCCGGCCGAACGTATCAGTGTCGCCGACATCATCGCGGCGCTCGAAGGCCCGATCGGCGTCACCGAGTGTGCCACACACCCGGGCGGCTGCACGCTGGAGTCGGCCTGCAGCACGCGCGCGAACTGGCGTCTGATCAACATCGCCATCCGTCAAGCCCTCGAAGCCGTCACGCTCGCCCAAATGGCTGCACCGCCACCCGCTCGTGCGCGCGCGGAATTCGTGCTGACCTTCCATCGTCCGCCCGCTGACTCTCCATAAATCATGTCCGCCAACGCCCAAGATGTTCGCGAGCTGGTCAAGAACCGCAGCTATGGTGCCGGCTTCGTCACCGATATCGCTGCGGATACGCTCCCGCCCGGCCTCGACGAGAACGTGATCCGCGCCTTGTCGGCGCGCAAGAAAGAACCCGACTGGCTGCTCGAGTTCCGCCTCAAGGCCTATCGCCGCTGGCTGACGATGCGCGAGCCACGCTGGGCGCATCTGCGCTACCCAGCGATCGACTATCAGTCGATTTCCTATTACTCGGCTCCCAAGTCGATGGCCAAGCGGCCGAAATCCCTTGACGAGGTCGATCCCAAGCTGCTCGAGACCTACACCAAGCTCGGCATTCCGCTCAAAGAACAGGAAATGCTTGCCGGCGTGGCCGTCGATGTCGTGTTCGACTCGGTCTCGGTCGCCACGACGTTCAAGAAAAAACTCGCCGAAGCCGGCGTGATCTTCTGCCCGATCAGCGAAGCGGTGCAGGAGTATCCGGAGCTGGTGCGACGGTATCTGGGTTCGGTCGTGCCCTTTGGCGACAACTTCTTCGCCGCGCTCAATTCGGCGGTATTCACCGACGGATCGTTCGTGTACATCCCCAAGGGGGTGCGCTGCCCGATGGAGCTGTCCACCTATTTCCGCATCAATGAGCGCAATACCGGGCAGTTCGAACGCACACTGATCATCGCGGAAGCCGGCAGCCATGTTTCCTACCTCGAAGGCTGCACCGCGCCGCAACGCGATGAAAACCAGCTGCATGCCGCCGTCGTCGAACTGGTCGCGCTCGATGAGGCCGAGATCAAGTACTCGACGGTGCAAAACTGGTATCCAGGGGACGAAAACGGCGTCGGCGGCATCTACAACTTCGTCACCAAACGCGGCGACTGCCGCGGCAGGCGCAGCAAGATCGCATGGACCCAAGTCGAGACCGGCTCGGCGATCACCTGGAAATATCCAAGCTGCATCCTGCGCGGCGACGAGTCGGTGGGCGAGTTCTACTCGGTGGCACTGACCCACCATCACCAGCAGGCCGACACCGGGACCAAGATGATCCATGTCGGCAAGAACACGCGCTCGACGATCGTCTCCAAGGGCATCGCGGCCGGATTTGGCCAGCAGTCCTATCGCGGCCTGGTGCGGGTGCTGGAATCTGCGGACAACGCACGCAACTACACCCAGTGCGATTCGCTGTTGATCGGTGATCGCTGCGGCGCGCACACGTTTCCATACACCGAGATCCGCAATCCGACGGCAATCGTCGAACACGAAGCAACGACATCCAGAATCAGCGACGAACAGCTGTTCTATGCGCGCACACGCGGTATCGGCGAGGAAGATGCAGTTTCGATGATCGTCAACGGCTTCTGCAAACAGGTATTCAAGGAATTGCCGATGGAGTTCGCCGTCGAGGCGCAAAAGCTGCTGCAGGTTTCTCTGGAGGGCGCCGTGGGTTGACGGCGGCCACGAACCTGCCTGTGCACCAGCACGCCAAAGACGGGTGAACCGCCGCATCGCTTCACCCTGCCCTGCCTCTTTCGGCGGTTTGATGAATCACGCATTCGCCAGAACAAACGTTCCAGCTTCCATGCTCGAAATCGAAAATCTCCACGCCCGTGCCGGCGATACCGCCATCCTCAAAGGGCTGAACCTGACGGTAAACGCCGGCGAGGTCCATGCCGTCATGGGCCCGAACGGCTCCGGCAAATCGACGCTGTCGAAAATCATCGCCGGGAGCGAGGACTACATCGTCACCGATGGCCGCATCCGGTTCGAAGGGCGTGACCTGCTCACGTTGCCGCCGGAGGAGCGCGCCGCTGCCGGCATTTTTCTGGGCTTCCAGTATCCGGTCGAAATCCCCGGCGTCAGCAACATGGTGTTCCTCAGGGCCGCGGTCAATGCCCAGCGCAAGCACCGCGGTGAACCCGAGCTCGAAGCGGCGGATTTCCTCGCCTGGGTGCGCCACCGTGTCAAGCAGATGAAGATGGATCCCGCGATGCTGTCGCGTGGCGTCAACGAGGGATTCTCCGGCGGCGAGAAGAAGCGCAACGAGATTCTGCAGATGCTCGTGCTCGAACCCAAGCTGATGGTGCTCGACGAAACCGACTCCGGACTCGACATCGACGCACTCAAAATCGTTGCCGAAGGCATCAATGCCCTGCGTTCGCCAGCGCGCGCAACTTTGCTGGTCACCCATTACCAGCGCCTGCTCGACCATGTGCAGCCGGATCACGTGCACGTGCTCTCCGGTGGCCGCATCGTCAAATCGGGCGGGCCCGATCTTGCGCGCGAGCTGGAGGAAAAAGGTTACGGCTGGCTGGATGCGGCATGATGCTGGACAACATCGTCACCGCGATCGAGGCACTCCCGGATGTTAGCGCCGCACGCCGTGCGGCACTCGATGCGCTGCTACGCCTCGGACTGCCAGGACCGCACGAAGAGCAATGGAAGTACACCGATCTTTCGGTGCTGCAGACACTCGCTGCGGAAGACATCGCCCCCAACCCCGACACCCACGAATTTCCCGCCGACTATGCCGACGGTCTCGATGCGCTCAATGCCGCTCTCGCCGGCGGGCAGCAGCATCGTCCGATCGACGGCCAGGTCAGGCTCGATACAGGGCGTCATGGGCGGTATCACCTGACCGTCGACGGCAACGCCGAGCTGCGACTCGAAGATGCCGGCGACACGCGCTTTGCCACCTGCTTCATCACGCTTGCCTTGGCGCCGGGCGCGCGTCTGCGCTTGACCCGCGTGCTCACCGCCAGCGAAGCGGCCCACCGCATCACACGTATCGCGATCAGCGTGGCCGAAAACGCGCGCGTCGACATCGTCACGATCGACCTCGACGCGCGTTTTGCCCGCCACGACCTGGCGGTTGCTCTCGATGCCCCCGGTGCCACGGCGCACCTGTATGGGCTATATGCTCCTGCTGGAGCAACCCATCTCGACCATCACGTGCGCGTCGATCACCGCGCCGCGCACTGCATCAGCCGCGGGTATTTCCGCGGCCTTGCCTTCGATCGAGCCTGCGCCGTCTTCAACGGCAGAATCATGGTCCATCCGCACGCCCAGAAAACCGACTCGGAACTGCGTATCGCCAATCTGCTGCTCTCGCGCAAGGCCCAGATCAATGCCAAACCCGAGCTGGAGATCTACGCGGATGACGTCAAATGCGCGCATGGTGCAACCTTCGGTCGCCTCGACCCCACGGCCCTGTTTTATCTGCGCACGCGTGGCGTACCCGAAGCGGCAGCCCGTGCACTTCTGACCTACAGCTTCGCCAACGAAATCTTCCAGCACATCCATCCTCCCGAATTGCGCAGCGAGATCACCGCAAAATTCCTCACCCGCATGGACGGGGGTGCCGGGATCACGGAACTGACATGAACACGTTCGATCTTGCGCGCGTGCGTGCCGACTTTCCGATCCTCTCCGAGCGCATCCACGGCAAGCGCCTGGCCTATCTGGACAATGCAGCGACGACGCACAAGCCCGCCGCGGTACTCGCCGCGATGGATGACTACTACCGCCACGCCAATGCCAATGTGCATCGCGCCGTGCACGAGCTGGCTGCGCGCGCGACTGCCGCCTACGAGCGCGCGCGCGACCGCATCGCCGCCTGGCTGAACGCGGCGCGCGAAGAAATCGTCTTCACACGCGGCGCGACCGACGCAATCAACCTGGTCGCACGGGGCTTTCTCGCTCCACGCCTGCAGGCTGGCGACGAGGTCTTGCTGACGGCGATGGAGCACCATTCCAACATCGTGCCGTGGCAGCTCGTCGGTGCAAAAACCGTTGCCGCTCCCCTCGATGAACACGGTGCGCTCGATTTCGACGCCTGGCGTGCGATGCTCAATCCGCGCACCCGGCTGGTCGCCGTCTGCCACGTCTCCAACACCCTGGGCACGGTCAACCCCATCGCGCAGATGATCGAACATGCGCATGCGCGCAACATCCCGGTGCTCGTGGATGGAGCGCAGGCGCTTGCCCACACCCGCATCGACGTGCGTGCACTCGGCGCCGATTTCTACGTCGCCTCCGCACACAAATGCTATGGCCCGACCGGATTCGGGTTCCTCTACGCCCGCCGCGAACATCTCGAAACCATGCAGCCGCGCGACGGCGGCGGCGACATGATCCGCAGCGTCGCTTTCGAAGGCAGCACCTGGAACGATGTTCCGTACAAGTTCGAGGCCGGCACCCCGAACATGGCCGGCGCCATCGGCACTGCAGCCGCACTCGATTACCTCGATAGCCTTGGCATCGACAATGTCGCCGCACACGAACACGCGCTGCTCGACTACGCCACCGAGCGCATGAGAACCGTGCCCGGTTTGCATCTCGTCGGTACCGCGCCGCAAAAAAGCGGCATCCTGTCTTTCGTCATGGACAGGGCGCATCCGCAGGACATCGGCAGCATCCTGGATATGGCCGGCGTTGCGATTCGCACTGGGCATCACTGCACGATGCCGCTCATGCAGCGCCTGGGTCTTGTGGCCACCGCCCGCGCCTCGCTCGCCCTCTACAACGGGCGCGATGACATCGACCAACTGGTCGATGCGCTGCACACGGTGAATCGCCTGCTTGCGTGAAATTTCAGGGCGCGAACTGGATCGGTTGCGCCAGAATCCACAGACCCGCGGTCGTGAATGCAACCATCAGCAGCAGCATCGGGAGCTGGCTCAGCAGCGCGCGGATACGCCCGGCGAACAAACGCAGCGCCTCGAGGTGCGCGATCCAGACGCTGACGACATGACCGAACAGGATCAATCCGACCTGGGTATGCCAGACCGTCCCCGGATCCGGCAGGATCGGTGCGCGGAAAAGACCGGCGGTGCCAAACAAGTTCCAGCCGTAACCGAATGGATCGGACAGCAGGCTGATGATCTTCACCCCCTGCGTCAACAGCAGCGTGTAGTAATGGGTGATGTGATAGACGAGCGCGATCGGCAGCAAGGAAAACGCAAATGCAAAGGCCAGTTCGCGCACGCTTGCGTGGCTACGCCCCAGCCACTTCGCCAACGCGATGAACAACAAGTAAACCGCGAGGTACAAAAATGGCGAGAGCAGCAGGCTCAGCGTCTCGTAAGCCAGATACCAGGGGCGCAGCTCGACCCACAACCGTATCGGCGGCTCGCCGAGCCATGCGGTTAAAAGGCCGGTGGCATCTCCCCAGAACAGGCGGTACCACGGCACCGTCGCACGCAGGCCGTCGAACGCCGTCGACGACAACATGAACAGCACGAACACGACCAGGCTCCAGCTCTCGGCGCGGGTCTGCAGCAAGCCGGAGAACGGCATACGCAGGCGTAACCCTCCACCGGCACGCCACTGCAGGGGCGCCATCAGGCCGAGCAGGCGCAGAAAGACCGCGAAGAACTCGCCATAGCGAAACCATGCACGGGCGCCGAACAACCCTACCGCACACAGATTCAGCCCCGTGTAGATCACCAGCCACTGCGCCAGCGACACCGGACGCGTGAAACCGAACAGTTCGATCCAGATAAAACCCATGTAGAGCACGAGCGCCGGCCAGTACGACAGCCACGACGGGTAAGCCACGCGCCCCTGCAGATACCCGTGCCAGATGCGCCCGACGAGTGCGGCGAGCGTGCGCCAGGGGTTGATATAGGCGTAAAGATCGCCGAGCAGTGCGGTCGCGTAGGAAAACCCCAGCACGAACACGACCCAGAAAAAGGTCATGTTGAAATTGCGGTAGGGATCGCGCGTGCCGAAATAGCCGGTCAGCACGCAGAGCAGCAGGCACAGCAACGCCAGCCAACGCAGCAGCCGCGGCAGATGCCAGCGGCGCAGCAGGCGCAGCCAGGCTGCCTGCGACAGATCGCGCCCGGTCGGATCGACGGATACCGCCGGCGCGCTGCCAAACCAGGCGACGACCAGAAACGACAGCACCAGCGCCGCTGCGGCACCGTAGGCGTAGAGCCAGAACGGCACCGGCAGGTTGTAGATGCGGCCGAAAGAATGGGCGGCGGCAAGGGTCGGCGCCGCGCCCAGGGCGAGCGCAGCGACCCACCGCAAGACGCGCTCAGTCGGGAATGACCTCGAGCACAGCGAGCGCGACATGGCCGCGATGCAGCTCGATTTCGAAGCGGCCAGCATGCGCCGCGGTAAAGGCCAGCGTCCCCGTCTCGCCCGGACGCAGATCCAGGGTCAGGTCATAGCCGTGCAGGTGCAGCTCGTCGGCACGGTCGCTGCTGACGGTGATGACGACCGCTTCTCCTTTGCGTACCCGCAGTACGCCATCGGCACCGGTGTCGGCGGGCACGCGCAAATGAAACCGCCGCGGCGTGGGCGCAGCCGGCGCCTCCTGCGCCGGTGCCGGCACGGCGGCGGCCGGCGGTGGCACCGGCGCCGGACGGTGGGCGGGCTTGAGCCACCACCACAATCCGGCGAGCACCGCCGCCGTCAGCACCCCGAAGATCGCAAGTCTCATCACCCGCCTCAGCGATTGACCGTCTGCTCCCACATGCGCAGATAGGCTTCGGCGGAGTGGTAGAGCGCTTCGAGCGCTTCGCGGCCACCTTCGAGCCGGATTTCTTCGACGTAGTCGGCGACCATCCCATAATGAGCCGTGCCGACCTCATCGATGTTCCAGGTCTTGCCGCTCTCCGGGATAGTCTGCAGATTGAACGTCACCGGCGCGATGCCTGCGAACATTGGCCCCCAGTCCTCGCCGCGGAACAGCGTGAACGGATAGCGCACCGGCTCGGCGCCGGCACCGCGCGGACGCGCCCGGTTGGCGATGCCATTGGCGTCCATGCCATAACCGACCGCGATCGGATCGGTGCGGCCGGCAGCCTGCCAGACTGGCTTGAGCTTTTCGATGAACTCGACATGGCCCCGACCATTGGGCTTCATCGGATAGATGAGGCCTCCGAGCGCGAGGATATCCCGGGCCTGCTCCATCGAAATCCCGCCGTGGCCGCCATGCGCCGAGATCAGCGGATACGGCGGGTTCTGCGCCTTGGCCATCGCGATCATTTCGCTCTTGATCGACAGCTCGGCGTGGTCGATGTCGATGATGAAACCTTTTTCCATCAGCTTCTGTATCGCATAGCGCCCGAGCTCGGTCATGCCGCGCGCGTTGCACTGCCGCCGATCCGGCGGATAAATCGGTGCCGGCCCTTGCAGCAGCCCGATCACCGCCTGCGTCAGCGGATCGTTGCCGGTACCCGGAAGCGCGGTCGTCATGTACGCGCCAGCGTCATAAAAATAGGTCTCCCCCTCTCCGCCGTTGGGACAGTCATACGTCTCCCAGAACCGGCCGGTGCCGTAGAAACCGACCAGATTCAGCGCCAACCCGTCGAAGATCCCGGTGCCGCCGAGCGCGCTGTTGACATCGTGGTAGGGGAAGATCTCGCGCACGCCCAATTCCCAGATTTCATCGATCTGGCGGTCGATGTCCTCCCGCGTGCAGCCGGACGTCTCGCCGCCGAGCGGGTCGAAGCGCACGTTGCAGCGGAACACATTGGAAAATTCCAGACCCGGCACGACGGCGAGCTTGCCCTCGTTGATCACACGGCGCGCCTCGGCCGGATCCTTGACGATGCGGAACCACCCTTTGCCGGGGCCGCCCTCCTGCGCATCGACATAATCCTGCAGCTGATACAGATACTTGATCTGCGCGATGCCAAGATCCATGTCGCGGCACTCAAAGCCGACGGCATCCGGGCGCACGGTGCTCATATACAGCCGGGCGACATCGCACAATGCCTCGATGTTGGTGCCTTCCGACACCATGATGCGCAGACCCGCCTTCCACGCCCGCTCGACCCACTTGTAGTACATCGCCTGATGCAGCTGGGAATCGTGCGCGGGCCAATCGACGAAGGTTGGCCATCCCTGGGTGTCATGCAGCTTGAGCGGCTCCTGATCGAGAATCAGCGCCTCGGGATCGCGGATGCCATTGGGTCCGTGCCACTGCTCGCAGTCCTCGAGCGCATGCGGCACACCGTAGCGGTGGAACATCTGTCCGTAGAGAGCGCCGCCGGCGGAGGGACCAACGCGGGTCTTGCCGTCGGACATTTCATGACCCATCGCCATGTGGGTGTGTACCTCGGCAAAGCCGACGACCGGCTGGTCCACGCCGCGGCCCTTGTAGGTTTCACCGATCACATCGGTGGGAATTTCCGGGTAGGCCGTGCACTCCGTGGCCGGAACGAAGGCCAGCTCGACGGGCGTATCGGCGAGCACGAGCTGACCCTGCGCATCGGTCGCCAGCGCTTTGCCCAGCGCATCCAGACGCGCGGTGTAACGGCCCGGCGCGGTGGTTTCGAGCCGCCAGTCTGACAGCGCCGACGCCGCCGTCGCGGCCTCGACCGCAGCACCGTTGCCGGCGAGCAGCACGCGGTCCCGGGCATAGAACAGATATTCGCCCAGGGCCGTGGGCTTCATGTAGAAGCGCTCGGCACCATCGAGCGTAGAACCGCTCGCCGCATAGCCCGAACCCTGTCGTACGACAAAACGGTCCGCATCCAGGGACTTGAGCGCAAAGCAGCGGTTGGCGAGATCAAAGCGCGTCTGCGGCGCAGCCTGCGGGCCCGGTGCGATCACCTGCGCCCGTTCCGAACTGCCACAGGCCGACAGCCACACCGCCATCCAGCCGGCGCACAAAACCGATCTGACACTCCCCACGGCGCACCTCTTGCAGACAGGATGAAACGAATGATCGTGATCCTAGGTGCTCTGGCCGGGACCTGCGACAGTAGATTTTGCCTACGCCATCGTCCTACAACGGGCGCAGATGGACGATGCGCAGATTCAGCGCCTCGCTGCCCTGATGGCGGTCGACGGACAAGGCATAGACCGCAGCGACCCGTCCGTTCGCGCACAGACGCGATGCGCCGCCAAAATCGATCGCCGTGACGGTGAGCCCGCCGTCGTGGCGCAGGCGGTAGCGGACATGCGCGCCCTCGCTGCCGACGCCGCGCGCCTCGACGACCTCGAACGTACCTTCGAACAAGGGCTCGGCAAACCCCTGACCCCAGGGGCCGCCCTGCTCCAGGGCACGCGCCGTGTCGAGATTAAGCTCGTGCGCATCGAGCGGACCATCGGTCTCGATCAGGCGTTCGAGCGCGACCTCATCGAGCTGCGCGGCGCATGTGGCATCGAAAGCGGCCGCGAATTCAGCCAGGTGCGCTGCTTTCAGCGTCAATCCGGCCGCCATGGCATGACCGCCGAAGCGGAGAATCAGGCCGGGATGCCGCGCATCGATCGCGGCGAGCACGTCGCGCAGGTGCAGGCCCGGGATCGAGCGCCCGGAGCCCTTGAGCTCGCCCTCCTGCTGCGCGCGCGCGAATGCGATCGTCGGCCGGTGATGGAGCTCCTTGATACGGGAGGCAACGAGTCCGACGACGCCTTCGTGCCAGTCGGGATGGAACAGGCACAGTCCGGTGCGGCCGGCGTCCTCGATCAGGGCCTGGGCATCGAGCTGCATCTGCTCCTGGATGTCGCGGCGCTCGCGATTGAACCGGTCCAGTGTCTCCGCCAGGGGTTGTGCGGCAGCCAGGTCCGGCGCAAGCAGGCAGGCGATGCCGATGCGCATGTCGTCGAGCCGGCCCGCGGCATTGATCCGCGGAGCCAGCGCAAAGCCGAGATCCTGCGCGTCCAGGCGCGTGGCCTGGCGCCCGGCACAGCGCAGCAATGCTTCGATCCCCGGGCGCATACGCCCGGCGCGGATACGCCGCAAGCCCTGCTCGACGAGAATGCGATTGTTGTGATCCAGGCGCACGACGTCCGCAACCGTGCCGATCGCAACCAGATCCAGCAACTCCGCGAGATGGGGTTGCGGACGCACCGCGAATGCCCCGCGCCGGCGCAGCTCGGCGCGCACGGCGAGCAGCACATAGAACATCGTCCCCACGCCGGACAGCGCTTTGGATGCGAACCGGCAGCCCGGCTGGTTGGGATTGACGATGGCATCTGCTGCCGGCAGCTCGGGCCCCGGCAAATGATGATCGGTGACGATGACGGCCAGACCGAGCGCGCGTGCGGTCTCGACACCGGCGAGGCTGGCGATGCCATTGTCGACGGTCACGAGCACGCGCGCACCGGTCGCAGCCGCCATCTGTGCCAGCGCGGGCGACAGACCGTAGCCCATGCGGAAGCGGTCCGGCACGACATAGTGCACATCCGCGGCCCCGAGTGCGCGCAGACCGAGCACCGCAACGGCCGTGGCGGTGGCTCCGTCGGCGTCGTAATCCCCGGCGACGACGATCCCTTCACCCCGTTCGATCGCATCGGCCAGTCGCGCGGCCGCGGCATCGATTCCCAGCAGACCGGAGGGCGGCAGCAGATCGGAGAGCGTCAGCGACAGCTCGTGCGCCTGCACGCCGCGCGCGGCGTACACACGGCGCAATACCGGATGCAACGAGGACGGCAGACGCTCCGGATCGCCGGCGGCGCGGCGGCGGATGACGGGATCGGCGCCGGCCACGGTCCTCAGGACAGCCGGTCGAGCAGCGCCTTCTCGACGGCGCCACGCTCGGCTGGCACGCGAATCAGGCCCTGCAAACCGTTCTTCATCACGATGTCCGGATCCTTCAGGCCGTTACCGGTCAAGGTGCAGACCACGGTCGCACCCTGCGGGATACGCCCAGACTGGATGTCGCGCAGCGCGCCGCACAGCGAAACCGCCGATGCGGGTTCGCAAAACACCCCTTCACGCTCGGCGAGCCGCCGCTGGGTTGCGAGAATCTCGGCGTCGGTGCATTCGTCGAACCAGCCGCCGGATTCTTTCTGTGCAATCCACGCCCGGTCCCAGGACTGCGGATGACCGATGCGGATCGCGGTTGCCACCGTCTCCGGATGCTCAACCGGCCCTCCGCGCAGAAACGGTGCGCTGCCGGCAGCCTGATAGCCGACCATCTTCGGCCGCGTGCCGACGACGGCATGGGTGTCATACCGGCGCAAGGCCTCGGGCAGGCTGTTCGCCGCCGTCTCCCAGCCCGACATCTCCGCATAGCCGATCCAGTACGCCGTGATGTTGCCGGCATTGCCGACCGGCAGGCAGTGGTAATCCGGCGCCCGCCCGAGCGCCTCGACGATCTCGAAGGCCGCGGTCTTCTGGCCTTGCAGGCGATACGGATTGATGGAATTGACGATCGCCACCGGTGCACTCTCGGCCACTTCCTTGACCAGGCGCATGCCATCGTCGAAGTTGCCGGCGATCTGCACGACGACGGCGCCGTGAGCAATGGCCTGGGCCAGTTTACCGAGCGCGATCTTGCCCTCGGGAATCAGCACGAAGGCGGTGATGCCGGCGCGCGCGGCATAAGCCGCCGCGGCGGCGGAGGTATTGCCGGTGGATGCGCAGATGATCGCACGTGCGCCCTCGTGCACCGCCTGCGTCACCGCCGCGGTCATGCCCCGGTCCTTGAACGAACCGGTCGGATTCAACCCCTCGAACTTCACATACAACTCGCCTTCGAACCCGATGTCGCGTGGCAGGTTATGCAGGCGAATCAGCGGTGTGCGCCCCTCGCCCAGGGCAATCGCGCGCACTTGCGGACCAAATGGCAGGCGGCTGCGGTAATGCTCGATGATGCCGGTGTAAGAACTCACGGACGGTCTCTAAATCAGAAAAACTTTTCCTGCGACAGCTTCTGTATCCATCCGCGTCGGCGGTGATCAGTCGAACTTCTCGACGCGGAAGCGTGCGCTGCCCGCGCGCACGAAGGGCAGCCGCTGCATCTCGGCCAGCGCATCGTCGAAGCGATGCTCCGGAATCACCGAAGTGATCAAGGCCACGGTCGCATCGTCGCCGCCGCGCGGCTCGCGTTGCAGAATGGCCTCGATGCTGATGTCGTGCGCCGCGAGGATCGCGGTCAGTTGGGACAGTACGCCTGGCTCGTCGGCGACACGCAGGCGCAGATAAAACGCGCTTTCGACCGCGCGGATCGGCAGCACGGGCAAGGGCCGCAGCGCATCGGGCTGGAACGCCAGAGCGGGCACCACGTGCCGGGAATCCGTAACGAGCGCACGCGCGACATCGATCACATCGGCAACCACTGCGGAAGCGGTGGCATCGCCGCCGGCGCCGCGCCCATAAAACCCCACCTGGCCGACCGCGTTGCCGTGCACGACGACGGCGTTGAGCACGCCATCGACCTTGGCGAGCACGGTGTCATCGGGGATCAGCGTCGGATGCACGCGCAGCTCGACCGCAGCGCCGTGACGCTTGGCGATGGCAAGCAGCTTGATGCGGTAGCCGAACACCTGGGCGATTTTGATGTCCTCGGGCGTGACGTGGGTAATGCCCTCGACGGCGACCTCGCCATAGGCCAGCGGCATGCCAAAGGCGATCGCGGCGAGAATCGCCAGCTTGTGCGCCGCATCGATGCCGCCGACGTCGAAATGCGGATCGGCCTCGGCATAGCCCAGGCGCTGCGCCGTCGCGAGCGCATCCTCGAAAGATTCGCCCTTCTCGGCCATCTGCGTGAGGATGTAATTGCAGGTGCCGTTGATGATCCCGGCCACGCTGGCGATGACGTTCCCCGCCAAGCCCTCGCGGATCGCCTTGATGATCGGGATACCGCCAGCGACCGCCGCCTCGAATGCGACGACCACGCCGGCCATGCGTGCGGCCTCGAAGATGGCATTGCCATCCTCGGCGAGCAGGGCCTTGTTCGCGGTGACCACCGGCTTGCCGCGCGCGATCGCGGCGAGGATCACCTCACGGGCCACAGTTTTGCCGCCGATCAGCTCGACGACGACATCGACATCGGCCTCGCGCACGAGGCGCACGGCATCGTCCCACACCCTGATCCCGGACAGATCGCAGTCGCGCGCACGCGCCGGATCGCGCACCGCGACATCGGTGACGACGACGGATGTGCCGACACGACGGGTGATTTCCTCCGCGTTGTGCCCGAGCAGGCGCAGCACGCCCTGCCCGACCGTACCCAAGCCCACGACTCCGAGTCTTACTGGTGCGCTCATCCCGAATCAGATCGCTGTCGCCGTTTCCGCCCGTGCAGACCGCCGCAACTGGCCTGGGGTGCATCCGCTGCCGCGGCCCCCTGCCGGCGCTGCTTCCTATGCGTTCCTGAGCATGCGCTTGATCCCGCGGATCGCCTGACGGGTGCGGTGCTCGTTCTCGATCAAGGCAAAGCGCACATGCCCGTCGCCGTATTCACCGAAGCCGATGCCCGGCGAGACCGCAACCTTGGCCTCCTCGAGCAGCCGCTTGGAGAACTCGATCGACCCCAGATGCCGGAAAGGTTCCGGAATCTCGGCCCAGACGAACATCGTCGCTTTGGGTTTTTCGACCTTCCAGCCGGCTGCGTTGAGGCCGTCACAGAGCACGTCCCGACGCGAACGGTACATGTCGGCGATCTGGCGCACGCAGTCCTGGGGTCCTTCGAGCGCAGTGATCGCGGCGATCTGGATCGGCGTGAACATGCCGTAATCGAGGTAGGACTTGATCCGCGCCAGCGCCGCGACCAGCGTGGGATTGCCGGCCATGAAACCGACGCGCCAGCCCGGCATGTTGTACGACTTCGACAGCGTGAAGAACTCCACGGCCACCTCTTTTGCGCCGGGAACCTGCAGCACGCTGGGCGCGACATAGCCGTCGAAGACGATGTCGGCATAGGCCAGATCGTGGATCAGCCAGATCTGATGCTCCCGGCACAAAGCCACCGCCTTCTCGAAAAACGCAAGATCGACACACTGCGTCGTCGGATTGCCCGGGAAATTGAGGATCAACATCTTGGGCGCCGGCCAGGTTTCCTTGATCGCGCGCTGGAGCTCCTCGAAGAAATCCACTTCCGGGGTCAGTCGCACGTGCCGAACGTCGGCACCGGCGAGCACGACTCCGTATGGGTGGATCGGATAGGCCGGATTGGGCACCAGGACGACGTCGCCGGCGGAGAGCGTTGCAAACGCAAGATGCGCAAGCCCTTCCTTGGAGCCGATCGTCGCGATGACCTCGGTCTCGGGATCGAGATCCACGTCGTAGCGGGTCTTGTACCAGCGGCTCATCGCCCGGCGCAGCCGCGGCACACCCTTGGACAGCGAATAGCGGTGCGTGTGTACGCCGTCTTCGTCGCGATGCTCGGGCTTGACGTACTCGGACTCGGTGCCACGCACGGCGGCCTCGACCAGTTTGTCAACGATGTGCCGCGGCGTCGGCTGATCCGGATTGCCCATGCCGAAATCGATGATGTCCTCGCCACGGGCTCGGGCCGCCTTCTTCAAATCTCCGACGATATTGAAGACGTAGGGCGGCAGGCGCTGGATGCGCGGGAAGACGGTGTTCACGGACGTCCCGGAAAGTGGAAAACGGCGGGTTGAAAAGGGGCGGTATTATCGAATCGCAGTGTGCAAGATGCAAAGCCGATATCCGCCGGCGGCACCGTGCGCAAACGCGCACGGTTTACGCATGCTCGATCGGCGGATCAGCTGGGATGGCGCGGTAATTTCTCGGCCGGATCGATCGGCTTGCCGCTGCGCCGGATCTCGAAATGCAGCAGGGGTCTGTTCTCCGGTCCACGCCCCATCTCGGCGATCGGCTGTCCGGCGGTGACGACGTCGCCCTCCTTGACATACCGGACCCGGTTGTATCCGTAGGCCGACAGGTACACGTCATCATGCTTGATGATGATCAGCTCGCCATATCCCTTGAGCGCGTTGCCGCTGTACACCACGCGGCCCGGCGCGGCGGCGAGGACCGGTTGCCCCTCCCGGCCACCGAAATCGATCCCGCGGTTGCCATCTATCCCATAGGCCCGCACGATGGGTGCGGTGGTGGGCCAGACCCAGGTATAACGGCCCTCAGATGTATCTGGATCGAGGGTCGGCGCTGCCGGTGCCGCAGGCTTGCCTGCCGGTGGCCGGGAAAAAATACTGCCCGGGGCAGAGGCCGGACGCGATGGCGGATCGGTCGCAGCGGCGACACCCGATGGCGGTTTTAAGCGCAGGACCTGACCCGGGTAGATCCGATAATCGGATCCGATGCCGTTCCAGCGTGCCAACTCGCGGTAGTCGAGGTTGTGCCGGAACGCGATCGAATACACGGTATCGCCACGGCGCACGACATAGTCATCCGGCCCGACCGCACGCCACGGCGGCGGATCGCGCTGCCGCTGGTCTTCCCAGGTGGACCAGCCGGCACAGCCGGCACCCAATCCCGCCGCCAGGCATAACAGTCCCGTCGCGAGGATTCTCACCGCTGCCACAGCCACACGCCGATGACCACGGCGGCAAGCGTCACCCAGCCGATCGCATCGACAAACTGGCGCAGACGCGGCTCGATGCGCGGACCGAGCACACCGAGCAAGCCGGCGACCAGGAAGAAACGACCGCCGCGGCCGATGAGGGACCCGAGGATGAAGGGCAGCAAGGCCATGTGCGCGGCACCGGCCGAGACCGTGAAGATCTTGTACGGAATCGGCGTGAAGCCGGCGACGAAAATGGCCCAAAAACCATGGCGCTCGAACCACAGCACGGCCGTGTCATACGCCGGACGGTACCCCCACTGCTCGATCAGGGGCATCGCGGCATCGAGCGCGAAATGACCGATCGCATAACCGATCAGCCCGCCGATCACCGAGGTCAGGGTCGTCAGCGTTGCCAGGAAGACCCACTCGCGCGGCCGCGCCAGCGCCATCGGCGCCAGCATCACGTCCGGTGGAATCGGAAAGAACGAGGATTCGGCGACGCTGACCGCACCCAGGTACCAGTCCGCGTGCGGGTGGCGCGCGGCATCGAGCATCCGGTCGTACAGACGGCCAAAAATGCGCATATCAGCACTTCCCCGGCAACAGGGGCACGAAGCTGACCGCACCCAGGTCTTGTTCGTGAAAACCCGCGATCCGGCGCTCGATCAGCTTCAGGCGCTGCGCCCCCTGTGGGCCGACCGGCATGACCAGCCGTCCGGTCGGCGCGAGCTGTTGCATCAGCGCTGGCGGCACCGCCTCCGCACCGGCCGTGACCAGAATGCCGTCATACGGCGCATACGGCAGCCAGCCCTGACTGCCATCGGCATAGCCGAAGTGGATGTTGCGGTAATGCAGCGCACCGAGCCGCTTGCGCGCCTGTTCCGACAGGGGCTTGATGCGTTCGACCGTGAATACGACGGGCACCAGCTCGGCGAGGATCGCAGTCTGGTAGCCGCAGCCGGTGCCGATTTCGAGCACACGCTGTGGCGGCTTGCGTCCACCGAGCACGGCCTGGGTCATCAGGGCCACGACATAGGGTTGCGAGATCGTCTGCGCATGCCCGATCGGCAAGGCCGTGTTCTCGTAAGCGCGGCTCTGCAAGGCATCATCGACGAACAGATGGCGCGGCACCTTGGCGATCGCGCCCAGCACGCGCTCGTCGGCGATACCCTGACGGCGCAACTCATCGACGAGACGCTGCTGCGCCGGGTGGGCTGCCGAGGTCGTCGCCATGTGTGAGGACCGGCGTGCACTCATAACGCCTCGGCCCACCTGCCCAGTTGCTCGAGCGCGCTGTAGCGCGTCAGATCGACGAGCAAGGGCGTGATCGCGACCCGGTTGTGGGCAATGGCGTGAAAGTCGGTGCCCGGACCGCAATCCGCCTCGGCGCCGGCAGCCCCGATCCAGTAGATCGTGCGTCCCCGCGGATCCTGCGACTTGAACACCTGATCGGAACGGTGGCGGTTGCCCAGACGCGTCACCTCGAAACCGGCGAGCTGCTCCCACGGCACGTCCGGCACATTGACGTTGAGGATGGTGTCGCCGGGCAACGGGGCCGCCTCCAGACGTTCGATCAGCCGCAAGGCGACACGCGCGGCGGTGTCGTAATGCTTGGGGGCGATCGAGACATTGGAGATCGCGATCGCGGAATAGCCCAGATGCCGGCCTTCCATCGCCGCGGCCACGGTCCCCGAGTAGAGGGTGTCGTCCCCAAGGTTGGCGCCGGCATTGATGCCGGAGACGACCATGTCCGGCTGGCTGTCGAGCAGTCCGGTGAGCGCCAGGTGCACACAATCGGTCGGCGTCCCATCGACGCACAGCGTGCCGTCGGCGTGCTGCTGCACGCGCAGCGGGTTGAGCAGGGTCAGCGAGTTGCTGGCGCCGCTGCGATTGCGGTCCGGCGCAACGACGGTCACCTGGTGGCGGCTGCGCAGGTAATCGCGCAGGCACACCAGACCCGGCGCCATGCAGCCATCGTCGTTCGAGAGCAGGATTTTCATGCGGACAAAGCGGTTTTCATCAGTTTAACCGGCCGTCCCCTATCATGCGCACAGACGCTGCCGGAACCCGCCGGCGGTTGCGCCCATCCAACCTGCCATGACCGCCATCGACGACGAAGACGCCCGGCTGTTCCGCCTGGCGATGCGCGACGTGCGCCCGCGCCCACCCTCGCCGCGGGTGGCAGACCCAGGCCGCAGACCCGAACCGCGTGCCCATCAGCGGGAAGCCGACGATCTCGAAGTCCTGCGCGAGATGCTGCTCGATCCCGATCCGGGTCTGCTCGAACACGGAGAGACGCTGCACTACCGCGCCCCCGGCGTGCAGGAGGCGGTGCTGCGACGTCTGCGCCGGGGTCACTACCACATCGAACGCGTCCTCGACCTGCACGGCCACAACCGCGACCAGGCGCGCCACGCGATCGTGCGGTTTCTCGCCGAATGCCGGCAGCGCGACATCCGCTGCGTACGGATCATTCACGGCAAGGGCCACGGCTCGCCCAACAGCGGCCCCGTGCTCAAACGGCTGCTCGACGGCTGGCTGCGCCAGCGTCGCGACGTGCTCGCCTTCTGCAGCGCGCGGCCGGTGGATGGCGGCAGCGGCGCGCTCTACGTGCTGCTGCGATCCGGCTGAAGATCCGGCGGATCCTGCGGCGAGATACCCATCGGACAAATCCATGCCGGCGGCGTGTGGTGTCGGCAGACCGCTATCCGCCGTCACGGAGAATCGGCCAGGCGGCGCGCAGGTAAGCGACCATGCTCCAGAGCGTCAATGCCGCGGCCACGAACAGCAATGCGTAACCGATGTCGTAAATCGGAATGCCCAGCAGTGGCATTTGCCAGATCATCATGCCGATTGCGGTCATCTGAAATCCGGTCTTCCATTTGCCGATGCGGCTGACGGCGACGCTGGTGCGCTGGCCCAGCTCCGCCATCCATTCGCGCAAGGCCGAAATCGTGATTTCGCGGCCGATGATGATCGCGGCGATCACCGCCAGCACGCCACTCGGGGCATCTTGCAGCAGCATCACCAGGCAGACGGTGACCAGAAGCTTGTCGGCAACCGGATCGAGAAAAGCCCCGAATTTGCTGGTCTGGTTCCAGCGCCGCGCCAGATGGCCGTCCAGCCAGTCGGTGAAACCGGCCAGCGTGTACAGCACCGTCGCAATCTGCCGTGCATAAGGCCAATCCACGAAAAACAGGGCCAGCACGACCGGAATGACCGCGACGCGCATCAGCGTCAGCAGCAGGGGCAGTGTGATCGGCACGTGAGTCGGGTTGGCATGAAGAGGTCTGGGCGCTCAGGATAGCCCAGCTCAGTGGAAATGCGCGTAGATACGCTCGGCGAGCGTGCGCGACACTCCTTGTACCTGCGCCAGCTCGTCGATGCTAGCGCGGCGGATTTGCGCCAACCCGCCAAAGGCACGCAGCAAGGCGCGCCGGCGCGCAGGTCCGAGCCCCTCGATCTCGTCGAGCGCCGAACCGAGCCGCGCCTTGTCGCGGCGCGCACGATGCCCGGCAACCGCAAAGCGATGCGCCTCGTCGCGGATGTGCTGGATCAGGTGTAGCGCGGGCGAATCCGCAGGCAGACGCAGCGGCTGTTCCTGTTCCGGGACGATCAGCGCCTCGAGACCCGGCTTGCGCGTCGGTCCCTTGGCGATGGCGACGACCCGCAGGTCCATGATTCCGTGCTCGTCCACAGCCGCCAGCGCCGCCTCGAGCTGTCCCTGCCCGCCGTCGATCAACAGCACGTCGGGCAAAGGCCCCTGCCCGGCCTTGGCCTTGGCGAAACGCCGGCTCACCGCCTGGTGGATCGCCGCATAGTCGTCACCGGGGGTGATGCCCTCGATGTTGAATTTGCGATATGCCGCTTTCAGCGGTCCATTGGCATCGAACACGACGCAGGAGGCAACCGCACGCTCGCCCTGGGTGTGGGAAATGTCGAAGCACTCCAGACGCTGGGGCGGACGGTCCAGATCGAGCACGCGCTGCAGCTCGAGCAGGCGCTCGTCCATGCTGGCCGTCTCCAGCAGCCGTGTGGACAAGGCCTGGTGTGCCGTCTGCTGGGCCATATCCAGCAACCGCAGCTTGAGTCCGCGCAGGGGCCTGCGCAGCCTGATCCGCCGCTTGGCGCGCTGGCTCAGTGCCTCTTCCAGTAAACCGGCGTCACCGAGCGCATGGCTGAGCAGAATCTCCGGTGGCGGCGTCTGCGCGAGGTAGTGCTGGCTGATGAAGCTCTCGAGCAACTCCTCCGGCGACGTATCCAGCGGATGGCTGGGGAAGTGACTGCTGTGCCCCAGATTCACCCCACCGCGCACGCTCAGGACCACTACGCAGCTCATCGCTGCATGCGGCGCGACGGCGATCACGTCCAGATCCTCGGCGCCGCCGGTCATTGCCTCGTTCTGGCGCACGCGTTTGAGCGCAGCGATCTGATCGCGCAGCCGCGCCGCCAGCTCGAAGTCGAGACGCTCGGCGGCACGCTCCATCTCGTCGGTGAGTTCGCGCGCGAGCTCATCGGCCCTGCCCTCGAGCAAACGCACGGCCTTGCGTACGTCCTGTGCGTATTCCTCTTCGGAAATCCGTCCGACGCACGGCGCGGAGCAGCGTTTGATCTGATACTGCAGGCAGGGGCGGTCGCGGTGGGCAAAAAAACTGTCGCGGCATGGCCGCAGGCGAAACAGCTTCTGCAGGGTCGCGAGCGTTTCGCGCACCGCCGATGCACTGGGGAACGGGCCGAAATACTGCTCGCCCGGGACGCGGGCGCCGCGGTGGTAGGCGATACGCGGGTAGCGGTGCGCGGTCAGGCGCACGTAAGGGTAGCTCTTGTCGTCGCGGTAATAGACGTTGTAACGCGGCTTGAACTCCTTGATCAGCGCCGCCTCCAGCAGCAAGGCTTCGTCCTCGGTGTGCGTCAGCGTCACCTCGATGCGGTGGATTTGCGCAACCATGCGCTCGATGCGGGGATTGCCGCTGTCGCGCAGAAAGTAGCTGGAGACCCGCTTGCGCAGATTGCGCGCCTTGCCGACGTACAGCAGCTCGCCGCCGGCCCCATACATGCGGTAGACGCCGGGGCGCGTACTCAGTTGCGACAGGAACGCCCGATGATCGAAAGGCGTATCCGCTTGCGCCATCAAATCTCGGACCGGTTCTCGGCGCGTTCGTCGAGCAAACCGTAGCGCATCGCCATGCGCGTGAGTTCGACGTCGTTGCTCACGCCCAGTTTCTCGAACAGGCGATAGCGATAGGTGCTCACCGTCTTCGGCGACAGGTGCAGGCGGTCGGAGATCTCCTGCGTCGAATAACCCTTGGTGACCATCAGCATCACCTGGGTCTCACGCTGCGACAGTTGGTCGAAGGGAGAAGCGCCGCTCGGGCCCTTGACGAGGCTCGCCGCCAGATTGCCGGCGACGTCCGCGGCCACGTAATGTCCGCCGCCGTGTACCCGGCGGATCGCGGTCACGACCTCGTCGGCGGCCGAATCCTTGCTGATGTAACCCGCCGCACCGGCGGCGAGCATGCGGCTGGGATAGGGCTCTTCGAGATGCATCGACACGACGATGACCTTGGTCGTTGGGCAGCGCTGGAGCAGACGCCGCGTCGCCTCCAGGCCGCCGATGCCCGGCATGTTGATGTCCATCAGCACGACGTCGGGCACGACGGTGCGGACCAACTCCAGCGCCTCTTCGCCACTGCTGGCTTCGGCGACGACTTCCATGTCCGCCACCTCGGTCAACACGCGCTTGAGGCCGGCGCGGACCAGTCGGTGGTCGTCGACCAACATGATGCGAATCATCGTGAATCTCCTGTAGCACGCTGATCTTAACAACGATTGCGCCATGCCGGATCACACCGCCAACGGCGGATCGGGTCTGTCATCGAAACATCGCGGAACCGTCATCGAGCCCGCTTAGGCTCCGGGCGACTGTGCCAGCTCCACCACGCAAGCAAGGAGTCTCGTATGAGCCATCATCCCGTCGAAGACAGCAATCCCTCCACGAACCCGAGCTTTGCATCCATCCTGCTCCGCCGGCTCGACCGGCGCCAGCTCCTGAAAGGAAGCGTGGCTGCCGCCAGTGCCGGACTGCTCGGCCCGTTCATGCTCACCGGCTGCGGCGACGACGGCAGCCCCTCCGTGCCCACGCGGCCCCAGACCCTGGGCTTTGACGCTGTACCCAAAAGTCTGGAGGATCGCGTCATCGTGCCGCAGGGCTATTCGGCGCGCGTGTTGTACGCCTTGGGCGATCCGATTGCACCGGATTTGTCCGACTACGCTAATGATGGCTCCGACGACGGCCACTGGGACCGCCGCGCCGGCGACCACCACGATGCGATGGCCTACTACCCTTTGCCGAGGGGCAGCACGCGCTCGGACCGCGGGCTGCTCGCAATCAACCACGAGGAGATCACCGAGGCTTATTTGCACGCCAACGGCCCCACGGTCTTTGCCGACGGTTCGCGCCCACTCGCCGAGGTCGTAAAGGAGCAGTATGCGATCGGGGTATCGGTGATCGAAGTGGCCCGATCGGGCGGGCAGTGGCAGGTTGTGCGCAACTCCCCCTTCAACAAGCGCTGGCACGTCAACAGCCCGATGGAGATCCGCGGCCCGGCGCGCGGCTCTGCGCTGTTGATCACCCCGCTCTCTCCCACCGGCGAAACCACCTACGGCACGATCAACAACTGCGGCCATGGCGTGACCCCCTGGGGGACTTATCTGACCAACGAGGAAAATTTCTTTGCCTATTTCACGCTGGATGATGCCGCCAGCGACACGCCTGAACTCGCCCGCTACGGCATCCGCTCGGGCACGCGCCTGTTCAACTACAAGGACTGGGACCGCGCCCAGAACACGGGGCCTCTGCAACGACGTTTCAATGCCTCGCGCCGCGGCGCAAGCGCCGCCGAGGACTTCCGCAACGAGCCTCATCACTTCGGCTACGTCGTCGAAATCGATCCGTACAACCCCAACGCCACGCCGCGAAAGCGCTCGGCCTTGGGCCGCTTTTCACACGAAGGCGCGTGGTTTGCCCCTGCAGTGGCCGGACAGCCGCTGGTCTGCTATAGCGGCGACGACGCCCGCAACGAGTACATCTACAAGTTCGTCTCCGCCGCGAACTGGGACCCGGCGGACGCCACCCGGGGTGGCCTCGACGTCGGCGACAAATATCTGGATGCCGGCACGCTCTATGCCGCCAAGTTCAACGAGGACGGCACCGGCGAATGGCTGCCCCTGACGCCGGACAATCCGGCGCTCGCCGGCATGACTGCGGCCGAGATCGCGGTCTTTACACGCATTGCCGCCGACCGCGCCGGCGCCACGCGCATGGATCGCCCGGAATGGGGCGCGGTCAACCCCGCCAACGGCGAGGTCTACTTCACACTCACGAACAGCAGCTCGTCGAGCAATGGCCGTGGCCAGGGCGGCAGCGGCTCACAGCCGCGCAACGCCGCCAATCCGCGCAGCTACGCGCCGGATGGCTCGCTCAGCCAGGCGCGCGGCAACCTCAACGGGCACATCATCCGCTGGCGAGAAACCGGCGCGAACCGCTTCGTCTGGGATATCTATCTCTTCGGCGCCCGGGCGTCCTACACCAATCCCCAGGTCAACGTCTCGGCACTCGACGACAGCAACGATTTCTCCTCGCCCGACGGTCTGTGGTTCGACCGCCGCGGCCTGCTGTGGATCCAGACCGACGATGGCGCCTACACCGACACGACCAACTGCATGATGCTCGCCGCACTGCCGGGTACGGTCGGCGACGGGGGGCCTGTGGTGATCGGTGGTGCCGACGGCCGGTCGGTGACGACTTATGCCGGCGCCGTCCCCGGCGACCGGCTGCGCCGCTTCCTCGTCGGTGTACCCGGCTGCGAAATCACCGGTGTCGAGCTCACGCCCGATGCCAAGACGATGTTCGTCAACATCCAGCATCCAGGAGAAGACGGCAATCTCGAAAACTTCCAGAGCAACTGGCCGCATCCGAGTGGGGACGCAACCCAGCCCGCACTTTCCGGACAGCGGCCGCGCACGGCGACCATCGTCATCACCCGCGACGACGGCGGGGAAATCGGCCTCTGAACGGCTTGGCCGCCCACGTTTCCCCCGTGGGACTTGGGCCCGCACCAGCGGGTCTTTTTTATTTTTTATTGGTCTTTGCCTGCTCCATTGCGGAGCGTCGGTCGTACTACCGCACAGGCCAATAGATATGGGTGATCCGCTGCGCCGCCGGCGTCGTCGCCGGATCGGACACATATTGCTCCCAGACATCGCCGTTGTCTTCGAATCCGGCGACCGTGCGCCAGGCGGCGAGCTGGTCGTACGTCGATTCGATCGTCGCAGCCGGACCGGTATGCACTGCGCGCAGGACGAGCCCGGCATACGTCGTGCCGGCCTGGATGCCCTGCTCGGGCGCAGGTGGAATATCGTCGGGGGGATCGAGAATCACTGCGGCATCGAAGCGCCAGTGCTTCGTTTCCACGTCGTAGCCGCGGGTGATCGCAATCGGAGCCGCCACTGCCTGACGGCCGTACGCGGCAAGGTATGCGCGCAGTCTGGCATAAGCGCCGTCGAGCACTGCTTCTGCGTCATCGGGTCCGGCCACGGCCGCGACATAGAGCATCGGCCGGGGCTCGACCATCAGCGTTTCGACGTCGAGCGTGGCAATGTCGGTCTGCGGCAGCCCCTCGACCAGGGTCTTGAGCCTGGCCAACCCACGCTCGTAGTCGGGGCCGATCATGCCATCGAGCATCAGCCCGAAATAGCGGCCGAGGATGTTGCCGTGAAACACCGTGTCATACGACCAGACCAGGCGCGTCCCCTCGCCTTCCGCGGCCAGCGTGTAGGTGGCCAGATTGTCGCTGTCGGATCCTTCGAAAACGAGCTTGACCGCGATGCGCTCGTAGGGCACCGCCTCGAGGATTTCCTGGCTGCCGGAACCGACCCCCGGGTCGTCGCTGCGCCAGCGAAACTTAGCCCCGACACCCGTGGCTGGTCCTTCGAACGCATAATGCGTCCCCGGGTCGAGAGACGCCCACGGTGACCACTTGTTGAACTGGCGGAAACCATTGAGCGCGGTATAGACCGTCGCCGGCCTGGCCTGGATGACGATCGCACGCTCGACATGCGCAGTATCCGGCAGCAGCAGGCCAACGCCCAGCACGCCGGCGACCAGCACGGTGACCGCGATCAACAGCCCCTTGAGCAGTTTCATGACGTTCCCCCGGTGACTTCGGACCGCCGGCGTGGACGCATCGTCTCAACGTTCCAGACTCGCGGCATCGATGACGAAACGGTACTTCACATCGCCTTTCTGCATCCGGTCATAAGCCTCGTCGATGCGCTGCGCCGGAATCAACTCGATGTCTGCGACGATGCCGTTCTCGGCGCAGAAGTCGAGCATTTCCTGGGTTTCGGCGATGCCTCCGATCAACGAACCCGCCAGCGCCCTGCGGCCAAAGATGAGCGTGCCGATGTTCGGTTCCGGATGGGGGTGTTCCGGAACTCCGACCAGGCACAGCGTCCCGTCACGCTTGAGCAAACGGGCGAAGGCATCGAGATCGTGACTGGCCGCCACCGTGTCGAGGATGAAATCAAAGCTGCGGGCATGCGGTTTCATCTCCTTTGCGTTTTTCGTGACGACGACCGCATCCGCGCCCAGCGTCAGCGCCGCATCCCGCTTGTGCTCCGATGAGGTGAACGCAACGACTTGCGCCCCCATCGCATGCGCGAGCTTGATCCCCATGTGCCCGAGACCGCCGATTCCGACGACACCGACTTTCATCCCCGGTCCGACCCGCCAATGCCGCAGCGGTGAATACGTCGTGATCCCGGCACAGAGCAAGGGAGCGACCGCGGCAAGCTGTGCGCGCGGGTGACGGATGCTCAGCACGAAGTCCTGATCGACGACGATGCGCTGGGAATAACCGCCGAGGGTGTGTCCGGGCGCATCTTTGCAGGGACTGTTATACGTGGCGACGAATCCGCGCTCGCAGTACTGTTCGAGCCCCTGCGCACAGGATGCGCAGACCCTGCAGCTATCGACCATGCAGCCGACACCGACGACATCGCCGATCTTGAAGCGTTCGACCTCGGAACCGACGGCGCTCACCTGTCCCACGATCTCGTGGCCGGGCACGCAGGGATAACGCGTACCCGGCCACTCCGAACGCACGGTATGCAGGTCGGAATGACAGACGCCGCAATACGCGATCTCGATCTGGACATCCCGCACACCCGGCACGCGGCGCTCGATGTGCATCGGTTGAAGCGGCCGGTCGGCGGCGTAGGCACCATAGGCGGCAACGCGCATCGTCACTCCTTGTCTCTGTGATGTGGATGTCGGTGCGGCAACGCGCAACTACGCGCAGCCATCAGCCACTAGCGGATACGGCCGATACAGCCAACGCATCGTAACGCAGTCACGTCACGGCAGAGAGTCATCAGTGCCGCTTGCGGGTCGCGCAGACTCACAGAGAAAGCTTCCAGAGAAAGCCTCAGGGTTCATCGTGCGGCGGCTGCTCGCGGCGGCGCGTAAACGGATAGGCGCCGCGCGGCTTTGCATCGGGCTGTCCAGGAATCACCAGTGACAACAGCATCGTCACGCCCAGAATCGCCGCCGTCACCGACAGCGACCACTGCACCGGAATCTTGTAAACATCGATCAAGAGCATCTTCGCACCGATGAACACCAGCACGACGGCCAGGCCATACGGCAGCAGATGGAAGCGCTCGTGCATACCGGCGAGCAGGAAATACATCGCACGCAAGCCCAGGATCGCAAACACGTTGGACGTCAGCACGATGAATGGATCGGTCGTGATCGCAAAAATGGCCGGAATCGAATCCACGGCGAACACCACATCGACGATGCCGATCAGCAGCAGCACCACCAGCAGCGGCGTCGCCACGCGCACGCCATCGATGACCGTGAACAGGCGCTCACCGTCATAGTGGGGTGCGATACGGAAATGACGACGTATCCACTTCAGCGCAGGATTGGATTCGAGGTCCGGCTCCTGGCCCGCCGCCCACCACATCTTCACGCCGGTGAAGACAAGAAAAGCCCCGAACAGATACAAAATCCAGTGGAAGGTCGCAATCAGCCAGGCGCCGAGAAGAATCAACACGGCGCGCAGCACCAGGGCGCCGAGAATACCGATCATGAGCGCACGCTTTTGGTATTCCGGTGGCGTCGCGAAATAGGTGAACACCATCAGAAAGACGAAAATGTTGTCGACCGCGAGCGCTTTTTCGACGAGATAGCCGGTGATGAACTCCAGCGCCTTGTCGTGGGCAAGCCGGCGGGCATCCGGATCGTCGCCGAGTCCCCCCAGCTCCCACCACAGAAACGCGACGAAGACAAAGCTCACGAGAATCCAGATCACCGTCCAGATCCCCGCCTCGCGCATTGACACGCGATGCGCACCCTGACGGTTGAGCACGAAAAAATCGACCGCCAGCGCGACGACGACGAAAACCGCGAACAGCGACCACAACAGCGGCGTACCGATGGAGATCATGGACAAAACCTCGGATGAAGAACGAACGCAGTCAAAACCCGCCCGGTCTTGCCACCCGCGTGTTGGGCGCGGTCCGCGATGCCGGGGCTAGCAGCAGCCCGTGCTGACGGCATGGCGG
Source organism: Fontimonas thermophila (assembly GCF_900113085.1). Taxonomy (GTDB): domain Bacteria; phylum Pseudomonadota; class Gammaproteobacteria; order Nevskiales; family Nevskiaceae; genus Solimonas; species Solimonas thermophila. The sequence continues at coordinate 198,814 of NZ_FOOC01000004.1, read as the reverse complement.
AAGCGTGAAAGCCGCTTCGGCTACTCCCCGTGAGAGTCGCGCGATTAAAGCAGCGGGCACGGTGACCGTCAACGGCGGCCAACGCGCGAAACATTAGAGCCCTTCGGGCAGCAGCAGCTCGTACGTGATGCCGAGCCCAGGACCGTAACCACCGCCGGGTAACGGACCACCGCGATCGCTGGTGAAATACATGCGCCGGCCATCGGGCGAGAACGCAATGCCGGCGACCTCCGACTGATCCTGTCCGGTGATCTGCAGCAGCGGCTTGAGCGTGCCGTCCGGCAGAATCACGACCACCTGCATGTCGCCTCCATCCTCGGCGACGAGCACGTCCCCCTGCGGAGTCACCGTGATGTTGTCGACACCCGAGAGGATCGGATTGTCGCTGGTTGCAAAGTCGTAGACGACCTCGATCGTCTCCCGATGCGTGTCGTAAACCCAGATGCGGTTATCGCCCTTGGTCGAGAAATACACGTACCCGTTGAAGTTCCAGAGTCCCTCGCCACCGTCGAACGGTGTGCTCTCTGGATCACGGTTACGATCCTGCGGTTGGTCCGGGGCGAGCGCATCGATCCAGGCCACCGGCTGCGGTTCGTGCAGTGCGCCCTCGACACCATCCCCGAGTATCTTGAGCACCTGCAGCCTGCCGTCTTGCAGCGCCGGCCGTGCGGCACCCCGCGGCCAGTCGGACTCGGAAGCCACCCAGCGGAAGAAACGGCCATCGGGCCAGTCTTCGGTCATGTAAATGGTGCGGCGCTCGACATCGATCGCCGTGGCCTCGTGCGAGAAAAAGCCCAGCGTCGGGCGCGCAACGGCCGGCGTGCGCCCGGTCGGATCGCATTCCCACACCTGCCCCTCGGGCACTTCCTCACAAGACAGCCAGGTGTTCCACGGCGTCACGCAGCCCGCGCAATTGAAAGTCGTGCCGGAGAGAATCCGGTAGGCATCGATCACCGTCCCGTCGGCCGCGAACTCGAGCACACTCGCGCCACCGAGCCCCGGCGCGAAACGATCGAGTACATCGCCAAAGGGTGCGAGTTGCGGATACAGGGTGCCGAGATTGCCAAAGCCTGGAATCTCGCTGTTGGAGATGTAATACCAGCCGCCATCGGCCTTGGGCATCACACCGCCACCATCCGGAAAGATATGCCAGAGATAGCTGCCGCCAGGGACCGGGGGCTGATTGGCGATGGCGACGATACGCGTCGAAAATCCCGGCGGCACGCGAATGCCGAGGGCATCCGGCTCGCCCAGCGGGCCGATGTCGGCAAACCGTCCGCGGGGCACAGCGATCCGCGGACGACGGCTATCCCCGCAGGCGCTGAGCAAAGGCCCGGATGCACCAATGGCGCCCGCGCTCCAGAACAGCATGCGCAAAAACTCGCGGCGGGAAGAATTGCTACGTCCGCGTGGCAACAAGAGCTGCATGGTCGTTCCTCGAAATCACCGGCCGCAGCGGCTGCTGCATCTGCGGAAAAGATTATGTACGGACCGTGACCGCTGCGTGAACCGCGCCGGCAAGGTCATGCCGTCGAAGGCACGCGCCTTGATCAGTCGAGGATGTCGAAGCGCAAGCCAGCGTGCGCGGTCAGGCGCTCGACCAGGCGATCACCCATCGCGGTCGCCGGTGTCCAGAAGCCGCCGGCCAGCGCGGATTTGGGCACATCCAGCGCCAGGCAGACGGCTGCCTCACCGAGCATCTTCGCAGTGGATCCATACCCTGGATCGCGGTCGCCGGTGAGCTTGAGTCGCAGCTTGCGGCCGTCCGCAGTCGTGCCGAACAGGCGGATGTCATAAAACCCGCGTGCCTGTTCCTCCGGACTCGGCCCCTCGCCTGGCTTGGGCACGACGAATCGCGACAGCAACCAACGCGTCGGTGGCAGGGCCACTGCGGTGATGAATCCCCCCAGCGCAAGGCCAATGCCGGCAGCCGCGGCAGCACCAAGCGGGCCAGGTCCGGTCATCATCGCCTCGTCATAGACGAAATCGCGGCCATAGGCATCACCGGAGAGCGCGTTGGTGCGATGCACGATCCGGGTATTGATCGCGGCCATGATGAATGGCCCGATCCAGCTCCCGGCGTCGGCGTCGTACTCGGCAAACTTCACGTCCGGCTGGCGCGGCCGTCCGGCGCCGAGATCCGGGCACAGCGCGTAGGGATTACCCATCAGCTTGCGCACCGCCGGATCAGCGGCTGCCTCGCGCACGGCGTTCATGAGACTCGCCACCGTCCCGCCGGAGAATCCCCCGCGCGCCGCCTTGATGCGCAGCTTCACCCGTGCGCACGGTGCGCCGTAACGACGCCGCGCCTCGCGCTGGAGAACATGCACACCGAGATCGGATGGCACGGAATCGAATCCGCAGCAGTGCACGATGCGGGCACCGCTGCGCCGGGCCTCATCCTGGTGGGCTGCGATCATGCGCGCGATCCATTGCACCTCGCCGGTCAGATCACAGTAATCGGTGCCGGTCTCGGCGCAGACCTTCACCAGCGGTGAGCCGTACAAGGCATACGGCCCGACCGTCGAAACCACGGCGCGGGTCTGGGCACACAACACCCGCAGGGCTGTTTCATCGGCGGCGTCGGCAACGATCAGAGGCAGGGTTTCGGCACCACTGCCGAGTGTGCGGCGCACGGATTCGAGTTTGTCGCGCGAACGGCCGGCGAGTGCCCAGCGCAATGTCCCACCCGCACCATGCCGTTCGAGTAAGTAGCGAACGAGGATTTGCCCGACGAAACTCGTCGCTCCGAAAACGACAAGGTGGTAGTGCGGTTCGTTCATGACACGGCTCCCATTGCGTTTGCTTGGGGTACGATTGTGGACCAAGGTGGTATCTGTCTGCGCGCAGCAGCGCCGTCGAAAATCACGGGTTCCGATCGACTCGGCGAGGGCCGCCGGTGGCTGCCACCCACCGATGCTGCGCCCTACCCCAACGCGCGCTCAAGCACCGGTGATGTCGTCGAAAAAGCGTTTTGCCCTGCGCAGCCAGGAACTCGTCTCGGGATGATGGCTGCTGCCCTCTTCATCGAGGGTCGATCCAAACTGACGCAACAGCTCTTTCTGGGTCTTGGTGAGTTTCACCGGGGTCTCCACCATCACGGTGCAATACAAATCACCGGCGTGGGCCGTGCGCAGCGAGCGCACACCGCGACCGCGCAACCGGAATTGCCGCCCGCTCTGCGTCCCCTCTGGAATGTCGATCTCGACAGGGCCTTCGAGGGTCGGCACCTTCAGCGTGCCGCCGAGCGCCGCCGTGACGATGGAAATCGGCACGGTGCAATACAGGTCGTTGCCATCCCGGTCGAACACCTCGTGCGGTTTGACGTTGATCTGCACATAAAGATCGCCGTTGGGCCCACCCAGCTCGCCGGGCTCGCCCTCGCCGGTCAAGCGGATGCGATCCCCGGTATCGACGCCGGGCGGGATTTTCACTTCCAGGGTCTTTTCACGGCGCACCTTGCCGGCGCCGCGGCAGGTTCTGCATGCATCGGTGACGGCACTACCGCGCCCCCGGCAATGCGGACAGGTCTGTTGCAGCACGAAGAATCCCTGCTGCATGCGCACCTGGCCGGTACCACGGCAGGTCGGGCAGACGGGCGGCTTTTTGCCGTCGGCGGTGCCGTGACCGTGACAGTCGGCGCATGTCTCCCAGCTCGGGATGCGGATCAACTCCGTGGTGCCGAACACCGCCTGTTCCAGGGTCAGCTCCATCAGGTAACGAAGATCGGCTCCGCGCCGCGGCCCGCCGCGGCGGCCACCGCCAAAAATGTCCGCGAACACGTCGCCGAAAATGTCGGCAAAACCACCTGGTCCGCCGAAATCGGCCCCACCTGCGCCACGCTGCAGGCCCTCGTGACCGTATTTGTCGTAGATCGCACGGCGCTGCGGATCGGTGAGCACCTCGTAGGCCTCGTTGGCCTCCTTGAATTTCTCTTCCGCCGCTTTGTCACCCGGATTGCGGTCCGGGTGGAATTTCATCGCCAGGCGGCGGTAAGCCTTTTTCAGCTCTTCTTCTCCCGCGTCTCTGGAGACACCGAGAACTTCGTAGTAATCGCGCTTCATGGGTGTGAGGTGCGCATGGCAAACCGTGGGGCACCGACCAGAATCATGACCGCTCCCTGATTCCGCTCGTCTTGATGATTCGAGAAAAACCAAAGGGTGAGGCGCGGCCTCAGGCCCTGCGCCTCACCCTGATCGCGTACGGCCTTATTTTTTGTCTTTGACTTCCGTGAATTCGGCATCGACGACATCGTCGCCCTTGGCCGCACCGGTGCCACCGGCATTGCCGCCGGGCTGGGCCGCTCCCTCGGCACCTTTCTTGGCATAGACCCGCTCCATCAGCTTGGCGGAAAGCTGCGCCAGCGCCTCGGTCTTGGCCTCGATGGTCGCCTTGTCGTTACCCTTGAGCACCTCGCGCGCCGCAGCGAGCGCATCTTCGATGCTCTTTCTTTCGTCCGCCTGAACCTCGTCGCCGAGATCCTTGAGCGACTTTTCGACCGCGTGGATCATCTGGTCGGCCTGATTGCGTGCGGCAACCAGCTCGTTGAACCTGCGGTCTTCCTCGGCGTGCATCTCCGCGTCCTTGATCATTCTCTGGATCTCCTCTTCCGAGAGACCCGAGTTGGCGGTGATGCGGATCGATTGCTCCTTGCCGGTGGCCTTGTCCTTGGCAGTCACGTGCAGGATGCCGTTGGCGTCGATATCGAACGTGACCTCGATCTGCGGCACGCCGCGCGGTGCCGGCGCGATGCCGGTCAGATCGAAGCGGCCGAGCAGCTTGTTGGCTGAAGCAATCTCGCGTTCGCCCTGATAGACCTGGATCGTCACTGCCGTCTGGTTGTCCTCGGCGGTCGTGAAAATCTCGGATTTCTTGGTCGGGATCGTGGTGTTCTTCTCGATCAGCTTGGTCATCTTGCCGCCGAGCGTCTCGATCCCCAGTGACAGCGGCGTCACGTCGAGCAGCAGCACGTCCTTGCGCTCACCGGAGAGCACGGCACCCTGGATCGCGGCACCGACGGCGACCGCTTCGTCCGGGTTGACGTCTTTGCGCGGTTCCTTGCCAAAGAACTTCTTGACCGCCTCCTGTACCTTGGGCATGCGCGTCTGACCGCCGACGAGAATCACCTCGTCGATGTCGGAAGGCTTGAGGCCAGCATCCTTGAGCGCGATGCGGCAAGGCTCCATCGATTTCTCGATGAGATCCTCGACCAAGGATTCGAGCTTGGCCCGGGTCAGCTTCATGTTCAGATGCTTGGGCCCGGACGCATCGGCAGTGATGTACGGCAGGTTGATATCGGTCTGCGTCGTGCTCGACAGCTCGATCTTGGCTTTCTCGGCCGCTTCCTTCAGGCGCTGGAGAGCAAGCGGATCCTTGTGCAGATCGATGCCCTGCTCTTTCTGGAATTCCGCGGCGATGTATTCAATGATGCGCTGATCGAAGTCCTCGCCCCCCAAGAAGGTATCGCCGTTGGTCGCGAGCACTTCGAACTGCTTCTCGCCGTCGACGTCGGCGATTTCGATAATGGAAATATCGAAGGTGCCACCGCCGAGGTCATAGACCGCGACTTTGCGGTCCTTCTTGCCACCCTTGTCGAGACCAAAAGCGAGCGCAGCCGCAGTCGGCTCGTTGATGATGCGCTTGACCTCGAGCCCGGCGATGCGCCCGGCATCCTTGGTGGCCTGGCGCTGGCTGTCGTTGAAATACGCGGGCACCGTGATCACGGCCTCGGTGACCGGATGGCCGAGATAGTCCTCGGCGGTCTTCTTCATCTTGCGCAGCACTTCGGCGGAAATCTGCTGCGGAGCGAGCTTTTTACCCTTGACTTCGACCCACGCGTCGCCGTTGTCGGCGCGGACGATCTTGAAGGGTGAATGCTTGATCGCCTTCTGGACCTCCGGATCTTCGAAGCGACGGCCGATCAGACGCTTGACGGCAAACAGCGTGTTGTGCGGATTGGTGACCGCCTGGCGTTTGGCGGCGCGGCCGACGATCGGCTGCGGTTCGTCGGTATAGGCGACAACTGAAGGTGTCGTGCGCTCGCCTTCTGCGTTTTCGATGACCTTGACGGTGCTGCCTTCCATGATGGCGACGCAGCTGTTCGTCGTGCCGAGGTCGATGCCGATGATCTTGGACATGGGATGCTCCAGGAATTGTTCAGTACTCGGGGTTTACTGGCGGCAGGGCCGGTCTTTTCAAGAGGTGGATGCCGGCGCGCGTGCGACCACGACCATGGCCGGCCGCAACAGCCGTTCATGCAGTGTGTAGCCCTTCTGCATCACGCTGAGGACGTGGTTGGCGGCGACGTCGGCGGATTCGACCATCGTCATCGCCTGATGGAATTCCGGATTGAAGGGCTGACCGGTGGGATCGAGCTGCTTGACCCCGTGTTTCTCGAGCACGCTCATCAACTGCCGGTATGTGAGCTGCATGCCCTCGAGCAGCGCCTGGGCGGCACCCTCGGCGTTCGTGGCCGCCTTGATCCCGAGTTCCAGGCTGTCGCAGACGCCGAGCAGCTCGCCGATCAGTTTTTCGTTGGCGAACTTCAGGCTGGTCTGCGTGTCTCGCTCGAGACGACGGCGCGTGTTCTCCAGTTCGGCGAGCGCGCGCAACTGCGCTTCTTTTGCGGCCTGCGCCTGTGCCTCGGCCTGCGCCAGACGGTCTTTCAAGATTTCGATCTCACGGTCGGGAGTGACGACGGCAGCCGCGTCGGCGGCCGGCGTCGGAGCCTGCTCCGGATGTTCACTCATGATGTCGGTCGTTCGAGTCGGTGGATGGTCGCCGGAATTACCGGCCTTGCGAAGGGGCGCCATGATAAGCGCGCGGGCGCCGGCGCGTATCGCGCACTGTGTGTGGGGATTCAACCGTCCACTTTCAAGCCGGCGGACAGAGCGCGCGCGGTCTCCTGGACCAAGGGGATGATGCGGGAGTACGCCATCCGCGTCGGCCCAATCACGCCGAGGACACCGGCGACGCGCCCGCCGACATAGTACGGCGCGGTGATCACGCTGCACTCGTCGAGCACGCGGTAACCGGACTCATCGCCGATGAAGATCTGCAAGCCGTCGGCCTGCAGGCACTGATCGAACAGATCGAGCAGATCGCGTTTGCGGTCGAGCGCATCGAACAGGCTGCGCAGCCGGTTGAGATCGGCCAGTTCCTGAAAATTCAGGAGGTTGGGACTGCCGGCGACGACATAGTCCGCCTTCTCGGCGCCGCGCAGCGCCTGCTCGGCCATCAGCGCCGCCTCACGCAGGACGGCGTTGAGCCGCATCTGTGTCTCCCCCGCATCCTGCGCCAGCGCCTGGCGCAGACTGATCAGGTCTTGCCCGGCGAAATGTTCGTTGAGCACGCTGGCATAGCGTTCCAGCTCGTCGACACCATAGGGCCGGTCGGTGTGCAGAATCCGGTTCTGCACCTCGTGCTGGTTGACGACCAGGATCGCGAGCACCCGGTTTTCCGACAGCGGCAGGAATTCGATGCGGCGCAGGATCGCAAAATTGCGGCGCGGCACGGTGACGACGCCCGCCATATGCGTCAGCCGCGACAACAGATCCGAGGCGGCCTGGACCAGATCGGTCGTGTTGCGGTCCCCGGGCAGCAGGCTTTCGGCGATCTGCTCCTGTTCCTGCGGCGTGAGCGGCTCCGGCGAAAGCAGGCTGTCGACGAAATAGCGGTACCCGCGCGTGGTCGGCACGCGGCCTGCCGAGGTATGCGGCGAGGCCACGAAACCCATCTCGTCGAGATCGGCCATGACGTTGCGGATCGTCGCCGGCGACAGCCCGAGGTGGGCCATGCGCGACAGCGTGCGCGAGCCGACCGGCTGGCCGTCGCGGATATAGCGCTCGACGAGTAGCTTGAGCAGTTCTGCGGCGCGTGCATCGAGGACCTGGGACATATGGAGAAAATGAAGCACTTGAACGCGGTTTTCAATAGCCGCGGGACCCGCACCGGCGGCCTTTCCATGCTACCTTTCGCCGGCTTCCTCCCGGGATCTGGCACCTGCCTTGGCCGATTTGCCCATGTCTGAGTTCCGAACCATCGGCCTGATCGGCCGCCACGGCGACGTGCGCATCGCGCCGACACTGCTGCAGCTCTGCCAGGACCTGCTCGACCTGGGCCGGACCGTGCTGGTCGAAATCGATGCCACCGGGCTGACCGATTGCCCCTCCGCCGTCGAGCGCGCCAGCCGCGACGAGATGGCCCGCCGCTGCGACCTGGTCATCGTCGTCGGCGGCGACGGCACGCTGCTATCGGCGGCGCGCGCCGTAGCCCCGGCAGGCGTTCCGGTTCTCGGTGTCAACCAGGGACGTCTGGGCTTCATGGTCGATGTCGCGCCAGTGGAAATGCGCGAAACCCTTGCCGCCGTCTTCGCTGGCCGGTATGTCCGCGAGCAACGCCTGCTGCTCGAGGCGTGCGTGCACCGCGCCGGCGGCATCGCCGGCCCCTTTCTCGCGGTCAATGACGTCGTCATCCGCAACCAGGCGGCGATCCGCATGCTCGAATTCGAAACCTGGCTGGACGGCGAGTTCATCTCGCAACACCGTGCCGATGGCTTCATCGTCTCCTCGCCGACCGGTTCGACCGCCTATGCCCTGTCCGGTGGCGGCCCGGTCCTGCATCCGGCGCTGGAAGCCATCGCCCTGGTTCCGATCTGCCCGCATACCTTATCCGACCGTCCCATCGTCGTCGGCGCGCACCAGACCGTGCGCGTCGTGCTGCACGGCAACCCCACGACGCTGGCGATGTGCACCTGCGACGGTCAGCACAGCGAGTCGCTCGCCGCCGGCGAAACCCTGGAAATCCGCCGCTCGGCCGTGCGCCTGCATTTGATCCACCCTATTAACTATAGTTATTTCAATATCTTGAGAAACAAACTTCACTGGGGCCGAGGACCTCAGCTGAAAACCGACGCCGACTGAAAGAACCAGCCCCGCGCGATGCTCAAGGCACTGACGATCCACAATCTCGCCGTGATCGATACGCTGGACCTGGAGTGGGGGCCCGGTTTTTCCGTGCTCACCGGGGAAACCGGGGCTGGCAAATCGATCCTGATCGATGCCATCGGCCTGGCGATTGGCACACGCGCCGACACGGGCCTGATCCGCAATGGTGCCGAACGCGCCGAAGTGAGCGCCGAATTCGAAATCGACCCCGGCTCGCCGGCGGCGGCCTGGCTGCGCGACAACGCGCTCACCGATACGGATCAGCCGACCACCCTGCTCATCCGCCGCATCATCGCCCATGGCGGGCGCGGTCGCGCATTCATCAACGGCACGCCGGTGGCCACCACACAGCTACGGGAACTGGGGGAACACCTGATCGAAATCTTCGGGCAGGCCGAGAGCCAGACCTTGCTGCGCGCCGATATCCAGCGCGAGCTGCTCGATGCTTACGGCGGACATACTGCGGCGCTCGATGCCGTCGCGCAGGCAGCGGCCACCGTCGCACAGACGGCGCGCGACATCGACGACCTACGCCATGCGGCCGGGCGTGATCCGGCGCAGCTCGAATTTCTGCGCTTCCAGCTACACGAACTCGATGCACTCAAGCTCGGCGAGGGCGAGCTTGAGCAAATCGAGGCCGATCACCGCCGCCTGTCCAGCGCCGGACGCCTGCTCGCCGACGGCGGTCAGGCCCAGGAACGCCTGTATGGCGGCGACAACAGCCTGTACGACCAGCTCAGCGCCATCCAGGGACTCCTCGAAAACCTGCAAACCCTGCATCCAGCCTTCGGCCCGGTGATCGAGACGCTGGCCAGCGCCCAGGCCCAGATCCAGGATGCGGCCGACACGATCCGCCAGATCCTCGACCGCCTCGACCTCGATCCGCAGCGTCTCGCCGAGGTGGAGGCGCGCCTGCAGGCGATCCACGATCTGGCCCGCAAACACCGCATCCGCGCGGACGCCCTGCCGGCGCACCACGCCGCACTGCGTGCGCAGCTCGATACCCTCGAACATGCCTCTGAACGCTTGTCCGAACTTCAACGCGCGCATGCCGCGGCACTGCGGCAATACCGGCAGGCGACCGAGATGCTCAGCACGGCGCGGCGCCAGGCAGCGCAGCGTTTCGGCGAGGAGGTCACGGCGGTCGTACGCACGCTCGGCATGCCCCATGCGCTGCTCAGCGTCGCGATCGATACCGACCCCCAGGGCCCGGCACGCGCGCACGGCAATGACGAGGTCCGCTTCGACTTCACCGCGAATCCGGGACAGCCGGCACGGTCGCTGGCCAAGGTGGCTTCCGGTGGCGAGCTGTCGCGCATCTCGCTGGCGATCGCCGTCGTTGGCTTACGGCGGCGCGGCGCACCGACGATGATCTTCGACGAAATCGATGCCGGCATCAGCGGCGCCGTTGCCGAGATCGTCGGTCAGCGCCTGCGTGCCCTCGGCGCCGAGCGCCAGGTGTTGTGCGTGACCCACCTGGCCCAGGTCGCGGCGCAGGGGCACCGTCACTACGGCATCCGCAAGCGCGTCCGCAATGGGCAGACCTTCACGCAGGTCGAACCCCTCACCGAGCCGCAGCGCATCGAAGAACTCGCACGCATGCAAGGCGGCGCCGAGCTCTCGGACGCCGCGCTCGAACATGCCCGCGATCTGTTACAGCGCGCCGGCACCGTTTGACCCCAGCCGCGCCGGTGACTCCGGATCACCTCGGACCCGGAGGAAAGGGCGCGGTGGGGCTCTCGCTCAAGGATTATGGTTATTGCGCTTGGGCTTGACGTATAGGACCAGGCTATGGTCGGTGACGACATAGCCGTGTTTGTCGGCGATCTGCCGCTGCAGCTGCTCGATTTCCTCGCTGACGAACTCGATGACCTTGCCGCTCTCGACATCGACCATATGGTCGTGATGGTGGCCACGCTCGAGCTCGAACACCGCTGAGCCGCCTTCGAAATGATGGCGGCGCACCAGACCGGCGGCCTCGAACTGGGTCAGCACACGATAAACGGTGGCAAGCCCCACATCCTCGTTGAGCTCGATCAACCGGCGATAAATCTCTTCTGCCGACATGTGCCGGCGCTCGCTGGTTTCCAGCAGCTCGAGGATCTTGAGTCTCGGCAGCGTGACTTTCAGACCGGCATTGCGAAGATCGGAGGTTTCCACGGCGACGTCCAGCAAAATGGTTTCGGCTATTATCCTCGCTCTTTCCGATCGGGCAAACCCATGCGTCTTCTCCTCGTCCTCGCGTGCGCGGGCCTGCTCACCGCCTGCCAGCTCGTATACAAACTGCCGACCCGCCAGGGCAACGTCATCGAGCAAAAACAGCTCGATCAACTCAAGCTCGGCATGACGCGCGAGCAGGTGACTTATCTGCTCGGCACTCCGCTCGCGGCAAGCCCTTTTCGCACCGACCGCTGGGATTACGTCGGTTACTACAAGTCGCCACGCGGCAAGGTGTCCAAGCGCATCGTCACCCTTTACTTCGAGCAAGACAAGCTGGCGCGGATGGAAGGCGTCGAAGACACCAGTGCCTCGGCGGGCATCGAAAATCCCGACGTCAAGACCGTGATCCGTGAAGAACGCAAAGAAGCCGCCGAGAGCGAACGCGAGGCGAGCGAGCGCGATTCGGGTGTGATCATCACGCCCCAGTAAGTCCGCCTACGGCAGCACCAAGCGTGCGCCTTTCGCGATCGGTTCTGGCTCAATACAAATCCGTCTAGCGGCGAAACGCGCGCGGCTCGATTCCGTACTTGCGCAGCTTGGCGCGCAGCGTACTCGCATGCAGTCCGAGCAGATGCGCGGCACCGCGTGGACCATCGATGCGTCCGCGGGTTGCGTGCAATGCGCGCCGCAGGTGTGCGGCGATGACCTCGTCGAGCGCAGCGATGCGGTCTTCAGCCGGGGCAACGGCAGAAGCTGGCGCGCCGGCATCGTGACCGGCATGGCCGCCCCCCAGCGCAGCCTCGAGCTCGAGCCGCCGTCCCTCGCCGAGAATCACTGCTCGCTCCAGCACCGCACCGAGTTCGCGCACATTGCCCGGCCAGCGGTAGGCCCGCAGGCGCTCGATATCCTGCTCATGCAGGGGCGGCACCGGCACGCCGAGCCGCCGGGCGGCGCGCTGTACGAAATGACGGGCGAGATCCGGAATATCCTCCAAACGCTCGCGCAAGGGCGGCAGAATCACCGGAAATACCGCCAGGCGATACCACAGATCCTCGCGGAAGCGACCCTGCTGCACCATCGCCGGCAAGTCGCGATGCGTCGCGGCGATCACGCGCACGTCCACCGGGATGTCCCGCTCCCCACCGACACGCTGCACCACATGGTCTTGCAGCACACGCAGCAGGCGAACCTGCACGGCGGGCGCCAGCTCGCCGATTTCATCGAGAAACAGGGTGCCGCCGTCGGCGCGCTCGAACCAGCCACGGCGCAAGCCCGCGGCTCCGGTGAAGCTGCCTTTCTCGTGACCGAACAATTCGGAGTCGATCAGCTCCGGCGGCACGGCACCGCAGTTGACCCGGATGAAGGAAGCCTGATGCCGCCGCGAACGTTCGTGGATCGTGCGGGCGATGACCTCCTTTCCCGAGCCGGTCTCGCCCAGAATCAACACCGTCGCGTCACTGCGCGCGACCTGTTCGACACGCGCCATGACGTGGCGTAATCCCCGTTCGGCGCCGATGACCGGCTCGGACAGACTGCTGCGCCCCAGACGCGCCAGCAGCATCTGGCGATCGGCCTCGGCCGCGTCGCGCTGGCGCTCGACCTCGTGCAGACGCGCCAGCAGCATCTGCGTTTCATCCGCGAAATCCGTCATATATGACGCCCATCAAATATCGATGAATTATTCGTCATATTTGGCGAATTTTCATGCGCATATCGATGTGCGATTAAGATATTAATTTTAAAATCAATATTTTATAGAATATTTCTCGACTGGCACGAATTCTGATTCTTCCTGGGGCAGACCGCCTCGCGGTCGCCTGATCCCGAATCCTCCAGAAACAAGGAAGAACAAAATGAAAGTGCCATTCGCCAGCATCCCCGGCCTCGCAGTGCTGGGGGTTGCGATGCTTGCGCAAGCCCAAGCAGCTGCGGATACCCCGGATAGCCTCGAAGAGCGCCTGCGCATTCTCGAGCGCAAACTGGAACTCGCCGAAGAACAAGCCGCAAACAACGCCCGGGAGGCCCCCGCGATCAAAATCAACGAGAAAGGCGTCGGCATCCAGTCGGCCCAGGGCGACTACGAATTCAAGTTCCGCGGCCTGTTGCAGGCCGACGGCCGCTGGTTCATCGACGACAGGGCGCCGCGCACCCACGATGGCTTTTTGCTGCGCCGCGTCGAGCCGACTTTTGAACTGACGCTGGGCAAGGCCCTGTTCTTCCGCATCCAGCCAAACTTCGCGCCGGACAACGCGACGGTCTCCGACGTCTACGGCGAGCTGCGCCTGTCGCCGGTTTTCTACGTCCGCGCCGGCAAGTTCAAGGCGCCGGTCGTGCTCGAAAATCTGCAGGCCAGCGCCGCCACGGTCTTCAACGAGCGCGGCCTGCCCAACGAGCTCGGCCCGAATCGCGACTACGGCGTGCAGTTCGGCGGCGCGGTGCTGTCGAATACGCTCAGCTACGCCATCGGCGTCTTCAACGGCGCGCCGGACGGCCGCGATGCCACGCAGCAGCCGGAAACCGACAACCGCAAGGAAGTCGCGGCACGTCTGTTCGCCGAGCCCTTCAAGAATAGCCCGGGCTTCTTCCAGGGGCTCGGCTTCGGCGTCGGCGCCTCGCATGGCGAAAAGCAAGGCAGCGCGGCGGCCAATGCAGTGAAGTACCGCACGCCGGGCCAGAACACGTTCTTCAGCTATCTGACAACGGTCGGCTATGACGGCGACGAGACGCGCGTCAGCCCGCAGGCCTATTACGACCGCAACGGCCTCGGCCTGCTCACCGAGTACATCGTGGCCAAGCAAAAGGTCGCGGTCGGCAGCAATCACGAGAAACTCGACAACACGGCATGGCAAGTGGTCGGCAACTACTTGCTGACCAGCGAGGACGCCAGCTATGCCGGCCTCACCAAGCCAAAGCGTCCGATCACCCAGGGCGGCGCCGGCGCCTGGGAACTGGTCGCACGCTACGGCGAGCTCGACGTCGACAACGACGCGTTCCCGCTCTACGCGGACCCGACCCAATCGGCCAGCAAGGCAAGAACCTGGGCCACCGGCGTCAACTGGTATCCGCTTGGCAACCTGAAGATTGCCCTGACGTATTCGCAGACCGGCTTCGATGGCGGCGCCGCGAGCGGCGCCGACCGCGAGGACGAGAAGCTGCTGTTCTCCCGCTTCCAGATCGCATTCTGACGCGAACGCATCATCGAGGAACTCATCATGCTCAAGAAAACCTTGCTCCTGACGCTGACCGCGGCGATTGCGCTGCCGCTGTCCGCGCACGCCGCTTCGTACAGCCTGCTCAACGTCTCGTACGATCCGACGCGCGAGCTGTACAAGGCCATCAACACGAGTTTCGCCGCCGACTACAAGGCAAAAACCGGCGACACGGTGACGATCCAGCAGTCGCACGGCGGCTCGGGCAAGCAGGCCCGCGCCGTCATCGACGGCCTCGACGCCGATGTGGTGACGCTGGCGCTGGCCGCCGACATCGACGCCATCGCCGCGAATGCCAAACTCCTGCCGGCCAACTGGCAGTCGCGCCTGCCGAACAACTCGTCGCCCTACACCTCGACGATCGTCTTCCTGGTGCGCAAGGGCAATCCCAAGCAAATCAAGGATTGGGATGACCTGGTCAAACCCGGCGTCCGTGTGGTCACGCCAAACCCGAAGACCTCGGGCGGCGCGCGCTGGAACTACCTCGCGGCCTATGCGTACGCGCTGAAGAAGAACGGCGGCGACGATACCAAGGCGCGCGAGTACATCGAGGCGCTGTTCAAGAATGTGCCCGTGCTCGACACCGGTGCCCGCGGCGCGACCACGACCTTCGTGCAGCGCGGTATCGGCGATGTGTTGCTTGCCTGGGAGAATGAGGCATTTCTCGCGCTCGAGGAGTTCGGCGCCGACAAGTTCGAGATCGTCGCGCCGTCGATCTCGATCCTCGCCGAACCGCCGGTCGCCATCGTCGACAAGAACGTCGACAAGAAAGGCACGCGCAAGCTGGCCGAGGCGTACCTCAAGTATCTGTACACGCCAGAGGCGCAGGAGATCATCGCCCAGAACCACTACCGTCCGGTCGATCCGGTAGTGGCCGCAAAGCACGCCGGCGACTTCCCCAAGATTCCGCTGGTGACGATCGCCGACTTCGGCGGCTGGGCCAAGGCGCAGCAGACGCATTTCTCGGACGGCGGCGTGTTCGATCAGATCTACAGCCAGCGTTGAAGGCACCCCGATGAGCCCAACCGTCTTTGCACAGGGGCACACCCCCCGCATCGCCCGCACGTCGGCCCGCAGGTCGGTGATCCCCGGCTTCGGCCTGACGCTCGGCTACACCTTGCTGTATCTGAGCCTGATCGTGCTGATCCCGCTCGCCGGCGTGTTTTACAAATCGGCGGGTCTTGGTCTTGAGGGTATATGGGCGATCATCAGCACGCCGCGCGTACTCGCGGCACTGAAACTGTCCTTCGGTGCGGCATTGATCGGGGCCACGATCAACGCCGTGTTCGGCACCCTCATCGCCTGGGTGTTCGTGCGCTACACGTTCCCGGGCAAGCGCTTCTTCGATGCGATCATCGACCTGCCGTTTGCACTACCGACAGCCGTGGCCGGTATCGCCCTCACCGCGTTGTACGCCGGTAACGGCTGGATCGGTCAGTACCTCGAACCTCTGGGGATTAAGGTCGCCTACACACCGCTGGGCGTGATCGTCGCCTGCACGTTCATCGGCCTGCCCTTCGTCGTGCGCACCGTACAGCCCGTACTGCAGGACGCCGAACAGGAACTGGAAGAAGCAGCCGCCTCGCTCGGCGCCAACCGCTGGCAAACGATCACCCGCGTGATCCTGCCGACGGTGCTGCCCGCGGTGCTGACCGGTTATGCCCTGGCCTTCGCCCGTGCGGTCGGTGAATACGGCTCGGTGATCTTCATCGCCGGCAATCTGCCGATGGTTTCGGAAATCGCGCCGCTTTTGATCATCATCAAGCTCGAGGAATTCGACTACGCCGGTGCCACCGCGGTCGCGACGGCCATGCTGATCCTGTCGTTTTTCCTGCTGCTGGTGATCAATGCCTTGCAGGCCTGGGCACGCCGGCGCCATGGGGGTAAACCATGAACACCGTGTCCGATGGGCTACCGCAAAGCCCGCCGCCCTCACCGCCAGGAATCCAGCACCACCCAGCACCGCTGATCGAGCGCAACAGTGCCATCACCGAACCCGCCTGGGTGCGCTGGAGCCTCATCCTCGTCGCCCTGCTGTTCCTGCTCGGTTTTTTGCTGCTGCCGCTCGTCACGGTGTTCGTCGAGGCCCTGCGCAACGGCTGGTCGGCCTACCTCGCGGCACTGACCGAACCAGACGCCCTGGCCGCGATCCGGCTGACGCTGCTGACAGCCGCGATCGCCGTGACGGCGAACCTGATCTTCGGCCTTGCCGCCGCATGGGCCATCGCCAAATTCGAGTTCCGCGGCAAGTCGTTATTGATCACGCTGATCGATTTGCCGTT
Organism: Fontimonas thermophila; assembly: GCF_900113085.1. Classification (GTDB taxonomy): domain Bacteria; phylum Pseudomonadota; class Gammaproteobacteria; order Nevskiales; family Nevskiaceae; genus Solimonas; species Solimonas thermophila. The sequence goes on along the minus strand of NZ_FOOC01000004.1, from coordinate 182,218 downwards.
CTCGGTATCGCCAGTGGTTGCCGGCCTGATCTACATCCTGATCTTCGGCGCGCACGGGTGGGCCGGCCCATGGCTGATGGATCACGGCATCAAGGTCGCATTCGCGGTGCCGGGCATCGTGCTGGCGACGATCTTCGTCACCTTCCCGTTCATTGCGCGCGAGCTGATCCCGCTGATGCAGGAACAAGGTACCGAGTATGAACAGGCGGCCCTGTCGCTCGGCGCTTCGGGCTGGCAGACCTTCTGGCACGTGACCCTGCCCAACATCCGCTGGGGCCTGCTCTACGGCGTGCTGTTATGCAATGCGCGCGCGATGGGCGAATTCGGCGCAGTCAGCGTGATCTCCGGCCACATCCGCGGCCAGACCAACACCATGCCGCTGCACGTCGAGATCCTCTACAACGAGTACCAGTTCTCGGCCGCCTTCGCCGTGGCCTCGTTGCTGGCACTGCTCGCACTGCTGACGCTGGGTGTCAAAGCCTGGCTCGAATGGCGGCATGCCGATCAGCTCGCCGCTACCCGCCGTCACTGAACCGCCATAAGCCCGTTTTCACGACGCCGACCCATCATCGTCAGGACAAATTCATGGATATCCGTATTCGCAACGTCCACAAACATTTTGGGCCGTTCATCGCACTCGGAGGCATCGATCTGGACATCGCCTCTGGCGAGCTGATCGCCCTGCTCGGTCCCTCCGGGTCCGGCAAGACCACGTTGCTGCGCGTAATCGCCGGACTGGAGTTTCCCGATCACGGCCAGATTTTGTTCGGTGGCGTGGACATGGCCAGGCATCCGGTGCGGGAACGGCGCATCGGTTTCGTATTCCAGCACTATGCGCTGTTCAAGCACATGACCGTGTTCGAGAACATCGCCTTCGGGCTGCGGATCCGGCCGCGCAATCAACGCCCGTCGACATCGGCGATCCGCGCACGGGTACTGGAGTTGCTGGATCTGGTGCAGTTGTCCGGACTCGAACAGCGTTTCCCCTCGCAACTGTCCGGCGGCCAGCGTCAGCGCGTCGCGCTGGCCCGTGCCCTGGCGATCGACCCGCGCGTCCTGCTGCTCGACGAGCCTTTCGGCGCCCTCGACGCCAAGGTGCGCAAGGACTTGCGCCAATGGCTGCGCGATCTACACCACAAAACCGGCGTCACGACAATCTTTGTCACCCACGACCAAGAGGAAGCCCTGGAGCTCGCCGACCGCATCGTCATCATGAATGGCGGCGCGATCGAGCAAGTCGGCCCTGTCGATCAGGTCTACGAGCACCCGCGCACACCCTTCGTCTTCGACTTCCTCGGCGGAACCAATGTGATCGCTGCAGAGCTGCGCGGACGCAGACTCTGGATCGGAGACCGTGACATCGCCGTTTTGCACGACAGCATTCATCCATCCGGACCGGTCGATGTTTACGTGCGCCCCGGCGATTTACGGCTGGCCGATGACACGGCGCCGGGCATTCAGGTAGAAATCCAGACCGTCCACCGCGCAGGCCCGATCGTCCGCATCACCGCGCGGACCGAAGCCACCGGGCAGCCTTTGAGCATCGAACTGCCCCATCTGCATCACGATGTCCCCTGCTTTACCGTCGGTGCGCGGCTGCGCCTGCGGCTCATGCAGTTCAGTGTCTACCCTCGCAGCCTGCACATCCCCGAGCGCACGCTCCCGACTCCGATCCTGATCGGACGCGAACGCACGCGCGTACATCCGTACTGAACACGCCAACGCGCTGCCGCCGCCTCCGGCGAAGACATACCGCTTGCAGTACATGGCCAAGAAAGCAGCTTGGCGATGAAGCGTTCGGGTCGGATACCGTGACTTACTGGTCACTGGCTCCAGTCGCGCCAGTGCTGAAACAGCGGCACGAGTGGACGGTTTTGGCGCGACTGATGGCGAGTATGAGGGAGTGGCTGGTTCGAGGCCGAGCTGTAGGACATAGGACAGCCCACCCTCTCCACGGAGTATCCCGCGGTCGCCTCGTACGCACCGGGGAGTTCGGCGGACGTGCTGCGGGTGATCGCCAACCACGACAAGACGCCGTCGCACGTCGTCACGGTATTCCTCGATCGAAGGAAGACCCTCCCATGAAGCTGAAAGTGGGCCAGCAATCCGATGCGTTGTATCTGACCCTGAACGAAGCGCCTGCGAACCGTTCGGAGGAAGTTTCGCCCGGCATCCTCGTGGACTACGACGATCAGGACCGCGTCGTCGGCGCCGAGCTGCTGTATCTGTCGAAACGTGCGCCTTAGACCGACATCCGGCGGCTGCTGTCGAATTGCGCGGATGCCCCCGCGACAAAAGAACAACGGTGGACAACAGTTTGCCGTAAGTTCTTGTTTATGAATCGATCCCCGGCATTAGCGGACAAGGGGCCGGGTGGCTGGTGGTGATGGGTGGAATCGAACCACCGACCTCAGCATTATGAGTGCCGCGCTCTAACCGTCTGAGCTACATCACCATCGGATGCCCCGTTGCGGGGCCGCGCATTCTAGGAAAATGCCGCAAGGCAGGCAAATCTGCCGGGCCAGTTGGCCCGGTCATCCCTGCTGCAAGGCCGGCGACAAGGAGCTGGATCAGCCGCCGCAAGGCGGCGCAAGCGCTCTACATCGCCAACGGCGGCAGACGAACGTTCGGCATAAAGGCCGTGAACGGTTCAAGCGCGGATACAGCCCGGCCGATACAGGCACGTGTCCTTCTGCGCCCCGCCCATGCCAGTGTCCAACCTTGGCCGCATCCTCGACTGGCTCGGCGCATGGCAGCCTTATCCGCTGGCGATGCTGCTCTACGTGGACGTGCGCCACATGCGCAGCATCAATCGCCTCGCCACCTTGGGCGAAGGCGACGAGGTCATCCGGCAGGTCCTGCATGTGATGCAAGAATGGGCCGGGGATGGCGGTCTGGCCGAGCGCGTCTGGAGCAACGAATTCGTCGCGGCCAAGGTGGTCGATCACGGCCAGACCGCGGTCGAGGAAGCCGCAAGACTGCGCGACCGCCTCGCCGGGATCCGCTATGCGTCGATGCTGGGCGACAATCACATCGCCGTATCGATGGGGCTCGTCGCCGTCCAGCCGGGCTTGCGCTGGGATAATCAGATCGCCAATGCCGCCGAGGCCTGCGAGACGGCCAAGCAGCGCGGGCTCAACCAGATCGTCACATTCAACCCCCACTGCGGCACCAACACGGCCACGCTGATCAACGCCAGCCACGTGCTCAATTTTCGCCATTTGATGGGCGCAGGCCGACTATTGCTCGATCCGCAGCCGATCATGGACATTCGCGGCACACGCCCCCGGCTGGCCAAGGCCGAATTCCTGCTGCGCATGGATCAGGATGGCCGACACGTTCCGCTGCCATCCGGGACGATCGAGACCCTCGAGCATTTCGGCTTGTCGTCCGAGCTGGACACCTTCTCCGCCGAGACGGTGATCGGCTGGATCGCGGATCATCCAGAGGCGCTCGCCAGGCTCGATGGCGTCACGCTCAATCTGTCGGCCCAGTCCCTGGTGGATGGCCGCTTCATGAACCGGCTCTACCACGAGGTGCGCGGTCTGCACCTGCCGCCCGGCAAGCTGGGCTTTGAAATCACGGAGACGGCCGCCATCGAGCACCTCGAACTCGCCGCCGACATCATCGAGGACTTCCGCGCCATCGGCTGCCCGTTCAGCCTCGACGATTTCGGCTCCGGATTGTGTTCCTTTGGTTACCTGCATTCGCTCGCCGTCGATACGGTCAAGATCGATGGGCGTTTCATCCGCGACATCGCGCACAACCCGGTATCCCAGGAGATCGTGCGCGCGATCCACCAGGTCGCACGCGCCACCGGCAAGCGCACCATCGCCGAGTTCGTCGACGAGCCACGCAAGCTGGCGATGCTGCAGTGTCTGGGCATCGACTATGCCCAAGGCTGGCTGTTCTACCCGGCGCTGCCGACCGAACGACTGCTGGCGCTGCTGGAGGAAGAAGAGACAAGCCTGGCCGGCGGATAGCATCGATCCAGACCGTTGGCAGCAGCGCCACGGCTGTTGGCGCCAAAGCCAATACGCACCCGTATGTTTGCATCGCAACATACGCTACAGTATGGCCCCGCTTTGAACCCTTTTCCTGCATCCATCTGGAGATTCCCATGCCCCAGTACACCCCGCCGCTGCGCGACATGCATTTCGTCCTGCATGAGCTGCTGGATGCGACCACTGCCCTCAAGCAGCTGCCGCGGTATGCCGACTTCGATGCCGAAACCCTCAACCAGATTCTCGAAGAAGCCGGCAAGTTCGCGAAAGAAGTGATATTTCCACTGAATCAGTCGGGCGATGCAGAGGGCTGTACCCGGCATGCCGACGGCAGCGTCAGCACCCCCAAGGGTTTCAAGGAGGCCTACCGCCAGTTCTGCGAGGCGGGCTGGCCTGCGCTGGCCTGTGAGCCGGATTACGGCGGCCAGGGTCTGCCCGAGCTGGTCCGCAGCGTGCAGTACGAGATGCTCAATTCGGCCAACCAGTCCTGGACCATGTATCCGGGCCTGACCCACGGCGCCTACGCGGCACTGGTAGCGCACGGCACGCCCGAGCAGAAGCAGACCTATCTACCCAAGCTGATCTCCGGCGAATGGACCGGCACGATGTGCCTGACCGAACCCCACTGCGGGACGGATCTGGGCATCCTGCGCACCAAGGCCGAGCCGCTCGCCGACGGCTCTTATGCCATCACCGGCACCAAGATCTTCATCTCCTCGGGCGAGCATGATCTGGCCGAGAACATCGTGCACCTGGTGCTTGCCCGACTGCCCGACGCGCCGGCCGGCACCAAGGGCATTTCGCTGTTCATCGTGCCCAAGTTCCTGCCGCGTGCGGATGGCACGCTGGGCGAGCGCAACGGCGTGGTATGCGGCGCGATCGAACACAAGATGGGCATCCACGGCAATGCCACCTGCGTGATGAATTTCGACCGCGCGCGCGGCTGGATGGTCGGCGAGCCGAACAAGGGCCTGAACGCGATGTTCGTGATGATGAACGGTGCGCGCCTGGGCGTGGGCATGCAGTCGCTGGGACTGGCCGAGGTCGCGTACCAGAATTCCTTGGCCTATGCCAAAGAGCGCCATCAGATGCGCTCACTGTCGGGACCCAAGGCCAAGGACAAACCCGCCGATCCGATCATCGTGCACCCCGATGTGCGACGCATGCTGTTGACCCAGAAGGCCTATACCGAGGCTGCGCGCGCATTCTGCTACTGGGTGGCGCTGATGATCGATCAGGAGCACCACCACCCCGACGAAAACGTCCGCAAAGACTGCGCCGATCTGGTTGCGCTGCTGACGCCGGTGGTCAAGGCGTTCATCACCGACAACACCTTCGAGAGCACCAATCTCGGCCTGCAAGTGTTCGGCGGCCACGGTTTCATCAAGGAATGGGGCATGGAGCAGTACGTGCGCGATGCCCGCATCAACATGATTTACGAGGGCACCAACACGATCCAGTCACTGGACCTGATCGGCCGCAAAGTGCTCTCAGACGGCGGCGCCAGGCTGATGAAGTTCGGCAAGCTGGTCCAGGCTTTCATCGCCGAGAACAACGGCCGCGAGGACATGAAGGAATTCATCGAACCGCTGATGGACCTGGGCAACAAGGTCACCCAGCTCACCGGCGAAATCGGTGCCAAGGCGATGAAGAATCCGGAGGAAATCGGCGCTGCCGCGGTTCCCTACCTGCGCGTCGTCGGCCATCTGGTGTATGCGTGGCTGTGGGCGCGGATGGCGCGCATCGCACTCGACAAGCCCAGCGATGGCTTCTATCAGGCCAAGCTCGCGACGGCACGGTTCTACTTCGCCAAGCTGCTGCCGGAAACGGCCATGCTGATCCGCCAGGCCCGCGCGGGCAGCGCACCGTTGATGGCGCTCGACGCCGCGCTGTTCTGAGCCCACGCGAACCCGCGACCGAAGGGCCGGACGATTCCGGCCCTTTGTCATTACAGATGCGGTTATGCTTGGACGATCCCGATCCGATCCCGACAATGCCGGTACCTGCTCCGATTTGGCGCCGCCTCGCCGCAGCGGTATATGACGGCCTGCTCCTGCTGGGCATCTGGATGGCCGCGCTGATGTTCGACACCATCGTGCGTGACCTGCTCGACGTCGAACGCAGCTGGCCGGCCTTGCGTGCGTATTTGTTCCTGATCGGACTTGCGTTCTTCGGCTGGTTCTGGACCCACGGTGGCCAGACGCTGGGCATGCGCGCGTGGCGGTTGCAGCTGCGGCGTGCGGATGGCTCGCCGCCGCGCTGGCTCGACGCCGCGCTGCGATATGCGCTGATGCTGGTCTGCTGGAGCGTGGTGCTGACGCCGGCACTCCTGCGCCTGCCCGTGCTGGCACGTCTTCCCCATGCCCAGGCCATCACGTTCGTTGCTCTGAGCATCAGCGCCCTGAGCCTGCTCTGGATGCGCCTGGATGCGCGCCGCCGCGGGCCGCAAGACCGCCTCAGCGGCACGGAGGTCGTGGTGCTCCCGGCGAGCTGAACCAGGCGCACCGTCAGCGGGTATGCCGCAGCCGCACCACCGCCAGAGCGGCCATCAGCAGGGTCGGCAAACCCGCGGCCAGCGCCGGTGACCAGCCATAGAGCTGCCCCAGGCTCGCGGTCACCTCATTGACCACATAGAACACCAGGCCGATGAGAATGCCGATCAGCAGGCGCTGACCAGCGCCGCCGCCGCGCTGTGAACCGAGCACGAAGGGCACTGCGAACAGCATCATCGCCATCACGGTCAGCGGCGCCACCAGTTTGCGCCACAACGACAGGCGGTAATTGCGCGCATCAAGACCGTTGTCGCGCATGTATGCGATCAGGCGCAGCAAGCCCGGCGTGGTGAGACTGTTGGCATTGAGCACGAACAGACGGAGCACCTCGGGTGACAGCGAACCAGCCCATTCCATCGTATCGATGCGCTCGGCCTGGATGTGGGTGTCGCCGAAACGGGTCACGCGGACCCCGTGCAGCTGCCAGCGGCCATCGCCATAGGTCGCCGATTCCACGTTCATCACCTGGGTGAGCGCGAGCTCCGGACTCAAGGTGTAAATGTCGACGTCAGCGATCTCGTTCTCGGACCGCAGCGCGCGGATGTGCACGATGTGCGGCCCATCGCGCAACCAGACCGGTCTGGCAGTGACGCTGCCGCCCACCGCATAGCGCGCCTCGGTCTTGTACGCGCGCGCCGCGAGCGTTGCGGCCGGCGCCAGCCAGTCGCCGAGCACCAGCGCGAGGATGCCGAGCAGCGCACCGGCCGCGAGCGTCGCCCGCCCCAGATGCAACAGCGTGACGCCGGAAGCGCGCATGGCGTTGATCTCGTTCTGCGCGGCGAGCGCACCGAGCCCCATCAGCGTCCCCAACAGCGCAATGATCGGCATCAGCGCATACAGACCGGAGGGGACCATCATCAGCGTGTACCACAGCAGCTGCAGCATGCCAAAGCCCCCCTGCCCGACTTCATCGATCTCGGCGACGAAACTGATGAAGGTGTAGATCGCCACCAGGGCAAATCCGGTGAGCGCGGTAAACCCGAGAATCGTGCGCACCAGGTAACGGCTGAGCAGGCTCATGGGCGCAGCCTTGGCCAGAGGTTGAGGCGGCGGGCGACGAGCCACAGCGCCCAGGCCAGGATTGCCGCATGCACCCACCACAGGCCCAGCGCCGACGGCACCATGCCCTTGGCGATCCAGGCCTGTCCCAAGCCCAGTAGCTGCGAATACAGCAGGTAAGCCAGAACCCCGATCGCGACCTTGCCATAGCGGCCCTCGCGTGGCGCCACATGCGCGAGCGGAACTGCGAGCAGCGTCAGAATCAGAACGGAAATCGGCGCCGACAGCCGCCAGGCGAATTCGGCATGGTCACGAAGATCTTCGGATGCGAGCAGCTGCGCCGTCGGCAGCAAGCGCCGCTTTGCGCTGACATACAAAAACTCCGGCGGTGACACGCGCGTCGTGAATGCATCGAACTGCATGACATCGAAATCCGCCGCACCGGGCTCGCCGTGATAGCGGTATCCCTTGCGCAAAACCACCGTGCGTTCGCCGCTGACCGGATCGGTCGATTGCGTTCCGGAGCGTGCGGTCAAAAAACCGACCCCTTCTTTTTCGACCACCTGTGCAATCACAGCGCCGAGCTCGCTGCCGTCGGCGCTCATGCGTTCGGTATAAAACACCGCGCGGCCGTTCATCACCGATTTGAAGCGCCCCTCCTCGAAAGGGTTGAACTGGATCAGGCGGGCGGCGTTTTTCACGAGATAGTCCGCCGTGCGCCCGGCCCACGGGCCGATCTGGAACGACAAAGCGGCTGTGAGCAGCGCGAGCGCAACCCCGAGCAGAAAGAACGGGCGGTACAGTGCACCCAAGCCGACGCCGCACCCCATCATGGCCGCCACTTCGTTGTCGCGGTAAAGCCGGCCGAGCGACAGCATGATCGCCAGCATCAGCGATACCGGAATCAGGATCACCAGATACTGCAGACTCGACAGCGCCACGACCTTGAACAACAGCTCGCGCGGCAGCTCGCCGGCGGCCGCCTGGGCCAGGAACCGGGCAAAGCGTGTCGACAGCATGATCGCCAGCAGCACGACAGTGACCGCGAGCCAGGAAGTGCCGGCCTCGCGCAGCAGATAGCGGTCCAGAATCGACAGTCTCATGGCGCGGGCGTGGCGTTCATGTACTGATTATGCCTGCTTGTCGCGGAGCCCTCTGCGCGGCCCGCAGGTCTGCCCGATACAATAGGCCATCGCCAATGCGGCGGGACGGCGCATCGGTCCCGGTTATTGGATGCTCCAAGACCCCATCCGGATGTCGATGCAGCCCATGCCGGGCCGTGATTCCGACTTTCCGGACGCTTCCAGAGACGCTGAAACATGGACTATTCCGTCAAAAGCGGCAGCCCCGAAAAACAGCGGGTCGGCTGCGTCATCGTCGGCATCTATGACCGACGCAGCCCGTCGCCGGCGGCCGCGGTGCTCGATACCGCGAGCGGCGGTGCCATTTCCGCCGTGCTGCGCCGCGGCGACATGGACGGCAAGCTCGCAACGACGCTGGTGCTGCACAATATTCCCGGTGTGCTCGCCGATCGGGTGATGCTGGTCGGCCTGGGCCGCGAGCGCAGCTTCGACGAGAGTGCGTTCCGCAAAACCGTCGCGGCGTCCTCGCAGGCCTTGCGTGCCACCGGCGCGATCGACGCGGTTTCTTACCTCACCCACCTGCCGGTCAAAGGCCGCGATTTCCGCTGGAACGTGACCCAGGCGGTGCTCGCCGCGGAAAACGTCTTTTACCGTTTCGATGAATGCCGCGGCGCCAAGGCGCGCGAGGAGTTGCCGGTCTACAAACTCGAACGCTACGTATTCGACGTACCGCGCCGCGCCGATCTTCCGGCCGGCGAGCGTGGGCTGACCGAGGCTCTGGCGATCGCCAAGGGTGTTGCCTTGACGAAGAATCTCGGCAATCTGCCGGGCAACATCTGTACCCCGACTTATCTCGCCGAACAGGCCAAGGCGCTCGCCACCCGCTACCCGATCAAGACCCGGATTCTCGAGCAGGCCGACATGGAAAAACTCGGCATGGGCGCCCTGCTCTCGGTCGCCAAGGGTTCCCGCCAGCCGCCCAAGCTGATCGTCATGGAGTATCTGCACGGGCGGAAAGATCAAAAACCCATTGCACTGGTCGGCAAGGGGCTGACCTTCGACGCCGGCGGCATCTCGATCAAGCCCGCGGCCGGAATGGACGAGATGAAATTCGACATGTGCGGCGGCGGTGCCGTGCTCGGCACGATGACCGCGGCTGCCGAGCTCAAGCTGCCGATCAACCTCGTCGGCATCGTTCCGGCCGCGGAAAATCTGCCGGATGGTCAGGCCAACAAGCCGGGTGACATCGTCACCAGCATGGCGGGTATCACGATCGAAGTCCTCAACACGGATGCGGAAGGGCGATTGATCCTCTGCGACGCCCTCACCTACGCCGAAAAAACCTACGCGCCCGAGGTGTGCATCGATATGGCCACCTTGACCGGCGCCTGCGTCGTCGCCCTCGGCGGCGTCGCCAGCGGCCTGATGACCAACACCCCGTCCCTGGGGCGGGCGCTGCTCGCCGCCGGCGAGGAGATCGGCGACCGCGCCTGGGAACTGCCGCTGTGGCCGGAATATGAGGAGAACATCAAAAGCGAATTCGCCGACATCGCCAACATCGCCACCCAGAACAGCCGTGACGCCGGCGCAATCATCGGTGCCGCCTTCCTGCACCGCTTCACCCGCAAGATGAAGTGGGCCCACCTCGACATCGCAGGCACGGCGTGGACCGGCAAGAAGGCATCGGGCCGGCCGGTGCCGATGCTGGTGCAGTACCTGCTGAACGTCGTCGCCCAGAACGAGCAGGATTGAGAATTGCCGGCGATGCCCGCACAATCCCGCCGACTGCAAAAAAATACTGGCTTGCAACGGCGGACCGGGGTCCGCCGGGCCGCGTTCGAACGGGGGGACACGAATGGACGTACCGATGCTTGCCGCCTGGCAGCGCAGGCAGGCGCCCATCCGCCGCTTTGACATCGTCCTCGGAACCGGCGTAGTGCTCGCAGCCTACGTCATCCTCGACGCCGGCTGGCGCGATGCGCTCAAAGCCGCGCTCGTGTTCATGCTGGGCGTCTTTCCCCTGCGCCACTTGCTGCAGGGACGCAGCCAGCGCATCGCCTATGGCGTCTGGGCAAGCCTGTTTGCACTCGACATTGGCATCAAATCCTTCCTCATCGAGTTTTACGAAACCAAACCCGATGCGGTCTTGATCATCGAGGCGATCGGTAACACCACCCGCGCCGAGACCGTCGAATTCATCCGGCAGTATGGGCCGATGCTGCTGCAATATGCGCTCGCCGCTGCGCTGGTGCTGGGCCTGCTGCTGCTACTCGCGCCGGACACCCCCCCGTCCTGCGCACGCAAACCCCGCTGGGCGGTTGCCATACTGGTGCTGTTCCTGGGCCTGCACGCCAACCCGACCTTCTCGCGCGCCAATCCGGCCGTGTTCTGGCCCGCGCAGATCCCGCAGTACTGGGAATTTGCAGAGCAAGTGGAGTCTTTGGCTGACAAGCGCCTCATCGCCGAGCAGAAACTGTCGCTGTGGGCGCCGACCTATGTCGGTCCCGATGAGCACACCGTCGTCGTCGTCGTCGGCAAGAGCACCAATCGCTGGAACTGGCAACTGTATGGCTATCCGCGACCGACGACGCCGCAGCTCATGCACGCAGCCCGCGATGCGCTGGTGTTCCGCGATGTCATTTCCGCGACATCAGGCACGGTGGCGTCCTTCCGCCTGATGCTGACTCCGGCGGAAATCGACAAGCCGCTCGACGACGAAGCCGAGCCCAGCGTCGTCTTGCTCGCCAAGGCAGCGGGTTACAAGACGTTCTGGATCTCCAACCAGCACGACCGTTTCATCAACCCGCGATACGCCGAGGAAGCGGATGTCGTCCACCTCGTCAATGTCGGCGGGCGCCGCGGCGACCGCAAGCTCGACGAGGGTCTGCTGCCGTATTACGCTGCGGCGCTGCGCGACCCGACACCGCGCAAGATGATCTTCGTCCATCTGCTCGGCGCCCACCCGCATTACGAACTGCGCTATCCGGACACATTCCGCTATTTCTCAGACGGCAACGATCCCGTCATGACCCTGATGCGGCAGCAAAACCGCTCCCCCTGGGTCCGCCTGCAGCGCAACCTCTACGACAACGCCATGCGCTACCAGGATCATGTCATCGCCCGTCTGCTGCAGGACTTCAAGGCGCAAATCGGCGCAGGATCCGGCGCGTTTTTGTTCACTGCCGACCACGCGCAGGAGGTCGGCCATACGCGCGATTTCGCCGGACACTCGCTCAGCGAAGCCGGCTTCACCGTCCCCCTGCTGATCTGGCTGTCGCCGCCGCTCCCCGCGGCAGTATCCTCGGCACTCGAACACCGCCCGTTTCAAACCGATGTGCTCGACTGGACGCTGCTCGAGCTCGCCCATATTCGCACCGCTTTCGATCAGCCGCACTTGAGCCTGGTCAGTGCCCACTTCGTCCCGCAGACCCGGCTGATCGGCGGCAAGCCATACGCCCCATCCTCGCGTAACCGTCATTAATGACGGTCTTGCCGACATGACCCGCATCGATTTCTACATCCTGCCGGAGATGGCCGGCCCAGCAGACAGCGCGGTGCTGACCGCATGCCGGCTGTGCGACAAGGCAACCGCCGCCGGCAAGCAGGTCTATGTCCATGCCGATGCGGCGACGGCGGAAGACATCGATGGCGCATTGTGGAGCTTCCGGCAGGGCAGCTTCATCGCCCACGAGCTTTATCATGGGCAGGCACTCGCAGAACCGCTGCCTGCGGTGCTGATCGGTGTCGTCGAACCGCCGGACAGCCACCACGACATCCTCGTCAACCTCGGCCGCGAGGTTCCGGATTACTTCAGCCGTTTCGAACGTGTGCTCGAAATCGTCGCCGGGGATGCCGCCCAGCGGGCCGCCGCGCGCGAGCGCTACAGGTTCTACCGCGACCGCGGCTATCCTTTGAACAGCTACGAGCAGAACGCCGCCGGGGCCTGGGTACAGCGCGCACGCTGATCGCCAGCCCAATGCACACGCATCGAATCGGTGCCGCCGTACGAGCGCGTCCGGCCGCTCCGTTACAATTCCGCCTCGATTCATCGGCCGACACCCCGGCGCTTTTGCATGGGCCGTCTGCCGGCCCCGACCCCACGATGACGATGGACAAGACGTTCGACCCCAAGCGTATCGAAGCTCACTGGTGCGAAGTCTGGGAAAAAAACGGCTACTACACGCCAGAGACGGTCGCCAAGCTGCGCGGCGTCGATCGCGCCAGCCTGACGCCCTACTGCATCATGATTCCGCCCCCCAACGTCACGGGCACGCTGCACATGGGGCATGCCTTCCAGCACGCCGTGATGGACGCGCTGACGCGCTATCACCGCATGCGGGGATTCGATACGCTGTGGCTGCCCGGCACCGACCACGCCGGCATCGCCACCCAGATGGTCGTCGAGCGCCAGCTCGCCGCGCAGGGGATCAAGCGCACCGACCTCGGCCGCGAAAAATTCCTGGAAAAAGTCTGGGAATGGAAGGAATACTCCGGCAATACGATCACCATGCAGATGCGGCGCATGGGCAATTCCGTCGACTGGACGCGCGAGCGTTTCACGATGGACGAGCAGCTCAGCCGCGCCGTCACCGAGGAGTTCGTGCGGCTGTATGAACAAGGCCTGATCTATCGCGGCAAACGCCTGGTCAACTGGGATCCGGTGCTGCTGACCGCGATCTCGGATCTGGAAGTCGAAAGCCGCGAGGAAAAAGGCAAGCTCTGGTATTTCCGGTATCCGCTCGCAGACGGATCCGGACACCTGACGGTAGCGACCACCCGTCCGGAAACGATGCTCGGCGACACGGCCGTCGCCGTCCATCCGGAAGATGCGCGTTACCGTCACCTGATCGGCAAGGCCGTGCGGCTGCCGCTGTGTGATCGCGAGATCCCGATCATCGGCGATGACTACGTCGATCGCGAGTTTGGCACCGGCGTGGTCAAGATCACGCCCGCACACGATTTCAACGACTATGCGGTCGCAGCGCGCCACGGCCTGCCGCTGATCAACGTGTTCACGCCGACGGCACACATCAACGATGCCGCCCCGCCGGCCTATCGCGGCCTCGACCGCTTCGATGCCCGCACGCGCGTAGTCGAGGATATGACCCGGCTCGGGCTGGTCGAGAAAATCGAGGAGCACACGCTCAAGGTTCCACGCGGCGACCGCACCGGCGTCGTCATCGAACCCTATCTGACCGATCAGTGGTTCGTGAACATGAAAGGCCTGGCCAAGCAGGCGCTCGATGCCGCGCACAGCGGCCGCATGCGCTTCGTGCCGGAGAACTGGATCAACACCTATCGCCAGTGGCTGGACAACATCCAGGACTGGTGCATCTCGCGCAACCTGTGGTGGGGCCACCGCATCCCGGCGTGGTACGACGAAGCCGGGAACGTGTACGTCGGTCGCAGCGAGGCCGAGGTCCGCACCAATCCCAAATACGCAGGTCAGCTCAGACCCGATACGCCGCTGCGCCAGGACGAGGACACCTTCGATACCTGGTTCTCATCGGCGCTCTGGCCATTCTCGACCCTGGGTTGGCCCGAGCAGACCGAAGACCTGAAACGCTGGTACCCCACCAGCGTGCTGGTCACCGGCTTCGACATCATCTTCTTCTGGGTCGCCCGCATGGCGATGATGGGTCTGCACTTCATGGGCGAGGTGCCGTTCCGCGAGGTCTATATCACCGGCCTGGTGCGCGACGCCGAGGGCAACAAGATGTCCAAGTCCAAGGGCAACATCCTCGACCCGCTGGATTTGGTCGACGGCATCGGCCTCGAAGATCTCGTCGCCAAGCGCACCACCGGCCTGATGCAGCCGCAAATGGCGGCCAAAATCGAACAGGCCACGCGCCGGCAGTTCCCGAACGGCATCGAGCCGGTAGGCGTGGATGCGCTGCGCTTTACCTTCCTCGCGCTCGCGTCCACCGGCCGCGACATCCGCTTCGATGCATCGCGTGCCGCCGGCTACCGCAATTTCTGCAACAAGATCTGGAATGCGGCGCGCTTCGTACTGATGAACACCGAAGGCCAGGATTGCGGTCGGGACGCCGCGCTGCCCTGCGAGCTGTCGGTGGCCGATCGCTGGATCGTCTCGCGTCTGCAGAAGGTCGAAGCCGAAGTGGCCGAACACTTCAAGACCTACCGCTTCGACCTGCTCGCGCAAACCCTGTACCAGTTCGTCTGGAACGAGTTCTGCGATTGGTATCTGGAACTGAGCAAACCGGCGCTGCAGCACGGCAGCGCAGCAGCGCAGCGCGGCACACGCCGCACCCTGGTGCGCGTGCTCGAAACGACGCTGCGCCTGCTGCATCCGCTGATGCCGTTCATCACCGAGGAAATCTGGCAGCGGGTCGCACCGCTCGCCGGCAAGGCCGGGCCCAGCATCATGCTGCAGCCGTATCCGCAACCCGAGCCGGACCGGATCGACGAGGCCGCCGAAGCCGATATCGACTGGCTCAAGCGCTTCATCCTCGCCGTGCGCCAGATCCGCGGCGAGATGGATATCGCCCCCGGCAAAACGCTGCCATTGCTGCTGCAGGACGCCGACGCCAGCGATCGCGAACGCGTGGCGCGGCTGTTGCCGAGCATCCAGTTTCTGGCGCGCGTCGAGGCCCCGCGTGTGCTCGCCGCGGGTGAGGCCGCACCACAATCGGCTACCGCGCTGGTCGGCACCATGCGCCTGCTCGTGCCGATGGCGGGCCTGATCGACAAGCAAGCGGAACTGGCACGCCTGTCCAAGCAGATCGCCAAGCTTGAAAGCGAGCTCGCCAAGACCACGGCGCGCGTGGAGAATCCCAACTTCGCCAAGGCGCCGGAACACGTGCAGCAGCAAACCCGTGAACTGGCCGCCAAGCAGCGTCAGGATCTCGACGCGCTGCGCGCCCAGCACGCGCGCATCGCGGCGCTGTAAATCGCCGCGATCGGCGCTGATCGGCCGGGCTTACGGCGTGCGCGCACGCACGATACGCAGGTCGGGCTTGGCCTGACTCCCGCGGGGCGCGACCGGACGTGCGGCCGCTCCCCGCTCGATGCGCTCGACGCAGTCGTTGAGCGTCTGGCTGATCAGGGTCTGGTTGCGGATCATCTCGATGCGCGGCCAGGTCGCGCGCTCGCCTTCGAGCATGAAGCGCTTGACCGATTCCATCGACGGATTGGCGGTGACGTTGGCGTAACGCCACAGGCTCACTTCCGGAAGGATGTTGATGTTGCCGCGGTATTCCTGATCGAGAATCGACGACGCCGCATCGAGGGTGCGGCGCAGTCCACCGTCCGGGAGATTGTGCCGCACCCAGTCGACGATGCCCTTGGACTGATGAAGCACGCTCGACAGCGCATAGTGACGGGTGGAGTCGAGCACGCCCCCTTTGCCTGGCTCGCGCCGCGAAATGAACGGTAATACGTGCGGGTTGGTCTGACTGACGATGAAATGGTTGACGTTGTGGAGCCGGCGCATGCGCAGGATCGGTAGATCCGACTTCAGCGAACCATCGTTCCAGCGCAGCAGCGGCATGTAGGGCACACGCTGGCCACGCTCGTCCTGGGTCATCAGCATCACCGGCGGGAACAGAATCGGCACCGCACAGGATGCGAGCACTGCCTCGTGCAGATACAGATAAGGGAAAGTCAGGTAGTTCAACAGACGCGGCGGCTGGTTCACGCCTGCCGGTGAGACGGTGATGTTGATGACCCGCCCGGAACGTTGATACGCCTGCTCGAAAGTCAGATCGCGCACGTTCGCGGCGATGGCCTTGCGCAGCTGGTTCTGATCCATCACCGAGCGGTTGCGCAGCATCTCGCGCCACGGCAGGATGCGCCAGAAGTGGTAATACGCCGCCTCGGGATCGAGCAGTTCTTCGACTTCGTCGGGCGCGCGCGTGCCGACCGTCGCACAAACCACCGAACCGGCGCTCGATCCGGACATGATCGGCGGCACCAGTCCTTCACGATAAAGCGCCTTGACGACACCGACGTGGAACAAACCCAGCGTCGCGCCGCCCGACAACATCAGCGCCGAGCGGCCATAGCTTTGCGCCAGCTCCCGAAAGAACTTTGGCTTGTCCGCCTCCGGAAACTCGGGGGATTGCAGGTCGACGAGAAACTCCAGTGCCGATGCGATCTCGTTGACGTAGTCGTGGATCAGATGCTTGGTGCCGACGCGTGCGTATTCGTACAGCCGCGGATTGCCGATGTTGCCGAGATTCCAGTGCAAGCCTTGCCGCAGGTGATGCACCAGCTTGGCGATCTGCCCCTCCTCGCGGTATTGCCGCACCTGGCGCAAGCGCGCGCGGATCAGTCGCCAGTCGTAGTCGTCGGACGTATCGTCCGCACGCCAGTCGTCGCGACCTTCGATCCGGTCCAAGGCCTCGGCCGCCTCGCGCCAGGACGCATAATCCGTGGCGAAACGCATCGCGTTGAGCAGATTCCGCTTTTTACGGTCCACCACAGCCTCATCGATCGTTGTTGGGACACGGCGTATGGTGGAACGCCAGGGGTGGGCTGGCAACCCGGCAGTAATATTTTCCCATTGCACCGATCGCGGCATTCGCTGCCGTTCGTCTGCTCATTCAATACACTGCCCGGGTTTACCGACGTCGGAGCATGACATGGGCTCGCCGCTACAGCAGGCGCTGCACAAACTGGACACGATCATCCTCGGCAAACACACCCAGTTGCGTCTGGCGATGGCCTGTCTGCTCGCGCGCGGGCATTTGTTGATCGAGGACATTCCCGGCGTCGGCAAGACGACGATGGCGCTGGCGCTCGGTCGCGTGCTCGGCCTCGAGTTCCAGCGCATCCAGTTCACCTCCGATCTGCTGCCGGCCGATATCCTCGGGGTATCCGTCTACGAATCGCGCGAGGGCGGCTTTCGCTTCCATCCGGGGCCGATTTTTGCGCAGCTCATCCTCGCCGATGAGGTCAATCGCGCGAGTCCGAAGACACAATCGGCTCTGCTCGAGGCCATGGAGGAACGTCAGGTCACGGTCGAGGGCGCCACACGCAAACTGCCGGAGCCGTTCTTCGTGATCGCGACCCAGAACCCGGCGCAGCAGATCGGCACATTCCCGCTACCGGAATCGCAACTCGACCGCTTTTTGATGCGCATCGCCCTGGGATACCCCGACCCGCAGGCCGAACGCGCGCTGCTGCAGGAACGCGAGCGCCGGGATCTGCTGCAGGAAATCGCACCAGCGATGACTGCCGCCGAGCTGATCACCCTGCAGCAAAGCGTGAAACAAGTACGCACTTCGCCGGCGTTGATCGATTACCTGCTCGCGCTAATCCAGCACACCCGCGAACTGCCCGGACTGCGTCAGGGGCTATCGCCGCGTGCCGGGCTTGCGTTGCGCCGCGCCGCGCAGGCCTGGGCGCTGATCGACGGGCGCAGCGGCGTGATTCCGGAAGACGTGCAGGCCGTCTTCGCCGCCGTGGTCGGTCACCGTCTCGTCGCCGCCCCCGAGCGCGCCGGCAGCACCCCGACCGCCGAGGAAATCCTTGCGCAGGTCGCGGTTCCGTGACCGCGCCGCTTTCGAACGGACGGCCCCGACGATGCGCGTATGGCTGATCACCACGGTTCTGCTCAAGCCGCTGCACTTCGTCCAGAACCGCATCGATGCCTGGGTGATGGCCCGTGTCCGCCGTCAGTCAGGACCGATCACCGTGGCGCGTGGACGCGTCTACATTCTGCCAACCCGCTTCGGCTATGCCTTCGCGCTGATGCTGCTGGCCATGCTGCTGGGCGCGATGAACTACTCGAACAGCATGGCTTTTCTGCTGACCTTCCTGCTCGCGGGCCTGGGGTTGGTGTGTATGCATCACACGCATGCGAATCTCGTCAACATCCAGTTGCGTGCCGGCTCTTGTGCGCCGGTCTTCGCCGGCGACATCGCGCATTTCGAAGTGCGCATCGACAACCCGTCCGCACACCCGCGCTATGCGCTGGCCCTGAGCTGGCCCAAGGCCGAGAAGCAAGCGATTACCGCCGATGTGCCGGCACGGGGCTCGATCACGCTGGTCCTGTCGCTGCCGACACAGCATCGCGGCTGGCTGCCGGCAGGCGTGTTCAGCGTCTCCACCGAATATCCGCTGGGGTTGTTCCACGCCTGGACCTGGGCGGAACTGGACATGCGCTGCCTGGTGTTTCCGCGCCCAGCACCCGGCGGGATCGTGCCTCCCGCGACCGTGGGCACGAATGGGCTGGCCAGCGGCGAACGCAGCGGGCAGGACGAATTCGCCGGCCTGCGCAGCTACCGCCGCGGTGATGCACCACGTTCCATCCACTGGAAAAGCTTCCCCAAACTGACGCATCCGGTGGTCAAACAGTTCGCCGAAACCCTGGAGCAGGAGCTGTGGCTGGACTGGGTGGCATTGCCCTGGCTCGACACGGAGGCACGTCTGTCACAACTGACGCGCTGGGTTCTCGACGCCGAGGCCGCACAGCGCAGTTACGGCCTGCGCCTCCCCGGCCGGGTGATCGCTCCCGGCCGCGGCGATGCGCACCGCATCGAGTGTCTGCGCGCACTGGCGCTCTACGAAGACGCACAGCCGTGAACGAGTACCTGCCGCTGGCCACCCTGCTACGCTTGCTCGCCGTGCTGACACTGACGCTGGCGCCGCATGTCGGACACCTGCCGCCGTGGGTGTCGGCACTGATCGCGGGATTGATCGTCTGGCGTGGTCTCACCGCATACCGGCAGTGGCGCATGCCGGGCACGATGGTCAAGATCGCCCTCGCGCTGCTCGCGTTCGTCGGCGTCCTCGTCCACTTCGATGGCCGTCTCGGCGGCCAGAACGCCGGAACGACGCTGCTGTGTGTGATGACGGCCCTCAAGCTGCTGGAGTTCAAAGGCCGCCGCGACGTGATGGTGCTGATCTTCCTGATGTACTTCATGCTGCTCACCCACTTCCTGTTCTCGCAGGAAATGTGGACGGTGGCCTATCTGTTCGTGTGCGTCCTTGCGGTCACCGCCGTCCTCATCGAATGCCAGCATCGCGGCGCGCTGTCACCGCGCATCACCCTGCGCAAAGGCGGAATCATGGTGCTGCAGGCACTGCCGCTGATGGTGCTGCTGTTCGTCCTGTTCCCGCGCATTCCCGGACCTCTGTGGGGATTGCCCGAGGACAGCGCCGCGGCGCGTAGTGGCCTGCCCGACCAGATGGCGCCCGGCGACATCTCGCGCCTGATCGAATCCGATGAGGTCGCCTTCCGCGTCGAATTCCACGGCCCGGTTCCGCCGCCGTCGGCGCGCTACTGGCGCGGACCGGTTTTCGATCACTTCGACGGCCGCGCCTGGCGGGACAGCGTTCCGACCTTCGCATCAGGTCTCTCATCGCGGCTCGAACTGCTCGGTGAACCGGTGTCCTATGCGATCATGCTGGAGTCGCAGCGCGGCCGCTGGCTGTTCGCGTTGGACATGCCGGCGGCGCGATCCCTGCCCGACGATGCGTTCATCGGCCGCGAGGGCCAGCTACTCGCACGCAAACCCGTGACCGAGCGCCGCCGCTACGAGCTGACCTCGTACATGCAATACCGCCTGGCGCCGGAGCTGGACGAGCATGCCCGCAAGCGCTACCTGCGCCTGCCGCCCGACTTCAATCCCCGCACGCGCACACTCGCCGCCACGCTGCGCACGCATTACACCGACGATGAGGCGCTGGTCACCGCTGTACTGCGCATGTTTCACGAACAACCCTTCGTCTATACCTTGCGGCCGCCGCCACTGGGACGGCACAGCGTCGATGAATTCCTGTTCGATACCCGCCGTGGATTTTGCGAGCACTACGCCGGGGCTTTCAGTTTCCTGATGCGCGCCGCCGGCATTCCGGCGCGGGTCGTCACCGGCTATCAGGGCGGCCAGCACAATGTCTTCGGCGATTACTACGTCGTGCGTCAGTCCGACGCCCACGCGTGGGCGGAAGTGTGGATCGAGAACCGCGGCTGGGTGCGCGTCGATCCGACGGCCGCGGTATCGCCACAGCGCATCGAGCAGAGCATCGAAGCTGCGCTCGATGCAGCGGAAGGTCTGCCCGGTCACCTCGCCGCCCGCACGCGCCTGCGCTTTTATCTGGAAGCCCGCTGGGAATGGCTCAACGGACGCTGGAACGCGCTCGTGCTCTCTTACGGACCGGAACTGCAGCAGCGTTTTCTCGAACGTCTGGGACTCGATGACCTGCGCGATACGATCCTCGCGCTCACCGTACTCGGCACCTCGATCCTCGCCTTCATGGGCGTGCTGACACTGCGCCAGTTCGCACCAGAACCGGTGCGCGATGCCGCCTTGCGCGAATGGCAGCGGCTGACACGCCGGCTCGCCCGCGCCGGTCTGCCGCAACGCCCCGGAGAAGGCCCCCGCGACTATGCCGCACGCGTAGCCGCCGTCCATCCGGAATGGGCGCAGGCCATTCACCACATTACGCAGCTCTACGTGCGCATGCGCTACCTAGACGATCCCGACCCCGCCGGACAAAACGCCCTGGTCGACGCGGTGCGGGCGTTCAAACCGCGCTCGGCCCGGCGGCGTTCGTGGATACGTTCATAGCTGCGCGCGGATCATCCACAGGTCGGGGAACAACGATCGAAACAGCGTCCCGCGCAGATAGTCGACACCGCTGGATCCTCCAGTGCCCGGTTTGGCACCGATCGTGCGCTCGACCATCTTTACGTGCCGGTAACGCCATTCCTGCAAACCCTCGTCGAGATCCACGAACCGCTCGCAAATTTGCATCTCGAGACCGTCACGGCGGTAGAGTTCGACGAGCAAGGTCTGCACCTCCGGCGAACCGGCATACGCCTCGGTCACGTCACGCATGAGGATGGCGCGCGGAATCGGCCATCCATGTCTAGCCAGGTAGTGCAGGAAGTGATCGTAAAGCGTCGGCGCGGACCAGGCCTGCTCGAGCAACGCACGCCCGGCGGAAGCCTGCGGATAACCGTCGAGCACGGCACGCCGTTTATGACCGAGCCGGAATTCCAAGGCGCGGAATTGCGCCGACTGAAAACCGCTCGCAGCCTCAAGTCGCGCGCGAAAGGCATTGAAAGACAGCGGTGTCATCGTTTCCAGCACATCGACTTGTGCGACCAGCGTTTTGAGAATCGTGAGCAGGCGTTTGAACGTCGCCAGAGCCGCACCGGTGTCGTCAGCATCGAATGAGCGCGTCAACGCGCCAAGTTCGTGCAGTATCTGCTTGAACCACAGCTCGTAGATCTGGTGGATAATGATGAACAACATCTCGTCGTGCTCCGGGCCGTCGGAGCGTGGGGATTGCAAGCCCAGCAGTTCATCGATCCGCAGATAAGAACTGTAGGTGAGCGGCTTGTTCGACATGGCGGCCCAGACGTTAGGGGAACATTTGGATTATGCGGGACCAGATCGCAATCGGCGCTGCCGTGCCGCGCCGCCGGCACCTCGTATTCCACTGGATCGGCCGTATCGTGCTCGCCGTCACGGGCTGGCGCCTCGACGTGCGCCTGCCCGACGTCCCGAAAATGGTCCTGATCGCCGCGCCACACACATCAAACTGGGATTTCGTGTTCGGCATGGCGGCCGTCCTCAAGCTGCAGATCGCGCTGCACTGGTATGCCAAGCACACCCTGTTCAAGACCGCTCTCGGACCGTTGTTTCGCTGGCTCGGGGGGCTACCTGTGGACCGCAGCGCGCCCGGCGGCATCGTGCGCCAGACGGCATCCGCCTTCGCCGAACGCACGCAACTGATCATCGCCCTGGCTCCCGAGGGCACACGTGCACGCCGGAAGGAGTGGAAACGCGGGTTCTACCACATGGCCACGATGGCGCAGGTGCCGATCGTCGTCGCTTACATCGACTACGGCCGTAAGCTGATCGGCACCGGACCGGTGTTCATGCCCAGCGGCAACTGGGCGCAGGACATGAAGCCCGTGTTCGAGTTCTACCGCAGCATACGGGCGAAGCACCCACAGCTGTTCGCGGTCGAAAACCTGTAGCGCGAACGCCGCTCACACACCCCGCAGTGGATCGCGCACGCGCGCCAGCAGGACTGCACCGGCGATGAAAAACACGAGCAGCGACAGAATCGCATCACGCGCACTGCCACTGAGCTGGGCGGTGATGCCGACGACGGTGGGGCCGAGCACGGCGGCGAATTTACCGATCATGTTGTAGAACCCAAAGAATTCTCCTGCCCTCTCGGATGGAATCAGCCGTGCGTAATAAGAACGCGACAACGACTGCACACCGCCCTGCACGCAGCCGATCGCTGCCGCCATCAGATAGAACTGCGTCAGGGTCTGCAGATGGTAGGCACCGATGGTGACGGCCGTATAGACGGCAAGCGCGACGAAGATGGCGCGCCGTGTACCCCAACGCTCGCCGAGTCGGCCGAACACCAGCGCCGCCGGGAACCCGATGAACTGCACGAGCAGCAATGCGCCGATGAGATGATCGGACGCAAACCCGAGTTTCATGCCGAAATCGACGGCCATCACGATGATCGTGTCGACGCCGTCGATGTAGAGCCAGTACGCAAGCAGGAACATCCAGACCGGGCGCAGACCACGCAGCGCGCGCAGGGTCGCGAACAGCTCGAGCCAGCCGCTGGCACCGCCGCGCGGGGGCGTTTCGGGAACGTAACGGAACAACGGCAGGGCAAAGACGAGCCACCAGATCGCCACGCTGACGAAGGCTACACGCGTGGCCAGTGCTGCATCGGCCAGACCAAACCACTGCGGCTTGAGCGCCATCGCGACATTGATGGCGAACAACAAGCCGCCACCGAGATAGCCGAGACCATAACCGAGCGCGGACACCCGATCCATTTCGCGCGGATGCGCGACGCTGACGAGCAGTGCGTCGTACAAGGAAATACCGCCGAAGAAGCCGATCCGCGCGGCGATCGACAGCGCGATCGCCCACCCCCACTGACCTTTGCCGACCAGATACAGGGCCGCGGTCGAAACCACCCCCATCAGCGTGAGCACCGCCAGAAAGCGTTTCTTGGCTCCGTGCCGGTCCGCGATCGCCCCCAGCCACGGCGAAAGCAGCATGACGACGAGACTCGCGGTCGTTGCCGTCAATCCCTGGTACAAGGTCTGGGTCTGCGGCGGTACGCCGGCTGCCCAGTACTGGTTGAAGAAGATCGGGAAAAAACCCGCGAGCACGGTCGTGGCGAAGGCCGAGTTGCCCCAGTCGTACAGCGCCCAGGACAGTTGCGCGCGGGTCACAGATCCAGCCCCAGCACCAGGGCATCCTCGCGCCCATCGTGCGCCGGATAGTAAGCCCGCCGCTCACCGAGCTGGTTAAATCCGAAACGCGCGTAGAGCTTTTGCGCCGCGGCATTGGATTTGCGGACTTCGAGCAACAGCAGCGTGACACCCGATGCCCGCGCGACCATGATCAGATGGCGCAGCAGGAACTGCGCGAGCCCACGCCGCCGCTGTTGCGGCGCAACGCAGATATTGAGAATGTGTGCCTCGCCGGCGGCCATGCTCATCAGCGCATACGCGAGCACGGCACCGGTGGGATCGACGACGACCCAGGCGCTGTATCCGACGTGCAGGCAGTCGCGGAATATGCCTTCCGTCCACGGAAACGCATAGGATTCCCGCTCGATGCGCAACACTTCGCCAAGATGCGCGGGCTGCATCGGCTGCAGGCGCCACAACGCGTGGGGCTGTGCGCTCATGACACGGTCGCCATATAGCGGTGGATCTGCTTGAGATCCTCCCAGCTCTTGGCCTTCTCCCGCGGACTGCGCAGCAGATAGGCCGGATGGTAGGTCACGAACACCGGTGTCTGCTGCGGACCGTAGCGATACATCGGCCCGCGCAAACGGGACAGCGGTAAATCGGTGCCGAGCAGACGTTGTGCGGCGACACGCCCGAGCGCGACGATCAATCGGGGCTTGACCAGCTCGATCTGGCGGTCGAGATAGGGGCGGCAGGCCTCGACTTCATCGGCTTCCGGATCGCGGTTGCCGGGCGGCCGGCATTTGACGACATTGGCGATGAACACGTTCTCGTGACGTGAACGCCCGATGCTCCTGAGCATCTCGTCGAGCAACTTGCCGGCGCGGCCGACGAAAGGCTCCCCCTGTGCATCCTCGTCCGCGCCGGGACCCTCACCGACAATCATCAGCGGCGCATTCTCGGGACCGACGCCGAATACCGTCTGCGTGCGCGTCGCGCACAGCTTGCAGGCCTGACAGTCCCTGACCATGGCGCGCAGGCCGGCCCAATCGGCCGGCACCTCGCGTACGACCGGCGCCGGCGCGGCGGACGCCATCACTGCCCGTACATGCGCCGCCGCAGTGACGGCCGCGGCTTCGCCCCGCTCCGCCACGGCCGGCGACGGGGACTCTGCACGCAGACGCCAGGTGTCGAGCCCCAGGGCCTTGAGATACCGCTTGCGCCGGACCGGTTCCATACGCCCATTGTAGGGCCGACTGCCACCCCGTCGGCAGATGCAGCCCGCTGCATGCTTTTTAAGGTCCGGCGCTCTCGAACTGCGGATGCGCGCGCAACACCGATGCGGCGCTGAGCCGGTTCACGGCGTTGACATAGGCCTTGGCCGAGGCGATGACGATGTCGGTATCGGCACCTTGTCCGTTGACGGTACGCCCTTCCCTGGCCAGGCGCACGGTCACCTCACCTTGCGCATCGGTCCCGGTGGTGATGTTGTTTACCGAGAACAGCAGGAGCTTGGCACCAGTCTTCACGATATTTTCGATTGCAGCGAACACGGCATCGACCGGACCGTCACCCTGAGCCTGCGCCTCACACCGCTGGCCGTCGACCAACAGCGCCACGCGCGCGACCGGCCGCACGCCGGTCTTGCTCATCGCCTCCAGTTCCAGTAGCTGCACCCGCTCGTGTGCCTGGGCGTGCTGGGTTTCACTGACCAGCGCCTGCAGATCCTCGTCGAAGATCTCGTGCTTTTTGTCCGCCAGATCCTTGAAGCGTGCAAACGCCTCGGCCAGTTCGGCGTCGGACTTGAACGTATAGCCCAGTTCCTCCAGGCGCGCGCGGAATGCAGCCCGCCCGGAGTGTTTGCCCAGCACCAGCCGGTTCGCGCTCCAGCCGACGTCTTCGGCGCGCATGATCTCGTAGGTCTGGCGGTGCTTGAGCACGCCGTCCTGATGGATGCCCGATTCATGGGCAAACGCATTGGCGCCGACGATGGCCTTGTTCGGCTGCACCGGAAAACCGGTGATGCCGGATACCAGTCGCGAGGTCGGCACGATTTGTGTCGTGTCGATGCGCGTATCAAAAGGGAAGACGTCTGCGCGCGTGCGGATCGCCATGACGATTTCTTCGAGTGCGGCATTGCCGGCGCGCTCGCCCAGACCGTTGATTGTGCACTCGATCTGGCGCGCACCGTTGAGCGCGGCCGCCAGCGAATTGGCGACCGCCAGCCCCAGGTCGTTGTGGCAGTGCACCGAAAACACAGCCTTGTGCGCGTTGGGAATGCGCTCGATCAGCGAACGGATCAGCTCACCGAACATGTGCGGCAAGGTGTACCCGACGGTGTCGGGGATATTGATCGTGCGTGCACCGGCGTCGATCGCCGCTTCGATGATGCGGCACAGGAAGTCCGGCTCCGAACGTCCGGCGTCCTCGCAGGAAAACTCGACGTCATCGGTGAACGTGCGGGCGAGCTTGACCGCACCCACGGCTGCCTGCACGACCTGATCGGGGTGCATGCGCAGCTTCTTCTCCATGTGGATGGGGCTGGTCGCGATGAAGGTGTGGATGCGCTTGCGCGGTGCCGGCGCGATGGCCTCCGCCGCCTTGGTGATGTCCGCAGCGTTGGCGCGCGCCAGCGAGCAGACGACGCTCTCGGTGATGCACTGTGCCACGGCGCGCACCGCGGCAAAGTCACCGTTGCTCGCCGCCGCAAAGCCGGCCTCGATGACATCGACCTTCATGCGCTCCAGCGCCTTGGCGATACGCACTTTCTCGTCCTGCGTCATCGACGCGCCGGGGCTCTGCTCGCCGTCGCGCAAGGTGGTGTCGAAAATGATCAAAGTGTCTTTCATGGCGTTGCTCGGATCGGGAGCATCACCCGCTCGGGATCGGCAGGTGAGGCTCCTGGGTCAGGAGAGATCGGGGTTGGGGGCTTGCACGGTATTCGGCCCCGTGCACGGCGCGCTCGTGGGATTCTGCCTTACGGCAGAAGGAGCAGACCAGAAAGAAGCGCGAGCGCCAGCGGGCGGAAGACATCCGCCGCAGGGACAAAAAGCTGGCCAATGGATACGCGCATGGCGTCAACTATAGACGATGGTGCTGACGACTGCCAATGCCGCCTACGCCGCTTCCGGTATCCGCCGGTACCGGCGCCAGAGCATGATCGTCGGCCCTGACAGCGTATAGCCAAGAAAACCGAAGAACAGAACGTTGGGTGGGTTGATCAGGATCAGGGCGAACAGGCTGATGAACAGCACCATGTAAATGAACGGTCTGCGGCGCGACAGCTTGAACTGCTTGAAGCTGTTGTAGCGGATGTTGCTGACCATCAACAGCGCACAGCCGACGGTCAGAATCGATGCCGGGATCAGCACGGCTTTGCCATCCAGCCCCCAGCTATACGCGGCCCAGACGAAGAAGGCCACCGTTGCGGCAGCCGATGGACTCGGCAGACCGAAGAAATCCTTGTTGCTGCCGGCGATCGCCGTCAGCACGTTGAAGCGGGCCAGGCGCAGCGCCGCACAGGCGGCGAACAGAAAGGCCATCGCCCAGCCGAGTTTGCCGCCGAGCCACCGGTATTCGGAGAAATGATGCAGGCTGAACGCATAGACGACGATTGCCGAGGCGACGCCAAAAGCGACCATGTCGCAGAGCGAGTCGTATTCCTTGCCGAAATCGCTCTGCGTATGGGTCAGCCGGGCGATGCGGCCATCGAGGCCGTCGGCGACCATCGCGGCGAGAATGCCGGCGGCCGCCGCCTCGAAATGCCCACCCATCGCCGCGACGATGGCGTAAAAGCCACCGAACAAGGTTCCCGTCGTAAACAGATTGGGGAGTAGATAGATACCCTTGCGGCGGGGCTTTACAACGGAGCTGACAGGCGGATCCTGCATGCCGACAGTTTTAAAGTTGCAGGCGTGAAGTTGCAAGCAGTGGCGGATCCGCGACGGGCCCGGCCCGCCACCCGAAAAGCAAGCGGGCTCACCTCGATCGGACCGATTAGTTCCGGCTCTTGTCGACGAGCTTGTTCTTTGCGATCCACGGCATCATCGCACGCAGCCTGGCGCCGACCTGCTCGATCGGATGCGCGGCGTTGAGGCGGCGCATCGCCGTCATCACCGGATAGCCGAGCTTGCCTTCGGCGATGAAATCCTTGGCGTACTTGCCGGTCTGGATGTCGAGCAGCGCCTGCTTCATCGCCTTGCGCGATTCGGCGTTGATGATCTTCGGTCCGGTCACGTACTCGCCATATTCGGCGTTGTTGGAGATCGAGTAGTTCATCGTCGCGATGCCGCCCTCGTACATCAGATCGACGATCAGCTTGAGCTCGTGCAGGCACTCGAAATAGGCCATCTCGGGCGCATAACCGGCCTCGACGAGCGTTTCGAAACCCGCCTTGACCAGCTCGACCGCTCCGCCGCAGAGCACGGCCTGTTCGCCGAACAGATCGGTTTCGCATTCATCCTTGAACGTCGTCTCGATGATGCCGGATCGGCCGCCGCCGATGGCCGACGCATACGACAGCGCGATCTCCTTGGCCTTGCCGCTCGCGTTCTGGAATACGGCGATGAGATCGGGAATACCACCGCCCTTGACATATTCGCTGCGCACCGTGTGTCCGGGCGCCTTGGGCGCGATCATGATCACGTCGAGGTCGGCGCGCGGCACGATCTGGTTGTAGTGGATCGCAAAGCCGTGCGCGAACGCCAGGGCCGCACCTTTTTTCAGGTTCGGCTCCAGATCGTTTTTATACAGCTCGGCCTGGAATTCGTCGGGCGTGAGCACCATCACCACATCGGCGGCGGCGACGGCATCCTTGACGCTCTTGACCTTGAGCCCGGCAGCCTCGGCCTTGGCGATACCGACCGAACCCGGCCGCAGCGCCACGGTGACATCGACGCCGCTGTCCTTGAGGTTCAGGGCGTGAGCATGGCCCTGCGAGCCGTAGCCGACGATCGCGACCTTCTTGGACTGAATGATCGACAGGTCGGCGTCCTTGTCGTAATAGATGGTGATTGACATTTTCGCTCCGCGGATTGGGTTCAACAGGCCTTGCGGCCACTTGGCAATCAGGCTGGCACGGCGAGGATGTGATGGCCCCGCTCCATCGCGGCAACGCCCGAGCGTACCAGTTCGAGGACCTTGGCCATGCGGCTGATCTCGGCCACAAAGGCATCGATCTCGGGGCCGGTGCCGGCGAGCTGGATCATGCGCGTGTTCTCGGATTCATCGAGAATCGCGGCACGGTGTTTGCGCACGCATTCGATGACATTGCGCGCGCTCTGGGCATCGACCTCGACCTTGAGAATCAAGAGCTCGCACTCGAAATGATCGGTGCCGGACAGGTCCATGATCTCGACGACATCGACGAGCTTGCGTGCCTGCTTGATGATCTGGTCGATGACCGCATCCGAGCCATTGGTCACCAGCGTCAGGCGCGAAACGGTGGGATCATGGGTCGGCGCCACCGACAGCGAATCGATGTTATACCCGCGCGACGAGAACATTCCGGCCACCCGGGCCAGCGCGCCGGCTTCGTTCTGCAGCAGGATGGAAATGATGTGACGCATGCGGCGGAATGGCGACAGGGGCGCGCAACATAGCTTTGCCGCACTGCAAAATCAAGCTAACATCACGGTCTTTTCGATCGCACGTCCGGAGTCCTCGTCCCGATGAACGCCGCTGCTTCCGCCACCCGTCATCCCCTCGCCGGCAAAACCATGAGCGGGGCGGAGATCGTCGTCCAGATTCTGGCCGACGAGGGTGTCGATGTCGTCTTCGGGTATTCCGGCGGCGCCATCCTGCCCACCTACGACGCGATCTTTCGTTTCAACGCCGAACACCACGAGAAAATGCCGCTGATCGTGCCGGCCAACGAGCAGGCCGCAGGCTTCATGGCCGCCGGCTATGCACGGGCCTCCGGCAAGGTCGGTGTCTGTCTGGTGACGAGCGGCCCCGGTGCGACCAACACGGTCACACCAGTGCGCGATTGCATGGCTGATTCCATCCCGATGGTGGTGATCTGCGGCCAGGTTCCGACCTCCGCCGTCGGCACGGATGCCTTTCAGGAAGCGCCGATCAGCTCGATCATGGGTGCCGCGGCCAAGCACGTGTTCCTGGTCACCGACCCGCGAAAACTCGAGGCGACCGTGCGCACGGCCTTCGAGATTGCCCGCACCGGCCGCCCCGGCCCGGTCGTCATCGACATCCCCAAGGATGTGCAGAACTGGACCGGCCCGTTCGTCGGTGAGGGCGTGCTGTCCATCCCCGGCTACCGTGCGCGTCTGAAAGCCGTGCAGAACAACCGCATCGGCACCGATGCGGCAGCGCGTTTCTACGACATGCTGCGCCAGGCCCGACGGCCACTGATCTATGCCGGCGGCGGCGTCATCCACGGCAATGCCTCGGCGGCACTGCGTGAGTTTTCGCGGACGTTCGGGATTCCGGTGACGACGACATTGATGGGCATCGGCTGCTATGACACCACCGATCCCTTGTGTCTGAAGATGCTCGGCATGCACGGCACGGCCTACGCCAACTACGCCACCGACGACTGCGATTTTCTGATCGCCGTCGGCGCGCGCTTCGACGACCGTGTCGCCGGCGTGCCGGCCAAGTTTGCACGCAGCGCCAAATGGATCGCGCACCTGGACATCGACCCGTCGGAGATCAACAAGGTCAAGCGCGTGCACTGGCACCACGTCGGCGAACTGGCGCCGGCGCTCTGCGCGCTGCAGGAATACGCGCTGGCGCAGGGATTCAAGCCCGATTACGCCGAATGGCATGCGCACATCGCCCAGCTCAAGAAAACGTACGCGATGAACTACGAACGCGGCGGCACGCTGATCCAGCCGCACGCGGTGATCGAGGAAATCAACAAGTGGACCCAGGGTGAGGCCATCGTTGCCACGGGCGTTGGCCAACACCAGATGTGGGCCGCGCAATATTTCGACTTCAAGCATCCGCGCCTGTGGCTCACTTCCGGATCGATGGGCACGATGGGCTTCGGTCTGCCGGCGGCGATCGGCGCCCAGTTCGCGCACCCGGATAAGATCGTCATCGACATCGATGGCGACGCCTCGATCCGCATGAACCTCGGCGAGCTGGAGACGGTGACCACCTACAACCTGCCGGTGAAGATCGTCGTGCTCAACAACTTCGGTGACGGCATGGTCAAACAGTGGCAGCGCCTGTTCTTCGACAGCCGCTATGCCGGCTCCGACAAGAGCCTGCACCGTAAGGACTTCGTCAAGGCCGCCGAGGCCGACGGCTATCAGTTCGCGCGCCGGGTCGACAAGCGCGAGGATCTTGCGCGGGTGATCCGGGAATTCATCGAATTCAAGGGCCCGGCCTTCCTCGAGGTGATCATCGATCCGATGGCCTCGGTCTATCCGATGGTCGGCCCCGGGATGTCTTACGACCAGATGATCACCGGCGAGTGGATTCCCTCGCGCAACGCGGTGCAACCACAAAAAATCGACGTCAAATCGACGGAGATGTTCTAAATCCCGCAGCAACCCCGCAATAACTGATAAGGTGCATGGACCTCTCCCCGGAGACGGTCCATGGCCTACGCGACTCAGCAGATCCGCAACCTAGCGCTGCTCGGCCACACCGGCAGTGGCAAGACCCGTCTGATCAAGGCCCTGCTCGCGCATGCCGGTGCGGCGGTTGACCCCAACGGCGGTCATACGCTGGATGCCCAGCTCTGGCACTGCGAGCAGGCCGGCCATCGCCTGCATTTTCTCGATACACCGGGCGATCCGGAACTCATCGGCCGCACGCTGGCGGTACTGCCAGCGGTCGAGTCCGCACTGGTGCTCGTCCATGCGCGCTCCGGTATCGAGCTGGCCACACGCCGGTTGATGGAAGCGGCGCAAAACCGCGGCCTGTGCCGCGTCGTCGTCGTCAGTCATCTCGACGGCGGCGGCGATCTGCCCGCCCTGCTCGACCAGCTACGCGAGAATTTTGGCGCCGAATGCCTGCCCATCAATCTGCCGGCCGATGGCGGCACGCGCGTGCAGGACTGTTTCTTTGCCCGCAGCGGCCCGCCGACCGACTTTGGCAGCATCGAGACGGCACATCGCGCCATCATCGAGCAGGTCATCGAGGTCGATGAAGTCCTGCTCGAACGCTATCTGGCGGCAGACGAGCCGGTCGCCCCCGAGCAGTTGCACGATGCATTCGAACGCGCCTTGCGCGAAGGCCACCTGATCCCGGTCTGTTTCACCAGCGCGGTCACCGGTGCCGGCATCCCCGAGCTGATGGATCTGATCGTGCGCCTGCTACCCAATCCCTGCGAAGGCAACCCTCCCCCATTCGTCAAAGGTGAGGGCGACGACGTCGAACCGGTCAGCGTGATCCCCGATCCGCAGCGCCACGTGCTCGCCCACGTCTTCAAGATCGGCATCGATCCCTACGCCGGCCGCGTGGCACTGGTGCGCCTGCACCAAGGACGGCTGCGTACCGGCCAGCATCTGTACGTCGGCGACGCACGCAAGACTTTCAAGCTCGCGCATCTGCATGACGTCCAGGGGACGACCTTGAGTGAGAAACATACCGCGCTGCCTGGCGATCTGTGCGCGATCAGCAAGGTCGACGAACTGCACTATGACGCCGTGATCCACGACTCCCACGACGAGGATCATCACCACCTGCGCGAACCGCCGCTGCCTCCTCCGATGCTGGGGCTTGCGCTCGCACCCGAGCGCCCTGGTGACGAGCAGAAACTGGCCGAGGCCCTGCACAAGCTCGTCGCCGAAGATCCGAGTCTGCAGATCAGGCAGCAAGCGACCCTCAACGAAACCGTGCTCTACGGACACGGCGAGCTGCATCTGCGCATCGCACTGGAGCGGCTCACCGCGACGTTCAACGTGCGTGTTCGCACGCATCCGCCCAGCGTACCGTTCCGCGAGACGATTACACGGGCC
Source organism: Fontimonas thermophila (assembly GCF_900113085.1). Taxonomy (GTDB): domain Bacteria; phylum Pseudomonadota; class Gammaproteobacteria; order Nevskiales; family Nevskiaceae; genus Solimonas; species Solimonas thermophila. The sequence goes on along the minus strand of NZ_FOOC01000004.1, from coordinate 149,497 downwards.
GCCGAGGGGCATCACCGGCACAAGAAACAAAGCGGTGGCGCCGGTCAGTTCGGTGAGGTGTATCTGCGCATCGAGCCGCTGGCGCGTGGCGCCGGCTTCGAATTCATCGATGCCGTCACCGGTGGCGCGATTCCGGGGCAATTCATCCCGTCGGTGGAGAAAGGCGTCCGTCAGGTACTCGACACCGGCGCGATCGCCGGCTTCCCGCTGCAGGACGTCCGCGTGACCGTGTACGACGGCAAGACCCATCCGGTGGATGGCAAGGACATCGCCTTCCAGATCGCCGGGCGCAAGGCTTTCCTCGACGCCATCGGCCGGGCCGGCGCCATCGTCCTCGAACCGGTGATGAATCTCGCCATCGAAGGTCCGGCTACGAGCGTCGGTGGCATCACCGGCGAAATCGCCGCGATGCGCGGCCGCATCGTGCAGCAGCAGGCACTTCCCGGACAACGCATGCGGATCGAGGCCCAGGCGCCCCTTGCTGAACTCTCCGGCCTGTTGCACCGGATCAAATCCCAGACCGCCGGCGCCGGCAGCTACACGATGAGCTTCAGCCACTATGAACAAGCGCCGCCCAGACTGCAGCAAGAACTGATGCAGCGCTACGCGCAGCGGCGCAAAGACGAGCCGGAATGAACACAAAACCGATGCCATCCGGGCTTGAACCTACGCCGAACGACGCAAGCCAGCGGCCGCGATCCGGCTAGAATCGCCCGATCCCAATCGTCACCGAGCCCTTCCATGAGCACGCAACACATCCTCTGCGACGTCGCCGATGGCGTGATGACCATCCGCCTCAACCGGCCCGAGAAAAAGAATGCGCTGAACCAGGCCATGTACACGGCGATGGCCGATGCCCTGCGCAACGCCGACCAGGACAGCACCGTGCGCGCGATCCTGCTCACCGGCACCGACGATTGTTTCTGCAGCGGCAACGACATCCAGGATTTCCTCGAAATGCCGCCGGCCGGCGAGGATGCCCCGGTGCTGCGCTTCATGCGCGCGCTCGCCGAGGCGCGCAAACCGGTCGTGGCTGCGGTCAATGGTCCGGCAGTCGGCGTCGGCACGACGCTGCTGTTTCATGTCGATCTCGCCTATGCCGGCGAAAGCGCGCGTTTCCACATGCCGTTCGTGAACATCGGCATCTGCCCGGAATTCGCGTCCAGCTATCTGCTCCCACAGATGATCGGCCACGCCCATGCTGCCGAGCTGGTGATGCTGGCCGAACCGTTCAGCGCTGCACGCGCGCTCGAATGCAAGCTCATCAACGCCGTGTTGCCGGATGCGCAGGTTTACGCACACGCGCGCGCCAAGGCAGTGAAACTCGCCCAGCAGCCCCCCAATGCGCTGCGCACGACCAAGATGCTGCTCAAACGCTGGAATGCGCCGCGCGTCGCCGAGGCGATCATGTTCGAAGCCCAGCACTTCATGCCGATGCTCGGCGGGCCGGAGGCGCGGGAAGCGCTGACTGCATTCATGCAAAAGCGCAAACCGGACTTTTCCAAATTCGCCTAGCCATGGCCGCGGCTTGACGCCGCCCCGGGCCACACGCAGCATCGCGGCATACCCGATCCACCCCGTCGTCGATGCCCACCCCCACCGGCAAACGCGAACGCAACAAGGCCGCCAACCGAACGGCGATCCTCGAGGCCGCGCGGCGCTGCTTCCTCGAGCTCGGCTACGAGGCGGTGACGATCCGCGACGTCATCCGCCTCTCCGGCCTTGCTGCCGGAACGTTCTATAACTACTTCCCCGACAAGGCATCGCTGTTTCGTGCGCTCGTCGAGGTGCGCCTGTCCAAGCTGCAGGACCGCATCCACGCCGCCCGCGAGCGCGCCACCGACATCGATTCGTTCTTTTACCAGTCATACCTGGCCGCGTTACAGGAAGTGCGTGCCGACCCGGATTTCTTCGAGCTGATGTTCCGCAACGAACCGGTCGTGCGGTCCTTCTACAACGACAATTTCTTCGGCCTGATCATGGCTTCGCTCAAGCACGACTTGCAGGATGCGATCACGCGCGGGCTGGTACCGGACCTCGACGTCGATGCGCTGACCGCGATCTCCTTCGGCGCAGGTTATGAACTCGCGCGCCTGATCGCGCAGCAGCCGCAGCGCGACATTGAACAGACCGCGCGCTTCGTGACACGCCTGTTCCTCGAAGGCCTGCCCGCGCTCACCGAAAAACCCAAGCTGATCCGCCTGGGGTCACGCCTGCTCGGCGGCGCCGCGCGCTAAAACGCCTGCGGGCCGATCAGAACAGCTCCACGGCGCCCGGCTGCATCGTCTCCTGCGCAACCGGTTTGTGGGGGGCTGCGCGCCAGCTCTCCCGTGGCTTGTCCCGTGCGGGGACGTGCGCTGATCCGGCAATGCCGGCAGCTTCGGCATTGATCGATTCGATGCGCTCGGCATGGCGCAGCGCCGTACCCAATGCCTGGGTCGAGATGTCCTCGAACTGCAGGCAGCGCACGGCACGGCCCACCGCATCGGCGATGCGCTCACGCGCTGCAGAAACTTCCCGGATGCCGGTGGCAAGACCGCTGTTGATGGTCTCGACCTGAACCAGCAGACGGTTCGCCTCGTCGCGGGCGCCGACACTCAGGCTGAGATCGCGCGAGGCCATTTCACCGACCGTTTCACGCACCGCGGCGACGGCTTCCTTGGAACTGGAAACCAGCTTGCGAATCTGCTCGTTGAAATTCGTCGAGCGCTCGGAGAGGTTGCGCACTTCCTCGGCGACGACGGCAAAGCCGCGTCCGGCCTCGCCTGCGCGCGCGGCCTCGATCGCGGCATTGAGCGCGAGCAGATTGGTCTGATCGGCGATCGACTTGACGTCGCCGAGCAGCTCGAAGATCGCATCGAGCTGTTTGACCATGTCGTCGATCTGGCGCACGCTCTCCGCGCTCTGCCGGCTGACCTGTGCCAGCGATTCGACGAGGCCGTTCATCAACTGGACCGCCGTTTCGGTGAACCGGCGCACGTCCATCCCGTGGCCGTTACCGGTCTGACTGAGGATACGGGAAACCGCGGCCTGCTGGACCTCGGACTGACGCGTCATCTCTTCGAAGGCCGCACCGAGCTGACGCACTGACTCGGCGATGAGATTACGCACACGCTGGATTTCGCGCTCGACACCTTCGACCTCGGCGGCCAGGCCACAGCGCCACTCACCGAGCTTGCGCTGGTTCTGATCCTGCTCCTGCTCGAGGCGGGCCTGCGCATCGCCCATCGTTCGCAGCAGCCGGAACTGCCAGCCGGCCAGTCCAGCCCAGGCCACCACGGCAGCGGCTCCGCTCAGCCACACCATGCCATGGCTGACATCGAATGGCAGAGAGGCGAGATGCAGTACCGTGAACGCTACGGGCACGGCCCATGGTCTGAAGTGCATGCCTTGCATGATCTGCTCCACGATCCTCGATCGGATCCTCGTCAAAACCGCTTATCGGCCATTGCCGCCGACCCTTGAGCACCGACGTGCTGACTGGCGCGCGATGCCGGTTGACCGGCCCAGGCCAGGAGTTGGTCGGCGATGCGGTGCAGCGGCAGCACGACCTCGGCTGCGCCCATGCGCACGGCGGCGCCCGGCATGCCCCAGACCACGCTACTGGCCTCATCCTGTGCACAGGTATGCGCACCCAGTTGGCGCAGGGTAAGCAAACCACGGGCGCCGTCCTCCCCCATACCGGTCAGCAAAGCGGCGACGGCATTGGTACCGACGTTCTCGGCCACCGACTGAAACATCACATCCACACTCGGACGATGCCGGTTTTCTGGCGGCGCATCCGACAGCCGGCAGACGTAACGCGCGCCGCTGCGGGTCACCCGCAGATGCCGATCCCCTGGCGCAATGTAGACATGGCCGGGCACGATCTGCTGGCCATCCTGTGCCTCGCAGACCGACATCGCCGACGCACGATCCATACGCGCGGCAAAAGGGCCGCTGAACATCGCTGGAATGTGCTGCGTGATCACGATCGCCGGTGCATCCGGCGGCATCGCCATCAGCACCTCCTTGATCGCCTCGGTGCCGCCGGTGGACGCGCCGATCGCGATGATTTTCTCGGTCGTGTTGAAGTGGCGCACCGTAGCGGCGCCAGCATCTGAGCGCGGCCGCGGAGCCGCCAGTCCGAGAGAACCCCGCGGACGCGCATTGGCCACTGCTTTGACTTTGTCGCGCAGCAATTCCGCGTAGGCCTGCAGACCGGCGCGCACGTCCAGTGCCGGCTTGGTGATGAAATCGACGGCACCGAGTTCGAGAGCCTGCAGCGTCACGTCTGCGCCGTGAGCGGTCAACGAGGACACCATCAGCACTGGCATCGGATGCAACCGCATCAGGTTTTCGAGGAAGGTCAAACCATCCATGCGTGGCATCTCGACGTCCAGCGTCAATACGTCCGGATGCAATTGTTTGATCTTGTCGCGTGCGATCAGCGGATCTGCTGCGGCGCCCACGACTTCCAGAGCCGGATCGGCCGACAGGATCTCGGTCAGCACGCTGCGCACGAGCGCGGAATCATCGACGATCAGCACCTTGATGCGTCTGGCATTCATTCGAAGATCTCCACCTCGCCCGCCAGCGACGCACGCCGCAGGTCGCGGCCATAGGCCTGCTCTGCAGTGAGATCTGCCACCGTCGCTGCGACGGGCAGATGGCGCACACGCACGCGCCCGCTTTTGACGTGATAGGCAACCTTGCGCGCATCCTCGCCACCCAGATCGTGTGCCGCAACGACGATGCCTTCGCGCGCGAGGTAATCGAGCACGAACTCGGCGTTGCGGTTGCCGACGGTGATGCCGGTCATGCTGCGGATGACATTGCCGCCGCCGAACACCTTGGCTTCGAGGCGATGCCGCTGCCCACCACGCTTTAGCAACTCGTTGATGAGCACCTCCATCGCGTAGGCACCGTAACGTGCGTTGGTGCCGCCGGTGCCGCGTTCGTCGTCCGGCAGCATGAAGTGGTTCATGCCACCGACGCCGGCGAGCGGGTCGCGGATACAGGCCGCGACACAGGAACCGAGCAGCGTCAACAGCGTGACATCAGCGGCGCTGACCTCGTACTCGCCCGGCAGCACCTTGATGACCTCACAACCGAGCTGCCGGTCGAAATAGCGCGGGGCGATGCCCTGCCTTACCCGTGCATCCCAGGCGTGACGCAAGGCCGCGGTCATATCGGCTGTTCCGCCTCGACCGCCTGCGTAGGCCGGCGGTAAGTCGTGCGCCCGATCGGAACGAGGAGATCCTCGACATGGAGCAGGCTCTCGGAATGGCCAGTGAACAGCAAGCCTCCCGGCGCGAGCAAGGGCACCAGCCGCCGCATCAGCCGCACCTGTGTCGGCTTGTCGAAATAGATCATCACATTGCGGCAGAAAATCGCTGCAAACGGTCCGCGCAGCGGCCAGCGCGGGTCGAGCAGATTGAGCTGGCGAAAGGTCACCATGCGCCGAAGTGATTCATGTACGCGACACTGTCCGGCATGCACACCGATGCCACGCAGGAAAAAGCGCTTTACCCGTTCGGGCGCGAGATTGGCGATCCGCTCGAGTGGATAGACGCCACGCTCGGCGGTCATGAGCACCTGCGTGTCGATATCGGTGGCCAGGATCGAGACGGACGAAGCCGCCGGCCCTAGTGCCTCGATCGCGGTCATCGCCATCGTGTAAGGCTCCTCGCCGGTGGATGCTGCACACGACCACAGCGCGATGCGTTGGCCGCGCGCCATCGTGCGCAAATGTTCACGCAAGGTATCGAAGTGATGGCTTTCACGAAAAAACGCGGTCAGATTCGTCGTCAGCGCGTTGGTGAACGCCTCCCACTCGGGACTCTGGGGCGTGCGTTCCAGCGCATCGAGATAATCGCGGAACGCGCGGTGGCCAGTCACACGCAAACGCCGCGACAGCCGGCTATAGACGAGATCGCGCTTGCCCGCGGCGAGCGCGATCCCGGCACGCTGCAGAATCAGCGCACGGACACGTTCGAAATCACGTTCGTCATAGGCGAATTCGCGTTCGATCACCATCTCGCCCATCGGCGATCTCTCCGCGCTCAGAACTCGGTCCACTGCTCCGCCGCCTCGGCACTGCGCTTGGTGGCGCGGGCAATGGCCGAAGACCGAGGCTTGCCAGTCGCGGCCTGGGCAACGGTCAAGGGCTTGCTCGTATCGCGCGGGGGCCTGGATCCCACGGCCGTGGGGGCAGCTGTGGCAGCCGTCTGTTCATCACCGCCGAGTCGGAAAATACTCACCGATGCTGCAAGCCCCGCAGCCTGCTCCTCGAGGGCGCGTGCCGCCGCCGAGGCTTCTTCGACCAGCGCCGCGTTCTGCTGCGTGACCTCGTCCATCGACGTGATCGCCTGGTTCACCTGCTCGATGCCCTG
>NZ_FOOC01000004.1:140623-142993 GCF_900113085.1 Fontimonas thermophila | reverse complement strand
TCGCCGATCAGCGCCTTGATCTCCTTGGCCGCCGCCGCGCTGCGCTGCGCGAGACTGCGTACCTCGGCGGCAACGACCGCAAAACCGCGGCCTTGCTCGCCGGCGCGCGCCGCTTCCACCGCCGCGTTGAGCGCGAGGATGTTGGTCTGGAACGCGATGCCATCGATGACACCGATGATGTCGGCAATCTTTTTCGAGGACTCTGTGATCGCATCCATCATGGCAATGACACTGGAGACGACCTGTCCTCCCCTGACCGCGACATCGGCCGCGCCGATCGCGAGCTGATTTGCCTGCTTGGCGTTTTCTGCATTCTGTTTGACCGTCGAGGTGAGTTCTTCCATCGACGAGGCCGTCTCTTCGAGTGATGCCGCCTGCTGCTCGGTCCGTGCCGACAAATCAGCATTGCCGGATGCGATCTCACGGGATGCCGTGTTGATTGTGTCGGTAGCCAGTTTGATCTGCCGCACGATCTCGGTCAGTTGCGCGACGGTGCTGTTGGCGTCGTCGCGCAGCTTGCCGAAGGTACCTTTGAAATCAGCGGTTATGGTCTGGGTCAGATCGCCCTTGGCGAGGGCGGCAAGCACACGCGCGATCTCATGGAATCCAGATTCGCTGGTTTGCAGCAGATTGTTGATGTTATCCGCGAGCTGTCTGAAGAATCCCTCCTTGCCATCGAGGGTGATGCGCTGAGAAAAATCACCCTGTGCCGCAGCGGCGACGATCTTGGAAACCTCCGACTCGACGGCAACCTCGGCCGTGCGATCCACCCATTCCACCGCGGTTCCCAGACGTTCATTGCGTTCGTTGACCACTGGCGTGACCGTCAGCGAGAACGTGCGCCCACCAACCTTGATTGTCGCGCGGTGGGTGGTGGTCAGTTTCTCCAGCATCGCGCGCTGATGCGCCGGATTTTTGTGGAAAACATCGATGTTCTGGCCGATCAGCTTGGATGCGTCGAAATTGGGCAGATCCTTGCGCAGGTCCATCTCCGCACGCTGGAACATGCCGATAATCGCCTTGTTGAGATAAATGATGTTGTAGTCGCGATCCGCGATCATGACGTTGGTCGCGACGTTGTCGAGGCCGATCCTGATACGCAAGTTCTCCGCGGAGATCCGCGCAGCTTCGGCCATGTCGAAACCGAGTTTGATCTGCATCGAACGGGCCGCATTGAGGATACGGCCGATTTCGTCCTCGCGCTCGACATCGATTTTGACGTTGAGCCGACCTTCGCTCATCTGCTGGATACACGCCGCAGCAGTCTCCAGAGGGCGCACGAGACCATGGACAAAGCGGTGACACGACCACAATCCGACTGCAGCGGCACATGCCATGACCAGCGCCTGCGCCATCCCACCGAAGCCAAGCGCGGATAGCGAACCAACCAGTGCTAGGAGTAGCAGAAACAATGCGCCGAGTGCCAGACCGCGTTCGCGGATCGATAAATGACGTAGCTTCTCGCGCAGACGGGCGAGCCGGCCATCGGACACTACCTTGCCGCGCAGGATGCGCAGGCCCTTGGCCGTCCCTTCGCGGAATTGCCGATACGCGCGTTCCGCGGCCTCCACCTGATCGCGTGCAGGCTTGGTGCGCACCGACATATAACCGACAACCTGGCCATTGGCGCGCAAGGGCGTGGCGTTGGCGAGAACCCAGTAGTGATCGCCATTCTTGCAACGGTTCTTGACCAGGCCAGTCCAGGGTTTACCGTCCTTGAGCGTCGCCCAGAAATCGGCAAAGGCCTCGACCGGCATATCTGGATGGCGGACGATGTTCTGTGGAGATCCGATCAGCTCGCTCTCCGAAAAACCGCTGACCTCGATGAAGTCGCGGTTGATGTACTGGATGACACCTTTGAGATCCGTATTGGACACGATCATCGTGTCCTCGGCCAGCATTTTCTCGACGCCGGTGACCGGCAGATTCATGCGCATCGTCTAGTCTCCTCGGGCATTCACATCGATCCCGCAGCGGACATCCATGCCAGCACCACGGACACGATCTGGTTCAAAATTCCGTCCACTGATCCTGGCCGGCAGTGCTGGCGGCACCTTCGCGCGCCGCGTTGCCATTGCTGCGGACAGAGGGTGCGACTGGGCGCCTGGACGCCGGCTTCGGAGCTGCGGTCCCCGCTGGACGCATGGCATGGGTCGAGCGTGGCGCCGAAGCTGGAGCCTGCACGCCCGCCTCCAGCACGTACGCGCTGACGGAATCAGCGAGCGCCTCCGCCTGTTCCTGCAAGGCCCGTGCCGCCGCCGAGGCTTCTTCGACCAGCGCCGCGTTCTGCTGCGTGACCTCGTCCATCGACGTGATCGCCTGGTTCACCTGCTCGATGCCCTGGCTCTGCTCCTGCGAGGCCGCGCTGAT
>NZ_FOOC01000004.1:0-140408 GCF_900113085.1 Fontimonas thermophila | reverse complement strand
GGCCTTGCTCGCCGGCGCGCGCCGCTTCCACCGCCGCGTTGAGCGCGAGGATGTTGGTCTGGAACGCGATGCCATCGATGACACCGATGATGTCGACGATCTTCTTGCTCGCCTCACTGATCGCGCTCATGGTCGCCACGACGTCACTGACGACGCGGCCACCCTTGCGCGCCACCTCCGAGGCGCCGATGGCGAGTTGGTTGGCTTGACGCGCGTTGTCGGCGTTTTGTTTGACCGTCGAGGTGAGTTCTTCCATCGACGAAGCCGTTTCTTCGAGCGATGCCGCCTGCTGCTCGGTCCGCGCCGACAGATCGGCATTGCCGGATGCGATCTCCTGGGCCGCCGCCCGCACTGATGCCGCTGCCTGCTGAATCTGTCTGACGACGGTGGCCATCGCCTCGATGATCGCGTTGATGCCAGAGCACATCTCTGCGATCGAGCCTTCCTTGCCCTCCAACGGAATGCGCTGCGACAAATCACCCTGGCTGGCTGCGGCGACCACGGCCTGCGTCTGCTCGACGGCCGCCTGTAATTGCCGCGCCGCGCGCACCTGTTCGGTGATATCGGTGGCGTACTTGATCACCTTGTATGGCTTGCCGCCGAGATCGAAGATCGGGTTGTAGGACGCCTGGATCCATACCTCACGTCCGTCCTTGCCGATGCGCCGGTACTGCCCCTGGTCGTATTCACCGCGGCCGAGTTTTTCCCAGAACAGCCGGTACTCGGCGCTGTCGCGCGTTGCGCGATCGACGAACAGGCTGTGATGCCGCCCCTTGATCTCGTCGAGACGGTAACCGACGGTCTTGAGGAAGTTCTCGTTGGCATCGAGGATCGTGCCATCGAGTGCGAATTCGATGACCGCTTGTACCTTGTCGATCGCGGCAAGACGCGCACGCTGGTGAGCCAGTTCGAGCTTGTGCGCGGTGATATCGATGACATGCTCGATGATCCGTGCCAGCGTACCGGAGCGGTCCATGATCGGGGTGCAGAAACTTTCGACCCAGACCTCACCGCCTGCCCCGGTCATCAGGCCGTACTGCCAGCGCACCGGCTCGCCGCGCCCGAGCTTCTCGCGCAGTGCTCGGTACTCTGCCGATTCGCGCGACTCCGGCTTGATGAAGACATCGTGCCGCCGTCCGATGAGATCCTCGGCGGAGCGCCCGAGCAGGCGGCATCCCTCGGAATTGACGTCGAGCAGGATGCCGTCGGCAGCCCATTCGAGTATTGCCAATGCACGCTCGAGCGCTGCGCTGCGTTCGCGCGCAAACGCATGCCGTGCCGCACGGCGGCCATGCGTAGGTGCGGCTGCGAGTGACTTGCCACCTTGGGCCTTCGCGTGCTTTCTCGCTGACGGTTTCATGACTGGCTCCTCATCGTTGTCCGTGGCATCCGGCGGCTCACGCCGCCTGCCCGACCAGTTGCATGTCGGCACTGAGCATCAGGCGCTCGATGTCGAGCAGGATCAGCATGCGCTCGTCGATCGTGCCGATGCCGATGATGTGGCGCGTGTCGATCACCGTTCCGATCTCGGGCGCAGGTCGTACCTGATCGGGCTTGAGCGCGATCACGTCGGAGACGCTGTCCACGACCACGCCGACGATGCGCCGGCCGAGGTTGAGAATGATCATGACGGTGAACGCGTCGTACGCGACGCGCCCGACGCTGAGCTTCATGCGCAGATCGACCACCGGCACAATCGTGCCGCGCAGGTTGATCACACCCTTGATGAAAGCGGGTGCATCGGGAATGCGTGTCACGGTGTCGTAACCACGGATTTCCTGCACCTTGAGAATGTCCACTCCGTATTCCTCGTCACCCAGACGGAAGGTCAGGAATTCGCCGCCAGAGGCGGAGTCCAGCGGCGGTGCGGAGGCTGGCGGTGCGGATCTGACGATGGTGGTGTCCACGCAATGTCTCCTCTGGGATTCAGGCCGCCTGTGCCCGGCTGCCGATGCGCAGGATCTCGGCCACGTCCGTGATCAGCGCCACACGGCCATCGCCGAGAATCGTCGCCCCGGAGATCCCCGGCACGCGGCGGTAGTTGGATTCGATCGACTTGATGACGACTTGCTGCTGGCCGACGAGCTCATCGACGACGGCCGCGATGCGCCGCCCGCCGGATTCGAGCACGACGACGAGACCGTGCGCGGGATCATGCGCGCCCGTGCGCACACCGTAGATCTCGCGCAGCGACACGAGCGGCACGTATTCGTTGCGCAGTTTGATGACGCGGGCGCAGCCGGCCACAGAACGGATCTGACCGGGTGACGGCTGCAGCGACTCCGCGACGCTGGCGAGCGGAATGATGAACACCTCGTCGCCGACGCGCACCGACATACCGTCGAGAATCGCCAGTGTCAGCGGCAGGCGGATGGTGATTCGTGTGCCCCACCCCGCCGTCGATGCCACCTCGATCGTCCCGGAGAGGGCATCGACGTTTTTCTTGACCACGTCCATGCCGACTCCGCGACCGGAAACATCGGTGACGGTCTCGGCGGTCGAGAATCCGGGCTCGAAGATCAGTCGCCAGACCTCCTCGTCACTCATCGTCTCGGCGGCCGCAAGACCGCGCTCCCGGGCCTTGGCGATGATGCGGGTGCGATCGAGACCGCGTCCGTCGTCGGCGACTTCGATGACGATGTGTCCGCCCTGGTGGGCCGCGGACAGACGGATCGTGCCGGTTGCATCCTTGCCGGCAGCGATGCGTTCGGCAGGTCGCTCGATGCCATGGTCGATCGCATTGCGCACGAGATGCGTCAACGGATCGGCGATGCACTCGATCACGCTCTTGTCGAGCTCGGTTGCTTCGCCGACCGTCTGCAAGCGGACCTGCTTGCCGAGCTTGGCGGCGAGATCGCGCACGACGCGTGGAAAGCGGCTGAAGACGAAATCGACCGGCAGCATGCGCGTCGCCATCACCGCTTCCTGGATCTGGCGCGTGTTGCGATCGAGCAGCGCAAGGCCGGCGAGCAGCTTCTCATGCATGACCGGATCGAGCGTGCGCGCGAGCTGCTGCAGCATCGCCTCGGTGATCACGAGCTCGCCGACCAGATTGATCAGGCTGTCGATCTTCTCGGTGGCGACACGGATCGAGCTGGATTCGGTACGCTGCGCGGTCCTGGCGGCTGGCTCTGCCACCGCGCCGTCGGTGGTACGTCCGCCCTCGATCAGCCGCAATGGTTGAGCTTCGGCTGCTTGCCGCCGCGCTGAGGCCGAAGTGTCGGCACAAGCGTCCCCGTCGGCGCGCCAAGGCTCGATGGACAACTCGCATTCGTCCTCGACCCAGGCAAAGACTTCGGCGATCGCCTCCCGGTCGCAGGCGCTACGCAGGACGAGCTCCCAGGCGAGATAGCAGCGCTCAGGATCGGCATCCGCCAGACCCGGCAACCGCGTGGTATCACAGCACACATCCAGCTCGCCGAGCTGGCTCAAGGCGCGCAGGATGCGCAGCGGATCGTTACCGCTGGTGAAAATCTGTGGCTGTGGAACGAAGCGGATGCGCCAGGTGCCGGGTGGTGCCGCTGATGGCGCCGCACGCGGCGGCGTCCCATCATCTGCTGCCGGTGTCGCCAGCAGACGCGTTAGTGCATCGCCGATCTGCTGCACGGCGGCCGGATCGGCAGAGCCACCATCGCGCGCTGCATGCAGCAGCTCGCGCAACACATCCACGGCGCGCAACAGCACGTCGATCTCGGCCCCGCCAACGGGGCGCACACCGGCGCGCATCTCATCGAGCAATGTTTCCAGCAGATGCGTGAATGCCGAGACCTCGTTGAATCCGAACGTCGCCGCCCCGCCCTTGATCGAGTGAGCGGCGCGGAAAATGCCGTTGATCGCCTCCCGGTCCGCCGTCTGCGGCGAAAGCCGCAGCAGCGCGGATTCCATTGCATCCAGCCCTTCGAAGCTTTCTTCGAAGAAGGTTTGGTGGAATCTGGCGAGATCGATGCCCATGCGCGTCAGCCGATGACCTTGTTCACCGTCGCGATGAGCTGATCGGGATTGAACGGCTTGACCAGCCAGCCGGTGGCTCCCGCCTGCTTGCCTTCCTGTTTTTTCTCCGCACCCGATTCGGTCGTGAGCATCAGCAGCGGTGTGAACTTGTATGCCGGCAACTGCCGCAGCGCGCGCACCAGCGCGATACCGTCCATGTTCGGCATGTTGACGTCGCACAGGACAAGGCTGAAGGACTCCTTCTTGGCCATTTCCAGGGCGATGGCGCCGTCCGCAGCCTCGGCGACCTCGAAACCGGCGGATTTGAGCGTGAACGCAACCATTTGTCGCATGGACGCCGAATCATCGACGGCAAGAATGCGTTTCATGACGACTCCGCACTGAGTTGAATCATTCGATCGACGCCGAGCAATGCCGCCGCAGCGCGCAGCTCCGGCGAGGCTGCCTGCCAGCGCGTGGGAAGACCGGCGGCATCACGCTCGCGCCAGAACATGCACAGCAACTGCAAAACCGCGCTGTGAATACGCGATGCCGCCGCGCCGTCGATAACCACTGTTGCGGTCTCACCGACGCGAGCGCGCAGATCGGTGTACACGGCCTGTGCCTGTTCGACTCCGAGATCGGCCGGCAGCACCAGTGGGACATTCCGTTGATCGGTGCGCGCCGCTGTTTTTCTGATCCGCTTGGGCATGCCTGCTCCTCACCAATCACCGGCCGCACCCGCCCTCGACAGCCGATTCATGCTTGGGGATAGCGGCAATCCGCCTTCTATGCCCGAGCAACGAGCCGACGAAGGGTGAACCAGCGGCGAGCGAACGGTCATGTCCTTGTCATGCGACGAAACGCATGTCCTCGATCAGCGAGGCCGGATCGAGCAGGATCAACGGAATGCCATCGCACGTGTAAATGCCGTGTACACGCACCGCGCCGCCATCGGCACCAACTTCTGGCGCCGGCTTGATGGCGGCGTCGATGATCTTGCGCACGTCGGCGACGCGATCGACGAGCAGGCCGAAGCTTTCACCGCGATGCTCGACGACGACGATGCGGGCATCAGCGCCGGGCGTGGATGCCGGCACGCCCAGACGCTGGCGCAGATCGATGACGGTGATCACGTTGCCGCGCAGATTGAGCACGCCCAGCACTGCCTCGGCGACACCCGGCACCGGCTCGATCTGCACGTCGCGCAAAACTTCCTGCACGGACAGGATCGGCAACCCGTAAAGCTGTTCGCCGGCGCCGAAGCACACCCAGCGCGATACCGAATCGCCGCGACGCATGGCCTGGGTAGCTGCGGTGCTCATGGCGATTGCAGCGAGGCCAGTGTGCCGGGCGGCACGACGACGACACCGGATACCGCATCGGCAGCGGCATCGGCCGGTACTTCTTGGCGCTGTTCGTGTGCTTCGCCGAGCACGACGATGACGACACGGCGGTTGCGGTTACGACCCGCCTCGGTGGCGTTGTCGGCAACCGGATGGTATTCGCCCATGCCGACGACGGTCATGCGCCGGGCATCGACCCCCCGGCGCATGAACAAATGCACGACGCTGGCCGCACGCGCCGCGGACAACTCCCAGTTCGATGGAAACTCGCGCGTGGCGATCGGAACGTTGTCGGTATGTCCCTCGATCCGCAATGCGTTCGGAAACGGCGCGAGAATGGCGGCGAGCTGATCGAGCACCGGTTCGGCCTCTGGCGCGACGCGGGCAACCCCGCTGGCGAACAGGATGTCGGTGGCGATTTCGATCTCCAGCCACTGCTCGGTGCGACGCACGATGACCAGCTTCTGGTCGATCAGACCCTGCATCGCCTGCTGCACGGCGGCGGCCATGCGGCGCAGGTTTTCGGTCTGCTGGCGATCGGCCGCCATCTTCTGGACACCGCCCGGCGCGGGCGAATCGCCGCCCATACGCGCACCGGGCAGATCGGAACGCACGCCTTTGCGGTCTTGCTCGAAGCCGCGCAGCATCACCGTCCTGAACAGCGATTCGGTCTGGGCCCCCTTCTCTGGCTTGGGGCCGATCTGGATCGGCTCGAGCGTGCGCGGCGGCCCGCCAAACGCCGCGGACAGCGAATCGGCGAGCACGCGGTATTTGCCTTCGTTCACCGACGACACCGCATACATCACCACGAAAAACGCAAGCAGCAGCGTGATCAGATCGCCATATGGGATCGCCCAGGCTTCGTGGTTGGTGTGCTCCTCGTGTTTGTGCTTGCGGGCCATGTCAGTGCAGATAGCCCTTGAGTTTCGATTCGATGTTGCGCGGGTTCTCCCCCTGGGAGATCGAGATCAGTCCCTCGATCGCCATCTCGCGCAGCCGGGTCTGCTCGGCGATCGCCGCCTTGAGCTTGGCAGAGATCGGCAGAAAGAACAGATTGGCGGAGGCGATTCCGTAAATGGTCGCGGTGAAAGCGGCGGCGATACCCGAACCGAGCTTGCTCGGATCGGCGAGATTCTTCATCACCGCCATCAGGCCGAGCACGGCGCCGATGATGCCCAGCGTCGGCGCATAAATCCCCATGCCTTCAAAGACCTTTGCCCCCTGCTGGTCGAAGTGTTCGCGCGTCTGCAGCTCGACCTCGAGGATGCTGCGGATCGCATCGGGTTCGGCACCATCGACGAGCATCTGCAATCCCTTCTTGAGGAAGGGATCGGTTTCGGATTCCACCGTTGCTTCGAGCGCGAGCAGGCCCTGCTTGCGTGCGATTCCGCTCCATTCGACGATGCGTTCGATCAGGTGCTGGGGATCGTGCTGCGGCGGTTTAAACGCCCAGCGCAAGATCTTCAGCGCGTGCTTGAACGTGGCCATCGGCGTGTGAACCATGATCGCCGCGAGCGTGCCGACGAGCACGATGACGAAAGCCGCGGGATTCAGCAGGCCGGTGACACCGGCGCCCTTGAGGATGCTGCCGCCAACGATGGCGAACAGCGCCAGCACGACGCCGATCAGTGACAGCTTATCCATGCGCCGCCTCCATGCCGGCATCGGTCCGTGGGCGTGGCAGGCGGCAGCGATAGGCCTCGACCAGGCCGGCGAAATCGAGAATCAACGCGATGTGCCCATCCGGCAGCACCGTCGCGCCGGAGATCCCGGGCAGGCCACGCAGCGAGGACCCGAGCGGCTTGATCACGATTTCCTCGCGCCCATGCACCTCGCGCACGACGAAGCCGAAGCGCTCGTCACCGATCTGGGCGACGACGACGTGGCGACGCGTATCACCGCCGCCAGCGCGCAACCACGGGTCGAGATGAACCAGACGCAGGGTATCGCGCCGTGTCAGCACCACGTCCCAGCGATCGAGCTTCTCGATGCGCGCGCAATCGAGCTCGAAGATGTCGAGCACCGGCGCCAGGGGTAGCGCATAGCGGCGACCGTTGGCCGACACCATCAGCGCCGAAAGAATCGCCAGCGTCAGCGGCAGGCGGATGTGGATGGTGGTGCCCTGACTCACGCGCGAGTCGATATGCACCGCCCCGCCGAGCTCCTTGATACGCGACATCACCACATCCATGCCGACACCGCGGCCGGACAGATCGGAAACCTGCTCCTTGGTCGAAAACCCCGGCAGGAAAACGAGCTGCAGGCAGGCCTCCGGCGACAACTGCGCTGCTTCGTCGGCACCGAGCAGGCCTTTTTCGACCGCCTTCGCACGGATCCGCTCCGGATCCATGCCGGCACCGTCGTCGCGCACACTGATCAGGATGTTGTCACCCTGCTGGCGCGCGGCGAGCTGCAGGTGACCGGCAGGTGACTTGCCGCAGCGGACACGTTCTTCGGGCGGCTCGATTCCGTGATCCACGCTGTTGCGCACCATGTGCACCAGAGGATCGACGAGCATCTCCACCAGATTCTTGTCGAGATCGGTATCCTCGCCGACGAGCTCGACCTCGACCTGCTTGCCGAGCGTGCGCGCGAGGTCGCGCGCGATCTTCGGAAAGCGTGCGAAAACCTTGCCGATCGGCTGCATGCGGATCTGCATCACCGCGTTCTGCAGGCCGCGCGTGATGAAATCGAGCTCGCCGACGGCGCGGGCGAGCGCCTGGGGGTCGGCGTTGCGCATGCGCAGATCCTTGAGACGATTGCGCACCAGCACGAGCTCGCCGACCAGGTTCATCATGCGATCCAACCGTGCGGTATCGACGCGCACGGTGGTCTCCGCCGGCGCTGGCCGGCCCACCTCACGGGGATGCGCACCCGGCGCTGGCGCAACCGGCGGTGCGGGCGCAGCGGCTTTCCCAGCCTCTGTCGATACCACACCTGCCCCTGGCGCACCGTTCTTGCCGTGCAACTGATCGAGCAAGGCCTCGAACTCGTCATCGGTGATCGTGGCGCTGGCAGCGGCGCACGGCGCCTGATCCGCTTTCGCCTCCGCCGTGACCGGCGACACTGCCGCGTGCGCCGTCGAAACCGGGGCCGCGGGCGAGGCAGCGACATCGGATGCGGCCGGGACGAGCCGCCGCAGCCGCTGCAGCAACGGTGCCGGCGCATCCGCCAGCGGCGCACCGGCGGCGAGTGCCGACATCATCGCCTGCACCTGGTCGAGCGCCAGCAACACCGCGTCCATCAGCTCGGCATCGACTGCGCGCCGGCCGGCACGCAGCGCATTGAACACGTCTTCGGTGGCATGGCAGATCGCCACCAACGGCTGCAGATCGAGAAAACCAGCGCCGCCCTTGATCGTGTGGAAGGCACGGAAGATCGCGTTGAGCAGGTCGGTGTCCTGTGGCCGGCTCTCCAACGCCACCAACTGGTGACCGAGCGCATCCACCAGCTCACCGGCCTCGGTGAGGAAATCGGCAAGGATGTCGTTATCGGCTCCGCGTTCCATGACGGTCGGGCTCAGAATCCAAGACGGGCCAGCAATTCGTCCGCGTCCTGCTGGCTGGCGGCATCGTCCTTTCCGGGCACTGCCGGGCCGGCCAGCTCGCCGGACTGCGCTTGTATCGGCCGATTCGCCGCGGACTGAAGTCGGTCGACCGGCTGTCCCGGCCCTCCGCTGGAGCGGTGCAGCAGTTCGAGCAGGGCCGTCTCGACCTTGCCGACCAGTGCGATCACGCGCCGGATGATCTGCCCGGAAAGATCCTGGTAGGCCTGCGCCTCGGCCAGTTCCGACAGCGTCGTGCGCAGATGCGCTGCGTGTTGCACAGCCTGGGTGTGCGCGTCGTGCATGCGCCTTCCGACCTCGGCAAGATCGGGCTGCGCCCGCTCCAGTAACGCGGCCGCTGCAGCCAGATGCGCCGCGATTTCCTCGATGCCCCGCACCACCGCGCGTGCGCAATCGACCAGATCGAGGGTGCGGTGTGCGGCCCGTTCGGTCATCTGGACCACGTAGTCGAGCCGGTGGCGGGCGTCCGGAATTTCGTGACCGGCGATCCGCGCCAGACGCTCGTCCATACGCATTTCGACCACGGCCTGATGCAGATCGCGCGTCAGGCGGGCAACCTGCGCGAACAATCCGTCCTGACGTTCGCGCATCAGCGCATCGATTCCGGCTTCGAAGGCCGAATCGTCACCAGACTCGAGCGCGGCGAGCAGCTCGCGCAGCCGATGCGCCATCCGCGCATGGCGAGCGGCCATTTCGGCCGCCATCACGCGGCCTCGGAGACGCGGGCGAAGATGCGATCGAGCTTTTCCTTGAGCGTCTGTGCCGTGAATGGCTTGATGATGTAACCATTCACGCCGGCCTGCGCCGCCTCGATGATCTGCTCGCGCTGTGCCTCGGCAGTGACCATCAACACCGGGATCCGCGCCGTGCGCGCATCGCCACGGATGTTGCGCAAAAGCTCGATGCCGGTCATGCCTGGCATGTTCCAGTCGGTGATGACGAAATCGATACCGCCGGACTGCAGGATCGGCCATGCGGCCTTGCCGTCATCAGCCTCGACGGTGTTGGTGTAGCCCAGATCGGCGAGCTGGTTCTTGACGATGCGTCGCATCGTCGAGAAATCGTCCACGATCAGGATGCGCATGTTCTTGTCCATCGGCTCTCCACTCAGGCCGCAGCCTGCATTTCCTTCCATTCCTTCAACCGCGCCCGCAGGCGCACCAGCGCCTGGCCATGGATCTGGCAGACGCGGCTTTCGCTGACATCGAGCACCTCACCGATCTCGCGCAGGTTCATCTCGTCGTCGTAATACATCGACAAGACCAGACGCTCGCGTTCCGGCAGGCCGGCGATCGCCTCGGCGAGCGCGGCGTGAAACTCGCGGCGCTGCAACGCCTCCAACGGACTGTCGGAAGGGTCGGGCGCATCGAGGGTTTCGTTGCCGTCTTCGCCACCGG
This sequence comes from Fontimonas thermophila, assembly GCF_900113085.1. Classification (GTDB taxonomy): domain Bacteria; phylum Pseudomonadota; class Gammaproteobacteria; order Nevskiales; family Nevskiaceae; genus Solimonas; species Solimonas thermophila. The sequence goes on along the minus strand of NZ_FOOC01000004.1, from coordinate 130,170 downwards.
CGTCGAGGCTCAGCACCTGGCAACGTGCGCCGTCCTGGATGATTTCGTGGTACTCGCCGAGGCTGATCCCGAGTTTCTCGGCGATCTCGGATTCGCGCGCATCGCGGCCGGTGGCCTGCTCGATCTCGCGGATCGCCTCGGCGACCTCGCGCAGGCGGCGGTGCACGGAGCGCGGCGCCCAGTCGGTCGCGCGCAGCTCGTCGAGCATCGCGCCGCGGATACGGATCCCGGCGTAGGTTTCGAACGAGGCGCCGCGGTCGCCGCTGTAATGACGTGCGGCCTCGATCAGGCCGATGATCCCTGCCTGGATCAAATCATCGATCTCGACGCTCGACGGCAGGCGTGCAGCGAGATGGTGCGCGATACGGCGCACCAGATCGGCATGACGGCGCACCAGCTCGGTTTCGTCCGGTACCACGGCAGACCCGGCATTCGGCGCGCTCGCGGCATATTCGGGCCGTGGCGTGGGCGATCTCATGCAGATGCCTCCGCGTTTTTGTTGACGAGTCGCTCGACGAAGAATTCGAGATTGCCGCGCGCACCTTCCGGCAAGGACCAGGCCGTCGCCTTCTTGGCCAGCGCGCGATAGGCCTGGGCGCTGGGCGCGCTCGGATATGCCTCGACGACGGCGCGCTGCCGGCGCACGGCGCGGCGCAACCATTCGTCGAAAGGAATCGTGCCGACGTGATGCAGCGTGACGTCGAGGAAGCGCTCGGCGACACGGCGCAGGTTCTCGAAGATCTCCTTGGCCTCGTTCGGGCTGTGCGTCTGGTTGGTCAGCACCTGCACGCGCTTGAGGCCGTGCTCGCGGTTGAGCACTTTGATCAGTGCGTAGGCATCGGTCAGCGATTGCGGATCGTTGGCGATGACGACGATGACCTCCTGGGAAGCCTGCGTGAACGTGATGACGCTGTCGGCGATGCCGGCGGCGGTATCGACGATCAAGACATCGAGCGGGCGGTGCAGATCCGAGAATGCACGCACGAGCCCCGCATGCTCGGCCTTGGACAGCTCGGCCATGTTGCGTTTGCCGCTGGATGCCGGCACGACGAGGACACCGGCCGGACCTTCGATCAGCGTGTCCTCGAGCGTGCAACTGCCGTCGAGCACGTGGGAGAGGTTGTAGGTCGGCTGCAGGCCGAGCATGACATCGACATTGGCCAGACCCAGATCACCGTCGAGCAGCATGACCTGACGTCCGTCCAGCGCCATCGACACGGCGAGGTTCACCGAAGTCGAGGTCTTGCCCACCCCGCCCTTGCCGCTGGTCACGGCGATCACCTGCACCGGCTTTTGTGCGCGCAGCCGGCGCAATCCGGCGGCCTGACGGCCCGCTAGCGATTCATGCGCCTGCATGGAGCGCTCCGAATTGCAGGGCCAGCGTACTGTCGTGGATCGTCGCCGGCGCCTGCCGCGCAAGCTGCATCGCCCGCAGTACGAGCTGGTCGGCACGCGCCTGCTGGAGATCCTCCGGCACGCGCTGGCCGTCGCAGAGGTAGCACACGGTCAGACGGTGCCGGATCACCGCCGACAAGGCGCTGCCGATGCGGGTCGCTTCGTCCAGTTTGGTGAGCACGCAAGCCTGCGGCTGTGCTGCGGCGAAGCGGCGCAGGATGTCTTCCTGATCGGCGGCCTGGGTCGTCGCCGACAGCACGAGCCAGTTGCGGATCGGCCGGCGCGCGGCCTTGAGCTCGGCAAACTGGGCGGCGAGCTTCTGGTCGCGCGCCGCCGTGCCGGCGGTGTCGATCAGCACCAATTTGCGATCGGCCAGTCGCGCCAGCACCTCGCGCAGCTCGCTGGCGTTAGCGGCCGTCTGTACCGGTGCGCCGAGCAGACGGCCGTAGGTGAACAACTGCTCCTGGGCGCCGACGCGGTAATGATCGGTGGTCACCAGAGCCAGATCGCGTGTGCCGTGCCGGGCGGCGAAGCGCGCGGCGAGCTTGGCGATCGTCGTCGTCTTGCCGACGCCCGTGGGCCCGAGCAAGGCGATGATGCCGCCTTCGAGGATGAGATCGTGCTTGGCCACCGGCAGGCGGCGCGACAGCAGGCCGAGCGGCAGAAATCGCGCCCGCTCGGCATCGACGTTGTGCGGCAGTGCATCGACGATCTCGCGCGCAAGCCCGGCGTCGAGACCCAAGTCGGTCATCGCGCGCAGGGCTGCCATGCGCTCGGGCTGGCGCTCGGAAAGATCGCGCCAGATCAATCCGGCCATTTGTTGTTCGAGCATGCGACGCATGCCGCCCAGCTCGCTACGCAGTTGCTGGATCGCCGGTGGCGGCAACGTCAGCGCGCCATCCGCCGTAGCGGCCTGTGGCGATGGTGCCGCATGCAAAACACGCTGTGCCGCGCCGTCATCCGCTGCGTCAGGCGCGGATCGTTGTGCAGCGCTCACCGCGGACTGCTCGGCCTTGCGTTCCTCGCGCCGTGCCGCGGCACGCATCAAGGATTCGTCGTAATCGGTGGCGGCGACGACTTCCACACCGCCGCCGACGCGACGGTTGGACAGGATCACCGCGTCCGGGCCCTGCTCCTCACGGACCATGCGGATGGCCTCGCGCATGCTGCCCGCCAGAAACCGTTTGATCTTCATCTCGACTCCATGCTCCTTGTTGCGTCCTGCCGCCTCTGAGCCATCACCTCACGCCACCGCACCGACCATGCGCAGGCGCTTGCCGTCCGGCACCTCGTCGTAAGCCAGTACGTGCAGTCCCGGAATGGTCTGGCGCACGAACCGCGCGAGCAGCGGCCGAAGCGCCGGCGCCACCAGCAACACCGCCGGCTGACCCTGCGCTTCCTGCCGTCGCGTCTGCTCGGCGAGCGAACGGTGGATGCGCTCGGCCAGGCCCGGCTCGATCACAGCACCGCCGCTCTTGAGGCTGTCCTGCAACACCTGTTCCAGCGCGCCGGACAGCGTGATCACCGGCAGCTCGGGTTCCATACCGTTGATTTCCTGGACGATCTGGCGCCCGAGCGCGACACGCACGAAACCCGAGAGAACGACGGGATCCTGACTGCGGCCGGCACACTCGGCGAGCGTTTCGGCGATCACGCGCAGGTTGCGGATCGGCACGCGTTCGGCGAGCAGGTTCTGCAGCACTTTCACGAATACGGACAGCGGCAGCAGTTTGGGCACGAGGTCCTCGACCAGCTTCGGAGCCTGCTTGGCGAGCTGGTTGAGCAGGGCCTGCGCCTCGTCGTGACCGAGCAACTCGTGCGCATGCATCTTGATCACATGCGCCAGATGCGTGGCGATGACGGTCGCGCAATCGACGACGGTGTAGCCCATCGCCTGCGCGTGCTCACGGGCGCCCTTGTCGATCCACACCGCATCGAGCCCGAATGCGGGATCTTTGGTCGCGATGCCCTCGACGCTGCCGAAGACCCGGCCCGGATTGAGCGCGAGCTCGCGGTCCGGATAGACCTGACCCTCGGCCACCGGCACACCGTGCACGAGCAGGCGGTAGGCGGTCGGCTGCAATTGCAGGTTGTCGCGGATATGTACGGGCGGAACCAGAAAACCCAGTTCCTGGGTCAGTTTCTTGCGCACGCCCTTGATGCGCGCCATCAGTTCGCCGCCCTGGCGCGCATCGACCATCGGGATCAGCCGGAAGCCCACCTCGAGCCCGAGCACGTCTTCACCCGGCACATCGTCCCAGGACAGCTCGGCCGGAGCCGGTGCCGGCGACGCCGGTTGTGCCGGCTGCTCGGCGGCACGGCGCGCGCGGCGCGCAACCCACCAGGCGGCGGTGGCGCTGACCAGCGCGAGCAGCAGAAAAGCGAAATTGGGCATGCCGGGAATCAGGCCGACCAGGCCGAGCACGCCTGCCGTGACCACGAGCACCCGCGGTTGACTGAACAACTGCGTGACAACCTGGCGCGACATATCGGCCTGGCGCGACATGCGCGTGACCAACACCGCGACCGAGGTCGATAGCAACAGCGCCGGCACCTGGGCAACCAGACCGTCGCCGATCGTCAGCAGCGTGTAGGTGCGCAGCGCATCGGCAAAGGCCATGTCGTGCTGCAGCGTCCCGATCAGCAGACCACCGACGATGTTGATCACCAGGATCAGGATGCCGGCGATGGCATCGCCACGGACGAACTTGCTGGCGCCGTCCATCGACCCGTAGAAGTCGGCCTCCGCGCGCACCTCCTCGCGTCGTGCCCTGGCTTCGTCGCGCGTCAGGATTCCGGCGTTGAGATCGGCATCGATGGCCATCTGCCGGCCGGGCAAGGCGTCGAGCACAAAGCGTGCGGACACCTCGGAAACACGCTCGGCGCCCTTGGTGACGACCATGAAATTGACGATGGTCAGAATGATGAAGACGACCAGACCGACGGCGTAATTGCCGCCGATCACGAACTCGCCGAACGCCTCGATCACCCGGCCCGCGGCATCCGTGCCCTGATGACCGTGCAATAGCACGACACGCGTCGATGCGACATTGAGCGCAAGACGCAACAGGGTCGCGAACAGCAGAATCGTCGGAAAGGCGCTGAAATCCAGCGGCCGCAGCACGTAGATGACGGCGAGCAGGATCGCGATCGACAGCGTGATGTTCATCGTGAACATCAGGTCGAGCACCGCCGGCGCCAGCGGCACGACCATCATCGCCAGAATCGTCAGCAGCAGCAGCGGCGCGGCCAGTCCGGCGCGGTTCAGGTCGCGCAATCGGGGCATGAGATCGTTGAGGGTCATGAGCAGCCGCGTGCAAGGCCCGTGCCTTGCGCCCCGGTCCAGCGCCGCGCAGGTGACACACCGCCGCCCGGCTGCGGTCAGGCCGCGTCGTCGGCCTCGCCGCCGGGCACGTCGCCGATGACCGGTGGTGCGGGCGGCCTGCCGGCAGGCCCGGTCTGGCTGCGCCAGTTGCGCAACTGGTAGATGTAAGTCAGCACCTGGGCAACGGCGGCGTAGAGATTCGCCGGAATTTCGTCACCGAGCCGGGTACTGCGATAGAGCGCCCGCGCCAGCGGCGGCGCCGAGACGATCGGCACCTTGTGGCGTCCGGCCAGTTCGCGAATCGTCAGCGCAATCAGATCGACCCCTTTGGCGACGACCCTGGGAGCGCGCATGCGGCCGGATTCGTACTTGAGCGCCACGGCGTAATGCGAAGGATTGACGACGACCACATCGGCCGTCGGCACCGCGTCCATCATGCGCCGCTGCGCCACCTCCTGCTGCAGACGGCGTAACCGCCCTTTGACTTCCGGACTGCCCTCGGCTTCTTTGTACTCCTGCCGCACTTCCTGCCTGGTCATGCGCAGCCGGCGCGCGTATGACCACAACTGATGCGGAGCATCGATCGCCGCGATCAGCAGCAAGCCCGCACCGAGCCAGGCCAGGGCGCCGAGCGCCAGACCAAGACCGTGCGCGATCGCAGATTCCGTCGCCTCGCGGCCGAGCACCATCAAATGATCGAGATGCGTGTACACATACACGGCTGCGATCGCGCCGAGCAGACCGGCCTTGAGCACGGTCTTGAGCAGCTCGACCAGGCTTGCACCCGAAAACATGCGCCCCAGCCCCTTGAGTGGATCGATGCGGCCGAACCGCGGCGTAAGTGCCTGCAGCGAAAAATTCCAGCCGCCGAGCACCAGCGGCGCAATCACGCCGGCGGCGAAGCCGGCCACGAGCAGGGGCAGCGCGATGCTAAAACCATCCCGTAACAGCGTCGCCAAATGCGCGATCATCCCGTCCGGATGTTCGAGGATGGCCGGATCCGGCGACAGCGCACGCTGCATCCACCGCGCCGCGCCATGGGCGATGGCATTGCCCAGCAGCATCAGCGTCAGCACACCGGCGCCGACGACGATCAGCGAAGCGAGCTCGCGCGAACGCGGCAGCTCGCCGCGCTTGCGCGCATCGCGCAGCCGCTTGGGCGTCGCGCGTTCGGTACGGTCCTGGCCACCCGTCTCGGCCATCGGCTAGGGATGTGCGCCGAGCAATTGCCCGAGCAGCAACCAGGCCTGCTCGAACAGCGCTGCGACGTTTTCCTGAAAAGCCGGCAGTCCGGCGCGCACCAGCACCAGGCCCGCTACCAGCGTCACCGGGAAGCCGACGGCGAACAGGTTGAGCGTCGGCGCGCTGCGGCTGATCACGCCCATAGCCAGATTCACGATCAGCAGCGCGATGACCACCGGCAGAGCCAGCCGCAAGCCGCCGACGAACATCCATCCGGCAAAGCGCAGCACGTATCCGGCATCACCGGCATCCCAGCCGATGCCACCGACGGGCAGCCATGTGAACGAACGCACGATCAGTTCGATGAGCATCCAGTGCCCGCCGAGGACGAGAAACAGCAGGCTTGCCATCAGGGTCAGAAACTGACCGAGCACCGGCGTGCTGGTCCCGCGCAGGGGATCGGCGAGCTGCGCAAAACTCAGGCCCATGCCGAATGCGATCAGCTCGGCGCCGAGCACGACGGCTTCGAACACGAGCACCAGCACGAAGCCGATCGCCACCCCGATGACGATTTGCTCGACGAGGATGCGCAGCCACGGTGCCGAGAATGCCTCCACCGGCGCCGGCGTCGGCAGCAGCGGCGCCACGATCAGGGTCAGCAGCAGCGCAAGCAGCACGCGGATGCGCGGCGCGATACTGCGCGCGCCGAGCACCGGCGCGATCGTGAACACGGCGCCGATGCGCACGAACACCCAGAGATACTGCTGCATCCAGGCGATCAATTGTGCTTCGGAAAATGACATGGGCGCGCCCTAACCCAGCAGGCCCGGAATGCCCTCGATCAACCGCCGGGTGTATTCGGTGAGCAAGCGCAGCATCCACGGTCCGGCGGCGATGCAGACCACCGCCATCGCCAGCAGCTTGGGGATGAAACTCAGGGTCATCTCGTTGATCTGGGTCGCGGCCTGAAACACGCCGACGACGACGCCGACGACGAGCGCGGTCAGCAGCAGGGGGGCGCCGAGCAGAATGCCCAGGGCCAGGGCGTCGCGCCCGATCGTCAGCACGTCTTCCGGACTCATGCGCCAGACGCCCGGAACGAAGCCGCGAGCATGCCCGTCACCAGCGACCAGCCATCGACGAGCACGAACAGCATCAGCTTGAACGGCAGCGAGATCAGCATCGGCGAGAGCATCATCATGCCCATGCTCATCAACACGCTCGCCACGACCATGTCGATGATCACGAATGGAATGAACAGCAGAAAACCGATCTGGAACGCGGTCGTCAGCTCGGACGTCAGAAACGCCGCGGCGAGCACGGCAAACGGAATCTGCTCGGCGGAGGCGTAACGGCCATCGCCCGCGATGCGCGCAAACGTCAGCAAGTCGGTTTCACGCGTCTGCGCGAGCATGAAGGCCCGCATCGGCCGCACTGCCGCCTGCAGTGCCGGCTCGAAGGCGAGCTCGCCTGCCATATAGGGCTGCACCGCATCGGTATAAACCCGCTCGATGACCGGCGACATCACGAAAAAAGTCAGGAACAGCGACAAACCGATCAGCACCTGGTTGGTTGGCGTCTGCCCAGTACCCAAGGCCTGACGCAGCAAACCGAGCACGATGACGATACGCGTAAAAGCGGTCATCGACAGCAGTGCCGCCGGCAGCAGCGTCAATGCCGTCATCAGCAGCAGCACCTGAATACTCAGGCTGTATTCGGTGCCACCACCGGCGACCGGCGTTGCGGTCACCGCCGGCAGCGCGGGTGCGGCCCAGACCGGCATCCAGAGGCTCATCAGCGCGAACGCGGCCCACCATCGGCCGCCGCGGCCCGGCCGCCGGCGCGCGCCCGATGGGCTGTCCGATCGCAGGCACATGCCGTATCGCGGATCAAGATTCATGGCAGGGATTTGCCTCCCAGGGCCTGACGCAGGCGTTCGGCGAACGCCGACAGCGGTGGCGATGCGCCGGGTTGTGCCGGAATCACCGGCTGCTCGAAGCGATGCAGCAGCTGCACGCTGCCCGGCGCAACCCCGAGCAGGAACTGCTGTTCGCCCACCTGCAGCAAGACCACGCTCTCTTTCGCGCCGAGCCGCAACCCGCCCTGTATCTGCAACGTCGCGCCACGGGCAAAACGCGCCCCCTGCAGCGCGCGGACGAGCCACGCCAGCGCAAAAACGATGGCGAGCACGAACAGCAGGCTGCCGAGCATCTCCCACACACCGGCGGCCGGCACTGCCGCCGCCGGCTCGCCAGCCATGCCCACGCCCGGCACACCGACGCCGAACACGGCGCAGACCGATCGCCGCAAGAAAAACCCAGGCGCATCACGGGTCATGGTGTCACCCCGCCGGTTCACTTGAGTCTGCGGATCCGCTCCGCCGGGCTGACCACGTCGATCAGACGGATCCCGAATTTTTCGTTGACGACGACGACCTCCCCGTGTGCGACCAGCGTGCCGTTGGCGTAGACATCGAGCGGCTCACCGGCGGCACGATCGAGCTCGACGACCGAACCCTGGCTGAGCTGGAGCAGGCTGCGGATGGGGATGCGCGAGCGGCCGACTTCCAGTGACAGTGTCACCGGCACGTCGAGGATCACGTCGAGATTGACGTCGCCCTGGGCAGCGGTGCCGCGATCTTCCAGCGTCTGGAAGCTGGCGCGTGCCGGCTCGGCATGTTTCTGGGCTTCGGTGTTCATGAACCAACCTCTGACATGGTGGGCAATAGGGATTTCATGGACGCTCAGGCCGCCTCGCGCTGGCCGTGGACAGGCAGCCGGCGGATCACCTCGGTGATGCGCACGGCGTTATGCCCGTTGGAAACGCCGAAACTGCCGCGATACAGCGGCAAGCCTTCGACACGCAGATCCAGCGTCTTGGGCAGATTGATCGGGATGACGTCTCCGGCCTTGAGCTGCATGAGCTGACGCAACGAGATCGTCACGCGAACCAGCTCGGCATCCAGCTCGACCTCGGCATCCTTGATCTGCTCTTTGAGCGCCAGACTCCAGCGTTCGTCTTTCTCCATGCGGTCCGACTGGATGCCGGCGTCGAGCAGGTCGCGGATCGGCTCGATCATCGAATACGGCAAGGTGACATGGACATGTCCGCCGCCACCCTCCAGCTCGATCTTGAACTTGCTGGCAACGACGATCTCGCTCGGCGAAACGATGTTCGCCAGATGCGGATTGACCTCGGAATTGATGTATTCGAACTCCAGTTTCAGGACCGGACTCCAGGCCTCCTGCATGTCTTCGAAAGCCTGCTTGAGCAGTAACTGGATCACCCGCATCTCGGTGGGCGTGAATTCGCGTCCTTCGATCTTGGTCTTGAGCCGGCCGTCACCGCCAAAGAAGTTTTCGACGATGCTGAACACCAAGTGCGGCTCGAAGACGATCAGCCCGGTACCGCGCAGAGGCTTGACCCGGATCAGGTTGAGATTGGTCGGGACATAGAGCGAATGGGTGTATTCGCTGAATTTGGCCGTCTCGATGCCGACGACGGTGAGTTCCGGCGAGCGGCGCAGCATGTTGAACAGCGAGATGCGGAACAAACGCGCGAAGCGCTCGTTGATCATCTCCAGCGTCGGCATGCGCCCGCGCACGATGCGGTCCTGCGCGGCGAAGTCGAAGGGCCGTGCCTCGCCGGGCGCGGCCGGCGGTGGCGTGGTATCGACGGCCCCGCTGTCGACGCCATGCAACAGGGCGTCGATTTCGTCCTGGGACAGAAGATCGCTCGCGCTCATTGCATCACGAAGCTGGTGAAATAGACGGCCTCGACCGCATCACTGCCCGTCTCGGCGCGCAGGATGTTGCGGATCTCGGCGAGCACCTCGGCCTGCAGCTTCTCCTTGCCGGCCCGCGTCGCCAGATCGGCCGCCTGCTGCTGGCCGAACAACAGCAGCAGGCTGCTGCGGATGCGTGGAGCGTGGTGCTGCACGGCCTCGATGGTCTTGGGATCGCGCGACATCACCTCGACCTGCACCTGCAGAAACCGCTGGGTATAGGCGTCCTCGATGTTGACGACGAAGGCTGGATCCAGCGCGAAATACTGCGCTGGCTTGTCCGGTGCTTTGTTTTCCGGTGCTGGCTCGGCCAGCGCATGCGCGGGAGATGCCGTCGCCAGTACGTGGCGGGCGACGGCATAAGCGACGCCGCCCGATGCACCCGCGCTCACCAACACGCTGGCCAACAGCACACCGACGGCACCGCCGCCCCCTTTCTTGGGCGGCGCATCTGGGGGGACGATGGCTTTCTCATCATCGGCGGCATTCGCGGCTGCGGCCATTGCGGCTCACTCCAACGGTGGACGGGATGCAAGCGCATCCGAGCAAGTCTCGTTCCAGTGGCCACGGCGCGATGGAAAGCCGACGGGCGTTGCGGTTGGCACCGGCAGACGGAAAACCGTCACCGATTCCTGGATCGGCCTTGCCAGAAAACCGACGTCGCTCAGACGTAGGCATCCACGAACACGACGGGCGTGATGCGGCGGCGAGCCGGGCGCGGCGCAGTGACTTCGGCGGTCGTATCGACGGTGGGACGTTCATCGGCGTCGCGGCGTGCCACGGGCTCGATATGGCTGCGTGCGAGCTGCAGGCCGGAATGACCGAGCAGCTCGCGCAACTGCGGCAGAGCCTGACCGAGCAGCACGCGCGTGGCCGCTTCCGCGGCGATGATGTGGACCGAAGCGCGATCGCCGTGGATCTCGACACGCACGGTCAATGCGCCGAGTTCCGCCGGATGCAGCTCGATTTTCGCTTCACCGATGCCGTCATCGATCTGCCAGACGATGTGCTCGGCAAGATCGGCGGCGAATCCCGGTGCATACGGCTGCAGGATCTGCGCACCGGCAGGCACCATCGCCTGCAGCGGCGCGGGTGCCCGCAGCTCGAGAACGGGTGCGGCCCATGGCCCGGACACCGGCGGATTCCCCGGTCCGCTGACCAGTGCCGGCGACGGCTCGATGCCGTGCTGCGCCTCGGCGGGCTGCACCGCGACAACCATGGCGTCCGTAGCATGTGCGAGTACATCGGCCGCAGCGATGCGCACGAGCGCTTGCGCATCGGCGCGCCCCGCCGCCGATGGCGACCGTGCCGGCAGGCTGTGGCGCGCGACCTGCGCGGTCAGTGCCCGCGTCGAATCGCGATCTGTGGGATCGGTCACCGGCACCGCAGCCTCCGCGCCGGCGGTGTCTGGCCGTGCGTCGAACGGCAGCGGCCATGCCTGCACCAGTGCGGGCATCACACCCGGCAGGCTCACCTCCACGGCTGCCTGATCCTGTTCGGGCGCCTTGCCAGCCGTCTGCGCATCGGCAGCACTGGCCGCCCAGGCAAATGGCGATGCCCCGGCAGCGCCCGCACAGGTTGCGAGCACCACGGTGAACGCGCCGTCCGGCATCGGCGACGCAGAACCCGTGCAGGGATGCACCGGCGCGCCGCCATCGGCACCGGCCGCCGGAGTCAACATGCCGCCGATCTTCATTCGCTCCCCCGGCCGCCGGATACCGACGTGTTTTCACCGACGAAACGCTGCAGCGCGAATTCGTCGAGCTGGCGCTGGGCGCGCTGCGCCTCGACGTCGCGCTCGCGCCGGCGGTAACGGTCGATGAGCTGGTCGAGCGTGGAGACCTCGCGGCGCTGCAACAGCCAGTGCGTCCGCTCGACATCGCAGTTGGTGCGCGCCTGCTCGACCAGGCGCTCCTGCACTGCCACCGCCTCGCGCAGACGGGCCAGAAAAGCCTGGCGGTTCATCAGCATCTGGGCATTGTGCACCTGCGCTGCGGATTCGTATTCGGCGAGATACTGCACCAATTCGCGCAGACGCCGCTCACGCTCGGCGAGCTCGCGTTGCCGTTCCAGCAGGCGCCTTGCCGCGTCTTGCTCGCGCGCCTCGGCGAGGCGGTGCAGCGGTTGCAGGCTCAGCGATGGTGGCCGTGCCGTCATCGGCGATCTCCGGTTGTGTTCGCGAGCAGCTCGGCGAGTGCGCGCTGGCTGTCGGCCAGGCGCGCGGCGCAATCGATGCTCTGCCGGAGAAATTCCTCGATCTGCGGCCACTTGGCGAGCGCGGCATCGACCCGTGGATCGGCACCTTTCTGATAGGCGCCGATGTTGATGAGATCGCGGTTGCGCTGGTATGCGGAAAACAGTGCCCGGAGCTGGCGCGCGCGCTGCATCTGTTCGGGCGCGACGATTTCCTGCATCACACGGGAAATCGAGGTCTCGATATCCACGGCCGGATACAGGCCGGCATCGGCCAGCGCGCGCGACAGCACGATGTGCCCATCGAGAATGCCGCGCGCCGCGTCGGCGATCGGGTCGTTGAGATCATCGCCTTCGGTGAGCACGGTGTAGAACGCCGTGATCGATCCGCTGCCACGGATCCCGTTGCCGGCGCGTTCGACCAGACCGGGCAGGCGTGCGAACACCGACGGCGGGTACCCGCGCGTCGTCGGCGGCTCACCGACCGCAAGACCGATTTCACGCTGGGCCTGAGCAAAGCGCGTCAATGAATCCATCAGCAGCAATACATGGCGGCCCTGGTCGCGGAAATATTCCGCGATCGCCGTCGCCGTATAGGCCGCGCGCAACCTAAGCAGCGGTGAACGGTCCGCCGGCGTGGCCACGACCACGGCTCGCCTAAGTCCTTCGGCGGAGAGATTGTGGTCGAGAAAATCGCGCACTTCGCGTCCACGCTCGCCGATCAGGCCGACGACGATGACATCCGCCGCGGTGTAGCGCGCCATCATGCCGAGCAGCGTCGATTTGCCGACACCGGTCCCGGCAAACAGGCCCAGGCGCTGGCCGCGGCCGACGGTGAGCAAGGCATTGATGACGCGCACGCCGACATCGAGAGGCTGGGTGATCGGTTCACGCTCGAGCGGATTGAGCGGCGCACCGTGCAAACGCACATGGGCGTCGCAGACCAGACGGCCGCGGCCATCGATGGGCCGCCCCTCGCCGTCGAGCACACGTCCGAGCAGAGATTCGCCGACGGCGACTTCGACGGCACGTCCGGACGGCACGACCCGCGCCTGCGGCGTCAAGCCCTGCATGTCGCCGCCAGGCATCAGATAAACGCGATCGCCGGCGAAACCGACGACCTCGGCCTCGACACCGCTGCCATCGGCATTGGTGATGCGTGCGCGTGCACCGACCGGCAGCATGCAACCGACCGCCTCCAGTGTCAGCCCGACGACACGCCGCAACTGCCCTTCCACCTGGAAAGTCGGCGCAAGCGCGGCACTGTGCGCCTGATGCCGCAGGCGCGCGCCCAGCCGCCGCGCCGAGGCCCGCGTCCATTCATCGCGACCCGCATCACGACCTGCATCCGGCGCCATCATTCGCTGTCTCCGGAGAGTGCCTGCGCGATCACGCGCACACGGCGATCGAGCCGTGCATCGATCAGCGCCGATTCGGTGAACACGCGGCAATCCCCCCGCTTGAGTTCCGGATCGGGGATGATCTCCAGCTCCTTCACGTCGGCCGGCGGTGATAGATGCTCGCGCAGCAGCGCGGCATCGTCGGGGTGAACGCGCAGGCGCACGTTGCGCAGTTGCGCGGGCAATGCGGCGAGGGTTTCGCGCACCATGGCAACGATGCGTTCCGGTGCGATCCGCAGCTCGTCGTGGATGATGCGCCGGGCGATTGCCGCAGCCAGATCGACCAGCGCGTGTTCGACCTCGTCGTCGAGATGTGCGAGCGGCCGCGCGATGTGATCGATCAGCCCCTGCAGACGCTGCGCCTGCGCCAGCGCCGCCCGCTGTCCGACGTCGAAACCTTCCGCGTGACCTCGCGCAAAGCCTTCCTGGTAAGCCGCGGCTTCGATCGCCTCGAGCTGCGCGGCCGTATGCAACCCGGCTGGTGCAGCATCGAAACGCGGCAACTGCCAGCGCGGCAACTCGCCGCCGATGGCTTCAGCCGGCAGCACGATGGCATCGGCGGCGTCGGTCATCAGACGAATTCCTCACCCTTGCCGCCAATGACGATGGTGCCGGCGTCGGCGAGCCGACGGGCGGCAGCGAGAATCTCTTTCTGCGCGGCCTCGACATCCGACAGCTTGGCCGGCCCGCGGGCCTCCATGTCCTCGACGAGCATCTCGGCCGCACGCTTGGACATGTTCCTGAGAATCTTGTCCTTGACGCGCGGATCAGCGCCCTTGAGGGCAAGACCCAGGGTCTCGGTCGCGATCTCGCGCAGCAGTGTCTGGATGCTACGGTCGTCGACATCGGCGAGATCGTCGAAGACAAACATCAGATCCTGGATTTTCTGCGACAGATCCTGATCGATCTCGCCGATCTTGGCGAGGATGGCCTGCTCCTGCGACGAATCCATCAGATTGAGAATCGTCGCGGCGACTTTGATACCGCCGACACTCGACGATTTGAGATTCCCGCCACCGCTGAACTGCTTCTCCATGATCTCGTCGAGTTCGCGCAGTGCCGCAGGCTGGATGCCGTCGAGCCTGGCGATGCGCATCAGCACGTCACCTTTCATGCGTTCCGGCAATTGCGCCAGCACATCCGCAGCCTGGTCGGGATCGAGATAAGACAACACGATGGCGACGATCTGGGGATGCTCGTTGCGCACGATGTCGGCAACGGCACGCGTCTCCATCCACTTCAGCGCTTCCAGACCCTTGCTGTTGCGACCGAGCAGGATGCGGTCGATCAGCCCCGTCGCCTTGTCCGGGCCAAGCGCATTGACCAGCACGCGGCGCACGTAGTCGTCGGCGCCGACGCCGAGCGAGGTCTGCGAGTCGAGCTCCTCGACGAAACGGTCGATCACCTCGTTCACGCGCTCGCGCGAGACGTTGGACAGGGTGGCCATCGCCGCACCCACCTTCTGCACGTCCTTGGCGCCCATGTGCTTGAGCACCTCGGCCGCCTCGGATTCACCGAGCGACATCAACAGGATCGCCGCGCGTTCGAGACCACTCGGGCTTGCGGGTTTGGCCTGCGCCTCAGCCATGATGTCTGCCCTCGCGCATCATCCTTCCTGTGCAACCCAGTTCTTCACGACCTGCGCGACGCGCTTGGGGTCCTGGACCACGGCGCTGCGCGCGATCTGCAGCTTCTGCTCATAGCTGTTTTGCGCGGGCAGAGCCGCCGGGGCATGGCCGGATGCGGGTGAATTCTCGCCAAGCACCTGCACAGCACCGGCGTCGATGGCACCCGGCAAGGCCTTGGCAGATGGGACACCGACCGGCGCCGTCAGCAGCGAACGCAAGGCCGGGCGCAGCACGAACAGGATCAAGACCAGAACCAGCATCGCGCCGCCGATCTGCCGCAAGATTTCACGCATCTGCGGCTGCTGCCAGAACGGCAGCGGCTCCGGTGCAGACAGCTCGGCCGCAACGAACGGCGCATTCTGTACGCTCACCGAGTCGCCGCGCTGGGCATTAAAACCCACCGCCTCGCGCACCAGGGCCTCGACCTTGGCCAGCTCTTCCGCGGACAGGGGCACGGGTTCGGTCTCACCGGGATTGCCCCCCGGTTTGGGCCGCGGCACATGATCCACGAGCACCGCCACCGAAAGGCGCCGGATACGCCCGACGGACTGGCGCGTATGGCTGACGGTGCGGTCGAGCTCGTAGTTACGGATCATCTGGCGCGACTGGTTGTGCACATCATCGCCCGTCGCGACGGCCGAGTTGAGCGGCGGGTTGGCGCTGGCCTGCGGCGGCTGGTTGCTGGTCGCGCCGGGAATGCCGACGGCGGTCTTGCTGCCCCGGGTCGTGTCCTCGACGATCTGCTCGCTGCGCAGCTTCGCCGGATCCGGGTTGTATGTCTCGCGTGCTTCCTCGGTCACCGAATAGTCCATATCGGCGGTGACCTGTGCGCTGACCCGGCCAGGCCCGAGCATCGGTGCCAGCAGTTCGTGGATACGGCGCACGTAATCCGACTCCAGCCGGCGCGTGTGTTCGAGCTGCTCGGCGCTGCGCGCCACGCCCTCGTCGCCGCCCTGATTGCTCAACAGGCGGCCATATTGGTCGATGACGGTCACGGCGCTGGCCGGCATCCCGGCGACACTGGACGCAACCAGGTGCACGATCGAGGCCACCTGACTCTGCTCGAGCTGGCGCCCCGGATGCAGTTCGACCAGCACCGAGGCGCTGGGCGTGCCCTCGCTGCGCGCGAAAGCCGAAGGCTTGGGAATGGCCAGATGCACGCGCGCGGCACGCACCGGCTGCAGACTGGTCACGGTCCGTGCCAGCTCGGTCTCCAGCGCGTGCTGGTAACGCGCATTCTCGATGAACTGGCTGGTCCCGAAACCCTGGTTCTGCTGCATGATCTCGAAACCGATTCCACCGCTGCGCGGCAGACCCTGTTCGGCCAGACTCAGCCGCGCCTGATCGAGCTGGTCTTGCGGCACGCTGACCACGCCACTGCCCGGTTCATACCGGAATGGCACGCCGACGGCGCGCAACGCGGCGGCGACATCGGCGGCGTCGCGATCGGCCAGACCGCTGTACAGCGGCGCGTACACCGGCTGCTGCGCCCAGCGATACCCCCACAAACCCAGGGCGACCGCAAAAGCCACACCCAGCAGCAAGGTCACCTGGCGCAGGGCCGGAACGTCCTTGAGCTGGACAAAACGGGGCAATGCCATCTGTGCCGTCTGTGCCATCGGTCAGCTACTCCCGTCAGACCGGCATGTTCATGATGTCCTGGTACGCCGCGACCAGCCGGTTGCGCACCTCGGTCATCGCCTTGAAATTCACCTGCGCCTTGGCCGAGGCGAGCATCACATCGGCGAGCTCGACCGTGCGCTCACCGCGCGAAAATGCCTCCTGCAGCCGTGCGGCGGCCTGCTGGCTGTCGTTGACCTGGCCGATCGCTTTTTTCAGCAGATCGTCGAAACCGGTCTTGGGTGGCGCTGCGGCGGCACCGGGCGCAGCCGGCCTGAGCGCCGCCTGCGCCTGCAATGCCCGGATCTGTGCCAGTACCCGGCTGACGTCCATATCGCTCATCGCAAACCTCGTACCGAGACGGACCTGCCACGCTCAAGGCAACTTCCGTTCCCGTCGGCATGTCGCCCCGGCGTCAAAGATCCGACTCGATCTCGCACGCCGTCTTTTCCGGAATCCGATGGTCCGCTATCGTCGGCACGTTACCCGCGCGCCCAGCCGCATGGGCCCCATCACATCCACATACCACTTGCCATGACCAATCCGCTGCTGCGCGATCTGCGCATCCTCGATCTCTCGCGACTATTGCCGGGGCCGTTCTGCACGCTGTATCTGGCGCAGCTCGGCGCGACGGTGATCAAGATCGAAGAGCCACACGGCGGCGATTACGCGCGTGCGCTGTCGCCGGAGATGTTCGCGCTGATCAACCGCGGCAAGCAGTCCGTGACGCTCGACCTGCGCAAGCCCGAAGGCGTTGCGCTGCTCAAGAGACTCGCCGCTGGCGCCGACGTGCTGATCGAATCCTTCCGGCCCGGCGTGATGGACAAGCTCGGCTGCGGCTACGAGGCGCTCAAGACCGTCAATCCGAAGCTGGTTTACGCCGCTCTGACCGGCTACGGCCACAGCGGCCCGTACCGCGACCGTGCCGGCCACGACATGAATTACTGCGCCTATGCTGGTGCGCTCGACCAGATCGGCTCCGCCGGTGGGCCGCCCGTGCTGTCCAATACGCAGCTCGCCGATCTGGCCGGCGGCGCGCTGACCTGTGCGATCGGCATCCTCGCCGCCGTGCATGGCGCGCGCGCTTCCGGTCAAGGCTGCTTCGTCGATGCCGCGATGCTCGACGGCACGCTGGCGCTGCAGGTGGTCGCCTTGTCCACGCTGCGCACGCTCGGACACACGCAGCCCCGCGGCACCGACATGCTCACCGGCGCGCTGCCCAATTACAGCCTCTACGAATGCGCCGATGGCAAATGGTTTGCACTGGGCGCGCTGGAGCCGAAATTCTGGCAGGCCTTCTGCGCCGCCATCGGCAAGCCCGAGCTGGGACGCAAGCCGATGTCGCCGGGACCCACGGCCGAGGCGGTGCGTGCGGAAGTGTCCGCCGTGCTCAAAACACGCCCGCGCGACGAATGGGAACGTCTGCTCGCCCCGGCGGACGCCTGCACCAGCGGCATTTACACGCTCGAAGAAGCGCTGGCGAACGAGCAGGTCCGTGCCCGCGGCATCGTCGAAAACGTCAACGGCAAGCCGGCGTTCGCCTCCCCGCTGCAGTTCCGCGACGCCGCAACCGCATCGGCGACCCCGGCACCGGAGCTCGGCGCCGACACCGCTGCGGTGCTGGCCACCATCGGCATCGATGACGCCGAGCTGGCGCGCCTGCGCGCCGCCGGCGTCGTCTGATCCACCGCACCGACGAAAAAGGCCGGGCATATGCCCGGCCTCGTCGTACGTCGCAAGCGTCTTCAGGCGACGCGTTCGAGCACGGTCGCCACACCCTGACCCATGCCGATGCACATCGTCGCGACGCCGAACTGCGCGTTCTGCTCGCAGAGGATGTGTGCGAGCGCGCCGGTGATGCGCGCGCCCGAGCAGCCGAGCGGATGACCGAGCGCGATCGCGCCACCTTTGATGTTGACACGATCCATGCGCTCGAGCAGCTTCAGCTCCTTGAGCACGGCCAGCGACTGCGCGGCGAAAGCCTCGTTCAGCTCGAAATAGTCGATGTTGTCGAGCGACAGGCCTGCGCGTTTGAGCACCTTCTGCGTCGCCGGCACCGGGCCGATACCCATGATCGACGGATTGCAGCCGGACGCGGCCACCGCCCTGATCCGGGCCAGCGGCTTGAGACCGAGCGATCTGGCCTTGTCTTCGGCCATCACCAGCACGCAGCTCGCCCCATCGGAGATCGCCGAGCTGTTGCCAGCGGTGACGCTGCCCTTGGGGTTGAACGCCGGCTTGAGTTTGCCAAGGTCGGCGAGGTTGGCATCCGCCCGCACGACCTCATCGTAATCGACGAGGATCGGCAGGCCATCGGCGTCATGACCGTGGATGCCGATCATCTCGTTCTTGAAGCGGCCTTCCTTCCAGGCCTTGTAGGCCTTCTGGTGCGAGGACAGCGCGAACTGATCCTGCTGCTCGCGTGAAATCTGGTGCGTCTGCGTCAGCATCTCGGCGGTCAGGCCCATCATCGCGGAGGCCTTGGCCGTGGTCAGCGCCAGGCCCGGATCGCCGTCGAAGCCATGCGTCATCGGCACATGGCCCATGTGCTCGACCCCACCGCAGATATAGGTATCGCCGATGCCGGCCTTGATCGACGCATGCGCGATGTGGATCGCGGTCATCGAGGAGCCGCACAGCCGGTTGACGGTCTGGCCCGGCACGCTGATCGGCAGGCCGGCCTTGAGCGCGGCATTGCGCGCGATGTTGAAGCCCTGCTCCAGCGTCTGCTGTACGCAGCCCCAGATCACGTCCTCGACTTCCGATGGCTTGACCGCGGGGTTGCGCTTGAGAATCGCCTTGATCAGCTCGGCGGAGAGGTCTTCCGCGCGCACGTTGCGGAAGACACCGCCCTTGGAACGGCCCATCGGGGTGCGGACCGCATCGACAATGACAACTTCAGTCATCTCAATTCTCCAGAATTCGGATGGCGCGCGTTACTTGGGGAAGAACAAGCGGCCCTCGGATGCCATCTTCTTCATCGACGCGGTGGGCTCGTAGAGCTTGCCCAGCGCAGCGTACTTGGCGCACTTGTCGAGGATGGTCTTCATGCCGACGGTATCGGCGTACTTGAGCGCGCCGCCGCGGAACGGCGGAAAACCGATGCCATAAACCAGCCCCATATCGGCCTCGGCCGGCGTCTCGACGATGCCTTCGTCGAGACAACGCACGGTCTCGATGATCATCGGCAGCATCAGACGGTCGATGATTTCTTCCTCGCTGAAATCACGCTGGCCCTTGGGTTGCACGGAGGCGATCAGCTCCGCGGTCTGCGGATCGACGGTCTTGATCGGCTTGCCCTTCTTGTCCTCCTGATATTTGTAGAAGCCGACGCCGTTCTTCTGGCCGTAGCGCTTGTGCTCGTACATCACGTCGAGCGCGGACTTGAATTCCTTGTTCGACATGCGGTCCGGATAGCCTTCTGCGAGCACGTCGCCGACATGGTGCGAGGTATCGATGCCGACGACGTCCTGCAGATAGGCCGGCCCCATCGGCCAGCCGAAGCTCTCCATGACCTTGTCGATCTGCAGATAGTCGGCGCCATCGCGCAGCGCCATCGACCAGCCGCCGAAATACGGGAACAGGATGCGGTTGACGAGGAAACCCGGGCAGTTCTTGACCACGATCGGCGTCTTGCCCATCGCGCTTGCGTAGGCGGCGATCGTGGCGATCGCTTCCTTGGATGTCTTCTCGCCGTAGATCACCTCGACCAGCGGCATGCGGTGCACCGGATTGAAGAAGTGCATGCCGAGGAAGTTTTCGGGCCGCTTGAGGGCCGTGGCGAGCTCGTCGATGGAAATCGACGAGGTATTGGACGCAATGATCGTCTGCGGCTTGACCAGCGCCTCGACCTCGGCGAGCACGGTCTTCTTGACCTTGGGATTCTCGACCACTGCCTCGACGACGACATCGACGCCGCCGAAGTCACCGTAGTTCAGCGTCGGCCGGATCATCGACAGGATCTTGCCGGCCTGCTCGGGGCTGAGCTTGCCGCGCTCGACCTGCTTGGCGAGGAGCTTGTTGGCCTCGCCCATGCCCAGGTCCAACGCCTTGGCGGCGATGTCCTTCATGATGATCGGGATGCCCTTGACCGCGCTCTGGTAGGCGATACCCCCACCCATGATGCCGGCGCCGAGCACGGCGGCCTGCTCGACCTTGCGGCCCGCCTTGATATACCCCTTGGCTTTCTTCTTGAGGAACTGGTCGTTCAAGAAGATACCGATCAGCGCATCGGCGACCGTGGTCTTGGCCATCTTGGCGAAGCTACTGCCCTCGATCTTGAGGGCTTCGTCGCGCGACTTGGACGCCGCTTTCTGGATCGACTTCACGGCCTCGACCGGCGCCGGATAGTGCTTGCCGGCCTTGCCCTGAATGAACGGGATCGCGGTGCCGAACACCATCATGCTCTCGATGGCATCGAGCTTGAGCGGACCTTTCTTCTGCGCGCGGCGCGCCTGCCAGTCGTACTTGCCTTCAGCGGCCTGCTGGACGAGCCGGATCGCGGCGTCGCGCAGCTTCTCAAGCGGCACCACCGCATCGACCGCGTGGATCTTGAGTGCGGCCTCGGCCTTGTTCTGCTCGCCGCCGGCGATCCACTCGATCGCATTGTCGGCGCCGACCAGCCGCGGGAAACGTACGGTGCCACCAAAACCCGGGATGATGCCGAGCTTGACCTCGGGGAAACCGACTTGTGCGGTCGTAGCCATCACCCGGTAGTCGGTGGCCAGCGCCATCTCAAAACCGCCGCCGAGGGCAAAACCGTTGATCGCCGTGCAGCTCGGAAACGGCAAATCCTCGATGGCATTGAACACCTTGTTGGCCTCGTAGGCCCAGGCCGCGATTTCCTCCTCGGAACGCTGGAAGCTGGCGCCGAATTCGGTGATGTCGGCGCCGACGATGAACACGTCCTTGGCGCTGGTGACGATCAAGCCCCTGACCCCGGAAGCGCGGGCGAGTGCCTCGCCGGCCTCCTTGAGTTCCTGGACCGTGCGTGCGTCGAACTTGTTGATCGCGTCATCCTTGCGATCGAAACACAGCTCGGCGATGCCGTCGTCGAGCAGCGCGACTCGGATGGACTGCCCTTGATACATGGGTAGATCACCTCGTGGATGGAGAAAGCGGTGCGGTGCGCAAGGCCACGTCGGTTAGCCCGACACATCCGGGAACGAACCCGTTGCAGACCCGCGCGTGACATTAAAAAAGGGCGGCCATCATAGCCCCCATGCTGCAATGCCGTAAACCAAGGCGGCGGGCGGATTTTCGGTATGCGGCGGCGTACGGCGCGCGGCAGCGCGGCCGTTTTGACAGCACCGCCCCACGGTCCTACACTCGCGAACAACTTTTGGGGGAAAAGTCAAGGGTGATCGGATGGCTGCTGGATTGCGGCAGTCCGCGCAAACGACGGATCTGAACCCGGGCTCCGGCAGGGCTCCGCGGGTTGTGGTCCACCGCTGCCGATCCGCCATCTCCTGCCTGCGCCCATCCCCGCATCCATCCCCGGCCTCGTGCGCCGGCTTGCATGCCACCGGCTCTCTGCGTGCCGTCGCCGTCGACGGCATTGCGACGTATCGCGCGTCTGTACACGGACGCGCCTCTTCCCGGCCCCGGCGGCCGCACCACGTATGGAGCTCGTCACGCATATGAAGAAGTCCGCACGAAAAAGCAGTGCCAAAGGCGCCAAGAAGACCACGGGCAAGAAGGTTGCCGTGAAGAAGGCCAAGACCGCACCCAAGGCGGCGAAAAAATCCTCGCTCAAGGCCAAGGTCAAAAAAGCGGTCAGCTCCGTGAAAAAGGACCTCGCCAAAGCCAAATCCGCGGTCAAACAAGCGGCCAAGAAGGTGGCCCGCACGGCGAAAAAAGACGTGGCCCTCGCCCGCAAGACCGTCAAAGCAGTCAAGGCCGACGTCGCCAAGACCAAGAAAACCGTCAAGGCTGACGTCGCCAAAGCCAAGCGGGCGATCCGGAAGGCGCAGGATACTGTCAGCAGCACGCTCGGCACGATCGAGAAGAAAGTCGCCGAAGCGGCCGCGCCAGTCGTCGCCGCCGCGCAGACGATCACGCCCTCGCCTCTGTCGCGCGCTTTTCTCGCCACCACGCAGGGCAAGAAAGAGGCCGCCGACCGGGGACTCACCCCGAGCGAGACCCCCGCGCCAGCACCGGCGGCGGGCGACTCGTCCAGCACCCCGTCGGATACGCAGACTTAAAACGCCACGGCGTCTCACCCGGCCCGCCGTACACCGGCGGGCTTTTTGTTCGCAGCGGCAGCGTTCACAATGCCGTAGATTTCATATCCGCCCATCCGCATGAGCCTGTCGCTCGACCAGAGCACGCAGCTGTGCAGCCTGCTGGCTGATCCCAGCCGCGTGCGGCTGCTGTTGCTGCTCGAACAGCACGAGCTGAGCGTCGCCGAACTCACCGAGATCACCGGGCTTGCACAAAGCCGTGTGTCCACGCATCTTGCGCGGCTCAAGCGCGCCGGGCTGGTCCAGGACAAACGCAGCGGCAATGCCGCGCTGTACTCGGTCGTGCCGCCCCGCGAAGACGGCGGCGCGCTGTGGTCGCTGCTGCGCGAACGCCTCGATGACAACCGGCTGCGCGTCGATCGCGAGCGCGCCGAACAGGTCATCGCTGCACGCAAGCACGGCAAAACCTGGGCCGAATCGGTCGCCGGCCGCATGGAATTGCACTACTCACCCGGCCGCACCTGGGAAGCCACGGCGCGGGCATTGATCGGCCTGCTCGAACTCGGCGACGTCGCCGACATCGCCTGCGGTGACGGCGTGCTGTCCGAATTGATTGCCGAGCGCGCCCGCCGTGTCACCTGCGTGGACATCAGCGCCACTGTCATCGCCGCCGCCCGCAAACGCCTCGCGCGCCTCGCCAACGTCGAATTCTGCGAAGCCGACATGCATGCCCTGCCGCTCGCGGACACTGCCTATGACCACGTGTTTCTGATGCATGCGCTGTCGTACACGCAAACGCCGCAAACGGTGATCGCCGAGGCCGCACGCCTGCTCAAGCCGAATGGGCGGCTGATCGTCGCCGCGCTGGCCGAGCACACGCACACGGAGACGATGCGCGCCTACGACCATCTCAACCTGGGCATCGCACCGGGGCGACTGCATGAACTGTTGCTCGCCTGCGGCCTGATCGTCGAGAGCTGCCGCATCAGCTCGCGCGAGATGCGTCCACCGTACTTTGAGGTCATCACCGCGATCGCGCGGCGGGCAGCAGGCACGAAAACCGCCGGCTGATCACCAGGGGACGACGGCGCGCCGGCGCAGCAGACAGCCATGAGGCCCATCCGCCGGCAAGGTCGCCGCCCACACCACATCGGCAGCGGCGTCTTCGACCGCCCGGGGCGCCTGCGGGCCACCCATGCGCGTGCGCACCCAGCCGGGGTCGACGGCATTGACCTTGACATCGCCGGAAGACGCGCGCGCGAGCATCAGGGTAATCGCATTGAGCGCGGCCTTCGACAGGCTATAAGGCGCCGGCCCGTCAAGACCGGTCGAGAAACAACCGTAGCCGCTCGCGAGGTTGACGATGCGCCCCCACCCGCGCGCGAGCATCCCCGGCATGAACGCGCGTGCACACCACAGCGCACCGAATGCATTGACCGCCATCGCTTGTGCAAAACAAGCCTCCGGGGCATCGAGCACGCTGCCCTGGAGATATAGGCCGGCGTTGTTGATCAGGATGTCGATGTGACCGCCGGTGGCTTCGATCCGCCGGGCACAGGCGGCAATGCTCGCGGTATCGGCGACGTCGATGGTGACCGGATGCACCCCGGCGAATCCCTCCGCGGCGAGCGCGTCGGCACAGGCGCGTGCCGCAGCCGGATCGCGCGCACCCAGCCAGACCTCGATGCCGCTGGCGGCGAGCTGGCGCACCGTGGCAAGACCAATACCGCGGTTGCCGCCGGTCACGAGTGCAGTGGGCATGCTTTTGTCGTCAGCGCAGGTGTCGATCAGACCGGCGAGGGCAGATCGGATGCCCACAGGCACTTGCCCTTGGCGGCGAGCTTTTGCAGACGCGCCCGGTGCGCGGCGAGTTCTTCAGGGCTCGCCCGCCGCACCGGCAACGGCCCGGTGCCCGCATCGGCGCCGAGGATTTCGACGAAGCGCGAACGGCGTGCGCCGCTGGATGATGCCTCGTCGAGACTGAGCCGGCTCTGGCCACCGGTCATCGCCAGATACACGTCCGCGAGCAAGCCGGCATCGAGCAGCGCGCCGTGGAACGTCCGGTTGGAGTTGTCGATCTCGTAGCGTTTGCACAAGGCATCCAGGCTCACCCGCTGCCCTGGATGCAGCCGGCGCGCCAGCGCCACCGTGTCGGTGATCGTGCAAACGTCTTCGAGCCGGCCGAACCCGCAACGCGCAAACTCCATGTTGAGAAAACCCAGGTCGAAGGGCGCGTTGTGGATGATCAGCTCCGCCCCGGCAAGATAATCCCACAGCGTGGGCGCCAGATCGCGGAAGCGCGGCTTGTCGGCGAGATCGGCCATCGTGATGCCGTGGACCTCGGCCGCACCCGGATCGATCTCCTTCTCCTCCGGGTGCACGTACTGGTGGAAGTTGTTGTGCGTGAACCGGCGGTTGCGCAGCTCGACGCAGCCGATCTCGATGATGCGATGCCCTTGTTCGACTTCCAGCCCGGTGGTTTCGGTATCGAGGACGATCTGGCGCATGATTCACGAAGTGCAGAGGATGCCGACAGATTATCGCGCCTGTGCTGGCAGGTTCGCCTGCGCTTCGGCACAACCCTCGTTGGCGAGGCGGTCGGCCTCCTCATTACCAGGGTGACCGGCATGGCCCTTGACCCAGCGCCATTCGACGACGTGGCGCGCCGCCGCGGCATCCAGGCGCATCCACAAATCCTGGTTTTTCACCGGTTTGTTGTCAGCCGTGCGCCAGCCGCGTGCTTTCCAGCCCGGCAGCCATTCGGTGAGCCCTTGCATGAGATAGACGGAATCGGTGAATACGGTGACGCGGCACGGCTCCTTGAGCGCTTCCAGGGCACGGATCGCCGCCGTCAGTTCCATCCGGTTGTTGGTGGTCTGCGCCTCGCCGCCCTTGAGCCGACGCGTGTGCCCGTTGAACTCGAGGACCGCGCCCCAGCCGCCGGGTCCGGGATTGCCCTTGCAAGCTCCGTCGGTATGAATGATCACGTGTTTCAAATCGCGCTGCCGTCTGTTGCCGGACCCATCATTATGCGGTGCTTTATGCGGTGCTCAGACGGTCGTGCCGGACTCGTTCTGGCTCATGCCCCGCTGCGCCGCGGGCAGACCGACACCCACCAGCGGCTTGACCTGCGCACGCTGCACGCGGCCGACGAAATTCATCGGTAGCACGCGCTTGCGCGCGCAGATCAGATAGGCCTCGGACAGTGGCGCAAGCAGGCTCGCCGGGGACCACGGTTCGCCGACCGCACGCGATGCCAGCCATGGAAAACCGACGCTGTAACGCCGCACCTCGGTGACGTCGAAGCCGAGCAGCTCCAGCCAGTCATGCACACGGCCGGCGCTGTAGAAACGGGCGCCGCGCGGAAACGCGCGGTGCCGCAAGCCCAGGCGGGCACGCCAGGACCACGCCCCCCAGGGACTGAATCCAAGCACGAACAACCGTCCACGGTCGTTGAGGACCCGGTCGACCTCGCGCAAGACATCGTGCGGCGAGGGTGAGAACTCCAGCGTGTGCGGCAGCACGATCGCATCGACGCTTTTCGCCGGCAGCGGCAGGGCCTGCGGATCGACCACCGCGGCCACGGCGCTGTCGCCGGCGGTGCCGAGCACGGCGTGGTGCAACGTGCCGGCGCTGGCGATGAGTGCGCTGCCACTGCCCCAACTGCCGATCTGGAGCACGTGCCGGCCGAACACATCCGGCAGGAAACGGGCGAGCTCCTGCGACTCGATCTGCAGCAGGCGCCGGCCGCGCGGCGACCGCCGCCATGACTCGAGGGCGTGACGGTCCAGGGGGCGACCGCCGCTGGCGTGACGGGTCTTCAGCATGAGGGTACCCTCGTCCTGTGACCGTTTCATGGTAACGCCGATGCAAGTCCACGCCATCCCCGCCTTCACCGACAACTACATCTGGACCCTGATCGAGGCAAACCGGGCCGCCGTTGTCGATCCCGGCGACGCCGCGCCGGTACTCGCGTTTCTCGCCGAACGGGAACTGCAGCTCGCGGCAATCCTGATCACGCACCACCATCCGGATCACATCGGCGGCGTGCCAGAGCTGCTGCGTCATTACGAGGTGCCGGTGTACGGCCCTGCTGACGAGGCACAGCGTATCGGCACGCTGAGCCACCGGCTGCACGACGGCGATGAACTCGACGTACTGGGGCTTCGCCTGCAGGTGCTTGCCGTCCCCGGCCATACGCTCGGACACATCGCGTATCACTGTGCAAGTGCCATCGGCACCGGCCTGCTGCTGTGTGGAGATACGCTGTTCTCGGCCGGTTGCGGCCGGCTGTTCGAGGGCACGCCGGAACAAATGTACGCCTCGCTGGCGCGCCTTGCAGCGCTGCCGCCGGCCACCCAAGTCTTTTGCACGCACGAATACACGCTGTCCAATCTGGCATTCGCACAAACGGTAGAGCCGGACAACGTCGACGTCGCCGCCCACCTGGCGCAGGTGCGCACCTGGCGCCACCAAGGCCGCATCAGCCTGCCCTCGACCCTGGAGCTGGAGCGGCGCATCAACCCTTTCCTGCGCACTGCAGAACCAGCGGTGCGCACGGCGGCGGAGCGGTATGCCGGTCACGCCCTGCCCACGGAAACCGCGGTCTTCGCCGCGCTCCGGCGCTGGAAAGATGGCTTCCGCCCGACCTGATCGAAACTCGGCCACAGCGCTTGGGGCGAATCGCCCGGCCCACTCGGACCACCCCTGGTTGGGGGGAATCGAACGTGCGCGACACTCGCCTACAATCGGACAAGGTCGCGGTCTTTGTGCGCCAGCACGGGTGCAGACCGCCACCAGGGGGAGATCGATGAACCTACGCCGCTGCGCCATCGCCGCGCTGTTCGCCGTCTGCCTGGGACAGCCGGCCACGGCCCAGGAAAACGAACCGTCCATCTGGCCGCGCCTCGTCGCCGACATGCGCCTGGTCGACGACGAGCAACCCGAAGTACGCCGCTGGGCAGCGTACTACGCCCGTTATCCCGACTCCTTCCAGCGCGTTCTGGCCCGCGCGCAGCCCTTTCTGTGGCACATCGTCGAAGCCGTCGAACGACGCGACATGCCGGCCGAGATCGCATTGTTGCCGGCCGTCGAATCCGGCTTCGACCCGCATGCGCGTTCACCCCAGCAAGCGCATGGACTCTGGCAGTTCGTCCCCGGCACCGGCCGTGCGCTGGGGCTGCACACGACGCGGGACTACGATGCCCGTCGCGACCTCGTCGCCAGCACCGAGGCCGCGCTGGATTACCTGCAGGACTTGCACGAACGCTTCCATGACTGGCATCTCGCACTTGCCGCTTACAACGTCGGCAGTGCGCGCCTGACCACGCTGCTGCGCAGCCAGCCCGACGCAGCGGACTTCTGGTCGCTGAATCTCCCACGCGAGACGCATGAACATGTGCGCCGGCTCATGGGCATCGCGCTGCTCGTGGAAATGCCACAGGCATTCGGCGTGAGCCTGCCGGCGATCCCCGACCGCAAAACCACCGAGCTCATCGCCCTGGAAAGACCGGTGAACCTGCAACGCGCGGCACATCGCGCCGGCATCGACGAAGCGCTGATCCGCGCCTACAACCCCGGGCTGCAGAATCTGCGCAACTCATCTGGCAAGAAAGTGCTGGTCTTACCCAACGCAGAGGCCGCGCGCATGCGCGCTGCGCTCGCCAGTGAGCGTTTCCCACCAGAGGGCACGGCCGCACGAAACGTGGTCGTGTATGTGGTGCAACCGGGTGATTCGCTATGGCAGATCGCGCGCCGCTATGACGTCCGCGTCCGCGATATCCTCCGTCACAACGGCTTGACTGACGCCGCCATCATCCGCCCCGGCCGCCGCATCGAAGTGCCGGTATCGAGCTGAAGGTGCAGGCCGTCAGTGCGCGCGTGCGGCCTCGGCGGCTGCCTCCTCCTTGCTGACGGTCGGGGCAACGACGGGGCGTGGCTCGGGCAACCGCTCCAGTGCAATGCGCAGCACATCCTCGATCCAGCGCACCGGCTCGATATTGAGCCTGGACTTCACCGTCTCCGGGATGTCGGCCAGATCTTTGACGTTCTCGTGCGGGATGATCACGGTCTGGATACCCCCGCGCTGCGCCGCGAGCAGCTTTTCCTTGAGGCCGCCGATCGGCAGCACCTCACCGCGCAGGGTAATCTCGCCGGTCATCGCGACATCGGCCCGCACCGGAATGCCGGTCAGTGCCGACACCAGCGCCGTGCACATCGCAATGCCCGCCGAGGGCCCATCCTTGGGCGTCGCACCTTCCGGCACGTGCACGTGGATGTCGTTGGACTCATAAAACTTTGGATCGATCCCCAGCGTCTGGCTGCGCGCACGCACGACGGTCAGCGCCGCCTGGATCGACTCCTGCATCACGTTGCCGAGCGAACCGGTCTGGATCAGCTTGCCCTTGCCGGGTGCCAGCGCCGCCTCGATGGTCAGCAGCTCACCGCCGACCTCGGTCCACGCCAGCCCGGTGACCTGGCCGATCTGGTTTTTTTCCTCGGCACGGCCATAGCGGTACTGCGGAACGCCGAGGAAATCGGCGAGATTGTCTGCACTGACGCGGATCGTCCGCACGGATGGCTCGCTCAATAGTTGCTTGACCACCTTGCGGCAGACCTTGCTGATCAGACGCTCCAGATTGCGCACGCCGGCTTCGCGCGTATAGAGGCGGATCATGGCGGTGATCGCATCCTCGGTGAGTTCGAGCTCGCCTTCGCGCACGCCGTTGTTCTTCATCTGCTTGGGCAGCAGGTACTGCCGCGCGATGTTGAGTTTCTCCTCCTCGGTATAACCGGCAAGACGGATGACCTCCATGCGGTCGAGCAGCGGGGCCGGAATGTTCAATGTATTGGCGGTGGCGATGAACATCACGTCGGAGAGATCGAACTCCACCTCCAGGTAATGGTCCTGGAAGGTCGCGTTCTGCTCGGGGTCGAGCACCTCCAGCAACGCCGCCGACGGATCGCCGCGGAAATCCATCGCCATCTTGTCGATCTCATCCAGCAGGAACAACGGATTCTTGACCCCGACCTTGGCCATGTTCTGGATGATCTTGCCGGGCATCGAACCGATGTAAGTCCGCCGGTGACCGCGGATCTCGGCTTCGTCGCGCACCCCGCCCAGGCTCATGCGCACGAACTTGCGGTTCACCGCTTCGGCGATGGAACGGCCCAGCGAAGTCTTGCCGACACCCGGAGGCCCGACCAGACACAGGATCGGCCCCTTCATCTTCTGGGTGCGGGCCTGCACCGCGAGATACTCGACGATGCGCTCCTTGACCTTCTCGAGCCCGTAATGATCGGCGTCGAGCTTCTTCTGGCAGGCATCGAGATCGATACGGGTCTTGCTGCGCTTCTTCCACGGCACCTGGATCAGCCAGTCGAGGTAGTTGCGCACGACGGTGGCTTCCGCCGACATCGGCGGCATCATCTTGAGCTTGTTGAGTTCGGCACGCGCCTTGGCCTTGGCCTCTTTGGGCATGCCGGCTTTCTCGATTCTCCTGGCAAGCTCTTCTTGTTCGCTGGGGGCATCCTCGCTCTCGCCAAGCTCGCGCTGGATCGCCTTCATCTGCTCGTTGAGGTAGTACTCGCGCTGGTTTTTCTCCATCTGCGCTTTCACGCGCGAGCGAATCCTCTTTTCGATCTGCAGCACGTCGATCTCGCCCTCGAGCGCGGCGAGCACGCGCTCGAGCCGTGCCTTGGGATCGTCGATTTCCAGCACGTCCTGCTTGTCTTCGAGCTTGAGACTGAGATGCGCGGCGACGGTGTCGGCCAGTCGCCCCGGAGAATCCATGCTCGCCAGCGACGGCAGCAACTCGGCCGGCACTTTTTTGTTGAGTTTGGCGTAGGTCTCGAACTGGGCCAGGATCGAACGGCACAGCGCATCGATCTCCTTGTCATCGGTGATCGTCTGCTTGTCGTCCGGCAGAACCCGGCACTCGGCCATCACGAATTCCCCGCCCATGTCGAAGCGCAGCACGCGCGCCCGGCTCTGGCCTTCGACCAGCACTTTCACGGTGCCATCCGGGAGCTTGAGCATCTGCAGAATGCTCGCCAGCGTGCCGACCGCATACAGGTCTTTCTCGCGCGGATCGTCAGTGTCCGCCGTGCGCTGCGCCAGCAGCAGAATCCGCTTGTCGTCGCGCATCGCCGCGGCCAGGGCCTTGATCGATTTTTCACGGCCGACGAACAGCGGGATCGCCATGTGTGGGAACACCACCACGTCGCGCAGTGGCAGAACGGGGGCGGTGCGGTCGGCGGCAGTCGTCACGGCAACTCCTTGATGTGTGCGGCGGCACCGGCATTATGCCGGATCGGATCTACCGACTATGGGGACGCGGGTGCGTAAATCAAGCGCGCCAACCCACAAAGCCTCGCGCCGCAGCACCCGGCTGGCCTAGCCATTGCCTTAGCCATTCATTCCGCTTCAGTGGCTTGTGGGGGTGGTCGCGATCAGACCGCGGCGCTTGAGTGGCGGTTCAATGCGCAGTTCGCACCTGCGCAACGCGCGGATGGCCTGCTATATCGATATTCGATTTCACCGCCGGCATCCCATTTCGATTGTCGGGCAAAAAACTCGCTCTTAGACTCGCCGGCCTATGGAAAACCTTGATCTACCTACTCTCGAAACCGACGGCGCCAACGGAGCCGACACCGTGCCCGCCGATTCCGGATCGGACCGCATCACCGTGTTCGACGAAGCACGGATCGCCGCCCTCAACGAGGCCTATGCGCCCCTGCATTTCATCGATCGGATCCGCCGTCTCTACCGCGATTTCGATCCGGCGAAAGTGCTGGTGACGTCCTCGTTCGCCGCCACTTCGGCCTACTTTCTGCACATCATCTCGAGCATCCGGCCGGATCAGGTCATCCATTTCATCGACACCGGCTACCACTTTCCGGAAACGCTGGCCTATCGCCAGTACCTGATCGACCTGTTCAAGCTCAAGGTCGAGGATTTGCGCGCGGAGGAGTGGAAGCACCGCTTCACGACCGAGGAGAAAACCTGGCTGCGCGATCCGGACTTCTGCTGCTCGATCAACAAAGTCGAGCCGCTGGAAGCGATCAAGCCGAATTACCACGTCTGGGTGTCGAGCCTGATGCGCTGGCAAACCGAGCACCGTTCGACGCTGAACATCTTCGAGGTGCGCCGCGGGATCATCAAGTTCAACCCGATGATCGACGTCACGCGCGAGGAACGCGACGCCTACATCCGCGAACACAACCTGCCGTTCCACCCGCTGGTCGGCAAGGGCTATTCCTCGATCGGTTGCATACACTGCACGGTGCCGGGAGAGGGCCGCAGCGGCCGCTGGATCGGCAAACCGAAAACGGAGTGCGGTCTGCATCTCTGACCGGCGTACCAGGCGCATGCCGGGTACGAGCGCGGCCCATCCGCCCCGTCAGACACCGTCGCCGACGAACGGATTCGTGCGCCGCTCTTCGCCAAAGGTCGACAGCGGCCCGTGTCCGGGCACGAAGGTGATGTCGTCGCCCAGCGGGAACAGGCGTTCGCGGATCGAGCGGATCAAATCCGCATGATTGCCGCGCGGGAAATCGGTGCGGCCGATCGAACCCTGGAACAGCACATCACCGACGAAAGCGAGTCGGCGCTCGGGCTGGTAAAACACCACGTGCCCGGGAGTATGCCCCGGGCAGTGGATGACCTCGAAGGCAATATTGCCGACGCTGACGCGATCGCCGTGCCGC
Source organism: Fontimonas thermophila (assembly GCF_900113085.1). Lineage (GTDB taxonomy): Bacteria > Pseudomonadota > Gammaproteobacteria > Nevskiales > Nevskiaceae > Solimonas > Solimonas thermophila. The sequence goes on along the minus strand of NZ_FOOC01000004.1, from coordinate 97,753 downwards.
AGCCAGCGGCTGGGTGTAAACCGCTGCGCCGGCGGGAAACCGTACAGGCGCGCGGCTTCCGGCAGCAGCTCGATCCAGAACGCATCGTCCTCGTGCGGTCCTTCGATCGGCAGCCCCAGACGCTGCGCGAGCTCGCCGACTACACCGATATGATCGAGGTGGCCATGGGTCACCAGCAGCTTCTCCAGCTTCACGCCTCGACGCTGCACCGCATCGAGCAGGCGCTGGGGCTCGCCGCCGGCGTCGATCAGCGCACCGCGCTGCGTATCCGCATCCCAGACCAGCGAACAGTTCTGCTGGAATGGCGTAACCGGAATCACCTCGACCTGCAACGGAGAACCCGTCATCGGCAGGCTCCGGCCAATGGGCGAACCCGCAGCGCATCGCGTTTGGCCGCGATGGCGGCAACAAGCCTGTCATGCGCATCGACGAACAAGCGCAGACCCTCGGTGAGCAAGCGGTCGGCGACCTCGTCGAGAGGCAAACGCCAGTGCTCGACCGCCGCCATCGTCGCCTGAGCCTCGTCGAGTCCATCGAGCAGGCTTGCGCGCACGCAGCCGTGGTCACGAAACGCATCGAGTGTCGCCGGCGGCAGTGTATTGACCGTATCCGGACCGATCAGTGCCTCGACATAGTACACATCGCGATAAGCCGGATTCTTGGTGCTGGTGCTGGCCCATAACAGCCGCTGCGGCCGCGCCCCGCGCGCAGCCAGCGCCTGCCAGCGAGGCTGTGCAGTCAGTTGCCGGTAATCGGCATAGGCGAGCCTGGCATTGGCGATCGCGACACGCCCCAAGAGCGCGCGCAATGCCGTCCGTTCATGGTCATCGTGCGTCGAGGCGATGCGCTGCTCGATACAGGTATCCATCGCCGTGTCGATGCGGCTGATGAAGAAACTGGCGACGCTTGCGACGCGTCCGATCTCGCCACCGGCTGCGGCGAACGCCTCGAGTCCGTCGGCGTAGGCATCGGCCACGGCACGGTAGGCGCTGCGCGCGAACAGCAAGGTGACGTTGACATTAATCCCCTCGCCGATCAGACGGCGGACGGCGGCGATCCCCGGCGCCGTGCCTGGCACCTTGATCATCAGGTTGGGCCGATCGACGGCGCGCCACAGCCGCTGCGCCGCGCGCACCGTCGCATCCTCATCCAGCGCAAGATGGGGTGAGACTTCCAGGCTGACATAGCCGTCAGCGCCGCCGCTGCGCTCATAGACCAGACGCAGCCGGTCGGCCGCACGGCGGATGTCGGTGATCGCCAGTTGCTCGTACAAATCCTGCGGATCGCGCACCCCCATTGCGACAAGCGCGGCGAGTTCGGCGTCGTATTCGTCACTGCCGCCGATCGCCTTTTCAAAAATCGCGGGGTTCGAGGTCAGCCCGCTGATGCCATCGGCATCGATCAGACGCTGCAATCCATCCCCGTCGAGCAGCTTGCGGGCGATGAAATCGAGCCAGATCGACTGGCCCAGACGTTGGCATTCCAGAAGCGGATTCACGGCAGATTCACTCGCTGACATGGACACGGATGTTCGACCCCCTACCCGGCTCAACAGGATACCGGCAGTGCGGTCATCCGAGACATCGGCAGTTCAGTCGCGATTCATTGCAGACTGCTGCAATCATCTCCACCATCCAGCAACCATTGAGGACCATCCATGTACGCCAGAACCCTGCTGCTCGCCGTCATCGTCGCTATCGCGCCCACGGCGTGGGCCGATTCCATCTCAATCGATACCGGCGATGTGCGCATCGTGCTCACCGACCATGAACGCGACATCATCCGCGAGTATTACCGGCAACTGCCCGCACCGCCGGCCAAGCCCTTGAACAAGGGCATGCAAAAGCGCCTGGAGAAAGGCAAGAGCCTCCCGCCCGGCTGGCAGAAAAAACTTGTCCGTGGGGCAGTCATTCCGGCCGACATCTGGGCCTGGCACGAGCCGCTGCCACACGACGTCTTGGTGCGCTTGCCGCCCCAGCCGGAAGGCGTGATCACCGTCCGCATCGACAGCCAGATCGTGCGCGTGATCGCCGCAACCCATGTACTGCTGGACGCTTTCGCGATCGACTGAGATGATCATCGTGTCCCGATGATCATGTTCATCCCAACATCAGCGCTCGCCGTCATGAAAACCGTCATCACCGCTGTGTTCGTCTGTGTGCTGCTGACCCTGGCGGCGTGTTCCCGGATCACCCCGGAAAATTACGCCAAGCTCGAAGCCGGGATGACCCGGGAAGAGGTGTATCGGCTGCTCGGCAAACCCGACGACGTCTCCGGTAGCGGCATCGGTCAGCTCACGCTCACCACCGAGACCTGGACTGGCCCCAAGCACATCGTCCGTGTCACGTTTGCCGGTGACAAGGTCACGCTCAAGCGCATCCAACCGCGTCAGGAGTAGTCCACGCGAAATCGGCCGGCAAAGCCGGCCTCTGGGTTTCCACCGGGGCAGCGCGCAGGGTAATGTGCGCTGTCTTCTCGCTGATGCCGCCGCCCATGAGCCGTATCGTCGATGCCGTCACCGCCGTGCTGATCCATGACGGCGAGATCCTGGTCACGCATCGCCAGGACTTCCTGAAAGCCTTTCCGGGCTATCGTGCATTTCCGGGTGGCAAAGTGGATGGCGCCGATGACAGCGGCCTTGTGCCCTCTCCGATCTGGGACGGACACGACGCGCGCCTCGTACGCGCACTGATCCGCGAGTTGCGCGAGGAAATCGCCCTCGACGTGGAGCAGGAGCCCGATCTGCTCTCGCAGCTACGCCATCTGGGCATCGCCTTGACACCTCCGCCGGCACCGCTGCGTTTCAACACCCACTTCTTTGCCCTCGAACTCACACGGCGACCGCACCTACGCCCCGATCCGCAAGAAATCGCCCAACTCGAATGGGCCACGCCGGCACAGTGGCTGCGCCGCTATGAAAACGGTGAGCTGCTGGCGGCGCCGCCGACGGTAGCGGTGTGGCGCGCACTCGCCGAGGACATTCAGGCGCGCGACATTCCCGGCCTGCATTTCGAAACACGCACGGCTTTCGAACTCCCGCTGATCGAGTCGATCTACGGCGTGCGCCAGATCATCGTGCGTTCGAACACCCTGCCGCCGGCACAGCACACCAATTGTTTCCTGCTCGGGGATCCGCAATCTCATCGCGTGCTGGTCGATCCGTCGCCAGCCGACGATGCCGAAATGGAGCGGCTCTGCGCACTCGTGCAGCGTTTCGGCATCCACGAAATCTTTCTCACCCACCACCATCCCGACCATCGCGAGCGGGCCAATCTGATGGCGCGCTGCTTCGAAGTCCCCATCGGCATGTCGGCGGATACGCGGGCGCGCATCGTCAGCCGCAGCGGCAGCGACTGGCTCGATGGCATCGCCGTGCATGAGTATCGCGAAAACGACGTGCTGTGCCGCTGGCTCGGACGCCCGGTGCGCATCATCGAAGTGCCGGGCCACGACGAAGGTCAGCTCGCGCTGATGCCGGACGATCGCGCCTGGTGTCTGGTCGGCGATCTGATCCAGGGCCTGGGCACGGTGGTGATTGCCAAGCCCGAGGGACACATGGGGCGGTATTTTGCCTCGCTGCGCAAGCTCATCGCACTCGCGCCCCGTGCCATCTACCCATCGCATGGCATGGGCATGGGCGGCACCCACCGCCTGCGCGAAACCCTGGCGCACCGGGAACTGCGCGAACAACAGGTATTGGCCCTGTACCGCGAAGGGCGCAGCATCGAGCAGATGCTGCCAGTGATCTATGCCGACATCGACCCGCGTCTGTTACCACTGGCACGCATGAACATCGAGAGCCATCTCGACAAACTGCGCGAGGATGGCGTGATTCCAGCCTGACCGGGAAATCTCTTGAGAGCGCCGTCGGAGTTGCTACGGCAGCAAGGTCATGCGCAGTTCGACCTTGCCTTTTTTCAGATGTTCGAGTTTGACCGGCACGTAATCCCGGCTCGGCGCCAGCCAGTAGTGAAACGGACGCCTGGGATCGTCGATGCGGTCGATCCGGATCGCATCGAAGCTGCCGGCCGGCGTCTTCACGATCTCCCGGCCGACGACGGCAAAGCGATAGGTCTTCATGCGATCGTCGTCCACCATCGTGAACTCGGCCTGGGCGGGCGCCTCGCCGGCCGCATGGCGGATCACCCACAGCCGCACCGCTTCGCGAATGACGAAACGGTCGTAAGCGCGTCCCGGCAATTCGCGCACCGTCATCACCCCGCCCTTGAGGGTCTTGACCTCGTTCCTGCGCCAGTCGAAATCGAGCATGAAGCTCTCGGCCTCGCGCTTGTCGTTGACGTACTGGAAATGCCGGGATTCGATCTCGCCGTCACGCAGGCAGAAACGGCTGATCTCGCGCGGCGCGCCGTAAGTCCAGCGCACCAGGGCGATCGGATCGGTGCTCGAACTGTAACGCCAGCAGCCATCGACATCGGGCGATAGCGCGATCGTGCCCTCGCCGAGCGTGATGCCTCCCCACTCCACCGCATAGCGGTCGCTGCGCGGTGCAAGGTACGCACCGGGGTCGAATGCCCTGGCGCTCACGGCGGTGACGAGCAGCAGCGCGAGTACGGCAATGCGGATCACTTGAACGTCTCGTCGAGTGCATCGAGCGCAAGCGGCGCATCGAGCCAGCGTCCGCGGAACCAGACCCGATCGTCGATCATTCGCAGCTCGTCGCGGGCCAGCCACGCGACCGCCTGCGGATAGATCTTGAGCTCGATGTCGTGCATGACGCGCTCGGCCAGAGAGTCGGGCGTATCTTCCGGCCGCACCGTTAACTTCCCCTGAATGATCCGCGGCCCGCCATCGAGCTGCTCGGTGACGAAATGCACGGTCGCGCCATGCTCGGTGTCTCCGGCCAGAAGGGCGCGACGATGGGTATCCAATCCAGGGTGGCGGGGCAGCAGCGAGGGGTGGATGTTGAGCATGCGGCCACGGTAGCGGCCCACGAAGGCTGGCGTGAGAATGCGCATGAAGCCGGCAAGCGCCACGATATTCGGCGCATACCGATCGAGCAGCGCACCGAGGGCGGCATCGTATGCCGCGCGATCGGCATGATCGCGCGGCGAGAGTACCGCCGTGTCGATTCCGGCGGCCTGCGCACGCGCCAGACCCAGGGCATCGGCGCGGCTGCTGACGACCACGCCGATATGTCCGTCGATACGGCCATCGGCACAGGCATCGATCAGCGCCTGCAGATTGCGGCCACGCCCCGAGATCAGCACTGCAATCCGAGCACTGCCCACGGCTTATGCGAAACGCACGTCCTGGTTGCCGGCAACGATCTCGCCGAGTATCCAGGGCTTGGTGCCGGCAGCCTTGAGCTGCGCGAGCGCAGCATCGGCCTTGAGGCGTGGAACCACGAGCGCAAAACCGAGCCCACAGTTGAATACCCGACGCATCTCGTCTTCGTCGATGTCACCCTGGGCTTGCAGCCAGTTGAAAATCTCCGGCCGACGCCAGCTCTGCAGATCGACGACGGCACCGACCCCCTTGGGGAAGCAGCGCGGCAGGTTGCCGGGAATGCCGCCGCCGGTGATATGGGCCATGCCACGCACCGGCACACCGGCGGCGAGCAGATCGAGCACCGGTTTGACGTAAATCGTCGTCGGTGCCATCAGCGCCTCGGCGAGCGTTGCCTTGCCGAAAGGCTGGTCGAGACGGGTCTTGCGCAGATCGAGAATGCGGCGCACCAGCGAATACCCGTTGGAATGCGGGCCGCTCGAGGGCAATCCGATCAGCACGTCGCCGCGCTTGATTTTCGAGCCGTCGATGACCTTGCCCTTTTCGGCGACGGCGACACAAAACCCGGCAAGATCGAAATCGCCAGGCGGGTACATGCCGGGCATCTCGGCGGTTTCGCCACCGACCAGCGCACACCCCGCGAGCTTGCAACCACGCGCAATACCGCGAATCACCCGGGCGGCGACACGCCTGTCGAGCTTGCCGGTGGCGTAGTAATCGAGAAAAAACAGCGGCTCGGCGCCACACACGAGCACGTCGTTGACGCACATCGCGACCAGATCCTGGCCCAGACCTTCGATCAGGCCGGTCTTCAGGCCGAGCATCAATTTGGTACCGACGCCATCGGTGCCACTGACCAGTACCGGGTTCTTGTACTTCTTCGGGATTCCGACCACGGCGCCGAAGCCGCCGACACCGGCGAGCACCTCCGGCCGCTGCGTGGATCTGACGATTTTTTGGATGTCGCCGACGAGCGCGTCGCCCTCGTCGATGTCGACCCCGGCGTCGCGGTAGGTCAAACCAGCCTTCTTGCCCATCGATGACTTCCCTCGAGAATGCGTACGGCCCAGGAAAAGCCGGGCCGCAGAGTGCCTATCATTTTAGCGGGCAGCCCCGGATAATTTCCCCATGCGTGCATGGATTCTTCTGATCGGTCTGGTGTGGACCGTCCTGGCGGCTGCGCAGATGCCATCGGCGATGCAGGCCTATGAGGCGCGCGTGCCGGTGGCCGACCAGTCACCTGCGGAGCGGGACCGCGCCCTGCGCGAAGCTCTGCGCGAGGTCGTCGCCCGCATCACCGGCGATGCAATCCCCGGAGAACAAGCCCAGAGCGTGATCGACCAGGCTGCGCGGCTGGTCCAGCGTTATGGCTATGCGCGCGAACCCGACGGCAGCCTCGTACTCATCGCCGGTTTCGACGGCCGCGCCGTGGAAGCACGCCTCAAGGCCCTGGGTCTTCCGGTCTGGGGGGTCTATGCAGCGGCGATCGAAGACGTGCAGATGCAGATTGCCGGCATCACCGATGCCGCGGCCTATGCGCGCGCGCTCGAGGCGCTGCGCAGTGTGCCCGCTGTACGCAGCGTCCAAGCCGTGCGCGCCAACGGCAACCGGCTCGAACTGCACCTGCGTGTCGAAGGAGGCGCTAGCCGCCTCGTCGGCGCATTGTCCGCCACCGCTACGTTCGTGCAAGACCCGTTGGGAACCTCCGAACTGTCGTATCGCCTGGTCCGGTGAGCAACACTTTGCGTCAGCACTGGTACTGGTATGCGGCCGGCATCGGCCTGGTGCTGTTTTTCTGGCTGCTGGCACCGATCCTGACCCCGTTCGTCCTCGGCGCCGGACTCGCTTACCTGGGTGATCCCATCGTCGATCGCCTGCAGCGCTGGGGCTTGTCGCGCACCCTTGGCGTCGTCGTCGTTTTCCTGATCCTGACCCTGCTCGGGCTGATCGCGCTGGTGCTCGTCGCCCCGATGCTCTACCAGCAGTCGCTCGCCCTACTCAAAAACATTCCCGACTGGCTCGCTTGGATCCAGAACGTAGCCCTGCCTTACCTCGGCGTGAGTCTGCCGCCCGGCGTACAACTGGACGTGCAAGGCCTCAAAGCCATCGTCGCCGAGCACTGGAGCAGCGCCGGCGATCTCGCCCGCCTGGTGTGGGCCCAGATCTCGCAATCTGGCGCGCTGCTGATCACGGCGGCCGCCAACCTGCTGCTGGTGCCGATCGTCACCTTCTATCTGCTGCGCGACTGGGATCATCTGGTCGATTGGATCCGCAGCATGATTCCGCCGCGTCATCTGCCTCTGATCAGCCGGCTCGCAGCCGAAACCGATGCAGTCATGGGCTCGTTCGTGCGTGGCCAGTTCAGCGTGATGATGGCGCTTGCAGTGCTCTACAGCATCGGCCTGGCGCTGGCCGGCCTCAAGCTCGCGCTCGTGATCGGATTCATCGCCGGCATGCTCAGCTTCGTACCCTACCTCGGCTTTGCCGTCGGCTTCATCGCGGCGGCACTGGCGATGCTCGTCCAGGAGCAGGCGCTGCTGCCACTCGTGTGGGTCGCGCTGGTCTTTGGCGCCGGCCAAATCATCGAGAGCTGGTGGCTGACACCGACGCTGGTCGGTGACCGTATCGGCCTGCATCCCGTTGCCGTCATCTTCGCACTGATGGCGGGTGGCCATTTGTTCGGCTTCGTCGGTGTCCTGCTGGCGCTCCCAGGATCGGCAGTGATCGCGGTGCTGCTGCGTCATGCCAAGCAGCAATGGCTGCGCAGCCCGCTCTACGGCGGCGGCGCACCAGCGGCACCGCCCGATACCGCAACCGACCACGACACCCTGCCATGAGAGGCGCGCAATTGCCGCTCGCCGTGCAGCTGCGCGACACGGCGAGTTTCGACAGCTACTTCATCGGGCCGAACACGGAGGCCGTTGCCGCCCTGCGCGAGCTGCGCGAACCGATCCTGATCTATGGCAGCGCCGGGAGCGGTCGCACGCATCTACTGCAAGCAGCCTGCCGCCTGCACGGCGGGGCCTACCTGCCGCTCGCCGCGCTCCGCGACATCGGACCCGCGGCACTGGATGGATATGCAAGCCCGCATGCCGTCTTCATCGATGATGCCGACTGCGTCGGCATGGAGCGGACCTGGTGCTGGGCACTGCTCCGCCTGCTCGACCGCCTGCGCAGCGAGGGACGCCGCTTCGCGCTTGCCGCTTGCGCCACACCAGACCGCTTGGATCTGGCCGTCCCCGACCTGCGCACACGGCTCGCCCAGTGTGCGGTGATCGGCCTGCGTCCGCTCGACGACGCCCAGCGCGCCGAACTGCTGCGCCTGCGCGCACGCCAACGCGGCCTGGATTTGCCCGATGAGGTCACCCGCTGGCTGTTGCGCACATGGCCACGCGACACCGGCAGCCTGCTCGCTGCGCTCGACATCCTCGACCGCGGCACGCTCACCGCGAAGCGGCGCCTGACGCTGCCGCTCGCCCAGTCTCTTCTCGGTTCCGCCAGCGCACATAAAGCACCTGACCGATGAAATCGGCGGCGGCCAGGCCGGCGATGGCGAAGGCAACGACGCGCCGTGCCGGATCGGCCCACCCCTCGGCGAGCCACAGCGCGCAATAGCACGCGATCAGCATCGACGACCACTGATACGTGTAAATCCGCCCGCGCAGAATGCCGGGCAAGGACACCGCCAGTAACAGCGCCCCGAGCCAGGACAGAGAACTGCCGCGAGCCATCAGCGCCAGCAAAAGCAGCGTATGCGCGGTGACCGCCAGCGCGCGTGCGTACCGGCTGAGCGGTCGCTGCCGATAAAAACCGCATTCAGCCATCACGACCTCGCCGCAGGCAGACGGCAACTTGGGCGACGCGCCGCCCCAGGGCCTCACACAACACCGCCTCCTCGCGTGTCAGTGCCTGGGGCTTATTGCCGACGCCCGCGTAATGACTGGCTCCGTAAGGCGTGCCGCCGGCCCTCGTCGCCGACAATTCCGGCTCGGTGTACGGCAATCCGACGAGCAGCATCCCGTGGTGCAGCAGCGGCAGCATCATCGACAGCAGCGTCGTTTCCTGGCCGCCGTGCAACGTGCCGGTGGAGGTGAACACGCCCGCCGGCTTGCCGACGAGCGCGCCGGACAGCCACAGCGCCGACGTGCCGTCGAGAAAATGCTTGAGCGGCGCCGCCATGTTGCCGAAGCGGGTCGGGCTGCCGAGGATCAGACCATCGCAGTCGCGCAAATCCTCGTCTTGCGCATACGGCGGGCCTTCAGCGGGAATCTCGGGCCCGCCCGCCGCGCAGTCGGTGGTCACCGGCGGCACCGTGCGCAGCCGGGCGCATGCCCCGCGCACCGATTCGATGCCGCGTGCGACCAGGCGCGCCATCTGCGCCACCGAACCATGTCGCGAGTAGTAGAGCACGAGGATTTCGGCCACGACGGTCTCCGCCGGTAATTTTCAAGAGCAACGCCGTATTGTAGGGTTTGATCGATGATCCCGAATCGATATCGATGGGCGGCACCGGCCATCCTTGCCATTGCCCTGACCGCCTGCGGCCTGCACCGTATCCCGCCACCGTCCCAGCGCATCGCGCCTGCGGTTGCGCCGGAACAGGCCAGCGCGACGCCGCCGGCCCAATCCGCGCAGACGCTCGCTGACGGTTTGCTCGCGGCGGCCCGCGCCCGCCATGCCGAAGCCGCCGCCGCATGGCCCGATTGGCCCGAGCGCGGCGAAACCGAACGCTTGTTGACCGCGGCCGAGCGCGCCGCACGCACCGGCGACGACGGCCGCATGCGTGATCTCGCCACACAAGCCTTGCAGCGCGCCGACGAAGCACTCGACACCGCCTACCTGCTGCGTGCCGACGTCGAACTGCAAAAACTCCAGACCTACACCGGCTTGAGCGACGAGCAACTCGAACGGATGCGCGTGGCCGAGCTCGCCCTCGCGCGCCGGCAGGGCCGTTCGGCCTGGGAATTGCTCAACGCCCTCAACCGCGAGCTGGCCCAAGCCAACAAGCGCTACGTCGTTGCCGCCGGCGACAGCCTCTGGGTCATTTCCGGCCGCCCGGAAATTTACGGCAACCCATATCTGTGGCCACTGGTCTGGGAAGCGAATCTCGACGTGATCCGCGATCCGAATCGGCTGCGTGCCGGCCAGCAGCTGCGCATCCGCCTCCATCCGACGATCGAGCAGGTCGTGCGCGCGATCGAAACCGCGCGCAGCTACCGCCGAACGACCGTCCATATCGGCGAGGTCCGCGAAACCACGCCTTGAGCCACCGCGCGCAGTCCAGATTCCTTCGTCTGTAGCTACCCGCCTCCGTCACATGCCGGCTCAGCCGCGATACCAGCGCCGGTTCAGCGCCTCGATCACTTTCGCCGGGTATTCGATGCGGCCGTAGCTGCCGTTGTAGCGCGCCAGCGCGTTGATCAGATTGCCGCGCTCCTTGTCGAGATAAAACTTCAGAATCGTGCATCCCATGCGCAGGTTCGTGCGCACGTGGAACAGGTTGTCATCCGGACGGCCGATTTCCTCGAGCCAGAACGGCATGATCTGCATGAGCCCCTGTGCGCCGGCCACCGACACGGCATAGCGGTCAAAGCGGCTTTCGACTTCGATGACGGCGAGCACCAGCTCCGGCGAGAGTTTCGCGCGCCGGGCCTCGCTGTGGACGAGGCGCAAAAGTTCGAGACGTTCTGCGTCATCGGGCAGAAACGGGCGCAGGCGCGCGGACATATCGACGAGCCAGACCTCGGCGTCGTAGCGGTGCTCGAAACTGTCGGCGGCGCCGACCGTCCGCGCGAGCAGCTCGCGCAGCTCCGGCTCCGGCGGCTGCGTCGGCGCCGCGTGCACGGCGCATGTCCACAGCACACACCCCACCCACGCGCAGACGGCGATGGCTGTCACCGACACCGTGGCGCGCGTGCACATCCCGATCACGGCCTTTAGGTTCCGAGCTTCTCCAGCACCGCCGCGGTTGTCGCCGGAATCATCTCGGGCTTTCCGGCGCGACGATGCTTGTATTCGTACTGCTGCTGCGCAAGTCCCTTGTCGCCGATGACGATGCGGTGCGGAATGCCGATCAGATCGGCATCGGCGAACATCACACCCGGCCGCTGGCCACGGTCATCGAGCAGTACATCGACGCCCGCGGCAACGAGCTCTGCGTAGAGGGTTTCCACGGCCACGCGCACAGTCTCGGACTTGTCCATCCCGATCGGACAGAGGATGACCCGGAATGGAGCGATGGCATCCGGCCAGATCATGCCGGCGGCATCGTGGGATTGCTCGATCACCGCTGCGGCCAGGCGCGTGACGCCAATGCCATAACAGCCCATCTCGGGGACCACCGCCTGGCCCTTGTCGTCGAGCACGGACAAATGCATGGCGGCGCTGTATTTGCGCCCGAGCTGGAAAATATGCCCGCCTTCGATGCCACGATAGAACTTGATACGACCGACGCCATCCGGGCTCGGATCACCCTCGACGATCATGCGCAGATCGGCGACCTGCGGCTCGCGACAATCGCGCCCCCAGTTGACGCCGCGCAGATGGTGATCGTTTTCATTGGCGCCGCAGACGAAATCCGCGATGGCAGCAGCGGCATGATCGGCGATCACGGGAATCGGGCATCTCACCGGTCCGAGATAACCCACCTCGCAGCCAAACACCCGCTGCACCTCCTCGGGCGCGGCGAAGGTCAGCGGACTCGCGACGAGCGGGTGCTTGGCCGCCTTGATCTCATTGAGTTGATGATCACCGCGCAGCGCAAGGGCGACGAGTCCGCCATCGGCACCCTTGACGACGAGTAGCTTGACCTTGCCGGTCAGCGGCACGTTCAAAAACTTGGCAACCTGCTCGCAAGTCCTCTGTCCTGGCGTTGCGACTTTCTCCAGCGCCTGCGTCGGCGCCGGACGGGGTGTCTGTGGCGGCAGACAGGCGGCGGCCTCGACATTGGCCGCATAGGATCCGCTGTCGGACACGGCCAGCAAATCCTCGCCCGATCCGGCGAGGATGTGGAATTCCTCCGATTGGGAGCCCCCGATATTGCCGGAATCGGCCTGGACGATGCGGAAATCCACCCCCAGACGCGTGAAGATGCGCGCATAGGTCTGGCGCATGTTTTCGTATTCCCGCGCGAGATCCTCGCGGTCCATGTGGAAGGAATAGGCATCCTTCATGATGAACTCGCGCGCGCGCATCACACCGAAGCGCGGACGGCGCTCGTCACGGAACTTGGTCTGGATCTGATAGAAGTTCACCGGCAGCTGCCGGTAGGAACGGAAATCCTGACGGAAGTGATGGCAGATCACTTCCTCATGCGTCGGACCGTAGGCGAAATCGTTCTGGTGACGGTCCTTGAAGCGCAGCATCTCCTCGCCCATCTGCTGCCAGCGGCCCGACTCCTGCCACAGCTCGGCGGGATGCACGGATGGCATCAGCACCTCGACCGCACCGGCACGGTTCATCTCCTCGCGGATGATCGCCTCGATCTTGTGTAGGACGCGCAGCCCGATCGGCAGCCAGGTATAAAGCCCGGCGCCGAGCTTGCGGATATAACCCGCGCGCAGCATCAACTGGTGCGAGACGACCTCGGCGTCGGCCGGGGTTTCCTTGGTGGTGTGCAGCGGAAATCTGGAAAGGCGCATGACGGTCGGCAATCGTGGTCGGCGCAGATTGTAGGACAGCCGCGCCCGGTCACGCCTCAAGCCCGCACGTCACGGCAGCGACCAGGGCTCCGGACGGTGCAGATGGAAACCCTGTGCATAGTGCACGCCGAGCTCACCCAGGCGCGTGAGCGCCTCCGCGTTCTCGACACATTCGGCGATGGTTTTCAGGCCGCGCAGACGGGCGACCTTGACCATGCTCTCCACCGTCGCCGCATCGACGGCATCGTGAGCGACATTGCGCACGAAACTGCCGTCGATCTTGAGCGCATCGACGGCGAGGGTCTTGAGATAGCTGAACGAGGACATCCCCGCCCCAAAATCATCGAGCGCCACCGAACATCCGAGCGCCTTGAGCGCATCGACGAGCGCCACGGCACGGGTGGTATTGGCGATTGCCGCCGTCTCGGTGATCTCGAAACAGATCAGATCGGGCGAGACCTCGTGGTATTCGAGCTGGCGGGCGATATAGGAGGCGAGTCCCTGATCGCCGAGACTGTGCCCGGACAGATTGACGGCAATGACCGGCCGCTGCGCCGGCGGGATACCCGCCATCTCGCGCAGCACACGCGCGATCACGCGGCGATCCACCTGCGGCATCAAGCCATAACGCTCGGCGGCGGCCACGAACTCCGCCGGCGTGGACCAGCCAGAGGCGCCGCGCACCCGCAGCAGCGCTTCGTAATGCGGACGGCCGTTCGCCGACGCCAGCGGCTCGATCCGCTGGCGATACAGGGCAAACCGGTTGGCTTCGAGCGTGTCCAGTACACGTGCGCCCCAGGATTGCGCGCCGCGCAGCCGGCTCAGCTCGTCGTCGGACCGCCGATAAATCTCGATGCGGTTGCGCCCGCGCGCCCTGGCCGTCTCGCAGGCGGCATCCGATGCCGCCATCAGTTCGGTGAAATCAAAGAAAGCATCGGCAAACGCAACGACGCCGGCGCTCACGGTCACGTCGTACGCATGGCCATTCCATTCGAAGCCCTGGGCGGCGACCTGCAGGCGCACGCGCTCGGCGATCTGCCAGGCGCGCTCGGCGTCGGTGTCCTCGACGCTGACCGCGAATCCGTCGCCGTTCAGGCGGGCCGGCTCGTCTTCTTCGCGCAGCAGCGAGGCGATCAACTGTCCGAACTGCGCGATCAGACGCTCGCTCGCCTGCCGGCCGTACGCATCATGGATCAGTTTGAACTGATCGATCTCGAAGCGGATGAACACGCCGTCCCGCTGCCGGGCCAGGCGCATCCGCAGCCGTTCCTCGAATGCGCGTTGGGTCAGCAGACCGGTGAGTTCGTCGCGCTGCGCGGCGTACCGGCCATGACCCTCTCCGGGCGACCACAGCAGGACGTGGCCTGCGTCGAGCCGCAAGGGATAGGCCTGCTCCGACGGCTCGCCTGCCTCACCCGCGTCGGCAAGCCGTTGCTTGAGCTGCGCCAGGGTCATCTCCTCGAGCGCATCCTGCGACAGCGCACAGCGGTGCAAAAGCGCCGGGTTGGCGGCGAGAACACGGCCTTCGGTGTCGATCAGCGCAAGCAGCTGCGGCAGTTGCCGCAGCAGCTCGGATGCCGGCAGGCGTTCGAAAAGATCCCGCAGTGCCTGCGGCGAATTCACATCATCCATAAATCACACTCACCGAGCCGCATCTCTCCCCGACTGAATGGGCCCTGATACAAGAAACGGTATGGGCGGCTCGCGCGGCGAAGGCGCAAACCATAAGGCGGCGCGCATGTTACCCGAAAGTCAATGAAGATAGACATGCCGCCACACTCAACCGCAATCGCGCGCCGTAAAACGCGCGGCCCGAGAATCAAGACCGCGCGTGCCCACGCAACCGACCGCTCTGGGCCTATCGATCTGCCTTGCAGCTCGTTGCGTCAACCATGCTGAACTTTGCGCCCGGCGATGGGCCAGCGGGCGATCGACCTGACCTGCGCAGCCCAAAACACGATGAGCGGCAATCCGCCCCGGTTGTCACCGATAGGATCATACGGGCGGTGCGCTTTTTCAGTCTTTGATCGCGATCGGCTGCTCGCACGCCATGGCGTTTTCCAGCCGCCAGGCGCGCAGTTCGAGCACCCCTTTGGTATTGAGCGAGACCACCAGGCACAACGCGCCATCGGCAAGTTCCTCGACGCCGGGCACGGCCGCACGCTGTGGATTCGACCACACCCGCGCCCAGCAAGGCTCGTCGGGTGGCGGCGATGCAGGCTCGATGTACACCCGATCCGGCTCACCGCCGCGCGCACCGACCACGCCCCGGATCGATGCCGGGGATGCTGCCTGCGCGGCGTGCAGGATGCGCACGGCCAGGCGCCGTGGAATGACGAGAACGGATTCATCCACGGCGCACTCCGCAGACGGCACACGCGGGGTCGATACCGATGCGATGGGAATACCAGCGCATACGACGTGCATCCCAGTGATGCAAACGCCCGGCATCATCACCGATGCCGAGCAGCAGCTTGAGTGCAGCAAGCGCTTGCAGGCATCCGATCGTACCGACCACCGGACCGAGGATGCCGGCCTGTTCGCAGGCTTCCGCCGCCGCACCGGTATCGGCATAAAGACAGTGGTAGCACGGTCCGCCGCGGCGCAGATCGAAAACGGCAATTTGTCCTTCGAGGCGAATCGCCGCGCCGCTGATCAGCGGTTTGCGGGCCCGCACACAGGCTGCGTTGATCGCATAGCGCGTCGGGAAGTTATCGGTACAGTCGAGCACGACATCGGCCTGAGGCAGTGCAGCGGGCCAGGTTTCGGCGTCGAAGCAGCCGATCTCGATCTCGCCATTGAGCGCGCGCAGCTGGGCAGCGGCAGCGGCAACCTTGGCGTGCCCGACATCGGCCTGGCGGTATAGCGTCTGTCGCTGCAGATTGCTGACATCGACGCGGTCTCGATCCGAGAGCCACAAGCGACCGACGCCGGCACCGGCCAGATACTGGGCCGCGGCCGTCCCCAGCCCGCCAAGTCCGATGAGCAACACCGTCGAATCACGCAGCAAGGCCTGCCCGTTGACACCCACCTCGGGCAGGATCACCTGCCGGCTGTAGCGGGAGAATTCCGTCATGCCGAGGTCCCGTGACGCAGGAAGCGCCCCGCGGTGGCGCGTTCGCGCCCGCCATAATCGCAACGCGTGGTGACGCCGTCGAAACCCGCCTGCGCGAACAGCGCGCGCACGGCCGGACCCTGCTCGTAACCATGCTCGACGAGCAGCCAGCCGCCGGCGACGAGGTAAGCCGGCGCGCCCGCGATGATTTCGCGCAGCGCGTTGAGACCGTCCGCGCCGTCGGTGAGCGCGATCGCCGGCTCGTATGTCAAGGTTTGCAGATGCGGATCGTCGTGGGCGATGTAGGGGGGATTGCTCACGATCAGATCGTAGGTTTGCCGCATCAATGGCGCCAGCCAGTGCCCGGCGTGGAAACGCACGCGTCCGGGCAGCAGTCTTTGCGCATTCTCCTGTGCAACCGCGAGCGCCGCTGCAGAAAATTCTGTCGCCTCGACCTGCGCATCGGGCCGCTCCGAAGCCAAGGCCAGGGCCAGGGCACCGCTGCCGGTGCCCAGATCGGCGATGCGCGGTGCCTTGCACCCGGCGATGAGCTGCAGCCCCCACTCCACCAGCAGTTCGGTTTCCGGGCGCGGAATCAGCACTGCAGGCGTCACCTTGAGATTCAACGTCCAGAATTCCTTGTCGCCAGTGAGATACGCCACCGGCTCGCCGCGTGCGCGACGCTGGACGAGGGCATCGAAACACTCGGCTTCATGCCTCGGCAGCAGCTGATCCAGACGCGCGAGCAGCTGCGCGCGCCCCAGACCTGTAACCTGCCCGAGCAGCAGTTCCGCGTCGAGACGCGGACTGTCGGAGATGACCGCGATCCGCTTTTGCGCTGCCATCAAGGCTTCGCCGATGCGCATGTGTGCTCTCGTCAGATCTCGCCCAGCTCGGCGAGCTGTGCCGCCTGGTACTCGGCGAGCAGCGGCTGGATCACCGGATCGAGATCGCCCTCGATGATGCGATCGAGCTGGTAGAGCGTGAGATTGATGCGGTGATCGGTCACCCGCCCCTGCGGAAAGTTGTAAGTCCGGATCCGCTCGGAGCGGTCCCCGCTGCCAATCAGTTGCCTGCGTTGCGCGGCCATGTCCGCCGCTTGCCGGCTGCGCTCGGCATCGATCAGGCGTGCCTGCAGCAGGGCCATCGCCTTGGCACGATTCTTGTGCTGCGAGCGTTCCTCCTGGCATTCGACGACGATTCCAGTCGGAATGTGGGTGATGCGGATCGCCGATTCCGTCTTGTTGACATGCTGACCGCCGGCGCCACCTGAGCGGAACGTATCGATTTTCAGATCCGCCGGGTTGATCGTGATCTGGGATTCCTCGACCTCCGGCAGCACGGCGACCGTCGCGGCCGAGGTGTGGATGCGCCCCTGAGCCTCGGTTTGCGGCACGCGCTGCACGC
Organism: Fontimonas thermophila; assembly: GCF_900113085.1. GTDB lineage: Bacteria > Pseudomonadota > Gammaproteobacteria > Nevskiales > Nevskiaceae > Solimonas > Solimonas thermophila. Next base: position 80,404 of record NZ_FOOC01000004.1, on the reverse strand, counting down.
GGTGTGCGCCCGATTCGAACTTCAGTTGCGAATAGACCCCAAAGCCGATCACCCGCGAGATGATTTCTTTGTAGCCGCCGTGCTCGCCCTCGCTCGCCGACAGGATCTCGACCCGCCAGCCACGGGCTTCGGCGTAGCGCGAGTACATGCGGAACAGATCACCGGCGAACAGCGCCGCTTCGTCACCACCGGTACCGGCACGGATTTCGAGGAACACGTTGTTGTTGTCGAGTGGATCGCGCGGCACCAGATGGCCGCGCAAGGCCTGCTCGAGGCTTTCGATGCGGGTCTTGACCTGCGGATACTCGGCCGCGGCGAGCGCACGCAGTTCCGCATCCGGATCGCGCTGCATCTGTTCGAGCTCGGCCAAGGTCTTGAGCGCATCGCGATAGGCATTGAACGTCTCGACCACCGGACCGAGTTGCGCGTACTCCTGCGACAAACGGCGGAACCTGTCGGTATCGCCGATCACGGCCGGATCACCGAGCTCGCGCGCGATCTCGTCGCGGTGCTCGGCCATCTGCTCCAGCTTGGCAATCAGAGAGGGTTTCATGGGCAGGCAATCATAGCGGCCGATGGCCGCAGCGGCGTGCGATACACGCGCTAGTCTTCCGGCAGATCGAACAGGCGCCGCGCCGCGTTGAGCAGCAAGGCCTGCTCCACCGCATCGGCACGGCGCAGTGCCTGCGAAGGCGCGTGCAGGATCTTGTTGCTGAGCGTGTCGGCGACGAAGGCCAGCACATCTTCGGCGGGTTCGCCGGCAGCCAGACGGCGGCGCGCCTTGTCCAGAACCTCGTCACGGCTGGCGCGCGCGCGCGCGCGAATGGCCTGGATCGTCGAGGCCGCATCGCGGCTCTCGAGCCAGCGGGCGAACTCCTCGGCCTGGGTCTGCACCAGCACCTCGGCCTGACGCGCGGCCTCTTCGCGCAGTTTCAAGTTCTCGGCGACGATGTCGCGCAAATCGTCGATGCTGTACAGATAGATGTCCTCGAGATCGGCGATGCGCGGGTCGATGTCGCGCGGCACGGCGAGATCGATCATGAACACCGGCTTGCGCCGCCGCGCGTGTACGGCGCGCTGCATCGTGTCACGATCGATGATGTAGCCGCGTGCAGCCGTCGACGAGACGATCAGATCGGCATCGCCGAGGTAAGCGGGCAAGTCATTGAGGCTGATGGCATAGCCGTGCAAATCGCGGGCGAGCTTCTCGGCGCGTTCGAGGCTGCGATTGGCGACGACGATGCGGCCGACGCCGTGCTGGTGCAAGTGCCGGCCGACGAGCTGCATCATCTCGCCGGCACCGATCAGCAGCGCGGTCTGCTGGTGCAGATCGGCAAAGATGCGGCGCGCCATCTGCAGCGCGGCGTAAGCCACCGACACCGGATGCGCGCCGATCTGGGTCTGGGAACGCACCAGCTTGGCCACGGCAAAAGCGTGCTGGAACAACCGCCCCAGCACCGGCCCGAGCGCGCGCACCTGGCTGGCGATGGCATACGTCTGCTTCATCTGGCCGAGGATCTGCGGCTCGCCGACGACCAGCGAATCCAGTCCGGCGGCCACGCGCAGGCTGTGGCGCACGCTGCCCAAGTCCCGGTGCGTGTAGAGATATTTCTCGATGTAGCCCTCGGGTGCTTGACGCTCGCGTCGCCACCACTCGATCAGTTTCGACTCTGCCTCGAGCGCGGTCACCGCCATGATCTCGGTGCGGTTGCAGGTCGACAGGATCGCGGCTTCGTCGATGCCCGGCAACGCACGCAGCCGGATCAGCGCCGACGGCAAGTCCGACTCGGTGAACGCAAGCCGCTCGCGCGCCTCGACCGGCGCACGGTGATGGCTCAGACCGAGAGTGAGCAGGGCCATAGCTGTCCGTTGCGTTGACCGCACAATTTTACGCTGGCCTGGCAACGGACAAACGCCATTGAAGACACGGGCAATGCCGCCCATCCGGCGCCCGGTTTGGGGATAATCTCGACCGACACTTCTGCCCGAGCATACCCGTGCCATCGCCCCCCCGCTTTCGCTCCGCCCTCCTGGGCCTGCCGCTGCTGGTCCTGGCCTGTGCCGCGACGCCGCGTGACGAACGTCCCAACGCGCCGCCGCCCGAGACCGAGGCCCCCTTGGTTGCACAAACCGTTCCGGAACAGCCACTCGCCACCGACAGCGCCCGCGCCCAATACCACATCCTGGCCGGCGAGATGGCGGCTGGCCGCGACCAGCCCGAACAGGCCGCGCGGGAATTCCTTGCTGCGCTGGCATACATCGACGACGTCGAACTCGCCCAGCGCGCAACAGCGCTCGCGATCGTCGCCCGCAATGAGGATTTGTCGCTGCAGGCGGCGCGGCGCTGGCTCGCGCTCGACCCCACCTCCGCCGATGCACGCGAGGTCATCGCGAGCTTGAGTCTCAAGCGCGGTGAATTGGCGGAAACCCTGACGCAGTGCCGGGAGCTGATCCAGGGGCACCCGGGCGGCCCCGCCGAGGGCTTCATGCTCGTACTGCCGGTGCTGTCCCAGGCCGGCGCCGATCGCGCCGATGGCGCGCTGTCGGTGATGCGCCAGCTCGTCGAAGAATGGCCGGATCTGGCCGCCGCCCACCTCGCACTGGGCCTGACGGCCCTGCATTACGGCCGTCTCGAACTCGCCGAAGCCGCGGCGCGCAAAGCCCAAGCCCTGGATCCGCAAGAACGCAAGTATGTGCTACTGCTGATCAGCATCTGGGTGCGCGCAAACCGCATCGCCGAGGCGGACGCGCGCATCGACCAGCTGGCCCGCACCGACACCCCAGCGGCGGATCTGCGCATCGGCTATGCCCAGCTTTTGCTCGAATTTGGCCACCGCGACGCGGCACGGCGCCAGCTCGAATCCGTGCTCAAGCTGGATCCGCGCAATGCCGATGCACGCTATGCGCTGGGCACGCTCGCTTTCGAGGATGGCGATCTCGTCACGGCGCAGAAAAACTTCGAAGGTCTGCTCGACGGCCCGCGCAGCAGCGACGCCGCACTGCAACTCGGGCGCATCGCCGAAACGCAGCAGCGCTACGCCCAGGCTCTCGCGTACTACCGCCGCATCACCCAGGGTCAGGCCAGCGTCGAGGCTGCCGTGCGCAGCGCCTACGTGCTCGCGCGCATGAAGCGCCTGGCGGAGGCGCGCGCGCTGCTCCAGGAACTGCGCGAGCGCCTTCCACAAATGGCGATCCGCTTCCATCTCGCCGAGGGCGAGCTGCTGATCGACGCCGGGCAAAGTCAGGCTGCCGTCGAACTGTATAACGCCGCGCTCGACGAGGACGCCGACAATCCGGATCTGCTCTATGGCCGCTCGCTGGCTTACGAGCGGCTCGGGCAGATCGATGCCGCCGAGCGGGATCTGCGCCGCATCCTGGCCGACGAGCCCGACGATGCACGCGCGCTCAACGCGCTCGGTTACATGCTCGTGGTCCACGCGCCCGAACGCATCGCCGAGGCCGAGACGCTGATCACGCGCGCGCTGGCACTCGAACCCGACGACGCGGCGATCATCGACAGCATGGGCTGGCTGCAATTCAAGCTCGGCCGCCCTGAACAGGCGCTCGAATGGCTACAGAAAGCCTATGCCAAGTTCCCCGATCCGGAAGTCGCCGCGCATCTCGGCGAAGTGCTGTGGGTGCTCAATCGCCGCGAAGAGGCCCAGAACGTGTGGACATCGGCCCTGCGCAAGAATCCGGATCACCCGGTGCTGCGGGAAACCATGCAGCGTCTGTCGCCATGAGACGCACGCTCACCGGCTGCCTGATTCTGCTGCTCGCCGCCTGCGCACCACTTACACCACCTGCGGTGGACGAATCCGCCGTCGGTCTGCGCTGGTCACAGCGTCGCGAATCGCTGGCCGCCGTGCTCGGTTTTGCGCTGCAAGGACGCATAGCCGAAACCCACCTCGGCCGCAGCGGTGAACTCCTCTGGCGCCAGCACGCCGACGGCCGTTTCGAACTGCAGCTCAATGGTCCATTCGGCGTCGGCGCCGTCGCCATCGAAGGGGACTCCAAGCGCGTCGCCGTACGCACCAAAGACGGCACTACATACACCGACGATCCGCAAGACTGGATGCAGACGCACCTGGGCTGGCACCTTCCGCTCGACAGTCTGCGCGCCTGGGCCATGGGTCTGCCGGCGCAGGGCGAGTTCGAACACCTAAGCCTCGATGACGAGGGCCGCCTGTTAAGCCTGAGCCAGCACGGCTGGACATTGCGCTACGACGGCTATCAGAAAGTCGGCGCCCTGGAGCTGCCGCGCAGACTCGAAGCGCAGTCGCCGACCACCCGCCTGCGCCTGGTGATCGACCGCTGGACGGCCGTCGATCTCGCGACCCGCATGTAACCCGCATGTGAAACCCTATGCCCGCTTTTCCCCACGGTGCGTTCACCGCCGAATGTCCATGGCCGGCTCCAGCCAAGCTGAACCTGTTCCTGCACGTGACCGGCCGCCGCCCCGATGGCTATCACCAGCTGCAGACGGTCTTCCAGTTCCTGGATTACGGCGACAGCCTGTTCTTCACACCTCGCGGCGATACCGAGATCCGCCGCGTCGAAGGACCACGGTCGATCCCGCCCGAGCAGGATCTGGTCGTGCGCGCGGCACGCGCGATTCAGCGCGCCTCCGGTTGCCGACTCGGCGCCGAGATCCGCATCGACAAGCGCATCCCGGTCGGTGGCGGTCTGGGCGGAGGCTCCAGTGATGCGGCGACGACCCTGGTTGCCCTCAACCGTCTCTGGAATCTCGGCCTGACCACCGACGAGCTGGCGACGCTCGGGCTGGCGCTGGGCGCCGACGTACCGGTGTTCGTGCGCGGCCACGCGGCGTGGGCGGAAGGCATCGGCGAACGACTGACGGCGGTCGAACTTCCCGAATCCTGGTTCGTCGTCCTGACCCCGCCGGTTGCGGTCGCAACCCGGGAGATCTTCGGCGCGCCCGAGCTGGAACGTCACAGCACCCCGGTGACCCTCGCGGATTTTCTCGCCGGCCGCACCGGCAATGTCTGCGAGCCGGTGACGTGCCAGCGCTACCCGCAAGTCGCCGCAGCGCTGGCCTGGCTGCGCCGGTTCGGCGATGCGCGCATGTCCGGCACCGGCGCCTCGGTGTTCTTGCCCTGCACGACGCGCGCGCAGGCCGCCGATATCGCCGCGCAGGCCCCATCCGACTGGCACCGCATCGTCGCACGCGGACTCAACCGCTCGCCGCTGCATGCTGCCGCCCAGCGCTGAAGGCACATCGGCGCACGCATCATCCCGTAGCATCATCCCGTATAATGCGCACCCCGCGCGACCATGGTCCGCGGGACACTCTGCTGGGGCGTCGCCAAGTGGTAAGGCAGCGGGTTTTGATCCCGCCATTCGGTGGTTCGAATCCATCCGCCCCAACCACTTTCAGCCGGCTTTGCGCGACGCCGCACCGGGCCGGCAACTGACGTTCCGCTCACCCGCAGACGCGGGCGCAACGCCACTGACATCGACACACGCAGGACCGAGAGGCAGGGCATGTCCGACTCGAAGCTGATGCTGTTTTCCGGGAATGCGAATCCCAAGCTGTCACGGGACATCGCGGCCTATCTGAAAACTTCGATCGGGCAGGCCATCGTCGGCAAATTCTCCGATGGCGAGATCCAGATCGAGATCCTGGAAAACGTGCGCGGCAAGGATGTCTTCGTCATCCAGCCGACCTGCGAGCCGACCAACGACAACCTGATGGAACTGTTGCTGATGCTCGATGCGCTCAAACGCGCGTCGGCCAGCCGCATCACCGCGGTGATTCCGTATTTCGGCTATGCCCGCCAAGACCGCCGCCCGCGCTCGACGCGCGTGCCGATCTCGGCCAAGGTCGTCGCCGACATGATCGGCGAATGCGGCGCCGACCGGGTGCTCACGGTGGATCTGCACGCCGACCAGATCCAGGGTTTCTTCGACATCCCGGTGGACAATGTCTATGCCAGCCCCGTGCTGCTCGGCGAAATCTGGCGCCAGAAATACGAAAACCTGATCGTCGTCGCGCCGGACGTGGGCGGCGTGGTGCGCGCACGGGCGGTCGCCAAACGGCTCGACGATGCCGATCTTGCGATCATCGACAAGCGCCGCCCCAAGCCGAACGAATCGCGTGTGATGAACATCATCGGCGAAGTCGAAGGCCGCACCTGCGTGCTCGTCGATGACCTCGTCGATACCGCCGGCACCTTGTGCAAGGCCGCCGCGGCACTCAAGGAGGAAGGCGCACTCAAGGTCGTCGCCTACGTCACCCATCCGGTGCTCTCCGGCCCGGCGGTCACCAACATCACCCATTCCGAGCTCGACGAGCTCGTGGTCACCGACAGCATTCCCTTGTCCCCGGCGGCCAGGGCCTGCCCGAAGATCCGCCAGCTATCGATCGGCGGCCTGCTCGCGGAAACGATCCGGCGCATCTCGGCCGAGGAATCCGTCAGCTCGCTGTACGTGGATTGACCCGCAGCCGCCTGTCTGCAGCCAGTACCATCCCCTGCGGCCAATTCGTTGAACAACAACCCAAACCGGACAGGGGAAATTTTTCTGTATAATCCGCGCCCCCCACCGCCTGGTCGCGGGCGGTGGTTTTCCTTTTTGGAGCATGTAGATGAAAGAAACTTTCGTTGTCAACGCCGAAAGCCGCGCTGACCAGGGCAAGGGTGCGAGCCGCCGCCTGCGTCGCCAAGGCAAAATCCCGGCGATCGTCTATGGCGGCACCGAACCGCCGACCCCCATTGCCGTATCGGCCAACGAGATGACCCAACATCTCAAGACCGAGGCCTTTTATTCCCACCTGCTGACCCTGCAGCTCGACGGCCAGAGCCTGCAGGTGGTGCTCAAGGACCTGCAGCGCCACCCGGTGAGCGGCTACGCCATCCACGCCGACTTCATGCGCGTGCAGGCCGACAGGGTGCTGCGCATGCACGTGCCGCTGCATTTCAAGGGCGCCGACATCGCACCGGGCGTGAAGACCGGTGGCGGCATCGTCGAGCACCACCTCAACCAGGTCGAGGTCGAGTGCTTGCCCAAGGATCTGCCCGAGTACATCGAGGTCGATCTCTCGCACCTGCAAGTCAACGAGTCGATCCACCTGTCGCAGCTCAAGCTGCCGCAGGGTGTCACCCTGGTGGAACTCAAGCACGGCAACGACCAGTCCGTCGCCTCCATCCACTTGCCGCGCGCCGTCGTCGAAGAAGAGACGCCAGCCGCGCAGGCCACGCCGGCCGAGGGCGCTGCTGCCCAGCCCGCTGCAGGAACCACAGAACCGAAGAAGGAAGAGAAAGAAAAGAAGTGATTCAGGCGTCTCGCGGCCGCGCCGCGGGACGTTCCGGTCCGGCCCGTCCGCGCTGCCCTGCCCGGACGGGCTTTCTCTTTGGAGCCAGCCTCAATGCCATCGGCGCCCGTACTTCACGCCATCATCGGCCTCGGCAATCCCGGGGACGAATACGCGCGCACGCGTCATAACGCCGGCTTCTGGCTGGTGGACCGCCTCGTGGAGCGCACCGGGGCCGTTTTACGGCGCGAGGCCAAGTTTCAGGGCGAGCTGGGCCGCACCAGACTGGGGCCCAGCGACGTCTTGTTGCTCAAACCGCACACGTTCATGAACCGCAGCGGCTCAGCCGTGCAGACACTCGCGCAGTTCTACAAACTGCCGCCAGAGCGCATCCTCGTCGCACACGACGAACTCGACCTGCCGGCCGGCACACTGCGCCTGAAGTTCGGCGGCGGCCACGGCGGCCACAACGGCCTGCGCGACGTCCACCGCGCGCTCGGCGAGCACTATCGCCGCCTGCGCATCGGAATTGGCCATCCCGGCGACAAGAACCTCGTGCTTAACTATGTTCTGGGACGGCCGGATCGCGACGACGAACGGGCGATCCGTGACGGGATCGACCGCGCGCTCGATGCGCTGGAAACCTGGCTGACCCAGGGCTGGGAACGCGCGATCACGCAACTACACTCCGTCAAACCAGCGAAACCGGCTGCCGCACCGCGACGGCCAGAACCAGGACTCTGATATGGGCATTCAATGCGGCATCGTCGGCCTGCCAAACGTCGGCAAGTCCACCCTGTTCAACGCGCTGACGCGGGCGCAGATCGCTGCCGAGAATTACCCGTTCTGCACGATCGATCCGAACGTCGGCGTGGTGATGGTGCCGGATCCGCGGCTCGATGCGCTCTGCGCAATCGTCAAGCCGCAGCGCGTGGTGCCGGCCACCGTTGAATTCGTGGACATCGCCGGATTGGTCGCCGGCGCCAGCAAGGGTGAAGGCCTGGGCAACCAATTCCTCGCGCACATCCGGGAAACCGACGCCATCGCCCATGTTGTGCGCTGCTTCGACAACCCGGACGTCATTCATGTCGCCGGCTCCACCGACCCGATCCGCGACATCGAGATCATCAACACCGAGCTGGTACTCGCCGATCTCGACACGGTCAGCAAGGCGCTCGAGCGCGCGGCGCGAGCCGCCAAGACCGGCCACAAAGACGCCATCGCCAGACATGCCCTGCTCGGCCGTCTGCACGCGCATCTGGATAGCGGCGCACCGGCACGCAGCTTCGCGGTCGAGGCTGAGGACCGCCCGCAGCTACGCGAGCTGCAGCTGATCACCGCCAAACCAGTGCTATATATCGCCAACGTCGACGAACCCGGCTTGCGGCACGGCAATGATCATCTCCGGCGGGTGCAAGCCTATGCCGCGACCGAAGGTGCGCAAGTGGTCGCGGTCTGCGCCGCGATCGAAGCGGAGATCGCGCAGCTCGACGATGCCGACAAGGCCGCCTTCCTGGCCGACCTGGGCCTTGAAGAACCCGGACTCCATCGCGTGATCCGCGCCGCTTACGCCCTGCTCGGCCTGCAGACCTATTTCACTGCCGGTCCGCAGGAGGTGCGTGCCTGGACGATCAAGAAGGGCGCCACCGCCCCGCAGGCCGCCGGTGTCATCCACAGCGACTTTGAGAAAGGCTTCATCCGCGCCGAGGTCATCGCCTACGACGACTACATCCGCTATCACGGCGAGAGCGGCGCAAAAGAAGCCGGTAAGTGGCGGCTGGAAGGCAAAGATTACGTCGTCCAGGAGGGCGACGTGATGCACTTCCGTTTCAACGTCTGATCCGCACCCGGCGACCGCGCCGGTGCCTGTGCGCTGCCTTGGCGCAACGCACCGGGAGCAATGGCCGCGTGTACTGCCAGACCGGAATCAGGGGCGGGGTCAGGGGATATCCGCTGCGTGCGCGCAACGGCACTTCGAACTGGCGGAGAGAGCGGGATTCGAACCCGCGATACGGCTTATCACCGTATACACGCTTTCCAGGCGTGCTCCTTCAACCACTCGGACATCTCTCCGGAGACGACGGCAACGAGCAACCCTCTCGCCGTCGAGGGGCGCCCATTATAGCTTTGGCGGCGGCTTACGCCTTGGGCGCTGGCGTAACCGGTTCGGCCGGCTCGGATCTCATCCGCGGCGGAATATCGAGACATTCGATGCGCGTCTTGTCGGGGTTGTCTGGATCCTGGACTTGACGCGCGAACGGCACGACCGTCTGCGGCTCAGGCGGAATACGCAACGCCGACGGTGATTCGGGCACCTGCAGTCCCGGGACCTCGGCGGGTGGCGGCAAGGTCTGTGCCCGCTGGTAGTCAAACTCGCCCTCGCAGTGGCGGCTGATGCCCCCGCAGGCGGAAACGAACAAGCCGGCGCACAGCAAGATCGACCGGCGCATCATGCCAGCACTCCGGCACCCCGCAGCGCGGCGCGGACGGTGTCGTGATGGGCGACGTCGAGCGGCACCAGCGGCAGGCGCAAACCACCCTGGATTTTCTTCATCTCACTGAGCGCCCATTTCACGGGGATGGGGTTGGGTTCCACGAACAAATCCTTGTGCAAGGCACGCAACTGTGCATCGAGCGCTTCGGCGGTCGCCCGGTCTCCGGCCAGTGCCGCAGCGCACATCTGGTGCATTTTGCCGGGCGCGACGTTGGCCGTCACGGAAATATCGCCGTGACAGCCCGCGAGAATGGAGGCACAGGCGGTGGCGTCGTCGCCCGAATAAATCGCAAAGCCGTCGCCCAGGCCCAGCGCAAGCAAGGCCTGGATCCGCGACAGTTCACCCTTGGCTTCCTTAATCCCCACGATGTTGGGAATGCGGGCGAGGCGTGCGACCGTCTCGGGCAACATGTCGCAACCCGTGCGGCCAGGCACGTTGTAGAGAATCTGGGGCAGATCGACCGCCTCGGCAACGGCCTTGTAATGCCGATACAAACCCTCCTGCGGCGGCTTGTTGTAGTAAGGCGTCACCAGCAGCGCCGCATCGGCCCCGACCTCCTTGGCAGCACGGGTCAGCTCGATCGCCTCACGTGTGGAATTCGAACCCGTGCCGGCAATCACCGGGATGCGCTTGCGCACCTGACGCACGACTCGGCGGATCACTTCGATGTGCTCGTCATAATCGAGCGTCGCGGATTCGCCGGTCGTGCCGACGGCAACGATCGCATCGGTCCCCTCCGCGATGTGCCATTCGACCAGTTCATCCAGTCCTTTCCAGTCGAGCGCACCATCCGGGAACATGGGCGTGACGATGGCGACGATGCTGCCCTTGATCATGGCTGTGGAACCCGGTGCGATGGTGGCATGGGAGGCGGCTTTGATAGGGCCGCAAGTATAGCGGCAGGCTCGCCCTGCCGGCGACCGCGCGCACCGGCCCAACACCGCCGGATGCGCCCTCTCATGCGTGCAAATGGATTAAAATTTTTCCTCTTTCTGTACTCGATCTCCATGGCACAGACCGACAATCTGCTCACCATTTCAGCGATCGGCAAACCCAAGGGCAATGTCCCGCTGGAGCTGTTCAAGGCCATCCGCGAACGCGGTGGCGAGGTCGAGGATTGCCGCATCGCCCAGATTGGCGATCGCCTGACCGCAAACCTCCTGGTCTCCGGCAATTGGAGCACGCTCGGCCGGCTCGAAACCGCGTTGCCCGGTATTGCCGAAAAGCTCGACCTGCAAGTCCGCTTCGAGCGCTGCGAAGCCCGCCCGTTCAACCCGGATTACCGCCCCTATGCGGCGGAAGTGGTCGCCCCCCAGGACCCGAACCTGCTCGTCAACATCCTCGAATTCTTCCAGCACCAGGATGTGATCGTCGTCGAGATCTCCACGCAGAAGTACCAGTCCACCTACACCGGCGCCGAGATGGCAAGCGTGCAAATGGTGCTCCACGTGCCGGTGAACCAGCATCCGCAGGCGCTGCGCGAGTCGTTCATGGACTTGTGCGACGATCTCAACGCCGACGGCATGCTCGATCCGATCAAGACTTGAGGGCACCGCATCACGACGAGGGAGGCACCATGCAGCTCGGTGACGAGATTCCCGACCTCACCCTGCCGGCCACCGGCGGCCGCGACATCTCGCTGCGCGATTTCAAGGGTCGGATCCTGGTGGTTTACTTCTACCCCAAGGACAATACCTCGGGCTGTACGCAGGAAGGCCAGGATTTCCGCGACCTCTATCCCCAGTTTCGTAAGGCCGGCGCGGAAATCCTCGGTATCTCGCGCGACAGCCTCCGCTCGCACGAAAACTTCGCCGCCAAACACGGCTTTCCGTTCCCCTTGTTGTCGGACACCGACGAAGCCGCGTGCAAGGCCTTCGACGTGCTGCGCGAAAAAAGCCTGTACGGGCGCAAATACCTGGGCGTGGAGCGCAGCACTTTTCTGTTCGATGCCCAAGGCTTGCTGCGGCGGCAATGGCGCAACGTCAAGGTCAAGGGCCACGTCCAGGACGTGCTCGCTGCGATCGGCGAGTGCTGACCCCCAGCGGTTTGTCACGATACCGTCACGGCGGACGATCCGTCATCCCTTCCGCCTGCCATCGTTCTTGGGCTAGATTGACGGCCGTGCCTGTCCTGCAGGCACGGTTTTCCCCAGCCCGTCTCACCGACAACGATTCGTACGCACTTCCTAAAGTGTGCCTCGTGCGACCGCCTGGATATCGGGACACGGTCGTTGCGCCCTCCATATATCCGCACGATGCCCATGGTCACTGGCCGTGGGCCAGCACCCGCCTTGTATCCATGAACAAGCGCAAGATCTTCGTTCTCGACACCAACGTCCTACTCCACGATCCGACCAGTCTGTTCCGCTTTGAAGAGCACGACCTGTTCATCCCGATGGTGGTGCTCGAGGAACTGGATGCTTCCAAGAAGGGCACCAGTGAAGTTGCGCGCAATGCGCGTCAGGTCAGCCGTTTTTTCGACGAATTGATGCACGGTACCGACCATGCGCAGATCGAAAAAGGGCTGCCGTTGCCAAGCGTGCGTAGCGGCAACGGCCACGGCAGCGGACGTGGCCGCGGCGGCAAGCCGGCCAGCGGGCGGCTGTTCTTCCAGACGCGTCCGGCCGACACCTCCCTGCCCGGCCTGATTCCCGGCAACAAGCCCGATAACAGCATTCTCGTCGTCGCCCTGGAATTGCAGACCCAGCACCCGACGCGCAAGGTCACGCTGGTCAGCAAGGACATCAACCTGCGCATCAAGGCCGCGATCGTCGGCGTGCACACCGAGGACTATCACAATGACCAAGTCCTCGATGATCTGGATCTGCTCTACACCGGCTACAAGGAGCTGCCCGCGAATTTCTGGTCCACCCACGGCGACAAAATGCAGAGCTGGCAAGACAGCCGCGGGCGCGCCATGTACCGCATCGAGGGTCCATTGGTGAAAGACTGGTACGTCAACCAGTTCCTGTATATCCCCGACGAAGGCGGCCGCGGACTGGAGCTGATGGTCAGCCGCATCGAGGGCAACAGCGCCGAGCTGCGCGTGATCCGCGACTACCGCCACGGCAAAAGCAGCGTCTGGGGCATCCACGCGAAGAATCGTGAGCAAAACTTCACCCTCAACCTGCTGCTCGATCCCGAGATCGATTTCGTCACCATTCTGGGCACCGCGGGCACCGGCAAAACGCTACTCGCGCTCGCCGCCGGGCTGGCGCAGACGCTGGACGAACCCCGCTACCGTGAAATCATCATGACCCGCGTCACCGTGCCGGTCGGCGAAGACATCGGCTTTCTGCCGGGAACCGAGGAAGAAAAAATGACGCCGTGGATGGGGGCGCTGATGGACAATCTGGAGGTGCTCACGCAAAACAGCCATGCCGGAGACTGGGAACGCGCCGCGACCAACGACCTGCTCGCCAAGCGCATCAAGATCCGCTCACTCAACTTCATGCGTGGCCGCACCTTCCTCAACCGTTACATCATCATCGACGAAGCGCAGAACCTCACCGCCAAACAGATGAAGACGCTGATCACCCGCGTCGGACCGGGCTCGAAAATGGTCTGCCTCGGCAACCTCGGCCAGATCGACACCCCGTATCTGACGGAGACGACGTCGGGGCTGACCTATGTCGTCGATCGCTTTCGCGGCTGGCCCCATGGCGGCCACGTGACCCTGGCACGCGGCGAGCGCTCACGACTGGCGGCGTATGCTTCCGAGATCCTGTAGGAGAAGCCATGGTCATCGGCAAACTCGGCAAAGCGATGAAAGACAGTGCGCTGGGCATCGGCCTGCGCACTTTCTTCAACGAAAAATTCGGCGAATACGGCGAAGTCCGCGACTGTACGGTCGATACCGCGGCCGGGCGCATCGTCGCCCACGTGCTCATGCGCGGCGAGCGTGAGCCGATCACGATCACCATCGATCGCTACGAGCTGCTTCAGGAAAACGGCAAGACCTACATCGTCATCCGGAAACTCTCGACGACACGGCAGTGGATCACGCTGCTGCTCAACCGCGTGCTCGACGGCCGCCGTTTCGAAATCCCGACCAGCGTCAGCAAGATTCTCTAGTCCTCACGCGATGGAATTCGCGCCGGAAGTGCTGGCGCTGTGTACGTTCGCTTTCCTGGCCGGCTTCATGGATGCCGTCGTCGGCGGTGGCGGGCTGATCCAGATCCCGGCCTTGTTCGTGCTCCTGCCAGAAATCGCACCCGCGACCCTGCTGGGAACGAACAAATTCGCCAGCATCTTTGGCACGGCCTCGGCAACGGTTCACTATCTGCGTCGCGTGCCGATCGCGTGGCCCGCCACGGTGCCGACCGCCTGTGCGGCGCTGATCTGCAGCTTTCTGGGCGCGCGTACCGCATCCGCCCTGCCCGTGCAGGTCTTCCGCCCGCTGATCCTGGCCCTGCTCGTCGGCGTACTCGTCTATACGCTCTGGAAAAAAGATCTGGGCAGACTACACGCGCCGCACCTAGAACCAGCCCGGCAGTTGTGGTTCGCGCTCGCCACAGGCGCCGCGATCGGTTTTTACGACGGCTTATTCGGCCCTGGCACCGGCAGCTTCCTGGTCATCGCCTTCGTCGGCCTCTTCGGACTGGGGTTCCTTGCCGCCTCGGCCTCGGCCAAGCTGGTCAACGTCATCACCAATCTTGCCGCGCTCGTCTACTTCATCGGTGCCGGTCACGTGCGCTATGACATCGCTGCCCCGATGGCCGCCTTCAATGTCGCCGGCAGCCTCGTCGGCACGACGCTGGCGATCCGCAAAGGCGACGCCTTCGTGCGGCATTTTTTCATCGCCGTCGTCGTGCTGATGATTCTGCGCTTCGCCTGGGATATTGGCCGGTCGGCATGAGAAGAAGCGCACGTCTTGGGCGTCCTCGCCGCCCGCTCAGGCACGGTCGCCGGCAAAGGCCAACGTCTCGGCCACCGAGGGAAGTGCGAGCTTGAGCATCAGCAGACGGTCGAGACCGACGGCGACACCGGCACACGGGGGTAACCCGGCGCGCAGCGCCTCGATCAAATGCCTGTCGTACGGCAAATCCGACCGGCCGTGGGCGGCACGCCAGCGGCGGTCGGCCTCAAACCGCCGCTGCTGCTCGTCGGCATCGGTCAGCTCATGGAAGCCATTGGCGAGCTCCACGCCTTTCCAGAACAGTTCAAAACGTTCTGCGAGCGGCGGCGTGCCGGGGCGCACGCGCGCCAGCGCGGCCTGCGTCGCCGGAAAGTCATAGACGAATTCGGGCGTCTGCGTACCCAGGCACGGACCGACGACTTGCGACATCCACAGATCGAGCCAGAAATCGGCATCGCCGATCTCCTCGGCACTCAGACCCTGCGGCTCGGCGAGGCCACGCGCACGCAAGCGCTCGCGCAAGGTACAGGCGTCGAGCATATGCGGGTCGAATCCCGCATGCCGCTCGAAAGCCTCGCGGTAACTCAGCCGCGCGCAAGGTCCTGCAATCCCGCAGTGCGCGAGCAGCTCGGCGAGTTCGTCCATCAAGGCATGATGGTCGAACCCCGGGCGGTACCATTCGAGCAAGGTGAATTCGGGGTTGTGATACCGCCCTTGCTCGCCGGCCCGGAACACGCGGGCGATCTGGAAAATCGGCCCGCTACCGGATGCGAGCAAGCGCTTCATCGCAAATTCCGGCGACGTCTGCAGAAAGCCAACATGCGCAGCACCGGTGGCGCGGGGCGCGGACACGG
The DNA here is from genome assembly GCF_900113085.1 of Fontimonas thermophila. GTDB lineage: Bacteria > Pseudomonadota > Gammaproteobacteria > Nevskiales > Nevskiaceae > Solimonas > Solimonas thermophila. The sequence continues at coordinate 64,925 of NZ_FOOC01000004.1, read as the reverse complement.
CGAAGCTGTCGATGTGGCGATCGACCGTCGCATGATGCGAAAGAATCGGCGTCTCGACCTCGAGCACACCGCGCGCGGCAAAAAAAGAGCGGACGGAGCCATACAGCTCCGCCCGCGCCTTGAGGGTTGCAAGGGTAGCGGATGGGCGCCAGTGCGGCACCGCACACCCCATGCTCACGAACCGATCACTTGCCGGCGCGTGCCAGATACTCGCCGGTGCGTGTATCGACCTTGATTTTCTCGCCTTGCTGGATGAACAACGGCACGCGCACGACGGCCCCGGTTTCCAGCTTGGCGGGCTTGCTGCCACCGGTGGCGGTATCACCCTTGAGACCAGGATCGGTATCGATGACCGTCAGCTCGACGGTGTTGGGGGGATAGACGACCAGCGGCACTTCGTTCCAGAACGTCACGCGCACGATCTCTTCACCCTTGAGCCACTGCGCGGCCTCGGCCATGGCTTCCTTGCCGGCCTGGACCTGCTCATAGGTCTTCGGATCCATGAAGGTCCAGAACTCGCCGTCGTTGTAGAGATACTGCATGTCCTTGTCCTCGACGTCGGCGACCTCCAGGGTGTCGCCCGACTTCAAGGTCCGCTCGAGGACGCGGCCAGTCTTGAGATTGCGGATCTTGATCGTGTTGGTGGCCTGACCTTTGCCGGGCTTGCGGTATTCGTTGTCAATGACCGCGTACGGCTCGCCATCGATCAGGAGCTTGGTACCGGCCTTCATTTCGTTGGTGCTGACAGTCGCCATGGGTGTATGCAGTGCTGGAATTGGGAAACCGCGGCCAGAATGGACGCGGCGATGCCGGGGTCGGCGTAGAATCTGGAAATGATACCTTCCCCGACCACTCCACGTCAGCAGGCCCCCGCCTGGCAGCACGCCTTGCGCGAAGCGTTCACCCGGCCGGACGAGCTGCTGCGCTTTCTCGAACTCGACCCCGATCTGCCCGCGCTCGGGCCGGCGCGTCTGCGCGCGTTTCCGCTGCGTGTACCGCGCGGCTTTGCCCGGCGCATGCGCAAAGGCGATGCGCAAGATCCCTTGTTCCGGCAAGTCTGGCCGGCCACGGCCGAGGGTGTGTCGGCATCGGGCTTCACGGTCGATGCGGTCGGCGATCTACGCAAGCTGCGCAGCGGCGGCATCATCCATAAGTATCATGGCCGTGCGCTGCTCGTTGCGACCGGCGCCTGCGCCATTCACTGCCGCTATTGTTTCCGCCGCCATTTCCCGTATGGCGAACATCTGGCGGCACGTGAACACTGGCAGGCGGCTCTGGAGACGATCGCGGCCGACAGCAGCCTCCACGAAATCATCCTCTCCGGCGGTGATCCCCTCTCGCTGTCCGACGATAAACTCGCCGAACTGGCCGACGCCCTCGAGGCGATTCCCCACGTGCGCCGCCTGCGCGTGCACACACGCCAGCCGATCGTGCTGCCGGAACGCATCGACGAGCGTCTGCTGGCCTGGCTCGGACGCGGCCGCCTGACCAAGCTCATGGTCCTGCACGTCAACCACGCCAACGAAATCGATGCCTCGGTAGTGACCGCTCTGCAGCCGCTGCGTGCGCTGGGCATCCCGCTGCTGAACCAGTCGGTGCTGCTGCGCGGCGTCAATGATTCCGTCGATGCGCTGGCTCAGCTCTCCGAGCGGCTGTTCGAATGTGGCATTCTCCCCTACTATCTGCACCTGCTCGACCGGGTGCAGGGTGCGGCCCATTTCGAGGTGGAGGAGTCGCGTGCCCGCGCGTTGATGCGCGGACTTGCGGCACGGCTGCCGGGCTATCTCGTCCCGCGGCTGGTTCGGGAAGAACCAGGAGCCACAGCAAAAACATCGATCGCATGGTAGCTACAGCGGAAAGCATCCGGAAAGAAAGGGCCGCGCATGCGGCACCGAGTCATATCGCGCTGGTGGTCGCCGCCTCGGAGAGCGTCGCCAAGCGCATCGAAAGTTACCTGCGCAACGCCGGACATCCGGTGCGCTGTCCCTGGGCCACCGATCTGGAGGATGTCGAAGACGCCCTGCGCGGTGGCACACCGGATCTATTGATCTGTGCCGAGGGCCTGCAAACCGCCCCCATCAAGGACGTCATCGAAACCGTACGCCGCCAGATGCCCGATCTGCCGGTCCTCGTCCTCAAAGCGCAGTTCACGCCAGAGGACAGGGTCGCCGCACTGGCGTGCGGCGCCAGCGACCAGGTCTCCGACGAAGACCTGCGCCATCTGCGCCATCTCGAGCTGGTCGTCCTGCGCGAGATCACCCAGCACAGCCGCCTGCGCGAGCTGCGCAGCCTGCGCAAACGCCTCGCCGAATTCGAGGCGCGCCACCAGCAACTGCTGGCCGGAACCCAGGATGCCGTCGCACATATCCAGGAAGGTATCTTGTCGGACGTCAACCCGGCGTTTGCCCAGCTGCTCGGCTATACGCAGCCCGATCTGCAGTCGGTGCCGCTGATGGATCTGGTCGCGCCGGACCATCAGCCCAAGGTCAAGGAATATCTGAAGCTGCTCCTGCGCGGCAAGAACGAGGGCAAACCGCTGGAATGCTGCCTGCTGCACAAAGATGGCCGGCGCGTCGCGATCCATGCCCGCGTGACGCTCACCGCAGTAGAGGGCGAGCCGCTCATCGAAATGCTGATCCGCTCGGAAACTCCCAGCACCGTGCATACGGTGGCTGGCACTGCCCCGGCGATGAAGGGGCGGCTCGAGTTCTTCGAAGCACTGGCCTCCGCGATCGCCGCCGCCAGCCAGCAAAAAGACCAGCGTGCCGCGCTTTTGTGCGTCGTCAATGATTTCACAGCGACCGAGGAACGCCTCGGCCTGCACGATGCGGCCGAGGCCGTCGAGCAGCTACAGAACTGGCTGCAGGACAGGCTCGCGCCCCAGGATCAGCTCTTCCGTTTCTCCACCCACGAAATCGCCCTCTTGCTCTCGCGCAACAGCGGCGCCGAGATCATCGAATTCGGCGAGACGCTCGCGCGCGAGGTCGGCAAGCAGATCTTCAATACGGCCGGACACGAAGTGCAGCTGGCCGTGACGGTCGCAGCCTATCCCTTCGTGGGCAGTGAGGACGCTGCCACGCTCACTGCCGAGCTGGTTCGCGACACACGCAAACTCTCGGGCAAGGGTGGCAGCCAGTTCGCCAATCTCGGCCCCACGGCAAAAACCTCGCTACAAGAGCGCGAGGAAGCACGCAAGGCGGAGATGGTGAAAAAAGCGCTCGAGGACAATCGTCTCAAACTGGCCTATCAATCGATCGCGAGTCTCGAGGGCGACACGCGTCAGCATTTCGACATACTGGTGCGCCTCATCGACGAAAACGGCAAAGAGCTGCACGCCTCCGAGTTCATCGGCGCCGCGGAAAAATTCAGCCTGATTAAGGCCATCGACCGCTGGGTTACTGCCCGCGCCCTCAAGATTCAAGCCAAGCGCGATACCGCCCAGCAAGCCTCCAGCCTGTTCGTCAAGCTTTCTCAGGACACTCTCAAGGATGCCGAAAGCTTCATTCCCTGGCTTGGCGAGCAGCTCAAGCAACGACCGCTGCGCCCGGGCGAGATCGTCTTCGAGATGCAGGAGCTGGTCGTCCAAAACCACATCCGTAAAACCCGCCTGCTGACCAAGGCCCTGATCGAGATGGGCGCACAGATCGCGATCGAACACTTTGGGATTGGCTCGAACTCGGCACAGATGATCGAGCACATCCCGATGCACTTCGTGAAATTCCACCCATCATTCACAGCCAACTTCAACGACAAGGAAACGCACCGCAAGATGGTCGAGCTGATGGAATCGGCCAAGAACAAGCAGATCAAGATCATCGTCTCCCACGTCGAGGAAGCCAACGTGATGGCGCGCCTCTGGCAGATGGGAGTCAACTTCATCCAGGGCTATCACGTCCAGGAACCCGAGGTGGTGCTGCTGTCCGCCGACGTGCGCATGTGACCGGAACTGGCGGCATCCGCCCCGGCAAGCATCCTTTTTCGCAAGGCTGCTGGTGTCGCGCAGCCTTGCAGACGCCTGCGCGCCACTGCCGGCATGCCTTGCGTGCAGACCAGTCCGGCATGATCAGCCGCACCGCGCGCCGGGCACGGACCGCATGGAGCCGCGCCCGCCCACCCATGTCAGGCGCGCGTCGGGCGCGACAGCAGCCGTCGCACCCCCCAAGAATCCGGTCAGGGAGCGGGCGGGATGGCCACGCCGCAGGCGGTGTTGACGCGCAGGCTGGATAGCAGATTCACCAAACCACCATCGAAGGTCAGGCGCAGGCCATTGGCGGCCGTCGTCACTGGCGGAGTCGAGATGAGAACGGTCGCATCGTCCCCCACCAGGCCGAAACCCAGCAGCGACAAAAGCAACGCGTTATCCTGCCCGCTGAACGATTCGACCACCGTGCATGCACCGGCGGCATTGCATTGCAGCGTCTCGACCGTCAGCGACGACAGCAACTCGGCCGAGACCAGATCAGCGAACGGACGGCTGACGACGAAGCCGGTCGGGCTGCCCGGCGTGATGCGCACGGTCGTGGTGTCGTACACCGTCAGGCTCGTATTGGCCAGGAACAGCAGGCCGGCGGTGATGTTCATCGTCGCGAAGGTGTCAAGATCACCGTCGATCACCAGCTCCGGCTGCTCCACCGAGCATCCGAGGCAAGCCGCCGAGGCGGCGCCGCTGGCCACTGCGGCCGGCGCGCGAAATTCGGAGGCACAAAAGGCGTTGACCTCACGCACCTCGAGCGTGGCACTGGCCGCATCCGGCACAAGACCGGTCACATTGGTCACCTGGCCGGTGATCGCTGCCGTGCCCACGGCGTTGGTCGTGAACGTACGGCCGCCGCTGCCGTTGGTCGCCACACCGGTATCATCGCTGCTCCAGGTGACCTGGAACTGGTTCGCTCCCGTACCCTCGACGAGGCGACGCACCGAGCCATCGCTGAACCGGCCGTAGATTTCAAAAGGCACGATGCTGCCGGAAATCACCGAGTAAGTGTTGTTGGTCGCGCGCGGCGTTCCCTCGGGCTTGACGTATTCGACGCCTTGGAGTACGGCATCGGTCACCGTCACATCGACGGTGTCGGTGAGGCCTTCGAAGCTTGCGCTGATCGTCACCACGCCCGGCGCCACTGCGGTGACGACGCCGCGATCGACGCGGGCGACCGCCGTATTGCTGCTGGTCCATTGAGCCTGGGAGGTGACCGTCTGGGTTTCCTGCCGATGCGTGATCGGATTGCCATTGGCATCGCGCGTTCCCGGCGGTACGGTTTGCGAAACCAGCGCTTCGGCATCCAGTCGCAGTACAGTACCTGCAGGCAGGCTCTGCGCCACTCCGGGGACGATGTCGAGCTGCTCGACCGTCGTGACGACCGTGAAATCCGGGCTCTGGATGCTGCCGTCCCCACATCCGGCGAGAACCACGGCGACGACCGCGGCCCAGCGACGAAACGATCTCATCTGTCTGCTCCCACGAAAACTTGAAGGGTTGCCTGACACGATTCCCTGCCGCAACGATATTTACGGCCTACCTAAGTCCCATCATAATGCATCCGCCGTCGCAAGAGAGAGAAGTCGGGACCGCAATTGTGTCGGAATCCTCCGTATAAAGTCGGGGGCTTGCTCACACGGTGAAAGGGAATCTCTCGGTTTTGCCGGTGGGATCACAATACAGGGATTCGGAGATACGCTGATGTCCAAGCATGGGAGACTGGGCGCCATCGCGTTGCTGGTCTGCGGGGCCGTCTCGGCGCAGGGGAGTGAGTTTGACGATCGCTTCTATCTATCGCCGATGGTGGGCGGCGTCATCTCGGGTTCGGATGACCTCGACAGCGGCCCCTTCGGCGGGCTCGTGGTCGGCAAAGGCATCTCGCCGCATTTCGGTCTCGAACTCGAGGCCACCTATAGCAAGCTCGACGTCAGCCATCTGCCGGAAGGCAATTTCTATGAACGCCTCACGCTCGGCGCAAACCTCGTTGGCTACCTGGCTCCCGACACCGCGCGCATCCGCCCTTTTTTGCTGATCAACGGCAATGGGCACGACATCGATTTTCTGACCGTCGGCCTCAATGGCGTCGGCCTGGGAGCCGGTGGCGGAGCGCTGTTCAAGCTCGGCGAGCGCTGGGATGCACGCCTGGACATCCGTTACAACCTCGACTTCATCAATGGCACGACCGAGAACGGCGTCACCGTGCCGGATGACACGTTCTACCTCTGGACCGGCGCGCTCGGCGTGAGCTACAAGTTCGGCGCCAACCCCTACGATGAAGACGGTGACGGCGTGCCGGATGCGCAGGACAAGTGCCCCGGCACTCCCAAGGGGGTCACGGTCTATTCCGACGGCTGCCCCACCGACCTCGACCAGGACGGCGTGCCGGATTATCTCGACAAGTGTCCGAACACGCCCAAGGGGACGCTGGTCGGATCGGATGGCTGCGAACTTGACAGCGACGGCGACGGCGTGCCCGACGCCCGTGACCAGTGCCCGAACACCCCGCGCGGTGTCCCGGTCAATGTCAACGGCTGCCCGCTCGACTCCGATGGCGACGGCGTGCCCGACTACCTCGACAAATGCCCTGGCACTCCGCCCGGAACGCGCGTGAACGCCGAAGGCTGCTCGCTCGAGGATCGCGATAACGACGGCATCCCCGATGAACTCGACAAATGCCCGGGAACACCGCCCGGCGTGCCGGTGGGACCTGACGGCTGTCCGCTCGACTCCGATGGCGATGGCATCCCCGATTACCTCGATGAATGCCCGCGCACACCGCCCGGCGCCAAGGTGCTGCCCAATGGCTGCGCCCTGACCGGCGACTGCCGCAAACCGCGGCCCGGCGAACAGGTGGACGCCAATGGCTGCGCGATCGAGCAGAGCTTCATCCTGCGCGGTGTGAAGTTCGAGTTCGACTCCGACCGGCTGACGCCGCAGGCGCGCGAGATCCTCAACGAGGTCGCCGAGACGCTCAAGGCCTATCCGAACATCGATGTCGAGCTCGAAGGCCATACCGACTCGATCGGCACCGACAGCTACAACCTCGGCCTGTCCGAGCGCCGCGCCAATGCCGTCAAGGTCTATCTCGAAGGCCGGGGCGTGCAGGGTAAGCGCATGCGGCCGGTCGGATATGGCGAGAGCCGCCCGATCGCATCCAACGACACGGAAGAAGGTCGCGAAGAAAACCGTCGCGTAGAACTGCGCGTCATCGAGTAAGCGCAGGCACGGATCGGGCACCAGGCGGCGGGTATCCCCCGCCGCCTGTTTTTTGGGCGATTGCGTCGTGCGATCCGGCTCCCCCAAGCGCAAGGCAAAACTTCACCGGCGAGGCCGAGCGCCTTCCGGCGCGGGAATCAAAAACCCGGCCATGGCGGGCCGGGTCTTCGTGGTCAGCACTTGTCCAATGCAGGCCTCAGAAAGCATCGGCCGGAACACGCACCCAGCCTTCCATGAGAATGCGGGCAGAGCGTGACATCACCGCCTTCCTGACGATCCACTCGCCGTTGACCTGCTCCACCGTGGCACCGACGCGCAGTGTCCCCGAGGGATGCCCGAAACGCACCGACTCCCGCATCCCGCCACCGGCAGCGCGGTTGACCAGTGTGCCGGGGATCGCGGCTGCGGTGGCGATCGCAACCGCGGCCGTGCCCATCATGGCGTGGTGCAGCTTGCCCATGGACAGTGCCCGCACGTTCAAATCGATTTCGCTGGCCTTGATGAGTCTGCCGTTGGACGCGACGTAATCCCGTGGCGGTGCGACAAATGCGATCTTGGGCGTGTGCTGGCGCACCGCCGCCTCCTCGGGTTTGTGGATCAACCCCATGCGCAGCGCGCCGGCCACCCGGATCGCCTCGAACTTCGCCAGCGCCGCGGGATCGGTGTTGATCGTCTCGCGCAGCTCGGTGCCGGTATAACCCAGCGCCTCGGCCTCGACGAACACGGTCGGGATACCGGACGTGATCAGTGTCGCCGCAAGCCGACCCACCCCTGGCACGTCGAGCACGTCGATCAACTGCCCCGTCGGGAACATCGAGCCGCCGGATGCACCGTCATCGGAGGGATCGAGAAACTCGAGCACGATCTCGGCGGATGGAAAGGTCACGCCGTCGAGCTCGAAATCGCCGGTCTCCTGCACCTGCCCGTCGGTGACCGGCACGTGCGCGATGATGGTTTTACCGATGTTGGCCTGCCAGATGCGCACGGTACATATTCCGTCGCGCATCACCCGCGCCGGATCGATCAAGCCGGCATGGATCGCAAACGCTCCGGCTGCGGTCGACAGATTGCCGCAATTGCCGCTCCAGTCGACGAACGGCTTGTCGATCGCAACCTGGCCGTAAAGGTAATCCACGTCGTGATCCGGGCGCGTGCTCTTCGACAGAATGACGCATTTGCTGGTGCTCGACGTCGCGCCCCCCATGCCGTCGATATGCGCACCATATGGATCGGGACTGCCGATGACGCGCATCAAGAGGCGATCACGCGCCTCGCCGGGCACCTGACAGCGCGCCGGTAAATCCGCGAGCCGGAAGAACACACCCTTGCTGGTCCCCCCGCGCATGTAAGTCGCGGGAATCCTGATTTGTGCCGGATACGCCATGTCAGGCCACCTTGGCCGAGGCCTCGAGAAAATCCTGCGCAAAGCGCTGCAGCACGCCGCCGGCCTCGTAGATCGACACTTCCTCGTCGGAATCGAGCCGGCATATGACCGGCACTTCCAGCGTCTCGCCGCTGCGGCGATGGATGACGAGCGTCAGCCGCGCGCGCGGCCGGCGGGTCCCGATCACGTCGTAAGTTTCGCTGCCATCGAGTTTGAGCGTCAAACGGTTCACACCCGGCTCGAACTGCAGGGGCAACACGCCCATGCCGATCAAGTTGGTGCGATGGATACGCTCGAAACCCTCGGCGACGATCGCCTCGACGCCGGCCAGACGCACGCCCTTGGCGGCCCAGTCGCGCGAGGAACCCTGGCCATAATCCATGCCGGCGATGATGATCAGCGGCTGGCGGCGGGCGAGATAGGTTTCGATCGCCTCCCACATGCGCATGACCACCCCTTCCGGCTCCACACGCGCGAGCGAGCCCTTGCGGATGCTGCCGTCGGGGTTGCGCACCATCTCGTTCTGCAGCGTCGGATTGGCAAAGGTGGCGCGCATGGCCGTGAGGTGGTCACCGCGATGCGTGGCGTACGAATTGAAGTCCTCTTCCGGCAATCCCATCCGGGCCAGATACTCACCCGCGGCGGAATCGGGAAGAATCGCATTCGACGGCGAGATGTGGTCGGTGGTGATGTTGTCGCCGAAGATCGCCAGCGGGCGCATGCCCTTGAGCGTACGGGGATAGGCGGCGAGCGCGCCGACGCCTTCCTTGTCCCAGTACGGCGGGCGCCGGATGTAGGTGCTCTGCGAACGCCAGTCGTACAGCGGGCTGACCTTTTCGTCCACGGCCTTGAAGTTGAACATCGGCCCGTACACGCGGCGGAAGAATTCCGGCTTCACGCTCCTGGCGATGATGGCATCGATCTCCTCATCGCTGGGCCACAAGTCCTTGAGCGTGACCGGCGTGCCGTCGGCATCCACGCCGAGCGCGTCTTTTTCGATATCGAAGCGGATCGTGCCGGCGATCGCATAGGCGACGACCAGCGGCGGGCTGGCGAGAAAAGCCTGCTTGGCGTACGGATGGATGCGACCGTCGAAGTTGCGATTGCCCGAGAGCACCGCCACCGTGTAGAGGTCGCGCTCGATGATTTCCTGCTGGATCTTCGGATCGAGCGCGCCGGACATGCCGTTGCACGTCGTGCAGGCAAAGCCGACGATGCCAAAGCCGAGCTGCTCGAGCGGTTCGAGCAAACCGGCCTCGCGCAGGTACAGCTCGACGGTCTTGGAGCCGGGCGCCAGCGAGGTCTTGACCCAGGGCTTGCGCGCCAAGCCCTTGCGCACCGCGTTGCGCGCCAAAAGCCCGGCGGCGATCACATTGCGCGGGTTAGAGGTATTGGTGCACGAGGTGATCGCGGCAATGATCACGGCGCCGTCCGGCATCGTACCCGCTTGCGGCATCTGCCAGGGTCCGGCGATACCGCGCTCGGCGAGCGCCGACGTCGGCAGGCGCCGGTGCGGGTTGGAAGGCCCCGCCATGTTGCGGACCACGGTGGAGAGATCGAACCGCAGAACGCGCTCATACTCGGCAGTCTTGAGCGCATCGGCCCACAGCCCCGTGTGCTTGGCGTAGATCTCGACCAGCCTGACCTGCTGCTCGTCGCGTCCGGTCAGGCGCAGATAGTCGAGCGTGTTCTGGTCGATGAAAAACATCGCCGCGGTGGCGCCGTATTCCGGGGCCATGTTCGAGATCGTCGCGCGGTCGGCGAGCGTCAGCGCCGATGCCCCCTCACCGAAAAATTCCAGATACGCCCCCACCACCTTTTCCTTGCGCAGAAACTCGGTGAGCGCGAGCACGACATCCGTCGCCGTGATCCCCGGCCCCGGCCGGCCCGTGAGTTCGACGCCGACGATGTCGGGCAGGCGCATCCACGAGGCGCGGCCGAGCATCACATTCTCCGCCTCGAGGCCGCCGACACCGATGGCGATGACACCGAGGGCATCCACGTGCGGCGTGTGACTGTCGGTGCCGACACAGGTATCGGGGAAAGCCACACCATCCTGAACGTAGACCACCGGGCTCATCTTCTCCAGATTGATCTGGTGCATGATGCCGTTGCCTGGCGGAATCACATCCACGTTCTTGAACGCGCGCCGCGTCCAGTCGATGAAATGGAAGCGGTCGTCGTTGCGCCGATCCTCGATCGCCCGATTCTTGGCGAACGCGTCTTTCTCGAAACCCGCATGCTCCACCGCGAGCGAATGATCGACGATGAGCTGCACCGGCACCACGGGATTGACCTGCGCCGGATCACCGCCTTGCTGGGCAATGGCATCCCGCAGGCCGGCGAGATCCACCAACGCCGTCTGGCCCAGGATGTCATGGCAGACGACGCGCACCGGATACCACGGAAAATCCAGATCCCGCCGGCGTTCGATCAACTGTGTCAGGTAATCGCGGATCTTCTCCGGCTCGGCGCGGCGCACGATGTTCTCGGCATGCACCCGTGCGGTATACGGCAGCCTGTCGTACGCACCCGGCTGGATCCGATCCACGGCCTCGCGCGCATCGAAATAATCGAGCGCGGTGCCCGGCAGTCTCTTGCGGTAGGCGGTGTTCATACGGTCACTTCGGCTATTGGCGGTCCTCGATGCGCACGAACCGGCGGTTTTCCGGACCGATGTAATTGGCGCTCGGACGGATGATCTTGCCGTCGATACGCTGCTCGATGATGTGCGCGCTCCAGCCTGCGGTGCGGGCGATGACGAACAGCGGCGTGAACATGGCCGTCGGCACCCCCATCATGTGATAGCTCACCGCTGAGAACCAGTCGAGGTTCGGGAACATCTTTTTGACCTCCCACATTACCTTTTCCAGACGTTCGGCGATGTCGAACATCTTGGTATTGCCGGCCTCCTGCGACAGGCGGCGCGCCACTTCCTTGATCACCTTGTTGCGCGGATCGGAAACCGTGTAAACGGGATGACCAAAGCCGATGATCACTTCTTTGTTCTCGACCCGTTTGCGGATGTCGGCCTCGGCCTCGTCGGGCGTCTCGTAGCGTTTCTGGATTTCAAAAGCGACCTCGTTGGCGCCGCCGTGCTTGGGTCCGCGCAGTGCGCCGATACCGCCGCAGATCGCCGAATACATGTCCGAGCCGGTACCCGCGATCACCCGGCAGGTGAAGGTGCTGGCGTTGAATTCGTGTTCGGCGTACAGAATCAGCGAGGTATGCATCGCACGCACCCACGATGCCCTGGGCTTTTCGCCGTGCAAAAGATGCAGGAAATGTCCGCCGATGGAATCGTCATCGGTCTCGACATCGATGATGCGGCCGTTGTGGCTGTAGTGATACCAGTACAGCAGCATCGATCCGAGCGAGGCGAGCAGACGGTCGGCGATGTCGCGCGCACCGGGATGATTGTGATCGTCTTTCTCCGGCAGCACGCAGCCCAGCGCCGAAACGCCGGTGCGCATCACGTCCATCGGATGACTGTTGGCCGGCAACTCCTCGAGCACCGATTTCACATGCGCCGGCAGACCGCGCAGCGATTTGAGCTTGGCTTTGTAGGCCGCCAGCTCCGCGACGTTCGGCAGCTTGCCGTGCACGAGCAAGTACGCGATCTCCTCAAACTCGCAGACATCGGCGATATCGAGAATGTCGTACCCGCGATAATGCAGATCGTTGCCGGTGCGACCGACTGTGCACAGCGCGGTATTGCCGGCGGCAACACCCGACAGCGCAACGGATTTCTTGGGTTTGAAGCCGGGGGTTACGGTTTCGCTCATGTCGTCTCCTGATGGGGGTATGACGCTGGCGCGATGGGAGGATCGCTCACCTCGTCACCGCTTGTGCTGTGCGAACAGCGCATCGAGTTTCTGCTCGTAGGCGTGGTACCCGATCGACGCATACAGTTCCATACGCGTCTGCATCGTATCGAGAACATTCTTCTGCGTGCCGTCGCGGCGGATCGCGGTATAGACGTTCAGCGCCGCCTTGTTCATCGCCCGGAATGCAGAGAGCGGATACAACACCAGGCTCACGTCGGCGCCCCGCAGCTCCTCGACGGTGTACAGCGGAGTTGCACCGAACTCGGTGATGTTGGCGAGGATCGGCACCTTCACGGCGGCGGCGAATCGCTTGTACATCGCCAGATCCGTCATCGCCTCCGGGAAAATCATGTCTGCACCGGCCTCGACGCAGGCCACCGCACGCTCGATCGCCCGCTCCAGACCCTCGACGGCGAGCGCATCGGTCCGCGCCATGATGACGAAATCGTCGTCCGTCCGCGCATCGACGGCGGCCTTGATCCGGTCGACCATCTCCTGCTGCGAGACGATTTCCTTGCCGGGGCGGTGCCCGCAACGCTTGGCACCGACCTGGTCTTCGATGTGCATCCCGGCGGCCCCGAATTTGATCAGGCTCTTGGTCGTCCGCGCGACGTTGAATGCACTCGGACCAAAACCGGTATCGGCATCGACGAGCAACGGCAGATCGCAGACATCGGTAATGCGACGCACGTCGGTGAGGACATCGTCGAGCGTGGAAATACCTAGATCCGGCAGTCCCAGCGAACCCGCCGCGACTCCACCCCCGGAAAGATAAATCGCCTTAAAACCGACCGACTTCGCCAGCAGGGCGTGGTTGGCGTTGATCGTGCCGACCACCTGCAAGGGTTTTTCGGCGGCGAGCGCGGCGCGCAGGCGTGCGCCCGCGGATGTCTGGGTGCTCATGTCGAGACTCCTTGATATCCCATCGATGGCGGACATTCCGGATCTGCCGGGATGGATCGATACTCTGGCACTCGCCCACGCATTGATCAATCTTGATTGATCTCGTCAATATATGGGCATGAATGCGATGAGCAGCGAATACCTCAGCGCACGCGAAGCCGCTGCACGCCTGGGCGTGAGCCTGGCCACGCTGTACGCCTATGTCAGCCGCGGCCATGTGCATTCCCGGCCCGGGCCGGACCCCCGCCGCCGGCTTTACCTCGCCCAGGACATCGACCGCCTGATCGAACGCCGCCGTGCCGGGCGCAGCGCGGCCCAGGGCGCCGCGCACAGTCTCGCCTGGGGGTTGCCGGTGCTGGAAACCCGCATCTCGCTGATCCGCCCGGAGGGCCATTACTACCGCGGGCAGGCAGTGACCGATCTCGTCGACAACGGCGCCAGCCTGGAGGACGTCGCCCGGCTGCTGTGGGATTGCGGCACGGACGACCCCTTCTCCCTGCCGCCGCCCGACCCGTGGCCTGCTGCCGTACGCACCCTGCTCCATCAGCCGGACCTTCCCGCCCTCGAGCGAACCGCCGCCGCGCTGCCCCTGCTCGCCCCCGGTTCGGTGCGCGATCTGTCCATGGACCCGGCACGTCGCCGCCAGAGCGCCGCCGCGCTGCTACGCCAGACCACAGCATTGCTCGCCGGTACCGAACCCAGCGCGCGCCCGGCCCATCGGGTCATCGCCGATGCCTGGCGCCCCGGCGATACGCGCCTGGCCGAACTGATACGCACCGCGCTGCTGCTGTGCGCGGACCATGAGCTCAATGCATCCGCCTTTGCCGCGCGGGTCGTCGCATCCACCGGTGCGAGCCTCCACGCCGCCGTCGCCGCCGGCCTTGCCGCCCTCTCCGGACCCGCACACGGTGGCGGCACGGCGCGTGCCTATGCCTTCATCCAGGACGCCCTCAAGGCACCCTCGATCCAGCGCTATGTGCTCAGTCGCCTGCAGCGCGGCGAGGGCCTGCCGACGTTCGGGCACCCGCTGTACCCGCAGGGCGATCCACGCGCAGCGCTACTGCTGCGCAAACTTTCGCAACTACGCCCACGCCCCGCGCGCCTTGCGCGGCTGCAAACCCTGATCGACGCCGTCGGCGAGGCAACCGGCAAGGCCCCGAGCACGGATTTCGCCCTCGCCGCGCTCGCCGATGTCTACGAGCTGGGCCCACAAGCCGGTCTTGCCCTGTTCGGCGCCGGACGCGTCGCCGGCTGGCTCGCCCATGCACTCGAACAGCAAGCCAGCGGCGTACTGATCCGCCCGCGGGCGAGCTACGTGGGTCTGCTCCCCGCACACTTGCCGACCATCCATTCGCGTCGGAAACGTCATCGGCGAGAGCGCTAACCAGCCGTTGAAACATCGGGAGAATGGCCGATGCAAGGCGGCAAGAGCGCTGCAAGAGATTTTTCTGTCGAGACCGATCAAAAGATCGGCAAGGCAGCGAGCACTGCGCAACGCCGCAGATAGTTCAGCCAATCGTTTTTCAACGGCCCGCCAAGCCGGCCACCGCTCAGGCGGCGCGCAATTCTGCCAGCGCAAGATCCAGGCCCACGCGCCAGTCCGGCCGTGGCAGGCCCAGCACGCTGGCGGTCGCGCTGCAATCCATCCGCGAATTCAGCGGCCGCCGCGCCGGTGTCGGGTATTCGGCCGTGGCGATCGGCACGAGGCGCGGCGCGCGCACCAAAATGCCGGCGGCGACGGCACGGGCGAAAATCTCGCCGGCAAACGCGTACCAGCTCACGTCCGGCGCTCCGGCGTAGTGGTACGTCCCCCACGCAAGGGTGCCATCCCGGCGGTAACGGTCCACCATGTGCAGCGCCGCATCGGCGATGTGGCCGGCATAAGTCGGCCCGCCGACCTGATCGGCGACGATGCGCAACTCATCGCGCTGTGCGCCGAGCCGCAGCATGGTGCGCACGAAATTGGCGCCATGCCCGGCAAACACCCAGCTGATCCGGAAAATCAGATGCTGGGGACAGCCCGCGCGCAGCGCGCGCTCACCCGCGAGCTTGGTGGCGCCATAGACCCCGAGGGGGGCGGTGGCATCCTCGGGGCGGTAGGGGTGTTCTGCATCGCCCGGGAACACATAGTCGGTCGAAAAATGCAGCACCGGCACGTGGCGCGCCGCGCAGGCCTTTGCGAGTTCGCCAGGGGCACGCGCATTCACCGCCTCGGCCAGATCGGGCTCGCTCTCGGCCTTGTCCACCGCCGTGTACGCCCCGGCATTGATGACGATATCCGGCGCATACCGATGCACGGCGACAGCCACCTCTCCGGGCCGCGCCAGATCCAGTTCCGCGCGCGTCGGGGCGATGACGGTCAGGCCATCCCATCGGTGCACCCGCCGGCGGATCTCGGTACCGACTTGGCCGCTGCCCCCGGTGAGCAGAATCTTCATCGCACGTAGACCGGCAACTGGTCGGGAGAGACCCGGCACAGTCTCGGATGGTGAGCGTCCTTGGCCGAAACCTGTGGCGTCAAATCCGCCAGCGGCCAGTCGATGGCCAGATCCGGATCATCCCACGCAATGCCGCGGTCAGAAGGCGCGTCGTAGTACGCCGTGCACTTGTAAACGAAATCGGCTTCATCCGAGAGCACGAGAAAACCATGCGCAAACCCTGGCGGGATGTAGACCATACGGTGATGCACATCGTCGAGAATCACACCATGCCAGCGCCCAAAATGCGGAGAGCCATGACGGATGTCCACCGCCACATCGAACACGCGGCCACGCGCCACCCGCACCAGCTTGCCCTGGGGTTCGTTGAGCTGGTAGTGCAGGCCGCGCAGCACGCCGCGCCGGGAGCGCGAATGGTTGTCCTGCACAAAGCGGACGTGATGACCGGCCTCGGCAAGCCAGGTCTCGCGGAACGTCTCTACGAAAAAGCCGCGCTCGTCGGCGAATACCCGGGGTTCGAACAACACGACCCCCGGCAGCGGCGTCTGGATGATGTTCATGAAATGGTGGGTGAGATGAATGAAGTCGGGTGAGGATCTTGGTTCTACGCAGGACTGCCCGCGAAACCGTTCGCGAACGGCAAAATCATGACGGATGCGATCGCCCCTGGACAACAGAGAAGCTCTCCCCTGCACTGGCGAATGAACTGCACCTCATTCGATCAAGCAATCACCAAGACTTCACTGTCATACAAAGCACGCCTGCGAATCCCGTCCGGTGCCCTGGACCACCGGGTGCCTGTCGGCCATCCGGGTTACGCGCATTGGCGGATCGTGAGAGATCCGACTCAATTCAGTCCAACACAAAGCTCGCCAGACGATCCAGTCTACTTCCGGAACCCGTTCTGATAAGCTTTCAACATCTCGAAGGCGAGTCGGGCAAGAGCAAAGATCGGGAACGCGGACCTTATTCCTCTTGCTGCGCTTCGGTGCACGCCGCGCACGGCAAGCAGTGGACGCATGGGGCTACCGCTTGCGAAAAGTCATCGATCTTTTTTGACTCACCACAATTTTGATCTGGATCACATTTGATTACGCCCGGATGGCTACAGTTACCCGTCCCTATCACCCCCAAACCACGATGAGAGGCGTACCCTCCTTTTTTGAGGCATTCCGAAGCACGCTGCGGCTACTGGCGACCAGCATGCTCGCCGTCTTGATCAGTGGATGCGCCGGCATGGTTCAGCGCTTCGACGAACCCGCCTCTGCCAATCAAATCCCCTTCACGGTAGAACCGGTGACGCCCGCTCTGGTCGCCAGCCTGGCGCAGCAGCCCCCAGCCATTCCGGAAATCCCGCCGGGCACTCCACAACTCTCCGAATACGTCTACCGCATCGGACCCGGAGACGTGCTATCGATCTTTCTCAATCAGTCCTTGTTTGCCGATACCCGCACAAATTCAGTGGCATTGGTTGACCGTGTGGCTGAGTCGACTTATGTGGTCGACAGCGATGGCCGGGTCTTTCTGCCGCTGCACGGGCCACTGCGCGTCGCCGGACTCACACCGGGCGAGGCCTACACCGCGGTGCGCGACGCGCTCGCTCGGTTCATCAACCAGCCGCAGGTCAATCTGCGAGTGAGCGAGTACCGCTCACAGCGGGTGGCCGTGGCGGGTGAAGTCGAAAAGCCGGGCTTTTTCCCGATCACCGACCGGCCGATGACCATCACCGAAGCCGTCATCACCGCCGGCGTGAAGCCGGAGGGTGATCTGCGCCGCGTGGTGCTCAAGCGGGGCGAGATCGACTATCCCGTGGATGTCTTCCAACTCCTGCAAAGCCCGGACTTCGGCCAGCGCTGGGTCTTGAAGGACGGCGACGTGGTCTTCGTGCCGCGCAACATCAACAAGGTGTATGTTTTGGGCGAAGCGCCCAACCGCACCGAGTTCATCGACCCCTACACCACCTCGCTGGCGCAGATCCTGGTACCTTCCGATCAGCGCGGCACGGCGGTGCTGGCCGGAGCCAACTATCTTCAGGCCGGCACCGCCCGGCCGGGGAGCATCTTCGTGATCCGTGCCGATGGAAATCAGGCGCGTGTCTTTCACCTCAACGGCAAGAGCCCGGAATCATTCATTCTCGCGGATCGCTTCCAGCTCGCGAGCGGCGACATCGTCTATGTTTCGACACGCGAAGTCACCCGCTTCAACCGCTTCATCGCCCAGATCCTGCCCAGCCTGACCTCGCTGGTGGCGCCGGTATTCGTGATCGACCGGCTGGACCAGGTGTTCTCCAACGACTGACCCATCGCCACCTTGCCTCGGCCGGGGTGTCCTCCCCGGCCGGACTCGCGTGACAATCTTCCCCAATCGATGACTGCTGAGCTCCCCACAACCGCACCACTCGAAAACGACGATCAGATCGACCTGCGCGAGCTGATCGGCATCCTGATCGCCAGCTGGCCGGTGATCGCCGGTTTTGTCGGTGCGGCCGCGTTCCTGGCCCTGACCTACCTGTACATCGCCCCCCCGCGCTACACCACAGACGCACTGGTGCAGGTGGAATCCAACGCCAATCCTGCGCGCGTGGCGTTTGCCCAGGTGGCCGAGGCCTTCACCACGGAAATTCCGGTCACGGCCGAGGTGGAAATCCTCAAAAGTCGCCTGGTGATTGGCGCCGTGGTCGATCGGTTGGGGCTGGACGTGGTGGCCGAGCCGCGCAGTCTGCCGTTACTCGGCCCAGCCATCGCGCGTCGCCAGCGCAGCGCGCGCTTCGGGGAGCCGCCGTTCTGGCTCAAACCCTTCGACCGCAGCGCGTACGCCTGGGGCGGCGAGGCGATCACGGTCTCCACGTTCCAGGTCCCCCCCCAGGCACTGAACCGGCCGTTTTACCTGCGCTTGCTCGATACGGACGGCCAGTACCAGATCCTGGACGAGGAACAACGGCCCTTGGGCGAGGGGCGGGTCGGCGTGCTGGCCACGCTCCCTCTCAGTGATGACACCGACCCCATCGAATTATTCGTGCAAGAACTGCGCGGCGAGCCCGGCACCGAGTACACCGTCATGCGCATGCGCCGGGACGCCGCCATCCGCGCCGTTCAGGACGCGCTCACGGTCACCGCCTCGCGCACGGCGCTCGGCATGGTCAACCTCAGCTACACCGCCGAGAGTCCGCAGCAGGCCCAACGGGTGCTCACCGAAATCCTGAACGCCTATCAAAAGCAAAACGTGGAGCGACGCTCCGCCGAGGCCGAGCAGACGCTGAGCTTCCTCAAGGCGCAATTGCCGGAACTCAAGGCCAAACTCGAGACTGCCGAGGCGCGTCTCAACCAGTTCAAGGTCGAGCAGGGCACCGCCGATCTGACCCAAGAAACCTCCCTGGTGCTCTCCCGCAGCGTCGAGCTCGAGCGGAACAAAGCCGAGCTGCTCCAGCAGCGCAACGAAGCCTTGCAGCGCTTCACCGTCAACCACCCGGTGGTGCAGGCCCTCGACGCGCAAATTGCGCAGATCGACGCCCAGCTCCGTCAGGTCAACGCCCGGATCCGCCAGTTGCCGGACATCGAGCAGCACACCCTGCAATTGATGCGCGACGTGCAAGTCGCCACGGCGCTGTACGTGGCGCTCCTCAACCGCACGCAAGAGCTCGAGGTCGTCCGCAGCGGCACCATCGGCAGTATCCGCATCATCGACACACCCTTTCTGCCGAGCTTTCCCTCCCAACCCAAGCGCCTGCTGGTGGGTACGCTCTCGCTGATTCTCGGAGGCTTGCTTGGGGTCATCGCCGTGTTCGTGCTCAACGCCCTGCGCACCGGCGTCGAGGACCCTGCCATCGTCGAGAAAAAACTGGGTCTGCCGACGTATGGCGCCATTCCCTACTCCGAGGAACAAGCCAGGCTCGCGCGCGCACTCAAACGCGGCAAAAGCCAGCCGGATGGCCTGCTCGTACTGCGCGAACCCAATGGGGTGGCCGTGGAAGCGCTGCGCAGCCTGCGCACGGCGCTGCACTTTGCGCAGATGGATGCACCGAACAACCGTATCATGCTCACGGGCCCGGAACCGGATCTTGGCAAATCCTTCGTCAGCATCAACCTCGGCGCCGTGCTCGCCCAGGCCAAGCGCCGCGTCGTGGTGGTGGACGCCGACCTGCGCCGCGGCCACATCAACAAGCTGATCGCCGCACCGCGCGCCCCGGGTCTCTCCGAGCTGATCAGCGGCGCCGCCACACTCGAACAGATCCTCTGCCCCACACCCGTCGAGGGCTTGATGCTGATCCCCACCGGCACCTACCCGCCCAACCCGGCGGAGCTGCTGATCAACGAGCGCTTCGTGGAACTGCTGCAAGGGCTTTCTGAACGCTTCGACCACGTTCTCATCGATACCCCGCCGGTACTTGCCGTCACCGACGCAGCCATCATCGGCCGCCACGCCGGCATCACCCTGGTGGTGCTCAAGGCCGGGGAACACCCGCTACGGATGATCGAGGAAACCGTCAACCGCCTGACCCGCGCCGGCGTCGCGGTGCGCGGCACGCTGTTCAACCAGATCGGCCGCACGCGCCAGGGGCGGTATGGCTACAAGTACGGCTACTACTACGGCGGTTATCGCTACGACTATCGCAAACGCCCGAGCGGGAGCTAAACCCGGCAGGTTCCATCAAACAAGGGCAAAGATAGCAGCCGGAATGCGCTGCGCACGACGAGAAGGAGTTACCTTAACACACCTCTGCCGGATCAACCGGACAGCTCGGTGTAAACCTTGAGCGTCTGCTCGATCACGATGCGCTCATCAAAGCGTTCCAAAACTTTCTTGCGGGCCGCTGCGCCGAGGCGGGCGCGCAAAGCGGCATCGGACGAAAGCCGCGCGATGGCCTCGGTCAGCGCCTGGGCGTCCCGGACCGGCACCAGCAAACCTTCTTGTTCGTGCGTCACCACTTCCCGGCAGCCGGGCGCATCAGTGGTCACGATCGGCAGACCGCAGGCCGCTGCCTCGATCAGCGTCTTGGGCAGACCTTCACGGTAGCTTGGCAGCACCATGATATCGGCCGAAGCATAGAGTGCGGGCATATCCTCCACGTGCCCCAGCCAATCGATCACGCCCTCATCCTGCCACTGCTGGACGGTAGCCACCGGAATGGCGGCGGGATTGCCCTCATCCGGTGTGCCAGCCAGCAGAAAATGCAGAGCAAGCCCCCTGCGCCTGAGCATACGCGCGGCTTCCACGTATTCCGCAATGCCCTTGTCCCAGAGCAGGCGGGCCACCAGCAGCACCCGCAACGCTTGCCCTGCTGGACGATTGCCCGCTTCCGGCCCGGGCGTAAAACGCTGGGCATCCACCCCCGAACCATAGATCAGGCGAATCTTGTCGGCGTCCACCAATCCAGCCTGCCGGAACAAGGTGACATCGTCCGGGTTCTGCAGAATCAGCCGTGCCCCCTCGCCGCCCAGCGCCCAGCGTATCAGCCTGCGCACCACCGGACGCAGCAACCGGGCCTTGAAATCCTCGCTGGTAAAGACATAGCCCATGCCGGCCACTGCCCCGACCCGGGCTGGCACACCGGCCCAACGCGCCGAGATCGCGCCATAGACCGCGCACTTGATGGTAAAGCCATGCACCAGATCCACGCGCTCGCGTCTCAGCAAACCCCTGAGCCACCACAGCAGCGCCAACTCCCGCAAAGGATTGAGACTGCGCCGATCCATCGGCACCGGCTGCCAGCGCAAACCCAGGGCTTGCAGCCGCGCTGCATAGGGACCGGGCGGAGAAAGCAGCAATGGCTCATACCCCGCGTCGCGGATCGCCAGCGCCAAGGACCGGCGAAAGTTGTAGAGATACCAGTCCGTATTGGCAAAGAGCGCGATCTTCACAGCAGCTCGAAGAGATAAAAGCGGTAAGGGAGCCAATACTGGGCGTGACTGGCAAACAACAGCCAGACGAACAGCACGGCCGCGTAGTAGGCGAGGATCGAAACGATCCAGATCCGCCGTCCGCCAAACCTCGCCAACCAATCCGGCAGGCGCGAGAAAACGAAGGGTTGTAGCGGAATGAGATACAGCGCCATGCGATCCACTGCCGTCGAGGACGGCAGCAGGATGAGCAAAGGAATGGTCGCCAGTGCGGCCCAGGCCATCAGGCTCCAGAGATTGCGCTCGGCTGCGCTTTGCCAGACCACGCGGCGGCGGAACAGCAGCAGGAGCATGGCCGGCAAGGCATTCATGGTAACCCGGATGGCGGCGCCCTCCGATTCATACTCGTACTCGGCCACGATGTAGTTGGTCACCAGGGCATCCACGCTTTCGGCCAACAATGCCCAATACATGAGCGCCGCGGTGATTCCGACCCACAGCGCCGACCACAGACGCCCGCGTGGATTGGCCAGCACCGCGAGCGGAATCAGCAGCACCGCGGTCTTGTGAAAGGTGGCGGCCAGACCCACGCACAACACAAACTGCAAGTTCTGATGACGCGCCAGCCGCACCAGACCGAGCATGGCCAGGCCGATGGCCACTCCCTGACGGCTGTAACCCATGGCCACGACAGTCACCAGATACGGCACTGCCACGGCCAGCGCCAGCCAGGGCCGGGGTTGGGCTTGGCAAAAAGCGAGCAGACCCCAGCTAAACAGAACTCCGCAAACGGTATTGACCAGAAAGACGCCCAGCCCCCACTGAGCCGATAGCCAGGTCAGCAGGTAATAACCAGGATCGGGCCTTTCTAGAACCTCCCCCAAAGGCACATCCAAGACGTCGAAGTAATGGGCTTGATAGTTAAACCAATCACCGCCGACCTCGAATCGGAAGCCGATCATCAAGACCAGCACGATACCCATGATCGGCCAGGTCAGTGCCCCATAGCGACCTTTGGCATGCGGCCGCGTGGCCGACATCGCTGCGGAAAAACTCGGCAACAGAAACAAAAACCAGTACGGCCACATGAGCAGGTTCAAGGCCTTAACCAGCGCCCAAGGCTGCGTTTCTCAACAACTGCGCAACGCGCGGGCCCCAGACTTGCAGAGAATAATGCGTTTCCACCTTTTTACGCCCCGCCTGCCCCATTCGCCGGCGCAAATCGGCGTCGCGCAGCAGGGTGGACAGAGCCTCTCGCCACTCGGCTTCTGTTCTAGCCAAAAAGCCATTCACACCATGTTCGACGATCTCGCAGTTGACCCCGACAGGAGAAGCCACCACGGGTAAGCCGCAGGCCATGTATTGGATGAGCTTGTAGCCACACTTGCCCCGTGACCATGGGCTATCGTCGAGGGGCATGATCCCGATGTCCATCTGCTGGATGTCGCTCACTTCGGTGGCTTCGGACCAGGGCCGAAGCTCCAGCAGCGGATGGGCCTCGGCGGCCGGGCCTGCGCCCACCACCCGCAAACGGGCTCCATGGGCACCGGCGACCTCGATCAGCAAGGGCATCATCGGCGTCATGTAATCACGCCAGGTTCCGGGCGTACCGATCCAGCCGATGCGCAACTGGCCTTCGTCATCCGCGATGCGCTTGAAGCGGTAATGCTCCAAATCCACCACGGTTGGCACGGTTTCAACCTGTCGGGCCCCGGCTCTGATCGCATGGTCGGCAAGATAACGATTACCCGCCATGACCAGGCGGGAAGCTGCCATTACCGCGCCGATTTTGGAACCAAGCAGCCAGCGCACAAAGCGGCTGCGGTGTAAATCGTAGCGATGAAAGACCGCGTCGTCGTAATCCGAAACGATGGGCACATGACGTGGCAACAATCTGCGCTCAAACCACCACGGCAACCATGGTAAAGCCTCTTTTTCCAGCCAGATGAGATCTGCCCCAGAGTCGGTCAACAACCGCGAGAAACGCCGACAAAACGCCCTGATGACACTGCCGTAGGCCGGACTGCCTGCGTACAACCGGTGCAGATAACACTCATCAAAAAACGGCGCTTCAATGACCTCGATGCCTTGCGCCCGCAAAATCGGTAAATACTGCAAAAAGCGCAGCCGGGTCGAGGCGCCGTTACGGCTGTAACGCGGCAGTAACAAAATCTTCACGAATGCTCCCTGACCAGGCTTGAAACATCAGCACGCCCCACAGCCGGGTTGTCCAATCCCTTCGGCCAGACAGATGCTCGGCCCAGACCTTCTGAATGGGCTCAGGATTCAGTAAACCGGTTCTTTGTAGGTTGCCATGAGAGAGCAGCTCATCCGCCCAAGGCCGCAAAGGTCCGCGCAGCCACTCGCCAACCGGAATGCCAAAACCCATTTTGGGGCGCTCGATCAGCTCACGGGGTACGTATCGATAAAGCACCTGCCGGACCGCCCATTTGCCCTGACCCGCCCGAATTTTCATCGTCAGTGGCAGGCGGAACGCCAGTTCCACGACATCGGCATCCAAAAAGGGCGCCCGGGTCTCAAGGCTCACCCCCATGGCGGCGCGATCCACCTTGCAGAGAATGTCATCGGGCAGGTAGGTCCGTAGATCCTGCACCATCATGCGGGTAATAGCGTCATATTCCAAACCCTCGGGCAGGGGATCATCCAGCAACGAGACAGGCTCGGTGGTCTGCTGCTGCAGTAACTGTGGAGGTCTTGTCCACTCACTGACCAAGCTGCGATAAAGCCCATCGAGGTCTTTTACAGTCCTAAGCCTTGCGCCCAGCTTGTGAGCCTTGTCACCAGCACGGACGATGGGCTCTGCGCCGAGTGCGGCACCTATTTTGGCAGCGGTGTCCCATGCGGAAACCGGAATGCTTTGCAGCAGATGCCCTACTGCCATACGTAAAGGGTGCGGTAGCCACGCAACTTTGCGCCAGATACGAGTCCCCCAGAAATAGCGGTTGTAACCACCAAAAAGCTCATCGCCGCCATCACCCGAGAGCGCAACCGTCACCTGCTGCCGTGCCACCCGAGCAACCAGATGAGTCGGGATTTGCGAGGAATCGGCAAAGGGTTCGTCGTACAGCCTGGGTAGCGCGGGAATTACCTCTCGAGCCTCGGTGTCTGTCACCTTGAGCATCGTGTGATCGGTACCCAAGTGCCTGGCGACGGCTGCGGCATGGCCGGATTCATCGTATCCAGGCCTATCAAAACCGATCGTGAAGGTTTTGACTGGCCTCACGCTGTGCCGCTGCATCAGGGCGACGATAGTAGAGCTGTCGATTCCGCCGGAGAGAAAGGCGCCCAAAGGCACATCGGCCAGCATCTGCCTTTGCACCGATACTGCCAGCGTATTTTCCAGTTGCTGGATCGCGTCGGCCTCGCTTGCAATCTGCTGCCGCAGACCGGCCTGTACCACGTCATTCAAAAACCAGTAGCGCCGGATGTGGATAGAGCCATAACTCTGATCTGGGCGCAGCGGTTGCGCAGGGGGCAGCGTTGGCCAGCCAGACGATACCTGCAAAATTGTGCCAGGCTCCAGCTTGTAGATGCCCGGGTGGATGCTACGCGGAGCTGGTACATAGTTGAAGCGAAAGTACTGGATCAAAGCTTGCGGGCAAACACCAGCATTAAAATCAGGGTGCGCACGTAAGGCTTTCAGCTCGGAAGCAAACACGAGCTGCTGTCCGCACCACCCCCAGTAGAGCGGCTTTTCTCCCAAGCGATCCCGCGCCAGTTGCAGAATTTTGGCTTGGCGATCCCACAGGGCGATGGCGAACATGCCCCGGCTGCGGCGCAAGGTTTCGTCTAACCCCCAGCAGGCGATGCCGGCCAGCAAGGTTTCGGTATCGGAATGTCCACGCCAAGCCGGTGCGCCACCCACTGCTTGTAAAGCACGACGTAAATCCAGGTGGTTGTAAATCTCCCCGTTGAAAACGATCACGTAGCGTCCGCAAGCGGAGTGCATGGGCTGCGCGCCTGCAGGGCTGAGCTCCAGGATGGATAAGCGCCGGTGACCCAAGGCCACGCCTGCTTCAGCCCAAGCACCCTCAGCATCTGGGCCACGCATCTGCAGGCGGGCAGCCATGGCTAAAGCCAGGCTCCGCAGCGCATCATCTTGCCAGCCGTCGGCCGCCCAGATCCCCGTTAAGCCACACACTGATGATCCCCTTTTATTTTCAACGCAGTATGTCCTGATAAAGTGCCCGATAAGCCGCTGTGCCGCTGCGGAGTGAAAACACCGCCTCTGCCGCCGCGCGGCAACGTTGCGGCAGATCTGGCTCCTGCATCAGTGCGCACAGGGCTTGCCAGGCCGCCTGCAAGTGGTGGGGCTGTGTACCCTCCAGCAGCACGCCCACGCGATGAGTTTGCACGATGCTGGCGACATCCCCCACCCCTGCATTCGCCACCACGGGCTGGCCGGTTGCGAGTACCTCGCCCATGCGGGTGGGTGAACGCCCGAGCTCAGAGGGTTGACCGCCAGCGTAAAACATGGCAGAAACCTCATGCTTCCTAATTGCCGCAGGCATTTCGGCTGGCGCGCAGGCGCGGATGGAGAGCCGCTCACCGAGCACGCGGTTGGGATCGAGCGCTGCGCGCACGGCCTGCGGATCATCCCGCGTGATCACCTCGAATCGCGCTTGGGGCTGCTGCTCGGCCACATAGGCCCACCAGGCAGCCAACCAGTCCACCTTGAACCAGCCACTCAGGAGCGTCCCAATACAACCGTGCAGGGGCTGGAAACCGGCATCTCCCTCACGCATGGCGAAGCGATCCAGATCCACGCAGGTGGGAATCACGGCCACGCGCTGCCCGGCCAATTCGGTGGGATAAACGTGGCGCAGGTAGTCCACGGCGGCATGAGTCAGGGAAACCACCGCCGCCGCGTCACGCAGGCAAACGCGTTCTGCGGCGACGATGATCCGGTGCAGCCGCGACCCGCGTCGCAGCCGCCCAGCAGTAATGAGCTCTTCAGGCCAGAGCGCCCGCATGTCGAAAATAAAGGGCACGCCGGTCAGCCGCGAGAGCACCCACCCCACCGCTGCTGGAATATAGGACCGCGCGTGGATCAGGCGAACACGCTGCTCCCGCACGGCGCGCCATGCCAGCCAGACCATGCGCAGCATGGACAGTGCTGGGGCCACAATCTTCGGCTGTGGCCAAAAGCGTTGCGGCAACCAGCGGATACCAAGCCGCTCGCATTCTTCGCGTGCTGCGGACATCCGCGCGGCGTCCCGCCAGTCCTCCTCTTTTTCGTAGGTGATCAGTGTAATGTGGTACTCGCGCGACAACCCCCGCAGATAAGCCAGCACCTGGCTTTGCCCCAAGGGTTCGAGCAGGCCGTTGCGGGTAAGGTAGAGCGTGGGAATCACGACAAGCCTAACAACTCCAGATACTTTTGAGCGGCAATTTCAGGGTCAAAATCAGCCGCACGGCGGATCAGGGCATCACGGTCTGCCGGCATGTTGAGAGCGGTTTCTATGCCACGGGCAAGGGCAACGGCATCCCCCACTGGTACCAACTGCCCAAAACGTCCGTCTTCTAGGATTTCGGCAGGACCTGAAGGGCAGTCGGTAGAGACAACGGGTAAACCAAAAGATAGAGCTTCGACAATCACGTTGCCAAATCCTTCGTAGCTGGAGGAGAGCACAAACAAGTCTGCCGTGGCGTAAAAGGGGGAGGGATCAGCGTGAAATCCAGCAAAGATAACGCGATCGGCAATCCCTAGCTCTTGAGCCTGTTGGTGCAACGCATCCTTCAATGGCCCACAGCCGACCAACATCAGGCGTGCATCGAGATCATTCAGAATTGCAAGAGCACGCAAAAGGAGCGCGTGGTTTTTTTGTTCTTTTAAGTTGCCGACGGTAAGAATCCGCCTCTTACACGAACCCCAAAGGGCATTTGCTTCTCTCAGTTTCTCCGGCAGTGGTTGGCTAGGTCGACGAACTGGATTGTAGATAACGGTAAATTGATCCTGCGGCAGACGGGACAGTTTGGCCATGTCAGCACATACACCCACTGAAACACCGACACGGGCTGACGCTAAACGATACCCCCAAAAGGCTGACGCTTGAAGTGCGAGGTTGTGGACTAAACCCCATGTTCTGTACTGTTGCGTGAGAACACAGTGTTCACTGACCACCACTTTGCCATTAAACCCCGCAAAGCGGGTAGCCACAGGAGCAATCACCGTCAGCGGCCACATGTCCACGAGCAATGCCTTGGGGCGACGTTGGCGCAGATAACGGACAAGCGCTGGCAGTACATTGCGCACTCGGGGCGCTCCAAGATCAACAACCGGAAATTCCCGCTGTGCCTCGGGCAATAATTCCCCCTGAGCACGCATCAGGACAAATTCGACACCGTGTCCACGACGGGCAAACTCGTGTGCGAGCACGAGGCTCATACGCTCGACTCCACCGCCACGCAGATCAGGCAAAAATATAGCGATATCAGCTTGCACTTTTATTTTTTATCGCTATTTTATTCATGGAATCAAGGGCCTTGATTTGAAAGCCCTGATCGATTAAAAAATTAGTGGCATCAGTCCGTGGGTTCCAAGCCTCAAATATGACAACATCAATTTTACTAAGAGCCTTTCCAGCGCCTGACAAAGCTAAAATTTCATTACCTTCAACATCAAGCTTCATCAGAGCGATCTTTTTTATATCTGACAGCAATACATCTAACGTTGTGGTAACCACCTCAACTTGTTCACCAACACTATTTGTTCCCAATCTAGCCTGCCCAAATTTACCGGGCAAAACAGACGCAATCACTTTTTCGCCTGCTTGATTAGATAGCGCCGCCTCAACGATGTCAATATTCACAAGCTGATTTATCTTGATATTCCCGCAGTATTGTTGCGGTTTGCGGCATCATTTCAACTGAAATAACTCTCCCTTCTGTCCCAACAATTCGGCTCGCAAGAATACTGTAGAACCCGATGTTTGCCCCCGCATCCACGAAAACATCCCCGGGACGTAGTATCGAGCGTATAGCGCCTTCGACGGCAGGTTCCTGCCCAGGAAGCGCATGAAAAAGATCGTCAGACCACGCACGTACGCGAAACTCACCGACACCTTTCGCTACCACCGTGCAATTTTGGCTAACCATTGGAAACTGCCACTGATCTAGGTCTTTCCAAACTGTCTGCCACGAGTTCTTAATTGCCGCGTTCAGAATTTCCTGATCTATAGGCGTTTTACCACTCAATTCTCGACGTACACGCTGCCAAATGGCGAGGCGACGGATGACTGCACGCAATCTTCCTAGTGGACGCCGAATGACACTCGGCACAAATCTTCGGGCATTATTCATCATAATATCTTGAAAATTTAGACAGCATTGCAATTATGTATTAGTACGCTTTTTAAACAATGACGAAGCAAAATTAAAATATTTAGCTTCAAAAATCCCCGAGACGTTGGCTGCGTCTATACATCTATTTAGAAAGGCTGCAGAAGTCGGATACATGATTATGTATTTAAATAAAAACTTTAACCTATCCAAGTAATTTTCTGGTCGTTCTCCTGAAAGCGCGAAATGAGAAAGGCGCTTTATTTTCTTTTTGTAGACCGCCTTCAGGCGAACTTTTAACTCAGGATCAAGAGTAGTCATCTCCACATCCCGCAAGTTATTAAAAGACGAAATAATTCGACTCATAATGAGGAGGTTCCATCGCTTTTGGTCGCTGATTGAGTACCCAGTACCTGAAGTTTTATGCGACTTTCGGATACTCACCAATGCTTCATTTGTCGATATCATCCTTGAAGTGGCTAGACACCGAAGTGCCATTGGACCATCTTCAATGATGCTTCCACCAATCAGCGGTGGATAGTCGGCAAATAGATTGGCAGTGTACGCACATGTTGGAGAAAGAAATGGCAACACGTTTTTCAATAACCACTTTCGGCAATCCGTCTGGTCCATATTGCCGGTTCGCGCTGGAACAATTTTGAGTGTTTTCCCGCCATCCTCAAAATAGACGGCTCCGCTGTGGATGCAACAGCTCGGCCTTCCGTGCCTCAACCACAGATCAACAATAACGCTCGAGCGCTGTGCTTTTGAAATATCGTCGCCAGCAGCGACAATAATAAGACTACCGTGCGACAACTTGGCGACGGCGCTGACATGGGCAGCTGTCCCCAAATTAACCTCACCCCGCCTCACCACCACCCGATGCGGCCCGCGGTATTCCCGCGCCATCTGTTCCATGATCTCGAAAGTGCGATCGCTGGAGCAGTCGTCTGACAGGATGATTTCCAGCGGGCTGTAGGTCTGGGCAAAGGCACCCTCCACCGCTTCGCGGATGTATTTCTCCTGGTTGTAGGCAAACACGGCAAAGGTCACCAGGGGGCGTTCCGGCGTGCTCTCTGGCAGATTGGGATTACCGTAGGTACGTATCACGGCGTGGTGATCCATCGCTTCAATCGCTCTCCAAACTCTCCGATCCGGCCCAGTGCGCCGCCGACACCCGCTTTCGATGAGAGGCGCATGAGTGCCCACAGGCCCATGCCAGTCGCCAGCACGAGCCCCAGGACCCCCCCGGCCAGGTCGGACCATCGCGCGGTGAGGTCCACCACCACGGCGGCACTGATCACGGCCAGCGCCTGCCGCTTGACCACGCGGGTCCAGCGAAAACCAATCCTGCGGCCACCGAACCACCAGACGGTGGGCAGATAAACGATGTACATCGCCAGAAACGCGAGCCCCGTGGCTTCAACGCCCATCAGCGGCATCAACAGCGGCACACCCAGCACGAACACCCCTATTCCAACCGACTCGGTAAACACGAAGGTCTTGCCGGCACCCGTGACCAGAATGGCAAAACCCAGCGGCCAGCTCATGACTTTGAGAATGTCACCCAACAACTGCCAGCGCAGGATGTCCACTGCCGGACCAAACTCTGCGGTGTAAAGCATCCGAATCACCCATGGTGCCAAGCCGAGCATGGCCAGCAAAACGGGCGCGCACAGCAGCAAAGCCACTTCCGTCTGCTCATTGACCAGGCGGGTAGCGGTGACAGGGTCACCGATCGCTGCGGTCAGGCGAGGATAGTAGTCCGTCCCCATCGCCCCCAGGACAAAGCCCAGATAGGTCATGCCAATGGCCCAGGCCGCCTGGAAATGCCCCAGTGCCTCGGTCCCGAGTTCGCGCTGCACCAGCGTACGCACCGCGAGATGGCCGAGCGTGGTCACAAGCCCGCTGAGCATGAAGGCAAAGCCCAGCATGATCATCACCCGGATCTCATGCGCCAATTCCGCAAGTCGAGAAGGCGCCCCTGCTGGCAGCCCTAACCGGGCAACATAAACATGCCCGAGCAGAAAGGTGACGGCTGGGGCCACCAGCACCATGCCCACCACCCCTTGTGCTCCCCAGAGCCAGACGGCCAGCACGCCGAGCGCAGCCCCCAGGACACCTGACGCGACGTTGATCCGCGCCAGATCGCCCACGCGGCGCATGCCATTGAGCAGTGCAGCCTGTGACCCTGCCGCCACGGTGAGCGCAACTCCCACAGATAACCAGGCCACTTCCACTTGGCGGCTGGCATCGTCAAGCACCAGCCGCGCAATCGTGCCGCTGGCGAGGGCGAACAGCCCTGCACCGATAAGCGCCAGTGCCAAGGTGCCCCAGAACAGCGCGCGGCGTGTGCGCCCCACAGCGATTGCGCCACCCGAAGCCTGCGCCGCCGCAATCTGCCGCGTACCGACGTTGCCCAGCCCCAACGCGGCGATGGAGGAGGCCGTCTGGATCAAGCTGACGTAGAGCCCGGCAAGCCCCACACCAGCGGGCCCCAAGAGCACCGCCACGGCCTTCATCTTTGCGAGGCCAACGGCGATGTTGACCGCCTGCGACCCGCCAATGATCGACGACGAGCGCAGAATGGTCCGGTAAGAGCTGGGCGGCTGGTTGGTCATTGCTGGGCTTTGACCGCAGCCACCACCTGCGCCGCCTGATCCTGAGTCAAATGCGGCCCGATGGGCAGACTCAGCACCTGCTGGGCCATCGCCTCGGCCCGTGGAAAGCTACCCGCACCAAGGCCCAGCGCGGCATAGGCTGCCTGGCGGTGCGGTGGGATGGGGTAATGGACGAGCGTGCCGATGCCGGCCTCGGTGAGCGCCTGCTGAAGTTGGTCGCGCACGGGCGTGCGCACAACATACAGGTGCCACACTGGTTCGGCCCAGGCGGGTACCTGCGGCAGCACAAGATCTGTGCCGGCAAGTTCGGACTGATAAATAGCTGCAATCGCTTGCCGCCGTTCGTTCCACGCATCCAGGTGCTTGAGCTTGACCCGCAGGATGGCCGCCTGCAGCGGATCCAGCCGCGAGTTTACGCCCTGCACTTCGTTGACGTATTTCACCCGGCTGCCGTAGTTACGCAGCACACGGATACGATCAGCCACGTCTTCACGGTTTGTGGTGATGGCGCCGGCATCGCCCATCGCCCCCAGGTTCTTGCCGGGGTAAAAGCTCCAGCAGACCACATCGCCATGGGCGCCGATGCGCCGGCCCCTATAGCGCGCGCCGTGTGCCTGGGCGGCATCCTCTACAACCGCCAGGCCATGAGCTCTGGCCAAGGCCAGGATGGGATCCAGGTCCGCGGGTTGACCGTAGAGGTGCACTGGCAAAATGGCCCTGGTGCGCGGCGTGATCGCCGCCGAAATCAACGTCGGATCGATGTCATAGGTAGCCTCATCCGGCTCCACCGGCACCGGCGTTGCACCCACGGCCGACACCGCGAGCCAGGTGGCGATGTAGGTATTGGACGGCACAATCACCTCGTCCCCTGGCCCCACGCCCAGCGCCCGCAGGGCCAGAACCAGCGCATCCAGACCGTTGGCAACCCCCACGCAATGCTGGGCGCCGCAATAGGCCGCATATTCCCGCTCGAAAGCATCAACCTCGGGGCCGAGGATGTACCAGCCGGAATCCCGAACCCGCGCCCATACCTCATCCAGTTCCGACTGCAACTCTTGATGCGGCGCTTTCAAATCAAGAAACGGAATCACTGCTCACCCCGCACCAGTCTCAGGAACTCGTCGTAATCCCGGATGTAGTCATCCGGATCGTAGTAATGCGAGGCGAACACTAGCAGCGCGGCATCCGGCGAATATTTGTGCTGAACGCCCCACGTCATGGGTGGCATATAGAAACCGACATCCGGACGATCTAACACATGCTCTTGGCGAGAAAAGCCGTCATCGCCAATCACAGATATCCTTCCCCGAACACAAACGAGAAACTCATGACACGTCTTGTGTGCATGTTCGCCACGCACCTCCACCAAAGGAACTTGGTAAATTAAGAAATAACGCCGAACCTCGAAAGGAATATTCCGACCGAATTCACCAAACACCAGATTGCCACGCACATCAATTACTTTTGGCAAATCAATCAATTGCGCTCTAGGCATTTTTTTGAACCCATGCATCATAGCCAATCCCTTGCCACGGCATCCCACGGTCAAAGTGGTAGCGCCAGGGATACACGCTCCCCCCGTCTTTTTTCGATTTTATGTCGCGCACGGTCGCTACTTTTTTTGCAGGATTACCTACGACCACACTCTCAGCCTCGACATTACGATTGACGACAGAACCAGCGCCAACCAACGCGTCTTTTCCAATGCTCACCCCAGGCAGAATGACAGACATGGTGGCAATAACTGCAAAATCTTCAATATTGACTCCAACCTGAAACTCTGATGGCGGATGCGGATCATTCGTCAGCACAACATAAGGGAATATCCAGACAAAGTTGCCTATTCGGCTCTTATGCCCAACGTGAACATTACTATGTAAGCGAACATAATCGCCGATATGACAATGACCCTGAATATCAGAAAGCGTGCCGACGCGAAAATTTTTTCCCGCACGGGTACCTTCACGAATGGTGACGCGATGCCCTGTCTCCAACCCATCACCAAAACTACTTCCCGCATACAGTACCGACCCCGACCTGATGCGCGCCCCGCTCCCAATCTCAAGAATCCGATTTGAGTAATTTGCATCGGCACCGTAAAAGTCGGCGCAAGGCTCCCCAAGAATTACATGAGCCCCTATCACACTGTCGTCACCGATGTAGACATTGTCATAAATGACCGTATGCGGACCCACGGTGACATTTCTACCAAGCATCACCCCATCGCCGATTAGCGCCGTCGGATGAATGCCTTCAAAGTTTTTCATATCCCCCTCCCCAAAAACCGTATGTTTATTTACCCCCAAGCAACCCCAGCAAATACTCCCCATACCCACTCTTCCCCAGCGGCCGCGCCAGTTCGCGCAGGGCGGCATCGTCGATCCAGCCGTTGCGCCAGGCGATCTCCTCCGGGCAGCACACGCGCAGGCCCTGGCGCTTCTCGATGGTTTCCATGTACGCCGCCGCCTCCACCAGCGATTCGTGGGTGCCAGTATCCAGCCAGGCAAAGCCGCGACCGAGGGTCTCCAGGTGCAGGCTGCCGTCTTCAAGATAGCGGCGGTTGAGGTCGGTGATTTCCAGCTCGCCGCGCGCCGACGGTTTCAATTGCGCTGCGAAATCGCTGGCGCGCGCGTCGTAGAAATACAGGCCGGTGACGGCGTAGTGGGATTTCGGCTGCGCCGGTTTTTCCTCCAGCCCGATCACCCGCCCCTGCGCATCGAACTCGGCCACGCCGTAGCGCTGCGGGTCGCGCACCCGGTAGCCGAACACGGTGGCGCCCTCGATACGGGCATCGGCGCGGCGCAGCAGTTCGGTCAGGCCCCGGCCATGGAAGATGTTGTCGCCCAGCACCAGGCAGCAGGGCGCACCTGCCAGGAACTCGCGGCCGATCAGCAGCGCCTGCGCGAGCCCGTCCGGGCGGGGCTGTACGGCGTATTCGATGTGCATGCCCCACTGGCGGCCGTCGCCCAGCAGGCGCTGGAACAGGGCTTGCTCGTGCGGGGTAGTGATGATCAACACCTGCCGGATGCCAGCCAGCATCAGCACGCCTAGTGGGTAGTACACCATCGGTTTATCGTAGACCGGCAGGAGCTGCTTGGACACCGCCAGCGTGATGGGATACAGCCGGGTACCAGAGCCACCGGCGAGCACGATGCCTTTACGCATGGATTTACAAGCGCCCATCGCAGAGTGTGCGTGGTAATACCCCTTTGACATCAAACACTACACCCTGGGGCTTGAGCAGACTGGCGAGCACGGATGCGTCCAGCTCGCGGAACTGCCTATGGCTCACGGCCAGAACAACCGCCGTGTAGCGCTGGTCGGCAGGCAGTTCGGTGAGACATTCAAGGCCGTATTCATGACGGGCCTCGGCGGCATCGACCCAGGGATCATACACATCCACCTGCACGGTGTAATCCCGCAACGCGGCGATGATATCCACGACCTTGGTGTTGCGGATATCCGGGCAGTTCTCTTTGAAGGTGAGGCCCAGCACCAGCACGCGCGCACCACTGACGGCGTGCCCCTTTTGCAGCATGAGTTTGATGACACGCCCGGCCACCTCCTCGCCCATGCTGTCGTTGATGCGGCGCCCGGCCAGGATAACTTCCGGGTGATAGCCAACCTGCTGCGCCTTGTGGGTGAGGTAGTAAGGGTCCACTCCGATGCAGTGCCCGCCCACAAGTCCAGGACGAAAGGGCAGGAAATTCCATTTGGTGCCGGCCGCCTCGAGCACGTCCAGCGTGTCGATTCCGAGTTTGTGGAAGATGAGCGCGAGCTCGTTCATGAGTGCGATGTTGAGATCGCGCTGGGTGTTTTCGATGACCTTGGCAGCCTCGGCGACCTTGATGCTGGGCGCCTTGTGCGTGCCTGCGGTGACGATGCTGGCGTAGAGCGCATCGACGATGTCCGCCACTTCGGGCGTGGAGCCGCTGGTTACCTTCTTGATGGTGGTCAAGCGGTGTTCCTTGTCCCCAGGATTGATGCGCTCCGGACTATAGCCGCAGAAGAAATCCCGGTTGAACTTGAGCCCAGAGAATCGTTCCAGAATCGGCACACAGTCTTCCTCTGTGCAGCCGGGATAGACCGTGGATTCGTAGATGACGATGTCACCCTTTTTGAGCACCCGGCCGACGGTCTCCGAGGCACGCATCAATGGGGTCAGATCCGGCCGCCGGTAAACATCGACCGGGGTCGGAACGGTGACGATGTAGAGATTACGGTCGGCAAGATCCTTGGGATCGCTGGAATAGCGCAGGTAACGGGCGGCGACGAGCGCCTGCGGCTCAACTTCCAGGGTGTGGTCATGACCTTGCCGCAGCTCGTCGATCCGGGCTTTGCGGATATCAAAACCGAGAACGTCGTAACGCTTGCCAAATTCCACGGCGAGGGGCAGGCCAACATAGCCCAGCCCGATGATGGCGATTTTGTGATGGCGGGCGCTCATGGCTTAAACCCGGTAATACTGGCGATACCACTCGACGAAGCGCGCCACCCCCACGCGCACCGGCGTGCCGGGCCTGTAGGCGACGGCGCGCTCGAGTTCGGACACGTCAGCAAAAGTATCGGGCACGTCACCCGCCTGCAGCGGCAAGAGTTCCATCTGCGCCTTTTTGCCCAGGCATTCTTCCAGCGCGGCGATGTACTCGGTGAGCTTGACCGGGGCATTGTTACCGATGTTGAAAATCCGCCAGGGCGCATGGCTGGTGGCGGGATCGGGGTCTCGGCCATCCCAGTCTGGGTTGGGCTGGGCAATCTGATCCGAGGCGCGGATCACACCCTCGACGATGTCGTCGATATACGTGAAATCGCGGGTGTGGTTGCCGTAATTGAAAACCTGGATGGGTTTGCCCTCCAGAATGTTCTTGGTGAAAAGAAACAAGGCCATATCCGGCCGACCCCAGGGGCCATAGACCGTGAAAAAGCGCAAGCCCGTGGTCGGCAGACGGAACAGATGGCTATAAGCATGGGCCATCAGTTCGTTGGCGCGCTTGGTGGCGGCGTAGAACTGCAAGGGATGCACCGTGGCCATGTGTTCGGAAAACGGCATGGCGGTGTTGGCGCCGTACACGCTGCTGGTGCTGGCGTAGGTCAGGTGGGGCACGGCGGCGTGGCGGCAGGCTTCAAGAATGTTGGTGAAGCCGGTGAGGTTGCTCTCGACATACGCATGCGGGTTGACGAGCGAGTAACGCACGCCCGCCTGGGCAGCCAGATGAATCACCCGATCGAAGCGGTGTGCCTGAAAGCAGGCATTGACCGCCTGGCCATCGGCGAGATTGGCCCGGATGAACTGGAAACGACTGCCGGTTGCAGCAGCCGCTTTCTCCAGCTCGCGTAAACGCGCTTCCTTGATGGCTGGATCGTAATAAGTATTGACGACATCAAAACCCACTACGTCATCGCCGCGACGCAGCAACGCCTGGGTCACGTGAAAACCAATGAAACCGGCAGCGCCGGTGACGAGAATCTTCATTTGATCAATGCTTTAGTCAGTCTTTGAAACCAAGCGGCGGGACCACGCCGCCTCGCCAGCGGACCGTTTTTGCCCGCGCACTTATGCTGCAGTCGGGCGGCGAGCCGCAAGGACTCCCCTGGGCATCCCCCGCTTGCACACTAGAAAACTTTGGTGGGCCAACCCCAGCCTGACCGGGCAAGCATCAGTGCTCGGAAAGATGTCCAGGGAGTCTGGCTTTGAATAGCCCCCTTATCTGTATCGCGTTGACGGGCAGCATCACACTGAGCATCAGCATGACGAGAAACAGAACGAACATGAGCAGCTCTGGCACCCCTGCCCGCTCCATCAGCCAACCGAATCCAGCGATAAGCAAAGCAAGAACCGTCAAAAAATAGGTCACATACCGGTCGCGCAACCCGCTATCGGTCAGAATATGGTGAAGGTGATCGCGTCCCGGAGTGAACAGGTGAACGCCTCTGGAAACACGACGCCACATGACCCCGGCTCCATCAAGCAGAGGGAGGGCCAGCAGGTAGAGCGCAAAAACAGGCCGGAACAACCCCGCCTGAGCGGCCGCGATGACGATCCAGGCGATGAGCAGTCCAATGAGTGTAGAGCCGTTGTCGCCAAGGAATGTGAGCGCTTTTTTCCGACCGGGCAAGGGATAGTTCATGACCAAAAACACGCAAAGCCCTGCCCCCGCCGCCAGACACAGCTCGAACAGCGGAGCCTCTCCAGCAAACCAGGCCAGACCAGTCACGAATGCGATGGGGATGGCGGCCAGCCCGCCCGCAAGCCCATCGATGCCGTCCACCATGTTGTAAGCGTTTTGCGCCGCGGCGACCGCAAAAACGGTCATCGGCAGAGCAATCCACAACCCCAAGTGCAACGGACCCGTACCCAGCAGGTCGCCGAAATTGTCCAGCACAACCCCAGCCCAGAGCGCCATCAAGAGTCCCAGCACTGCCTGTACGAGCAAACGCAGTTTGGCGTTGAGCTCACGGCGGTCATCGAGACACCCCACCACCACCGTCACAGTAGCCAGAGTAAGCAGTGCGAACACCTGTACAGACATCCTGCCCGTTACTGGCAGAGCCCACAGCGCTGCGTAAATGAGCAAACCTCCGACAAG
This sequence comes from Fontimonas thermophila, assembly GCF_900113085.1. Lineage (GTDB taxonomy): Bacteria > Pseudomonadota > Gammaproteobacteria > Nevskiales > Nevskiaceae > Solimonas > Solimonas thermophila. The sequence goes on along the minus strand of NZ_FOOC01000004.1, from coordinate 26,834 downwards.
CGGGGTTGGGGCGCAATGCCGTTTGCGCCCCCCGGGATGGTCAACCAGCCCCAGACGCGGGGACAGTAAAAGCACAATTGGCGCCAGGATGCCCGCGATGATCAATCCGATCAGAAAAACAGAAAGACTCTCTGGCATATCACACCTCACTCACAGAGGACCACCATGGCTCCCAGAGAATCTGGGCCGTTCAGCACATCCCGCACAAACCTGCTAGCGGAACGGGGAATCGGCCCTGTGTCGGAATCGCCACTTCGCTGTCCAACCTCTCCGAAACTTCGATATCGCCGGTCTAAATCGAACATAGATAAGGGCAAATAGGGGCTGACACCAACAAGCTCATGTACCCATCAGCAGCGCAGCCTGACTATCAACCGCCGTGATGCCGCGAGCCATGCCCCGTGCCCCCGGAAGGATGCGCAAGTGCCTTATTGGGTATCCACTCAAACACCCGAGGACCTCTGGGCAGTGATCCAGGCAGTGGTTCCCGTTTACAGCCTTGCGCTCAAGACTTGGCCGACCCCAGGGTACCTGAAAGGCATTTCAAGCACGTTGCAGTGCACTCTACACCCCCTACCTTTTGTATGCGATTGATTATAGGCCGGATCAAAGTGCACGGGCGTGCGCCAGTTCACAGGCGCAGGCGTCTTTAGAGTCGCGATGCGCGCTGGGCATGACTTGCCAGCACGCCTTGTCAGCTGACGCCTACATGGCGACGGTTCAAAGCGTCGCGCCGAGTTCCTTGTCTTCCGGCGGTAGCAAGTCCTCGCGGGAGACACCGAGGGCCACGGCCAGGTTGGTGGATATGTAGATCGAGGAGTAGGTCGCGACGATCACGCCAAAAATCAGCGCGACCGAGAAGCTGTGCACGCTCGGCCCACCCAGCAGCAGCAGCGCGAACAGCACCAGCAGGGTGGTCAGGTGGGTGATCACTGAACGAAGCAGGGTCTGGTTCACCGACAGATTGATGACGTCCAGGATATCGGTTCGGCGCTGATGAATGAGGTTCTCGCGGACGCGGTCGAAGATGACGATGGTTTCGTTGTTGGAATAGCCGATCAGCGCCAGGATCGCCGCCAGCGTGGTGATGTCGAATTCGACTTGCAGCAGCGCCAGATAGCCGAGCACCATCACCGCATCGTGGACCAGCGCCGCGATCGCACCGACCGAGAATTTCCATTCGAAGCGGAAGGCGATGTACACCATGATGCCGATGAAGGCGAACAGCAACGCAAGGCCGCCCTTCTCCGCCAGCTCTTCCCCAACCTGCGGGCCGACGAACTCGATGCGCCGCAGCGAGATGCCGCTCTCCTCGGCATGCAGCGCCCGCAGGATGTTGGTGCTCACCTGGGCGGAGGACGCGTTCTCGGCAGGCGGCAGGCGGATCAGCACTGCGGTGGTCGAGCCGAAGTACTGAACCACCGCCCGCTCATAGCCGGCTTCGGCGAGATGGCGGCGCACCGTATCGAGCTCGACGCTCTGCGGGTATTCCACTTCCACGAGCACGCCGCCGGTGAAGTCGATCCCCAGATTGAGTCCGCGGATCGCAACCAGCAGGATCGCCGCCACCGTTAGCACGGCCGAGACGGCAAGCCCAAGCTTGCGCTGCGCCATGAAATTGATATTGGGAACGCGGGCAAAGAACTTCATGGCATCTTCCGTTGGAAATGAACACCCTCGACCTTGGCAGCGCTCGGAATCGATATCCGCCGCGAATCCAGGCGCCCGGCCTGATCGGTACGGAGGCTCACCATACCGGAACGTCCTTGAGCGGCCGCTTGGCGAAGATCAACTGGGCCAGCGCGCGGCTACCGACGATGGCGGTGAACTGCGAGGTGATGATGCCGATCGCCAGCGTGATGGCAAACCCCTTGATGGGCCCTTCACCCAGTGCGAAGAGCACGATGGTGGCAATCAGGCCGGTGATGTTGGCATCGGCAATCGTGAGGAAAGCGCGGTCATAACCCGCCTCGATCGCGGCATGCGGCTTGGTGCCGGCGCGTAGCTCCTCGCGGATGCGCTCGTAGATGAGCACATTGGCGTCCACTGCGATACCCATGTGCAACACGATACCGACGATGCCCGGCATGGTCAGCGTGGCCTGCATAACCGATAGGATCGCCACGAGCAAGATCAGATTGAGCAGCAGCGCGGCGATCGCAAACAGACCGAACACTCGGTAATACACGGCCATGAAGATCACGACCAGGGCAAGCCCCAGCACGGCGGCGGAGAAACCCTGCTGGATATTGTCGGCGCCCAGGCTCGGCCCGACGGTGCGCTCTTCGACGATCTCCACCGGCGCTGCGAGCGCACCGGCCTTGAGCAGCAACGCCAGGTCATGAGCTTCCTTGCTGGTCAGACCCGTGGTCTGGAAACGCTTGCCAAAGACGCCGCGGATGGTGGCAATGGAAATCACCTCTTCGACCTGCCGGTGCTCGCGGATCGGCTCGCCCTTGGCGTTGTAGTTGGTGACGACCTCACGCTCCTTGAACAGCACCGCCATCGGCTTGCCGACGTTTTTCTCGGTGAATGCGAACATGCGCTTGGCGCCGGCGCCATCGAGCGTGACGCTGACCGCAGGACCACCGTTCTCGTCGACGGTGGCAGCGGCATCGACGAGATTGTCACCGCCAGCGATGACTTCGCGCTTGAGCAGCACCGGGCGACGATCGCCGCGGGTATAGAACAGTTCGGTACCCGGCGGCACGATGCCGGTGCTGGCCGCCGCGTAGGGATCTTCCTCGGCCACGGCGCGGTATTCGAGGGTTGCCGTGGCGCCGAGTAAATCTTTGACGCGTGTCGTGTCCTGCACACCCGGCAACTGCACGACGATGCGGTTGGCGCCCTGGCGCTGGACAACCGGCTCGGCCACACCGAGCTGGTTGACGCGGTTGCGCAGCGTCTGCAGGTTTTGTTGTACCGCAAAATCGACGATGCGCTTGGCCTCGGCTTCGGACAGGCGCACCTGCAGCGACAGCGGTGCATCCGGCGGTGTGATCAGATCGTATTCGCGGAATGCTTCGGCGATGGCGCGGTGCGCGGCCTCCAGCCGTTCTTGATCCGGAAAATCCAGCTGTGCCGCTTCGGCAAGCACGCGGCGGCCGGTGTAACGGATACCCTCCTTGCGCAGCAAAGCGGGCACCTCGTTGACGATGCGCTCGATGGCGCGAGTGCGCACGTCATCCACATCCACCTCGAGCAGGAAATGGACGCCACCGCGCAGATCCAGGCCCAGGTTCATTGGCCGTGCGCCAATCGCGCGCAGCCATGCCGGGGTCTTGGACGCGAGATGGAGGGCGACGACATAACCACGACCGAGCTCGCGCTTGAGCGCATCGGCAGCCTTGAGCTGGGCACCGGTATCGGCGAAGCGCACGACCCAGTGCCGATCCTCGATGCCGCTGGCCAGCGGCACGAGCTGTTCGGCGTTGAGCACCGCCTGCACCCGTTCGCCAAAACCCTCGGGCAAGGGCTCGCCGTTCTCCTGCGAGATCTGGACCGAAGGATCGTCCCCGTAGAGGTTGGGCGCGGCGTACAGCGCGCCGAATACGATCGCGAGGACGAGAACGACGTATTTCCAGGTGGCGTATGGTTTCATGGAAACGAATGGCGTGGCTGCGAGCCGTTGGCGAGTCCGCGGTCGTTCACAACGAGGATCGCAGGCTACACCAGGCAGTCCGTATCCGCCGGTGGTGGTGGATGACGGCCATCAAAGCGTCTTGAGCGTGCCTTTGGGCAACACGCTGCTGATCGAACCCTTCTGCACTTTGATGGCGACGTTGTCGGCGACTTCGATCGACACATAGGCCTCGCCGATCCCGACGACCTTGCCGGCGATGCCACCGGCGGTGACCACCTCGTCTCCCTTGGCGATCTTGCTGAGCATCTCGCGGTGTTCGCGGTTGCGCTTCATCTGCGGGCGGATCAGCAGAAAGTAAAACACGATCACCAGCAGAATGAGCGGCAGGAATTGCATCAGCACACTGGGCTGCTGCGGGGTCGCAGCCTGGGCATAGGCGGGGCTGATCAAGATGTCGAGCACGGTCATGAGGTTTCAGGAAACGAGGCTGTTTGCGAAGGCGCGAATTATGCCACGCACCCGGCCACCGCCGCGTGCCGGCACACACTCGGGCCCCGGGCATCGGCGATCCCCCGGTGCCGGGTTCGGCGCGGTTCAACCCTTGCGGCCAATACCCTGATAGTGGAATCCGAGCGCACGCAGCGTTCCCGGATCGTAGAGATTGCGGCCGTCAAAAATTGCCGGGTTGCGCATGCGGGCCTTGATCGCGGCGAAATCTGGACTGCGGAATTGCGCCCATTCGGTGACAAGGACGAGGGCATCGGCACCCTCACAAGCCGCCTCTGCACTATCGGCGAGGATGAGGTCCGGCCGCGGGCCGTAAAGCCTGCGCGTGGCCTCCATCGCAATCGGATCGTAGGCGTGCACGGTTGCGCCTTCCGCCCACAACGCCTCCATCAGCACGCGGCTCGGCGCTTCGCGCATGTCGTCGGTGTTGGGTTTGAATGCCAGCCCCCAGAGCGCGATGGTCTTGCCGCGCACGCTGCCGAGATGGGCCTTGATGCGCGTAAAGAGCAGCGTCTTTTGATGCGCGTTGGCCTGCTCGACCGCCTTGAGAATGCCCAGCGTCACCCCCTGCTCTGCGCCGGTGTGGATCAGGGCCTTGACGTCCTTGGGAAAACAGGATCCGCCGTAGCCACAGCCGGCGTACAGGAACTGATAACCAATGCGCGGATCGGACCCGATGCCGCGGCGCACGGCCTCGATGTCCGCACCCACCTTCTCGGCGAGCAGCGCGAGCTCGTTCATGAAACTGATCCGCGTGGCGAGCATCGCGTTGGCTGCGTACTTGGTCAGCTCGGCGGATTCGACATCCATCGCCATCAGGCGGTCGTGGTTGCGGTTGAACGGCGCGTAGAGCGCGCGCATCAGATGCAGTGCACGGGCGCTGTCAGTGCCAACGATGATGCGGTCCGGACGCATGAAGTCTTCGACCGCCGCACCCTCCTTGAGAAACTCCGGATTGGAGACGACGTCGAAATCCACCACGACGCCGCGCGCTGCGAGCGCCGATGCGACCGTTTCGCGGACCTTGCGCGACGTACCCACCGGCACCGTGGATTTGGTGCAGATCACGCGGTAATCGCGCATGTGCTGCCCGATGGTTCGCGCCACGGCCAGCACGTACTGCAAATCCGCCGATCCATCCTCCTGCGGCGGCGTGCCGACGGCGATGAAGAGAATCTCGCCGTGCTCCACGCCGGCGGCAGGATCGGTGGTGAAACGCATGCGGCCGGCGCGCGCGTTGCGTGCGAGCAAGTCCTCCACACCGGGCTCATAGAAGGGACAGCGGCCGACCTCGAGGGTGGCAATGCGCTCGGCATCCACGTCCACACACAGCACGTGATTGCCTGCATCGGCAAGACAAACCCCCGTGACGAGGCCGACGTAACCAGAACCGAAAACCGTGATTTTCATGAGAGTGTCAGACGAAAGAATGGATCAGATCCGATGGTACTGCCGGTACCATTCGACGAAGCGCGAAAGCCCGGTTTCGATGGGTGTGTGCGGGCAAAACCCGACGTCTCGCATCAGGTCGTCGACGTCGGCGTAGGTGCGGTGCACATCGCCCGCGGCCATCGGTTTGAACCGTTTGTCGGCGCGGCGACCGGTGAGTTGTTCGAGCAGTTCAATGAAACGCAGCAGTTTCACCGGCGCGTGGTTGCCGATGTTGTAGAGCCGGTATGGGGCCCGGCTGCGCCCCAGCACTGGCGGATCGCCGGACCAGGTCGCATCGGGCTGCGGAGGACGGTCGAGCACGCGCACGATGCCATCGACGATGTCATCGATATACGTGAAGTCGCGCTCCATGTCGCCGCCATTAAAGACATCGATCGGCCGGCCCTCGAGAATCGCCTTCGTGAACGCGTAATAAGCCATATCCGGCCGCCCCCACGGCCCGTAAACGGTGAAGAAGCGCAGGCCCGTCGTCGGAATGCGGTAGAGGTCGCTGTACGCATGCGCCATCGCTTCATTGGCCTTCTTGGTCGCGGCGTAAAGACTGACGGGGTGGTCGGTGGGGTCGGTTACGGCAAATGGCACCTTGGTGTTGGCGCCATATACCGAGCTCGACGAGGCGAACACCAGATGACGGACGGGATGGTGTCGGCAGCATTCGAGCAGGTTTGCAAACCCGACGAGATTGCTGTCGATATAGGCGCGCGGATGAGTCAGCGAATAGCGCACACCGGCCTGGGCCGCGAGATGGATGACGGCATCGGGGACAAAATCGCGGAATACGGTTTCGAGCGCCGACGCATCGACAAGATCGAGACGTACGAAGCGGAACCCCGCCTGCTCGCGCAGCAGCGCCAGACGTGCCTCTTTGAGCGCGGGATCATAGTAATCGTTGAGATTGTCGCAGCCGAACACGACATCACCGCGCGCGAGCAGTGCCTGTGCGGTGTGCAGCCCGATGAAACCGGCGGCGCCGGTGAGCAGGACGTTCATACCACGCATTGTAGGGTCACGCTCTTCCGCCGGCAGCTCAGCAGCCGGTCTGTCATGCCGGCATCAGATGGCGCGCACCATCTGCTTTTCGAGCACCACGCAGGCGCAGACCACACCGCCGTCATCGCTTAAGGACACGTGGGCGGCGGCGATGCCCTCGCGCCGCAGGCGTGCCTGCATGCGTCGGCTGAAGACGAGCCGCGGCCGACCGCCGGGTTCGCGCACGACACCGGCATCTTTGTAGCCGACACCGGCAAAGCCCGTGCCCAAGGCCTTGACGAAAGCTTCCTTGGCTGCGAAACACATCGCCAGCGCCCGTGCGGGATCGCGGCGTGTGCGCAGCTCGCGCCGCTCGGCGACGCACAGCAATTTGTCGAGCAGGCGGCGGCCATGGCGGTCGAGCAGTTTTTGCATGCGTTCGACCCGCAGGATGTCGATACCGACGCCATGCAGCACCGCTGCCATGCGGCATGCATCCGACGTCCCGGCCGGGGTTGTGCGCGCTTTCCTCACCATCCACGCGCGTCAATCATCGCGCGGCGCATTTCGGCGACCGCTGCCGGCAGGCCGACGAAGAGAGCGCGCGCGATGATGCTGTGGCCAATGTTGAGTTCGACGATCGGTGCAATGCGCGCGATCGGCCCGACGTTGTCCAGGTTCAGCCCATGACCGGCGTGAACCTCGAACCCGGCCGATGCCGCCTGCACGGCGAAGCGCTCGATGCGCGCCCGCTCGGCCGCCCGGCGCCGGCCGGTGGCCTCGGCATAACGCCCGGTATGGATCTCCAGATGCGGCGCGCCGGTTGCGCGCGCGGCTTTAAGTTGCGCCGGCTCCGGATCGATGAACAGCGCGACCTGGACTTTTGCGCGCGCCAGCCGGCGGCACGCGGCGGTCACGGCCTCGATCTGGCCGGCGACGTCGAGGCCGCCTTCAGTGGTCAGCTCCTGGCGTCGCTCGGGCACCAGACAGACGAAATGCGGCTTCACACGGCAGGCAAAGGCGATCATTTCCTCGGTGACCGCCATCTCCAGATTGATCGGCACCGGACAACGTGCCTTGAGCCGGCGCACGTCGTGCTCCTGGATGTGACGGCGGTCCTCGCGCAGATGGATCGTGATGCTATCCGCCCCGGCAGCGGCGGCGATCAGACCCGCCTCGACCGGATCGGGATACGCGGTCCCGCGCGCCTGGCGCACGGTGGCGACGTGATCGACGTTGACACCCAGCCGGATCGGAGCACTCATCGCCGCATCCCGCTGTCACGTCTTGGGCAGGGTGACGCCGCGCTGTCCTTGATACTTGCCGCCACGGTCGCGGTAGGAGGTCTCGCAAATCTCGTCGGACTCATAGAACAGCATCTGGGCGACGCCCTCATTGGCATAGATCTTTGCCGGCAGCGGCGTGGTGTTGGAGAACTCGAGAGTGACATGACCCTCCCACTCCGGCTCCAGCGGTGTGACGTTGACGATGATGCCGCAGCGCGCATAAGTGCTTTTGCCGAGACACACGACAAGCACGTTGCGCGGGATGCGGAAGTATTCGACGGTGCGTGCGAGCGCGAACGAATTGGGCGGGATGATGCAGACATCGGCGGTCACGTCGACGAACGATTTCTCGTCGAAGTTCTTGGGATCGACGATCGTCGAATTGATATTCGTGAAGATCTTGAATTCGTTGGCGCAGCGAACGTCGTAACCATAGCTGGACGTGCCGTACGAGACGATCTTGTGCCCGTCGGGCGCTAGGCGTACCTGCCCCGGCTCGAACGGCTCGATCATGCCCTGTGCCGCCATCCGGCGGATCCACCTGTCGGACTTGATACTCATCGGCTCTTTTCCGTTTTTTAGTGCGCCCGGTCAATCGTCGCTGATCTCGATGGCCGGAAAGTCCGGTGCCTGCACCCCATAGGCCAGGCGCGCCGCCGCGCGGCGCGCGATGTCCCGGTACCGCTGCGCCAGATCCGACTCCGGCGCGGCAACGACGGTCGGACATCCGCCATCGGCCTGCTCGCGGATCCGCATGTCCAGTGGCAACTGCCCGAGCAGCTCCACACCATACTGCTGCGCCAGCTGCGCACCGCCCCCCTCACCGAAGATCGGCTCGCGGTGACCGCAGTGCGTACACACGTGCCAGGCCATGTTCTCGATGATGCCCAGTACCGGCACCTCGACCTTGCGGAACATCTGCAGCCCCTTGCGCGCATCGAGCAGTGCGATGTCCTGCGGCGTCGTGACGATCAGCGCACCGCTGACCGGGATGCGCTGTGCCAGCGATAGCTGTATGTCGCCGGTACCCGGCGGCAGATCGACGATCAGGTAATCGAGATCGCGCCACAGCGTTTCGGCGAGCAGCTGCCCCAGCGCCTGGGTCACCATCGGACCGCGCCAGATCATCGGCTGCTCCTCATCGACGAGAAAGCCGATGCTCATCGCCTGCAGCCCGTGCGCGACGATCGGATTCATGTGCTTGCCATCCGGCGAGGTCGGCTTGTCGCGGCTGCCGAGCATGCGCGGCTGGCTCGGTCCGTAGATATCGGCATCGAGAATGCCTACGCGCGCGCCCTCGGCGTGCAGCGCCAATGCCAGATTGACCGCGACGGTGGATTTGCCGACGCCGCCCTTGCCGCTGGCCACGGCGATGATGTTGCGGATCTGCGCCAGCGGCTTGAGGTTCTTCTGCACCGCGTGCGATTCGATGCGCCAGCCGATGGCCACGTCGGCGTCAAGACCAGTCGCCGCGCGCACTGCCTGCGCCACTGAGCCGGCGAGCGCGTGGCGGTAACCGGCAGCAGGAAAACCCAGTTCGAGCTCGATTTGCGCGCGGCCGCCGGTGACTTCTGCACGCTTGACCGCGCCGCAGGCCAACAGCCCCCGGCCGATCAGCGGATCGACATAGGCATCGAGCGCGGCAAGCAAGGCATCACGGGTAGCGGACATGGCACGGCTTCCAAGGGTGCGCAAGTCTAGCCGGCCTTGCCGATGGCGCAAAACGAACGGCGGGCCGAGGCCCGCCGCTGCCTGCCGCCGATCACGGGTTCAGGGACCGACGTAGAGCAATGCGTTGGGAGAACCGCTGCCCGGGCTGGTCACGACACCCAGCGTCGTAGTGCCGACGATCGTATCCCGCACCTGTGCGGGCGTCGCCGCAGGATTGGCGCCGAGCACCAGCGCAGCCGCGCCGGCGACATGTGGCGCCGCCATCGACGTACCGCTGATCGTATTCGTCGCCGTGTTGCTGGTGTACCAGGCCGAGGTGATGTCCGAACCGGGCGCAAACAAATCCAGGCAACTACCGTAATTCGAATACGATGCGCGGGCATCGGTGCGGGTGGTTGCGCCCACCGTGATCGCCTCCGGCACCTTGTTCGGCGAACCGCTGCAGGCGTTGGCGTTGTCGTTGCCGGCCGCCACCACGAACGTCACGCCCGAGGCGATCGCGTTCTGCACGGCCTGATCGAGCGCCGCGGAATCACCGCCTCCGAGTGACATGTTCGCCACCGCCGGCAGCACGGCATTGGCGGCAACCCAGTCGACACCGGCGATCACAGCGGAATTGCTGCCGCTGCCGTTGCAACCGAGCACGCGGACCGCGTGCACCGTCGCGCGCTTGGCTACGCCATAGGTCGTACCCACCGCAGTACCAGCGACATGCGTGCCGTGACCATTGCAGTCGGCGGTGTTGACGGGGTCCGGCGCCGGACATCCCAGCCCGACGAGCTGGCATAGCAGGCTGCCCCCCGCATTCGGCGCAAAATTGCGACCCGCGCCGATCCGGCCACTGAATTCGGTATGGCCGGCATTGATGCCGGTATCGATGATGTACACGTGCACACCCGCGCCGGCACTGTCCGGATAGACATAGGTACTGTTCAGCGGCAGGTTGCGCTGGTCGATCCGATCAAGCCCCCAGGTCGCACCGGCCTGCGTTGCGCTGACATGCACCTGTTGATCCTGTTCCACCCACCGCACCAGCGGCAGCCTGGCCAGCGCCGCGGCCTGTGCCGCACTCATCCGCACGCTGAAACCGCGCAGCGCATAGTCATAGCGATGGAGCAGCGTGCCACCTCCGACCTGCGCGAGCAGATCTGCAGCCGCCTGCCCCACGGAACGAACCGAATCGTCGAGCACGACAATGTACTGGTCCTTGATCGGCTGTGATGCCTGCGCCGGCATCACAACCCACGCCCAGCCCAAGGCCAGTACGGCCCACACTTGCCTGATGAACGCCATCTCTCTCCGTCTCCCTGACTTTGGATCGTTGCATTTACCCCGATGTACGCCCGCATCCATACGGGCGCCTGGTGCAACGCCGCGACGATAGGTAACGAACCGGCAAACGGCAACTACCGCCGATCGGGACAGCGCCTGGTGCAGCGGTGAACATCCGCGCCGTTCATCGGGAGTCGGCGGATTCCGATAGCCGTCTGGGGGTTTTCATCCAGCACACTCCCGTACGGTGGCGCGATGGCGCAGCGCGAGAACGCAGAACAGCAGGATCAGCACCGTCTGCGGCGTCAGCGACCCACCGCCGGCACCATCGGATGCATCGTTCGAACCGGCAGGCGCGGCTGCATTCTGCGCATCAGATGCTCCCTGTGTCGAACGCGCATCGAGCTGCCTGAATCCGCGCGCATCGGGATCCAGCCAGAATTTCAGACTGTTTTGAGACGTACCGCCACCTTCCCAGGCAACCGCCAGCTGCTGATAGTCGTTGCCTTGGACATCGCCGCTACAAATCACACCGCGCGATAACACAGCGCAGACCCGTGCAGCATCGTCGAACAATCCGCTGCCCGAAGCACCGTACGGAGTCGAACCCCTGACGAGGCGCGTGTACCAGGTGTGAGCCACGATGCCCAACGTATCGAGCACGATATAGACGAGGTTGCCGGACTCGACCTGCTGCACGACAAACTGCTTGTATCCGCCATTGCCGTGATGGATACCAAAACGTGTGCCATGGACCGAGCCACTGGCGTCGAGTCCCGCGAACCAGGCCATTGCCTCGTCCGGAACCGGATCGATCGCTTCGATCAACCAGATATCCTCAAAGGAAGCCCGGTGTATTGCACCGTATCGCACCAGTCCGGCATCGTGATTGGCGCTGTCGCAAGACAGCTCGCGCCGATAAACGATTTGCACCGCTGCTGCGAGCCTGTCGAGTTGCTCGTCCGGAACCGCTCCCGCGCAATGACGCGCAGTGAGGATGAAAGGGCGGCCATCGTTGCGTCCATTGTTCACGAGCGTTCCCGTGCACTGGCTGGCACCAGCGAAACGCAACATGACCGTCGCCGCGCCCGCGTGTTCCACTGCTGCCGAAACCGAGGCCTCGCAGCGGTAATTGACCGTACTGCATTCGGCGGCAGCCCCGCCTGCCGCACACGCAAGCAACAGAGCACTCATGCAGGCGCGCAGACGCCCACGGTCATCGAACAGGCTCACGACAACTCCCGATGAAACAGGACCGTGACAAGCAGTACACCGGCATCGGCCGGCAGGCCTGGCCGGCCCGACTCATGCCGCGGTGACTTTAGCGGCCGAGCGTGCCCGCCGATGAGCGGGTTCAGACCGAGCGGCGCGAACCGACTGGCGAGCGGTCCGATACACGACGCGCAAGCCGGGGCGTGGGGTCCTGCGGCGCTGCGTGCAAGATGGCCGCAAGAGCCATGCGATAATCCGCGGCCCGACGCCAGCCGACCCCAAACCGATGACGCGCAGAATCCTGGTCACCAACGCCTTGCCGTACGCCAATGGCCCGCTGCACCTCGGCCATATGGTGGGATACGTACAGGCAGACGTCTGGGTGCGCTTCCAGCGCATGCGCGGGCACACGGTGCATTACGTCTGCGCGGACGACGCGCACGGCACGCCGATCATGCTTGCCGCAGAAAAGGCCGGCGTGAACCCGGAAGCCTTCATCGAAGGCATCCGCATCGAGCACGCGCGCGATTTCGCCGATTTCGGTGTCGCCTTCGATCACTACCATTCCACGCACTCCGACGAGAACCGCGCGCTCGCGGAGCTGATCTACAAGCGCCTGCTCGCGCGCGGCGCGATCACGCGGCGCACCATCCAGCAGCTCTACGATCCGGTCAAGCAGATGTTCCTGCCGGACCGTTACATCAAGGGCGAATGCCCCCGGTGCGGCACGGCCGATCAGTACGGCGACAACTGCGAGCACTGCGGCGCCGCCTATGCCCCCACGGATCTGAAAAACCCGCGCTCGGTCGTATCGGGCGCCACGCCGGTGTTGCGCGATTCCGAGCACTATTTCTTCGCCGTCGCCCAGTTCAAGGACGTGCTCGGGCAGTGGCTGGCCGGCGACGTCGCGCATCCTTCGGTCAAGGCCAAGCTACGCGAATGGTTCGACGCCGGTTTGCGCGACTGGGACATCTCGCGCGACGCACCTTACTTTGGCTTCCCGATTCCGGATGCGCCGGGCAAGTTCTTCTACGTCTGGCTCGATGCACCGATCGGTTACATGGCTTCGTTTTGCGCACTCTGCGCAAAGCGTGGCGCGAATGCGCAAGAAGAGTTCGACGCGTACTGGAGCGCCGACGCGACGACCGAGCTGCATCATTTCATCGGCAAGGACATCGTCAACTTCCATGGCCTGTTCTGGCCGGCGATGCTGCACGGATCCGGCCATCGCATGCCGACCAAACTGCACGTCAACGGTTATCTGACGATCAACGGCGCCAAGATGTCCAAGTCGCGCGGCACCTTCGTGCGCGCGCGCACCTACCTCAACCATTTGAATCCGGAGTACCTGCGCTACTACTTCGCGGCCAAGCTCGGCGCCGGCGTCGATGATCTTGACCTCAATCTCGAAGACTTCGGCAACCGCATCAACAGCGACATCGTCGGTAAATACGTGAACATCGCCAGCCGTTGCGCCGGCTTCATCGAGAAGCGCTACGGCGGACGCCTGGCCCGCACCCTGCACGATCCACAGCTGTTCGAAGCGTTCGCCGCCCAATCAGAGCACCTCGCAAAGCTCTATGAGGATGGCGAATACGCCGCAGTGGTCCGCGAGATCATGCTGATGGCCGACACCGCCAATGCGGAGATCCAAAAACTCGCGCCTTGGCTCATGGCCAAGGATCCGGCCAATGGCGAGGCACTGCACCGCGTCTGCACGACCTTCATCAACCTGTTCCGGCAGTTGACGGTTTATCTCAAGCCGATCCTGCCCAGCCTTGCCGCCCGGGCCGAAGCGTTTCTCGACGTACCACCACTGGCCTGGCGCGACGCTGAAATGCCGCTGCTCGATCACGGCATCCGCGCGTACCAGCCTCTTGCGACCCGGGTGGAGAAAACGGCGGTGGACGCCATGCTTGCCGAGGAAAAAGAGCCGGCGCCCGGCACGAGCGGACGGCAAACGACTACGACCCAGACCACGGTAGCTGCCGCCGATGCCGCGACGGCGACAAACACGCCGACGATCACGATCGAGGATTTCAACAAGCTCGACCTGCGCATCGCCCGCATCGTCGCAGCCGAGACCGTCCAAGGCGCGGATAAGCTGCTGCGCCTGCAGCTCGACGTCGGTGCCCTCGGCATGCGCCAGGTCTTCGCCGGCATCAAGTCGGCCTATGCGCCGGAACAACTGGTCGGCCGGCTGACGGTGATGGTCGCCAACCTCGCGCCACGCAAGATGAAGTTCGGCCTGTCGGAAGGCATGGTGCTGGCCGCGAGCGGCGAGAGCGGCGGACCCTTCCTGCTGTATCCGGACGAGGGCGCACACCCCGGGATGAAGGTCAAATAGCATCCGGAATTCTGGCGATCCGGTACGCGCTGGCAGTTGCCCGCCGGCCGGCAGGGCCGCATCATCGCGCGGTTGTCAACGCACGTTTCCCGTGACCGAGTATCTGCTCATCCTCGTCGGCGCGGTCCTGGTCCACAACTTCGTGCTGGTCCAGTTCCTCGGGCTGTGTCCGTTCATGGGTACCTCGAAGAAGCTGGGTACATCCTTCGGCCTTGCGCTGGCGACAACCTTTGTGCTGACCCTGACCGCGGCGGCCACGTATCTCACCCATACCTACATCCTCGCACCGCTCGGTCTTGCATATCTGCGCACAATCGCATTCATCCTCGTGATCGCCGCCGCCGTGCAGACGGTGGAGATGGTCGTGCACAAGACCAGTCCGCTGCTCTACCAGGTGCTGGGCATCTATCTGCCGCTGATCACGACCAACTGCATCGTGCTGGGCGTTGCGCTGCTCAACGTGCGCGAGGCGCAGAATTTCATGGCATCGCTGCTGACCGGGCTCGGCGCGGGACTCGGATTCTCGCTGGTGCTGCTTTTGTTCGCCGCGATCCGCGAGCGGCTCGCCGTGGCCGATGTCCCCGCCCCATTCAAGGGCGCGCCGATCGCGCTGATCACCGCCGGCATCATGAGCCTGGCATTCATGGGCTTCGCAGGTCTGGACTGACCGATGCTCGCCGCAGTTCTCGCGCTCACCGCTCTGGCGGCCGTCTTCGGGCTGGGGCTCGGCTACGCCGCGATCCGGTTCAAGGTCGAAGGCAACCCGCTGGTAGAGAAAATTGACAGAATCCTGCCGCAAACACAGTGCGGCCAGTGCGGCTATCCCGGCTGCCGGCCGTATGCCGCCGCGATCGCGGCCAACGAGGCCGACATCAACCAGTGCCCGCCAGGTGGCGAGGAGGGCGTCCTCAAGCTCGCCGAGCTGCTCGGACGGGAACCCAAGCCGCTCAATCCGGACAATGGTGTCGCCAAGACCATCCCCACCGTCGCCGTGATCGACGAAAGTCTGTGCATCGGTTGCACCAAATGCATCCAGGCCTGTCCGGTGGATGCCATTCTCGGCGCGCCGCAGCAGATGCATACGGTCATCGCCGCGGAGTGCACCGGCTGCGCGCTGTGCATTCCACCCTGCCCGGTCGATTGCATTTCGATGCAGCCGGTCGCGCAAACCCCCAAAACCTGGAAATGGCCGGCGCCGGAGGCCGATGCCGCATGAGCATCCTGCGCAAGCGCTCCGGCTTTCGCGGCGGCCTGGCGCTGGATGGCCGCAAGAAGCTTTCCACACGGCAGCCGATCCGCGTGGCACCGGTACCGCCGCAACTCATCCTGCCCCTGTCGCAGCATGCCGGCGATCCAGCCATTCCCGTGGTCGAAATCGGTGCGCGGGTCTTGCGCGGGCAGACCATCGCCCGGCCCGACGGCTATGTGTCGGTCCCGGTCCATGCGAGCAGCTCGGGCGTGGTCACCGCAATCGAGCCGCGACCGATCCCGCACGTCTCCAATCTTGCCGCCCCCTGCATCGTCATCGATACGGACGGGCGCGACGAGCCACTGCCGCAGCCGGAATGGACGCCGGTCGAAGATTTCCGCGCGCTCGCTCCGCAAACCGTGCGCGAGATCGTGCGCCGCGCCGGCATCGCCGGCCTGGGAGGGGCCGGCTTTCCGAGTTTCATCAAGCTCTCGCCCGGCAAACCGATCGAAACCCTGATCATCAATGGCGCCGAGTGCGAACCCTATATCACCTGCGACCAGCAGTTGATGAGCGAGGCCGCGGACGAGATCGTCGGTGGCATCCAGGTGATGCTGCACGCACTCGGCGCTGCCCGCTGCATCATCGGCGTCGAAGACAACAAGCCGGCCGCGATCGCGGCGCTACGCGATGCCGCGCGGCAGGATGCGCGCATTCACATCGCCGTGGTGCCGACGCGCTATCCCCAGGGCGGCGAGAAACAATTGATCCAGACCCTCACCGGGCTTGAAGTCCCCAGTGAAGGTTTGCCGCTCGATCTCGGCCTGGTCGTCCACAATCCCGGTACCGCACGCGCGGTCTGGCGCGCACTGCGCTACGCCGAGCCGCTGATCGCGCGGGTGGTCACCGTCACCGGCGGTGCCGTCGCGCAGCCGCAGAACATCGAGGCGCGGCTGGGTACGCCAATGCGATTTCTGATCGACCTCGCCGGTGGGTATGTCCAGCCGCCGGGACGCCTGCTGATGGGCGGGCCGATGATGGGGCTGGCCCTGCCGTCCGATACGCTGCCGGTCATCAAGAGCACCAATTGCATCCTCGCCGCCGCACCGGAGGAACTGCGCCCGCACGACGATACCGCCATGCCCTGCATCCGCTGCGGCGCCTGCCAGGAAGTCTGCCCGGCCAACCTCTTGCCACAGCAACTGTACTGGCACGCGCGTGGCCGGGAATACGAACGCGCGCGCGCGCTGCACGTGTTCGACTGCATCGAATGCGGCTGCTGCGCTCAGGTCTGCCCCAGCCACATTCCCCTGGTGCAGTATTTCCGTCACGCCAAGACCGAGTTGTGGGCCGCCGAGGCAGCCCGGCGCAAGGCCGATACCGCACGCGCGCGCCACGAGGCGCGTCAGGCACGGCTCGAACGCGAACGGCGCGAGCGGGAAGAAGCCCGCGCGCGCAAGAAAGCGCAGCTTGCCACCCGCTCCAACATCGCCCCTGGCATGGCACCGGAGACGGCAAATCCCGCAAGCGCATCATTGGATGATGATCCGGTCGCACGGGCAATCGCCGCAGCCAGGGCGAGAAAGACCGCACGTGACGCCAGCGGCGGTGATCCGGCATGAAACACGAGAGTCCACCGTTTCTGCCCGTGACCACGAGCTTCGGCGCGGTGATGCGCGAGGTGCTGATCGCACTGACCCCCGGCGTGCTGCTGTACACGGCGCTGTTCGGCTGGGGCGTGCTGCGCAACATCCTGCTCGCGGTGCTGACCTGCATGCTCGCCGAGGCGCTGGCCTTGCATCTGCGCCGCAAACCGCTCAAGCCTTTCCTGCTCGATGGCAGCGCGATCGTCACCGGGGTGCTGCTGGCCCTGAGCCTGCCACCGATCGCACCTGCATGGATCGCCGTGGTCGGCAGTCTGTTCGCGATTCTGCTCGGCAAGCATGTCTATGGCGGCCTCGGGTACAACCCGTTCAATCCGGCGATGGTGGGCTATGTCGTGCTGCTGATCTCGTTCCCGGTGCAGATGACCACCTGGCCGGTGCTGCAGCCGCTGTGGGCGCCGGCGCCGGATGCGCTCAGCGGTGCCACGGCGCTCGACCACGTGCGCACCCAGCTCGGACTGGCGCGCACCCTGTCCGAGATCCGCGACGATGCACCCATCGGTCTGATTGCCGGCCACGGCTGGGAGTGGATTGCGCTCGCCTGGCTCGGCGGCGGACTGTATCTGCTCTGGCGCGGCACGATCCGCTGGCAGATTCCGGTCGGCATGCTCGCCGGGCTGAGCTCGATCGCCCTGCCATTGTGGGCCACCGATCCCGATCGTTATGCGTCCCCTCTGTTCCACTGCTTTGCCGGGGCGACGATGCTCGGCGCCTTCTTCATCGCCACCGATCCGGTTTCTGCAGCGACGACCCCGCGCGGCCGGCTGATCTACGGCTGTGCGATCGGCATCCTCGTCTATGTGATCCGCACCTGGGGCGGTTATCCGGACGGCGTCGCCTTCGCCGTCTTGCTGCTCAACCTGTGCGCACCGATGATCGACCGTTACACGCCGCCGCGCGTCTACGGTCACCGCAGCAACCGCAGCGAGCCATGAGCACGCTGACGCAGATGACCCGATCGGGCCTGGTGCTGGCTGCGTTCGCGGCCATCGCCGCGACGCTGCTGGCTTCCACCTACGCGCTGACCGCGGACCGCATCCGTGCTGCGGAACAGCAGCGTCTGCTCCGTCAGCTAGAGGCGGTACTCCCAGCCGGGGCCTATGACAACGACGTCGCCAGCGACATCATCCGGCGGCCGATCGCCGAGCTGCGCGCCGATGCGCCGGTCACGATCTACCGCGCGCGCCGGGGCGGCACACCGGTTGCCGCCGTGCTCACCGTGACGGCCCCGGATGGCTACGGCGGCCCCATCGAGCTGCTCGTCGGCATCGGTGCGGACGGCCGACTCACCGGCGTGCGCGTCACTGCGCACCAGGAAACCCCCGGCCTCGGCGATAAAATCGAGATCGACCGCAGCGACTGGATCCGCGCGTTCACGGGCCGCTCGCTCACCGACCCTCCGCCGCCGCGATGGGCCGTGCGCAAGGACGGCGGCGTTTTCGACCAGTTCACCGGCGCTACGATCACACCCCGTGCCGTGATCAAGGCGGTGCGGCAGGCGCTGGAATATTTCGAGCACCACCGTGCAGACATCTTCGCCACGGCAGACGCGATGCCATGAACAGGAACGCCATCCACCCCTACGCCAAAATCGCCCGCGACGGGATCTGGACCCACAACCCTGGTCTCGTCCAGCTACTCGGACTCTGCCCGCTGCTGGCCACCAGCAACACCCTGGTCAATGGCCTCGCGCTGGGTCTGGCCACACTGCTGGTGCTGACGATGTCGAATACCCTCGTCGCGCTGATCCGCCCGGTCGTGACGGCGGAGATCCGCATCCCGGTTTACGTGATCGTGATCGCCTCGCTGGTGACCGTCGTCGAACTTCTGATGAATGCCTATTTCAACGCGCTTTACATGATCCTCGGCATTTTTCTGCCGATCATCACGACCAACTGCATCATCATCGGCCGTGCCGAGGCTTATGCCTCGAAGAACAGCGTCCCGCGCGCGGCCTTCGACGGACTGATGATGGGCCTGGGCTTTACCCTCGCGCTGGTGCTGCTCGGCGGTCTGCGCGAACTGCTCGCACAGGGCACGCTGGGCGACGGCCTGCACCTGCTGCTCGGCGAGCGCTTCAAGGGCATGCATCTGACGCTGATCCCGGCGTATCAGGGTCTGCTGCTTGCGGCGCTGCCGCCGGGGGCATTCATCGGTCTGGGCCTGCTCATCGCGGGCAAGAACTGGATCGATGCGCGCTACTCGGCGCGTCCGGCGACGGCCGCCACTGCGGCCGCCGCCCCGGCGCGATGAACGCGCGCCAGCGCGCCGAGCTGTATGCGCGGCTGCGCCAGGCCAACCCCAAGCCGACGACGGAACTACGCTACTCGACGCCATTTGAGCTGCTCGTCGCCGTCGTGCTGTCGGCTCAGGCCACCGACGTCGGCGTCAACAAAGCCACCGCCAGACTCTTTCCGGTCGCCAACACACCGCAGGCGATCCTTGCCCTCGGCGAAGCCGGACTGCGCGAATACATCAAAACCATCGGCCTGTACCCAACCAAGGCCCGGCACATCATTGGACTGTGCCAGGCCTTGATCGAGCGCCACGGCGGCGAGGTGCCACGCGCGCGTGAAGCCCTGGAAGCGCTACCCGGTGTCGGCCGCAAGACCGCCAATGTCGTGCTCAACACGGCCTTCGGTGAACCGACGATCGCGGTCGACACGCACATCTTCCGCGTCGCCAACCGCACCGGTCTTGCGCCGGGCAAAACCGTACGCGCGGTCGAAGAGCGCTTGCTGAAAGTGACGCCGAAGGAATTCGTCAAGGACGCCCATCACTGGCTGATCCTGCACGGGCGTTACATATGCAAGGCGCGCAATCCGGCGTGCATGCGCTGCCCGATCGTCGATCTGTGCGAATACCCGCACAAACGGCTGGATCCGGATAAAACACACGCCCGGTGAGACGCGAACGTTGCGCGCTCAGCGGATCCGCACCACTGCTAGGTGAGCGCCTCCAGCGCCGGCGTGTAGGGCTGCCCCAGCGCCTCGGCCACCGCCCTGTGCGTGATGCGCCCGCGATGCACGTTGAGCCCGTCGCGCAGATGCGGATCGTCGATCAACGCCTGACGCCAGCCCTTGTCGGCGAGTGCAATCACGTGCGGCAGCGTGGCATTGGTCAGCGCGAATGTGGACGTCCGCGCCACACCGCCGGGCATGTTGGCCACACAGTAATGCACGACACCCTCGACGACATACGTCGGATCCTGGTGGGTGGTCGGACGCGAGGTTTCGAAGCATCCGCCCTGATCGATGGCCACATCGACCATCACCACACCGTTGCGGATCGATTTGAGCATCTCGCGTGTCACCAGCTTGGGCGCCGCTGCGCCAGGCACGAGCACGGCGCCGATGATCAGATCCGCCTTCATCACCGCGCTCTCGACGGCGTCGCGGGTCGAATACAGCGTCGTCGCACGGTTCTCGAAGACGCTGTCCAGCCAGTTCAGCCGCGGCAACGAGCGATCGAGGATCGTCACCCGCGCACCCATACCGATCGCGATGCGCGCCGCGTTGTATCCCACCACGCCACCGCCGATGATGACCACTTCTGCGGCCGGTACGCCCGGCACCCCGCCGAGCAGAACACCATTGCCACCGGCCGCCTTCTCCATCGCGTGCGCCCCGGCCTGGATCGACATCCGCCCGGCGACCTCGCTCATCGGCGCCAACAGCGGCAGACCGCCACGACCATCGGTGACCGTCTCATAGGCGATGGCGATGCAACCCGCGTCCATCAAGCCGCGCGCCTGCTCCGGATCCGGCGCCAGGTGCAGATAAGTGAACAACACCTGATCCTCGCGCAGCATCCGGCATTCCACCGGCTGCGGCTCCTTGACCTTGACGATCATATCGGCCGTGGCGAACACCTCCTCGGCATCGGGCACGATACGCGCCCCGGCGGCAGCGTATTCGGCATCGGTGAGACCAATCCCCAAGCCGGCTCCGGTTTCGATCAGCACCTCGTGGCCATGCGCAACCAGCTCGCGCACTCCGGCCGGCGTGAGCCCCACGCGATACTCGTGAACCTTGATCTCCTTGGGTGTGCCGATGCGCATGGCCATCCTCCTTCGCACGACTCTGGCAGCGGATTATTCCACTGCCGCGGTCATTGCCGCGCGCTGGAATTCACCCAGCACCGGATCATGTCCCGTAGAATCGCGGGCCATGCTGCCGTCACCGAGTGCCATGCAACCCCACCGCCCGCGTCTCACCTCGCTGCCCGCCCTGCTGCTCGCCGTCGGCCTCGGCCTGGTCGGCTACTACGGCGTCGAGTGGTACACCCTGCCCGAATACAGCGAAGCCGACATCGAAGCCTCGGTGGAACTCAACCTGCAACTCGACCTGCAACGGCGCGGGCCGCATCTGCAACCGGACGCCGAACGCCTCGAACTACTGCGCAAAACCATCCGCGCCGAGGTCGAAACCGAGATCCGCAAGGAGCGGGAAAAAGTGCAGCTGCGCTTCGGCGTCGGGCTGATCGCGCTGGTGCTGGGTGTGGGACAGATCGTGGGCAATCGCTGGGCCATTCCCAAGAACTGATCCCGGGGCTCATCGCGACGGTGAGGTCGTATAGCTCGGCCGCTTCACGCTCGCACACCCCCGGAGGCTGGACAGCGGTTGGCCAAGCGGCCCGCAGCCGGCCTGCCGCGCACGAACGGCGTGGCAGGCCGCACCGAGGTCCGTCAGATACCCTGCACCGTGATCGTTGCAGTGGTATCTGCGCCCAGGCAGGTGATGGTCGCGGTTCCTTTGGCACCGGTTCCGCTGCTGGTGATCGTGACCGATCCCCTCCCATCGACGTCCGTTTCTTGGAAACCGTCCGAGTTCGTGTTGACGGCCACCGTCACGCCGAACGTACCGGGATCCAGGGCATCGTCACCCAACGCCGACACAAAACAGCTCAACCCAACGTACGGCAACGGGATCCTATCGCCACCATCCCTCAGTTCCAGGCCTACTACAGCCGAGCCGCCCAGCCCAAGGGCGATCTCACTCGGCAATGGGGTCAGCGAGCTACCGGCTATGGCCTTGAAGCAATAGTCACCGGCGTTAATGCCCGTGGCGACCGGTCCCGAATTGGCGACCACGATGACCTGGCGTGACTGCG
Organism: Fontimonas thermophila; assembly: GCF_900113085.1. Taxonomy (GTDB): domain Bacteria; phylum Pseudomonadota; class Gammaproteobacteria; order Nevskiales; family Nevskiaceae; genus Solimonas; species Solimonas thermophila. The sequence continues at coordinate 4,570 of NZ_FOOC01000004.1, read as the reverse complement.
GCACACTGTCGCGTCGATCACGATCGTCATAAGAACGATCGGGATAGGGATACCCATAGCAACCGCTCAGGATGGTCCTTGGGTTGGCCGGATAGGTCACGCGGAATTCCGCAATGCCGTCCTTGGTCACTCCGGTTCCCGGTGTCAGATCCCCATTCGATGCGAGACCCGCAATCTGCGCCCCCATGGCCGAGGCCCCCACCCAGAACTCGCCGTTGTTCAGCGTGTTCAGGTAGGGAGTCTGGACGGTCAACTGGGTGGCTCCGCCGACACTGGAGACGAAGCGCCGCTTGTCGGCCGACTGTGCATTGCGAATCGCCACGATGTCACCGGCCTGGATGAAGCGCGGCACATCATTGCGGGTGATCGGCGAAGTGAAATCGCTCGCCCCCGTCAGCGCACCTCGCGCACCACAGCCACTGGCCTCGCCACCAGGCGTGGGTTCACTGGTGCAGCGCCGGCGGATCAGACTATTGCCAGAACGGGCGAGCGTAGAGCCATTCGCGGTCGTTGCGCCGGTGATGTCATGCACGATCACCGAATCGATCAGTGACAGGTTGACCACCGTGCCATCCGGCACGCTGTTGCCGTACCGGTCGGTCACGTCGACCTTCCCCTTGAGCCGGTAGTTACCGTTGTTCAGGTCTTCGATCGCATCGGTAATCGGCTGCGTAAAGCTGATCGTGTGTGGTGGCCCTCCGGCGATCGATACCTGTGGCAGCGCGGCGACCGCAGCGACGTCTGCCGGCACATTGAAATCGGTGCCGGTGAATTCGAGCACCGAGAAGCGAACCTGTACGACCCCAGGCAGCGTCCCCGCGCGCAAGGTCAGGATCGCCGTGCCGTTGCGGGTGCGCACATCGACGATCCCGCTCGCGTCATTGCTGACGACTGTCGAGCTCGCATCCGTGCCGGTCAGCGACTCGCCACCATCGGGCCGGCTCACTAACTGCGCGCGCAGATTGTTCAGCGCGCTATTGCCATAGCGCGACTCGTCGATCGGATTGCCGGAGGAATCGAGCACCGTGACCGTGATCTGCGTCTGATCCGTTTGCCCGACACCCGCGACGCTGATGCGCGTCTGCACCACCGAGAACCGGATCGAGGCAGGATCGCCCGCGCTGGCCGACTCGAATGCAACCGGCACGGAAAGCCCAGGTACACCGACCACGCGCACCGTAGCCGTACCGGTTCCAGGCGTAGAGCGCAGCGTGAACGTTGCACGTCCGCTGGCGAGCGTGGAGACGGTGTTCAGCAGTTGTCCACGCGTCGTGGTCAACTGCACTGGCGTTCCATCGGCCAACGGGTTGCCAAAGGCATCATTGAGAACCACAGTGATCTGGGACGTGGAATTGCCATCCGCGAGAATCGCCGCCGGATCGGCTGCGATGATCGACTGCGCCGCATCGGCAGGACCGGGTACGACGGACAATGTCGCCTCGGCTCTGAATCCTGATGCAACGGCAGCGAGCGTGACGGAGCCGATGTCGGTCGGCGGCGTCAGCCGTACCTCCGCGACGCCGTCAGAATCGGTCAGTGCGCTGGCCGCACTCAAGGTGCCGCGGGTGGCCGTGAACCCGACCGTCAAGCCAGCGACCGGCGCCCCCGCCGTGTCGAGGACCGTGGCGCGCACGGTAACGTCATCACCGCCTGCCGGAACCGAACTGCTCCCCAGATCCAGTATCAAACTGGCAACGCGCTGGGCCTGCGCATTCGCCGTCAATGCAACGTTCTGCGACAGACTAGCGCTGCGCACCGTAATCGATTCCGTGCCCGCGGAACCGCGGTGCGTATACGTCGCCGCAGCTTCACCGTTGGCATCGGTTTCCACAACCGCCGGCGAGAGACTCGAACTGCTGGCGCTGGGCAGCAAGAACTGCACCTGCACGCCAGGAACGGGATTGCCGTTGGCGTCACGCAGGCGTGACCGGACAGTGGCCTGTCCCCCCACATTCACCACACCCGGCAAAGCCTGGACGTCGAGTGTCGCAGGTGCCCCCGGAACGAACTGCACCACCGTCGTCGCCGACAATCCCCCGGTGACGTCAGCCTGGAGCACCGCCTCGCCTGCGATACTACCCGCCGTGAGGGTGAAGCTGGCTTCGCCCTGCGCATTCGTCGGCACCGGCGTTCCGGCGCTCGGCGTCAGCGTACCGGCGCTCGAGCGCAAGCGCACATCGGCATTGCGCACTGGTGCCCCGCTCGTATCGCGCACCACGGCGCGCACCACGGTCTGGGCGCTGCCGTCGGCCACCAGTGTGGGTTGTGCAGCGGAGAGGGTCAGGCTGCCCAACTGCGGCACAACGCTCAGATTGATACTGCTCACCAGACTGGTGTTGGCCACGCGCACCTGCAGCCGGTCCGTCGTTGCCGAGCCCGTCGCAGGACCAGTCGTGTACGAGGTCGTCGCACGTCCGTTCGCGTCCGTCGTCACCTGCGCACTCGCCAAGGTGCCACGCGATCCATTCACCGGAACATCAAACAGCACCAACACACCAGGTACTGGATTGCGGTTGGCGTCGAGTACCGTCGCACGCACCGTCGTCGCCGTGTTGTACGGCATCGTCGGGGCATCGGCCACAAACAAATCCAGCAGCGACGGAACCCCCGCACCCACCTGCACGTCCACGGTCGCATTGAATCCACCGATCGCAGCACGAACCGTGACCACCCCAGGATCCGTCGGCGCCGTCAGCGTTACTTCCGCCTCACCACGGCCATTCGTGGTCGCCGTGGACGCGCTCAGGCTCGCACCCAATGCCGATGTCGAAAACGCCACCGTTTTGCCCGCAATCTGCCCGGAGCTGGTCGTCACCGTCGCACGAATCACGACCGTACCGCCCGGCGCAACCTGCGCACTGCCCGCGCTGAGTGTCAAACCGGTGATCACCGCCGCACTGGCATCGATCACCACGTTACCGCTCACCGGAGATACCGCACCAAACTGCGGCAGACTCGCCGATACCGTGTCCGTGCCCGTCTGCGAAAGCGCCGTATACACCACGCTCGCCTCACCCGCGCCATCGGTCTGCGCCGTCTGCTGCGACAAACCGCCCAGCGTGGCGTTCGCGTTGCTGAACCGCACCGTCACGCCAGATATCCGGTTGCCATTGGCATCTTGCACTGTCGCACGTACCGTGCTGCTGCCGTTCGGCGTGATACTCGACGGCGCCAGCGCCAGCGTCAGCGCCGATGGCGTACCCGCCGCAAACTCCAGATCCGCCGTCTGCTCAAAACCGCCAGTAAATGCGCGCACCACCACCGACTGCGCCACCGTGCTCGAGGTCAACCGCACCTCCGCCACGCCCGACGCGTTGGTCGTCGCCGAGCTCGCAGACAACGTGCCCGCGCTCGCAGTAAACCCAACCGCCTGATTCACCACCGGATTACCGTTGAGATCCCGCACCGTCGCACGCAGCGCAACCGTTGACAGCCCATCCGCCACAATCCGCGACGCCCCCGTCTGCAGGGTCAGCGAACCCACCTGGGCCACGCCGACATTGATCGCCACCGATCGCGTCACCACCAGCGTACCCGTGCCACTGCCCGCTCGCGCACGCAAGGTGTCCGTCCCCGGCGACGCGCCAGCAAAGTAGCGCACCTGCGCAAAACCGTTCGCGTCCGTGGCTACCAGCGTGTGCTCAAACCGCCCGCCACTGGCATTGCTCGGCACATCGAACTGAATCAGCTCGTCTGACACCGGATTGCCCTGGGCATCCAGCGCACGCAATCCAACACTGGCCACCCCGCCAGGCGCCAGAACGTCAGGCGATACAACGAAATCCACCAGATTGGCAACCGGACCAGACGTGAACCGAACCGTGGTGTTCGCACTCAGACCCGTCGCGTGCCGTACCGTCACCGTCGACTGCGTCACCAGCGTCGTCGAACGCAACCGCAACCGCGCACGGCCCTGCGTGTCAGTCATCGCAAACGTCGCATTCGCCGTGTTGCCTACGTCGCGCAACGTCCCCGCCGTCGCGCTGAAATCCAGCCGCTCACCAGCAATCGGATTGCCCTGGTCATCCACCAAAGTCGCCGTCAACAACACCGTAGAACTGCCGTCGGCCAAGATTGCAGTCTGTGCTGGCGTCAACTCGACCAATGCGGGTGGGCCACCGGTCGATCCGCCTGTCGATCCGCCTGTGGTGCCGCCGCCCGTAGTCCCGCCCAGCGTACCGCCAGTGGTCTGGCCGCTCCCCAAGGTCGCACCGCCCCCACAAGCGCTTAGCAGCAATGCGAACAAGGCCGCAACAGCCACAGCCCAGTTATTCGTCTTGACAATAAGTCCCCGTCACCTGCCGCAGCCCCCGCGGCACTCGATGAATGACGCTACCGATCCTAAACCCGAAATGCCCCGGAAAACAAGAAAATCGGGCAGCTTGTGAATGCGGATTGAGAAGTTATCCACTGGCGCTGGCGCCCTTGGCAGGAATCGAACCTGCGACCCTCCGCTTAGGAGGCGGATGCTCTATCCACTGAGCTACAAGGGCGTATCTCGACAACCGCTACCACCCGAGCCATCCCTGGCGCCGGGATCCTGCCCGCACATCCCTGTGCGGGCGTTCGC
>NZ_FOOC01000003.1 GCF_900113085.1 Fontimonas thermophila | reverse complement strand
CCCCGGCTCACCCACTGAGCTACAAGGGCGTATCTCGACAACCGCTACCACCCGAGCCATCCCTGGCGCTCAATGGCGCCGGCAGGCTGCCAGGTGTGCCGGCGGCTGCTACTGGTGTTCGCAGACGCACCGGAATGGTAGTCGATGACCATCATCCATGCAGAACCTGCCCGAGGAAGGCCTGCAGGCGCGCATGGCCGGAGCCGGTGAAGAACCGCTCGGGCGCATCGACGTGAGTGATCCGCCCCGACTCCATGAACACGACACGGTCGGCAACCGCGCGTGCGAATCCCATCTCATGGGTGACCACGCACATGGTCATCCCCTCGGCGGCCAGAGCCTTCATCACGTCGAGTACCTCGCCGACCTTTTCCGGATCGAGGGCGCTGGTGGGCTCGTCGAACAACATGACTTCCGGATTCATCGCGAGCGCGCGCGCGATCGCGACGCGCTGCTGCTGGCCGCCGGAGAGCTGTCCCGGGTAGTGGTTGTGCTTGTCGGCGAGCCCGACTTTGTCCAGCAGATGCAGCGCGCGCTCGCGTGCCTGGACATCGCCAATGCGCTGGACGATGCGCGGTGCCAGCGTCAGGTTCTCCAGCACCGTCCGGTGTGGGAACAGGTTGAACGATTGGAATACCATGCCGACACGCGTGCGCAGACGGTTGAGGTCGGTCCGCGGGTCGTGCACCCGCTCGCCGAGCACCCGGACGTCTCCGCTGCTGATCGGCTCCAGCGCATTGAGCGTGCGCAGCAGCGTCGATTTGCCCGAGCCGCTGGGCCCGACGATGCAGACGACCTCGCCTTTCTCGACGGTGAGCGATACATCGTCGAGCGCGACCACGCCGTTGGCGTAGGTCTTGCAGACGCCACGGACTTCGATCAAGACATCAGCCATGGGCGAGCCTGCGTTCGAGGCGCCGGACCCACAGCGACAACGTGCCGGTCAGCAGCAGGTACATCGCCGCGACGGTGAACCAGACTTCGAAAGGACTGAACGTCGAGCTCACCACTTCGCGGCCGGCCTTGGTGAGATCGGTCAGCGCCATCACCGACACCAGCGAGGAATCCTTGATCAGATTGATGAATTGTCCGGCCAGCGGCGGCAGGGATTTTTTCAGCGCCTGCGGCAGGATCACGTGGCGCATCGCCTGTGCATACGACAGTCCCAGGCTGCGCGCCGCCTCCATCTGCCCACGCGGCACGGCCTCGATGCCGGCACGCACGATCTCGGCGACGTAAGCGCCGGTAAACACGGCCAGAGCGGCGACGCCGGCGGTGAAGGCCGACAGATCCAGCACGGTGCCGACGAAGAAATAGAAGATGAAGATCTGCACGAGCAGTGGGGTACCGCGGATGATTTCGACGTAAGTCGCGGACAACGCACGCGCTGCCGGATTACTGGCCACACGTGCAAGCCCGGCGAGGACACCGATGATGAGTGCAAACACCAGCGAGATCGCCGACAGCTTGAGCGTCAGCCACAAGCCCCAGGCGAGTGGACCCGGCGTGATTCCGCTGCGGATCGCGATGACGTCGTTTTCGAGGACGAGATCGCCGTCGCCAACGGTGATACGGTCGAATCCGTGGATTTCGGCCGTTTCGGCCGTACGCAGGGCGCTGAGCCGGATCGTGCGGCCATCGTCGGCGAGTGCAACGAAACCGTCGAACGGCGCAAGGATTTCCTCGCCGTCGAAGCTGACGATGTACTGCGGCACCCGGCTCCAGTTCCAGTCGTAATCGACACGCTGGGCGGCGGCGTAGATACCCCAGGCCAGGGCCGCGAGCAGTGCCACATAAAGCGCATACCAGATCACGGCACGCAGCAGGCGGTCAGTTCGCGACATGCTGCAGCCACGCGGTGTTTTCGAACCATTTCTTGTACAGCGCGTCATAGACGCCGTCGTCCTTGATCTGGCGCAGGAAATGGTTCAGCCAGTTGAGGAAGTCCGGATCGCCCTTGCGCACGGCCCAGCCCAGGGCCTCGCGCGTGAACGGCTCTTTGAGATGGACCAGCGCATCCGGAAACTGCGCCGCATAGACGACGTTGTAGGGCATGTCGTAAACGAAAGCGTCGGCGCGCCCATTGCGGACTTCCATCGCCGCGTCGGCCTCGCTCTCGAAGCTCTTGATGCGGGCCTTGGGCATGTACCGCCGCGCCGCGATCTCGCCGGTGGTGCCGAGCTTGGTGGCGATCGTGTAGCGCGGATCGTCGAGCTGGCTGTAAACGGTGATCGTGTGCTCATGCTTGCGCGCGAGCAGCACGGTCTGGCCGATGTAAATGTACGGATCGGTGAAATTGACCTGCAGATTGCGCTCGGGCGTGATCGTCATCCCGCCCATCAGTACATCGAACTTGTCGGTCAACAGCGCCGGGATGATGCCATCCCACTGCGTGTTGACCAGCGTCAGTTTCACGCCCATGGCCTTGGCCATCAGCCGCGCGATGTCAACGTCGAAGCCGATGATGTTGCCCTTCTTGTCACGCATCTCGAAGGGCATATAGCCGGCTTCGAGGCCGACCCGCAGCTCGCCGCGCGCAAGGATCCGGTTGAGCGTGCTTTTCTCCCATAGCGCCTGGTCGGCGCTCCATGCAGGCAGTGCAACCCACAACCCCAGCAGGGCACCCAGGATTTTCCTCATGCGCAAGATTCGGGTCACAGGACAGGATTAGACTCGTTCCATTACAGCAGAACCGGTCCTGGGCATGCGAGAGGATTTTCGCCCGCACCTGACGTGGATCGACGCACAGCTCCCCATGCTGCGCGACGCGGTGCTGCGCCTTGCGAACCGCAATTCGGGCAGCCTGAACGCGGCAGGAGTCCGCGCGGTGGCTGAGGAGATGCTCGCATACTTCGCACCGCTGGGTTGCACGCATGAGTGGATCGACGTTGCGCCGCTGCGCACGACGGCGGACGACGGCAGGTTGTGCGAAACCCCGCTCGGCCCCGCGTTGCGGCTGCGCCAGCGTCCGGAGGCGCCGCTGCAGATCTTTCTGGGCGGGCATCTCGATACGGTGTTCGCACCCGAGCACCCGTTCCAGCACGCACGACAGGAGGACGAGGACACCCTGCATGGACCCGGAGTTGCAGACCTCAAGGGCGGGTTGATGGTCATGTGGGCGGCCCTGGCCGCGCTCGAACGCAGCCCGTGGCGCGCGCACATCGGCTGGGAGGTGCTGCTCAACCCGGACGAGGAAGTGGGCTCGCAGGGTTCGGATCCGCTGCTCAGGGAAGCCGCAGCCCGCCATCATTTCGGGCTGATCTTCGAACCCGCCCTGCCGGATGGCAGTCTCGCCTCGGCGCGCAAGGGCAGCGGCAATTTCGATGTGATCGTGCATGGCCGCGCCGCGCACGCCGGGCGCAATCCGGAAGCGGGGCGCAATGCGCTGTGCGCCGCCGCGGGCATCATCCAAGCGATCGACCGCCTCAACGGTCAGCGCGAGGGCGTCACCTTCAATCCCGGTTATGCCCACGGCGGCGGTGCACTCAACGTCGTCCCGGACTTGTGCGTATTCAAGTTCAACGTGCGTACGGCGCACCCCGATGACGCCGCCTGGGTCCAGACCCGGCTCGAGACCCTCCTCGCGCAAAGCCAGCGCGACGGCATCCGCATCACGCTGCGCGGCGGCTTCACACGCCCGCCCAAAATCGTCGATGCGCATCATCGCAGACTCATGGACCTGCTCGCGGACTGCGGCCAGCGCCTCGGCACCCCGCTGACCTTCAAACCGACCGGTGGTTGCTGCGACGGCAACAACCTCGCCGCCTACGGACTGCCCAACGTGGACAACCTCGGCGTCGTCGGGCGCGACATCCACTCCGACCAGGAACGCATGCGCATCTCCTCGCTGACCGAGCGCGCGAAGATCTGCGCGCTGCTGCTGTTGCGCCTGGCCAGCGGCGAACTGTGCTGGAACTGACATGCGCCTGATCCGACCGATCCGCCTCGACGATCTCGACGCACTGCTGGGCATGGCCCAAACCGCCGGCGCCGGGTTCACCTCGCTGCCGCCGCAGCGCGACACGCTGCGCGCCAAGATCGAGCGCTCGCTCGAATCGTTTGCCGATCCCGTCGAGCGCCCCGGCCACCAACGCTACATGTTCGTGCTCGAGGAAACCACGAGCGGGGAGATTGGCGGCTGCTGCGCGGTGGAAGCGGCCTGCGGACTCGACGAACCCTTTTACAACTACCACGTCGGCCTGACCGTGCACGCCAGCCGCACCCTCGGCGTCTATGCACGGGTGCCCACCCTGTATCTGTCGAACGATCTCACCGGCGCCAGCGTGCTGTGCTCGCTGTATCTGTCGCCACGCTTCCGCAGCGAAGGCATCGGCCACCTGCTGTCGAAGTCGCGTTTCCTGTTCATCGCCGGATTCCGCGAGCGCTTTGCCGACAAGATCATTGCCGAGATGCGTGGCGTGTCGGACGAATCCGGGCGCTCGCCGTTCTGGGAAGGGCTCGGCCGGCATTTCTTCAGCATCGAATATGGCGATGCCGAACACATCGTCGGCCAGGGCAACAAGGCCTGCATCGCCGAGCTGATGCCCAAGCATCCGATCTATACGGTGCTGCTGCCACAGGAGGCGCAGCAGGTCCTCGGCCAGGTCCACCCGCAGACGAAACCCGCGCTGCGGCTGCTCGAGCAAGAGGGATTCCGCTACCAGCACTACGTCGATATCTTCGACGGCGGACCCGTGGTCGAAGCCCCGACCGGTGCGGTGCGTTCGATCCGTCGCTCGCGCGTGGTACGCGTGCAGATCGGCACGCCGGACCGAGACGGCGGCAGCGCACATTTGATTTCAAACCTATCCCTGGGTGAATTCCGCTGCGCACTCGCCACGCTCGCGCCGCAGCGCGACCGTGTCACGCTCGATGCTGCGCTCGCCCAGGCGCTGCGGCTCGAAGCCGGCGATGGTGCGCGCATCGTCGCGCTGTGACGGAGATGCCCATGCGCACCGGACGGCTTTTCATCGATGGGATCTGGCGTGAGGGCCGAGGTTCGCCGCTCGCGAGTTTCGCGCCACACGATCTGCACGTGATCTGGCGGGGCCATGCCGCCGACGCCGGCGACGTCGATGCCGCTTTCCGCGCGGCGCGCGCCGCCTTTGCCCGCTGGGCCGATCTCGACGTCGCCGAGCGCGAGGCGATCATCAAGCGCTTCGCCGATGCGCTCAAGACCGAGCGCGAAACGCTCGCACGCTGCATCGCCGAGGAAGTCGGCAAACCGCTGTGGGAAGCGCGCACCGAAGTCGAGGCGATGATCGGCAAGATCGATTTGTCGATCCGCGCCTATCATGCCCGCACCGGAATGCATGAGCAGCCGACCGAGTTCGGCCGGCACGTCTTGCGCCACCGGCCGCACGGTGTCGTCGCCGTGTTCGGCCCCTACAACTTCCCCGGCCATCTGCCCAATGGCCATATCGTGCCGGCTCTGCTCGCCGGCAACACCGTGCTGTTCAAACCCAGCGAGCAGACACCGGCCACTGCCGAGTTGACCGTGCGCCTGTGGCAACGCGCGGGCATTCCGCCCGGCGTACTCAACCTGTTGCAGGGGGAACGCGAAACCGGCGCAGCCATTGCTGCGCATCCCCAGCTCGACGGCCTCTATTTCACTGGCAGCGAACGCACCGGCACCCTGCTGCATCGCCAGTTCGCCGGCCATACCGGGCGCATCCTCGCGCTGGAAATGGGCGGTAACAACCCGCTGATCGTGCGTGAGGTGTCCGACTGCGATGCCGCGGTGCTGACCGTCGTGCAATCCGCCTTCATCACCACGGGTCAGCGCTGCACCTGCGCGCGGCGCCTGTTCGTGCCGGGCGGAGCCTGGGGCGATGCCTTCCTGCGCCGTCTGTGTGGTGTCACCGAAACCCTCGCCATCGACCGCTGGGATGCCGAACCCCAGCCATACATGGGGCCCGTGATCAGCCCGCAGGCGGTGGATCAGCTATGCGCTGCGCAGGACCGTCTGCTGGCTCTCGGAGCCCGTGCATTGCTGCCGATGCGCGCACGCAGCGCCGGCAGCGCTTTCGTCTCACCAGCGGTGCTCGATGTCAGCGCCGTCAGCGATCCGCCCGATGAGGAATACTTCGGCCCGCTCTTGCAGGTGATCCGTTACACGGACCTCGACGAGGCGATCGACGGCGCCAACCGCACCCGCTTTGGCCTGGCTGCCGGGCTCATCAGCGACGATGAGCGCGAGTACGAACGCTTCTGGCGGCGGATCCGCGCCGGTATCGTCAACTGGAACCGGCCGACAACCGGCGCCTCCAGCGCCTATCCGTTCGGCGGCATCGGCGCCAGCGGTAACCATCGGCCCAGTGCCTATTACGCGGCCGACTATTGCGCCTATCCGATGGCGAGCAGCGAAGCTCCCCATGCCCGCATCACCGGCACCTTGCCACCGGGGGTGAAGCTGTGAGCGCGCAGGTGCATCGCACGGCGATCGAAGCCAATTTCGACGGCCTGGTCGGACCGACCCACAACTACGCGGGCCTGTCCTTCGGCAACGTCGCATCCGCACGCAATGCACAGAAAACCTCGAATCCGCGACAGGCCGCACGCCAGGGCCTGATGAAAATGCGCGCGCTGCTCGATCTCGGCCTGGCCCAGGGCGTGCTGCCTCCGCAGGAACGCCCCCATCTGCCCACCCTGCGCCGGCTCGGCTTTACCGGAACAGACGCCCAGATCCTGTCCAAGGCGCGCCGCGCCGCACCGGAGCTGCTCGCTGCCGCAGCTTCCGCCTCGGCGATGTGGGCGGCAAATGCCGCCACCGTCTCACCGAGCGCCGACACTGCCGACGGGCGTGTGCATTTCACGCCAGCGAACCTGTGCAGCCACCTGCACCGTGCCATCGAGACGGAAACGACCGCGCGCGTGCTCAAGGCGATCTTCCCGGACCCGAGTCTGTTCGCGCACCATGCCCCGTTGCCGGCCACGCCCGCCCTGGGCGACGAGGGCGCCGCCAACCACACCCGTTTGTGCAGCGAATACGGCGCGCCGGGACTCGAGCTGTTCGTCTATGGCCGTGGCGTCTTCCAGCAGCCGGTGCCGCAGCGCTTTCCGGCCCGGCAGACACGGCAGGCCTGTGAATCGATTGCGCGACTGCACGAGCTGTCGATGCCAAGCACTTACTTCGCGCAACAGCATCCGGACGCCATCGATCACGGTGTCTTCCACAACGACGTCATCGCCGTCGGCAACCGCGAGGTGCTGCTCTACCACGAACAAGCCTTCGTCGATGCGCAAAGCCTGCGCAGCTGGATCTGCACGCACTTGCAGGGCGAACGCCGACCGGTGTTCATCGAAGTGGCTGCCGATGAGGTGAGTCTCGACGAAGCGGTTGCGTCCTACCTGTTCAACTCGCAGCTCGTCTGCCCGCCGGCAGGCGGCATGCACCTGATCGTTGCACGTGAATGCGAAGAACATCCGCGCGTCTGGGCCGCGATCCAGCGCATCGTCGCCGACCCTGCCAATCCGATCGACCGTGTGCACGTCTTCGATCTGCGGCAATCGATGAACAACGGCGGCGGGCCCGCCTGCCTGCGGCTGCGCGTGGTGCTGACCGACGCCGAGCGCGCAGCGGTGAACCCCTGCGCCTGGCTGACGCCGGAACGCGCCGATGCGCTGCTGGCCTGGATCGACCGCCATTATCGCGACCGCCTCGACCCCGACGATCTCGCCGATCCCCAGCTCCTCGAGGAAAGCCGCACCGCGCTCGACGAGCTGACCCGTCTGCTCAAACTCGGCAGTCTCTACGACTTCCAACGCACCGGATGACCGACGTCGTCTTTCGCTGGTACGACTGGCATGCGCTCGATGCCGATACGCTGTATGGCCTACTCAGGCTGCGCGCGGATGTGTTCATCGTCGAGCAGCAGTGCGCCTACGCCGACATCGATGGACTGGATCCACGGTGCCTGCACCTGTGCGGTCACGATACGGACGGGAACCTGCTCGCCTATCTGCGCCTGCTGCCGCCGGGCGTGAAAGTGCCGCAAGTCGCCATCGGCCGCCTGGTCGTGCACCCATCGGCGCGCGGCGGCGGCTTGGGGCGCCGCGCGATGCGCGAAGCACTCATGCAGTGCGCCGAACGCTATCCGGGGCAGAGCGTGTTTCTCTCCGGCCAGGCGCACTTGCAACGGTTTTACGCCTCGCTTGGTTTTGCGCCGATCTCGGCTCCTTATCTGGAAGACGGCATTCCCCACATCGACATGCTGCGCAAGACCCCCTGAAGGCTATACTCCAGACGTCATCCACCATCCGACCCGTGTACACCGAGTTTTTCCAGCTCCGGGAGATGCCTTTTTCCATCACCCCGGACCCAGCTTTTCTGTACATGTCCCCGCGCCATCAAGAGGCGCTGGGGCATCTGCTGTACGGCACCGGTCAATATGGTGGTTTCGTGCAGCTCACCGGGGAGGTCGGCACCGGCAAAACCACGATCGTGCGCACGCTGCTCGAGCAGAAGCTGTCGGACGTGGATGTCGCGATGATCCACAATCCGCGGCAGAGCGAACAGGAATTCGTACAGTCCATTTGCGATGAGCTGAACGTCCCCTACCAGCGCGAGGGCGCAACGCTCAAAACGCTGGTGGATGCGCTCAACGAGCATCTCTTGCGTGCACATGCCGCCGGCCGCCGCACCGTGCTGATCATCGACGAAGCCCAGAATCTGACCCCGGGGGTACTCGAGCAGGTGCGGCTGCTGACCAACCTGGAGACGAGCAAGGAGAAACTGCTGCGGATCATGCTGATCGGTCAGCCCGAGCTGTCCGCACTGCTGGCACGGCCGGACCTGCGCCAGCTCGCCAGCCGTATCACGGCGCGCTATCACCTGACACCGCTCTCGGCGCAGGAGACGCGCGAGTACGTCGAACATCGCCTGCGGGTGGCCGGCTGCCGCGCGCCGATCTTCTCGCCGCGCGCGCTGGATCTCGTTCACCGGTACTCGCGCGGCGTGCCGCGGCTGATCAACATCATCTGCGACCGCGCGCTGCTCGGCGCGTATGCGCAACACCTGCGCACCGTCGATGCCAAAACCGTCCGCAAGGCCGCCCGCGAAGCCATGGGCGCGTTACCGCAGGTTTTCGACCCGGGCGCGCCGCTGCGCTGGCGCTGGATCGAAGCGGCCTGGCTCGTCGCGCTGCTGGTGTGCACGGCACTGTTCATTTACAGCTACACCCGCGACGAACCGCTGCTCGCGACAGTCCATCCGGCGGCGCCCCAACCCTCACCGCCGCCACCGCCGACCGACGCGACGACCGACACGGCGACCGACACACCGCCGCCCGTGCTGATGCCCAAGCTGCCGCTTGCCACGATCGAGGATCTGGAGCGGACCGCACAGCCACTGAGCATCGTGGTCGGGCGGCTGATCCGGCTGTGGGAGCCGCGTTTGGTAATCCCGAGTGGTGAAAACGTCTGCGCCGCGCTGCGCGTGCGCGCACTGGAATGCTATCGCACGCAAGGCGAGTGGACCGATCTCGAACAGATGGACCGGCCAGCGATCCTGACGCTCAAGCTGCCGGGCTCCGGCGAACAGCATTTCCTGCTGCTCGAACTGGGCAAGGAACATGCACTGCTCGATACCGTGCTCGGTCCGCTGCGCCTGCGCCGGGCCGATCTCGACAGCGTATGGTCCGGCGAATTCCTGCTGCTGTGGCGACGCCCGACGCAATGGACGTATGTCGGCCCCGGCAGCAGCGGACCGGACATCCCCACCCTGTGGCGCCGGCTCGCCGAATCCAGCGGAGTTCCCGTGCCCACGCCGGTGCCGACACAGTTCGACGAGAGGCTGGCTGCGGCCCTCAAATCCTTTCAGGCCGAGCGCGGTCTCGTCGCGGATGGCGTCGCCGGCATCCGCACGCTGATCGCACTCAGCGATGGCCTTCCGGACACGCCCACCTTGAGCGGAGGGCGGCCGTGAGCTACATCCTCGACGCCCTGCGCCGGGCCGAGCGCGAACGCACGCTCGGGCAGGCTCCGAGCGCCGAAACACTGGTCACCGTCGCGCCGCCCGTGCAGCGGCGTAATCCGCGCCTGCTCGCGCTCGCGGCGGCGACGCTGATCCTGCTTCTTGCAATGCTCGCGGCGTGGTGGCTACGACGCCCCCCCGCACCGGCGCAATCGATGCCGGCACCGGCTGCACAACCCCAGCCTGGCGACCTGCCGCAACCGATACTCCAGGCCGCCGCAGCCGACGCCGAATCCCCGCCGCTGGGCGGATTACCGGTGTTCGAGGACGACAGCGCGATCGCGACCCTGGACGACGTCACCCCGCCTTTCCAGGCCCGTGCACCCGATCGCGCCGCCACGCCACCGCCGGCGGTCGAACAGAGCGCACGGCCGGCCGAAACCAGCGCGCCACCATCGATGCCGGAGCCGACGGCGCCGACCGAACCCCCGGCGCAGATACCGGATACCGCGAAACCCGAACCACCGCTGCCGCCCAGCGGCGCGCCGCCGCTGCTACGCGACATGCCGCCGGCGTTTCGCGCGCAATTCCCGGCTTTGAACCTGCAAGTGCACGTCTATGACCCGCTTGCGGAGAAACGCTGGGTCATGATCGACGGCCGCCGCTACCGCGAAGGCCAGGCCCTGGACAGCGGCCCCGTCATCGTGGACATCACGCCGGATGGCGTGGTCTTCGAGCTGCAAGGCGAACGCGTGTTCTGGCCACTGGTACGCTGAAACCGCGCGGAGCTTTTCAGGCGTTTGCCGCCTCGCGGGGAGCCGCAAGGGCTGCACAGACCCGCTCCAGACGGGCAAGCCCCTCGCTCACATCGGCCTCGGTGATGTTGAGCGCGGGCGCAAAGCGCAGTACATCGGGCCCGGCCACCAGCAGCCATAGGCCCTCGGCGAGCGCGGCATTGACGATGTCCTTGGCGCGCCCCTTCCAGGCCTCGGCCACCGGCGCGCCGAGCAGCAAGCCCATACCCCGCGCAGGGCCGAACAGGCCATAGCGGGCCGAGAGCACGTCAAGGCCTGCCCGCAACTGCGCCGAGCGCTCGGCGACGTTGCGCAACAGTGCCGGATTCGAGACTTCATCGAGCACCGCAGCGGCCACGGCACAGGCGAGTGGATTGCCTCCGTAGGTCGAACCATGGGTGCCAAAGGCGAGCACCTCGGCAAGCGATCGGGTGGTCAGCATCGCCCCGATCGGGAAACCGCCGCCGAGCCCCTTGGCCGTCGTCAGCACGTCGGGCACGATGCCGAACTGCTCATAGGCGAATAGCGTACCGGTGCGGCCATTGCCGGTTTGTACCTCGTCGTAAATCAGCAGGGCCTGATGCTTGTCGCAGAGGGCGCGCACCGCGCGTGCGAATTCTGCTGTCGCCGGCATCACCCCGCCCTCGCCCTGCACCGGCTCCATGACCACCGCGCAGACGGTATCGTTCATCGCCGCTGCGAGCGCATCCGCATCATTGAATGGCAGATGCCGGATACCGCCGGGCAAGGGCTCGAAGCCCTGCGTGTACTTGGGCTGGCCACCGACGCTGACGGTGAACAGCGTGCGCCCGTGAAACGCGTTGTGAAATGACAGGATGGTGTTCTTGTGTGGTCCGAAGCGGGTATTCCCCCAGCGCCGCGCGAGCTTGAACGCCGCCTCGTTGGCCTCGGCGCCGGAGTTGCAGAAAAACACCCGCTCGGCAAACGTCAGCGCAACCAGCCGCTGCGCGAGCCGCAGCGCCGGCTCGTTGGTCATCACATTGGACACATGCCAGAGTCTGCCGGCCTGCTCGGTGAGTGCGGCAACCATCTTCGGGTGCGCATGACCGAGCACGGTCACGGCGATGCCGCCAGCGAAATCCACGTATTCGCGCCCCTGCTGATCCCACAGCCGCGAACCCTGGCCGCGTACCGGGATGATCGGCGCCGGCTGGTAATTGGGCACCATCACTTCATCGAAGGTGGCGCGCGTGACTTCGGACATGAAAACCTCCGGATACTGGAGCAAGGACAATGACGTGCCGTCACCTGCACGCCATTGTGAGACCCTCACTCGAACGGCTTTGTATTTCCAAGCAGATGCTGCGGTAGATGCTGCGGATGCCCGATACGGCATAGGCGGCTACACCGCCCGGGTCTGGCTTACCGACTGCGTGCGTCAAGCCTCATCCCGCACACCTTCCGCGCCGGGCGACGGGCAAGGGTTGCACGGGCTCATCCAGCCGCACTGCCGGCGGCGAGTATACGCGCAATCGACACCGTACCGGCAGCGGACGAGCACCGATGAGATCGCCCAGCGAGGCGCGCCTTCAACGATTGCGGAACCGGGGCGGCCGCTTCTGGACGAAGGCCGCCGCGCCTTCGATGAAATCCTGCGTGCGCCCGCATTCACGCTGCAACTCGGCCTCGAGCTGCAACTGCACAGTCAGATCATTACCGAGCGCCGCCTGCAGCGCGCGCTTGATGCGCGCAATGGCCAGCCCCGGGCCGGATGCCAGCCGCCGCGCCAGTGCCAGCGCCGTCGGCAGAAGCTGTTCGTCATCGACGACATCCCAGATCAGCCCCCAGTCCTTCGCATCCTGTGCCGAAAGGCGCTCGCCGAGCAGGGCCAGTCCCATGGCGCGCTGCGCCCCAACCAGACGCGGCAGAATCCAGGTTGCCCCGGCATCCGGGATCAGCCCGATGTGGACGAAGGCCTGCAGGAAATACGCCGAACGCGCCGCCAGGGTCAGATCCGCCATCAGCGCGAGGCTGGCACCGGCACCGGCGGCCATGCCATTGACCGCGGCGATGATCGGCTTCGGACAAGTGCGCATCTGCAACACGAGCGGGTTATAGCAGGCCTCGAGCGCATGGCCCAGGTCGAGCCTGCCCTCGGCATCGCGCGGCGGCTGCGCCGCGTTGGCGATGAGATCCGCGCCCGATGAGAAACCGCGCCCCTCCCCGGTGAGCAGGATCGCGCCCACGGCATCGTCCGCCGCGTAGCCTTCGATCGCACGGCGTAGCCCGTCGAGCAGATCCGGCGTCAGTGCGTTGAGTGTCTTGGGTCGGTTCAAGCGGATCACCGCGACACGGTCCTCGACCGCACACAGCAGGCTTCGTTCGTCCATACGCAACTCTCAGTCGAGGATCGAGCGGGCGATGATTTCCTTCATGATTTCCGAGGTGCCCGCGAGGATGCGGTGGATGCGTTCATCCTCGTACAACCGGCAGATCCGATATTCCTCCATGTAACCGGCTCCGCCGTGTAGTTGCACACCCTCATCGACCATGCGGCCATTGAGCTCGCTGGTGTACAGCTTGGCGCGCGCGGCGTCCTCGGCGCTGAGCCGGCCTTCGTTGTGCTCCTCGACGCAGCGGTCGACGAAAGTCTGCGCGATCTCGATTTCGGCATCCAGCGCCGCGAGCTTGAAGCGCGTGTTCTGCATCTTGGACAGCGGCTTGCCGAACACCTTGCGCTGGCGCACGAACGCCTTGGTCAACTCCATCGCGACACGCGCGGCGGCGATGTTGCCGCAGGCGGCGATCAGGCGTTCCTCGACCAGCCCTTTCATCAGGTGATAAAAGCCGCCGTGGACCGCGCCCAGCACGTTCTCCTTGGGAATCTTGACGTCGCGGAAGAACAGTTCGGCGGTATCCTGGGATTTCATGCCCATCTTCTTGAGCATGCGTCCGCGCTCGAAACCCTCCATGCCGCGCTCGACGATGAACAGCGTCAGGCCATGCGGATTGTCCGGATGCGTGCGGGCGGCGACGATGACCACGTCGGCGAGGATGCCGTTGGAGATATAGGTCTTGGCGCCGTTGAGCAGCCAGTAGTCGCCTTTGTCCTCGGCCCTCGTCTTGATGCCGGCGAGATCCGACCCGGCGTCGGGTTCCGTCATCGCAATCGCGAGAATCTTCTCGCCGCTGACGAAGTGCGGGATGAACCGCCGCTGCTGTTCCGCCGTGCCGAAATGACGGAAATACGGCGCCACCAGGCGGCTGTGCAAAGACATCAGAAAACCGCTGTCGCCGTGGGCGGCGTTTTCCTCGATGAGGATTTGTTCGTAGCGAAAATCATCAAGGCCGAGCCCACCATAAGATTCGTCCGCCCAGATGCACAAAAAGCCTGCGGCCCCTGCCTTGCGGTAAGCCTCGCGATCGACGATGCCGGCGGCGCGCCAGCGCTCGGAGTGCGGTCCGATCTCGGTCTGGAAGAACCTGCGCGCGGCATCGCGGAACAGGTCCATCTCGGGGGGCAAAGGTTTGCGCTGCATGCCTGGGTTCTCGGGAGGACAAAAGATGGATCGGAACAATGACCTTCACGCACCGGTTGCGACGGGCCGTACCGGCAACGGCCATATCCGGTAGTGGTCCATCACCGGCTCGGCCGTGCGGCGACGGTATTCGTACATCAATCCCACCCAGTTGTTGGTATTGCGGCCATCCGCGGTGATGTACCAGCTGCGGCATCCGCCGACATACGTCGTTTTCTGGCTACGTGCCTGCATCTCCTCGACGTAAGCTTTCTGAGCCTCGGGTGTGACCTCGACCGGCCCCAGGTTTTCCGCGGCGCGGCGCTGCAGCATCCGGACGACGTAACGCTGCTGGCATTCGAGCATGTAGATGATCGAACCCGAACCGAGATTCGTGTTCGGCCCGTAGAGCATGAAGAAGTTGGGAAAACCGGCGACGGTCATGCCCAGATAGGCCTCCGCGCCGCGCGTCCAGGTCTTGTGCAGCTCCAGTCCATCGCGCCCGACGACGCGCATCGGCGCAAGAAACTGCGTCGCGGTAAACCCGGTCCCCCAGATGATCGCATCGACCTCGCGCAAACGCCCGTCCGCACTGCGCACGCCAGAGGCCGTGATTTCGGTGACCGCATCGGTGATGAGCTCGGCATTCGGCCGCGTCAGGGTCGGCAGCCAGTTGCGCGTCAGCAGAATGCGCTTGCAGCCGATCGGATAATCCGGGATGAGCTTGCGGCGCAGCTGCGGATCGCGCACCTGGATGTAGTACTGCAGCTTGGAAAATACCGTGACCAGCTTCTCCAGCCACTTGTGCCCTTCGTAGGCGTAGGCCAGCGCCTCGGTGATGCAGTAGATGCGCAGACGATCGAGGTCGTGCAGGATCGGAAAGGTGTCGAACAGCCAACGTTCGAAGCGCGAGAACGTATGGTCGAACTTGGGGATGATCCAGCCCGGCGAGCGTTGATAGACGTACAGTTGCCGCAGGCGCGGCGCGATCGCCGGTACGAACTGGATCGCACTGGCGCCGGTGCCGATGACGGCCACACGCTTGCCATCCAGCTCGTAGTCGTGATCCCAGCGTGCGGAATGGAACATGCGTCCCTGGAAGCGATCACGCCCGGGGATGTCCGGAATCGATGGACGGTGCAGCTGGCCGACCGCGCTGACGACGGTCTCGGCCTCGACGGTGCTCCCATCGGCGAGCATAAGCCGCCACAGACCCCGCGCGGCATCGAAGACCGCATCGGTCACCTCGGCCTTGAAGCGGACGTGGCGCAGGATGTCGTACTTGCGCGCGCAATGACGCAGGTAAGCCAGGATCTCCGGCTGCGGCGCATAGCGGTTCGACCAGGGGTAATGCGGCTCGAAAGAAAACGAATAAAAATGCGATGGAATGTCGCAGGCCGCGCCCGGATAGGTGTTCTCGCGCCAGGTCCCGCCGATGTCCGTGGCTTTTTCGAGAATCACGAAATCTTCGATCCCGGCGCGGCGCAGGTAATAGGCCATGCCCAGTCCACCGAAACCAGCACCGATGATGGCGACGCGCAGGGGACGAACTGGTGCGGGAATATTCATGGCTGCTCTCCACGACAGGACGCGTTCATCCATGCCCCGCGCAACCGCAATGGACCGGCCGCACTCCGCTGCGTCCGGCGAGGCAGATTCCAATATTCGACATTTGTCATGTTTTCACAGTAAGCCGACGCGTCTGCGCCGTCAAGGCCGGCGATTCTCGGCCCCTCGCCGTACAGGCCGATGCGCTCACGGCCGCATACGCCGGTGGCGCATGGACCGCGCTTTGCCCGCGCCTGCGCTTTCGCGCTTGATGCTTTATCGCTCCGATTTACACGTCGTAGTAAACGGCGACGATTTCCAGTTCCTGGACTCCGCCGGGTAGCACCACGCGCACCAGCTCGCCTTCGGATCTGCCGAGAAGCGCGCGGGCCACCGGCGAATCGACACTGATCAAACCGGACTGGGCATCGGCCTCATCGGCGCCGACGATGCGATACCGGCGCGTCTGGCCGGATGCGTCGGCGATCTCGACCCAGGCCCCGAAATAGACCTTGCCGTCGTCGCGTGGCCGCACGTCGACGATCGTCACCTCCTGCAAGCGCGTGGTCAGGTATTTGAGGCGGGCGTCGATTTCGCGCAGCTCTTTCTTGCGGTACTGGTACTCGGCATTCTCGCTGCGGTCGCCTTCCGCGGCGGCGGCAGCCAGCGCCTTGACCACTTCCGGCCGGCGTTCGCGCCACAGATATTCGAACTCAGCCTTCAGGCGCGCATGGCCTTGCGCAGTGATGTACGGCGAGGATTTCTCTGGAGGAGGACGCCAACGGGACATGACGGAGATGATAAAGGCACGACAAGACGGCCGCGGCGATGATGGCCGCGGCATCGCCATGATCAGCCCATGCGGAGCAAATCTTCGGGCAGGAAAAAGTCCGGGGAGAGTTCGCGATCCGGCGTGCCCGGCACCGCAGCATAACCCGAGAAATCCCGCACACCGGCCTCACGCAGCACGATCTCGTCGACACAGAAATGCCCGGTGAACTCGCGGGCAGGCTTGCACAGGATCACATACGCTGCATCGGCCATGATCTCGGGCGTCCGCGACCGCTTCAGAAGCGGATCACCGCCGATCATTTTCACGGCAGCGGTGGCAATCGTCGTGCGCGGCCACAGAGAGTTGGCGGCGATGCCGTCTTTACGGAACTCCTCGGCCCAGGCCAGCGTGCACAGGCTCATCCCATACTTGGCCATCGAATACGCCACGTGTGGAGCGAACCATTTGGCACGCATATCGAGCGGCGGAGACAGCGTCAGGATGTGCGGGTTGGCGGCTTTCTTCAGATGCGGAATGCAATACTTGCCGGTCATGAAGGTGCCACGGGCATTGATGCCGTTCATCAGGTCATAGCGCTTCATGTCGGTTTCCAGCGTGCCGGTGAGGCTGATCGCGCTGGCATTGTTGACCAAAATGTCGATGCCGCCGAAGGTGGCCACCGTTTTTTCGATCGCGGCCTTGACCTGCGCCTCGTCGCGGATGTCACAAATGATGGGCAGGGCCTTGCCACCCGCCTTCTCGATGTCTTCGGCAGCCGTGTAAATCGTGCCTGGCAGCTTGGGGTGGGGTTCGGCGGTCTTGGCCGCGATCGCGACATTGGCCCCATCGCGCGCTGCGCGCAGGGCGATGGCGTGACCGATACCGCGTGAGCCGCCGGTGATGAACAGGGTCTTGCCTTTGAGGGACATCGCAAAGCTCCATTGGTAGAGAACCGGAATCAGTCTCACGCAAAGATGCGCACTCGCCAAGCCGGGGGGCGCCGATACAGGCGCTCATTGCAGCATCGCCGTGGCGCGGGCTAGGCGCTCGGCCTGAATACGGTTGAGATTGCGATAAACGATGGCCGCGATGCGCGGATAACGCCGACGCAGACGTTCGAGATCCTCCGAGTCGAAGCGCAGCACACGCACCGGCGTCACGGCATCGACGTTGGCGGTGCGCCGCTGCCCGAAATAACCGGCTTCGCCCATGACCGCGCCGCGATGCAGCGTGGTCAGGATCTTGCGCTCACCGCCGCGTTCGATCGACACCTCCAGCGTGCCGTCGATCACGACATAGATGTCGCGCGCATAATCGCCCTGGCGGATGACGCGTGTGCCGCTGAGATGCGTTTCGAGCCGCGACATCAATGCGAAAACGCGCGCCTGCCGCAGGGACAGGCCGGAGAATAGCGGGATCGTGTGCTGGGGCGACTGGCCGAGATCGAGCCGCAGGATGTCCCACAGAGTCACGATGCGCAGCTTGGACCCCAGGGCTGGTGTCAAGGTGATGTCGGCGATCCAGGCCATCAGAATCGTGAACGCGGCGAGCACACCGAACTGCACCTGGTTCTGCAGCTCGCTGCCGGTGAACACCAAAAAGCCGAGCCCCAGCGCCACCATCGTGAACGTGACGGGGCGCAGAACCGCTGCCAGCGCACTCTTGACCGCCGCCTTTTCGCTGGCGCGTGCGCGTGCATCGGCATTGAAGCGCGCCAGGAAATGGATGGTGTCGTCAACCGCGATGCCGAGCACGACACACGCGATCAGGCTCGTCGTCGGATTGAGCGTGATGTCGAGCAGCCCCAGCGTACCGTAATAGAGTGCGACCGGCAGGACATTGGGCAACATCGCCACCAGCGCCGAGCGCGCCGACGTGAACATCAGCGCAAGCATCGCCCAGATCGCAACCGACGCCACGAGCAGCGAAGTGAGCTGGCCGGACGCAATCGCGTTGACGGTGCGCGTCGCCAGCACCGGGCTGCCGGTCACCCGTCCATTAAGCGGCGGCGGCATCTGGCGCAGCCGGGCCTCGGTTCTGTTTACGAATTCGGTGATGCCGATGGAATCGTCGGCCTTGATACGCACGGCGATCAGCGCCGTGCGGAAGCGTGAATCGATGACCCGTCGGATCTCGTCACTGCCGCCGAACACGAGCAGCTGTTTGATCGCGGTTGCGTCATCTGGGATTCGGTAATACGCCGGATCGCCATCGTTGAGATTGCGGTTGATTAGCTTGAGATGATCGACATACGACACCGCCGCGCCTACTTCGGGCTGTCGCCGCAACCAGTCCTGCAATGCCTCGATCTCGCGCACCCGCGCCGGATCGGTGAGTGCATCATCGACGTGGGTATCGATGACGATCGAAACCAGATTGGCACCGCCGAAGGCGGCATTGATGGCCTCGAAATCGCGCCGCACGGTGGCCTCGGCATCGAAGTTCTTGATGTACTCGGTCCCGACCCGGATGCGGGAGGCGTAATAAAGATCGATCGGCAAGGACAACAAGGCAATGGCGATGATCCAGTTGCGCCAGCGCAGGTCGAACATGGCCAGGCGCCGGGCCTTGCGCGCAAACATGGCCTCGCCCAGCGGGCGCAGCGGCCGTTGCGGTCCGGCATAGATCAGCACCGCCGGCAGGAACACCAGCGTGAGCAGCACCGAGAATCCCACCCCGAGCGACGACAGTCCAGCGAACTGCGCGATCGCCGGCAGCGAGCCTGGAATCAGGGCGAGAAAACCCGCCACGGTCGTCGCCCCCGACAGCAGCAGACTCACACCCATGCGACGCAACACCCGCTCGAAACGGGCACGATCCTGCTCACCGCGCTCCGATGCAAAAAATTCGGCGAGCATGTGCACCGTATAGGAGAGGCACAGGGTCGCCACCAGGGGAGGCACCAGCGCCGTCACCAGATTCACCGGTATTTCGAGCACGGCTGCCGCAGCCAGTGTCCACAGCATGGACAGCGCAATCGTCAGCCCCGCAAGCAAAACTGCGCGCACACTGCGATAGGCGAAGAACAGCAGTACGGCAACAAGCACGAAAATGGCCGGGATCGTGAACTTGAGCGTATGCAGGATCGCATCGGTCGTCGCGGCCTTGATAACCGGGCTGCCGGTGATCCAGACCGTCTGCGCGCCGGTGATCTCACGCGCAAGAGTGCGGATCCGCTCGGTGTAGTTCTCGCTGCGGAAGCGGTTTTCATCGATCCCCTGCAGCGTCAACGCAAAGGCCGCTACCGTGCCATCGGCTGACACCAGGGCATCGCGGTAAATGGGGTTTTCCGCGATCTGTGCGGCAAAGCGCGATACCGCATCCGGATTGGCGCGCACCTGTGCCGCAAACGTGGAAATGTCGATGCCGGCATCATCGGCCACGGGGTTTTGCACGTTGGCGATCGAAATCACCTGACGCACGCCGTCGAGCTCGCCGAGGCGACGTGTGAGCCGGTCGATACGCTCGATATTCTCGGCGGTATAAACGTTGTCGAAACGCACCGCGAGCAGTACCGGATCGGTCTCCCCGAACTGTGCACGCACGCGGTCGAACAGCGCGCGATCATCGTCCTGCGGCGGCAACAGACGCTCGATCGAAGGATCGATCTGCACGCGCAGGGACGGCCCCGGCAAATCGATCAGGGCGATCCCTGCAGCAACCGACAGCAGCGCCGTCAAAACGATGATGCCGAGCGGATGTGATGCCAGCCAGGAGACGAGTCGCTGCATCGGATACGGCCCTGCCGGTCAGCCGCCGAGATAAAAGGTGCTGGGATTGAAATACCGGCCGGATAAATCGACATCACTGCTCACGCCCAGTACGCGCAGCCGCGTTTGCGTCCCTTCCTTGAGATCAAGCATCTGCATTTCACCGGCATACCAGTGCGGCCCCGACTGACGCAGCGAGGCAGGGTCGGCATCGAGCCGCTTGCGCACCGACGCCCCCTCGAAAAACTCCGCCCGCAGGTTCACGCAGGTTTTTTGATCAACCCAGACTTTGATGCGCGTGAAGCGAGACTGCTCACTGCC
Organism: Fontimonas thermophila; assembly: GCF_900113085.1. GTDB lineage: Bacteria > Pseudomonadota > Gammaproteobacteria > Nevskiales > Nevskiaceae > Solimonas > Solimonas thermophila. The sequence goes on along the minus strand of NZ_FOOC01000003.1, from coordinate 307,807 downwards.
TGCGGGCTGCAGCGACAGTATGTGGATCGTGCGACCGGCAAGCTCACCCTGTCCGTCCAGCGCTGTCTGTCCGGCCGAGAACGCATTGTGGATCTGGCGCAGATCACCGTAGGAGAAATCGGTACCCCACAGCGCGCCATCCACCCCCGTGCCGGTGATGCGGCGGACTTTCTGCAGCGCCGGCACATAGACGTACATCTCGTCGCCCCCTTCTTTCTCGCGCAGCAGATAGGCCGCACCAGAAAGATCCGCCGGTGCGGCAATCTTGATCATCGCACGCAGGCGCTCCTCCTCGCGCACGGCGTAGAGCCGCCCGCGCAACTGGCGCATACCACCAGTGCGGTCTTTTGCCGTCAGCTCGACTTCCTTGATCTGGACCGACTTGGGAATGTTCGCGCGCATGCAGGCCAGAACACCATCGACGGTCATGTCGGCGATTGCGGATGCAGGCGCGAGCAACGCACACAGCAGCAACCATCCGCGATGCAGTCTTTTCATCCGGCGACTCCCCGTTGCATTTGCCGATCCGGCGCCGATTCTCGCACTGTTTCGGCGCGCTGCGTTTTACAACTGTAGAACAATCGCAGACGGACGACGCCGCCTGCGATACTCTTGCCCGGCAAAAGCCCGGTCAGGAGACATACCGCATGATACTCGTGGTTGGCGCAGGTGCCGTCGGCACCATTCTCACCGCCTATCTCGGCGTTGCCCAACGCGAGCCGGTCAAACTCTATGTACGGGACAAAGATCTCGCGAAGCTGCAGACCGTGCAAGACGTCCGCGTGGAACATGCCGGCGCGCAATCCCCGCCCATCATTGCCCCCAAACCCGTACTGACGCGTTCGCTCTCGCTCGATGGCGTGGACTATCTGTTGCTCTGCGTCAAATTTCCGCATCTGGATGGATTGCTGAACGAGCTGGCCTGCATACCTCCCGGCTGCACGATCGTCTCGACACTCAACGGCGTCAGCGCACTCCGCCGCATCCGCGAGCGCTTCCCGCATGCCCGCGTCGTACCGATGACGGTCATGTTCAACGCCCAGCTACTGGAGCCGTTGCACGCGCGCATTACGACGCGCCCGCATGTGCTCATCGGCAGCGACGATGCCCGCCTGCTCGGTGCGTTCGCAGGCAGCGGCATGGACGTGCGGCGTGCCGCCGGCGAATCGGCGGCCTGGGGCAAGCTGTTGATCAACCTCGCCAACGCCATTTGCGCGCTGACTCACACGACGTTCAAGGACCTGTTGACGCATCCCGATCTGCGCGCGATCTATGTCGCCGCCCTCGATGAAGCCGTGCACCTGCTCGATGCGGCCCGCATCGAGTACAAGCTGCCGATGCCGATTCCTTACCGCATTTACCGCGCGCTGCTCGCCGGGCGCTCACCGCTACCCTGGTGGTTTGCCAAGCTGCGCAACGGCTTGCAGGAAGGCTCGTATCCGTCGATGGTTGCCGACATCGAAAGCGGCCGCCCCACCGAAATCGATCAACTCAATGGCGAGATCGTCAGTCTCGGGCGCGAACATGGGATCGCAACGCCGGTGAATGCGCGCATCGTCGCGTCGATCCGGGCGATCGAAGGGGTCGTTCCCGCGCCATACCTGACTCCGTCCGACCTACGCGCAAGTCTGGGTGTATAGCCCGCGCATCCGCCCAACCCAGACCCCAAGGCGATGCCCACTGCCGAAGCTCTGAGAAACCCTGCACACGCAGCGTACAGTCTTCCGAAAGAGTCGGAGTGCGGCTGCTGGATACCTCAAAACTGTGCTGACCTACGCACAGCCAGAAAACCCAAGGCCTTAGATGACTGAGGAACGACCGGATTGCGCAATCACTGCGTTCTGCCGGGCACGCGGCCTGCCAGCCCACTATGCCGATGCGGCGCGCACCCATCTGCGGAAGCTGGCGCAATGGATCAGCGTCCGGCACCGGCAAACCGGCCACCGCCTCGTCATCGGTGTCAACGGCGCGCAGGGCAGCGGCAAAACCACGCTGTGCGCACTGCTTGAGCTGCTGCTGCGGCAAAACGGCCTGCGCAGCGCCGTATTGTCGATCGACGATCTTTATCTGCCACGTGCGCAGCGCCTGGCGCTGGCGCACACGGTGCATCCGCTGCTGGCCACACGCGGCGTACCCGGGACCCATGACGTCGATCTCGGGCAGCGTCTGCTCGATGGGCTGCGTCGCGGCATCGCGGTCACGCTGCCACGCTTCGACAAGCTGTCGGACGACCGCTTGCCGACACAGGACTGGATCCCCATCGACGAGGCGGTCGATATCATCCTGTTCGAAGGCTGGTGCGTGGGCACACCCGCACAAACCGATTCCCAGCTCGATTCGCCGATCAACGCGCTGGAGGCCGAGGAAGACACCGACGGCCGCTGGCGGCGCTGGGTCAATACGCGGCTGCGCGAGGATTATCCACGGCTATTCGCGGCGATCGACCATCTCGTATTCCTGCGCATACCCGGCTTCGAGCAGGTGTTCGAATGGCGCTGGCAGCAGGAAGCCGAGCTTGCGGCCGCAGGCCACCGCCCGGGCATGGATGCAGACACCCTGCGCCGCTTCATCCAGCACTACGAACGCTTGACACGGCATGCACTCGCCGTGTTACCGGACCGCGCCGACATCTGCATCGAACTCGCCCGCGACCACAGCATCGCCGCCGTCCACTATCGGCAGCCCGGCCCATGAGCCGGCACCGGGCAGCCGATTGCGCGTGCTTTCGCCGGGCCTGAGAAATCCGGCGCAAGAGCGTTGTGATCACCTCATGCGCGACAGGACGGGCTCAGCTTCGGCTGAGCACTGTCACGGCAGGGATCCTGGAGGAACCGGGGAAGATCTCGCGATCCAAGGCTGCGTTCGTCAGCCCCAGATGATCACGCAGAATACCCTTTTGCACGGCACGCAGATCGATGGTCGGACGCAAGTCCCGCCCCTGCCAGAGCTGGCTATCGCCAAGACCGGGCCAGTCAGTCAGCACGCGCCCACCGGATACGGCACCACCGAGAACAAAGGCAACGGTCGCAGTGCCGTGGTCGGTTCCGTGGCTGCCATTGAACCGCACAGTGCGTCCAAATTCCGTCGCCACCAGCACAACGGTCTGTCGCCAGGCTTCACCGAGCGCATCACGCAACCCGGCCAGACCACGATCGAGCAGTTCCAGTTGCTTCGCTAGTCGGGCCACCTGCTGAGTGTGGGTGTCCCAGCCCGATAGCTCCATCACCGCGATACGCGGCCCCGCGGGTGCCGTCAGGAAAGCACCGGCCGCCTTGGCGAGTTCGAGAAAATACTGCTGCGGCGCAACCGTTTCGCGATCGGCCATACCGGCACCGTTGTGCAGGGCGCGCGCACGCACCAGTGCCGGCCCTAGCTGCGGATCCTCCTGATACATCCGACCGATGCGTTCGAGCAGATCTGGATCGGGATCCGTCAGTGTTGAAGGCGCCCACGAATCGACGGGCACATCGCCCCGCAACGTCAACGGCACCGCAGTAGACAAGGCCATTGCACGCACACCATCGAGCTGCAGGGCACGATTGAGCCATCCCGTGCGGAGCTCGAAGGCCCGCTCGCCGCCACTCTCGAGCACTTGCTGCGCGTCGAAATGTGAGCGGTCACGGTAACCCGTGGCGACTGCATGCACGATCGTCAGCTCACGCGCCTGCCAGACGCCATGGACGAATTCAAGCTTCGGATGCAGGGCGAAGAAGTCGTCGAGCGGCCGCAGTTCGGCCTCATCGTGCTTACCACGCAATGCCGCATAGGCTGGATCACCAATCGGAGCGACCGCTGCAAGTCCGTCGAGCGCACCACGCAGAATCACGAACACGAAGCGTCGCTCCGGTGCAGTGCGCATCCCGGCGGCGAGAGCAAACCGTGGCCCCGACACCGCACCGGCGGCGAGCAACGCCAAACCGTGCCTCAAGAATGTACGGCGGTCCATGTCCTACCTGCGCTGAAATTCCGGTGAAACGAACAACAGGGCCAATGCTTGCGCCTGACTCTCGGCACCATGGATCTGTTGCTCAGTGTGCTCACTCAACCGGGCACCGAAGAGCGTCTTTGCCAGCGCTCGCACATCGATCTCGCCATGTACCCGCATCGACCATTGGTTGGCCCACTCGACGCGCTTCCACATCGCATCCGGACCGAGCCATTCCGCCGCAGTGTCGGGCCAGCCCGCAGGTGATGGTGGCTTCCATACGATCTGCCCCATCTGCCGGATGGCACGGTACGCTGCCCGGGCATCCATCCTCAGTTGTGGTACGGCACGCAATGCCGCGATCACCAACTCCTCGGGCGTACGCAGCTTGACTGGGATACGCTCGGGATCTTCGAGCAAGTGCCTGAGCACGGCATTGACAGCAGCCAGATCGCCTGCATCACCCCAGGCCGCAACTAGGCGGTCGACCGCCGGCTGTGGTGGATCGTCGGCGAGAAAATGCCGCGCCAGCTTCGAACAGATGAATCGCCGCGCTGCCGGATGCCGAGCCAGATCGGCGAGCACCGCTTCCAGCTCCTGCGCACCGGACTCCGCGTACGTCTTGCCCAGGATCGTCTTCGGGCCGGGCTCATGGGCGGTAGCGTCGAAACCGGCGTACCACCGACCCTCACGCTCGAACAACCGCCAGCCGGTCAGAACCTTGGCGAGTTCCACGACGTCCGCCTGCGTATAGCCGCTACGCACACCCAGCGTATGTAATTCCAACAGCTCACGCGCGAGGTTCTCGTTGAGTCCACTACGAGGATGTGCCTGTGCCGCCTTGGACCTGGGACCGACCGACTGCGCATTGTCGAGATAGAGCAACATCGCAGGATGCGTGACTGCGGCCCACGCTAGCGACTCGAAGCGACCCGCGAGATGGGGGCGCAATGCCTCACGCTCGTAGGGACCGGCAAGCCAGCCGATCAACGCCTTGTCCGTCGAAACGGCGAAGTGATTGGACCAGAAACGCAGCAGCGCTTCGTCGAACGGATCCGCCGCGGCCAATGCACGTTCGAGTCGGTATTGCAGTTCCAGCGCAATGACATTGCGGTACGCTTCGCGCCGCTGCGCCTGCGCCGCGAGTCCGGCCGCCGTCTTCACACGGCTGCCCGCGATCATCTCCGCACGGCGCTGCACGGCTTCCGCCGTGGTCATCAACTGCTTGGCTATGGAAGGTGAATCCTGCATGCGGCCATCCTAGCTGCGTGATCCTGAACCGCCGCCGAAGCGGCTACTCAGCACACCCTCAATCGCCAATAACAGGCCTGCCCTCCACCGCGAATCCGCCGTGATCCACCATGCCGCGACACAGTACCTGGGAATCGATACAACCGCGGCGAGGCATAGCAGCCGATTCAGGCCGCCTGCAAGGCGGCGATGCGCGCTTCCAGCGGCGGGTGGGAGGCGAACAGCTGCGCGAACCGGCCGCCGGTGATGCCGAAGGCGGTCATGTTTTCAGGCAGCGTGGACTGGCCGTGGGCGCTCTTGAGCCGCTCCAGTGCCGCGATCATCTTGCGCTTGCCGGCCAGATGCGCACCGCCGGCGTCGGCACGGAACTCCCGCTGGCGCGAGAACCAGGCGACGATCATCGAGGCCAGGATGCCGAACACGATTTGCAGGACGATCACCGTCAAGTGGTAGCCGGCGCCGACGCCGCGGTCGTTCTTGAACACGGCACGGTCGATGACATAGCCGACAACGCGAGACAGGAACATCACAAAGGTATTGAGCACGCCCTGGATCAACGCCAGCGTAACCATGTCGCCATTGGCGATGTGGCTGACCTCGTGTCCGAGTACCGCCTCGACCTCGTCCTGACTCATGCTGCGCAGCAATCCGGTGGACACGGCGACCAGCGCATGATCCTTGTTCATGCCGGTCGCAAAGGCATTGGGCTCCGGTGCGTCATAAATCGCCACCTCGGGCATGCCGATGCCGGCGGCACGCGCCTGCCGTTCGACCGTCTGCAGCAGCCACATCTCCGCCGAGTTCCGTGGCTGGGTGATGACCACGGCACCGGTGGCGCGCTTGGCCATCCATTTGGACATGGCCAGCGAGATGAACGAGCCGCCCATACCGAAAATGGCGCTGAAGATCAGCAAGGCCTCGAGGTTCAACCCCTGCTGGGTCAGGTAACGATCGACGCCGAGCAGGCTGGCGACCACGGAGAGCACGACCAGAACCGCGACATTGGTCAGCAGAAACAGGGCGATACGTTTCATGGCGAACGAACTATCGATGGATCGATGGTAGGGACGGATAGCGCCGATGTGCGGGCTTGGACCACAAATTCAAGAGCCGGTTTCACGACCGTTTCATGACGCCGTGCCGGCGAGCACGGCGTGCATGCGATCCACGCGCTGGAAACCGCGCGGCAGATGACTGCCCCGGCTCGCCCGCGAGCCGGTGTAATGCTGCAGGTCGGAGGGTTTGAGGGTGAGCGTGCGCTTGCCGCAGACCAGCTCCAGGCTCGCGGCCGGCGGCAGCACGGTCACCGCGAGGATGCGGTCCTCGCCCTTGAGTGCGACGAGTTTGTTGCCCTTGCCCTTGGCGAGCTCGGGCAGCTCGGCAAGGGGGAACACCAGCAGACGGCCTTCCGCGGTGGCGAGCGCATAGCGATCCTGGGCTGGATCGGTGACGCGCGCCGGCGGCAGTACACCGGCACGTTCGCCGACATTGACGACGGCCTTGCCGGTGCGCTTGTTCGATTCCAGCTCGCCCAGACGCGCGATGAAGCCATACCCCTCGTCGCTGCCGAGCACGTAGCGGTCGTTGGGTTCGCCCATCATCATGCCGACGATACGGCCGCCATCCTGCAGATCCAGGCGCGTGGTCACCGGCTCACCCTGGGAACGGGCCGATGGCAGCTCGCGCGGATTGAGTGTGTAACAGCGGCCCTTGTGGTCGATCAGCACGAGCAACTGGTTGGTCTTGCCCTGCACGTGGCAGAGATATTCATCGCCGGCCTTGTACGAAAGACCCAGCGGATCCAGATCGTGCCCCTTGCCGGCACGAATCCAGCCTGCCTTGGACAGCACCACGGTCACCGGCTCGGCCGGCAGGATGTCGGCAGCTTCCAGGGCCTGGGCCGGCGGCCGGGCATGGATCGGGCAGCGCCGCTCGTCGCCGTATTTCTTCGCATCCTCCTTGAGCTCTTCGCCGATCAGTTTCCTGAGCTTGTCGTCGTCACCGAGCAACTCTTCCAGGCGTGCACGCTCGGATGCGAGTGCCTCTTGCTCGCCCTTGATTTTCATCTCCTCGATTTTCTGCAAATGGCGCAGCTTCAGATCGAGGATGTAGTCGGCCTGGATCTCGGTCAACGCGAAGGTGCGCATCAAGCTCGCTTTGGGGTCATCCTCGTAGCGGATGATGCGGATCACCTCGTCGATGTTGAGATAAGCGATCAGCAGGCCCTCGAGCAGGTGCAGACGCTCATTGACTTTGCCCAGGCGATGATTGAGCCGCCGGGTCACCGTCGCAAAGCGGTAGTCCAGCCACTCGGAGAGTATCTCCTTGAGGTTCTTCACCTTGGGCCGGCCATCCAGGCCGATCACATTGAGATTGACGCGGTAGCTCTTTTCGAGATCGGTGGTCGCAAACAGATGCGCCATCAACTGATCGCAGTCGACACGGTTCGAGCGCGGAACGATGACCAGGCGTGTTGGATTCTCGTGGTCCGACTCGTCACGCAGATCCTCGACCAGTGGCAACTTCTTGGCACGCATCTGCTCGGCGATCTGCTCCAGCACCCTGGCCGGGGATACTTGGTAAGGCAGATGCGTGACGATGATGTTGCCCTCCTCGTCGCGTTCCCAGCGCGCGCGTGCGCGGACCTGGCCGCTGCCCGTCTGATACAGCTTCAGCAATTCGTGCGGTTCGGACACGATCTCACAGGCAGTCGGGAAATCCGGCGCGGGAACGAATTCGCAGAGCGTCTCGACGTGCGCGTTCGGATGCTTGAGCAGATGCAGACAGGCTGCGACCAGCTCGCGGATGTTGTGTGGCGGAATGTCGGTGGCCATGCCGACGGCAATGCCGGTGGTGCCATTGACCAGAATGTTCGGCAGACGCGCCGGCAGCAGCCGCGGCTCCTGCAGTGTGCCATCGAAGTTCGGTACCCAATCCACCGTGCCCTGATCGAGCTCGGAGAGCAGCGTTGCCGCATAAGGTGTCAGCCGCGATTCGGTGTAGCGCATCGCCGCGAACGACTTGGGATCGTCCGGCGAACCCCAGTTGCCCTGCCCGTCGATCAGCGGATGCCGGTAATTGAATGGCTGCGCCATCGTCACCATGGCCTCGTAGCACGCCGCATCCCCGTGCGGGTGGAACTTGCCGATGACATCACCGACGGTACGCGCCGACTTCTTCGGCTTGGCCTGCGCCGACAGACCCAGCTCGCTCATCGCGTAAATGATGCGGCGCTGTACCGGCTTCAATCCGTCCGCGATATGCGGCAGGGCGCGGTCCAGCACTACATACATGGAGTAATCGAGATACGCTTTCTCTGCGAAGACCCGCAAAGGCAGTTTTTCAGTATCCGGTGCTTGCATCGCTGGGTTTCTCCGTCAAAGGCCGGGGCAATGCCGGTTCAGGGCATGCCGGCACCGGCCATCGCCTGCGACCAGGCGCGCATGGTCCGCGCACGGCCTGCGTCGCATCGTGTCCTCACACATCGGCCTTGTCGCCCATCCGCTCCAGCCATTCCCGGCGGTCGGCGGCGTTCTTTTTGCCGAGCAAAAGGTTCATCAGCTCATCGGTGGTCCTGGCGTCGTCCAGTGTCAGCTGTACCAGGCGGCGCGTATCCGGCGCCATCGTCGTCTCGCGCAACTGCAGCGGGTTCATCTCGCCCAGGCCCTTGAAGCGGGTGACGCTGATCTTGGCGCAATGACCTTCGGCGGCAAGCCGGTCGAGCACGCCTTGTTTCTCGGCTTCGTCGAGCGCGTAGAACACCTGCTTGCCTGCGTCGATGCGAAACAGTGGCGGCATGGCGATGTAGATGTGCCCGCCCTCGACCAGCGGGCGGTAGTGCCGCAAGAACAAGGCACATAGCAGCGTGGCGATGTGCAATCCGTCGGAATCGGCATCGGCCAGGATGCAGATCTTGCCGTAGCGCAAACCGCTGATGTCGCTGCCGCCCGGATCGACGCCGATCGCCACCGAGATGTCGTGGATTTCCTGAGAAGCCAGTGCCTCGCCCGGATCGACCTCCCAGGTATTGAGAATCTTGCCGCGCAAGGGCATCACGGCCTGGAACTCGCGGTCGCGCGCCTGCTTGGCGCTACCGCCGGCGGAGTCGCCTTCCACCAAGAACAGCTCGGTCTGGGCCGGATCACTGGACACACAGTCGGCGAGCTTGCCCGGTAGCGCCGGACCGCTGGTGACCTTTTTGCGCACGACGGCCTTGGCCTGCTTGAGGCGCGCGCTGGCGTTGGCGATCACCCGCTGCGCGATCTGCTCGCCCTGTTCGGGATGCTGATTGAGCCAGAGGCTGAACGCATCGTGGACGACACCGGAAACGAAAGCCGCGGTCTCGCGCGAGGACAGTCGCTCCTTGGTTTGCCCGGCGAACTGCGGATCGTGCATCTTCACCGACAGCACATAGGCGCAGCCGGCCCAGACATCCTCGGGCGTGAGCTTGAGCCCACGCGGCAGCAGGTTGCGGAACTCGCAGAACTCGCGGATCGCTTCGGTCAGACCGGTACGCAGACCGTTGACATGGGTGCCGCCCTGCGGGGTTGGAATCAGGTTGACATAGCTTTCGGCGGTCGGCTCGACCTGGTTTTCTCCGTCGATCCACGCCAGCGCCCACTCGGCCTCCTCGCGGCTGCCCTTGAAATGACCGACGAAAGGTTCAGCCGGCAACATCTCGGCATCACCGAGCGTATCGCGCAGGTAATCCGGCAAACCATTCTCGTACTGCCAGACCCACTGCTCACCGTTGAGGCGGTCGTCGAGGGTCACTTTGAGGTTGGGGCATAGCACGGCCTTGGCACGCAATACCTGCTTGAGCCGCACGACCGAGAACTTCGGCGAATCGAAGTACTGGGGATCGGGCCAGAACCGCACCGTCGTCCCCGTACGGTTCTTGGCGACGGTGCCGACGACCTTGAGCGGGGAGCTGCGCTCGCCGTTGCGAAACTCGATGTGATGCTCCTGGCCGCCACGGAAGACACGCACCTCAAGCCGGCTCGACAGGGCGTTGACGACCGACACTCCGACCCCGTGCAAGCCGCCGGAATACTGGTACATCTTGTTCGAGAACTTGGCGCCGGAATGAAGCTTGGTGAGGATCAGCTCCACGCCAGTGAGCTTATGTTGCGGATGCACGTCCACGGGCATGCCGCGCCCGTCGTCAGCGACTTCCAGCGAACCGTCTTCGTGGAGGATCACCGCGATGCTGCGACAATAGCCGGCGAGCGCCTCGTCAACCGCATTGTCGATGACCTCCTGGGCGAGATGGTTGGGGCGCGTGGTGTCGGTGTACATACCCGGGCGCTTGCGCACCGGGTCCAGGCCCTGCAGGACCTCGATCGCTTCGGCGCTGTACTGAGTCGTGGTAGCCATGTGATCGGGAGGGAAAAAGCCGGCGGACACTAGCCGATGCACGCAAACGGAGCAACCGGGCTACACTGGAAAAATGCATTGCGGATATCTGTTTGCAATCCGCAATATCGGCTTTACAAATATCGACATTATCACATCCGAGACCGGACATGACGCGCCCCCCCGATCCTGCCGCCGACGGCGATGATGCGGTGAGCCGTTTCGAAGAGGCCATCAAGGAACTCGAGGGCATCGTCCAACGCCTCGAACGCGGCGAGCTGCGTCTCGACGAAGCACTCGCACTGTTCGAGCGCGGCGTCGAACTCGCGCGTCAATGCCGCAGCGCGCTCGCCACCGCCGAGCTGCGCGTGCACAACCTGCTCGATGAATCCACCGCCCAGGACGATGAACCGTGAGCACGGAGTTTGCCGCGCGACTCGATGCCTACCGGGAGCGGCTGGCCGCGGCACTGGACCGCTTTCTGCCACCGCAAGAGCAATACCCGGCTCGGCTGCACCAGGCGATGCGCTACGCCTGCGACGGCGGCAAGCGCCTGCGCCCACTGCTGGTGTATTTGTGTGGCGAAGTGCTGGAACTCGATCCGGCCGTGCTCGATGCGCCGGCGTGCGCCGTCGAATTGATCCATGCCTACTCTCTGGTGCACGACGACCTGCCGGCCATGGACAACGACGATCTGCGCCGCGGCCGCCCGACCACCCACAAGGCCTATGACGAGGCGACGGCGATTCTGGTCGGCGACGGGCTACAGGCGCTCGCCTTTGCGGTGCTGTCCCAGGATCACGGCGATGGCCTGCATGCGGCCCAGCGCCTGCGCATGGTACAGATTCTGGCCGAGGCAGCAGGCTCACGCGGCATGGTCGGCGGCCAGGCTGTCGATCTGCAGTCGCACAACCGCCATCTGACCGTGGCCGAGCTGGAGGCGCTACACATTCACAAAACCGGTGCGCTGATCCGCGCCTGCCTGCGCCTGGCCTGCACGGCCGCCCCGCTCATCGGCCTCGCGCACCACGATGCGCTCGACCGCTACGGCAAATGCATCGGTCTGGCCTTCCAGATCCAGGACGACATCCTCGACATCGAAGGCTCTTCGGCAACCCTGGGCAAAACCGCGGGCAAGGACAAGGCGCATGGCAAATCGACCTACCCCGCTCTGCTGGGGCTGTCGGCCGCGCGCGCGCGCGCAGAGGAATTGTTCGACCAGGCGCGTGCCGCCTTGACGCCCCTGGGCGCACAGGCGCGCCCGCTGCTCGATTTCATCGAGATGATCCAGGTCCGCAATCGATGAGCGGCGCTTTTGCGCATTGCAGCACTTGTCCGATAATGGGCGGCTGGTTTCGGATCACTGGCACCCGGCCTTGACCCCATTCCCATTGCCTCGGCGCAGCACGCACAGCTCACGCACATGACCGACATTCCCGGATATGCCCTGCTCGGCCGCGTCAACACACCGGGCGATCTGCGCGCGCTCGCTCCAGAGGAGCTGCCGCAGTTGGCGGTCGAAATGCGGCGCTACCTGATCGAGACACTGGGCCGCATCGGCGGGCACTTTGCCGCCAACCTCGGCACCGTGGAGCTGTCGATCGCCCTGCATCGCTGCTTCGACACCCCGCATGATCGCCTGGTCTGGGACGTCGGCCACCAGGCTTATCCGCACAAGATGCTCACCGGGCGCCGCGCGCGCCTGGAAACGATCCGCCGCCTCGGCGGGCTGGCGCCGTTCTGCCACCGCAGCGAGAGCGAATACGACGCCTTCGGCGTAGGTCACTCCTCCACGTCGATCTCCGCCGCCGCGGGTATGGCCGCTGCGGCACGCATCAAGAACGAGAAACGCCGCATCGTCGCCATCATCGGCGACGGCGGCATGACCGGCGGCATGGCTTTCGAGGCACTCAACCATGTCGGCCATCTCAAGCTCGACCTGCTCGTGATCTATAACGACAACGACATGTCGATCTCGGAGAACGTCGGCGCACTGCGCGATCACTCCGCCCGGCTGCTCAAGAAGCTCGGCATGGCGGCACCGCACCACGCCCGTCCACCCGAAGAACACAATGCGATGCACCTCGACACACCCGGTGCGCTGTTCGAGACCCTGGGATTCCGTTACCACGGGCCGATCGACGGTCATGACCTGTACGCGCTGACGGCGACACTCGAGCAGCTCAAGGATCGACCGGGCCCGCATCTGCTGCACGTGATCACGGTCAAGGGCAAGGGTTTCGATCCCGCCGAGGCCGATCCGATCAAATATCACGGCGTCACACAGTTCGACCCGGTCACCGGCGCATTCCCGGAGAAAAAAGCGGCAGCACGCCCGAGCTACACGCAGATCTTCGGCGAGTGGCTGTGCGAAGCCGCAGCCGCAGACCCCACGGTGGTCGCGATCACGCCTGCAATGCGCGAAGGCTCCGGTCTCGTCGAATTCGCCGCACGTTTTCCGCAGCGTTATTTCGACGTCGGCATCGCCGAACAGCACGCGGTCACCCTCGCCGCCGGATTGGCCTGCGAAGGCCTCAAGCCGGTCTGCGCGATTTACTCGACGTTCCTCCAGCGCGGCTACGACCAGCTGATCCACGATGTGGCGATCCAGAACCTGCCGGTGCTGTTCGCCATCGACCGCGGCGGCCTGGTGGGCGCCGATGGCGCGACCCATCACGGCGCATTCGACCTGTCGTACTTGCGCTGCATCCCGAACATGGTGGTCATGGCGCCCTCGGACGAGAACGAATGCCGCCGCATGCTCACCACCGGTCTTGCGCTACGCCAGCCCAGTGCGGTGCGCTACCCGCGCGGCAGCGGCACGGGCGTCGCGTGCGATCCGGATGCACGTCCGTTGCCGGTCGGCAAAGGGCGCATCCTGCGCGAAGCCCACGGCCGCCGGCGTCCGCGCGTCGCCCTGCTCGCTTTTGGTGCGATGGTGCAGCCGGCTCTGGAAGCGGCGGAAATCCTCGACGCCGTCGTCGCGGACATGCGCTTCGTCAAACCACTGGATACCGAGCTGATCCTCGAACTGGCCAACGAAAACGATCTGCTGGTGACGATCGAGGACAACGTGCGCATGGGCGGCGCAGGCTCCGGCGTCAATGAAGTCCTGCTGGCGCAGCATCATGCCGTGCCGGTGCTCAACCTCGGTCTGCCCGATCATTTCGTCGAACACGGTACGCGCGAGGAACTGCTGGCCCAATGCGGACTCGACACCGCCGGAATCCAGCGTGCGATCCACAAGCGCCTGCGCAGCCGCGATCTCGACGAGCGCAGCACCGCACGCCGCGGCTGAAAGACCTCAGCTAGGGCTTACCGCCCGCGCGATGGACTCGCCGCCGGCGCCGCCGTACCAGGCGAGCCGCTCGCGCAAGCGCACCACCTCGCCGACGATCAACAAACTCGCCGCGGAGAAACCGGTCGCAGCCACCGCCTGCGGTAACGTCCCCAGCGTGCCGACGACGACCCGCTGCTCAGGCGAGGTGCCTTGCTCGATCATCGCCGCGGGCCAGTCCGACGGCAGACCATGCTCGATCAACCGCGCCGCAATCTGCGGCAGTGTGCTCAACCCCATGTAAACGACCACGGTCTGGCCACGCCGCGCCAGTTGATCCCAGGGCAGATTGAGCTGCCCATCCTTGCGCGCATGCCCGGTGATGAAAATGCAGGTCTGCGCATAGTCACGATGGGTGAGCGGAATGCCGGCATAAGCAGCACAACCACTCGCCGCCGTAATCCCCGGCACCACCTGGAACGGGATGCCATGCGCCATCAGCGTATCGATCTCCTCACCGCCGCGGCCGAAGATGAACGGGTCACCGCCTTTGAGGCGCAGCACGCGCAAACCGGCCTTGGCCAGGCGCACCAGCTCGGCGTTGATCTCCTCTTGTGGCAGGCTGTGCCGGCTACGCGCCTTGCCGACGAAAATCCGCTGCGCGTCCCGACGTACGAGATCCAGCACCTGCGGTGAAATCAGGCGATCGTAGAGCACCACGTCGCACTGCTGCATCAGCCGCAACGCCTTGAACGTCAGCAGATCCGGATCGCCGGGACCGGCACCGACGAGATACACCTCGCCACCGGGATGCCGGCCCTCGATCATCTGCTGCAAATCCCGCTCGGCAGTCGCCTCATCTCCGGACAGGACGCGCTCGACGGCGCGGCTGTCGAGGAAACGCTCCCAGAGGGCGCGTCGGGCCGCCCCATCAAGACGCGTGTACACCGTCTCGCGCCAGCGATGCATGAACGCGGCCAGGCGGCCGTATCCCGTCGGCAGCCACGCCTCGATCCGCTCGCGCAGACGCCGCGCCAGCACCGGCGCCGCGCCGCCGGTGGAGATCGCGACGAGCAGCGGCGCACGATCCACGACCGACGGTGTGACGAAACTGCTCAGCGCCGCGTCATCGACCACGTTGACCGGCACACCCGCCTGCTGGGCCGCGGCGGCGACACGCTGGTTGAGCTCGGCATCGGACGTCGCCGCGATGACCAGCCGCGCACCGGCGAGCTGCAACGGCGTGAAATGCTCACCAATATGGTGCACGGCGCCCTCCGCACACAGCTGCCGCACCTCGTCGTGAAGCTGCGCGGCGACGAGAGCCGGGCGCGCGCCGGCGCGCAACAGTAGCCGCAGCTTGCGCACCGCCACCTCGCCGCCCCCGACGAGCAGCACACGTTCACCACGCAGGCGCATGAACACGGGGTAGTAAGGCCAGGGTGTCGGGCTCATAGGATCATTAAGACCACACATCTCGGCAATGCACAATGGGATGGAATAGCCGCCTATACTGTTATTCTCTCATTGCATATGTCGTGCCAGCTCGACGACCATGAAACTGCGCCAGCTCCGATACATCCACGAAGTCGCCCAGCGTGGCCTCAACGTCACGGCGGCGGCCGAAGCGCTGTTCACGTCCCAACCCGGTGTCAGCAAGCAGATCCGCCTGCTCGAAGAAGAGCTTGGCGTCGATATCTTCGTCCGCAGCGGCAAGCATTTGTCGGAAATCACACCGGCAGGTCTGCGTATCCTTGAATACACGCGCCGGCTGCTCGCCGAAGTCGAAAACATCGAGCGCGTCGCCGCCGAGTTCCGTGATACCGATCGCGGCGATCTGGCGATCGCCACGACGCACACCCAGGCACGCTATGCGCTGCCACCGGTGATCCAGGCGTTCCGCAAGAAATATCCGAAGGTGACGCTGCATCTGCATCAAGGCTCACCGCCGCAGATCGCGAAAATGGCGGCGGATGGGCAGGCCGACTTTGCGATCGCAACCGAGGCGATGCACCATTTCGATAGCCTAGTGATGCTGCCCTGCTACCGCTGGAACCGCAGCATCCTGGTCAGACCCGAGCATCCGCTCACCAAGCTCAAGCGGATCACGCTCAGGGACGTCGCGCAATATCCGATCGTCACCTATACCTTCGGCTTCACCGGGCGCTCGAAGCTCGATCAAGCCTTTGCCGCGCACGGACTCAAACCCGACGTCGTGCTGACCGCGGTGGATGCCGATGTCATCAAGACCTATGTGCGCCTGGGTCTTGGCATCGGCATCATTGCATCGATGGCTTACGACGAACGCGCCGACCGCGATCTGGTGCGACTAGCCGCCGATCATCTGTTCGAGGCCAGCACCACGCACATCGGCTTTCGCCGCGGATTGTTCCTGCGCGGCTACATGTACGACTTTCTGCAGCTGTTCGCGCATCATCTGACCCGCGAGCTGATCGACGAGATCAGCGCCATTGCCGACCCGGAAGAACGCCGCAAGCGTGTACAGGAACGCGTGCCGCAGGTCCCGGCAGCCACATCGTAAGAACAGGCCGTAACGATCGGCCACTGCTCATAACACTTGGTTCTGAACTTAGGCCGCGTATCGCCTTCGGTCCGGCGCGCGCGGCTGCTACCCTGCGCGCGCCGTTGACCCATCCATCCTTTCCGGATCCTGACACCAGCGCCCATGTATCAGTACGACGCCTACGACCAGCGTCTCGTCGACCAACGCGTCGAGCAATTCCGCGATCAGACGCGGCGCTTTCTCGCCGGCGAACTGTCGGAGGATGAATTCCGCTCGCTGCGCCTGCGCAATGGCCTTTACATCCAGCGCTTCGCGCCGATGCTACGCGTCTCGATCCCCTATGGCCTTCTCTCGGCCCGGCAGATGCGCATGCTCGCGCACATCGCGCGCACCTACGACAAGGGCTACGGACATTTCACAACCCGCCAGAACATCCAGTTCAACTGGCCCCGTCTCGAACAGGTGCCGGACATCCTCGCCGATCTCGCCTCGGTGCAGATGCACGCCATCCAGACCTCTGGCAACTGCATCCGCAACATCACCACCGATCATCTTGCCGGCGTGGCCCACGACGAACTGGTCGATCCGCGCCCCTACTGCGAAATCACGCGGCAATGGGCGACATTCCACCCCGAGTTCAACTGGCTGCCGCGCAAATTCAAGATCGCCTTTTCCTCCTCGACGACCGACCGTGCCGCAACGCGCGTCCACGACATCGGCGTGCATATCGTACGCAGCACAACCGGTGAGCTCGGCTACGAAATCTATGTCGGCGGCGGTCTTGGACGCATGCCGATGCTCGCGCACAAGATCCGCGACTTCCTGCCGGAAGCGCAACTGCTGTCTTACCTGGAGGCGATCCTGCGCGTCTACAACCGCCTGGGCCGGCGCGACAACATCCACCGCGCGCGCATCAAGATTCTGGTCAAAGACTTGGGGCCCGCGAAATTCACGCAGATGGTCGAGCACGAATGGTCGCAAATCGACCGCACCGCGCTCGATCTACAGCCGCAGGATCTCGAACGCATGAAGGCGCATTTCACAGCGCCTGCGTATCGCCACGATGCAGCCTCCGACCGCAGTTTCGATGCTGCCGTCGCGGCCGACCGCGCCTTTGCCGCATTCGTCAAGCGCAACGTGCGACCGCACCGTATGCCCGGCTACAAGATCGTTTTCGTGTCACTCAAGGCACCGGGCGTTGCACCCGGCGATATCACCGCCGAACAGATGGACCTGGTCGCGGACTTAGCCGAGCGCTACAGCTTTGGTGAAATCCGCTCGACACACGATCAAAACCTCGTGCTTGCCGATGTCGAACAAAAAGACGTCTTCACCGTCTGGCAGGCGCTGCGCAACGCCGGCCTGGCCACGCCGAACATCGGGCTGCTGACCGACCTCATCTGCTGCCCGGGCCTTGATTTCTGCTCGCTGGCCAATGCGGGTTCGATCGGGGTGGCGGCCGAAATCAACGACCGCTTCGACTCGCTCGACCACCTGTACGACATAGGCGAGATCAAGCTCAAGATGTCAGGCTGCATGAATGGCTGCGGGCACCACAGCGTCGGCCACATCGGTATCCTCGGCGTCGATAAGAAAGGCGAAGAGTGGTACCAGGTGACGCTCGGCGGCAGCGCCGAGAACGACGCCAGCCTCGGAGACCGCACCGGCCCGTCTTTCAGCCGGGCCGAGATCGCGGATGCGATCGAACGCATCATCGAGGTCTATCTCGAACATCGCCGCGACGAGGAGGAGACCTTCCTGCAGTGCTACCGGCGCATCGGCATGGCGCCGTTCAAGGCCCGCCTCTACAGCGAGGAGGTCGCCGCATGATCCTGATCCGCGATGGAGCCATCGCCCACGACGACTATTGCGCACTCGCCGACGACGCGCCGCTGCCGACCTCCGGGAACTTCATCGTCTCGCTCGAGCGCTGGTTATCCGAGCACGAACCGCTGCGGGCGAGCGCTGCCGCGAACATCGGCATCCGTCTGCCCAATACCGCAGACCTTGCGGACGTCTGGCCGCTCATCGCAGACCGGCCGCTGATCGAACTGCAATTCCCCGCTTTCGGCGATGGCCGTGCCTACAGCCAGGCACGTCTGCTGCGCGAACGCTATCGCTATCCCGGCGAGATCCGCGCCAGCGGCGTTGCCGTCACCATCGACCAGGTTCGCGAAATGTACCGGTGCGGCATCAACGCCTTCGTACTGCGCCAGGATCAAGACCCGCAGCGCTTCATCACCGAATGGGTCCGCGCGCGCGAGATTCTGTGGTACCAAACCTCGCCGGGCGCTGCTGAATCGGTCATGATGCGGCGTCGCAGCCGGTAAACCTCGCTTTTTGAGGACCGGCAAGCATACGCTCGCCATCGGGTAGTCTTGCGCGGTGCGTCTTGCTGCTGCCCAGGGTCCCAATCACGGTGTGCCGGCCCATCCCCGCTACAACCGTCGACGGTCGACTCGGCAGCGGACACGAAAAACCCGCCTGGCAACTGCCAGGCGGGTGTGCCATCGATCAGTGCACGATCAGCCGAATAAACCGGCGGCTTTGGCCGCTGCCCGCAGCGCCTGCGCCTGCAGGCCAGCGAACGCGCCTCCGGAGGCCTCGAGTCTAGCGATCAAGGCGCGGATCGCCTCCGCAGGACTCTGCCCCGGCTGGAGCTGAACCGTGCCAGCGACAACGCCATCCGCGGTGATGACCACCTGGTTACCACTGACGCTGAACGCGATGTTATCGACGTTCGTGCCGCCCGGGCCTGAGCCGGAATTACCAGACTGGGCCCAAGCCACACCCGATGCACACAGACCCATCAAGGCGGCGGCTGCAAGAGTCTTCAAGTTCATAGTCAAGCTCCGTGGTGAAAACGCCCGGCGGGGTCTTCAGAAACTGAAACCGACGCCGACGCTGGCGGCAAACTGGGTGCCGAGGTCGAAACGGTCGCCGAGATTGACGGCGCCCGCGGTCAGGGTCACCGGCCAACGCTGGATCGGCGCCACCGATACCGCAAGATTCGCAAAGCGGCCCGTGTACTCACCGATCACCGAAAACCAGGTGACGGGATAGTAAGCCAACGCGCCGAAGACGCCGACGCCATTGGCCTCGTCGTGGAAAGCGCCATCCCCCATACCGAGGGTCGCCACCAGGCCTTGGCCGCCCAGTGCAAAGTATTTCGACGCCACGGCATAGACACTTGATTCGTTGCCGCCGTCGGCAACCGCGCCCCACCGTCCAATCGTCTGCACACCGATGGCTACTGAAGCGTACCCCGGCAGGTTGGTGTGGAGTTTGAGACCGACTGAGCCAGCCTCGCCAAGCCCATCGTCGCTGCCGTCTGCGTCGGACAAAGATGCGAAGCTGGCCGACACGTCGAGACCGACATACTTGGACGGATCGCCCAGCCCGATGTTGAGACCAACCGAGCCGTCGTAGTCGTCTGCGAAGATGTCGTCATCAAGGGTCTGTCCATAGAGACCGACACCGATGCCCCCCCAGCCGGCGCCGGAACCGATCGGCACCTGGAAGGCGGATGCGGCGTAACCCTGTGGAATGGCGAGTACCTGCGACGCCGTGGACCCAGCCACGTCCTGGGCAAATGCAGCTGGAGTTGCGGCGGCGAGCGCAACGGCCCCCACGGCAAAAGAGAAGTTCACACTTTTCATCGCGCTTGGTCCTTTGGTTTTGTGAGGCCTAGGGCATGCCGACAGGGCAGCTCCCCAGCCACAGTTTGGAATGTCTTGCGCAGAAACTCAATCCCCGGCATGTGATGCGGTGCGCAATACTTCAGCGCGTGGGATACGGCCGCAGGGTCCTAATCCCGCCCATGTAGGGTGCCAGCGCATCGGGAACCGCAATCGAACCATCGCCCTGCTGGTAGTTTTCCAGAATCGCGACGAGCGTCCGCCCAACCGCCAGCCCGCTGCCATTGAGCGTGTGCAGCAGCTCCGGTTTCTTCGTCGTCTCATCGCGGTAGCGCGCCAGCATGCGCCGGGCCTGGAAGTCCTCGAAGTTCGAGCACGAGGAGATTTCGCGATAGCGGTTCTGACTCGGCAGCCAAACCTCGATGTCATAGGTCTTGGCCGCGGCAAAGCCCAGATCACCGGCACATAGTGCGACGACACGGTAGGGCAGCTCGAGCCGGCGCAGAATCGCCTCGGCGTGCGCCGTCAGTTCCTCCAAAGCCGCGTAGGATTTTTCTGGCAGCACGGCTTGTACCAGTTCGACCTTCTCGAATTGATGCTGACGGATCATGCCGCGCGTATCGCGTCCGGCGGCCCCCGCTTCCGACCGAAAGCACGGCGTATGGGCGACCCAGCGCCGGGGTAGCTGATCGGCCGACAGAATCTCGTCGCGCAGCAGGTTGGTCACCGGCACCTCGGCGGTGGGGATGAGATACCAGTCCTGCCCACCCTGTAGCGCAAACAAATCGGCGCCGAACTTCGGTAGCTGGCCGGTCCCGAACAGGCTCGTGGCATTGACGATGTAGGGGACGTAAAGCTCCTCGTAGCCGTGCTCGCGCGTATGCACGTCCAGCATGAACTGGATCAACGCGCGATGCAGACGTGCGAGCTCGCCGCGCAGCACGGTGAAACGTGCACCGGCGAGCTTGGCCGCAGCCGCAAAATCCATCGCTCCGAGCGCCTCCCCCAGATCGGCGTGATCGCGCACACCTTGCGGGCTGCGCGGGGTACCCCAGCGGCGCTGCTCGACGTTGTCATGCTCGTCCTTGCCATCCGGCACCGAGGCATGGGGCAGATTGGGCAGGCCGTGTATGAGCGCTTCGAGTGCAGCCTGTACCGTTTCCAACTGTGCCTTGCAGGCTTCGAGCTCCGCGGCGATGCGCTCGACATCGGCCATCAGCGGCGCTATGTCCTCTCCTCTGCCTTTGGCGATGCCAATGGCTTTGGAGCGGCTATTGCGCTCGGCCTGCAGCTTCTCGGTCTGCGTCTGCAGAGCCTTGCGGCGGTTCTCCAGGGCTTGGAACGCCGCAACGTCGAATACGAAGCCACGACGCGCAAGTTGGGCTGCGATGCGTGCCGGATCGGCGCGCAGCAATTTCGGATCGAGCATGATCGGACAATCGCGTGGATGGGGCGGTTATTGTAGGGCTGCGTCGCAGCCTTCACGCGAAGTATGCGCGGCCGATCCACAAACCCAGCCCACAAGCGGCCAGGCACAGCACCAGGTTGAGCGCGACGTTGAGCGCGGCTGCGCCAAGACCGACGTCCTCGAGCAGGCGCAGCGTCTCCACCGAAAAGGCCGAGAATGTCGTGAACGCGCCGAGAAAGCCGACGATGAGCAGCGCACACAGCACACCGTCGGTCGCACCCTGCTCTACCAGGCGCACGTATAGCAAACCGGCGGCGAGGCTGCCGGCCACGTTCACCGTGAGCGTTCCCAGCGGAAAGGCCGGACCGAACCAGGCTGTCAGCAGGCGCACGATACCAAAGCGCGCCAAGGCACCGAGTGCGCCGCCCAGCGCAACCGCAAGCCATTGCATCATGTGTGCTCCTCACCGGAACGTGGGCTTGTGCGCTGCTGGCGCAAGACCGCGAGCTTCTCGGCGATCCGGATCTCGAAACCCCGTGCCACCGGATGGTACAGCTCGGTGCCGACGAGACGGTCGGGCAGGAACTGCTGGCCTGCGGCGTGGGCGCCTTCCTCGTCGTGATCGTACCGATAGCCACGGCCGTAACCGAGATCTTTCATCAAGCGTGTCGGCGCGTTGCGCAAATGCATCGGGACTTCGAGCGAGCCGCTGCCCTCGACGAGCCGGCGCGCAGCGCCGTAGGCGGTGTACACCGCATTGCTCTTGGGCGCACAGGCGAGATAGACGACGGCCGCGGCGAGTGCCAGCTCCCCTTCCGGGCTGCCAAGCCGCTGGTAGGTATCCCAGGCGTCCAGGCACAGCGCCTGCGCGCGCGGATCGGCAAGACCGATGTCCTCGACGGCCATGCGCAGCACGCGACGCGCGATGTAGTGCGGATCGCAGCCGCCGTCGAGCATCCGCGCCAGCCAGTACAGCGCGGCATCGGGATCGCTCCCGCGCACCGACTTGTGCAGCGCCGAGATCTGGTCGTAAAAGTTCTCTCCCTGCTTGTCGAAACGCCGTAGACCCTGGCCGACGAGGCGCGCGAGCACGGCATCGTCGAATCGGAACTCAGCGCCGGAGCCAGATTCCCGTGTCTGTGCACGAACCAGCTCCATGGCCGTCTCCAGCAGCACAAGCCCGCGGCGCGCATCCCCGTCCGCCGCCTCGGCAAAACGATCGAGCCAGTGCGGTGGCAGCGCATCCGCGGCAAGCCCGCAGCCGTGACCGGCATCGATCAAGGCGCGCTGCAACACCTTGCGCACATCCTCGGCCGACAGCGCGCGCAGCACGAAGACGCGCACGCGCGACAACAGCGCGGCATTGAGCTCGAACGAGGGATTCTCGGTGGTCGCACCGACAAGTGTCAGCGTACCGTCCTCGACATAGGGCAGCAGTGCATCCTGCTGCGCCTTGTTGAAACGATGGATTTCGTCGATGAATAACACCGTTGCCTGTGGCGTGAGCGCGGCAGCGGCGGTCTGCGCCTGCACCACTGCCTCGCGGATTTCCTTGACGCCGGAAAGCACCGCCGACAGGGTGACGAAACGCGCCCGCGTGTACTGCGCGATCAGCCGTGCGAGCGTGGTCTTGCCGACCCCGGGCGGCCCCCAGAGCACCATCGATGGCACGCTGCCAGCCTCGAGCAAGCTGCGCAGCGGAGCGCCAGGCCCCAGCAGATGATCCTGCCCGACGATGTCGTCGAGGCATTGCGGGCGCATGCGCTCGGCCAGCGGCTGAGAAAGACCAGTCTGGCCCCGGCTCGGCGCTGACGGGGCAGCCTGCGACGTCATCGCATCCACCTAATCGAGCTGCACGACATCGACGCCTGCAGGCGGCGTGAAACGGAATCGCCGGCTGTCGACCCGCAGATTGCGCTGCACATGCTCAAAACGGATATCGCTGACGCCGCCCAGCGGATCGTGAAAACGCATGCGCACGGGCACGCCCGAAGCCTGCAGCCACAGCTCGATCAGACGGATATCCGCATCTGCGGTCCGTGGCTCGAGCCGGAGTTTTTCGCTGTCCCCCTCGCGCCCGGCGTCAATGATCACGAAACGCGCGTCGAGGCGCTCGCCTTGCGCCAGTAACGATGCCGGCGTGTCGCGCAGCACCGCGTCGGCATCGCGCACCGTCGCCTGGGCGAGATCGGGCTCGTAGTTCCAGATCTGCTTGCCATCGCAGATCATCAGCTGTTCGTAGGGCAAATCGTAGCGCCAGTAAAACCGCCCCGGTCGCGCGAGCACAAACTCGCCACTGCGCGTGCCCAGCACAGCGCCGTGTTCGTCGTACTGCGTCTGCTCGAAACGGGCCGACAGGGTTTGCACTTCGGTGAGAAACCGCTGCAGGCGCGCTTGCGCCTCGCTGGCCGCAAACGTGAGCGGACTGCAGAGACACAATACGGCAGCGACAGCGATGCGGATCATGACGACGGGCAACGGACAACTCTGTTGGAGAGTATGAAACGACAAGGCTGGCGCGCCAATGAACACGGTACGCCTCACTCATGCCCACCGGGAACGAGGATCTCGCGATTACCCCCCGGCCCGCTGGGCCCGACGATACCGGCGGCCTCCATCTGTTCGACCATGCGGGCAGCGCGGTTGTAGCCGATCTTGAGCCGCCGCTGCACCCAGGAGACCGATGCCTTGCGCGTCTGGAGCACCAGCGCCACGGCTTGGTCGTAGAGCGGATCGGCTTCGGCACCCTCGCCATCCTCGCCGCCGGGATTGGCCGGCGCTTCGTCGGCACAGACATCTTCGACGTATTCCGGCGGCCCCACCTGTTTGAGATAAGCAACGACCTTGTGCACTTCGTGATCATCGACGAATGCGCCATGCACGCGATCGAGCCGGCTCGCACCGATCGGCCGGAACAGACCATCGCCGTGACCGAGCAAGGTTTCAGCGCCCATCTCATCCAGAATCGTGCGCGAATCGATGCGCGAGGCGACCTGAAATGCCAGGCGCGATGGGATGTTGGCCTTGATCAGGCCGGTGATGACATCGACGCTGGGCCGTTGTGTGGCAACGATCAGGTGGATGCCAGCAGCCCGCGCCTTCTGCGCCAGTCGTGCGATCAATTCTTCGACCTTCTTGCCGACCACCATCATCATATCCGCCAGCTCGTCGATGATGACGACGATGTTCGGCAGCGGCTTGAGCAGCTCCGGTGGCGAAAGTGGCGGTTCGGCATCGAACAAATCGGGCGGTGCGGCCTTGAGCGGATCAGCAATCGGCGCTCCGGCTTTTTCGGCCTCCTCGATCTTGCGGTTGAGCCCGGCGAGATTGCGTACGCCCAATGCCGACATCAGCCGGTATCGCCGCTCCATCTCGCCGACACACCAGCGCAGCGCGTTGGCCGCGTCTTTCATGTCGGTGACCACCGGTGTCAGCAAGTGCGGAATGCCCTCGTAAACCGACAGCTCCAGCATCTTCGGGTCGATGAAGATGAAGCGCACCTGGTCTTTGGTCGCCTTGAACAGCATCGACAGAATCATCGCGTTGATCGCGACCGACTTGCCCGAGCCGGTGGTACCGGCGACGAGCAGGTGCGGCATTTTTGCGAGATCCACCACGACTGGATGCCCCGCGATGTCCTTGCCGAGCGCCAGCGTCAACGGCGAGGTCGCATGCCGATAAGCGCTGGAACCAACGATCTCGCTGAGCGTCACCATCTCGCGCCGCTGGTTCGGAATCTCCAAACCGATCACCGATTTGCCTTCGATCACTTCGATCACGCGCACGCTCGACACCGACAGCGAGCGCGCCAGATCCCGCGACAGATTGGTGATTTGTGAACCCTTCACCCCGGGGGCGGGTTGCAACTCGAAACGCGTGATGACCGGCCCGGGCGTTGCCGCGACCACCTGTGCCTTCACCCCGAAGGATTCCAGATGACGCTCGACGTCGCGGGACAGACGCTCCAGCTCCTCCGCGCTGTACTGTCGCCCGGAAGGGCGCGGCGGATCGAGAATCGTCAGCGGCGGAAGCGGGTCACCGTCGAACGCCGGAACCGGCTCACCGGTAGCTTTGGCCCGAGTGGTGTTGCGGGGCTTGTCCCCGGCAGGCGGCGCCGGCAGCAGTTCGAGCTGTTCTTCCTGGCTGCCCAGCAGCGGGGCCAGACGGCGCTTGCGCTTGTCTTTCTCCTTGACCGGTGCGCCGGATTTTTCGGATTCCGGCGTGGATTCAGCTGTCACGGCGACGCCGGCCACAGAGGAACCACTGGAGATGGCCGTATCGGGAGAAGCGGCGGGCGCGACAGCCCGTTCACGGCGCTGCATGCGCGCCAGGATCCAGGCGCCCAGCCGATCAACCACTGTGAGCCATGAAAACATCAATGCCAGCGGCGCGGCCGCGATCGCCAGAGTCAGCAATACCAGGCTGGCGCCGAAACCGTTGAATACGCCCACTAGGCTTTCTGCGAGCCATTGCCCGGCGATCCCACCGCTACCTTGCGGTGCCCAATGCGGCGAGGCGCCGACGTGCAATGCGGCGAGCGCGGCCAGGCTGGCGAGCAGCACGAACCAGGCGGCGACCCGCACCCCGCGCGGCATGCCGCTGTCATCGGGTTCCGGCGCGCGAAAAATCCGCAGCCCGATCAGCAGCACGGCCCACGGCAGAAGAAAGGCCACATAACCGCACAGCGAAAGCAGCACATCGGCGATCCACGCGCCCGCTGCGCCGGCGAGGTTATGGACCGGCTCGCCCGTCCCCGACGAAGACCAGCCTGGATCGTCCGGATGAAAACTGACCAAGGTGACGAGCAGAAACAGCGACAAGCCGAGACAAACCAGCATGGCCGCCTCGCGCGGCAGCCGTTCGAGCCAGCTCGGGCCGGCGGCGGCATCCGTGGCGTGGGACTTGCTTCGTGACATGCGGACGGTGGAATCGAACAGAGGGAGTATAGCGGAGGCGAAGACGCTCACCGCTGCGCCTCAAGCCTCTTGAAAGACGGCCGTAAACCTTCATATACCGTGACGGTCAAACGGTTAGAGACGGGTTTGCAGAGTCGATCATGACGATCCAGACACGCCATTTCGTATTGACGCCGGAGGGCACCATCCGTGAGTTCACGCCGGAACAGGCAGCCCTGATCGCAGCCGGCGCTGGCCGGTTGCCCGAGTTCGCCGGACATGATCTGCGTTACCTGCAACTGACGCTGGAGAACGTGCCGGACAGCGACGAACTGCGCATCCAGACCGTTGGTGCGCGAATCCATTTCGACGAACACGGTCGCCTGTCCGAAGCAGGCCCGCCTGCCGAATCCGAGCCGATCACCCGCTTCGAGCACGATGCCGTCGTGCAGTGGGCCTTGCGCGATCTGCCCGCAGTGGCACCGACCTTTCACTGACGGGCATGCCGGTGGTGGGCGCCGCCGGCGCGCTGGCGTATGCTTGGCGTGACGCCACCCCGCCTAGCCGACATGGATAGCCCGGTCCGTCTGCACTGGCTGGATCCGCGCAACCCGCACCAGCCTTTCCCGCCCGCGCATCTGGCGATGCGCGAACCCAATGGACTGCTGGCGATCGGTGGTGACCTGTCGGTTACGCGACTGCTGCGCGCCTACGCCCAAGGCATCTTTCCCTGGTACAACCCCGACGAGCCCATCCTCTGGTGGTGCCCCGATCCGCGTGCGGTCCTCATACCGGCGGACCTGCACGTATCGCGTTCACTGCGTCGCACGCTGCGCCGGGCCGACTACGCAGTCACCATGGACCGGGA
Organism: Fontimonas thermophila; assembly: GCF_900113085.1. GTDB lineage: Bacteria > Pseudomonadota > Gammaproteobacteria > Nevskiales > Nevskiaceae > Solimonas > Solimonas thermophila. The sequence continues at coordinate 280,666 of NZ_FOOC01000003.1, read as the reverse complement.
TTTCGATGGCGTGCTGGCGGCCTGCGCCGCCCCGCGCGGAAACAGCCGCGGTACCTGGCTTGGCGACGACATGCGCCACGCCTACCGCCAGCTCTACGAGCGGGGCCATGCGCATAGCGTCGAGGTCTGGCGCGCCGGCGTACTGGTCGGCGGGCTGTACGGCGTGGCGCTGGGGCGCATCTTTTTCGGCGAATCCATGTTCTCGCGGATCGACGATGGCTCCAAGATCGCCCTGTACTGGCTGTGCCGGCAGCTCGAAAACTGGGCGTTCGATCTGATCGACTGTCAGGTCAGCTCGGCACATTTGCGCAGTCTCGGCGCCATCGAGCTGCCGCGCAGCGACTTCTTGCGGCGCCTTGCACTCGCACAGGACGGCGGGCGTCTTCCGTCGCGCTGGCACTTCGAGATCGAGCGGCCGGCCGACCCAGCCCATCTGCCACCGTGAACGACGTCCAGCCAGTACGGCTCTACCTCAGCGCCGAACATGCCTGCGGCTACCTGGCGGGTCGTATCGCGCGCAGCGCTTTCGTCGATCCGCAGTGGCGGCTCAATCCGCCGCGCTACGAGCGTCTGCTCGAACTCGGTTTCCGCCGCAGCGGCGGGCATGTCTACCGACCGCATTGCCGGGATTGCGCATGCTGCATCCCAGCCCGCATTCCGGTCGCCCAATTCCACCCCAACCGCGCACAGCGGCGTTGCCTCAAGATCAATACCGACCTCGATCTTACACTCGAGCATACGCTCGGCGACGAACATTACGCGCTATACCGCAAGTATCTGCTCGGTCGCCACGCCGATGGCGGCATGGATCCTGACGACCGCCATGCCTTCCACGGCTTCCTCGAATGCCCCTGGGCACCCGTGCGTTACTGGTGCTTCCGCAAGAATGGGCGCCTGCTCAGCGTCGCCGTCGTCGACCATCTGCCGCGGGCACTGTCCGCGGTTTATACCTTCTTCGACCCGGCAGCGGCATCGCGCAGCCTCGGCACGCTGGCGGTGTTGCACCAGATCCAGCACGCGCGCGAAGAGGGCTTGAGCCACGTTTACCTCGGCTACTGGGTGCCGGAGAGCCGGAAAATGGCCTACAAGCAACGTTTCCAGCCTCTGGAAATCCTGGGCAGCGGCGGCTGGAGTCTTGACCGGCAGTAGCCTGCGCCTGGCATGCCGACAGCCGTCGGCGAGCGAACATTTCCGCGCCACTTCCCTATAATGCACGCCTCTTTGGGCATGGCGGAGCGTATGGCGAAGGAAGATCACATCGAGATGAACGGCGTGGTGGTGGAGACGCTGCCCAACACGACGTTTCGCGTCAAGTTGGAAAACGGGCACGTGGTCATCGCCCATATCTCTGGGCGGATGCGCAAGCACTACATCCGCATCCTCACCGGCGACAAAGTCACCGTTCAGCTCACACCTTACGACCTGACCAAGGGCCGGATCACCTTCCGCGACAAATAAGCCAGGTCAGATCGAGCCCGCTGCACCTGCCGCGCCGGGAATGCCCCGACCGAACCTGCATCAGCAGGGCGAGGTCACCAGTGGTGCTCCTTCACACAGGTTCGAGCTGCGAGGACTTTTCGCGGCCTTCGATCTCGAACGTGAGTGCGCCATCGCCGCCGAGGGTGACGTGCACGCGGCCACCGTTGGCGAGCTTGCCGAACAAGAGCTCTTCCGCGAGCGGGCGCTTGAGGTTCTCCTGGATCACACGCGCCATCGGGCGGGCGCCCATCTTCGGATCGTAACCGCGCTGCGAAAGCCACAGGCGCGCGGATTCATCGACCTCCAGCTGCACACCCTTGGCACCGAGCTGCTCCTCCAGCTGCATCAGGAATTTGTCGACCACGCGCAGGATCTCGGCCTGACCGAGCGGCGCAAACTGCACGATGGCATCCAGCCGGTTGCGGAACTCCGGCGTGAACAGGCGGCGGATCGCCTCCATCGCATCGGTCTGGTGGCTTTGCTCGGCGAAGCCCATCGTGCGCCGCGAAGACTCCTCGGCCCCGGCGTTGGTCGTCATCACCAGGATGACATTGCGAAAATCCGCCCTGCGGCCGTTGTTGTCGGTCAATGCACCATGGTCCATCACCTGCAGCAGCAGGTTGAATACGTCCGGATGCGCTTTCTCGATTTCGTCGAGCAGCACGACGGCGTGCGGATGCTTGATCACCGCTTCGGTCAGCAACCCGCCTTGATCGAATCCGACATAGCCGGGAGGCGCACCGATCAGACGCGAGACGGTGTGCCGCTCCATGTACTCGGACATGTCGAAGCGGATCAGCTCGATGCCCAGAAGCTGGGCGAGCTGGCGCGTGACTTCGGTCTTGCCCACGCCGGTCGGACCGGCGAACAGGAAACTGCCGATCGGTTTCTCCGGATTGCCCAGGCCCGATCGGGCGAGCTTGATGCATGCCGTGAGCTGCTCGATGGCCTGGTCCTGGCCGAAGATCACGAGCTTGAGATCGCGCTCCAGCGTCGCCAGACGGTCCCGGTCGTTGGCCGAGACGCTTTTGGGCGGGATGCGTGCGATACGCGCGACGGTTTCCTCGATGTCGCGTACCTGAACGGTCTTGCGGCGCCTGGACTCCGGCAGCAGGCGCAACCGCGCCGCCGCTTCATCGATGACATCGATGGCCTTGTCCGGCAAGTGTCGGTCGGTGATATGCCGGGCCGACAGCTCCACCGCGGAGCGCAGTGCCCCACGCGTGAACTGAACCTGATGGTGCTCTTCGAAACGTGCACGCAAACCTTCGAGGATCTTCACCGTATCCTCGATGCTGGGCTCGCCGACGTCGATCTTCTGGAAGCGCCGCGCGAGCGCGCGGTCTTTCTCGAAAATGCCGCGATATTCCTGGTACGTGGTCGATCCGATACACCGGATCTGCCCGGAAGCCAGCAGTGGCTTGAGCAGATTGGATGCATCCATGACGCCACCGCTGGCGGCGCCGGCACCGATGATCATGTGGATTTCGTCAATGAAGACGATCGATCCAGGCCGTCGTTGCAGCTCCGCGATGACGGCTTTGAAGCGCTTTTCGAAATCGCCGCGGTACTTGGTCCCGGCGATCAGCGATCCCAGATCGAGGCTGTAGACGACGGCATGCCGGAGCAGGTCGGGCACACGACCCTCGACGATGAGCCAGGCCAGCCCCTCTGCGATTGCGGTTTTGCCGACGCCGGCCTCGCCGACCAGCAGCGGGTTGTTCTTGCGCCGGCGGCACAGCGTCTGCATCACTCGCTCGATTTCGAGATCGCGCCCGATCAGGGGATCGATCGCACCCTGCGCCGCACGCTCGTTGAGGTTCACCGCGTATTGCTCGAGCGCACCCTGCCCGGCTTGCGTCTTGTCGCCGGCATCGTCGCGTTCCTCGGAATCCGCCGGCTTGTCCTGAATCGCGCCGTTCTTGGCAATGCCGTGCGAAATGAAATTGACGATGTCGAGACGGGTCACACCCTGCTCGCCGAGCAGATAGACAGCGTGCGTATCCTTCTCCGAGAAAATGGCGACCAGCACGTTGAGCGTGGTCACATGCTTCTTGCCGGCCGCCTGCACGTGGTAGATCGCGCGCTGCAAGACACGCTGGAACGACAGCGTCGGCTGCACCTCATGCCTGTCGGCGTCCTTGACCGACTGGACGTGCGTGCGGATGTAATCCCTGAGCCCTTCCTCGAGCTTGTCGGTGTCGGCACCGGCTGCGGTCAGCGCTTCGGATACCTGCGTGTCCGACAGCAGTGCAAGCAGCAGATGCTCCACGGTCAGCAGCTCGTGACCTTCCATCCGCGCCGAGACGAAGGCGGCATCGAGGGCTTTTTGCAGATCTTCGGACAACATGGCTTACGCTCCACAGCGGCGCCAGTGGCAACCGCGGTCAAGTCTTCTCCATCACGGTCAACAGCGGATGCTGGTGCTGACGCGCATAGCTGTTGACCTGTGCGGTCTTGGTTTCGGCGATTTCCGCCGGAAAAACGCCGGCGACCCCGCGACCCTGGGTGTGAATCTGCAGCATGATCTGCACCGCTTTCTCGCGTGGATGATGGAAAAACCGCTGCAAAACCTGGACCACGAAATCCATCGGCGTATAGTCGTCGTTGAGCATCACCACCTTGTACATAGGCGGATGCTGAAGCTTGGGCTTGGCTTCTTCCAGCGCAATGCCCTGTCCAGAATCTTTCCTAACCTCGTTGCTCATCGATGCAAGCCCTGTATCCGCCGGTGCCCTGCCGAACCTCGGCGCGCACCGCAGGCGATCCACGGTCCATCCAAGGCTTTCAGTGTAGCGCCGCAGGTCCACGCGGTGGAGACGGCCGCAACCGCTGGGCCGACAACGCGCTGAACGGCTTCAGAAAGCCGACAAACCGGTCTGTGCACGCCCGAGGATGAGAGCATGGATGTCCTCCGTCCCTTCGTAGGTATTGACCGTCTCCAGGTTCAACAAGTGCCGCATCACCGGGTAATCCTCGCTGATGCCATTGGCCCCGAGCATGTCGCGTGCCGCACGCGCGATCGCCAGGGCCTGGCGACAGTTGTGGCGTTTGAGCAGGGACACCGCCTCGGGGCTCGCCTCGCCGGCGTCGAACATGCGCCCGAGCCGCAGCGCCGCTTGCAAACCCAGCGCGATATCCGTTTGCATGTCGGCAAGTTTCTTTTGGATCAATTGGTTGGATGCGAGCGGCCGCCCGAACTGGCGGCGCTCGACGACATAATCCCGCGCCGTCAGCCAGCAGGTCTCGGCCGCCCCCAGCGCACCCCAGCAAATGCCGTAGCGGGCCTTGTTCAGGCAACTGAAAGGGCCGCGCAAACCGATGACATCGAGCCGCTGGATCTCCGGCACCCGCACCCCGTCGAGCACGATCTGGCCGGTCACCGAGGCACGCAGCGACAGCTTGCCCTCGATCCGCGGCGTGGACAGCCCCGCCATGCCGCGCTCGAGCACGAAACCCCGCAGTGCGCCCTCGTCGTCGCGCGCCCAGACGACGAAAACATCGGCAACCGGGGCATGGCTGATCCAGCTCTTGACCCCCTCGAGCACCCAGCCACCGGCGTCGCGGTGCGCCCGGGCCGACATGCCCCCCGGATCGGACCCGTGATCCGGCTCGGTCAGCCCGAAAGCCCCCACCGCCTCCCCGCTCGCCAGCAGCGGCAGCCAGCGCTGCCGCACGGGCGGCGCGGCGTAAGCCAGGATCGGATACATGACCAGACTCGATTGCACCGACAGCGCCGAGCGGTACGCCGAATCCACGCGTTCGAGTTCACGCGCCACCAGGCCGTACATCACCTGGCTGCCGCCGGGACAAGCCTCGCCCTCCAGGCCGATGCCCAGCAACCCCAGCGCCCCGAGCTCACGCAGGACCTCGCGATCGAAGCGCTCTTCCCGGAACGCCGTCTTGATCCGCGGCAGCAACCGCTCCTGGGCGTAGGCCCGCGCGTTGTCGCGGACCAGGCGCTCGTCGGCGCTGAGCTGGCGCTCCAGCCCGAGCGGATCACGCCAGTCGAAAACAGCCGCCATACACCCTCCTGGATGGTCCGCTCAAACGATGGTCACTTGTGGGTGAACGTGAATGCACCATCCCAATCCTTGCCGGGGGGATGCTCGCGCAAATACATGATGCGTTCGATGAACAGCTCATAGACCCGGTGCGGACGCCCCGACTGCTGCAACTGGAAGAATTCCAGCTCGGCCGCGTCCCACTGCTGGGCGCGGTACAGCTTGAGGGCACCGCGATGCCGGGCCAGATCCTGGCGCAGCGCAGGATCGAGCGCATCCTTCGGTCCCATCGGCTCGTAGATCGCCACCGGCTCCTGCTTGCCCTTGACCCGCACCAGATCCAGCTCGCGGAACGCCCAGTCGGACGGTGCGGCCAGGCGCGTTGCCTCCGAGCAAATGATCGATACGCCGTATTCCTTGGTCAGCCCCTCGAGACGGGACCCCAGATTCACCGCATCGCCCATGACCGTATAGGCCATGCGAAACTCCGATCCCATGTTGCCGACGTTCATCTTGCCGGTACTCAGGCCCACGCCGATGTGCAGCTTGGGCCAGCCGCGGGCTTCGAACTCGGCGTCGAGCTCGCGCACCGAGCGCACCATCTCCATCGCCGCGAGCAGCGCGTGCACGGCATGCCCGGAATCCGGCAGCGGCGCCCCCCAAAACGCCATGATCGCATCGCCCATGTACTTGTCGATGGTGCCGCGATGGCGCTGGATCACGCCGGTCTGCTGGGTGAGGAAACGGTTCATCAGCCGGGCGAGCTCGCGCGCGTCGAGCTTCTCGGAAATGCTGGTAAAGCCGCGCACGTCGGAAAACAGCACGGTCATCTCCCGGCTCTCGCCCTCCATCGAGATCGAGTCGGGATGCGCCGCCATCTCCTCGACCAGCTCGGGGGGCACATACTGGCCGAAGAGTCTTGCGATCTCACGCTTGCCGCGCGACTCGATGAAATAGCCGTAGAGCAGATGCGCCATGAACAGCGCCAGGGTGAAAATCACTGGTACGCCGAGGGGCATGATGAACTGGGCCTTGCTCCAAAGCCCGAGTGCGAGCGCGATGATCGCCGCGATCGCACCGAAGCCGATGGCGGCACTCGCCGGCGCCGAGAGCTTTGAAAAAGCCCAAGCCAGCAGCAGCGCGATCGCCAGGTGCATCACGGCCTCGATGCCCATGTAATACGGCGCCCGCTGGTGGATGCGGTTTTCGAGCATCCCCGACACCAGATTGGCGTGGACCTCAACGCCGGTGAACACCTTGTTGACCGGCGTGCTGCGCAAATCCAGCAAACCGGCCGCGCTGGTCCCCATCAGCACGATGGCACCATCGAGCAACGCCGGATTGGCCACCGTGCCGTGCAGCACATCCACCGCAGAGACGTAATGGAAGGTTCGGTTATCGCCCCGGTATGGCACGTAGGCTGCGACATGCTCATCGACCGGCACCGCGAGCGATCCGATGCGCACACGCTCGAGATGCAGCGACGTGCGCACGTCGGGCGGTTCGAACTCCAGTTCCACCGGCGGATTACCCAGCGCCAGCCGCACGATCGACAAGGCCAGTGACGGATAGACCGCGCCATCGTATTGCTGCATCAGCGGCACGCGCCGGTAAACCCCGTCGTCCTCGACCGCGACCGGGTTGTCGAAAAAGCCGCAATACGGCGTTGCCGCCTGCAACCGCGCAACATTGCCACCGTAGCCCTGAGGCTTGATGAAATCAACGTCATACAGGCGTGCGGCCTGGGCATCGATCAACGGCGCGCACAACGCGCCGGTCGCCGCCTGCTCGCCCTCCGGCACAAAGCGCTTGAAGAAAAATCCCAGCACGACCGGGCGACCGCTCAAGGCCTGGGCGAAACGGGCGTCGTAATCGAGTTGGCGGCGGATGTCCTCGGCGCGCGCCACCACCTCGGGAACCTGGGCGAAATCCTGACTCAAGAGCCGCTGCCACAGCGCCAGAGCCTCATCATCGGGCTCGGAGAAGACGATGTCGAATCCCAGGACACGGACTTTGTAGCGGTCGAACAGCTGATCCACCAGATTCGCCAGCTTGTCGCGCGACCACGGCCAGCCTTCGGCCGCCAGACTGCGCTCGTCCAGATCGACGATCACGACCTTGGGATCCGGCGTGCCGGGCAACGTCAGCAGCACGCGCGCGTCGTAGGTGAAATCCTCGACGACTTCAAGCAGACGTAGCGGAGCCCAGCGCGCCGTGTGCAAAAGAAACAGGGCGAATACAGCCAGGCTGATCGACAGTCGGATGAGGCTGCGTTTCGACACGGGCTCCCCCAGGCAAAACCGGCCATGGCGATTGGATCGGGACGTTACTAAAGTGGCGGTATGGCGGCAAACCCGCATCACCGCTACGGAAGCCGCAGCGGGGTCGGTTATGATGCGGACCATGCCCAGCACCTTGAACGTCGAGTCACTCGTGCGGATTTACGAGCGCTACGGTCGCGCCCTGCCGCCTGTGGCCAATCTGGTCTTGACGATCACGGCGGCCTGGCTGCTCGCGCAACTGGTCTGGTCACTGGTGCCGGAGCCGGAGGCAGCCCGCTGGCAGCTGCCCTCGCTGCAACCCGCACAGACGCGCCAGCACGAGACGGCATCCGCGGACATCGACAAACTGATCGGATCCGAACTGTTCGGCCGCTACGCGGCACCGCAAACCGGCAGCCGTGTCGAACAGGCTCCCGAGACCCGCCTGTCGTTGACACTGCTCGGCATCTTGGCCGGCTCCGCAGCCGAATCACGCGCGCTGATCGCCAAGGATGGGGGCGACGAAAAACCCTATGCCATCGGCGACGACGTCATCGCCGGCGTCAGCCTGCACGCCATCTTCCCCGACCGGGTGATCCTGTCGCGCAACGGCCAGTTCGAGACGCTCCGGCTGAACAAGGATGCGCCGAGCACGGCTCCAGCCGCCAATACCCCAGTCGATCGCGGGCCTGGCGACGGCAGCACTGCGCAACTCCTGGGCCAGATCCGCGACGAGATCCTCAGTGATCCGACCAAGGCTTCGAACTATCTGCGCGTGCAACCGGCGAACGTCAACGGCCAACTGCGTGGCTATCGCATCTATCCAGGCCGTGAGCGCGAAGCCTTCCAGCAGTTGGGGCTGCGCCCCGGCGACCTGGTCACCGCAGTCAATGGCGTACAATTGGACGATAACCAGAAGGCGCTACAGCTGCTGGGGGACTTAAGCCAGGCCAACGCGATCACATTGACGATCGAGCGCGGAGGTCAGGTACAGACGTTGAACCTGAGCTTGAACTGACATGATCCGCCGCCCATTCTCGCGTACTGGCGCCGCCGTCGCCATCGTCCTGCTACTCTGCGCGACCCTGCCGGCGCGGGCAGACATCACGCTCAACCTCAAGGACGCCGACATCAGCACACTGATCGCGACGGTCAGCGAGGTCACCGGCAAGAACTTCATCGTCGATGCCCGCGTCAAGGGCAAGGTCACGGTGATCAGCTCCTCGCCGATGGATGCGGCCGGTCTCTACGAGACTTTTCTCGCCGTGCTGGCCGTCAACGGTTTTGCCGCGGTTCCGGCCGGAGACACGATCAAGATCATCCCCGAGGCCAACGCCCGCCAGGAAGGCAGCGCGCGTTACGGCACAGGCGCGGGCCGCCCGATCGACGAAATCGTCACCCACGTCTATCAGTTGCAGAACATCAATGCCGCGCAGCTGGTCCCGATCCTGCGCCCCTTGGTTCCACAATGGGGTCATCTCGCCGCCTACCAGGCCAACAACACCCTGATCATTTCCGACCGCGCGGCCAACGTCGAGCGCATCGGCCGGCTGATCGCGCAGATGGATCAGGCCGGCGACCGCGAGATCGAATACATCCGCCTGCAACACGCGGCGGCCAGTGAGGTCGTGCGCATCCTGACGGCGCTGACGCAACAGGACAAGCAGACCGACCCGACTGCGAAACCGGCGACGATCATCGCCGACGAACGCACCAACAGCATCCTCGTCGGCGGCGACAAGACCGAGCGCCAGAAATTCGGCGAGATCATCCGCCAGCTCGACATCCCATTGAGCGACGATGGGGCCACCCAGGTCGTCTATCTGCGTCATGCCAGCGCCGAAAACCTGGCCCCGATCCTCGAGGGTTACGCGCAGCAGGTCAGCCAGAACGAACGGTCGGGTGGCAGTGCGACCGCGGCACCAGCGGCCGCCAGCGGCGGCGGGACCTACGAACGCACGCGGGTGCTCGCCGACAAGGACACCAACGCGCTCATCATCACGGCCCCGCCGAAGACGATGAAGCAGATCCGCAACGTGATCGCGCAGCTCGACATCCAGCGCGCGCAGGTGCTGGTCGAAGCCATCCTCGCCGAGGTCAGCGCCAACAAGTCGAGCCAGCTCGGTATCGACTGGGCCGTGTTCAACGGCGATCGTATCGCCGCTGCGGGCATCCTGGATCCGAACACCCTGGCTGCTCTCGGTACCCTTGCTTCCTCCGGCAACGAGCGTGCTGCTGCCGGCGCACTGGGCCAGGGAGTCAATGTCGTGCTCGGCAAGGATGGGGGCGACAACGGCACCACCTTCGGCCTGCTGCTCAAGGCCCTCAAGGGCGATGGAGATTCCAACGTCCTGTCGACACCGACGCTGGTCACCCTGGACAACGAGGAGGCCAAATTCTCGGTCGGCCAGGAAGTGCCGTTCCTCACCGGCCAGTTCACCAACACCGGGACCAGCAACAGTTCGGTCAACCCGTTCCAGACGATCGAGCGCAAGGATGTCGGCCTGAGCCTGTCGGTGACACCGCAGATCAACGGCGATGCCGATTCGGTCAAACTCAAGCTCAATCTCGAAGTCTCGAGCCTGTCGAGCGGCCGCGCCGGTGCCTCCGACCTGATCACCAACAAACGCACGCTGACCAATGTCGTCAGCGTCGAAAGCGGCCAGATCCTGGTCATCGCCGGTCTGATCGACGATCAGATCATCGATACCCAGCGCGGCGTCCCCTTCATCAGCGAAATCCCGTTGCTCGGCGCGTTGTTCAAATATCGCTCGGTGGACAAAACCAAGCGCAACCTGATGCTGTTCATCCGGCCGTCGATCCTGCGCAAACGCATCCAGAGCGACTATTACACGCGCAAGAAATACGACGCCGTACGCCAGGCCCAGGTCGATGCCGCAACCGGCGCCGGTCCGCTGATCGGCAGCCAGCGCCCGATCCTGCGCCCGCTGCATGAATGGGGCGAGGAACCATCTGTGCCCTCCTCCACGACACCGCCGGCGACGATCGAGGATGCGACCGGTGCATCAGGGAACAAGCAACCCGCCGATCCGACGGCACCGCGTGCCACCGATACGCCGGACTGAGCCCGCAACCGACGCCTCTGACTCAGCCTGCACCATGGAGTCCGTCCTGCGGCGACCACCGTTCACCTTCGCCAAACGCCACGGGCTGATCGTTACGGAAGATCGTGGCGATCATGTCATCGCCGTCGCCCGTCCGGGCGTGTCGATCGATGCCATCCAGGAGACACGCCGCTACGTCGGCCGCCCGCTGCGTCTGCACACTGTGACGGCACAAGAATTCGATGCCTTGCTGTCGCGCACCTACGAGGGACAGACGACCACAACCGCAAGCCTGATCGAGGGACTCGACGAGGAGCCAGCGGATCTGGACGCACTGGCGCAGGCCCTGCAGGAAAATCAGGATCTGCTCGAATCCGACGACGATGCCCCGATCATCAAGTTCATCAATGGGTTGCTCGTCGAAGCAATCCGCGAGAACGCCTCGGACATCCACATCGAGAGTTTCGAGTCGCGGCTGCAAATCCGCTTCCGCGTCGACGGCGTTCTACGCGAAGTGATGTCCCCGCCCAAAAGTCTGGCGCCGCGGTTGGTATCGCGCATCAAGGTCATGGCCAAGCTCGACATCGCCGAGAAACGACTACCCCAGGATGGCCGTATCTCGCGCGCCTTCGGTGGACGCAAGGTCGACGTGCGCGTCTCCACGATCCCCACCGGGCAGAACCACGAACGCGTGGTCATGCGCATCCTCGACAAGCAAACCGAGCGGCTCGACCTCGAACAACTCGGACTCGACGAGCAGCAGATCACGACGCTCAAGCGCATCATCCATCGCCCGTACGGCATTCTGCTGGTCACCGGGCCGACTGGGTCCGGCAAGACGACGACGCTCTATTCCGCGCTGTCCGTGCTCAATGACCGTACACGCAACATCATGACGGTCGAGGATCCGATCGAATACTACATCGACGGTGTCGGCCAGACCCAGGTCAATACCAAAGTGGAGATGACGTTCGCACGCGGCTTGCGCGCGATCCTGCGTCAGGATCCCGACGTGGTCATGGTCGGCGAGATCCGCGATCTGGAAACGGCGCAGATCGCAGTGCAGGCCTCGCAGACCGGCCATCTCGTGCTGTCGACCTTGCACACCAACACCGCCGTCGGGGCGGTGACACGTTTACGTGACATGGGCGTTGAGCCTTATCAGCTGTCGTCTTCCCTGATCGGACTGATGGCCCAGCGTCTGGTGCGCCAGCTGTGCGCCGCCTGCAAACAGCCGTACGAAGCCAGCACGGTCGAGAAAGAACAGCTCGGCGTCGATCCCGCCCGCAGCCTCACGCTCTACAAACCCGTCGGTTGCCCGCAGTGCCGGCACATCGGTTTTCTCGGCCGCACGGGCATTCATGAGATCATCGAGATCGACCGCAAACTCGAGGCGATGATCCATGACAATGCTTCCGAACAGGCGCTGGAAGCCTATGCGCGCACCCGGGGGCCCGGCATCCTGCAGTCCGGCCGCAACAAGGTACTCGCGGGTCAGACCACATTGCGCGAAGTGCTGCGCGTGACCATCGAAGAGTGAGCCATGGCGGCCTACGAGTACAGCGCACTCGATGCGCACGGCCGCGAAACCCGTGGACTGATCGAAGGCGACACGCAGCGGCATGCCCGTCAACTGCTGCGCGAGCGCGGACTGACCCCGATCGAGTTGCGCGAGGTCAGCGAGTCACAGGACGCACGCAGCAGACTCTTCCGTCACCGGGGAGGCATCCGCAACACGGAACTGGCCCTGTTCACGCGCCAGCTCGCCACGCTGGTCCGCTCCGGTCTTCCGCTCGACGAAGCCCTGGCCGCCGTCTCCGAGCAGAGCGAGAGCAAGCGGGTCAAACGCATCGCGCTGGGCGTGCGCGCCGGTATCGTCGAGGGCCATTCGCTGGCGCAGTCGCTCGAACAGTTTCCCCATGCATTTCCGAAGCTGTTCCGCGCCACGGTCGAGGCCGGCGAGCAGTCCGGGCAGCTCGATGACATCCTCGAGCGCCTGGCCGACTACGTCGAACGTCGTCAGATCATGCAGCAGAAAATCATGCTCGCGGCGGTTTATCCGGCGATCCTCACCTTCGTCGCCATCACGGTCGTCGTGCTGCTGCTGACCTATGTCGTCCCCCAGGTCGTGGAAGTGTTTACCAGCATCGACGCCGAGCTACCGCCGCTCACCCGTGGCCTGATCGCATTGTCGGACTTCCTCCGGCATTACGGGTTTCATCTGCTGGGTCTGTTCGCGCTCGGTGCCTTCGTCTTTCACCGTCTGTTGCGCAGGGAAGGCTTCCGGCGCCGAGTGCATCATCTAGCACTGCGCCTGCCGCTGGTCGGACGCCTCGTGCGCGGATCCAATACCGGCCGCTTCACCCGCACGCTTGGCATTCTCTTCGGCAGCGGAGTCCCGATTCTCGAAGCGCTACGCATCGGCACACAGGTCGTCACCAATCTGCCGATGCGCGACGCCATCGAGGCCGCGGCCATCAAGGTACGAGAAGGCGCGCCGTTGGCGCGCTCGCTGGCCGCAAGCAAGCTGTTTCCGCCGATCACGGTGCATCTGATTGCCAGCGGTGAGTCGTCCGGGCGCCTCGACGAAATGCTCGACCGCGCCGCCGAGAATCAGGAACGCGAAGTGGAAACCCTCGTCGCTGCGATGATGGGCGTCTTCGAACCGGCATTGATTCTGGTGATGGGCGGCGTCGTGTTGCTGATCGTGCTCGCGATCCTGCTGCCGATCTTCGATCTCAACCAGCTCGTCAGGTAAAGAACATCTTCCGTATCCGCCGCGCGGCTTCGCGCACGCATCGTCACCACGACCCAACCATCCCAATCAGGACCTGCACCGATGGACGCTCCCATGCAATGGGTCGGACTCATCATCCTGGGTTTTCTTGCGAGCTTCTTCTCCGCATTGGCCGGCGGCGGTGCCGGGCTATTGCAGTTTCCCGCGCTGATCCTGCTCGGCCTGCCGTTTGCCGGTGCAGTGGCCACCCATAAGGTGGCGGTCGTCGCGCTGGGGATCGGCTCGACGGCGCGGCACTTGCGCGAAAACGCGCTCGATCTGCGATTCGTTGCCATGATGACAGGGCTCGGTCTGCCAGGTGTCGTTCTCGGCACGCGCCTTGCGCTCGAAATCCCCGATCGCCCAGGCAAGCTGATATTCGGGACGATCAACATCGCACTCGGGTTGTACTCGGTCTTTCGGCCTCAACTCGGACTCGAACATGCGCCGAAGAACCGGAAGGGCCGCGGCCTGCTGCTCGGTGGCCTGTGGACGTTCGGTGTCGGCTGGCTCACGGGCCTGGTGCCATCCGGCCCAGGGGTATTCACCACGCTGCTGTTCCTGACCTGGTTCGGCTGCGACTACCGCCAGGCGGTCGCCATCACGATGATCATGGTGGGCCTGGTGTGGAATGGGGCCGGCGCAATCACCGCAAGTCTTGCCGGACCGGTGGCCTGGACGTGGGTTCCGGCGCTGGTGATCGGCGGTCTGGCCGGCGGCTATGCCGGCGCGCATCTGGGACTGCTGCGAGGCAATCGCTTCATCAAGCGCGCCTACGAGGCCCTGACCATGCTGATGGGGGCCAGTCTGATCGCGCAGGCCATGAGCCCTGCGTAGATCCGGCACGACGGCGGAACGTTCAACCCTTTACAGCCGCAACCGGCGCCGCCGGCAGCGCCTCTGCCAGCAGTCGGGTGATGCGCGCCGGCACCGCATTCTCGACTTCCCGCACGGCGACCCGGATTGCTGCGGCAAAGGCCTGCGTATCGGCGCTGCCATGCGACTTGATGACGATCCCATTCAGACCGACGAAGCTGGCGCCGTTGTAGTTGCGCGGATCCATTCTCCTGCCCAGCGCCTTGAGCGCGGGCAGCGCCATCAGCGCCGCAAAGCGCGTGAAGATCGAACGCGTGAATTCCTGTCTGATGAAGTGATAGATCAGCCGGGCCACACCCTCACCGGTCTTGAGCGCGATGTTCCCGGCAAAACCATCGCAGACGACGACATCGATGTCACGCAGGAAGATGCCATCCCCTTCGACGAAACCGATGTAGTTCAGCGATGAAGCCTGGAGGAGCTGGGCCGCCTGCTTGATGACTTCGTTGCCCTTGATTTCTTCCTCGCCGATGTTGAGCAAACCGACCTTGGGCCGCTCGATCCCCAGTGTCGCCGTCACCAGCGCGGAGCCCATCACCGCGAACTGGAGCAGCTGCTCGGCGGAGCACTCGGCATTGGCACCGAGATCAAGCATGTGGACGTGACCGTTGATCGACGGAATCGCCGAGATGATCGCCGGCCGGTCGATCCCCGGCAGGGTCTTGAGCACAAATTTTGCGGTCGCCATCAGTGCGCCGGTGTTACCGGCCGACACAGCCGCATGCGCCACGCCTTGCTTGACCAGATCGATGGCAACGCGCATCGACGAATCTTTCTTGCTGCGCAGCGCCTTGGCAGGCGACTCGTCCATGCCGACCACTTCGCTGGCATGGCGGATGCGCAAGCGCGCCTCGCCGGCACGGCCACGAGCGCCCAGATCGCGCAGCAGCGTCGGCTCGTCGCCGACCAGAATCATCTGCAGCTCGGGATGTGCCGCCAACGCGAGCAGAGCGGCGTCCACGATCGTCTCGTGACCGTGGTCACCGCTCATCGCATCAATGGCCAATACAACGGGAGCCTTCATCGGCAACCCCGCTGCGCAGCGGGCGCAGGTTCAGTCGCCGGCGTCGACGACGACTGCCTTGTCGATGACTTTCTTGCCGCGGTAATAGCCATCCGCCGTGACGTGATGACGGCGATGGGTTTCGCCCGAGGTCGGATCGGTGGACAGCGCCGGGGCTTTTGCCTTGCGCTTCCAGTGCGCGTGGCGGTGACCGCGATACGCGCGCGATTTCTTGGAATCCTGAACTGCCATTGCTCTACTCCGTCGGGCGGTGACCGCCTCGCCAGCTCAAAACCTGTGGTGACCGTTTTTCCGATGCGCATCCAGCGCCTGTGCGAGCACCGCAAAGGGGTTGTCCCGCTTTGCGCCTGCATCCGGCACCGGCGTCGATGCGGTCTCGACGGCATTTTCGCACGTCGGACAGCGCGGCAGCATCGGCAACGCCAGCAATACTTCGTCCTCGACCAGCTCGTGCAGGGGCAGACGGTCATCCTGCACCCAGTAGGGGTCGAAGTCCGGCAACAGCGCGCGCTCCTCGTCCTCGCTGTCAACGAACCGCAGATCGATCCCGATCTGCAAGGGCTTGAGATACTCGCTCCCGCAGCGCTGGCATCCCAGCTCCACGACACTGGTCACGCTGCCATGCAACCGTGGCCAGCCACTGCGCGCATCGGCCGCCAGATCGATCCGCAACACCGACGCGTTGCCGCCGAGCTGCGCACACAGTCGCGGCAGCGCGGTCACCGCCAGCTCGCCACAGAACCGATATTCTTGCGCCACCGCGAGCGAGGCGCGCACTTCGCGCGGAATACTCATCGCTTGCCCCGCACAAGGGCCGCGCATCATAGTGATGTGCTCCGCGAATGTCAAAGAAATTCAATGTCTAACCCCCCCGCTACTGCGCCCGCCACACGCCCTCCGGAACTGATCCTCGCCTCCGGCTCGCGCTATCGCGCGGCGTTGCTTGCGCGGCTGCGCCTGCCGTTCCGGATCCAGGCCGCACAGGCCGACGAGACACCGCAGCCCGGTGAAACCGCGCCGGCGCTGGCACTGCGCCTGTCGGCAGCCAAGGCCGGGGCGCTGCGCGCGCAGTACCCAAACGCCTGGATCCTCGGCTCCGATCAGGTGGCCGTCGTCGATGGCATCTTTCTCGGCAAGCCTGGTTCGCGGGAGCGCGCACTCGCCCAACTGCGGCAATGCTCGGGGCGCACCGTCGAATTCATGACCGGCGTCGTCCTGCTGACACCGCAGGGTGCTCATCAGGGCCTGGACATCACCACAGTGCGCTTTAGAACGCTCACCGAGCCGGAAATCGTCCGCTATGTCGACACCGAACCCGCACTGGACTGTGCCGGCAGTTTCAAATGCGAGGGCTATGGCATCACGCTGTTCGAGTCGATCGACAGTCGCGATCCGACCGGTTTGATCGGGCTGCCGTTGATCACCGTGTGCCGGCTGCTGCGCGAGGCCGGCTATTCGCTGCCGTAACGCGCAAGTCCGGCGATGCAAGCCTGCGGGCTACCCGTCAGGCCGCACGCGTATGCGCAGCCGACAGCCACGACGGCACATCGGCCACTGCGTCGATCACCGCGGTGGCGCCGGCCCGCAACAGCCGCGCAGGCTCGTGGACGCCGCAGGCCACACCCAGGCCCGTCATCCCGATCGCACGCGCCATCGCCATGTCGTATTCGGTATCGCCGATCATCAACGCTTCCTCGGGTTTTAGCCCTTCGTCTTCGAGGAGCTCGACGAGCATGCGTGGGTCGGGCTTGGAAGCGGTTTCATCGGCGCAACGCGAATTGACGATCACGCGCGCCAGGTCGGCATGGTGACGCAGCGAGCGCGCCAGCCCGCGCCGTGACTTGCCGGTTGCGATGGCGATGCGAAAGCCCTCCCGGTGCAGTGCGTGGACGGCGGCGAGGGCACCGGCAAACAGCGGCGCCTCACCGCCGCCCTCGGCAAGCCACTTGGCACGATATCCATCGAGCAGGCTGCGCAGCGCGCCCAGCTCCAGCTCGGGGTAGAGGCGGCGCAAACCCTCGTCGAGTCCAAGCCCGATGAGCTCGCGGATCGAGGCATCGCTACGCGCCGGCAAACCTAGATCAGCGATGGCCGACTGCATTGCACGAACGATCTGCGCCGCCGAATCCGCCAGCGTGCCATCCCAGTCAAAGATCAAAAGCTTGATCCGATCCACGGCCCATCACCCCCGCGGCAAGCGGTCGAGCACGTCGCGCAACTCCTCGGGCAAAGGCGCGTTGAGTAACAGCTTGGGGAATGGCCCCGCTGCCGGCAACCCGAGGAAATGGGCGTGCAAGAACATGCGCTTCAAACCGAGCGCGCGCAGCGGCCGGTTGGCCTCGTGCTCGCCATATTTCTCATCGCCGGCCACCGGGTGACCCAGGGCGGCGGCATGGACACGGATCTGGTGCGTGCGGCCGGAGAAGATACGGACCTCGCAGAGCACCGCATCGCGGAACTTCTGTCGGGGTGAGAACCGCGATTTCGCCGGCTTGCCGTCGTCTTCGTCGATCCGTACACGCCGCTCGCCCGATACGAGCGCATCGCGCAGCAACGCGGCATCGACATCGCGGTCCTCGCCGCGCCAGCGGCCGAGCAGCAGGGCGAAATAGCGCTTGTCGGCCTCGCCCTGCCGGAACGCATGTTGCGCCCGCAGCAAAGCCGACCGCGATTTGGCGAGCAGCAGCACGCCGCTGGTGTCGCGATCGAGGCGATGGCACAACTCAAGAAAGGCATACCGCTCCCAGGCGCGGACCGCCTCGATGACGCCATAGGTCAGACCGCTACCCGCGTGCGCCGCCCACCCCGCCGGCTTGGATAGAGCGAGATAGTGCTCGTCCTCATAAAGCACGGCTTCGCGCAGACGGTTGAGCGCAGCATCGGGTGGCCGCACGGCTTCACCCTTGTCGGCGGCGCGCACCGGGGGGATACGCACCTCGTCGCCGCTAACCAGCCGGCGCTCCGGCTTGGCGCGGCCGCCGTTGACCCGCACCTGGCCCGAGCGCAAGAGTCGGTAAATGTGCGACTTGGGCACGCCAGGCAATTGTTTGATCAGGAAATTATCGATGCGCTGACCTTCTTCACGGGCATCGATGACGAGCTTGCGGACTTGTGGACGATTCTGTGTCAAACTATGGGACTCCGTGGGTTCCGGCGCGAAAACTGTTTCCAATCAGCCCGTTCCGGAATCTACGGTGACGGATGAAAGAGGCGGCGGTGCCGCAGCATTTTAGCAGCCCGCCCGCTGCCGACGCGTTTTAAGACGGCCGGCGCCTGCGCCGGTCATCCAGTAACACTGCACAACCACCGCGCAAGCCGCGCCTCCCGGGCATACACACGACATCGCATATGACTGCCGTCCTGCTGATCTGCCCCGCTGCGCGCCGCTTGCGCCGACCAGGAACCACCGATGAAACGTATCTTGATCAATGCCACGCAGCGCGAGGAGCTGCGCGTGGCGATCGTCGACGGACAGAAACTCCACGACCTCGACATCGAAACCGCCGCCCGCGAACAGCGCAAGGGTAACGTCTACAAAGGTCGCATCACCCGCGTCGAACCTTCGCTCGAAGCCTGCTTCGTCGACTACGGCGCCGAACGCCATGGTTTCCTGCCAGTCAAGGAAATCGCCCGCTCTTATTTCAAAGACCCGAGCAAAGCCGGCAACCTGCGCGAACAGTTGCAGGAGGGGCAGGAGGTCATCGTCCAGGTCGAAAAAGAGGAACGCGGCAACAAGGGAGCGGCGTTGACCACGTTCATTTCGCTGGCCGGACGCTACCTGGTCCTGATGCCGAACAACCCGCGCGCCGGTGGCGTATCGCGCCGCGCCGAGGGCGACGAGCGCGAAGAAGCCAAAGAAGCGCTCGAGAAACTGCAAATCCCGGACGGCATGGGCGTCATCATCCGTTCCAACGGCGTCGGCCGCACCCTCGAAGAGCTGCAATGGGATGCCGACTACCTCAAGGACATCTGGGCGGCGATCGAAAAAGCCGCGGCCGAGCGCAAAGCACCCTTTTTGATCTACCAGGAGAACAACATCATCCTGCGCGCCCTGCGCGACTACCTGCGCCCGGACATCGGCGAAGTCATCATCGACAACGAGGAAATCTACGAACAGGCCCGCACCCACCTTGAGCACGTGATGCCGCAGCAACTGCCGCGGCTCAAGCTGTACCGGGACGAAATGCCGCTGTTCTCGCGCTTCCAGATCGAATCGCAGATCGAAATGGCGCACGAGCGCACGATCCGTCTGCCCTCCGGCGGCTCGATCGTCATCGATCACACCGAAGCCCTGACCGCGATCGACATCAACTCTGCCAAGGCAACCGGCGGCGCCAGCATCGAAGATACCGCGCTGAACACCAACCTCGAGGCCGCTGATGAAATCGCGCGGCAGCTGCGTCTGCGCGACTTGGGCGGGCTGATCGTCATCGATTTCATCGACATGAACTCGAGCAAGAATCAGCGCGAGGTCGAAAAGCGCCTGGAGCAGGCGGTCGAAATGGACCGCGCGCGCATCCAGATTGGCCGCATCTCGCGCTTCGGCCTGCTCGAGCTGTCGCGTCAGCGTCTGCGCCCGACGCTCGCCGAACACACCCAGATCCCCTGCCCGCGCTGCTCGGGCCGAGGGCAGATCCGCTCGGTCGAGAGCCTGTCGTTGTCGATCCTGCGCCTGATCGAAGAAGAGGCGATGAAAGAACGGACCGGGCGCATCATCGCCCAGGTTCCGGTCGACGTCGGCACATTCCTGCTCAACGAAAAGCGCCTCGCGGTACGCGAGATCGAGGCGCGCGAGCGTGTGCACGTCGCGATCATCCCCAACCCGACGATACATTCGCCGAATTACGAGATCCGTCGCGTGCGCGCGGATCACCTGCAACAGGACAACAACAACGCCGTCAGCTACACCCTGGCGCAGAATTTCGATGCCGCTGCACACGAGGAGCTGGCCAAACCACCGGCGCCCGTCCGCCCGGCGGCAGAGGCCGCGGTCAAACAAATCCTGCCCGCGACACCCGCCCCCGTCGCCGTGCGCGAAACACCCGTGATGACGCCGGTCACCCGCGAAAGCCTCTGGGCGAAGCTCAAGCGCTGGCTGGGCATCGGTGTATCCCGCACACCGGCGACGCCACCTCCGGTGCAGCCCTCGGGCAGCCGCAATGCGCATGACGATCGCCGCGACTCCCGTCGCACTGACAAGCGCCGCGACGAACGCAATGGCCAGTCGCGGCGGGATCCGCTGATGCGGCCGCAGCAAACCCCACCCCGGCGCGACGAGCGGAGCAACCCGCCGCCGCGCGCATCGCAGGCTGCGCAAGCACCCAAGCGCGACGAACGTCCATCTCAGCAGCCGCGCAGCGCACAACCGCCGCGCCGCGAGGAACGGCCGACGCCGCCGGCGCCGCCGATCGCCGATGCGCAAGCCGCGTCCGCCGAAATCGCTGCGGCCGAAACCGCCAACCCACCAGAGCCGGCCGCAGCAGCAGCGAGCGAACGCTCCGAAACCCGCGAGGGTGGCCGTCGCCGCCGCCGCGGTGGACGTGGGCGGGGCCGCCGCGACCGCGAAACCGCAGGCGCTGCGATCCCGACAACCGCTGCGGATCGCGATACCGCCGACACCGCCGAGGCCCGCGGCAATGTCGTCGCATCGGCCGACGGCACAGACCGCATGCCGGCGGAAACCCCGCCATCATCGATCGACGGCGTACCGGGCGAAACGCGTGACACCCCTGTCGTGGACATACCGGCGCGCGCATCGACTTCCCTGACGGCGGCCCCCGTCACCGAGCCGCCGGTCACCGTACCGGCTCCGAACGAGTCTGCGCCCGAATCCACAGTCACCGACGCCGAAAACAAGGCGATCCTTGCTGCGGCCGGGCCCGTCCAGCCGACCTCGCCCGCGTCGCCACAGGCAACGCCCACGCCACCGGTATCGGTCGATACGACAACGTCCACGGAGACGGCGAGCACTGCACCGCCAAATCCCGACTCCACCGCCGCCACCGAGCCGCCTCGACCGCAGTTCCGCGCAACCGCGCCGGCGGCCGACTACCTCAAACTGTTCGAGAAAGCGGTCTCCGACCACCGCAAGCCAGACTGAGCATCGGGCGCGAGAGATCAATACACATCTCGGCGGTAGCGCGCTTCGGCGTTGAGTCGTTCCAGCGCCGAAGCGCCCAGTACCTCGAGCAGCGCAGCGTTCACGCCCGGCACCATCCCTTTCTGGCTGCCACTGACGTAAATCGCCGCGCCTGCTTCGATCCACTCACGAAGCAGATCTGCATGCTCGCGCAGCCGATCCTGCACATAACACCTTCGCGGCGTATCGCGCGAGAACACCCAGTCGATGCGTGTAATCGCCCCGGCTGCATGCATTGCTTCAAGTTCATCGCGATAGAACGCATCATGTGCGGCCTGACGCTCACCGAAGATCAACCAGTTGCGGTAGCGTCCTTGCATCTGCCGCTCGCGCAGGTGAGCACGCAGACCAGCCAAGCCCGTGCCATTACCGATCAGGATCATGGGCCGATCGTCCGCGGGTCCATGGAAGGACTTGTTGCGGCGGATGCGCAATTCAACACTCTGCCCCACCTCGAGGGTTCGGGTTAACCAACCCGAACCAACGCCGAGCTGCACCGACCCATCCGGCTGCCGCAAGCACATCTGACGAACGAGAAGATGAAGCCGTCCATCGGCTGGAATCGATCCGATCGAATACTCGCGGACGATCGACCCGCCATTTCCCGGAATGCGGATCTCGACCAAATCACCAGCACGCCAGTGTGCAACCTCATCCAGTGGTGGAGCCAATTCCAAGTGAAATGCTGGACGACCGATGCTGCCATCGTTCAGTAACCGGCGTTCGAGCAGCGTCCATGCAGTCCAGGTCGGATTGGGTTGTGCCGCTATCCCAGTGGGTGCAAGAACCTCGATCTGATGCCACCAACGCGCCAGCGCGGCGACGTCGCCACGATCGACCTCGATCCGCGGAAACAGAGACTGCGCACCGCGCGCTTGCAGCCAGCTGTCGAAACGCCGACCGAAGCCGCAGAAATGACGATAG
Organism: Fontimonas thermophila; assembly: GCF_900113085.1. GTDB lineage: Bacteria > Pseudomonadota > Gammaproteobacteria > Nevskiales > Nevskiaceae > Solimonas > Solimonas thermophila. The sequence continues at coordinate 258,118 of NZ_FOOC01000003.1, read as the reverse complement.
CTGCGATCTCCCAAAGCGAGCAGGCCATACTCGAGTGAGTCCAACCTGGGCAGCGCTGGTGCAACCCTCGCAAAAAAGGCACTCGCAGTATCCGGAGCATCGCCTTCACCGGTCGTACTGACGATGAACAACGCGCGTCGGGTCATCACGAGTGTGTGCCGATCAATATCAGCGAGCGCCGCCTGCTGCACGGATAAACCCGCGGCGCGCAAGGCGTCTGCAGTGCGCTCAGCAAGTGCCTCGGCCTGCCCGGTCTGACTGGCATACGCGACCAGCAACAAATCCTCCGAGCGCATGTGAGCCCGCCGGGGTCGATGGCGCTGGTACGCCCGCGCGCACAGCACTCCGTAACCGGTTACAGCAACCGCTGCCAAGACGCAGCGGGAAGCACCCGGTGGAACCCAGTAAAAGGGCTCACCCTGCACGAGCAAGAGCACCGATGCCGCGGTGATGATCAGTAAAAAGAACGCAGCCTTTACGGCAAGCGATACCGAGCGTTGCATCGTTTTACGCCTGGCTTGCAGGCGTCATTGCACTTAGGGCGTCAGCACCTCGACCACTGCGGCATAGTTCACACGGCGCTCAGTCGCGGGTGGTGTACCCCTGTCATCCGTGACGGTTGCCGACAGCCAGTAAAAGCCTGGCTTAGGCCAGTCGAGCGTAAAACGTCCGTGTTCATCGGTCTTCGCACGAATCTCATCGACGCTGTTGCGGTAGCGAATGCCATCGGCAATGACTACGACTTCGAGGTCGACAGCCGGCTTGCCATCGAGGAGTAAACGAAAAGTGGCCGGCTCACCTACATAAAGATCGTTGAACCCCGTGATCGGCTGCAACTCAAGACCCCGCCCTACCGGCTTGAGCGCGATGTCGTTGGGCTTGCCCGCCGTGACGAAGGTTTCGAGCCGCCCCAGCATTTGAATCACCCTGAGCTTGTCGGCATTTGCCGGTACTTCGCGCCCAAAGCCTTCGGGAGTGAACGGTGTGCCGCGTGGCGGCCAGACACGACGCTGACCGTTTTCCTCCCAGACCGCTGTGATCCCTTCATTGACCCATGCAATCCGATAAGTGCCGGCCTGCACCAATTCGAGATCGAAGCTACTGCGCAAACGTCCTTTGAAGAGATTAACCGGCGTCACCGCATTGCCATCCGGCCCGGTCACGACGAGGTTGTCCAGTGGTAAGGCGTTGTGGTCGCGGATGAAGGGGTCGGTCGAACTCGCGGCATCAACCGTCACCCACTGCCCGACGTTGAGAACGGTCTTGGATGGCTCGAACCAACGCTTGTGCGCATGGACACCGGGCGCAAGCAACAATGTTGCCAGCACAGCCACGCAGATCGTCTTGGCATTCATCACGAAATCCTCTGCTCTTTATCAAGGAGCCAAACTCAGCTTCACGCTATCCAGCTCGCTTTGCCCATCAACCTTGAGCTCGGTCGGCGCAGCGACCGGCCATTCGAATGGCAACTCGAGTACCTCGCGGCCACCTTCCTCGCGCACCGCCTCGACGAGCAGACGATAGCGACCCGGCGTCAATTCACCGAGCGGTGGATGTCCTTGGACAAAACGGAGCACGTGCGTCCCCACCGGACGCGTTGCGCCGGTAACTCCGTCGACCGGTAACGCGAGCGCTCGACCACTGCGCCGCCACCACTGGCGCAGATCGGGCAGCCACTTGGTACCCCCCTCCGGTGCCCCAGCGCCAGCTGCCTCTGCAGACCCTCCGCCCCGCTTCTGCTGGTACCAGACGGCCAGGTTGGCGACCACCGAACGATCGGGACGTTCGATCCACATCGCCACATATGGTCGGTGATATTCGGCAACCGAAAGTTGCGGAATCTGTACGCTCACCTCCAGCGCAGCGGCATGCGCGGAATCGACGGTCAACGCACACAAAACCACTTGGAAAATCCTTCTGTACATCGCAGACATGCCCTTGCTCTGGTCAATGGATGAACAACAGCGCCAGCAACAGCGGTACCACAAAACCCAATCCGACCGTCGGCCACGTTGCAATGCGCTGTGCCGCATGCAGCCTGAGTAGCAGCAATCCACTCACCGAACTGATCAGACAGACCAATGCAAAAAGATCGATGAACCAGCGCCAGACGGGTCCGGTGTTGCGGCCTTTGTGCAGATCATTGAGATACGCGATCCAGCCGCGGTCGGTCAGCTCGTACTCGACCGCGCCATTGCTGCGGTCGATGCTCAACCAGGCATCCCCACCAGGCCTTGGCAAGCTCAGATAAATCTCGTCCGCCGACCATTCTGCTGGTCGTGCTCCCATGCGCACCGCCCATTGCGCAGAGAGCCAATCCCGCAACGCTGTCGGCAGCGGTGCATATCCATGTCGAGGGCCCTCCCCCAGCATCGCGACGAGTGCCTGCGGAAGCAGGCCGACGTACCGGTCGGTCCTGGGCTTTGCGTCGATCTGGGCAGCGTGATTGAGCGTGATGCCGGTAAAAGCAAAAAACAGTAACCCCGTCAGACACAATGCAGAGCTGATCCAGTGCCATCGATGCAGGTGTTTCAGCCATAGGGCACGACGCCCAAACCGCTCGGCATCGAACTTGTCGTCCGCCATGACTCAGACATCCACCCAGCGCCGGAGCAGGTTGTGATACACGCCGGTGAGTTGCACGACGATGGGATGATCCGGCGCATTCGCAGCGAGTTGCTGGACGGCACGGTCGAGATCGAACAACAGCGTTCGCTCGCCATCGTCACGCACCATGCTTTGTATCCAGAAAAACGAGGCGAGGCGCGTCCCACGCGTAACCGGCGTCACACGATGCACGCTCGACGCCGGGTAAAGCACGAGATGACCGGCCGCAAGTTTGATCCGATGAATCCCGTAGAGATCCTCGACGATGAGCTCGCCGCCTTCATATTCATCGGGTTCGGACAGAAACAGGGTCGCCGAGAGATCCGTGCGCACGCGTACGGACGAACCCGGAACGGTACGTACTGCATTGTCGATGTGATTGCCAAAGGATTCACCGCCTCTGTATCGGTTGAACAGGGGCGGGTAGATGCGCGCCGGTAACGCTGCCGCAAAAAACAACGGCGAGCGTCCGAGCGCAGAAAGAATCATTTCACCCAGCGCACGCGCAACGGGAGACTGCTCGGGAAGCTGCATGTTTTTCTTGGCCAGAGCAGCCTGGGGTCCGGATGTAACATTGCCATCCACCCATTCCGCCTCGTCGAGCTGGCGTCGGCAGTGTGCAACCTGATCCTTGGTCAGGATATTCGGTATTTGCAGCAGCATGGTGGCCCCCGGGCAATGGCGCCTCCATCGCCGGAGGCGCACCGTGCCTGCCTCGCCGTTCAGAAGCGATAGAACGCGCTCAACACTGTATTGAACCCTTCTCCAGGCGTCGCCCAACCGTTACCACGGATGCGCGTGTAATACTCTTCGTCAAAAATATTGTTGACGTTGAGCTGAAAATCGAGCTTGGGCACGGCCGCATAGCCCACCATGGCACGGTGCACCCAGTATCCGGGTACCTTGACATCGTTGGGTGCCGGCGCCGAACCATTCGGTAACACTTCGCCCTGGTACTGCACCCCGTACCCGACACGCAGGCGGATCGGTAATTCATATACCGTCCACAGACTCAATGCATTGTCCGGAGTATTCGGCAGTGGCTTGCCCTTCTGCGGATCGCTTTCGACTCCGTCCGCAACGCTTTGCAGAATCTCGCTATCGAGATGCACAAAGCTGGCAAACACCGACCATTGCGGAGTGATCTGCCCGTACGCACCGATCTCGACGCCATCGACACGGTTTTTACCATCGAGAACCTGTTCGCCGGTGGGGCTCTCCGGATCATTGACCCGGAATCGGTTGCGCTCATTGCGAAACAATGCCGCATTGACCGAGAGCGCGCCGTCCGCGAATTCCCACTTGCTCCCCAGCTCGTAGTTCCGCGCCTGCTCTGGATCGACGCTACAGTTCGCACCACTGGAACTGGTCGGAACCGCCCTGCAGCTGGCATTGACGGATGCCTTGGACGGCGTCTCTGAATTGCCGTAGGCGATGTAAACGCTGCCGTTGGGAACCGGCTTGAAAATCAAGCCGGCACGATAGGACAACAGATCCTCGCTATTCGTGGCCGGCACCCCACCGCCAATGATCGCCCCCAGATTGCTGTTGTCGGGATCCGGATTCGCGCTCGTCGGCGCGGTGTACGTTTTGATCGTATATGGCGTCGTGCTGCCAACGTTGCGCTCGTAACGCAGCCCGCCGTTGAGTTCCCAGCGCTCGCTCAACTCCAATGCGTCGAACGCATAGACCGCGACGTTCTCGACGCTGCCATCTGCCTTGCTCGTACGCAAACGATTCCGCGGACCAGTGTAGAAACTGTCAGGGTTGTAGAGATCCATGACAGGGAAAGAAGTCACCGGGCTGCCATCGGGATTGTTGAATTCCCGGCTACCGTCGATACCGTACCGCTCATGGCTGAGCTGGAACCCGGTCACCAGCGTGTGCCGGACGTCTCCCGTCGCAAAAGTCCAGGTCAGATCCGTCTGGTTGGTCAGAATCGCGTTCTCCGTATCGCGGACATTGCCCCGCGGTCCGGACGGCTGATACGTGCCAGACGTTGTACAGGTGCCGGACGTGGCACCCAGCGGGGGCTGGCCAGCCTCTATACAAACGTTGCCCTGAGGCGGATCGACGATCGTCAACTGTTCTGTCTGCGCCCAGCGGCTCAGATTCCGGATTCTGAGCAGCGAGCTGACCCTATGATCGATGATCGCGGTCGAACTGGCAGTCTTGCTCTTCTGGATATCGACGTTGCGATATCCGAAGTAATCGCTCGGATCGACACCGGGAACCGGACGATTATTGCGGAACAAGACACCGTATTCCGGGATGTTTTCGTCTTCTTGATAAAAACCGGTCAACGTCAGGCGCGTCGCCGTGCCGATGCCCAATGCCAGCGAGGGTGCCAGCCCCCAGCGCTCGTAACGCTCGACGTCACGACCCGGCACGTCATTGACATGCGTCATCAGGTTCAGGCGAGCTGCGGCGGTCTCGGCAAAGGGCTGGTTCAAATCAGCGGTCAGGCGATAGTAGCCATCAGTTCCGACACCGGCCGTAATGACACGCTCGGCATTTGCCTTGGGGGTCTTGGTCACGAGATTGATCGTGCCGCCAATGGCACCGACCCCCGAGTAGACCGAGTTCGCTCCCTTGGTCACCTCGACTTGCTCGAGGTTGAAAGAGTCCGACCGCGTGTACTGCGCACTGTCACGAACACCATCCACGGTGATGTCGCTGCTGGCGCTGTAGCCGCGGATCGCAATGCTGTCTCCGTAGCCGCCACCCCCCCTCACCCGCCCCGAAGGTGATACCTGGCACATTGCCGAGGATGTCGCGGAGCGTGAACACATTCTGATCACGCATGACCTCCTGCGGGATGACCGTGATGTTCTGTGGCGTATCCAGCAATGGCGCCGTGTACTTGGGAGAACTTACCTCGCCGATCACATACCCGCCGGTTTCGTGACCTTCCACCTGCATCGGCGGAAGCTCGGTCGGCTCGTTGGCGCTGACCTCTTGTGCCTGCCCGATCGAAGCCGAGAACACCGCAGCCATCGCCGCAGCCCACGGCGTCTTTCGCATTGCTGTCATGAGTTCACCCCAATAAAGTAAATAACAATCTAAATGATAAGAATTATCATTTGTGTATTTTATTCGCCCAGCTTGCGTTTGCAAGCCCCCACGACATCGCCAGGGATCTCGGCTCGCTGGCGTCAAGCCGGCGCCATGCGCTTCACGCAATAGAAGTAGAGGCCCGCCCTACGCCCCGCCAGCCCGATTCAGCTGCGGGACAACAGAGCGGCGACGACCTTGAGATCTTCCTCGGTATCCACCCCGCGGGGCGGTGGCGTATCGACTACCCCCATGCGGATACGGAATCCGTAGGTCAGCGCGCGCAGCTGCTCGAGCGCCTCGCATGCCTCGAGCGGCGCGGGCGGCAACTGGCTGAACTCGGCGAGCGCGGCAACACGGTAGGCATAAAGCCCGATGTGGCGAAAGACGAGCCCTTCCGGCATCCGTGGCGCATCTTGCGTGCCACCGTCACGCCGCCAGGGAATCGGAGCCCGGGAGAAATACAGCGCATAGCCACGGCGGTCCATGACGACCTTGACGACGTTGGGATTGCGCCATTCCTCGGCAGCATGGATCGGATGGCACAGCGAGGCGATGTGCGCTTCGGCATCGCCGTCGAGCAACTCGGCGGCCCGACGCACCAGCGCCGGCGGCATCAGCGGCTCATCGCCCTGGAGATTGACGACGACCGTGCGTGCGTCCCAGCCGCGGCTACGTGCGATCTCGTTGGCCCGATCGGTACCGGACTGGTGTTGTGGCGAGGTCAGTTGCGCATCGGCGCCGAATCCCGTGCAAACCCGGAGCACCTCCTCACTATCGGTCGCGATCACGATCTCGCTGGCACCGGAGCGACGCGCCGCCTCCCAGACGTGGCGAACCACCGGTTTGCCGCCGACCTCACGCAGCACCTTGCGCGGCAGGCGGGTCGAGCCCAGCCGCGCTGGAATGACGACCTTGAAACCGCTCACGCGTCCAATTCCTCTTCGCTGAGCGGTCGCGCCTCTTCTTCGAGCATGACCGGAATCCCGTCGCGGACCGGGTAAGCGAGCCGCGAAGCGCGGCACCACAGCTCATTGCGTTCAGGATGCCATTCCAGAGGGGCCTTGGTCACCGGGCAGACCAGAATTTCGAGCAGACGCTTGTCCATCATCCTGCGACACTCCGCAAACGGGACACGGATTCTTGCACACGCGCCGCATCCGCAGGGGCGAGCTGTGCCTGCGCCGGCACCTGCCACCAGTGGGGGGCGGCAAAAGCCGCGCACTTGACGGCGTCTTTCTCGGTCATCAGCACCGGCAAGTCATCGCCAAACGCCAGGGTCTGTCTGTCGTAGGCTTGATGATCGGCAAACGCATGTTCGATGAGATCGAGTCCACGCGCACGCAAGGCTGCGAAAAACCGCGCCGGATGACCGATGCCGGCGACCGCATGCACCGGCCGGCCGCGAAAATCTGCGAGCGGACGCACCACATTGCCGCTTATGCTCCGCGCATCGGTGATCTGCACGTGCATGCGCAACGGGCGCAATACGGAATCGGTCCAGCCATCACCGTTGACGACGACCAGATCCACCTCGCGCAAGCGCTCGGGCGGCTCGCGCAGCGGTCCTGCCGGCAACAGCGCACCGTTGCCCAGACCGCGGGCACCATCGACGATGCAGATTTCGAGATGACGTGCGAGGCGGTAATGCTGCAGACCATCATCGGACACGACGATATCGACCCGCGATGTCTCGACCAAATGACGCACGGCAGCCACGCGGTCCGGATCAACGACGACCGGCACCGCGGTTCGCCGCGCGATCAGCAGCGGCTCGTCACCGCAATGGCGTGGATCGTCCGCTGCATCGACCCGGTGGGGATAGTGCGGCGCGCGGCCGCCATAGCCACGGCTGACGACGCCCGGATTCCAGCCCCAGCGGCGAAGATGCTCGACCAACCAGATCACGAACGGCGTCTTGCCGGTGCCGCCCACCGTGACGTTACCGACGACGATCACCGGTACCGGCAAATACGGCGCGGTGCTCAGCAGCCGCCGGCGGCGCACCGCAGCGACACGGCCATACAACCATGCCAGTGGCAGCAGCGGCAGCGGCGGCACTGGCGAGTACCAGCGGGTCTGCAACCAGGCTCTCATCAGGTGCCCGCTTCGGTCTCGAATTGCATGCGGTGCAAGGCAGCATAAAGACCGTTGCGCGTCAGCAAGGTCTGGTGCGTGCCGGTCTCGACGATACGGCCATCCTGCATCGCCACGATCAAGTCCGCATCCTGGATCGTCGACAGGCGATGGGCGATGACCAAGGTCGTGCGTCCTTCGACGAGCTCTGCGAGCGCTGCCTGAATCAGACGCTCCGATTCGGTATCGAGCGCCGACGTCGCCTCGTCGAGAATCAGAATCGGCGCATCCTTGAGCAGCGCGCGGGCGATGGCGAGCCGCTGGCGCTGGCCGCCCGAGAGGATCGCGCCGTTCTGACCCACCGGCGTGTGCAATCCCAGCGGCAGCTTTTCGATGAACTCCCAGGCATGCGCACGCTTGGCGGCATCGATGATGCGCGCCTCATCGGGCGGCGGATCGAGACCATAGGCGATGTTTTCGGCGATGGTTGCGCTGAACAACCGCACCTGCTGATCCACCAGCGCGATCTGGTTGCGCAGATCACGCAAGCGATATTCGCGCAGATCGTACCCATCGAGACGGATGCTGCCTGCGCTGACGTCATAGAACCGCGGCAGCAGAGAAAGCAACGTGGTCTTGCCACTACCGGACCGACCGACAAAAGCAACCGTCTGCCCCGGCTGGATCGTCAGATTGATGTCCTTGAGCGCATCCGGCAAATCATCGCGATAGCGGAAATGCACGTGGTCGAACTCGATCGCGCCACGTGCGCGCACCAGCGGCCGCACGCCATCGGCGGGTTCGACTTCTTGATCGAGCATCTCGAAAATCTCGGCCGCCGCGGCGATCCCGCGCTGCAAGCGCTCGTTGACCGAACCCATGTTTTTCATCGGTTGCATCAGCGACAGCATCGCCAGCATGAAAGCGGTGAACGTACCCGCAGTCATCGTTTCGATCATGCTCGGTTGCGTCGCGAAAAAGACAATGGCCGCTACCGCCCAGGCGGCGATGAACTGGATCACCGCTGCGCTGCCGGCCCGCGTCGCGACGATCTTCATCGACAGCCAGCGGTTGTTTTCGTTGACCTTGTCGAAATAGCGCGCCTCGAACTCCTGGCCGTTGTAGACCTTGACGACCCGCTGCCCCGTCACTGCCTCGTCGACCGCTTCGGTCACGGTGCTGACGCTTTCCTGGATCCGTGCGCTGATTTTGCGGAAACGGCGGCTGACATAGCGGATGATCAGCGCGATGAACGGGACGACGATGAAGGCGAACACGGTCAGCTTCCAGTTCAACCAGGTCATCAACGCGATGTAGAAAACGATGGTGAGGCTGTCCTTGAGCACGCTCGTGAGCACGGTGCTCGCGGCATCGGCGAGCTGCTCGACGTGATATGTCAGCCGCGCGATGAGTTGACTCGAACTGACGTGGTCGTAATAGCGTGCCGGCAAACGCAGCAGCTTCTCGAACAACTGGCCACGCACGTCCTTGACGACACGGCGCGCGACCCAGCTCATGCCATAGGTGGCGCAAAACGAGCTGATGCCGCGCAGCAGAAACAGACCGACGATGAGCAGCGGCATGGTGCGAATATAGGCCTGGTTCTGCTCGACGAACGCCTTGTCGAGCAGCGGCTTGACCATCGCGGCGAAACTCGCGTCCACGGCCGCAAAACCCGCAGTGGCGATCGAGGCCAGCACCATCACGCGCCAGTGTGGCAGGGAATAGCCGAGCAGACGTCGATATGTCGGCCAGGGTTTGCGGATGGCGTCGGAGGCTGCGCTCATGCGAAAGATCGGATCAACCGGCGTATGCTAGCAATGTCTGTGTTCACCGCTCGACCCTGACGACTCGCGCCATGGCCAAGACTCTTTTTGAAAAAATCATCGACCGCGAAATCCCTGGCACCATCGTTTACGAAGACGCGCAGTGCGTGGCCTTTCGCGACATCAATCCGGCGGCACCGGTGCACATCCTGCTCGTGCCGCGCAAACCCATCCCGCGCCTGGACAGCGCCAGCGCCGAAGATCAGGCGCTGCTGGGCCACCTGATGCTCACCGCGCCCAAGATCGCTGCGGCTCAGGGTTATGGCGATGCCTTCCGCATCGTCATCAACAATGGCGCCGGCGCCGGGCAGTCGGTATTCCATCTGCACTTGCACATCCTCGCCGGCCGTCCGCTGAAATGGCCGCCGGGTTGACAGTCGCTCAGCCGCCGCCCTGTTCGAACAACGCGCGTAAGCGTTCGACGCGCGCGCGATTGACGCCCAGATCGCTGTATCCGATCCGCGAGCGCGAACGCACCTGAATGACGCCATCGCCGATCAGGAACTCGACATCATCGCGGAACCGCAACAAGCGGCTCACGAACACGACGTGCAGGTATTCGGGGGTCGCGTACTCGATGCGGTTGCGCGGCATCGCTGCAAGAGCAGCGATCAACCGCTCGCGCGCAGCCGCGGCTGTGCCGGAATAACGCAGCGGCGCGATCGCATGGTCTGAGTCGGATGCGACCGACGACACGCAGTTCGGCCGCGGCGGACAGGCCGCAAACGTGCCGGTATTCCGCCACAAATCCGCGGGCGCTGTCGTCGCACAGCCCTGCAACAGCAGGGCACCGATGATACAAAGCTGCAGATGCCATCGTGCGCTCATCGCCGCTGCTCCGCGAATGCCTGATCCATCGGCGGCACCAGCGACTGCGGATCGACACGCGCATCGAACCAGTTCACACGCCAGTCGAGATGCGCGCCAGTCGCCCGGCCAGTGGCGCCCGATTCGGCGATCACCTGCCCCTGGCGCACGGCATCGCCCTCTTTGACCAGCAGCTTGGACAGATGCAAAAAGGCCGACTGCAAACCATGGCCGTGGTCGATCATCAGCGTACCGCCGGTGTAGTACATATCCGGATGCGCGAGACTGACGACGCCGCTGGCTGGCGCACGCACGGGCGTGCCGGTCGGCACGGCCACATCGACACCATAGTGAGGCTGCTTGGGTTCACCATTGAGGATGCGCTGGCTGCCGAAGACACCGGACACCGGGCCCAGGCATGGCCAGATGAACCGCTCGGTGAATCCGGTCAATGCGCTGTCGCGCTCGCGCACCCGCGCCACCAGTGCCTGCTCGGCGGCGATGCGGCGTTGCACCTCGGGCGGTGGCGTCACCATTTTCGGCGGCAATCCATCGATGCGCTGGATACTGTACGCCCGCCGAGCCACCTCGGCCTGGAATGTGCGCGGCGCCGGTTCGTCTGGCAATTGGACCTTGAGCTCCGCCGTCGGCGGCTCGTCACGGTGCAGACCGAAGACGAACCGCCCATCCGCGGTCAGGCGTAACGCACGGCCATTGAACCAGACACGCGAGCCCGGCGGTGCCTGACCGAAGAGCACACTGCCCTGACGCCACTCGCCATCGATGGCAACGCCGGGAATGCCGGCGTCGGCGGCTGCGCACCCCATCGCGACGCTCACAAACCAAAATCCGGCCCACACGGCCGGCAGCCCCATTTTCACGATGTCGCTGCTCCTTCACCTGGCGGCGCGGACCGGAGGATGAAATGAAAGATCGAACCCTTGCCCGGCTCGGAATCGACCCAGATGCGCCCGCCATGATGCTCGACGATCTTTTTGCAAATCGCCAGCCCCACGCCCGTACCCTCGTACTCTTCGGTCGGATGGAGCCGCTGGAAGATCTGGAAAATTCTGTCGTGGTATTCGCGCGCAATACCGATACCCTGGTCAGCGACCGTGAAATGCCAGAAGCCGCCTTCGGCCTGGACATCGATCTCGACGCGCGGTTGCGGTCCTGGCTGGAACTTCAATGCGTTGGTGACGAGATTCTGGAACAACTGCACGATCTCGTGCTCGACACCGAGTACGGTCGGCAAGGGCGCATGGGTGATCTGGGCGTTGCGGCTGTCGATCAGCGCCCGGAGCTGATGCACCACACGCGACAGCACCCCCTCGCAGTCCACCGGCACAAAAACCTGCTCGGTACGGCTGACCCGGGAAAATTCGAGCAAGGCATCGATCAGCGACTGCATCTGCTTGGCGCTCTGCGTGATGTAGCCCAGAAACTCCAGCGCCTCGCCGTCGAGTCGGCCCGCATGTCGCTGTTGCAGTAACTGGGAAAAGCCAATGAGACTGCGCAAGGGCGCGCGCAGATCGTGGGATGCGATATAGGCGAATTGTTCGAGCTCACGATTGGAGCGCTTGAGATTCTCTGCGTAGTCGGCAAGCTGGCGCTCGAAGGCCTTGCGCTCGGTGACATCGCGCACCGCTGCCGTCGCCCATACTCCCTCCTCGGTCTCCAGTGGGCTGAGCGAGATTTCGACCGGGAATTCGGTGCCGTCCTTGCGCCGGCCGAGCAGCTCCAGACCTACTCCCATGCCGCGGACCTTGGGTGAACGGAAGTATCCGGTGCGATGCTCGGCATGACGGCTGCGCAGCCGTTCGGGAATCAAGATTTCGATCGGCTTGCCGATCAGCGAATCGCGCTGATAGCCGAACAGGCGCTCGGTCTGGGCATTGACGAGACGGATCCGCCCGGCGGCATCGATGATGATGATGGCATCGGGTGCGGTTTCCAGCAGCGCACGGAACTTGTCGTTGGCGCGCTTGCGCTCTTGGGCATTGCGGATTGCCGCCATGACGTAGAGGCCGCGGTCGGTGCGCAATGGGCTGAGCGAGATTTCGACCGGAAATTCGGTGCCGTCCTTGCGCCGGCCCGGCAGCTCGGTGCCGGCACCCATCTCGCGGGTGCGGGGCTCGGCAAAAAAGCCCTCACGGTGACGCAGATGACCGCGCCGGTATTTTTCCGGCACGAGCATTTCGATGGACTGTCCCAGCAGCTCCTCGCGCGTGTACCCGAACAGTCGCTCGGCCTGGGCATTGACCAGCACGATGCGGCCTTCCGCATCGATCAGCACCATACCATCCGGCGCGGTTTCGACCAGATCGCGGTACCAGCGCGGATCGATATCCGCTGCTGCCCCGATCGCCGGGATGCCCGTCGTTTCCGTCATGATACACCCCGCCTTTTGCTGCCACACGCAACCATCATGCCGCAGGGTGTGGCCTGTGCCGATCTTACGCCCGTCAGCGGGATTCCCTCAGGCGCCGAACGGCATCACCAAGCGGTAAGGTTTCCTGTTTTTCCTCACCACGGAAGCGCAGCGTGACAGTGCGTTCCTCGGCCTCCTTGCGGCCGACGATGACGATGACCGGAATCTTCTGCGTCGCGTGCTCGCGGATCTTGTAATTGATTTTCTCGTTGCGCAGATCGGATTCGGCGCGGATGCCGGCGGCCTTGAGCGCCGCGCAAACCTCGATGGCATAGCCATCGGCGTCGGAGACGATCGGTGCAACCACCGCCTGCACCGGGGCGAGCCAGAACGGCAATGCGCCGGCGTACTGCTCGATGAGAATGCCAATGAAGCGTTCGAGCGAACCGAGCACCGCACGGTGCAGCATCGCCGGGCGCCGGCGTGAGCCGTCCTCGGCGACGTATTCGATACCGAAGCGCTCCGGCAGGTTGAAATCTACCTGCACCGTTCCGCACTGCCAGGGACGGCCGATGGCGTCGTAGAGCGTGAATTCCAGCTTGGGACCATAAAACGCGCCCTCACCCGGATTGATCGTATACGGCGCGTTCATCAGCTCGCAGGCGTGGGCGAGTTCGCGCTCGGCCCTGTCCCAGAGCGCATCGTCACCGATACGCTTGTCCGGTCGCGTCGACAGCTTGACCTCGACCTTGTCGAAACCGAGCTCACGATAAACCTCGAAAATCAGCCGGCCGGCGGCAGCCGCCTCCGCCGGCATTTGCTCCGGCGTGCAGAAGATATGCGCATCGTCCTGGGTGAAGCCGCGCACGCGCATCAAACCATGCAAGGCGCCGCTCGGCTCATAGCGGTGACAGGAGCCGAATTCGGCCATGCGCAGCGGCAGATCGCGATAACTGCGAATCCCCTGCTTGAAGATCTGCATGTGTCCCGGGCAGTTCATCGGCTTGACCGCGAGCATCGCCTTGCGCTCGTCGCCCTCATCGACTTCGGCGACGAACATGTTCTGCCGGTACCATTCCCAATGCCCGGACGTCTCCCAGAGCTTGCGGTCCATCAGCAGCGGTGTCTTGACCTCGACATAGCCGTGCTGGGCGATCTTGTTGCGGATGTAGTCCTCCAGCAGCCGGTAAATCGTGTAGCCCTTGGGATGCCAGAACACCTGGCCGACCGCCTCTTCCTGGATGTGGAACAACCCGAGCTGTTTGCCGAGCTTGCGGTGGTCGCGCTTCTCGGCTTCTTCGACCATCTTCAAATACGCCTTGAGCTCATCCTCGGTGGCAAAAGCGACGCCGTAGATGCGCTGGAGTTGCGCGTTGCTGGCATCACCGCGCCAGTAGGCGCCGGAGACCTTGGTGAGCTTGAAGGCATTACCGAGCCGGCCGGTCGATGGCAGGTGCGGGCCCAGGCACATATCGAGCCAGGTATCACCCTGGCGGTAGATGCTGATCGGCTCCTCGGGCGCGATGCCCTCGGTGACCCATTCGGCCTTGAAGCTCTCGCCCTGCGCGCGGAAATACTCGATCACGCGCTCACGCGGCCAGATTTCGCGCCGGATCGGCAGATCGCGCTTGACGATCTCCCGCATCCGCTGCTCGATTTTTTCGAGATCGGCCTCGGTGAATGGCGTATCGCGCGCAAAATCGTAGTAAAAGCCGGTTTCAGTCGCAGGACCAAAGGTGATCTGTGTCCCCGGGAACAACTCCTGCACCGCCTGCGCCAGCACGTGCGCGGCGTCGTGGCGGATCACCTCCAGCGCTTCGGGCTTGTCGCGGGTGATGATGTTGATCGTCGCGTCGCGGTCGATCGGGCGAGTCAGATCCCACAGCTCGCCGTTGACGGAGACGACGACGGCCCTCTTGGCAAGACCGGGCGAGATGCTCTGGGCGATCTCAAGCCCGGTCACGGGACCGTCGAAAGTTTTTTTGTTGCCGTCCGGAAACGTGATTTCGATGGGCATGGCGATGGCGGCGTGAAAACCTAGGACTGACCGCGAACATAGCGGACGGCGGCGGCAAGCCGCGCGAGCGTGCGTTCGCGCCCCAGCAGAAACAAGGTCTGATCGATCGGCGGCGACACCGCCATGCCGGCGACGGCGACGCGGATCGGCTGCGCGACCTTGCCCAATCCAAGACCGCGCGATTCGGCAAAACCAGTGATCGCGGCATGCAAAGAGGTCGCAGTCCACGCCGGTAGAGCGGCAAGAATCCCCACCAACGCTTCGAGCAGGTCTGCCGACTCGGCCGTCAAATGCTTGGCCGCATCTTTTTCGTCGTAACCGCTTAGTTCGGCGTAGAAGAAACGGGACTTTTCGGCCATCTCCAGCAACGTGCGGCAGCGCTCGCGCTGGGCGCGGATGACATCCTCGATCGCAGGCCCCTGCGCGGGATCGAGGCCCAGCCGGCGTAAATGCCAGTCGAATTCCGGCACGACCGCATGAAGCGGCGCCGTCTTCAGATACTGGTGATTGACCCAGTAGGCTTTTTCCATGTCAAAGCGCGCCGGCGAGGCGGAGACATGATCGAGATCGAATTTCTCGATCATCTCCTGGCGCGTGAACAACTCCTGGTCGCCATGCGACCAGCCCAGGCGCACGAGGTAGTTGAGCATGGCCTCGGGCAGAAAACCCATCGCACGGTATTCCATGACCCCGAGCGCGCCGTGGCGCTTGGACAGCTTGGCGCCATCGGCCCCCAGAATCATCGAGACGTGCGCGTACTGCGGCGGGGTCGCACCCAATGCCCTGAAGATATTGATCTGGCGCGGCGTGTTGTTGACGTGGTCGTCGCCGCGGATGACGTGGGTAATCCCCATGTCCATGTCATCGACGACGACGCAAAAGTTGTACGTGGGCGTGCCGTCGGCCCGGGCGATGATGAGATCGTCGAGCTCGGCATTGTCGAAAACGATCTCGCCCTTGATCAGGTCACGGATCACGACCTTGCCGTGCGCCGGATTGCGGAACCGCACGACCGGCTGCACACCGGCGGGAACCGGCGGCAGCTGCTTGCCCGGCTCGGGGCGCCAGCGTCCGTCGTAGCGCGGTTTCTCCTTGCGCGCCATTTGCTCGTTACGCATCTGCTCCAGCTCTTCCTTGGTGCAGTAGCAGTAATAGGCCGTACCCGCCTCAAGCATCTGCGCGATGACGGCCTTGTAACGGTCGAAACGCTGCGTCTGGTATACCGGCTCGGCGTCGGCATGCAGACCGAGCCAGGCCATGCCCTCGAAAATCGCATCGACCGCCGCCTGCGTCGAGCGCTCGCGGTCAGTGTCCTCGATGCGCAGCAAGAACTTGCCGCCATGCCGCTTGGCATAGAGGTAAGAAAACAGCGCCGTGCGGGCCCCGCCGATGTGCAGAAATCCGGTCGGGCTGGGTGCGAAGCGGGTGACGACGGTCATGGGTGACGAAAACCGTAAGTGACGAGAACCGAAAAACAGGGCGCACCTGTGCGCCATCTCCGGCAGGAAATGCCGCGTGAAGCGGGAAATTCTAGACTATTCGGCCCAATCTCCAGACCGTGCTGCAGATCTTCGCACCCCGGACCCGCCGCTTGCCGCATATGACTTGCCTTTTCGTCGAACAGCTGACCGTGATCGACTGCGCTTATCTCGACGCAGCGCGCGGACTCGTCGGGGAAAGCTGGATCGTCGATGTCGAACTCGAGGGCCATCTGGATGCTGAATCGATGCTGCTCGATTTCGCCGAACTCAAGCGCCGCTGCAAGCAGGTCATCGACCGCAGCGTCGATCACCGTCTGCTCGTCCCCGCCGCTGCCCCTGAACTACAGCTCACCGAGGATGGCGAAGACCTGCATCTGGTGTTCCGCTCCGACATCGGGGTCATCGAACATCTTTCGCCGCGCGTGGCCGTGACTCTGGTCGATACCGCCGAGATCGACGCTCAAACCGTATCCGCGCATCTGCATCCCCGTCTGCGCGCCGTGCTGCCCGACAACGTCGGCACGCTGCGCGTGCTGCTGCGCCATGAGCGTATCGATGGGGCCTACTACCACTACGTGCACGGTCTCAAGAAACACCGCGGCGCCTGCCAGCGCATCGCCCACGGTCACCGTTCGAAAATCGAGGTCTGCGTCGATGGCGTGCGTGACCCCTCGCTGGAACGCGCAGTCGCACACCGCTGGCTCGATATTTACCTGGGCACGCGCGAGGACATCGTCGCGCGCGGCAATGGCCGCATCCGCTTTGCTTACCGGGCAGCGGAAGGGCACTATCAGCTGGCGCTGCCGGAAACGCATGTGGATCTGCTCGATGGCGACAGCACCGTCGAGCGCATCGCCGAACACCTCGCACGGCGCCTGGCATACGAGCGCCCTGGCCAAACGGTCGCCGTGCGCGCCTACGAGGGCATCATGAAAGGCGCATCGGCCCAGGCCAGAATCGGATGACAGACGCACGTTCAGACTGGATTCATCGGCTTTTGCCAGGCTGGTGCCATGGCTTCACCGATCCGCCACACGAACCGCATCTTGCCGCTGCTGCTGGCAGCGCTCCTGCTCGGCGGCTGCGCCAGCCAGCCGATGCACACGGGCGGACCGGTCGGCTACCGCACCGATCCGTATATCGTTCCGGGGTACTGGGGCCCCTACGACTACGACGGCCCCTATGGCGTGCGTCCGTACCGCTACGCTTATCCCGACTACTTCTACTATCGCGACCGGATTTATTACTACCCCTATCCGGTCTATACCCCGTATCCGGTTTACCGTGACCGGCCCGATGCCGATCATGACGGCCCCGTGCGCCGTCCACCCCGCGATCCGGGACCCGGCCCCGAGGGTTCACCCCGCTCCCCGGATAAACCGAGGGGTATGGCCGGCAAAATCATCGACCGCTTCGCCCCCAAGCCGCGCTAAAAGTCCACGACAGGCCGCTTGTGGTATAAAAGCGCCCCTTTTTTACAACCCCAAGCCGCCCGCCGATGGCCGCCGACACCCCGCCCGAAGTCCGTTTTTTCAAGCGCGTCAGCGTCGAACAGGTCGAGGAAGGCCATGAACTCGCCCCCAAATTCGACGAACACGGCCTCATCCCCTGTGTGACCACCGCAGCCAAGACCGGGGAAGTGCTGATGCTCGGCTACATGAATGCCGAGGCGCTCAAGCGCACGATCGTCACCGGCGAAGCGCACTACTGGTCGCGTTCGCGCCAGGTGCTCTGGCACAAAGGCGCAACCAGCGGCCTTGTGCAGAAGGTGGTGGAGCTGCGTATCGACGACGACCAGGATGCAGTCTGGCTCAAGGTCGATGTCGTCGGCGATGCAAGTTGCCACGTCGGCTTCCGCTCCTGCTTCTATCGCTCGGTGCCGGTCGGCCCCGGCCCGGAAGTGCGTCCACTGCGCTTCGAGGAAACCGAAAAAACCTTCGATCCCAAGGCGGTTTACGGCGACGCGCCGAACCCGACGAAACTCTGAATCATCCGCAGCGGCGGACGTTGTGGCCGGTCATGGCGCTGCCGGAGCGTTCCACCAGCGCGCCGCCCGTTGCCGCCAGGTGACAACCCGTAGGCGACCGGATGCATCGCGGCCGATGTGCACCGCGCCCTCGACCCCGGTGATGTACTGGGCCGCGCCGATGGCCGCATAGCGGGCCACGACCTCGGCGCGCGGATGGCCGAAGCGGTTGCGCCAGCCGGCCGTGTGCACGACGATCTGCGGCTGCACCGCGCTCACGAAGTCAGCGCCCGACGAACTGCGGCTGCCATGATGCGGGCTCAGCAACACATCCGCACGCAGGCGCGGCCGATGCATGTCGAGCAGGCGGCGCTCGGCACGGCGCTCGATGTCGCCGGGCAGCAGTATGGAAAACGGACCGTCGATGCGCAGCACGCAGGAGCGGTCGTTGTCCGACCAAGGCCGCCCATCCGGATGCAGCAGCTGCAGGTGCACACCATCCCAATCCCACGACTGACCGTCCATGCAGGGCTTGCCCGTCTCCGATCCGATCTCGGCCCGGACATCGAGCAGCTCCCGCACCGCGGAAACCCCACCGGCATGATCGTTGTCGCCGTGCGAAACGATCAGCAGATCGAGGCGTCGGATCCCCTGTTTGAGCAGATACGGTGCCACGACGGAACGGCCCGCATCGAAGCCCTCTTCGTAAGCCGGACCGGCGTCGAACAACAATGTGTGCGAGCGCGTGCGCACGACGATCGCACTACCCTGGCCGACATCGAGCGCGGTCAGCTCAAGTCCGCCCGGGACGGGCACATTGCGCGGCAGCGCGAGCGCCGCAAGACAGGGGACGGCCAGTGCGCGCAGCGGCACGCCCCGCGGCAAGAACACCAGCACCGCGCCGAAAAGCCCCAAGAGCAGCGCCGGCAGCGGCGGACTCGCCGGAATCCACGCCGCGGGCGCATGCGCGACGCACCACGCCAGCATCTGGTAACCCTGCTCCAGAACCCAGCCAACGGCATGCAGTACCGGAGCCGCGGCCTCGTGTACCGCAAAACCGAGCTGTGCGATCAGCAATAACGGCGTCAGCACGCTAACCAGCGGCACCGCGATCAGGTTCACGAATGGCGCAAGCCAGGTCAGTCCGTGGAAGAAGTACAGCCCCAGCGGGATCAGCGCGAGTGCAAGAAACAACTGCACGCGTAACGCGAGGAGCCATGGCCGCTCGGCGCGCAGCCGCCCGAGGCTCACGTAGAAAATCGCAGTGACGGCCGCAAACGACAGCCACAAACCCGGTGACAGGGCCGCGAACGGATCGAACAACAAAATCAACCCCCAGGCATAGGCTAGTGCCCGGGTCGGCTCATGCAGCCGGTGCACGGCCGCCGATGCGATCAGAACCAGCAGCATGATCAGCGCCCGTGTCACCGGCGCCTCGAAACCGGCGAGCAAGGCGTAACCCACGGCAACGACCCCTGAACCGGCCAGCGCAAACCTTTGCGCTGGCAGCGCAAGGCATAGCCGCGGCCACAGCGACCAGCCCCAGCGCAGCAGAAAGAAGGCAAAACCGGCGACGATCGCGAGATTGAAGCCCGAGATCGCGATCAAATGCGTCGTGCCCGTCACACGGAACGTGCGCCAATCCGCATCGCGCAGACCCGAGGTGTCGCCGACGGTCAGGGCTGCCGCCAGAGCGGCGGCACGCGTATCGCCGAGTTCGGCGCGCAGGCGATCGACGATGCGCTGGCGCAGCCGCAAAATCCAATGCCCGCGATCGCCGTCCTCACACCGGTGTGCCTCGCGCACCGTTGCCAGCGCGCCGATGCCATCGCGCAGCAGCCAGCCCTCGTAATCAAACCCTCCCGGATTGAGCGATCCGTGCACAGCGCGCAGCTTGAGCTGCAAGCGCCAGCACTCGCCGGCCATCACGATCTCATCGCTCTGGTACCAGGATACGCGCAGACGCCGCGGCAGCGCGGAAGAGTGCGGCGCAAAAACAAACCGCCAGTCGGAACGCCCGGATTCCGCGGTGGGCCGGCGTTCGGGCAATGATGCGATGGTGCCGTCCACCCACAGGATCTCGCCATGGCGATCGGCCGGCCAGCGCGCATCGAGATACCGCTGTCCCTGCCAGCTACAGACGAGGACGCCGAGGGCAAAAGCCCCCCACAGACTGCGCCCGCGCCACGGCCAGAGAGCCGGCAGCGCCAGCGCGGCGAGCACGGCCGCCGGTGGTAGCCGCGGCAGCATCAGTACAGCCAGCACACCGGCGCTCAGCGCCAGCACGAGCAGCCGCACATCGACTGGCTCATGCGCACGGCGGCAGTGGCCCGCTACGGCTGCGTCCACATCCCCTCCCTGCTCCAAACCGCGCGCAGCGGCTCTTTATGAGGTTACGCGCGTCAAACCATTTGCATCCAGCGTCAGCACCCGCTCCATGCGCTGTGCCAGCGACAGGTCGTGCGTGACGACGACGAGACTGGTTCCCAGCTCGCGGTTGAGTTCGAGCATCAACTCGAACACGCGCTCGGCGGTCTTGCGGTCGAGATTGCCGGTCGGCTCGTCAGCGAGCACGCAGGCCGGCCGTGTGACCAGCGCGCGCGCCACGGCGGCGCGCTGGCGCTCCCCGCCGGACAACTCACCGGGCTTGTGCCGCGTACGTTCGCCCAACCCGACGCGCTCGAGCAGTGCCCGCGCCCGTGCGTAGGCTTCGCGCTCGGGCGTGCGCCGGATCAACAGCGGCATCGCCACGTTCTCGAGCGCCGTGAACTCGGGCAGCAGATGGTGGAACTGATAGACAAAGCCGAGTGCCTGGTTGCGCAAACGGCCGCGCGCCGCATCGCTGAGCGCCGACATGCGCTCGCCACCGACCCAAACCTCGCCTGCGGTCGGCGCATCGAGCCCGCCCAGACAGTGCAGCAGCGTGGACTTGCCGGTGCCGCTCGCACCGACGATGGCGATGCGCTCCCCGCGCCGCACCTCGAGATCGATTCCGCGCAGCACCTCCAGACGCAGCCGACCGTCGTCGAAGGTCTTGCACAGGCCTTGCGCCCTGAGGACCACATCACTCATAGCGCAGCGCCTCCGCCGGCTGCACCCGCGATGCGCGCCAGGCCGGATACAGCGTCGACAGCAGACCCAGGCTCAATGACAGTGCAGCAATACGCACGACATCCGTCGATTTGAGTTCCGACGGCAGGTCGCTGATGTAGTAAACGTCGGGCGACAGGAAGTGCTGCCCCGTGAGCCGTTCGAGCAAAGGCACCAGGCTCTCGACATTGAGCGCGAGCGCGATACCGCCGGCGACACCGAGCAGCGTGCCGACGACCCCGATGATCGAACCCTGGACCATGAAGATCGCCATGATCGAACGCGGGGTGGCGCCGAGCGTGCGCAGGATGGCGATGTCGGCCTGCTTGTCCTGCACCACCATGACCAGCGTCGAGACGATGTTGAACGCCGCAACCCCGACGATCAGGGACAGGATGATGAACATGACCATTTTCTCGGTGCGCACGGCGCGGAAGAAATTGGCGTGGCTGCGCGTCCAGTCGTTGACGTAGTACATACCCGGCAGTTCGCCGGCGAGCTCGCGCGCGACACGCGGCGCGTCGAACAGATCGTGCAGCCTCAAGCGCACGCCGGTCACCGATTCCCCCATGCGCAGCAGCGCCTGCGCATCGGCGAGATGAATCAGCACCAGCCCGCGGTCGAATTCATACATGCCGACGCGGAATACGCCGGTGACGGTGAAACGGCGGAAGCGCGGCAAAACGCCAGCCGGCGTCACGCTCGCCTGCGGAATCATCAGGTCGATCTTGTCGCCCAGGGTCGCACCGAGCGCGGTGGCCAGTTCATACCCGAGCACGATGTTGTAGGACCCCGGCGTAAGCGTGTCGAGCGAACCGGCTTTCATGTGCTGGCCGATGTCCGATACCCGGATTTCCTCCTCCGGCAGGATGCCGCGCAACAGCGTGCCCGACAGTTCGCCGCCGATCTTGACCATGCCCTCGCCCTCGATGTAGGGCGCCAGCGCAGCGATCTGTGGATGGTGTGCAGCCTGCTCGGCGACTGCGCGCCAGTTGTCCAAACCGCCCCGGAATGCCGAGATCGTCGCGTGCGAAGCCATGCCGAGGATGCGGGTGCGCAACTCGCGTTCGAAACCGTTCATCACCGACAGCACGGTGATCAGGGCCGTCACACCGATGGCGATGCCGAGCATCGACACCAAGGAGATGAACGAAATGAAGTGGTTGCGCCGCTTGGCGCGCGTATAGCGCAAACCGGCGTAGAGTTCATATGGATGGTGCATGCGCGCGCAATTAGACCACAAGCCGCGCAAAAATCGGCCCCCGCACCCAGAAGAGACGATGATTAGCGGGCGCGCTCCCGTCCAAAGGCGATGGCGAGCGTGACGCCGGCGAAATCGCTGTCCGGATTGAAATTGCCGTGGATGGCGAGTTCGAGCCAGCTTGCCGGGTAGAACAGCACCTCCACCGGCACACCAAGGGTCGGCGATTGCCCGCTTGCGGAAACATCGGTTAAACGGGCGATCCCGGCAGCGAGATAATCGATGGTTAGTCTTGCGGTGCGAGATTAGCCCATCCACAGCTCCCGCCAATCGGGATGACCGCAGCGGTGTTGCGGAATGGATCACGGTGCTATAGTCGGCCTGCGACTTTCCTGACTCGCTTGCCCATGCACAAGGTTCTCCGCTGGTTTGCAGCGATTGGTGTTGCGGCACTGTCTGCTGCCGGATATGCGGAAGTTTTGGCACTGCCCGGCAGCGCCGCGGTCCCTGCCGAACTGCCGCAGCGCGGGATGTCCCAAGCCGCCGTGCTCAAGGCCTACGGCGAACCGACCGTCCGCCACGCACCGGCTGGCGGCGGCAGCCCGCGCCATCCGCCCATCATCCGCTGGGATTACCCGGGCTGGTCGGTGTTCTTCGAACAGAATTGGGTCATCGACGTCGTCGTCCGGGATGCGCCGGCACCACTGCACCACGTGGACGAACTGAAAACCGCTCCGTAAAATCCGCGCCGCTTTTGAGCACCGGGGCGCATCGGCGCCCCGTTTCGTTTGGTACACCCGCGATGACGCCATCCCCGACGACCGTGCTGCCTGCCGAATGGGCACCCCAGAGCGCCGTGCAGCTCACCTGGCCGCGACCAGACGGTGATTTCGCCCGGCAGTTCGATGCGGTGGAGGCGTGCTTCATCGCCATCGCTGTGGCGATCACGCGCTTCGAGCCGCTGATCATCGCCTGCGGCGAGGACGCGCAGTCCCTGCGTCGCCGTCTCGTCGATGCCGGCGTACCACCGCAGCGCCTGCGCTTGGAGTGCGTGCCCGCCAACGACGTCTGGGCCCGTGACCACGGTCCGATCACGGTCTTTCGCAATGGCAGCCCCGTCCATCTCGATTTCGTCTTCAATGGCTGGGGCAACAAGTTCGAGGCCCATCTGGACAACCAGATCACCCGATGTCTGGCCGCACGCGGCGCGCTCAGTGCGCCGGTAGAATCCGTGGACTTCGTTCTCGAGGGAGGCGCGATCGAGTCGGACGGGCACGGCACCTTGCTGACCACGGAACGCTGCCTGCTCGCGCCGACCCGCAATCCCCAATTCGACAAAACCCAGATCGAAGAAAAGCTCAAGAATTGGTTTGGTCTTGAGCGCGTACTGTGGCTGCGGCATGGGGATTTGATCGGCGACGACACCGACGGCCACATCGACACACTCGCGCGTTTCTGCGATGCACGCACGATTGCCTATCAAGCCTGCGAGGATCGCAGCGATGCGCATTACGAAACGCTCAAGGCGATGGAGGCGGAGCTGCGCGCGCTGCGGACACGCGACGGCGCACCCTACCGCCTGGTGCCGCTGCCGCTGCCCGATCCGATCTTCGATACCGATGGCCGCCGCCTCCCCGCCGGCTATCCGAATTTCCTGATCATCAACGGCGCGGTGCTGGTGCCGACCTACGCCGATGCACACGATGCCATCGCCCTGGAGCGCCTGCGCGGCTGTTTTCCGCAGCGCGAGATCATCGGCATTGATTGCCGGCCGCTGATTCAGCAGTATGGCAGCCTGCACTGCGTGACCATGCAGATTCCCAGCGCGCCCGCATGAGCAAAATCCTTCGTGCCGGCATCGTGCAGCAGGCCTGCACCGACGATGCCCGAGCCAACCTGAAGACCTCCGAAACCGCCATCCGCGCAGCCGCGGCGCAGGGTGCGCAACTGGTGCTGCTGCAGGAGCTGCACACCAGCCTTTATTTCTGCCAGCACGAATCGACCGAGCTGTTCGACCTGGCCGAACCGATTCCAGGGCCTTCATCCGAATTCCTGGCCGCGCTTGCCTCGGAGCTGGGCGTGGTCATCGTGGGCAGTTTGTTCGAACGCCGTGCGCCAGGGCTTTATCACAACACCGCCGTGGTGTTCGACCGCGATGGCCGCATCGCCGGCACTTACCGCAAGATGCACATTCCGGACGATCCGGGCTACTACGAAAAGTTCTACTTCACCCCTGGCGATGCACCCATCGATGGCCGCGGCGGCTTCCAGCCCGTCAGAACCAGTCTGGGCACGCTCGGCGTGTTGGTGTGCTGGGACCAGTGGTATCCAGAGGCCGCGCGCCTGATGGCGCTCGCCGGCGCCGAACTGCTGCTCTATCCGACCGCAATCGGCTGGAATCCGCAGGACAGCGCCGAGGAACGCGCGCGCCAGCGTGATGCCTGGATCACGATCCAGCGTGCGCACGCCGTCGCCAATGGCCTGCCAGTGCTGGTCGCCAATCGTGTTGGCTTCGAGGCAGATCCCACCGGACAGTGGCCGGGCGCGCAGTTCTGGGGGCACAGCTTCGCCGCGGGGCCGCAGGGCGAAATCCTCGCCGCCGCCGGCGAGGATCCGGCTCTGCTCGTCGTCGACCTCGATCTTGCCCGCAGCGAGAACGTGCGCCGCTGGTGGCCGTTCCTGCGTGACCGCCGCATCGACGCCTACGGCGATCTGCTCAAACGCTACCGCGACTAACCCCCGCTGCCGCGCGCGCCGGTATCATTGCAGCGCGCACCCGGCACCGGAGATTGGCCATGCATCGGATCACTGCCATCGCTGCGTTACTCGCAAGCACCGTCGTGCACGCCGAAGCCGCACGCGTCGATCAATTCAAGTGGCTGGCCGGCTGCTGGGGCTTTGACACCGACAACGGCCGCTACGAGGAAATGTGGAGCGCCCCGACCGGCAACAACATTGTCGGTGTGTCGCGCCGCATCGCCGACGGCTTTACCCGCGAATTCGAATTCATGCGCATCGTCACCAGCGGCGGCGGCTTCGACTACATCGCGCTGCCGCAAGGCGAAAACGAAGTCCGCTTCAACAGCATCGTCGCCGACGGCACGCGCGCGGTCTTCGAAAACCCCGACAACGCCTTTCCCTCGCGCATCAGTTACGAATTCGTGCCTCCGGATGCCCTCAATGCCCGCATCGAGGGTCAATCCAACGGTCAGACCATGCGCCTGAACTTCCCGATGAAACGCCGGCCCTGTCCGTGATTTCCCATCTTCTCGCTAAGACCAATCATGCATAACGAAGAACTGCAGCTGTTCCGCGACACCGTCATCCGCTTCCTCAAAGCGCATGTCGAACCCCATTACGAGCAGTGGGAGAAAGACGGCATCCTGCCCAAGGATCTCTACCGGGCCATGGGGGACGCAGGCCTGCTGTGCGTCGATCAGCCGGAGGAATACGGCGGCATGGGCGCACCGTTTGCATTCTCCTGCGTGGTCGTCGAAGAAGCCGCGCGCATGGGCTTTCTGGCGCTGGCCTCCAATCTCACCGTGCATTCCGACATCGTCGCGCCTTACATCCTGCACCTGGGAACCGAGGAGCAGAAGCGCAAGTATCTGCCACGCATGGCCCGCGGCGAGTGCATCGGGGCGATCGGCATGACCGAGCCGGGAGCGGGGTCCGACCTGCAAGGCATCAAGACCACGGCCATTGCCGATGGCGACTATTACATCATCAACGGCTCCAAGACCTTCATCACCAACGGCCAGAACGCGGGCGTGATTGTGCTTGCGACCAAAACCGACCCCAAGGCCGGCGCCAAGGGCACGACCCTGTTCACCGTCGACACCACCCTGCCGGGCTGCAAGCGCGGCCGCAATCTGGAGAAAGCCGGTTTGCAGGCGGCGGACACCTCCGAGCTGTTCTTCGACAACGTGCGCGTGCACAAAAGCGAGGTGCTGGGCCGTATCGGCGGCGGCTTTGGCCATCTGATCGACGAGCTGCCGCGCGAACGCCTGGTGCTCGCGGTATCCGCGGTCGGCCACGCCCAGGGCGCGCTCGAGAAAACGATCGAATACGTGACCCAGCGCAAGGCCTTCGGCCAGCCGATCGCGAGTTTCCAGAATACCCGCTTCGTGCTCGCGAGCTGCAAGACGGACATCGAGGTGCACCGCGCCTTCGTCGAGAAATGCACGGCGCAATACGCGCAGGGCACGCTCGACGTGCCGACCGCCGCAATGGTCAAGCTCGCGACCACCGAAATGGAAGGCCGCGTCACCGATGCCTGCCTGCAGCTGTTCGGGGGCTATGGGTACATGACCGAATACCCGATCTCCCGTTACTGGGCGGATGCGCGCATCCAGCGCATTTACGGCGGAACCTCCGAAATCATGAAGGAGGTCATCGCGCGCTCGCTGGTCGGGCGCTGAGAACCGCCGCCGGACACCGGTCATCGCCTCCGCGATCCGGCCGACGACGACATCATCACAGCCATGCGCCTGCCTCCGCTCAATGCCTTGCGTGCCTTCGAAGCAGCGGCCCGTCACTTGAGCGTGCAAAAAGCCGCGCAAGAGCTGTTTGTCACACCGGCGGCCGTCAGTCAGCAGATCAAGCTGCTGGAGGAAAGGCTTGGGGTGGAGCTGTTCCGCCGCCTGCCGCGTCGTCTGGAGCTGACGCCCGCCGGCGCCGAGCTGCTGCCACGCCTGACCCAGGCCTTTCGCGAGCTGGAAGCGGCCATCGACCGGATCGAGGCGCGCAAGCGCGAAAGCCGCAACCGGCTGGTGATCGGCGCACCGCAGGCGCTTGGATCGAACTGGCTGCTGCCGCGGCTGGGGGAGTTCCAGGCCCGCTACCCGGACTTAGAACTCCAGCTCGCGACACGGCCGACGATGTCCGATGCGGTGCTGCGCGCCTCGGATCGGCCCGACGACTTGTTCCAGGGCTGCGACATCGCAATCCGGTTCGGCGACGGCCATTACCCGGGCTACTCGGTACACAAGTTGTTCTCGCTGTATTCGACGCCGATGTGTAACCCGGCGCTGATCGACAGCCGTCATCCGCTGCGCGAACCACGCGACCTGCGCCATCACACGCTGCTACACGTGCGCAACGATGTCGCCCAGATGGACATCGGCTGGCCGGGCTGGCGCGACTGGTTCAAGGCTGCCGGCATCGAGGACATCGAGATCCGGCGCGGCCCCGTGTTCAACCAGATCTCGCTCGCGATCGAGGCGGCGGCCGACCGCATGGGCGTCGTGCTCGGCGTACCGGTGCTGGCGGCGCGCGAACTCAGCCGCGGCCGGTTGACGATGCCGTTTTCGCTGAGCCTGACGATGAGCGCCTCGTATTACGTCGTCCACGCCCTGCAAGCGGCGCCGGAAGTGCAGGCCTTCCGCGACTGGCTGCTCGCCGAAGCCCAGGCCGAGGTCTGGGCCCGTCCGCTCGGGGGGCTGGAACCGCTGCGCTGGATTCCGCTGTAGTCCTCCCCCGGCCGGGCACGACCCGGTGTGCGGCCTACGGCCCGCTGTCTGCCGCAGCGTCTGCGTCTTTCTTGCCACCTGGCGCATCCGGGAGCGGCCGCCCCAGGTGCTTGAGCTCGGGTGGCAACGCCCATTCGGAGAGGTCGTAGCCGGCCTGTTTCATCGCGTCCGCGAGCTTCTCCAACTGCACGCGATGGCCGCGCGTGGCCGCCTGCGTGCCGGGCCGCGCGATCAGCACGGTGAACTGCTCAAAAACCCGGCCCCGATCGGTGATCACGTTCTGCGACCCGGCCTTCGACTGCGCCCACTTGCGCACCTGCAAAAACTCCTGGGTCGATACGACGAAGGCGCCGCCGCCGTCGATGATCACCTGGGTCAGATCGCCCTGGCGGACAACCCGCGCGCGCTTGAAGGCAGAGTCGTAGAGGCTGACGGTACCGGCCACGGTATTGCTCCGCTGGCAGAGAGGACGGCTTACTCGAATTCCATACCGCCGGCGCCCTTGCGCACGGAAAAACCGGCGTTCTGCAAGTCGTCGAAGATCTGCCGGGCGTGCGCCTCGTCCTGGGCCTCGACCAGCACTTCGAGCGTCGCATTCTTGGCATGACCGCGGTGCAGACGCTCGTGGTGCACCTGCACGATGTTGCCGCCGGATTCGCCGATGCGGCCGGCCACGCGCGCGAGAAAACCCGGCTGGTCTTCGATGTCGATCGACAGCGAGATCAGGCGCTGCTCGTGGACGAGCTGGCGCAACAGCACCGAGGCCAGCAGCCGCGTGTCGATGTTGCCGCCGGTGAGCACCAGTCCGACCCTGCGCCCGGCAAAGCGCACCGGATCGCTGAGCAGTGCGGCCAGTCCGACCGCACCGGCGCCTTCGACGATGACTTTCTCGATCCCCGCGAGCAGGCCGATCGCGCGCTCGATCGCCGGCTCCTCGACGCGGATCAGTTCGGCGACATGACTGCGGATGATTTCGATGGTGAGCCGGCCGATGTTCTTGACGGCAATGCCCTCGGCGATGGTCTGCCCCCCTTTGACTGCCGAGGCCTCGTTATGAATCGCCGCGTAGGCGGAGGCGTAGCCGGCCGATTCGACACCGATGATCCGCAGCCTGGGATGCTGGGCATGCGCGGCGATCGCCATGCCGGAGATCAATCCGCCGCCACCGATCGGCACGACGAGGGTATCGAGTGCCGGCACCTGCTCCAGCATCTCCAGCGCCACCGTGCCTTGCCCGGCGATGACGAGAGGATCGTCGTAAGGATGGACGAGGGTCATGCCGCGCTTGGCGATCAGCTCCGATTCGAGGAAAACCTGCGCATCAGCAAGCGTTTCGCCGTGCAGGATCACCTCGCCGCCCAGTTCACGGGTGTTGCGCACCTTGGTGAACGGGGTATTGCGCGGCATCACGATGACGCTTTTGATCCCCAGATTCGCCGCGTGGTAGGCCACTCCTTGCGCGTGATTGCCGGCCGACATCGTCGCAACCCCCACGGCGCGTTCGGCATCGGCAAGGCTGGCGAGCTTGTTGAGCGCGCCGCGTTCCTTGAACGAGGCGGTGAACTGGAAGTTTTCGAACTTCAGCCAGATTTCGGCGCCGGTGATCTGCGACAGCACCCGCGAGTGTGTACACGGCGTGCGCACGACCCTTCCGGCGATCGTCACCGCCGCACGGCGGACATCATCGAAGGTCACGCCCATCATGGTTTCTTCGATTCGCGTGTGCGCACGGCGCTGACCGCGCCGCCGGTGAAGGTCACGTGTAGCTGGGTGCCATCATCGAGCGTATAGCGCCAGGTCTCGCGTTCGGTCTTGCCGCCGCGGCTCTTGGTCACGACATCGGGCTCGCCGTGCAGACGGCGCACGTCATCTGGCTTCATGCCTTCGACCACGGTGCGGGTCATGCGTCCGTGGCGGATGCGCTCCTCGGCAGCCTTGCGCGCCGTATAGTCCTTGACCCAGGCGGCGTCGGCGGCATCGCGCGCCTTGCGCCGGGCCGCGCTTTTCTTATCCGAGTCGCCCAGCAGATCCGGGTGTGGCTCGGCCGGCACGATGATCGGCGCACGCAACTCAACCGGTTCGGCCTGCGCGTCACAGGGGCGATCTGTGAAGCGGACATGGCCCTTGTCCTCGCACCGATAGATCTCGGCCGGTGCCGCAGGGGCAGCAAGCAGCATCGTCACGACCCCGACGGCAGCAAGACGCAGCGGTGCACAGGCACAGAGCATGCGCACATTATGGGTTCTGCCGGCACCGGGCGCATGGGGGGATTTTTCGGTCGTCGGAGCGTGGCGATCCGGTAGAATGGCGCGCCGCACGTCGCCCCGCTTTCCCGACGGATTCCGCAACTCCCATGTCCCAGTACGTCTACACCATGAACCGGGTCGGCAAGACCGTGCCGCCCAAGAAAGAAATCCTGCGCGACATCTCCCTGTCGTTCTTCCCGGGCGCCAAGATCGGCGTGCTCGGCTACAACGGTGCCGGCAAATCGACGCTGCTGCGCATCATGGCCGGGGTGGACAAGGATTATCACGGCGAGGCCCGGCCGATGCCGGGCATCAAGATCGGCTACCTGCCGCAGGAGCCGCAGCTCGATCCGAGCAAGGACGTGCGCGGCAATGTGATGGAAGCGCTGGCGCACATCGCCGAGGCGCAGGCCGAACTGGAGAAAATCTATGCCGCCTACGCCGAGCCGGACGCCGATTTCGAGAAGCTCTCCGCGCGCCAGCAGGAGCTGGAGGCCATCCTGCACGCAGGCCACGGCGAGAGTCTGGAGGTGATGCTCGACAAGGCCGCCGAAGCGCTCAATCTGCCGCCGTGGGACGCGGACGTCACCAAGCTCTCCGGCGGCGAGCGCCGCCGTGTCGCCCTGTGCCGGCTGCTACTGTCCAAACCGGACATGCTGCTGCTCGATGAGCCGACCAACCATCTGGACGCCGAGTCGGTGGCCTGGCTGGAGAAATACCTCAAGGACTTTCCCGGCACGATCATCGCCGTCACCCACGACCGCTATTTCCTCGACAACGTCGCCGGCTGGATCCTCGAACTCGACCGCGGCCACGGCATCCCCTGGCAGGGCAATTATTCATCCTGGCTGGAACAGAAAGAGCGGCGCCTTGCGCAGGAACAAAAAGCCGAGGATGCCCACCTCAAAGCCATGAAGGAAGAGCTCGAGTGGGTGCGCAAGAACCCCAAGGGCCGTCAGGCCAAATCGAAAGCCCGTATCAAGGCGTTCGAGGAACTGGCATCGACTGAATTCCAGAAACGCGCAGAGACCAAGGAACTATACATCCCGCCCGGCCCGCGCCTGGGCGACAAGGTGATCGAGGTGCGCGACCTCAAAAAGCAATACGGTGATCGCGTGCTTTACGAAGGCGTGAGCTTCACCGTCCCGCGCGGCGCCATCGTCGGCATCATCGGCGCCAATGGCCGCGGCAAGACGACACTATTCCGCATGCTGCTCGGCCACGAAAAACCCGATGCCGGCGAGATCATCATCGGCGAGACCGTGAAGTTCGCCTATGTCGATCAGTCGCGCGATCTGCTCAATGGCGAAAAAACCGTGTTCCAGGAAATCGCCAACGGCCAGGACATCATTCGCGCCGGCAGCTACGAAATGCCCAGCCGCGCCTACATCGGGCGCTTCAACTTCAAGGGCGAAGCCCAGAACAAGCGCATCAAGGAACTGTCCGGCGGCGAGCGCAACCGCGTGCATCTGGCCAAGCTGCTGATGTCCGGTGGCAACGTGCTATTGCTCGACGAACCGACCAACGATCTCGACGTCGAAACCCTGCGCGCACTGGAAGAAGCCTTGCTCGACTTCGCCGGCTGCGTGTTGGTGATCTCGCACGACCGCTGGTTCCTCGATCGCATCGCCACGCACATTCTCGCCTTCGAAGATTCCGGGGAAGTGGTCTGGCACGAGGGCAACTACCGCGATTACGAGGAGGATTTCCGCAGACGCACCGGCTGCGAACCGGGTGTCAACCGCCGCGCCCGGCACAAGAAGCTGGCGTAGCCCGTAACGCCCCGATGTCGCGTGCACAATCCTTGCCGCGGATTCGCATGGGTCAACCCAACCTCCCGTGAAGAACGATGCACCGCGCATCGCCCGCCTTTATGGGCGGCCAGATTTTTTATCGATTCCTGACCGGATGAGCCCTGGAGCGACCGATCCGGTGTGACGATCGCTGCCCGCCCAGCATCGCGGTCGGGATTCGGCTACGCTGCGCGTCCGTCCGTTTCCTGCTTGGGCCATGATTTCTTCCGACGGCACGATCTACGCCTATCGCTGGCGTCACCGCGATCTGCAGCCGATCCTCTATCCCCAGCACGTCGCGCTCGACCAGCTCCTCGGCATCGACCGGCAAAAGCAAGCCTTGCTCGACAATACGCAATGCTTCGTCGAAGGCCGGCCGGCCAATCACGCACTGCTCACCGGCGCCCGCGGCACCGGCAAGTCCTCGCTGGTCAAGGCGATGCTCGGGGTCTTCGCAGACCGCGGCTTGCGTCTCGTCGAGGTCCATCCGCACGATTTGACCGACTTGCCGGAAATCGTCGCCCCGCTGCGCGGCAAGCGCGAGCGCTTCATTCTCTATGTGGATGATTTCTCCGTCGCCGCGAACGATCCCGCGCTGACCGAGCTCAAGACCGCACTCGACGGCGGCGTCGAGGAACCGCCGGACAACGTGCTGATCTACGCAACCTCCAACCGCCGCCACCTGATCCCCGAGCTGCGCCGCGAGAACGACGAGTACCACTGGATCGACGGTGAGCTGCATCCAGGCGAATCGACCGAAGAGAAAATCTCGCTGTCGGAACGCTTCGGCCTGTGGCTGTCGTTCCAGCCATTCGACCAGGAACGCTACCTGGAGCTGGTCCGCCTGCATCTACGGATCCTGGGATACCCGCAATGGACCGAAGAGACCGAAAAATCGGCGCTGCGCTGGGCATTGGAACGGGCGTCGCGCAGCGGCCGCGTGGCCAGCCAGTTCGCCCGCCACTGGGCCGGGCGCTGCGCTAAAGCGGCCCTATAATCCCCCTATGAAACCTGCGGATTTCGTTGCCGTTCTGCGCGGCTGCGCGCCCTATGTACACGCCCACAACGGGCGTGTTTTCGTCATCGCCTTCGGCGGCGAGGCGGCAGAGCGCGCGGATTTCGACCAGTTGATCTACGACATCGCGCTGCTGCACAGCCTGGGCGTCAAGCTCGTGCTCGTGCACGGCGTGCGCCCGCAGATCGACGCGCGGCTCAAAGCACGCGGGCTCGAACGGCGTTTCGTCGACGGCGTGCGCGTCACCGACCGCGCCACGCTCGAATGCGTCAAGGAAGCCGCGGGCGCGCTGCGCATGGATATCGAAGCGCGGCTATCCACCTCGCTGGCCTCCAGCCCGATGGGAGGGGCGCGCATCCGTGTCGCATCCGGCAACTGGCTCATCGCACGGCCACTCGGTGTGCGCAACGGTGTCGATCATCAATTCACCGGCGAGGTGCGCCGCATCGACGTCGATACGATCCGCCAGGTTTTGGATCAGGATCGCATCGCCCTGCTCTCGCCGATCGGCTATTCACCAACCGGCGAGATCTTCAATCTGCGTGCCGAGGATGTCGCCACCGCTGCAGCCATTGCGCTGGGTGCCGACAAGCTCGTGTTCGTCACACCCACCAACCCGGATCAATGGCGGCTTGCCAAAGACGCGGGGGACGCCGGCCAGCTCTCGCAAGCCGAAGGCGAACGCCTGCTCGCCGACGACGCACGGCTGACCGAACTCGACCGCACCTATCTCAAAGCCGCGCTCGCCGCCACCCGCGGCGGGGTCAAGCGCGTGCATCTCGTCGGCCACGACGACGGCGCCCTGCTGCGCGAACTGTACACGCGCGACGGCGTCGGCCTGATGCTGTACGCCGATCCGGACTACGAAGCGACGCGTGATGCGACGATCGAGGACGTCGGCGGCGTGCTCGCGCTGATCCAGCCCCTCGAACAGCAGGGCATCCTGGTGCCGCGCTCGCGCGAGCAACTGGAACTCGACATCACACACTTCAACGTCATCGTGCGCGATGGTCTGGTGATTGCCTGTGCAGCGCTTTTTCCATTCCCGCAGAACCAGATGGGTGAACTGGCCTGCGTCGCCGTGCATCCCGACTATCGGCGCGCCGGGCGCGCAGCCGCCCTGCTCAAGCGCATCGAGGCCAAGGCGCGCCAGCTCGGACTCAAGCAACTGTTCAGCCTCACCACCCACACCCCGCACTGGTTCATCGAACACGGCTTTCGCAAAACGACCGTCGAAGCCCTGCCGGTACAAAAGCAGCGCATCTACAACTACCAGCGCAATTCGCTGGTGCTGATCAAGGATTTGTAGGACCGCGATGAGTCTGAACGACGCGTTGAAACAACGCTCGCTGGCGCATGTCTGGCATCCGTGCACGCAGATGCGCGACCATGCCGGCGCCAACCCCGAGCTGCCGTTGATCCCGATCCGCTCGGCCGAGGGCGTCTGGCTCACCGATTTCGACGGCCGCCGTTATCTCGACGCAATCAGTTCCTGGTGGACCAATATCTTCGGCCATCGCCATCCGGCCATCGTCGCGGCACTCAAGCAACAGCTCGACACACTCGACCACGTGCTGCTCGCCGGCTTCACGCACGAACCGGCAGTGGAGCTCGCCGAGCGCCTGGTCAAGCTCGCCCCGCCGGGCTTGACCCGCTGCTTTTACGCCGACAATGGCTCATCGGCGATCGAAGTCGCGCTGAAGATGTCGTTCCATTACTGGCGCAACAGCGGGTGCACGCGCAAGACGCGCTTCATCGCCCTGACCAACAGCTACCACGGCGAGACGCTGGGAGCCCTGGCGATGGGCGGGCCGAGCATTTACCGCGACACCTACGCGCCGCTGCTGCTGCAGCCGATCTACGTACCCTCACCCGACTGTTACGAACGTGCACCCGGCCAGAGCTGGGAGGACTACACGCGTCAGCGCTTTCGGCTGATGGAAGAAACCCTGGCGCGTCATGCCGACGAGGTCTGTGCGGTGATCATCGAGCCGCTGGTGCAGTGCGCTGGCGGCATGCGCATGTACCACCCACTGTACCTGCGTCTGCTGCGCGAGGCGTGCACGCGCCACCGCGTGCATCTGATTGCCGACGAAATCGCCGTCGGCTTCGGCCGCACCGGACGGATGTGGGGCTGCGACTGGGCACCCCCGGATCCACGCGCAACCGATGCCCAGCCGGGGATCACTCCGGACTTCATGTGCATCTCCAAGGGTCTGACCGGCGGCACCTTGCCGCTTGCGGCGACGCTCACGCGTGACGAGATCTACGACGCTTTCTACGCCGATTACCGCGAGGGCAAGGCCTTTTTGCACTCGCATTCCTATACCGGCAATCCGATCGCCTGCCGCGCGGCGCTGGCGACGCTCGACCTGTTCGAATCCGAACAGCCGCTGGCCCAAAACCGCCTGCTCGCCGAGCTCATGTGGCGTCAGACCGCGGAGCTGCGCGCGCTCGCACATGTCGCCGAGGTGCGCCAGCAGGGCATGATTCTGGCGATCGAAATGGCACGCAACGCCCGCAGCAAGGAACCCTATCCCGCCAGCGAACGGCGCGGGCTGCGCGCTTACCGCCACGCGCTGAGCGCGCATCCGGATTTCGGCGTCCTGCTGCGCCCGCTCGGCAACGTCATTTATTTCATGCCGCCTTACGTGATCACCCCGCGCGAGATCGAGCAGCTCTGCACGATCGCGCTCGCGGCGGTCCGCGAGGCGACGCGGGACTGACTCCAGATCGGCCCGATGCCCGATGCGGATTCCCTCACCACCGGCAGCGGGTAGACGTGCATGACACGGATTTATTTCGAGACACCGCTTGCCGAGGGCACACAGCTGGCACTGCCCGAATCGGCGTTCCGTCATCTCGTCCAGGTGCTGCGCATGCGCCAAGGCGATGCCTTCATCGCTTTCGACGGCCGTGGCGGGGAGTACGAGGCCGTGCTCGTCGAGGTGTCCAAGCGCGCCGCCACGGCGCAGGTACGCGCGCATCGCGCCATCGAACGCGAGTCACCGCTTGATCTGGCGCTCGCCCAGTGCATCTGCAAGGGCGAGCGCATGGATTACAGCCTGCAGAAAGCCGTCGAACTGGGCGTGCGCCGCATCGTGCCGCTGGTGTCCGGCCGCAGTGTCGTGCGCCTCGACGAGGAGCGCTGGGCGCGCAAGCTGGCGCATTGGCGCGGAGTGATCGTGGCCGCCTGCGAACAATCCGGCCGCACGCGCCTACCCCATCTGGAGCCGGTGCAACTGCTCGCACAATGGCTGGATGAGAACCGCGCCTGCGGTGAACGTCTGATGCTCGATCCGCAGGGCCGGTACGGTTTGCGCGCGCTGGCGCGGCCGAATGGTCCCGTCACCCTGCTGGTAGGCCCCGAAGGCGGGCTCGGCAGTGATGAGCTCGCGCACGCGCGACGCAGCGGCTTCCTCGGCATCCGCATCGGCCCGCGCGTGCTGCGCACGGAAACCGCCGGTGTCGCGGCCTTGGCGGCCTTGCAGGCACTGTGGGGCGACTGGGATTGACGTCCCTTCCGCACCTGCAATCAAGCCGCGCGCATATCGGCCGCAGGCTGCGCGATGCTGGCCATGGCGGCGGTGACGGTCACCGCGATGCCGTTGAGCGCCGCATTGCCGGAGAGTCGGTCGAAATACCGATCATCGGTGAGGTCGTTGACGCTCTGTCCCGGATGGGCCTGGGCGATGCGCTGCTGCACACCCGGGCGGGCGTGACCCCAGCCATGCGGCAGCGACACCACGCCAGGCATGATGTCCTCGGTGGCCTGTACATCGACCTCGAGACTGCCGACCCGTGAGCGCACACAGACGCGCTGGCCATCGACCAACCCCCGCGCGGCGAGATCAGCCGGGTGCATAAGCAACTGGTGCCGCGGCTTGCCTTTGACGAGGCGCTGCACGTTGTGCATCCACGAGTTGTTGCTGCGCACATGGCGACGGCCGATCAACCACAGTTCGCCCGCACCCGGCGCCTGGTGCTCCTGCCCGGCGAGCAGGCCGTCATAGCGCGTGATCTCATCGACGAGCACTGTGTTCAGGCAGCGGATGCGCCGGTCTTTTCCGTACAGCCGCTGCGGCAGCACCGACTGCAAGGGCCCAAGGTCGATGCCATGCGGCGCGGCCTTGAGCCGCGCCAGCGACAGACGATGTTCCGAACGTTTGCCGTACGGTCCACTGCGCAGCGCCAGATCGAGCAGGCGGTGCGGCGGCATCCGCGCCATCAGCTCGTCACGAACCCGCGCCTTGAGCCGGTGCAGCAGCGGCTTGTCCGCACCGGGAGCCAGACGTGCGCGCAGGCGCCGGCCCAGGCGGGCAAAAATCTCCCAGTCGTGGAGCTGACCCTCCGGCTTGGGGAAGACTGCCGGGTTGTAGCGGGCCGTGTTCCGCACCGCCAGGTGGTGAAACACGATGTCATAGTGGTCGTGCTCCAGCGGACCGGTCGGCGGCAGGATGTAATGCGCAAAACGCGTCGTCTCGTTGCGGTAGTAGTCGATGCTGACCATGAATTCGAGCATCGACAACGCCTGCTCGAGCTGGCGGCCGTTGGGGGTGGACAGCACCGGATTGCCGGCGATCGTCACCAGCGCTTTCACCTGCCCCGGACCCGGCGTCAGGATTTCCTCGGCCAAGGTACAAACCGGCAGTTCGCCGCCAAACTCCGGCAAGCCGCGTACGCGGGAGCTCCAGGCGCCATAGTGGCCGGGCTTGCTCATCGGCCCTTCGACCAGATCCATCGCCGGACGGGCAAACATCATGCCGCCGGGACGGTCGAGATTGCCGGTGGCGATGTTGAGCATCGCCAGTGCCCACTGGCACAGCGTGCCGTGGGCCTGCGTGGAGACACCCATGCGACCGTAAGCGGCTGCGGCCTCGCTCGTGGCGAATTCGTGGGCGATGCGGCGGATATCGGCCGCGGCGATGCCGGAGATCACCGCCGCGCGTTCTGGCGTGAATGGCCGTACCTGCTCCGCCACGGCATCGAGCCCGTCGGTGAACGCGGCAAGCCGACCGGGCCGGGCGAGGCCATCCCGGAAAATCGTGTTGAGCATCGCCAGCAGCACGGCGGCATCGGCGCCGGGGCGGATGAAGTGATGCTCATCGGCCACGTGCGCCGTCTCGGTCCGCCGCGGATCGATCAGCA
This sequence comes from Fontimonas thermophila, assembly GCF_900113085.1. Lineage (GTDB taxonomy): Bacteria > Pseudomonadota > Gammaproteobacteria > Nevskiales > Nevskiaceae > Solimonas > Solimonas thermophila. Next base: position 219,949 of record NZ_FOOC01000003.1, on the reverse strand, counting down.
CAAGCTTGCCACCGCGCGCCTGCAGCGCCTGCAAACGCCGCCGGAAATCCGGCACCGTCCACAGGCTGCCATTGGACGCCATCGGATTGGCACCGAACATCAGGATGTAGCGGCTGCGGTCGATGTCGGGCACGGGTAGCAGAAGCTGATGTCCATACAGCCAGTACGCAACCAGCTGATGCGGCAGCTGGTCCACCGAGGTCGCCGAGTAACGGTTGCGCGTGCGCAGCAAACCGAGAAAAGCGTTGCTGTGGGTCAGCGTGCCCCAGTTGTGCACACTGGGATTGCCGAGATACGCCGCGATGCTGTTGGCCCCATGTGCGCGGTGGATCGCGGCGAGGCGGTCGGCGATGTCGTCCAAAGCCTCGTCCCAGCCGACTTCCACCCAGCGTTCGCCGATCCGCTTCTGCGGCCGGCGCAGACGGTCCGGGTCTTCGTGTAGATCCTGCAGCGCGACCGCCTTGGGACAGAGATGACCACGCGACAGCGGATCGGCCTCATCGCCGCGGATCGAGACGATACGCCCATCGCGGACTCTGATCTCCAAACCGCAGATAGCCTCGCACAAATGACATGCCCGGTAGTGGATGTGCTCGCCCATGTCCGCCGTTCTCCTGGCCGTGACCCGTCGGCCGATCATACGCCCGGATCATCGGCAAAACCGATTACCATGGGCATCATCGTGCCCCGGAGACCGTCATGCTGATCACCAACGCCCATATCATCAACGAAGAACACGAGACCGCAGCCGACATCCTGATCAAAAACGGCCGCATCGAGAAAATCGCCAAGCAGATCAGCGCGCCGGCGGGCACGGTCGTGTACGACGCCAAGGGCCAGTGGCTGCTGCCGGGCCTGATCGACGATCAAGTGCACTTCCGGGAGCCGGGGCTCACCCACAAGGGCGATCTCTACACCGAATCGCGCGCCGCCGTCGCCGGCGGCGTGACGACTTACTTCGACATGCCCAACAACAAGCCGGCGATCACGACGCGCGCCCTGCTCGCCGAAAAATATGCCGCGGCGCAGGGCCGCAGCTTTGCCAACTATGCGTTCTACTTCGGCGCCGCCAACGATAACCTCGAAGAAATCGCCGCTTTGCAGCGTGACGAAGCCTGCGCGCTAAAGGTCTTCATGGGTGCTTCGACCGGCAACATGCTCGTCGACGACCCCAAGGTACTCGAAGGCATTTTCAGACGCTGCCCGCTGATGGTCGTCACCCACTGCGAGGATACCCCGACGATCAAGCTCAACGAGGAAGCCGCGCGCGCGAAATACGGCGAGGACGTTCCCGCATGGGAACATCCCAACATCCGCTCGGTCGAGGCCTGCTACAAATCCACCGAGCTGGCCGTGAGTCTGGCCAAGAAACATGGCACCCAGCTGCACGTGCTGCATCTGACCACCGCACGCGAACTGGCGTTCTTCACTGCCGGACCAATGGCCGGCAAGCAGATCACCGTCGAAGCCTGCGTGCACCACCTGGCGATGGATGCGCGCGACTACGCGGCGCTGGGCAACCTGATCAAGTGCAATCCCGCGATCAAGACGCCGGAAGACCGCAAGGCCTTGCTGCGGGCGGTGATGCAGGACCGCATCGACATCATCGCCACCGACCACGCTCCGCACACCGCCGAAGAAAAGGCGCAGTCTTACTTCAAGGCTCCGTCTGGCCTGCCACTGGTGCAACACTCGCTGCTGATGCTGATCGACCTGGTCAAAAAAGGCGAGCTGAACATGCGCACCGTCGTCCATAAAGCCTGCCATGCACCGGCGGACCGCTTCGGCGTCAAAGACCGCGGCTATGTGCGCGAGGGTTACTGGGCTGATCTGGTGCTCGTCGACCCGCACGGCCAGACCCACGTCCACCCGTCCAACATCTTGTACAAATGCGGCTGGTCGCCGCTGGAAGGACGCACACTGCCGGCGCGCATCGTCGCCACCTGGGTCAACGGCGAGCTCGCCTACGAAAACGGAACCGTCCACCCGCAGCCCAGGGGTCAGCGCGTACGGTTTGTCTGATGGGGACGGCCGCCGCGCGGAAGGGGTGGCAGGGTCTTTTCCCGGATCCGCCGCTCATCCGGCCGCAACGCCGCGCCGTCGCCCGGCCTCTGGTTTGGACGGGATTCACCGCCGATAGTGGAGACAGGTATTGCGCCGGAGCGGCCCATGACCTGCCCTGCCCCAGCTTTCACTCATGGATCCGACAGGATCGACCATCACGATGCCTTGCCGATCGCGGCCGCGGACGACCACGGGGTCGCGATCCAAGGGCCCGACGGCAGCCTCGTCGAACTGGATTGGGACACGCTGCGTTGCGAAGCCTCCCGCCCGGCTCCGTTTGCGAGCCTTTTCCGCGACCTGCTGATCCGCGCCGAAACCTGCCTGCGCGGCGTCTGACGCGGTGCGCCGCGGCGATCGCCAGACCCACCCCGGCGCTGCCGCAAGGGGCGTTCAAACGTAGCGCCAGCGCTGACCGTCTTTCGTATCCTCGACGAGCACCCCACGCGCCTTGAGCGCATCGCGGATGCGGTCGGATTCAGCCCACTGCTTGTTGCGGCGTGCCGCGGCGCGCTGTGCGAGCCAATCCTCGATCTCCTCGATCGACGGACGATCCTCCACCTGCGGTGCCCACGCAAACCAGTCGTTCGGGGACTGCTGCAGCAAACCCAACAGCCAGCCGGCATCGAGGAGCTGTGCCTTCAGGCGCGCCTTGTCCTCGGGATGCTCGGCCTTGTTTGCCGCGCGCGCGAGCTCGAACAGCTCGGCCAAAGCCATCGGCGTGTTGAGATCGTCCTCGAGCGCCTGAATGAACGAAGAGGGGGCCGTCACACCGGGCGCCGGCGCGATCTCCGCAAGGTCGCGCAGCGCACCGTAGAGCCGGTCCAGCTTCTTGCGCGCCTCAGTGACGAGCTCGTCGGTCCAGTCCACCGGCTGGCGGTAATGTGCGGTCAGCAGAACCAGGCGGATCGCCTCGCCCGGCAGAGTCTTGAGCAACTCGTGCACCAGCAGCACGTTGCCAAGCGACTTGGACATTTTCTGCTGGCCGACGTTGAGAAAACCGTTGTGCAGCCAGTAACGCGCAAAGGTCTTGCCCCCGTGCGCACAGGTGGACTGGGCGATCTCGTTCTCGTGGTGCGGAAAGATCAGATCGTGCCCGCCACCGTGGATGTCGATGGTCTCCCCGAGCAGCGCCTCGGCCATCGCCGAGCATTCGATGTGCCAGCCCGGACGGCCGCGCCCCCAGGGTGAATCCCAGCCGGGCTGATCGTCGGTCGAAGGCTTCCACAGCACGAAATCGCCGGGATGCTTTTTGTAGGGCGCCACTTCGACACGCGCGCCGGCCATCAGCGCCTGCCCGTCGCGACCGGACAGCCGTCCATACTCCGGGAAGCTGGGGGTGTGGAACAGGACATGGCCTTGCGCGACATAGGCATGACCGGATGCAATCAGCCGCTCGATCATCGACACGATTTGCGGTAGATGCTCGGTCACACGCGGAGAGAAATCCGGTGGCAGCACGCCCAGAGCCGCCATGTCCTCCTGATAAATCGCGGCGTAGCGATCCGTGATCACACGGATGTCCACACCTTCCTTGGCGGCGGCGGCATTGATCTTGTCGTCGATGTCGGTGATGTTGCGGACATAGATCACGCCGGGATAGCGCCTGCGCAGAAGGCGAGCCAGCACGTCGAAAACAACCGCCGGACGCGCATTGCCGATGTGCGCGTAGCTGTAGACGGTCGGCCCGCAGACATACATCGTCACCCGCTGGGGGTCGAGCGGAACGAAGACTTCCTTACGGCCGGAGAGCGTGTTGTGCAGCTGCATGAGGGTTGAGAGGGCGAAAACCGGTGAAGAATAGCGCAGCATGTCGCCATCTGCCGCAGCTCCCCGAACACGTAACGGAAGAACCCTGGCGCAGACTGTGGTCAAATGCGCCAGATTCCATCACCGCTGATCATGGCCGACGCAACCCACCGACCCCGGCACCACACCTCGCGTGGCTTTCGCAACAACCATCCCACCGACGCGCATGGCGGGCTGGATCTGCTGCGCTGGCTGCCGGGCTTTCTGCTCAAGCCTTACCGCAAGCTGCACTTTTCGGTGCGGCCGCCGCCGGTCGAGCAGTTGCGCGCCAATCGCACGCAGGACACCCTGACCTGGATCGGCCATTCCACTTTCCTGCTCCAGCTATCTGGCCGCAACCTGGTCACCGACCCGCATTTCAGCGAGCGCGCCTCGCCGCTCGCTTTCGCCGGTCCGCGGCGGCTTGCCCCACCGGCACTGCGGGCTGAGGATCTGCCGCCGCTGCATATCGCCCTGGTCTCGCACAATCATTACGATCACCTCGACGAACCGAGCGTGCGCAGGCTCGCGCGCCTCCATCCGGATCTGACCTTCGTCGTCCCGCTTGGTCTCGGGCGGTGGTTTGCACGTCGGCGGATCGCGCGCGTCGTCGAACTCGACTGGTGGCAACATGCGGACATCGCCGGCTTGCGCGTCCACGCCGTCCCTGCGCAGCATTTCTCCGGCCGCGGACTGCGCGACCGCGACGCCACGCTCTGGTGCGGGTTCGTCGTCGAAACCCCGACCCGGCGTGTCTATTTCGCCGGTGATACCGGCTACTGTCCGGATTTCGCCGAGATCGGCGCCCGTTTCGCACCGATCGACTTATCCCTGCTGCCGATCGGCGCCTATGAACCCCGCTGGTTCATGCGCTACATGCATGCAAACCCCGAGGATGCGGTGAGAATCCACCGCGACGTCGGCAGCCAACTATCGGTGGCGATGCACTGGGGCACCTTCCGGCTGACCGAGGAACCGCTCGACGAACCGCCGCAGCGGCTGCGCCGTGCATTGGACGCCGCCGGCCTTCCACCGGAACGCTTTCAGGTGTTCCAGCATGGGGAATCGCGCGTGTTGTGGCCCTCCGCACACGCAACCGAAGATTCTCACGCCGCCTGCAGCAATTCCAGCGAATCGGCATAGGCATTCGCGAGCGGACCTGCGCCACCCAGATCGAAATCCGGTTCCAGATCTAACCGCGCATAGGCGCTGACCATCGCCGGATCGACCGCATGCCGCACCGGATCGCGCGCGCGCCGGATGCGCAGCACGGCGACCGCGACGACATCCGCATAATCCGGTGCCGCTTCATGCCGGCGTGTGAAGTCTGGCCAGGCCGCCGGCACCTCGACGAGCGCGTCCGGGAAATGCCAGGCCTGCAGCACCAGGCGACCGATGCGCGGCGATAGCGCCTCGACGACCTCGTCGAACACCTGCGGCGATGCCAGCGCCGCGGCGTGCGTCTCGGCCAGACGCAGAATCGGCAGCACGCCGACACGATGGACCAACCCGGCGAGCATCGCGACATCCGGCGGCAGCATCGTGCACTCGGCGGCGATCGCGCGCGACAGTGCGGCGACTTCGACGCTCTCGCGCCAGCAGCGCGTCAGGCGGTCCGCGAGCAGCGGATGGGGGGCCCGGTACATCTGCTCGAGCGCGAGCCCATCGACCAGGATGCGGGTGTACGCAAACCCCAACCGCATCACCGCCTGCTGCACGTTCTCGACCCTGGTCCCTGTGCGCAAGGCCGCGCTGTTGGCGATGCGCACGAGCCGTACCGCGATGGCCGGATCGCGCTGGATCTCGGCCGCGAGCCGGCTACTGCTCACATTTTCATCCTGTAACAGTTGCCGCAGACGCAGCGCCACTTCGGGTGGTGTCGGCAGCGTCAGCCGGTCGTGGGTCAGGGCGTCGACGACGATGCGGTAAAAGCGGTCCTCGATGGGCACGGTGGTTTAGGGCCAAGGGTTTGGCCCGATAGCGACCGCACGCGGCACGCACCGCAGTACTACCGCGCCAGACGCCGCGAGCAATCCGACGGACGGTCAGGCCGCGAGCGCCAGCGCCGCCGGCCGGTACTCGTGCTCGACGTGGCGCAGGACACGACCGAAGCGCTCACGCCCATACGCCGCGGTATAAGCGCCATCGCGCCAGGCCATGCGTCCGCCGATCATCACGTGCGTGACCACGCCCTCCGGCCGGTTGACCAGCTGGTGATGGGAGAAAACCTCGCGCCAGATGTAGCGCACGGCCGCCTCCGGATCGTAGCGGCGCAGCGCCTGCGGATCGATCACCACGATGTCCGCCTGCGCGCCGACGCGCAGCACTCCGACATCCAGACCAAAAAACTCGGCGGGCTCCTGCGTCAGCCGGTGCACGGCATGGGCGACGCGTGCAAGGCCGTCTTCCTGCGCCAGTTTGAGCGTACGCAGATTGCCGTCATAGAACGCCATGTTGGTCAGATGCGCGCCGCTGTCGTTGAAGCCCGGCAGCAGCAGCGGGTGGAACAGCAAGGCCTTGGTCAGCTCGGGATCGCGGTTGGCGGTGACGGTCCACCAGCGCAGATCGGTGTCGTAGCGCCGCAGCAGGTGCAGAAAGAAATCGCAATCGTCAGCGATCGGGCGCGGAAAGCTCGCAAACGCCTCGGCCTCGGCGGCGCTGCGCGCACCGTGGCCGCTGCGCTGCCATTCGACGAGCCGGTCGAACACCGCCTGCATGGTCTCGCCGCTCCAGTCCGGAACCGGACAGCTATCGATGGTCATGTCGCGCAAATCGCGTGTCAGCACGTTATCGTCCAGCCGCAGCCAGCGTTTGAGTCGGGCCAGACCAAAGCCGCGCTTGCCTTTCATCCACATGCGGCGGAAATCGGCGACCCACTGCGGGTCGTTCATGATCCGTGCACGGCCGGCGCGGTCTTCGAGATCGCATTCGTTGAGCCGGCGCAGCTCCGGCACTTCCTCGGCAATCGGCGTGACGACACCGTCGCTCCAGATCTTGAACGGTGCCGACAGCGCCTGGAAACGGAACAGACCGCGCACCAGGCGCGAGTTCAGCAGCCGTGAGAGGAACAGACCGAGCCGCACGATGGAGCGGTTGGTGGTGACGTCGATCGCCGCCACCGCCGTGGTCTTGAGCGTGCGCCCGTAGAGGCGGCCGGAGGTGAGCAGAAAATTGCGGAACACCGCGAGCTTGTCGTCCTTGGGCGGCGTCGCCTGCCAGACCCGGCCCCAGCGCCGCACGACCGCGGTCAGGCGTTTGAGCTCGGCAAACGACGCGAACTGCGTCGGAATCTGCTTGTGCGTGTTCGGCGCGTTGGCGAGAAAATGAAACGGCAGCGCATCGGTGGAAAATCCGATGTATCCCTCACGCATGCCCTGCTCGACGAGCGCTTCCATGCGCGCAAGCTCGGCTTCGGTCGGATCGCGGCTGATGGAATCGCGCAGTCCCATCACTTCGATACGCAGCATCGAATGCGGAATCATCGGCGCGATGTTCGGCCCCAGCGGCAGGCGATCGAGGTGGTCGAGATATTCCGCCGACGTGGACCAGGTGACGCGGTCGGCCACCTTGCGCAACACCGGCTTGGGCACATTCTCGACACGCGCGAAGCAATCGACGATGGGATCGGCACCGTCGCGGCGCTGGGCGCCATAGGCCAGCCCCAGGCTGCAATTGGCCACCACGACCGTGGTCGTACCGTGGCGCACCGCCTCGGGCAGTTGCGGCTCGACCTCGACCTCCAGATCGAAATGGGTATGGATGTCGAGCAGACCCGGCATCAGCCAGCGCTGCCCGACCTCCACGACCTCGCGGGCATCTGCAGTCGGCAGATCCGGACCGATCGCCGCGATACGCCCTTGCGCCACCGCCACGTCCTGCACGCGCGGCGGCGCGCCGGTGCCATCGAACACCAATGCATTGCGAAACAGTACGTCCCAGCGCGGGCTACCCCCTTGCATGGTCGTCCTCCTGCGGCTTTTGACGCTGCGCATGATAGGCGCACTGACGATACCGACCGATGGGAAAAAAAACCCATGCGTGGCCCTGACACTAACGGGCAACGACCAGCACGACGCCAGAGAGTGCGACGACCACCCCGAGCACCTGGCGCAACCGAACCGGCTCTTTGAGGAACAGCGCCGCCAGCGGCAGGATGAACACCGCCGCCAGCTCGTTGAGCACCGCGGCGATCGAGGCCTGCGTGTACTTGTAACCGGCCAGCCACATCATCATCGACAGGTAAGTACCGACGATCGCCCCGGAGACGATGATCGGCCAGTGCCGCACCGCGCGGTAGTGCCGCCAAAGCCCTGCGAGCTGATGCCGGATGAGCGCGATCAGCAGCATGCCGGCGAACCCTGCGGCGACGCGCAGCACCACCACCCACAGAAAGCTGTGCTGCTCCAGCATCGGTTTGACGATGACCACTCCGAGTGCCATCAGAAATACCGACAGCACCGCCCAGGCCACCCCGATACGCAGGGCACGTGCGTCCGCTTGACTGCGATCGCGGCTCCAGGTGACGAGCACGATGCCGCCGAGCACGAGCGCGACGCCGACGAACTGCCAGACGCCGAGCCGCTCGCCCAGATAAACGAAGGACAGCAGAATCACCGATGGCGAGTACAGCGCCTGCGCCACCGCCATGCGGCTGGCGCCGATGGAATTGAGCGCGTGGAAATACAGCGTGTCGCCAGCCGCGATGCCGAGCAGGCCAGAGAGCAGGATCAAGGCCAGATGCACCGGCGGCAGCGCCGGCCACGCCATGCCCTCCACCACCCACAGCGTGCAGACGAACAGCGGCAGCACGATGGCATTCTTGACCAGATTGAGCGCAAACGGCGGCAGGTGCTCGCCGGATTTCTTGAACAAGACGACCGCGACCGCCCACGCCAGCGCGCAGCCGAGCGACAACCATTCTCCGATTCCCATGTTGGCCTTGCGTGCGCAGCGAACACCGCGGGCTCATCGAGCCTGGGGCAAGGGGGCGGCCTGTGCGCGCTCGATGCGCCAAGAACCGCTCATAGTTGCCGCAGTTTGCGCAGCTCGCGCACCCCCACTGCCAGAGTCATGAAATCCTGCACCGGAACCGCTTGCAATTCTTGCAGGCGCTGCATGCCGAATCTCACCTTGGATTCGTTGGCCGCGATCCAGGCCTCGATCCGCGCCTGTGGCGTATCGCCCGGCTGCTGCAGGATACGCGCGGCAAGCTGGCGATGCAGGCGATAGGTATCTTCGCGCAGATTCGAGCGCGCCAGCGCCTGCCACTTGTTGCCGACCGAAAAACCGATGATCGACGATAGCAGCCAGAGGATGCGCAGGCGGTCACCGATCTGGAAATAGACCCCGGCGGCCTCGCACAAGGGCACTTGCGCCTGCTCGGCCAGCTCGACGATATCCGGTGCGCTGCCCAGCACCATCGTATTGGCGAGCTGCACGGCGAGCTCCGGCGGCACGCCGTCGGCGCGCATGCCCTCGACGGCCTTGTCCCAGTCCGCGCGATAACTGCCCGGCAGGATGTCCGGCAGCAGCCGCGCCAGCTCGGCGATGCCGGTGCGGAAGCGGGTAACCGCCTCGCCGATCGGACGCGTGCTCCATTTGTTGTTGAGCAGCCAGGTGGTCGCGTGTTTCATCAGCCCGATCGCCCGGTTGAACAGGCGCAGCTGCAGCGCCGCCGGCACTTTCAAGTCCAGCGCCTGGATCGGCAGCCAGTAGCGGTCTCCTTCATAGATCTCATGGGCGATCGCATAGGCCTTGACGATCTCGGCACGTGGCAGGCCGTGATCCTCGGCGAAGCGGTGGGCAAACGCAAAGCCCATACGGTTGACGACGGCATTGGACAGAATCGTGGCGACGATCTCGCGGCGCAGACGATGCTTCAAAAGCAGATCGCGGTAGCGCTCGACCATCTGCGTCGGGAAGTACGACAGCAGATCGCGGTCGAAGAACGGATCGTCGGGTACGTCCGAGTGCACCACGGCGTCGAACAGCGAGATCTTGCTGTACGACAAGAGCACGCACAGTTCGGGTCGCGTCAAACCCAAGCCCGCGGCCTTGCGCTCCTTGAGCGCCTCATCGTCGGGGAGAGATTCCACGCTGCGCACGAGCAAGCCGTCGCGCTCCAGGGTGCGCATCAGGTTGGCATGTTCGTCGAGCCGCGCGGCGGCGTCGCGCTCGAGCAGCGAAACCGCCAGACTCTGCACGTAGTTGTCGCGCAGCACCGCACGCGCGAGATCGTCGGTCATTTGCGCAAGAAACGGATCGCGCTCGGCGCGGGTGAGCTGGTTCTGGCGCAACAGCTCGTTGAGCGGAATCTTGATGTTGACCTCGCGATCCGAGCTGTGCACGCCGCCGGCGTTGTCGATGAAGTCGGTATTCAGGCGCACACCCGCGAGCGCCGCTTCGATGCGGCCGAGCTGGGTGAACCCCAGATTGCCGCCCTCCCCGACCACCTTGCACCGCAGCTCGCGCCCGTTGATGCGAATCGCGTCATTGGCGCGATCACCGCAGTCCTGGTGCGACTGATACTGGCTCTTGACATAGGTTCCGATGCCGCCGTTCCAGAGCAGATCGACCGGGGCCTTGAGAATCGCGCGGATCACTTCCTGCGGAGTGAGGTTTGCGCGGTCAACACCAAGCGCCTGCTGGGCTTGCGGCGCGAGGCGGATCAACTTGGCGGTGCGCGGCCAGACGCCACCACCGGGGGATATCAGCGACTTGTCGTAGTCGTCCCAGCTCGACCGCGGCAGCTTGAACAGACGCTCGCGCTCCCTGAACGATGCTTCCGGATCCGGATCGGGATCGATGAAGATGTGCCGATGGTCAAAAGCAGCGATCAAACGGATCTTGCGTGACAAAAGCATGCCGTTACCAAAGACATCCCCCGACATGTCGCCGATGCCGACGACCGTGAACGGCTCGGTCTGGACGTTTCGACCCATTTCGCGGAAATGCCGGGCGACGCTCTCCCAGGCGCCGCGCGCGGTGATGCCCATCTTCTTGTGGTCGTAGCCGGCCGAGCCGCCGGAAGCAAACGCATCGCCGAGCCAAAAGCCATATTCCTCGGCAAGCGCGTTGGCGATATCGGAGAACGTAGCCGTGCCCTTGTCCGCGGCGACGACCAGATACGGATCATCGTCGTCGTAACGGACGACGTCGGGCGGCGGCACGACCGCATCGCCGATGCGATTGTCGGTGAGATCGAGCAGGCCGCGGACGAACGTCTTGTAGCACTCCACACCTTGCTTGAGCCAGGCATCGCGGTTCGAAGGGTCGCCCTGCTTGACCACGAAACCGCCCTTGGCTCCGACCGGCACGATGATTGCGTTCTTGACCATCTGTGCCTTCATCAAACCCAGGATCTCGGTGCGGAAATCCTGGCGTCGGTCCGACCAGCGCAGACCGCCGCGGGCAACCTTGCCGCCGCGCAGGTGGATGCCCTCGACTTCCGGCGCATAGACGAAGATCTCGAACATCGGCAAAGGCTGCGGCAGTTCCGGCACCTTGCGCGGATCGAGCTTGATGCTGACGTAGGGTTTGCGGCGGCCGTCGGCGCTCGACTGGTAATAGTTGGTGCGTAATGCCGCGCGCACGACGGCGGTATAGGCGCGCAGCACGCGGTCGCCGTCGAGCGTCGCCACTTGATCGAGCCGTTGGTCCAGTTCCTGGGCGATGCGGATCTCGGCATCCCGGCGTTTGGCATCAGCAATCGCCGGATCAAAACGCGTCTCGAACAACTGCACCAGCAAGCGCGCGAGCGGCGCATGCTCGGCCAGCAGGCGTTCCATGTAATCCTGACTATAGGGCAGGCCGGTCTGGATCAGATACTTGGTCAAGGTCCGCAGGCAGACGATCTGGCGGACGTCCAAACCAGCGAGCAGCACCAAGCGGTTGAGGCCGTCGTTCTCGGTCTCGCCATTCCAGGTGCTTAAGAAAGCCGCTTCGAAATAACTGCGCTGCTGCGCCGGCGTCAGCACGCATTCTCCGGTGATTTGCACCTGGAATTCCTGGATCCAGACCGGTTCGCCGCCGCGCGGCTCGACCCGCGTCGGATCCTGCCAGATCACGCGCAGACCGAAATTTTCCAGCGTCGGCAGCACGTCCGACAACGGCAGGGGGCGCTTCCAGCAGTAGAGCTTGAGTGCAGTGGGACAGACCTTGCCGCTGGTTTGCGTATCGACGAGCAGACGAGGCAGCACCGGATGCGCTTCATCGAGCTGCACGAGATACTGCAGGTCCACCGCCGCCTCGATCGGTGGCACGCTCTCCTGGTAAGACAACGGAAAACCGTCGAGAAAGGCGGCGGCGCGCACCCCATCCGTCCCGGGATACCGCTGCAGGGCCTCGCGCAATTGCTCGCGCCACGAGCGGGTCGCCGCGATCAGGCGCTGCTCGACCTCCGCCACCGTCAGCGGAATGGTCGTGCCTGGTGGTGTGCGCACGATGTAATGAATCCGCGCCAGGCCATGACGCAGGAATTCGGTATTGCGGTCGATACCGGTGGCGTTGCAGATGGCCGTCAGCTCGGTGGCGATGCGATCGCGCAGCTCGCGCGAGTAACGCTCGCGTGGCAGGTAGACCATGCACGAATAAAACCGTCCATAGCGGTCGCGGCGCATGAACAGCTTGAGCTGATGGCGGTCGCGCAGCGCGCGAATCCCCATGCAGGTTTCGAACAGCTCATCCTCGCTGGACTGGAACAGCTCGTCGCGCGGCAACTGCTGCAGGATTTCCCGCAGGTTCTTGCCGGAATGCGAGTCCTCACGCAGCCGCGACCGGCGCATCACGTACTCGACCTTGCGCCGGATCAGCGGGATGTTGCGCGGGCGCTCCAGATAGGCCTCCGACGAAAATAGCCCGATGAAGCGGCAGATGCCACGCACGCTGCCATCTGGATGGAAACGGCGCACCGAGATGACGTCGATGTACTCCGGATGGTGGACCGTCGAACGGTGATTGGCCTTGGTGATGACGATCAGCCGTGTCGATTCCGTGTATTTGTCCAGCTCCTCGGGCGGCGCGATCAGCTGATCCGGATCGGCAAAGCGCGCACCGTTGCGCGACAGCCCCAGCGAAGCCTCCGGCTGCAGCACGAAATGGCTGCGTCCCTGGGTGCTGACCGCGAGCGTCTCTGCCACTCCGAGAAATGTGAAATGCCCTTCGTCGAGCCAGGACAGAAATGCACGCGCCTCGGTGAACTCCTCGGCATCGGCGCCCGGCGGAACGTTCTGCAGGGTATCTGCGACCTCCCGCAAGCGCGCACGCATCGCCGGGTAATCAGCGACGACCGTGCGCAGATCCTCGATCACATGGCGCAGATCCGACTCCAACACAACATAGCCGGAGGCTTCGCGCAGCGGCTCGAACTCCATGTGGATCAGCGATTCGGCACTGCTCGCATCCACCGTCACCGACGACACCTGCACCAGCGCGCCGTGTGCATCGCGGCGCATGCTCAGCACCGGATGCACGGTCCAGTCGATCGGCGATCCCGCGGCACGCACCGCCATGGCCAGCGAATCGACGAGAAACGGCATGTCCTCGACCACCGTATCGAGCCGCGCCAGCGCGCGGGCATCGCCAGGCTCTGGCGGAGTAAGACGCAGCAGCAGTTCCCCTTGCTGGCGCCGCTGCGCGAGTCGCCAATGGCCATGGGCGATCGCAAACAGCTCCTCCGGCGTGCGCAGACGTAGCGCGTCGATCGAGGACATCTCGTAGTAATGGCGCAGGAATGTGCGGAAGGCCACCCGTTCGGCGGGTGTCACACGGGCATCGGCCAAGGCCTCCACTTGCGCCAGCAGGAGATCCTGTTCCTGCATCGAATGGGATCTCATCTTGTTCTCCTCTTGCGGCGATGCGGGCGCGCCGGTTTTCCGGCGAGTATACGCACCCTTCCTGAACCCGCCTTCGGGGAAAACCAGCAGAAGTCGCCATCGGGCGCTACGATTGCAGCGATGGATATCGCCCCCCTTGCACTACTGGTTCTGTTCTTCATCGCCTGCATCCTGTGGTGGCGCGAACGCATGCGCGCCCAGCATCTGCTGCGCGAGCAACATCGGCGCAATGCCGAGCTGATGCGCACCACCGAGCGGTGCGAGAGCCTCGCACGCCTGCACCGTAGCGCCGAGGAGCGGGAGCGCCTGTATGCGGACGGTCACGCTGCCATCCGCGCCCAGCTCGAAAACCTGCTCGCATCCGGGCCTGTCGCCGCACAAGCCGACCTCGCCCGCACACTCCTGCAACACCTCGACGCCACGGCGGCCTTGATCGACGACGTCCCCCGCACACTGTCCGAGACCTTGCAGGCGGTCCGCAGCGAGGCCACACGACGGCTCACCACACCCGCTGCCAGGCTCGACTGGGATTGCGCCGAAAACTTGCCGGATCTGCCACTTGCTCCGGATCAGGCGCTGCGCCTGTTGCGCCGGGTACGCGAGACGCTCGATGAATTACTCGAGGACCAGGGGCAGGCCTTGTGCATCCGCATCGACCGCACCGGCGCAAAACTGACGTTCGAGATCACCCACGAGAACGCAACGCACGTGCCCCGCGAGGCCATCGTGCGGTTTGCCTTGCCGCGCGCGGACACAGGCGCTTGAAGACGGCTTTCCCGTCAACAACTGAAAAGCCGCGAACCGGGAGCTCCACCGGCTGCGCCGGCATAAGCGCCGGCACAGCTTCGCTGAGGAAGGCTCAAGGCCGCAGCAGGTAGTGGCCGACGCCCCATTGACGTCCACGATCGTAGGCGAACAGCTCGGCGACGGCCATGAAGAACATCCGCCAGCGCTGCACCTTGCGCGCCGCATCGCGTGGATCGTGCTCGGCGAAGATTTTTTCGATCGTGTGACGGTTCTCATCCAGCCGCCGCAGCCAGGCCTCACTGGTGCGCGCGTAATGGGTACCGTCGATCCACCAGCGTTGCTGCACCCGCAAATCCTGCGGATAGTGCAGGAACAGATCATAGCCCGGCATGATGCCGCCGGAGAAGAAATGCCGTGCCATCCAGTCGGAATCGCCGCGGGCATCGAACGGATAGGTCAGCTCACGGTGGCAGAACACATGCACGAAAACCTGCCCGTCCGGTTCGAGCCAGGTGCGGATACGCCGGAACAGCTCGGCGTGATTGCGCACGTGCTCGAACATCTCTACCGAAACGATGCGGTCGAAACGGCCGCGCGGAGCAAAATCGTTGATGTCGGCGGTGATGATTTCCAGATTGTCGAGGCCAAGCTGCGCGGCGCGCCGCTCGATCCAGGCGCGCTGGGTGGATGAATTGGAAACACCGACGATGCGTGCATGCGGATAGCGGCGCGCCATCCACAGGCTCAGCGAACCCCAGCCACAACCCAACTCCAGAATGCGCATACCATCACCGAGCTGCGCGCGTTCTGCGGTCAGGCGCAGCATCGCCTCCTCGGCCTCGTCCAACGTCGTCACCCCCTCCGGCCACAGCGCGCAGCTGTACTTGAGCTGGGCGCCGAGCACGTGTTCGAAGAAGCGGGCGGGCACCTCGTAGTGCTGTACGTTGGCCTCGTGCGTCGCCAGTGCGATCGGGCCTTCGCGCCACTGCCGCAATCGGGTCTCGAAGCGCTCGGCTCGCGCACCGACCCCACCGGCATACTCCTCGACCAGACGCAAACGGCACAGCCCCCGGATCGCCCGCCGCAGGATTGCATCCGGGACCCAGCCCGCTTCGCTCAGGCGGATCGGCAGGCGCTCACGGTGAGGCTGCGGCGGCATCGTCTCCGCGGACGACGGGGGGATCGGGGAAGTCGATGCGTGCGTCATACAGCTCTCCGGTTTCGGAACGAATGTTGCTCAAGCCTTCATAGCGCAGCAGACGGCCATCACGCAGGTCGTAGGTCAGGTCGATCGGCTTCACCAACCAGCGCAACCAGGAATCCGGCTCCACCCGCAGCTTGACGGCGTCGGAACCGAACAGGCGGGTGCGCTCCAACACGACGGCGCGGAAGGCGAACGCGTCCAGCCGCCCGGCGACGGCGAAGCGGATCTCCGCCTTGCCCATGCGCAACAGGTTCTGCAGATGGTCGCGCAGGTATTGATCGAACCCGGCATCGGCGACCAGATCCGGCGACGCCGGCAGACGCTTGCTCTCCTCGGCGGCACGCTGGCTGGATCTGCGGAACAACCGATAGCTGCCATCGACGTACTCGGCCCCCTCGACGTAACCATCACGCGCATCTGCCAGGCGGAACGCCGGCGCATACCGGGAGGTGCGGTAATCGAGCGTCTTGGTCGCCAGGGGCGTGCCGTCCGGGCGTCGGTAATCGACACGATGTTCGATCAGAACCGCCCCGTCGTAGACGAAGCGGTGATGCTCCTCGTAGATAGGCTCGCCGGAGGCACGTGCGTAGGCATAGCCAACGAGTGTCTCGACGCGCGCCGCCTGTGCCGGCGTCACTGCCATCGCCAGAACCAGCAGGGTGCCTAATCCGGGTCTCACGATGTCCTCCCGCGCCGTGGTGGCCAGGGTATGAAGGCGCTGGTGCGGCGCACATAGTCGTCGTATCCGATGCGCCGACTCGCGGCCGCGCGTTCCTCAACCGTTGGGATGCCGCTGAACTTGAGCAGCAGCAGCACGATGACCACAAGACCGATGGCGGCACTCCAGCCCCACGGCGCGCCGATCGCGAAGAACGGATAGGCCGCCCAGTGCACGCACTCGAAGAAGTAATTGGGATGCCGTGACCACGCCCATAACCCGACGTCACAGACACGCCCGTGGTTTTCCGGACGCCGCCGGAACGCGGCGAGCTGGGTATCGGCGAGCGCCTCGCCGGCGATGCCCACGAGCCCGATGACCACGCCGAGGTACAGCCAGAGCGCATCCAGCGGAGACGGCCGATACGCCGCCGCCAGAAAGCTCAAACCCATGATCCAGGCCACGACCGCCTGCAGCAGAAAGAAGCCGAGCATGCGCCGGTCGGCATTTGCACCCCAGCGGCTACGCAGCTCCGCATAGCGGCGTTCCTCGTGCCGGCCAGCATTGCGCCAGGCCAGATATGAACCCAGACGCAGGGCCCACAGCATGGCCACCGTGGCCAGCGCGAGCCTCACCGCCGGATCGCCATCACCGCACAGCGCGTAGACGAGCGCCCCTGCCCCGACCAGCAGCGGCCACACTGCGTCGATGATGCTGGCGTTGCGGCTGCGCCGCTGCACGAACCAGACGGCGATGACGCCGGATACGGCGACCGCCAGATGCAGGACAACAGCGGCGAGCGGATTCATCGATCAAGCCTGACGCGCGAACATCAAATGGACGACGCTGTTGTAATGCTCGGCGAAACCCGCCTCGCAGATCGCGAGATAAAAGTCCCACATGCGGATGAACCGCTCGCCGTAGCCGAGCGCGCGCACCTCGGCATTGCGCTGCCAGAAGCGGCTGCGCCACTCGGCCAGCGTGCGTGCGTAGTCCTGCGAGAAATCTTCCAGATGCACGAGGCGCAGATCGGTATGCGCGGTCGCCACGTCGAGCAGATGGGTCACCGACGGCAGATTACCGCCGGGGAAAATGTAGCGGCGGATGAAATCCGAAGAGGCGCGGTAGGCCTCATAGCGCTGATCGGCGCAGGTGATGGCCTGGATCAGCGCACGGCCGCGCGGTTTGAGCAAGCGCGCGCAAGTCTGCAAATAGACCGGATAGAACGCATGCCCGACTGCCTCGATCATCTCGATCGACACCAGCTTGTCATAACAGCCTTGCAGCTCGCGGTAGTCGGCGAGCAAGACCTCGACGCGATCGGAAAGGCCCGCCTCGGCGACGCGTTCGCTGGCCAAACGGTGCTGCTCTCGCGAAATCGTCGTCGTCGTCACCCGCGCGCCGTAACGTCCGGCCGCGTGCAGCGCAAAGCTCCCCCAGCCGGAGCCGATCTCGACCACGTGATCGCCAGGACCCAGATCGAGCTTGCGGCAGATCGTGTCCAGCTTGTTGAACTGCGCGCGTTCCAGGGTATCGTCCGGCGCGGTGTATATCGCCGACGAGTACGTCATGCTCCGATCCAGGAACAGGCGGAAGAAATCATTACCCAGGTCGTAATGCGCAGCGATGTTGCGCCGGCTGCGGCGGGGATCGTTGCGGTGCTGCCATTCGAAAAGCTTCAGGAGCGGCAACCGCAAGCGTGCAAGGCCTTCATCAAGCGCCTCGAGCTGGGCTGAATTGCGGATCAGCAGCCGCGTCACGCCCACCAGATCCGGCGTGCTCCACAAATCGAGCATGTAAGCCTCACCAAGCCCGACGGAGCCACCGAGGCAGGCGTAGCCATAAAACGCCGGGTCGTGGATATCGACACGGATCGGCGAGGCATCCGCAGCGCCGAGCCGCACCGGCTCGCGGTTGGGTTCGCACAGCAGGATCGCACCTTCGCTCAGACCGGCCAGACGCTTGAGCAGGATCCGGCGCAGCACATCCGGCAACAGGGCTTTCGGCGCCAACGAAGACAGACGTTCGGCGTAAGAGGTAATCGAATCGGTCATGGCAACGACGAAGTGGACGGATGGGGGAAGAAAGGAGCGCGCTTGAGGAACAGGCGAAGCGCCTCCCAGTAAATTGCGGCAACCGTCTTCAGCGACATCAAGGGCGTGCGCAGCAGCATGCCGGCCAGGCTGGCCGCCGTCATCGGCCGGGCGGTGAGATCGAGCCAGGCGGCGAACAGGCGCTGCTCCTGCCGGTAGCAGTCCAGCTGCAGACGCAGATGCGACTCGTTGCGGCACAACTCCATGCGGTAGCGCAAATCCATCGGCATGAAGGGCGAGACGTGGAAAGCCTTGTCGAAAGTCGCGACGATGCGCTCGCTCTCGGTCACAGGTACCACATAGACGTGCTGCTCACCCCACGGCGTATTGTGAACCTCGAGCACGACCGCACACAGCGCGCCGAAGGCATCGTGGCACAAGTACAGACTGAGCGGATTGAAGCAGTAGCCGAGATAGCGCGGCTGCGCGATGAGCTCGATTCGCCCCGCCGGGCGCGTGCCGGTCGCCTGCTCGACAAGATCGCGGACTGCGATCGCCCAATCGGGATGACCGCCGCGCAGATGGTCTGCACGCCGCACCGAGACCAGGTTCGGCCGGTCGAACGACCACAACCAGCGGCCGCGGAAGGCTTGCTCGATCCGGTCCAGATCCAGCCCGAGCATGCCGATCGTGTAGCGGAAGCGGTGCGCAACCGGCGCAAAGCGCGCATGCACCACCTGGCCGTGATAGACCCAGTGAGCGGTCACAGGCGACCTCCAAGGCGGTGCACGACGTGCAAGGCCGTGCGCACGCCGTCCTCGTGAAAACCGTTCTCCCAGTATGCGCCGCAGTAGTGGGTCACACCGATTCCGTCGATCTCGGCGCGTCGCGCGCGCGCCGCGCGCGACGCCTGCGTATAGACCGGATGCTCATAGACGAAGCGCCGCAGCACCTTGGCCGGATCGATCCGCTCGGTCTGGTTGAGGCTGACGCAGAACTGCACCGGCGCCCTCAGGCTTTGCAGCCGGTTCATATGGTAAGTCACCGTTGCCGGCGCATCGTCGGCAGCACCGACGCGGTAATTCCACGACGCCCAGGCACGGCGGTTGGCCGGCAGCAGGCGTTCGTCATGGTGCAAGACCACGTCATTGGGTTGATACGGCAGTGCGCCGAGGATCTCGCGCTCGCGTTCGCTCGGATCGGCCAGCAGGGCAAGCGCTTCGTCACTGTGGCAGGCAAAAATCACATGATCGAAGCGCTCGCTGCCAAACGGGGTCTGCACCTCGACGGCATCGGCACCGCGACGCACGCGCTGCACCGGACAAGCCGTGCGCGCCGCGCTCCCCAGCGCCTCGGCGATACGTGCGACGTAGGCGCGCGAACCGCCTTCGATCACATACCACTGCGGCTGATCGGCGATCGTCAGCAGGCCGTGATTCTCGAAGAACTGGACGAAATGGTCGGCCGGGAAGCGGCTGGCGTCCTGGATCGATCCGGACCAGATCGCCGCACACATCGGCAGAAGATAACGCCGCACGAAAGGCTCGGAATATCCGGCACCGGCGAGATAATCGCCGAGGGCGAGCCCACAAGGCGCCTTCAGCAGCTCGCGACTGCGGCGATTGAAGCGCAGGATGTCGATGAGCATGCGGTAGTGATCGAGCCGCAGCAGATTGCGGCGCTGCGCGAACAGGCTGTCGAGGCCACTGCTGCCGTACTCGATCCCGCTGCGCTCGCAGCTGACACTGAAGCTCATCTGCGTCTTGCGCCGCGTCACACCCAGACGGCCGAGCAGCTTCATGAAGTTTGGGTAAGTGCGGTCGTTGCAGACGATGAAGCCGGTATCGATCGCATAGCGGACCCCCTGCCACTCGACATCGACGGTATGGGAATGACCCCCCAGCCGGTCCTGTCCTTCGAACAGGACCACCTCGTGGTGGGTGCGCAGCAGGTAGGCACAGACCAGCCCCGATATCCCGCCGCCGATGACCGCAACCCGCATTTACGACCCCCTTTTCATCAATGATGCCGCTGATACGGACGATCCGGTTTTTTGGATGCACCCGTTGCCGTCGTGAACGGGCATCGGCATCATGCACGGGTTCCATCGATTCTCGCCCGTGCTCGACAACGAACGACTCGCATCGCTTCTGGCCCGCGTCGCGCTGCGCGACCAGCGTGCCTTCCGTGAACTCTACGACCAAACCGCCGCGCATCTACTTGGCGTTGCGCTGCGTATAGTCGGAACACGGTCACTTGCCGAAGAGGCGTTGCAGGATGCATTCGTGCAGTTCTGGAACCATGCGAGCAGTTTCAACCCGGCCCGGGCCCGGGCGAGCACCTGGATGATCTCCATCGTTCGTTACCGTTGTTTGGACCTCCTGCGCAAGTCGGAGAACGACTTGCCGCTGGACGAAGTGGCGGAATCGGCCCTGCCCGTGGTCGAACCGTTCTCCGGCGCCCACCGTGAGCCGCGCCTGGATCCCTGTCTCGACGAGCTCACCGCCCAGCAGCGCGCCTGCATCTCGATGGCTTATGTCGAAGGCCGCAGCCATCAGGAGATCAGCCGGCACACCGGCACCCCGCTGGGTACGGTCAAAAGCTGGATCCGGCGCGGATTACAACAGCTCAGGGAGTGCCTTGAGCGATGAAGATCACGAACGACCGGATGCGTGACGCGCTGTGCGCCGAGTACGTGCTCGGCACACTGCGCGGCCCTGCCCGGCGCCGTTTCATGCGGCTTCTGCAGCATGATGTCGGGCTGCGGCAGCGGGTCGCCTTCTGGGAGGAGACGCTCGTGTCCTTCGCCCGCGGCACAGCGCCGGTGTCGCCGTCGCCACAAAGCTGGGCCGCGATCAGCCGCCGGCTCGGCCTTGCCGAGCCGCGAACCCAATCCCGTTTCCGCCCGATCGGGCCGCTGCGCTACTGGCTGGCCGCGGTCGCCGTCGTCCTCGCCGTTGGCTTGTCCATGCTCTCCCCGCTGCGTGAGCGATTCATGTTCGAACCGGACGTGCGCGTTGCCATCACCGACGACGCCCGGCAAGCGCTGTGGATCATCGAGGCAGACCGCAATCGCAACCGCCTGCGCGTGCGCACCCTGCGCGACATACCAGTCGCCCAAGACAAATCGCTGGAACTCTGGCTGTTGCTCGCCGACGGCAGTGCGCCGGTGTCGCTCGGCCTGATGCCGCAAACACAGGGAGCGGAGCTGGAGCTGCAGCCGCGCGCCGATCTGCGCGCCGGCAACGGGTTCGCCGTCAGCCTCGAACCGCGCGGCGGCTCGCCCACCGGGCGTGCCACCGGCCCGATCCTGCACGTCCAGACGTTTGGGCAGACAACCTAACGTCCAGCGCCTGCGCCGGCCACGGTATCGGCGACTGTCGCCTGCTCCAGCCCACAAGCCGCTTCACCGGCTAGCACCGTCGCCATGACTTCTGCTGCCGGCACATCGGGCGGCAGGTCTTGTCGGTCCAGATAAGCGACGATGTGCGATACCGCCTCGGCCAGCGTCGGCGGCGGGCATTGCGGTTCGACGCGCAAAGCAGACAAGGTGCGCATGCGCGGGCCCAGACGCGTGCGCGCCGCGCGTGCAGCCCAGGAATCGGCGCTCGTGTCCCGCGCGCGCACCGAAACGGCGAGGCCATCGAGCACGCCTTGCACATAGAGGGCGCAGTCACGCGCTCCGACACTGTGCGGGCCATCGTCGTCAAGATAAGCGCGGCAGATCTGGTGCAGGTATTGCGCGGTCAATACAGGCGATGCCGCCGCCGGTGCCAGCACACAGATGGCGAGCGCCCACGGCACGATACGATGCGTGTTCATGACGTCACCCCCGCCTCATGGGTGGATGCGGAATCCATCCCGCGCACCGGCAGCAGGAAGCGGCCCAGCAGCAGGCCGATGATGCCGGCGAGCGTCGAGGCCACGAGCACGGCGAACGTGGCCTGGGTCAACCGGTCACCGGCGGCAAACGCCAGGTTGGCGATGAAGATCGACATCGTAAAGCCGATGCCGGCGAGACAGGCCACGAGGCCAATTCCGCGCCAGCCGACACCCTCCGGCAGCACGCACCAACCCATGCGCACCGCCAGGTAGGTCGCGCACATCACACCGAGCGGCTTGCCGAGCACCAGACCGCCAACGATGCCGGCATAAAGCGACCAGGCGCCATCTCCCCAGATCGCGCCACCGGTCAGCGGCACGCCGGCATTGGCAAGCGCGAACAGCGGCATGATGCCGAAAGCCACCCACGGGTGCAGTGCCGCCTGTACGCGCACCACCGGCGAGAGCATGCCGAGCTGGGCATCGCGCAGCTCGCGAAACGGCGGCAGCAGGGATTCTGGGTCACGCCGTCCGCCGCGCAGGCGATCGGAAAACTTCTGCAGCGCCAGCGCTGCACGGCCGAGCGGATTTTCCGTGGCAAACGCCGGCGCGACCGGGGTCAGCAATCCGCACAGCACGCCGGAAATCGAGGGGTGCACACCGGCCTTGAACATACCCACCCAGATCACCGCACCGGGAAGTACGTAAGGCCAGGCCGTGCGCAAACCCAGCCGCTGGAACAAGAATACGAGACCGATGCCCGATGCCGTCACCAGCAGCGCCAGCGGCTCGATCGCCTTGGAATAGAACAGCGCGATGATCAGAATCGCCGCAATGTCATCGATGATGGCCAGGGCGAGCAAGAGCACGCGCAAGGCCATCGGCACCCGCTTGCCGAGCAGCGCGAGAACACCCACCGCAAATGCGATGTCTGTCGCGGTTGGCACGGCCCAGCCGGCGCGCAGCTCCGGATCATGATTGAGCAGGAGATAAATCACCGCTGGCATGACGATGCCGCCGAAGGCAGCCGCCGCCGGCAAGGCCATCGCCCGTACGCTGGATAACGTGCCCTCGTGCAGCTCGCGGCGAATTTCCAGCCCGACGACGAGAAAGAAGATCGTCATCAGGCCGTCGTTGATCCAGAAGTGCAGCGACTCGGTGACAACCAGGGCACCGATGCCGAGCGTCAGCGGCATCTCCCACAGCGCGTGGTAACTGCCTGCCCACGGCGAGTTTGCCCATACCAGCGCGATCATCGCGGCGAGCAGCAACACGGTGCCGCTGGAAGCCTCGACGTGGATGAAACGCTCGAATGGCTTGAGCAGACGCGCTCCTGCGGGCACGGTTTTGGGCTGCGCGGTCGATCGATTCATCGCCAACACCTTCCATGGTTGGCGGCCCGACCAACTCGCTGACCTATCGTGCAGGACGCACGACACCCGTTGCCAATGATTATGCCGGAGCACGGTGTCCGGTCAACCAAGACGGCCATGTTCGGATGTCGCAACGCGGCGCGCGCTGCCAGTCCGTGAATGGCACCACAAGTCAGAGTGAGGATTCAGCGTGCGCCGACCGGCGATCGATCCGCTGGTAATACCCAACCGTGCAACCCGACCGTGCAGCGGTTGGCGGAGTGAGAGGGATTCGAACCCTCGATACGGTTTTAGCCGTATACACCCTTAGCAGGGGTGCGCCTTCGTCCACTCGGCCATCACTCCGGGACGATTCACCGCGGAGGGTTTCCCCTTCCGCGCCGGACTATACACGCTCACCCATGCGGGGATCATCCCGTCCGGTCATCTGAAGACGGCTCAAAGCAATCGAGCCCTTGCGGGCTCGACGGCGACACCGATGGCGCGCCCGGAAGGATTCGAACCTCCGACCCCCAAGTTCGTAGCCTGGTGCTCTATCCAGCTGAGCTACGGGCGCATCGCTCGCGTCGGCGTCATGCAACGCGAGGGCCGCGATTCTAGCGGCCCTCGCCGGCAAGGTAAAGAAAAATCTTTGTCTTGCGAAAAGCTGCAGGTGTGTTGCCGTGCTCAGGCGGCCGCCGGCACGGCCGGATGATCGCCCTCGCGCTTGATGCGTTCGAGGATTTCCTCGCGGTGTACGGCAACGTCGCGTGGCGCTTTGACACCGACGCGCACCTGATTGCCTTTGACGCCCAGAATGGTGACCTCGATGTCACCGCCGATCACCACCGTTTCGCCGACTCGCCGTGTCAGAATGAGCATCGCGCATCCTCCTTGATCGTTGACCGCCAGTGTCAGGAAGATGGCGCGCCCGCGGTATCCCCCAAAATGGGCTAATCGGCTGTGGATAAGCGGCGCGGGCGCATTCACGCCGCCTGCCGCTCTTCCAGTCCGAACGCCTTGTGCAGCGTGCGTACGGCGAGCTCGAGATACATCTCGTCGACGACGACGGAGATCTTGATCTCCGAGGTCGAGATCATGCGGATGTTGATCCCCGCAGCGGCGAGCGATTTGAACATCTTCGAGGCGACACCGGCGTGGCTGCGCATGCCGACGCCGACCAGCGACACCTTGACGATGTCGGCGGCACCGGAGACACCTTTGGCGGCCAGCTCTGCGGCGATCCGGCGCGTGAGCTCCAGCGTGCGCTCGTAATCGTTGCGATGCACGGTGAATGTGAAGTCGGTATGGCCATCGCCGCCGACGTTCTGCACGATCATGTCGACTTCGATGTTGGCATCACCGACGGGACCGAGGATCGCGGCAGCGATGCCGGGACGATCCGGCACGCCGGTGATCGTGATCTGCGCCTCGTCGCGGTTGAAGGCAATGCCAGAGATGAGCGGTTCTTCCATTTGCGTATCCTCAAGCGTGATCAGCGTGCCCGGGCCCTCGACGAAAGTGGACAGCACGCGCAGCGGAACCTTGTATTTGCCGGCGAACTCGACGGAGCGGATCTGCAGAACCTTCGAGCCGAGGCTCGCCAGCTCGAGCATTTCCTCGAACGTGATCTTGTCCAGACGCCGCGCCTTGGGTTCGACCCGCGGATCGGTGGTGTAAACCCCATCGACGTCGGTGTAGATCTGGCATTCGTCGGCCTTGAGCGCTGCAGCGAGCGCAACGCCGGTGGTGTCTGAACCGCCGCGCCCCAGCGTGGTCACGCTGCCGTCCGGGCCGAGCCCCTGGAAGCCGGCGACAACCGGCACGATCCCGGCCTTGCAGTCGGCGAGCAAGCGTTCCGGCTCGATTTTCTGGATCCGCGCCTTCATGTAGGCATCGTCGGTGTGGATCGGAACCTGCCAGCCGGTGTACGAGCGGCTCGGCACGCCGAGTTTTTGCAAGGCCAGTGCGAGCAGGCCGATCGTGACCTGCTCGCCGGTGGCGGCGATCTGGTCGAACTCACGCCCGTTACCGCGCGGGTCGATGGACTTGGCGAGCTTGAGCAGCCGGTCGGTTTCGCCCGACATGGCCGAGACGACGACGACGAGCGCATGTCCCTGCTGTTTCCACGAGGCGACCTTGCGCGCGACGTGTTCGATCCGCTCGATGGAACCCATCGAGGTGCCGCCGTATTTCTGAACGATCAGTGCCATTGCAATGCCATCTTTATCCAATGGGCCGCTCCCCGGTGATTCGCGCGCGACCCTGAACCATCAAGTCAGTCTTTGTTCCACCCAGGCATAGACGCTGTCGATCGCCGCCGGCAGGCGGTCCGGCTGCGTGCCGCCGGCCTGGGCCATGTCGGGCCGGCCGCCGCCCTTGCCACCGACTTGCGCGGCGACGAAGTTCACCAGTTCGCCGGCCTTGACCCGGCTGGTCAGATCGGCGGTGACGCCTGCGACGAGGCTCACCTTGCCGCCGCCGACGGTGCCGAGCAGGATGACGGCCGAATCCAGCTTCTGCTTGAGCTGGTCGATCAAACCGCGCAGCTCCGTAGCCTCGATGCCGTCGATGCGTGCCGACAAGACTTTCACGCCCTTGATCACACGCGCCTGCCCAGCGAGCTCGCCGCTGGCGCTGGCTGCGAGCTTGGATTTGAGCGCCGCCAGCTCTTTCTCCAACTGACGCATCCGCTCCTGCATCTGTTCGATCTTCGCGACCAGGTCGTCGGGCGTCGCCCGCAGACTCTCGGCAGCGCGGCGCAGCTTGTTTTCGGTCTCGCGCAAATGGCGGATCACGTTTTCACCGGTGATCGCCTCGATCCGGCGCACGCCGGCAGCGACCCCGCCTTCGGAGACGATCTTGAACAGACCGATGTCACCGGTGCGTTCGACGTGCGTGCCGCCGCACAGCTCGGTGCTGTACGGCCCCATCGTCAGCACGCGCACGGTGTCGCCGTACTTCTCGCCGAACAGAGCCATCGCGCCGGATGCGATGGCCTGGTCGTAGGGCATGATTTCCGCGCGCACCGGCACGTTGGCGAGAATGGCGGTGTTGACGCGTTGCTCGATCTGCGCGATCTCATCGGCGGTCAGGGCCTGGCCGTGCGAGAAATCAAAACGCGTGCGCGCCGCATCGACCAGCGAACCCTTTTGCACGACATGCGTCCCCAGCACCTCGCGCAGGGCACGATGCATCAGATGGGTCGCCGAATGGTTGCGCATCGTCGCGCGGCGCAGGCTTTCGGTGACCTCAGCCGTCACCGTGTCACCGATGGCGAGCGTACCGCTACCCAGCGTGCCGTAGTGGCCGAATACACCGCCCTTGATCTTCTGCGTATCGGTGACTTCGAAGGCGCCGATGCGCCCCTTGTCGCCGACCTGGCCACCGGATTCGGCATAAAACGGCGTTACATCGAGAACGACGACACCGTGATCACCCGCATCGAGGCGGCTGACCGGCTGACCGTCGCGGTATAAGGCCAGCACCCTGGCCTCGGCGTGCAGCGACTCATAGCCGATGAAGCAGGTTTCGGCGCCCTCATAGGCGAGCGTGTCCATGCTCTTGAACGTGCTCGCGGCGCGTGCACGCTCACGTTGCGCAGCCATCTCACGCTCATATCCATCCATGTCCAGCGACAGCGCGCGCTCGCGTGCGATGTCGGCGGTCAGATCGACGGGAAAACCGTAGGTGTCGTAGAGCTTGAACACGATCTCGCCGGGAATCGTGCGCCCGGAACCCAGCTTTGCGATCGCCTCGTCGAGCAGCCTCATCCCCTTGTCGAGGGTGACTGCGAAACCGTCTTCCTCGGCACGGATCGCTTTCTCGATGTCCGCCTGCCGCTCGCGCAACTCTGGGTATGCCCCGCCCATGACCTCGGACAGCGGCGCCACCAGCTTGAAGAAGAAAGGCTCGGTCAGTCCCAGCTTGTAGCCGTGACGGATCGCGCGGCGCATGATCCGGCGCAGCACGTAGCCGCGCCCCTCGTTCGACGGCAGCACGCCGTCGGCGATGAGAAAACTCGTCGCCCGTATGTGATCGGCAATGACCTTCTGCGAGGCGCTCGCATACGGGCGTTGCCCGGCCAGCGCCGCGACCGCGCCGATCAGGGCCTTGAACGTGTCGGTCTGGTAATTGTCGTGCGTCCCCTGCATCAGCGCGCTGATGCGCTCCAGCCCCATGCCGGTATCGACACTCGGTGCCGGGAGCGGCGAAAGCCGGCCATCGGCGGCGCGATCGAACTGCATGAAGACCACGTTCCAGATCTCGATCCAGCGGTCGCCGTCTTCGTCGGCCGATCCCGGCGGCCCGCCCTGGATCCCCTTGCTGCCATCCGGGTCGTGGTCGTAAAAGATCTCGGTGCAGGGCCCGCAGGGACCGGTGTCCCCCATGGCCCAGAAGTTGTCGGATGCGTACGGACCGCCCTTGTTGTCCCCGATGCGGATGATGCGCTCCGCAGGCAGGCCGATGTCGCGATGCCAGATCGCATAAGCCTCGTCATCGGTGTGATAGACGGTGACGAGCAGGCGGCGGCGATCGATCCCCAGCCAGTTCGGCGAGGTGATGAACTCCCAGGCGTAAGCAATCGCGTCCTTCTTGAAATAATCGCCGAAGCTGAAATTGCCCAGCATCTCGAAGAAGGTGTGATGGCGCGCGGTGTAACCGACGTTCTCCAAATCGTTGTGCTTGCCGCCGGCGCGCACGCACTTCTGGCTCGACGCCGCACGCGTGTAGGGCCGCTTGTCGCGGCCGGTGAACACATCCTTGAACTGAACCATGCCGGCGTTGGTGAACAGCAGCGTCGGATCATCGGCCGGCACGAGCGGCGACGAGGGGACGATCGTATGCCCCTTGCTCCGGAAAAATTCCAGGAACTTCGCGCGCAACTCGTTGCTGGTCATCGGAAACGTGGGCGTCGGCAAAAGGGCGGCTATGGTAAACAAGTGACCCAACCGCCGCCAATTTGAAAGCCGCCGAAAAACTTTCGCTCGCAAGCTTTTCCGGCGCCCATCCGAAATGCCTTGCGGACAGAGCGATGGGCAATACATGCGCTGTTCGCACTCGACGCAACGCCGCCGCTGCGCAGGCTGCCCACGGCTTGCAAATGAAAAACGATCTCAATTAGATTAGCCGCCCGCACCGACCTTGCCAGATCACCCAACCCCTATGAACAACACCCTCCGCGCCGTCCCGGCCGCGATCTGCCTCGCACTCAGCCTGCCGGTCCAAGCCGACGAGCATTTGTTCGGCTACGTCCGAGGCGCCGAACCCTTGCCGGCCGGCGCCCAGGAGCTTTACCAGTGGATCACGATGCGCGAGGACAAGGGGGAGGGGCGTTACCGCGCCTACAACCTCGCCACTGAATACGAATACGGCTGGACGCATCGCTTTTCGACCGCGGCCTATCTGAAGGCGCAGGCGATCGACACGCGCGGCCTGGTCATCGATGGCTATCTGCCCGGCGCCGAGAAATACGGGATCAAGCTCTCCGGCGTCGAAGCGGAAATCAAATACAACATCCTCAGCGCGGCCAAGGATCCGATTGGCCTGACGCTGATCGTGGCACTCGAGCACGACTGGCTGGATCCGCACTCCGGCCGCGACAAGGACACCCTGTCCTTCGAAACCGGGCTGGCGCTGCAGAAATACTTCCTCGACGGCGCATTGATCTGGGCGGGCAATGGCGCCGTCGAATCGACTTATGCCGACCGCAAGGCGATCGCAGACCTTCCGCCGGGCTTCGACTGGCCGACCGATCCCGAAATGGAGATCGAGCTGCAGCTGGGCACCGGCCTCTCCTACCGCTTCGCACCCAACTGGTTCATCGGCGCGGAAGTCCAGTACGAGACGGAATTCGAAACCGAGGTCGGTCAGGAGCGCTGGTCTTGGTTCGGCGGACCGGCACTGCACTACGGCGGCAAGAAATGGTGGGCCACCGCCACCTGGTTCCCGCAGCTGCAAGGCGGCGGCGAAATCGCCTATGAGGGTCAACCCGCGCACCGTCACGTCGTCGAAAAGACATTGGACGAATATCGCCTCAAGGTCGGCTTCAATCTTTGAGGGATTCAAGCCATGTCGCTGCGATACTGGCGCCATGGCCTGGCGCTGATCGTCCTGGCCAGTGCATCACCGGTCCGCGCCGAAGTATTCCTCACGGTCGAGCAGGCGCAGCAGGTGCTGTTCCCGGGTGAGACGCTGTCCGCGCACCCGCTGACCCTGAACGGCGACCAGATCCGCGCGATCGAGAAAATGAGCGGCGTGCGCGTACGCGAACCGCAGATCAAGCTCTGGCAGGCCTCCGGCGGCGGCTGGATGTTCGTCGATCGCGTGCTCGGCAAACACGAGTTCATCACTTACGCGCTCTCCCTCGACGCCGACGGAGCCGTCCGCCAGATCGAGATCCTGGAATACCGCGAGACCTACGGCGGCGAGGTGCGCGATCCCCGCTGGCGCGCGCAGTTTGTCGGCAAGAAGGCGGGCGCGCCACTGCAGATCGACGACGACATCCACAACATCTCCGGCGCGACGCTGTCGAGTGTGCACATCACCGAAGGCGTGCGCCGCCTGCTCGCCACCTATGCCATCGCCGTCGCCCACGAGTGAGCGCAGACCGGCTGCCCTGCCGGCGGCCGTCGGTGGCGCCTGGCGAGCCGACGAGGCGCGCACAGCCCGGTGCAGGGGACGGACCGAGTGACCCGCTTGAACGTTCCCCGCCGCGTGTACCCGGGCCATGTGCCGATCCGGCTCGGCAAATGGCAGGAGCGGCTCGTCTACATCCTCGGGCTCGGCCTGCTGCTCAGCGGTGCGGGCTGGCTGCTGCTCGAACATGGGGTGCGCGTCGAAGGTGAGTTCGGCCCGACGCATCACTGGGCACAGGCCTGGCTGCTGAAAGCCCACGGCGTACTGGCGATGTTCGCGGTGTGGGGCTTTGGCGTGCTGTGGAGCTTCCATATCCGCCCCGCCTGGCGGCTGCGACGCCACCGCAACAGCGGCGGTTTGCTGTTCGCCAGCGTATCGCTGCTGTCGATCAGCGGCCTGCTGCTCTATTACGCCGGTAACGAAACCCTGCGCGGCTTGAGCAGTCTTGTGCACTGGATCATCGGCTTTGCCGGCAGTATCGCCCTGATCGTCCACGGCCTGCTCATCGCGCGCCGAGGGCGGTCACGCCACGACAGCGACGATCACGCCTCGGGGGGCTCCCAGTCCCCTGCCTCTTCCTCTTCGAAAGCCGAGCGTGGATCGCCACCCGCGTCCTTGAGCACGGCACGCACGGTTTCGGCGGAAAAACCGCGGCTGGCCAGATAGCGATATTGCCTGCGCCATTCGGCAGGCGTGCCCGGTGCGTTGCGGAATTTGCGCGCGCGCAGCGCGGCACACCGCGCCAGCCAGTCCACATCCGCATCGTCGAGGGCCGCGCGCACCTGCGCATCCGGCACCCGGGCGGCGGCCAGCTCGGCACGGATGCGCAGCGGTCCATAGCCCTGCTCGATGCGGTGGCGCACGAGCATTTGTGCATACCGTGCATCCGACTGCCAGCCCTCGGCGGCGAGCCGGTCGACGATCGCTCGCGCCTCGCCATGGCCGCGGCGCTTGAGCTTTTCTGCGAGCTCGGCGGCGCTGTGCTCACGCCGCGCCAGCAGACGCAGGGCCGTATCGCGGCCGCCGCGCCGCACGCCGGTGTTCTTATTTTTCCGCAGCACCGGCAGCCGGCTTGCGATCGGGCAGCAGTCGCTGGCGCAGCGCCTGCTCCAGCTCCTCTGCCATCTCCGGATGTTCCTTGAGAAAAGCGCGCGCATTCTCCTTGCCTTGGCCGATTTTCTCGCCTTTGTAGGCATACCAGGCGCCGGATTTCTCGATGAGTTTGTGCTCGACCCCGAGGTCGATCAGTTCGCCGAGTTTGGAGATGCCCTCGTTGTAGAGGATCTCGAAGCTCGCTTCGCGAAACGGCGGCGCCAGCTTGTTCTTGACGACCTTGACGCGGGTTTCGTTGCCGATGACCTCGTCGCCTTTCTTGATCGAACCGACCCGGCGGATGTCGAGGCGCACCGAGGCATAGAACTTGAGCGCGTTGCCGCCGGTGGTGGTTTCCGGCGAGCCGTACATGACGCCGATCTTCATGCGGATCTGGTTGATGAAGATGACCATGCACTTGCTGCGCGAGATGTTGCCGGTGAGCTTGCGCAGCGCCTGCGACATCAGGCGCGCCTGCACGCCGACGACCGAATCGCCCATCTCGCCTTCGATTTCGGCCTTGGGCACCAGCGCGGCGACGGAGTCGATGACGATGAGGTCGACGCTGTTGGAGCGCACCAGCATGTCGCAGATCTCCAGCGCCTGCTCGCCGGTATCGGGCTGCGAGATCACCAGGTCCTCGACCTTGACGCCGAGCTTCTGCGCGTACTGCACGTCGAGCGCATGTTCGGCGTCGATGAAGGCGCAGACGCCGCCGGCCTTCTGGCACTCGGCGATCGCGTGCAGCGTCAGCGTGGTCTTGCCGGAGGATTCCGGTCCGTAGATCTCGACGACGCGGCCCTTGGGCAGGCCGCCGATGCCCAGCGCCACGTCCAGCGCCAGCGAGCCGGTGGAGACGGTTTCGACGTCGCGCAGCTGCTCGCCCGGGGTCATCTTCATGATCGCGCCCTTGCCGAACTGGCGCTCGATCTGCGACAGCGCTGCTTCCAGCGCCTTCTTGCGGTTGTCGTCCATGGAGTCCTGCGTGTTTTGTGTGTGTGGCGGAAAGTGTGCCGTTTGCCGGGCTCAAATCATGAGCCCCCATGCCCTCGCAGCGGCAGCGGTTCTGTGAACCGAATCACGGCATCCGTCCGAGGCGCCGTATTCTTCCACAGCGGGGGGCGCCGTGCCGCCGGCCCGCCTGCCGCTTCGAGGCCCGGTCGTCGCCCGGCGAGCGCGCAGCGCCGGCCGGGACGCTGGCAGCCGCGGGCAGCGCTGCGCGCTTCCCGGGCTACAGCGGCAAGGCGAGCTGATCCGGCGCCGCGGCGCCCTCGTCCGGCGCGCCGGTGAGCGGCCAGCGGCCGAGCAGCTCGTACTCGACCGGATTGCGGTCGAGCCGGCTGCGCACCAGCACGAACTCGTCGACCGCCCAGTCGATCGGCGTCACCGGCGTCGGCGGCAGCGGCTTGCCGGCGTCGCGCACCACGGTCAGATGCGGCACGAAGCGCATGCGGTCGGGGGTGACGCCGACGCGCAGCATGGCGTCGCGCAGCCGCTCGTGCAGGCGCTCCAGCTGCGGCGGCAGCTCGCGCATCCCCAGCCACCACGGGATCGCGCGATTGCGGAAGCTGCCGGCCTGATCGAGGCGCAGCGCGAACGGCGGCGAGCGCACCAGGCTCGCCGCCTGACGCGCGGCCGCTTCCTTGTCGGCCGGCACGAAGTCGCCGAGAAACAGCAGCGTGATGTGGTAACGGTCCGGCGGGCTCAGGTAGCCGGTCGGCTGCATGCGCATGCGCAGGCCGCGCGCCGCCTCAGCGCAGGCCTGGCGCACCGCCGCACTGGGCCACAGCGCGAAAAACAGCCGGTTGATGGCCGGCCGCTTCGGTTCAGCCAGCATGGCGCAGGCGGTCGAGCAGGATGTCCAGGGCGGTGCGCGCGGTCTGCATGCGCACCGACTCGCGATCGCCGTCGAAGCGGAAATGATGCGCCGCGCAGGCGCCGTCGCGCTGCGCGCAACCGATCCAGACGGTGCCGACCGGCTTGTCGCTGCTGCCGCCGCCAGGTCCGGCGATGCCGGTGACCGCGAGCGCCCACTGCACCGGCGCCTGCACCAGCACGCCGCCGGCCATCGCCAGCACCGTCGCCTCGCTGACCGCGCCGTGGTGCAGGATCACTGCCTCGGGCACGCCGAGCAGCGCCTGCTTGGCGCGATTGGAATACGTCACGTAGCCGCGCTCGAACCAGGCCGAGGAGCCGGCAACGTCCGTCAGCGTCTTGGCAATGAGGCCGCCGGTGCAGGACTCGGCGACGGCGAGCCACTCGCCGCGGGCGAGCAGTTCCTGGGCAATGTCGGCGACGCGCTGCTGCATGGGTGTGTCTCAGGCGCGCTTGAAGCGTTCTTCGGCCATGCGATCGGCGATCTCGCCGGTCGGCCGTTGTTCCGCCTGCGCGCGCTCGAAGATCGCGCTCAGCGTGGTGCCGATGCGCCGCAGGTGCGCCTCGACCACCGCAGCGTCGTAGTCCGGTCCCTCGTAGTGGATGTCGATGATGCCGCCGGCATTGATGCAGTAATCCGGCGCGTAGAGGATGCCGCGCGCCATCAGCGCGTGGTCGTGCTCGGGCCGCGCCAGCTGGTTGTTCGCGGCACCGGCGACGACGCCGGCCCGGAGCTGCGCGATGCTGGCGTCGTTGAGCACGGCGCCCAGCGCGCAGGGCGCGAACACGTCGACCTCGAGCGCGACGATGCGGTCCATGTCCACCGCCGTTGCGCCGAACTCCCTGACGCAGCGCTCCACCGCCGGCGCGTGCAGATCGGTGACCCAGAGCTGCGCGCCGGCCTCGTGCAGATGCCGGCACAGGCGGTAGCCGACGTTGCCGACGCCCTGCACGGCGACGCGCAGGCCGCGCAGATCGTCGCGGCCGTAGCGGTGCTTGACCGCGGCCTGGATGCCGATGAAGACGCCGAAGGCCGTCGCCGGCGACGGATCGCCGGTGCGCCCGGCCGCCTGCGCCTTGTCGTCGGCGAGTCCGCCGACGTGACGCGTGACCTCGGCCATCAGGCGCATGTCGGCGACGCTGGTGCCGGAATCCTCGGCGACGACGTAGGCGCCATTGAGG
The DNA here is from genome assembly GCF_900113085.1 of Fontimonas thermophila. Lineage (GTDB taxonomy): Bacteria > Pseudomonadota > Gammaproteobacteria > Nevskiales > Nevskiaceae > Solimonas > Solimonas thermophila. The sequence continues at coordinate 185,663 of NZ_FOOC01000003.1, read as the reverse complement.
CGATCGACCGCACGGCCCATCGCGCGCATCAGCTCCGGCGTCTTGTCGCGGCGCGGATCGCCGATGATGACGCTCTTGCCGCCGCCCTGCGGCAGCCCGGCGAGCGCGGCCTTGTAGGTCATGCCGCGCGACAGGCGCAGCACGTCGGTGAGGGCCTCGTCCTCGCTGCGGTAGGGCCACATGCGGCAACCGCCCAGGCCCTTGCCGAGGGCGGTGTTGTGAACCGCGATCAGCGCGCGCAGACCGCTGCGCTCGTCGTGGCAGAAGCAGACCGTCTCGTGATGGTCGAATTCCGGATGCGCGAACAGCTGCATGACGGTGTCTGGAGCGTGTATGGACAGGGATTGTAGCCACGCCGGGACTTGCCATCGACCCACGGCCCCAGGCGCTGCGTCCACCGCGCCGGCACCTGCGTATCCAGCACATCAGCCACTGCGCCGGGGAGCCTCGCCGTGTATCGAATGCCGCTGTTGGTCGCTGCCTGCCTCGTAACGCTGTGCGCACGCGCGCACGTACCGGACGCGCCGGTCCAGCTCGAACCGATCGAGGTACGCGGCAGCGCCGACCCCGGCGCGACGCCGGCGGCCTCAGCGGGGCAGATCGACCGGCCCGAGCTGGACGCGCACGCGAGCCAGCGCGCGGGCGATCTGCTGGAGCTGATCCCGGGCTTCATCACCACCCAGCACAGCGGCGAAGGCAAGGCCAATCAGTATTTCGCGCGCGGCTTCAATCTCGACCACGGCACCGATTTCGCGGTGTCGATCGACGGCGTGCCGCTGAACCTGTCCTCGCATGGTCACGGCCAGGGTTATCTGGACCTCAATTTCCTGATCCCGGAGCTGGTGGCCGGTTACGACTACCGCAAGGGCAGCTACAGCCTGCGCGACGGCGATTTCGTCACCGCCGGCAGCGCCGAGCTGCGCTGGGTCGACGATACGCCGACACTGCTGCAGGTCAGCGTCGGCGAATACGGCGAGCGCCGCGGCCTGGTCGCCGGCAGCCGGCGCGGCGCCGGCGGCACGCTGACGATGGGTGCCGACTACAGCGTCAACGATGGCCCCTGGGCGCTGCCGATGGATCAACGCTCCGCGCGCGGGCTGCTGCGCTATGTCCGCGAAAGCGCCGAGGCCGGCAGCAGCCTGAGCCTCAGCGCCTACGACAATCGCTGGACCGCCAGCGATCAGATTCCCGGGCGCGCGGTCGCCGACGGTCGCCTCGACCGCTTCGGCTTCGTCGACCCGACCAGTGGCGGTGACACGCATCGCTACATGCTGTCGGCATCGCACTGGCAGAACACCGCGGATGCGCAGTGGTCGGCCACTGCCTACGCGGTCGATTACCGGCTGCAGCTGTTCTCGAACTTCACCTACTTCCTCGACGACGCCGTCAACGGCGACCAGTTCGAGCAGTTCGACGCGCGCCGCTACTACGGGGCACGCATCGACCGGCGCCAGCCGCTGACGCTGCTCGGGCGCGATGCCGCGCTGGTCGCCGGTGTGGACACGCGCTTCGACCGCATCGGCGACGTCGGCCTGTACCGCAGCGCCGCGCGCACACGCCTGGAAACGGTGCGCCGCGACGCCATCGACGACTGGCGCCTGGGCGGTTTCGCCGGCCTGGAACTGTCGGCCAGCCCGTGGCTACAAGTGATCGCCGGCACGCGTCTGGACCGCTACGCCTACGACGTGCGCTCACGCAGCGGCCTGCCCGACCGCAGCGGCGACGAGCTGCAGTGGAGCCCCAAGCTGAGCCTGATTCTCGGCCCATGGGCGGCGACGCAGTTCTACGTCAACGCCGGCCGCGGCTTTCACAGCAACGATGCGCGCGGCGACGACGGCTCGGAAGGCTTCGATCCGCTGGCCGCGGCGCGCGGCGCGGAGTTCGGTCTGCGCAGCACGGCCTTGCCCGATCTCGAACTCGCGCTGGCGCTGTGGACACTGCAGCTCGATTCCGAGCTGGTCTATGTCGGCGATGCCGGCCAGACCGAGCCGAACAACGCCAGCCGCCGTCGCGGCGCCGAACTCGCTCTGCGCTATCACCCGTTCGAGTGGCTCGGCTTCGACGCCGACTGGACCGTGACGCGCACGCGCCTCGACGACGCAGCGGGCGCCGATCGCGTGCCCAATGCGATTCCGCGTGCCGGTCGCGCCGCCGTCGGCGTGCGCGTGACGCCGGCGCTGCAGCTCGGCGTGCAGGTCCGTCACTTCGACGGCGCACCGCTGATCGAGGACGGCAGCGTGTCGGCGCGCGACAGCACGCGTGCCGATCTGCTGCTGCGCTGGGCGGCGACACCCAAGCTGGATCTGCGCATCGAGCTGCTCAACGCCTTCGATGCCGACGATGCCGACATCGAGTACTTCTACGAGTCGCGCCTGGCCGGCGAAGCCGCGCCGGTCGCAGATCGGCATTTCCATCCGGCGCTGCCGCGGCTGTTGCGCGCCACCGTGCGGGCGACGTTCTGAGGCTCAGCCGCCGATGATGCCCAGGCGCTGCAGGCACCAGAGCGCGCCGATCGCGGCGACCGCTGCAGAGCCGAGGCCGAGCACCCCGATGCGGTAGAAGCGGCTCGCACGCAGCAGGTAGGCGAGCGGTACGGCGACGAGCACGATCGCGAGCTGGCCCAGCTCCACGCCGAGGTTGAACGCGAGCAGGCTCAGCACGCGCAGCCCGGTCGGCAGACCCAGCTCGCCGAGCACCGAGGCGAAGCCGAAGCCGTGGATCAGGCCGAAGGCGAAGGCCAGCAGCCAGCGCCGGCGCCAGACCAGCGGCCGCAGGTTGTTGACCGCGGCCAGCGTGACCGAGGCCGCGATCGTCGCCTCGACCGCCGCGCCGGGCAGGCGCAGGACATCGAGTGCCGCCAGCGTCAGCGTGATCGAATGTGCCAGCGTGAACGCGGTGACCGTGGCGATGACGTCGAACAGCGCCGGACGCAGGCGCGTTACCGGCTGCCAGCCGGCGCCGCGCCAGACCAGCACCGCCGGCAGCAGCAGCGCCAGCAGGAACAGGATGTGGTCGATGCCGATCCAGATGTGGCGCACGCCTTCGACGAGATAGTCGCGAAACGCGGTGCCGGCGGAGGCCGTGCCCAGCGACCACTCGCGGCGCGCGCTGTCGGGACCGAACACCGCGGTCCAGTCCTGAGCACCGGCCGCGAGGCGCAGCAGCCCGCGATGGGTCGGGTCGAGATCGAACAGCAGGCGGTACTCGAGCGCGAGCACGCGCGGCGCAGCCGGGCACTGGCCGGCGAGTTCGAGCCAGGCGTAGCGGCCGTCGCTGCGCGCGTGCACCTGCAGATCGCGGACCGCGAGCGTGCAGGCGCGGCCGTCGGCCTGCAGCTGCACGCCGGTACCGACCGCGGCGGCGAGCAGCGGGCTGCTGGCGCGCAGCTCGCCCCAGGTCAGCTGGCGATCGCCGTCGGCATCGGCGGCGACCAGCACGTCGACGTCGCGCAGCGCGATTTCGAGCTGACCGCTGACGCGCTCGCCGTCGAGCGCCAGCGTCAGGAACGCATCGCTCGGGCGATGCGCGGCCGCCGGCGCCGCCCACAGCGCGAGTGCGGCGCCCAGGACCAGCAGTGAACGCAGGACGCCGCTCACCAGCGCGTCTCCAGCCAGGCGTCGCGCACGCCGTTGGCCGCACACCAGTCGCGCAGGCCGGCGATGGCGCGCGCATCGCCGGCGGCCTGTGCGGCGGCGAGCAGCAGGCGCGCATCGGCGAGTTCGCGCTGATCGCGCCAGTTGGCCTGCGCGAGCGTGAGTGCGCGCGCCGCATCCGCGCGGACCTTGAGCTCGAACAGCGCCTCCTCGCGCAGGTGCGGTGCATCGCCGCGGCGGCGCAGTGCCGCGTAGGCATCGGCGAGTGCGGCCGTGAGCTCGGCAGCGCGCGCCTCGTTGCCGAGCGCGCGATCCGCCAGCAGCGCGCGCAGGCGCAGCGTGTCGCTGGCGGCAGCGCCGTCCAGCAGCGCGGCCGCCGCTGCGGCGCGACCGCTGTCGAGCAGCAGATCGGCGTAGGCCGCGCGCAGACCGATGTCCCAGGGCGCGCGCGCCAGACCGGCGGTGAATGCAGCCTCGGCGGCGGCAAGGTCGCCGCGCCGCTGCGCGGCGGCGGCGCGTTCGGCCTGATACCAGGCGTAGATCGGGTCCGGCTGCGTGGCCGCCGCGGCGGCGAGCGCATCGAGCGCTGCACCCGCGCCCTGCGGGTCGCGCGGCGCGGCCGCCGCGAGGCGGCACAGCTCGGCCACGACACCGGGCGCGACCGTCCGCAGCCGCTCACAGTCGGCGGCGGCGGCATCGAGCGCTCCGCGCACGCGATGGATGGTCGCGCGCGTCAGCCAGGCCTGGGCCTTGTCGGGGCTGCGTTCGAGCACGCGATCGAGATCGGCCAGCGCCGCATCGAAGGCGTGCTGGTGCTGCTGCAGCGTGGCGCGCAGGAGCAGAATCTCGTCGGGCGCATCGGGCGCCGACCACCAGGGCTGCAGCAAGCCCTGCGCGTAACCGTAGTCGCGTGGATCGTCACTGCGCCGCGCCCGCTCGATGAACACACGTGCGGCACGGGCGGCGAGCGCCGCATCGGGAACCGCCGCGCGCGGCGCGGGCGCGGCGCGCGGCGGCAGGCGTTCGAGAATCTCGTCGTCGTTCGCCGGCCGGTAGGGCGCGGCGTGCGCCGACCCGGCGACGAGCGCCAGGGCCAAACAGAACCCCCGCCAGCGGCGGGGGTTCCGGATCGGCGCGGTTGCCGTCACGTCAGCGATTGATCGACACCGGCTCGGTGGTCTCGGCGGTGTCGTCGAAGACGAACGCACCGTCGTTCACCGGGAACGGCTCGCCGACCTCGTCGTCCTGCGCGGCGATCGCGAGCACGCGCGCGGTCGCCGAGGCCTGCGGCGCAGGCGGATCGTCGTCATCACCGCAGGCCGCAAGCATGCCGGCTGCGAGCAGTGGAACGCAGAGTCTGAGCAGACGCATGGCTTACCTCCGGGCGAGCATGGCGGCCTCGTTCGGCGAACCCGGCAGCGGGTGGTCGAGGAACGGGAAGCGGCCGAGGTAGGCGTCCGGATCGGGGCGCGCGCCGTCGGTGTACTTGAGGCGGCGCGAGTCCAGCGAGGCCGGGTCCACGTTCTCGGGGATCAGCACGCCCATCGCGACGCGCAGCGCGATGTCGACGACGTCGTCGATCGGCCGGCGACCGTTGGGAAAGCCGGCGAGATCGCCGCCGAGCACGCCCAGATCGTCCTGCTCCGCACGCGGCGTCGGATCGATGTCGAGGTTCAGACGCAGCATCTCGGACGGCACCGTGTTCGACCCCTGCACCTTGGTCAGGCCGTCGATGCCGGTCAGGAACGCGGCGATCAGGTCGGTGCGCGGGAACACGTCCGGGGCCTTGACGCCAGCCGCGCCGAACAGGATCTCGAGGAGCTCAGGCAGCGTCGGGTTGAAGACGTAATCGGCAAAGCGCGCCGCATCGTCCTTGGGCTCGGTGGCATTGAACAAGTCCTTGTCCGGCAGGCCGATCACCACCTCGTTGACCAGCGGCGAGCCGAGCCGCGACACCTGGGCCCAGGCGCCGCCTTCGAGCGCGGCACCGGTGTTGGTCGGCGGCGCACCGGCGGAGGTGCGCTGCGGCTGCGGGTTGATCACCCGAGCCTGGCGCAGGCTTGCGGTGGTCCAGCCGCCGATGATCGGCGTCGATCCGCGCAGGCAGGCGGCCGGCACTTCGAGCGCGAGCGAGGTCACGTTCTTGTCGGCGATCGTGTTCGGCTCCAGCGCGCGCGCATCCTGCCCCTGCGGACCGAGCTCCTCGACCGGCACGGCGATGTTCACGAGGTCGAAGGTTTCGCCGAGGTTGACGACGAAGCCCTCGCGGCGCTGACCGACGAAGACGCGCGCATCGCCCGTGCAGCCGGGAATGGCGATGTCGTGGATGAACGAATCGGCGTAGGTCGGGTAATCGGGAATCGACTTGGTGCCGATGTTGTCGATCGGTTTGCCGAGGTTGCGCGCGCCGCCGGCCCCCAGCACCGGCATGCGCATGCCGCTGCGGCGGTCGCCGCGCACGATGTCGAGGGTGTAGGTCTCGACGACGTTCTGCGCCGCCGAGTCGCCCGGCGCGATCGTGCCGATGTTGGCCAGCGGCACCGGCACCATCTTGTTGCCGGCGGCCACGGCCAGGCCCTTCACCTGGGTCTGGAAACGGAACTGGAAGGTGATGTCCTCGACGCCGTCGCCGCTGTTGTCGATGTGGATTTCGTACAGCGCGTTGGGATCGAGCGAGAAGTAGTTCGGCCCGCCGTAGGCGTCCTGCAGCGGCAGATAGTTGGCGATGATGACCACCGTGTCCTCGCGCCCCGGCTCGTAGCTCCGGAACATGTAGAAGTCGGTGCCATCGACCTTGGGCGCCGTCGTGATGAAGGGCGCCTCCCGGTGACTGGACGCGTGGGCGAGCCCGACGGCGCCGGCGAGCACGCCGGCGACGGCGCCGAGGACGAGTTTTGGTGTAGCCATGGCACGGTTCTCCTGGTCTTCGTCCGCGAAGTTGGACTTCAGGGGTTACGCGCGCCGGCGGCAAATGGATGCAGCCGCTGCGGCGCCGGGCCTGCCGGCCCGGTCCAGTCGCTACTGCGGCTTGAGCCGGTCGGCGAAGTAATGCCGGACTTTTTCGCGCTTGGGCAGGGCCACCGCCCGGATGTAGGGCTGCCCGGGATTGCGCGCCGCATAGTCCTGGTGATAGTCCTCGGCCTTGTGGAAAGCCTCCAGCCGCTCCAGAGACGTGACGATCGGCGCAGCGAAGGCCTTGGCGGCCTCCAGCTTGCGGATGTAGCGCTCGGCGACCTCGCGCTGGGCATCGTCGGCGTAGAACACCGCGGAGCGGTACTGCCGGCCGACGTCGTTGCCCTGGCGATTGAGATGGGTCGGATCGTGGGCAACCGAGAAAAACACCTTGAGCAACTGCCCGTAGCTGATCTTCGCTGCGTCGAACTCCACGCGCACGACTTCGGCGTGGTTGGTCACCCCGCTGCAGACGGTCTTGTAGTCGGCAGTCTGCGCCGAATCGCCGGCGTAGCCGCTGACGACGTCGAGCACGCCATCGAGCTGGCGAAACACCGTCTCCACGCACCAGAAGCAGCCGCCGGCGAGCACTGCCGACTGCCGCGCACCGGCGTCGACGCCGATGTCGAGATCCGGATCGGGAAACTCCGCCGGCGTCAGCGGGTGGTCCTCACCGCGCGATTTCGAGAACAGGCTCATCTACATCTCCGATCGTGTGCGCGCTTCGACCGCGCGGGTGTGTTCGGGTTCGCGTGCGGCGCGTCACGTTTTAGCAAAGTTTTAGCGTCGGATTACGGAAGATTTAGCAACCGGCCGGGCGGCGCCGACCTAGGATGCCGCCATCCCGCACCACTTCCGGAGCCGACCATGAGCGAATGTTCTCCCCGCTACAACGTTTACAGCAAGATCCACCGCGCGCTGCGCGCGCACATGGCCGAGACGCTGACCGCGCTGGGCCGCAGCGATCCTGCCGACGAAACCCAGCTGCGCGGCACGCTCGCGCAGCTCGAGGGGCTGCTCGATCTGTGCGCCTCGCACCTCAAGCACGAGGACCGCTTCATGCACGCGGCGATGGAGGCACGCCGCCCGGGCTCGTCGCACAAGACCGCGTCCGACCACCTGCATCACGTCGAGGGGATCGCCGCGCTGCGCCGCGAGATCGAGCGCGTGCGCGCCGCGGAGGCGGGCTGCCGCGAGTCGCGCCTCGAAGCGCTGTATCACCAGTTCAGCGCCTTCGTCGCCGAGAACTTCGAGCACATGCTGGTCGAGGAGTCCTACAACAACGCCGTGCTGTGGGAGTGCTACAGCGATACCGAGATCCACGAGATCGAGCAGCTGCTGGTGGCCTCGATCCCGCCGGACGAACACGCGCGCATCCTCGGCCTGATGGTGCCGGCGATCAGCGCGCCGGAGCGCGAGGCGCTGCTCGGCCATATCCGCGCGGTAGCGCCGCGCGAGGCGTTCGACGGCCTGCTGTCGATGCTGCTGCCGCGCCTGGCGGACGCCGATCGCAGCCGCCTGCGCGCCGCCTTCGCCTGAAGCGCCGCGCTCAGTCGAACTCTTCGAGCTGCAGCGGCCGCTCGACGCGCAAGCGGAAGCGGCCGCGGCCGGTCGGCTCGATGCCGATGTGGCCGCAGCGCTCGGCCAGGCGCTTGCGCAGCAGGATCAGGCGCGCCTCCAGGTTGTCGACGATCTCCGGCAGCTTGAGCGAGGCGTCGAGGCGCAGCTCGCGGTTGCTGAACTCGACGCGCCCGTCGGCGGCATGGGCGCCGAGCAGCTTCCACAGGATGGCGCCGGCCACGCCCTTGATCAGATAGGCGTCGTCGAAGAAGACGCTGTGGTCGGCGCGGTAGTGACGCACGACGAGCGCAGGACGCCCGGCCTGCGGCGGCACCGCCGCAGCGGTGGGAACGGCGGCATCGTCGTCGGCCGCCTCGCGCAGCGCCCGCAGCAGGCCGGCGAGCTGGGCCGCCAGCGCGACCAGCGCGTCTTCCTCGTCGTAGCCGAAGCGCCGGTCCTGCGCGCTCTCCGCGTAGAGCACGCCGAACAGCTCACCGCCGCCGATCACCGGCACGGCGAGCTGGCTGTGCGGCGCCGGCATGCCGGGAAACGGGATCTGCGTCTCCAGAGATTCGAGCATGCCGTGCGCCAGCGCCGACTCGCGCAGCGCGCGTCCGTAGGCGTACTCGGCCGTCATGTAGGCGATGCGAATCGGCGCGCGCTGCTCGGCGCAGATGCCGATGACGCCGGCACCGAACGGCACTTCGGCACCGACGCCGGAGCTGGGATAGCCGCGCGTCGCCACCGTGTACAGCTTGCGCGCGCCGGCCTCGCACAGCAGCAGCATCGCGTGGCCGATGCCGAGCGCGGCTTCCAGCTCCTGCAGCAGCGTGTCGAACAGCGCGTCCATGCGCGTCTGCGCGGCGAGCCGCTCGCTGACGCGGCGCAGGCCCGGCAGCAGATTGCCGCCGGGGGGTCGCGGCAAGGCCGGATTGGGCACGGCGGTGATCGCGAGCACTTCGTAAACGTCGGCGCCCTGCAGCTTGAAAATGCCGCTCATGCCGGTCAGCGCGGCGATGCCGGAGAGCTTGGCCTTCATGCTCTCGAACAGCGGACCGGCCGACTCCGTGTGGCGGTAGCGCAGCTGCAGCCGGTAGCGCGCGGCGGTGCGCGGATCGATCACTTCGGCGACGGCGCTGGGATTGGCGAGGATGTTCTCGCGCGTCTTGTTAAAGAACTGGAATGAGGCGGCGACGTGCATCGCATCGACGCGGTGCAGCTGCGACACGTAGGTGACGTTGGGCACGCCGTCGGCCGAACAGGTCGCCAGCAACGACGGCACGCCGCCGTCCAGGCAGGCGCGGATATCGTCCACGCTGAGATGCATCGTCAGCCCTTGAGCCTGGCGCCGGCACCGGGGCCGGGCGTCTGCGAATACACCTGCTCCGGGCGCATCACGATCGCGGCGATCGCCTGGCCGCGCTGGCCGAGCAGCGCGGCAGTGAATTCCGGCGCATGACCGATCGCATCGAGCGTCGCGGCGAAGCGCTCGACCTGGGCGTCGAGCGCCGCCAGATCGTCGCCGTCCGCCGGCTCGACGCGGGTCTGCGTCGACTTGATCTGCAGCGTGCGATGGCTGCTCACCTCCGAGAACACCGCGGCGGCCATGCCGAGCGCCTCGACGTCGGCGAGCAGATCCAGCGCCTGGTCGCGCACAACCAGCACGCGCAGGCTCGAGCGGTCCGGCGGCAGACGCAGGCCGCAGGCACGGGCAATCGACGGCCGCCCCGCTGCGTCGCGCGCGGCAACGCCGATCGACAGGCCGCTGAGCAGGAAGCGCGCGGTATCCGCGTCGATGAGGACGGAAGAGGAATCGGGCATGGCGCATCGTAATGCGCGGGCGCACGCGCCGACCATCGGCGCCGGTCGCAGCAGCGGCATTGCCGGCTCTGTTGCGAATGGTTATCATTCGTCACCCCCAGGTTCGCGGCGCCCGCTGCGAGGCCCAGGCCTTCGGCTGTTGCTGATCTTGGGGACTTTCGCGCATGGATTTGTTCGCCAGCCTGCTGATGCTGGCCGCCACCGCCTGCTGGCTGACGCCGCCGGACCGACGTCGGCGCGCCGACGAGGCGCTGGAGTGGCGCCTGCTCAGCGCACCCCTCGCCGCCGCGGCGCTGCTGGTCTGGATCGAGAGCCACGGCAGCGGCGCCGCCTTCGCTCGCTGGCTGCTGCACGCGGCCGCCTGCGCCGGTGCCGCGGGCCTGGCGGCCGCGACGCGGCAGCACGATCGGCTGCGCCGCCCGCTGTGGACGATCACCTCGGTGTCGATCCTCGCCGCCGGCCTGTGGTGGGGTTCGGCGCGGGCGCAGGAGGACGTCGCGACGATCGCGGTCGAGCCGCTGCGCGCGGCCGGCGCCGAGAACGCGCAACCCTTGACTGCGCTCGACACGATCGTCGTCACCGGCACGCGCACTGCCCATCGCCTGTCCGACGCGCCGGTCGATGTGCAGTTGATCACCGCGGCCGACATCCGCAACAGCGGTGCACGCGATCTCGCCGAACTGCTCGAACGCGAAGGCGGCATCCATGCCTCGCGCTTGGCCGGGCGCGGCACGCGCATCGAGATCCAGGGGCTGGCCTCCGAGCACGTGCTGGTCCTCATCGACGGGCGGCGCATGATCGGCCGCATCAACGGCGCCATCGACCTGACGCGCCTGCGCCTGGACGGCATCGAGCGCATCGAGATCGTGCGCGGGCCCTCGTCCGCGCTCTACGGCGCCGATGCCCTCGGCGGCGTGATCAACCTGATCACGCGCCGGCGCGGTGGCGAGGCCGGCGCGCTGACGCTGCGCGCGGACGACGAAGCCAATGCCGAGCTCTTCGGCAACGCCGGCTGGGCGCTGGGCGAGCGCCTGGGCGGACGCATCGGCGGCGGCGTCCTGCATACCGAGCCCTACGACCTCGACCCGGCCACCGCCGGCCGCGACGGCATCGCCGGCGACAGCCGCTCCGCTCAGGGCACGGCGCGCTGGAGCCCGCACGCCGAATTCGATCTCGACGCGGACCTCGCCTACGCGCTCGACGACAGCCGCCGCGTCGATGACGGTACCGGCGGCGCGGTCCACGACACCCGCAAGCGCATCGAGGAAGTGCGCGCCGGCATCGCGCCACGCATCGCCCTCGGCGGCGCCACCGAGCTGCGGCTGGACGGCTATTTCAACCGCTACTTCGACCAGTACCTGCAGCAGCCGCGCGGCGGCGGCGAGGCGATCGACGAGGAGACGCTGGATGAACTCTGGAGCGGCGCGGCGCAACTCGACCATCGCATCGGCCTGCACCGCGTCACGCTCGGCGCCGAGGCGCAGCTTGAGACGCTGGAGGCCGACCGCCTCGGTACGACCGGCGAACGCGACCGCCAGTCCGTGTTCGCTCAGGACGAACTCGCGCTGCGCGACGGCGCGCTCGCGCTCGTCGCCGGCGCGCGCTACGACCGCGATTCTCAGTTCGGCGAGCAGCTGTCGCCAAAGCTGTCGCTGCGCTACGAGCTTGCGCGCGACTGGATCCTGCGCGCCGGTTACGGCCACGGCTATCGCGCGCCCGATTTCAAGCAGCTGCTGCTGCGCTTCGACAATCCAGCGATCGGCTATCGCGTCGATGGCAATCCCGCGCTCGAGCCCGAGCGCAGCGTCGCCTACAACCTCGGCCTCACCTGGTTTGCGCGCCGCGACGCCAGCCTCGCGCTGAGCGCGCATCACAGCGCCGTCGAAGATCTGATCGAGATCGTGCAGGTCCAGAACGGTCCGCCGATCGTCTACAGCTACCGCAACGTCGCTTCGGCGCGGCTCTACGGCGCCGATCTGCAGCTGCAGCTGCAGCTGCGGCCATGGTCGCCGCTGGAGCTGCGGCTCGGCTATGGCTGGCTGCACAGCGAGGACGAGGCGAGCGGCCGGCCGCTGAGCGGACGGCCCGAGCACCGCGCCAACGCTGCGCTGCGCTTCGAGCAGCCCGACTACGCGCTGGGCCTGCGCGGGGTGTGGATCGGTGAGCGCGTGTTCGGGCTCGACGTCGATACCGGCGGCGCGCCGATTGCGGCCGGCCGCGCGAGCGCCTACGCGCTGTTCGATGCGCGCGCCGAGTGGACGCGCTGGCGGTGCTGCGCGCTCGCGCTGGGCATCGACAACCTCTTCGATGCGGGCGATCCCGCGTACCTGCCGATCCAGCCGCGATCGGTCTCCCTGGAACTGCGATGGAGCTTCGAATGAGCACGCTCACGACTGGCCGCTGGCGCGCATGCTGCGCATCCGCCGCCCTGGCGCTCGCCGCCTGTGCCGGCGACATCTCGCCGAATCCCGACGCTGACGATCCCGGCACGCAGCCCGGAACGGAGCTGCCCGGTCCCGGCGGCACGCAGGCGGTCTTCACGCAGCATGCCGACGGCCATTACCAGGCCGCGGTCGATGCCAGCGGCGACGACTGGGTCTACATCGACCTCGACACGCAGACGCAGGTGTTCCCGCCGGACCCGGCGGCGAGCGATGCCTGGGACCTCGCCCACCGCGGTGTCGACATCAAACTCAACGGCGGCGTTTCCGGTGCGCCGCCCGGCGGCATCGACGCGGCCGTGTACGCGCACAAGGTCGCTGCGGGCGAAAGCTACCCGTTCGCGAGCATCGACGCGGCGCCACCGCCCGGCGAGGTCGAATACGTCACCGACGCCGAAGGCAGCGTCGGCGGCAACCCATCCGATCCGCTCGACACGACGGCCTATGCGATGAGCACGCATCCGCAGGCCGACGCCGATCCCGATCCCCTCACCGGTGCCGGCGACTACGGCTGGTACCGCTACAGCGGCTATCTCGCCGGCTCGGCGATCAGCGCGCGCGCCAACGTCGGCTATGTGCTGCGCACCGTCGAATGCCGCTACTACAAGCTGCGCATGACCGGCTACTACGACGCCACCGGTGCCTCCGCGCATCCGCAGTACGACTTCCTCGAAATCGACGGCAGCCCCTGCAGCGACGTCGGCGGCGCAGTCGCGCCGCTGGGCCGCGCCGTTTTCACACCGACCGCCGGCGGCATGCGCGCCGACGTCGATGCCGCCGACGAGAACGCCTGGGTCTATCTGGATCTGAGTCACGCGCAGCAGGTGGCGCCGAACGCACCGGCGCGCGATGCCGCCGGCTGGGACCTCGCGATCCGGCGCACCGACATCAAGCTCAATGGCGGCAGCTCCGGCGCCGGCATCGTCGCCATCCACGATCTGCTGCGCGACGACTGGTCGGCGCGCACTGCGGTGCCCGCCGACGCGCAGTGGCACAGCGACGCAGACGGCGCGCTCGCCTTCGTCACCTACCCGCCGCGCGAACGCGGCGGCGAATGCGCCTTCGGCGCCGATGGCGACTACGGCTGGTATTACTACTCCGGCTTCTGCGACAAGGGGAACGGCATGCATCACATCTCGCCGCGCGATGTCGTCTATGTGGTCCGCGGCCGCGATGGCCACTACTGGAAACTGCGCATGCTCGACTACTACGGTGATGCCGGCGAGTCGGGCCATCCCTCGTTCGAGTTCGCCGCCCTGCCCCCACCATGATCCCAACACCATCATCCACTGCCGCCATGAACAGCCATGCCGACATCGCCCGCGAGGCCCGCGCGCTCTACGCACGCAGCGCCCAGGGCATTCTTTCGACGCTGTCGCTGGAGCTCCCCGGCTATCCGTTCGGCTCGGTCGTCACTTTCGTCCCCGATCGGAACAATCGACCGGTGATGCTGATCAGCGATCTCGCCCAGCACACAAAGAACATCAAGGCCGATGCACGCGTCTCGCTGACCCTGATCGAGGGGAGCGACGACATCCAGGCCAGCGGTCGCCTGACCTTGGTCGGCGATGCATCCCGCGTCGAGACCGATATCGACGATGTGGCCGAACGCTATTACCGGCGCTTCCCGCACGCCGTGGACTACCAGCGCGCGCACGACTTCGCGTTCTACCGCATCGAGCCGGTCAAGGCCCGCTACATCGGTGGCTTCGGCAGAATCCACTGGGTCAGCGCGGAGATGATCCGCCGCACCCACCCGTTCACGGCTCAGGAAGAAGCGGGGATGATTGCGCACATGAACGGCGACCACGTCGATGCGCTGCGCGATTACTGCCGTCTGCACGGCATCGAGCCAGGGGAAGCCGTTCCGCGGCTGTCCGCGATCGATGGCGAGGGCTTTGATCTCATGCTCGGCAAACGCCTGCTGCGCATCGATTTCGATATCCCGGTCAGCACCGTGGCCGATGTGCGCGCGGCGATGGTCGCGCTGGTGCGCCGCGCACGGGCCGTCGCGGCATGAAACGATCACTGGTCCGCGACCCACCGCACCGGCGCTGGGCGCGGTTCGCCCAGCTCGGCTTCTGGTTCTTTCTGATCAAGGGCTTGCTTTGGCTGCTCGTACCACTGCTGGCGGCCTGGCTCGGTTACCAGGGGGTGTCGTAGCACCACCGCCCGTTGCCGCCGGCACCGCGCGCAAGCAGGACACACGGCCACCGACCCGGCGGGCTCACCTTTCGATGATGCAAATGCAAGTTTTTCTCATTTACAATCGGCGGGCTTGCCCGTTCGTCCCGCAATGACCTCCGCATCCCCCGCCGACACCTCCTCCAGGCACAGCCTCTGGTCGCGAGTCGTGCTCGCCGGCCCCGTGGTCTTTGCCGTCGCCTGCCTGGTCATGGCCGGCAGCGCGCTGTGGTTGCCCGCCGGGCCGGCCCAGATCGACAACCTGGTGCTGCCGATCCTGCTGTTCCCGGCGATCTGGGCCGCACTGTTCTTCTGCGCCTGTCTCGCGCGCCGCCTGACCCGCGCCTGGATTTTCATCGCGGGGATCGGCCTGCTGCACGCCGCGCTGATCGCCCAGCACCTGCTGCACAGCGCCCCATGATCCGGCTTTCACAGGAACGTACGAAAACACTGCTCGCCATCCACGGCTGGTCGGCCGTGGCCCTCGGCCTGCTGCTGTACGCCGTGATCCTGACCGGCACCATCGCGGTGTTTGCAAAGGAAATCGCCGACTGGTCCAGCCCGCTGTCAACGCACATCGCCGATCCCTTCCCGCCCGGGACCGATCGCATGGTCCGCGACTTCGCGGCCAGCGTGGACCCGCAGTTCCACGAGGAAGCCTTCTTCTTCCCGCGCGCCGGGAATCGCCTGTACGTGTTCTTCCACAGACACGAAACGGACGAGGATGGCAAGCCGCGCGAGCGCGGCGTCGCCGCCGAGATCGATCCGCGCAGTGGCGAGATCCTGGACCGGCGCGAAGGCACCGACGCGGACATCGAAGCAACCGACGTCGCCAACGCCTTGTCCGAATTCATTGTCGGGCTGCACGTCAACCTGCACATCCCCGATCCCTGGGGTCTGCTGCTCACCGGCGTACTCGGCCTGGCCATGCTGGTTGCGGCGGTGAGCGGCTTCGTCGTCCACCGCCATCTCATCCGCGAGCTGTTCACCCTGCGCCGCAGGGGCGAAACCCTGCTCAAGGCCCGCGACAGCCACGTCATCGCTGGCACCTGGAATCTGCCGTTTGCTTTCATCCTGGCGTTCACCGGCAGCTACTTCAGCTTCGGCAGCGCGCTCGGCATCCCGGCAGTGGCGATGGTCGTATTCGGTGGCGATCAGGACAAGCTGATCGAGACCCTCGTCGGCAACCCGCCACAGGTCGATGCGACACCGGCGCCGATGGCCGATCTCGATGCGATACTCGCCGACGTCCGCGCCCGCAGCGACGCCGAACCCACATTCGTCTCAATCCAGCATTGGGGACGTGCCGACAGCCTGGTGACGGTGTTCATGAACTACCGCGAAGGTGCGCTCACCGGCCCGACTTACGTCTATAGCGGCGCCACCGGCGAATTCCGCTACGCCAAACCCAACCTGGGTCTGGTGCCCTCGACGGGCGGGACCCTGTTCGCGCTGATGGCACCGCTGCATTTCGGCAACTTCGCCGGAGTGCTGTCCAAGACCGTCTGGTTCGCGCTCGGCTTCGCCGGCGCCTACGTGAGCATCACCGGACTGCTGCTGTGGACGCAGCGCCGCAGCGAGCAGCCGATCTGGCGTGCACTGGCGCGCCTGACCTGCTGGGTCGCCTACGGACTGCCGCTTTCGCTGGTGGCGGCGGCGTGGGCGTACTTCCCCGCGCGCCGGATCTGGCCGGCGCTGGAACCGGTGATGTTCGCCGCCTTCTTCGGCGCGGCAGCGATCGCCGCCATCCTGGCGTGGCGTCTGCGGGATCCTGCGCGCATCCGCGACATCCTGCTGGGCAGCACCGGCTTGGCCCTGGTCGGCCTTCCCCTGCTGCGCTGGATGTGCGGCGGCATTGGCTGGATCGACGCTTTCAACGCAGGATTGGCGACGGTGATTGCACTGGATCTCGCCTTCATCGGCGGTGGCCTGTTCTGTCTATGGAGTCTGCGCCCGCGGCCGGCCGCCCTGATCCGGACCCCCGCTTCGCAGATCGAGGCACAGAAGGCATGACGACGACGCCCTGCGCCGCCATCGCGCTCGCCATAAGCGGCATCCCGCTGCTGATCCTGGCGCTACGCGATCCCAAGCGCCTGCGCAGCCTGCGCCTGCGCACCGCACCGATCCCAACCCCGGTGCGCCGAACGCTCGCCGTCGCCTGCCTCGCACCCGGCGTAGCGCTCGGCCTGCTCGGCCAGTGGCCGGCCTTGCTGATCTGGCTCGGCGGACTCACCACCAGCGGCTGGCTGCTCGTCCAGGCACTGGCCTGGCTGCAGCAGGCCGGCGCAGACGGCTGAATCCGCCGGCGCGTACCGGAGTCATATTTGCATCCTCAAACGATCACTCACCGGTTCTGACAAAAACCTGCCTCCGCTGGATGAGGGGCGGGCTACTACAGCCCCGGGTGCAGGCTGTGTCGCCGAGCGACAAGACGCCCAAAAGGGCAACAGACGCGGACAGCGTCCCGCCATCGTCCGAGGTTGTGTGCGCCCTACTTCTCGACGAAGGCGCGCTCGATGACGTAATCGCCGGGCGTGCCGATGTGCGGGGAGATGGCAAAACCACGCGTATCGAGGATGCGCGAGGTATCCGCGAGCATCGTCGGACTGCCGCAGATCATCGCCCGGTCAGTGGCCGGATCGAGCGGCGGCAGGCCGATGTCGGCGAACAGCTTGCCCGATTCGATGAGGTCGGTGAGTCGGCCGCGGTTGCGATAGGGTTCGCGGGTCACCGTCGGGTAGTAGATCAGTTTTTCGCGCACCCACTCGCCGAACAGCTCATCGTTGGGCAAGGTTCGCGTGAAATACTCTTCGTACGCCAGTTCGCTGACGATGCGCACCCCATGCACGAGCACGATTTTCTCGAATCGCTCGTACATCTCGGGGTCTTTGACCAGGCTCAGGAACGGCGCCAGGCCGGTCCCTGTGCTCAGCAGATAGAGATGCTTGCCCGGCTTGAGATCGTCGAGCAGCAGCGTGCCGGTCGGCTTGCGGCTGACCAGGATCTCCTGCCCAGGGCGTACGTTCTGCAGCAGCGAGGTCAGCGGGCCGTTCGGCACCTTGATGCTGAAGAACTCCAGATGGTCTTCGTGATTGGCGCTGGCGATGCTGTAGGCCCGCATCAGCGGCCGGCCGTTGACCTCGAGGCCGATCATCACGAATTGTCCGTTGCGGAAACGCAAGGCGGGATCACGTGTGGTCCGGAAACTGAACAGCGTATCGTTCCAGTGCCGCACGCTGAGAACCCGCTCGGTACCGATGGCCGCCATATCTCTCCTGCCGGTTGTCACGATGTAGGGCGCCCCGCAACCAGCCGGAAGGTTGCGGCGGCGACGGTGCGCATCCTAGACGAAAAATGCCGCGATCGGGTTCATATCCTTATGAAAAAAGCGGGCCGGGGCGGGAAAGCCAGCCATACGCGACCCGCCCCGCCACCCCGACGCAACCCTCAGGCCGGTGCCGGCTCCAGCGACTGCCCGCCGGGCAGGCTCAAGCGCAGGACGCGCCAGAGCGTCGTACCGAACTGGCGTGTGAAAGAGGCGCTGTTATATGGCAACCCGTACTTCGCGCACAGCGCCTGCACGCGTGGCGCGATCTCGGCGTAGCGGTTGCTCGGCAGGTCCGGGAACAGGTGGTGCTCGATCTGGTGACTCAGATTGCCAGAGAGGATGTGGAACAGCTTGCCGCCGCGGATGTTGCAGGAACCGAGCAGCTGCCGCAGATACCAGTGCCCGCGGGTTTCGTTGGCCACCGCCTCGGGCTCGAAAGTGTGCGCGCCGGCCGGAAAATGACCGCAGAAGATGATCGCGTAGGCCCAGAGGTTGCGCACGAGATTGGCCGTGAGATTGCCGGCGAAGACGTATGCGAAGAACGGGCCGGCGAGCACCGGGAACAGCACGTAATCCTTGAGCGTCTGCCGACTGGTCTTGCGCGCGATGGCTTTCAGTTGGGTCCAGGCCTCGCGCCAGGTCTTTTTGCCTTGCACGACCCGGTCGAATTCCACGTCGTGCAGCGCCACGCCGTACTGGAACAGGATGGCAAGCCAGGCGTTGTAAACCGGCTGGCCGAGATTCCACACCCGCCAGCGCTGCTTCGGCGACATGCGCAGAATGCCGTAACCGACGTCGCGATCCATGCCGACGACGTTGGTGTAGGTGTGATGCATGTAGTTGTGGGAATGCTTCCATTGCGCGGCCGGACAGGCGGTGTCCCACTCCCAGGTGGAGGAGTGGATTTTGGGATCCCTCATCCAGTCCCACTGCGCATGCATGACGTTGTGGCCGATCTCCATGTTTTCGAGGATCTTGGCCACCGACAGCAGTGCCGTGCCGGCCAGCCACGCAGGCGGCAGCACACCGGCAAACAACAACGCGCGCCCGGACAGATCGAGCATGCGCTGAATGCGGATCAGGCGGCGGATGTAAGCCGCGTCGCGCGCGCCGAGGCTGGCCTTGACCTCGTCGCGGATTGCGTCGAGTTCCCGGCCGAAAGCCTCGATCTCGGCCGGCGAAAGGTGGGTGTAGGCAGTCATTCCAGGCTCCGATGACGGGGGTTCACAGTTCGATTTCGACGTCGCCGACCGGCGCGCAGACACAGATCTGCACACGATCGCCTTCGTCGCCAAAGGTCTGGCCGTTGCGCAGATCGCGCACGCGGCCGGATTTGAGCGTGGCCGTGCACCCGTGGCAGATACCCATGCGGCAGCCATGCGCAGGCGCAAGGCCGCTGGCTTCGGCGAGTTCCAGCACACTGCGGTCGCCACGGCTCGGCACCACGCATCCGCTGCGCCGGAAAGACACGCGGCCGGCTTCGCCCGACAGGTTCGAAGTCCACCGTGGCCGGAAGCGCTCGACGTGCAGACGCGCCCCGACACCGGCGCCCTGCCAGTGGTCTTCGAGCCACGCCAGCAACCCCTCCGGCCCGCAGGCCCAGGTTTCGCGCTGACTCCAGTCCGGACACAGCGCGGCCAGACGCTCCCTGGTCAGGCGTCCACCATCCCGGCTGAGGACGCGGTGCAGGTGCAAGCTGGGATGTCGTGCCGCCAGCGCGGCGAGTTCCGCGGCAAAGATGAGATCGGGCTCGGTCGATGCGGCGTGGATCAGAACCACGTCCGGCATCGCGGCACGCGCATCCAGGCTTGCGAGCATGCTCATGATCGGCGTGATGCCGCTGCCGGCGGCGATGAACAGCAGTCGTTCCGGCAGCATCTCCGGCAGAACGAAATCACCGGACGGCGCATCCACCCACAGGCGCTCGCCCACTTCGACACGCTCGGCCAGATACGTCGATACACGTCCGCCGGCGATGGCTTTCACGGTGATCGTGAACCGGCCGTCGGTGCGCTCCGGCGGCGACGAAACCGAATAGCAGCGGGTGTGGCGCACACCATCGATGTCCACGCCGACGCGCACGAACTGACCTGCGCGATGCACGAGCCGCTGCCGCGGACGCAGGGTCAGCGTCACCACGCCGGGCGCAGGCTTTGTGACCGCCTCGATGCGCGCACTGCCTTGGGTGAACGGCAGCAGATAGTCCGCTGGTGCCAGCGGATAGGTCAGCCCTGTGGCGGCGCGGGCCAGCAGGCGCAGTCCGGGAATTCGCGGCTGTAACGTCATCTCATCGCTCCAGTAAACGTGTGTTTACTTTAAGAGATCCACGCGCATTGAGTCAACAATCGTTTACTTAAATCTCTTTAACGCATGTTTTTCATTGGTTTACTGCGCCAATCCAGACTCGATGCGTGGTAGCCTATGTTCACCATGATCCGCAAGACGCGCAGCCACCGACGCCGCGGTGAAGAAACGCAAATCCCCGGCGACGGCCGCGATGCCCGCAAGCAGCGCACACGCCGTGCCCTGCTCGACGCCGCCTTGCAGCTGCTCGAAGGCGAACGCAGCTTCAGCAGTCTGAGTCTGCGCGAAGTGACCAAAACCGCGGGCATCACACCGGCGGCGTTCTACCGGCATTTCTCCGGCATGGAAGATCTCGGCCATGCACTGATCGAGGATTCCTTCGCGTCGCTGCACCAGCTCATGCGTCAGGCCCGCGAGGGCGGCTTACCGGCCACCCACATCATCCGCGCCTCGGTGACGACATTCCTGGACTACGCTGGCGCCCACCGCGCGCATTTCCGCTTCATCGCCAAGGAGCGCTTTTCCGGCTCTTCGGCGCTGCGCATGGCGATCCGCAAAGAGATCCGCCTGTGGATCGGCGAGCTGGCCGTGGACCTGTCGCGCTTCCCGGCGCTGGGGCGGTTCAGTGCCGACGACCTGCAGGTGCTGGCCGGGCTGATGGTGCATGTCATCATCGCCGCGACCGAACTGCTGCTCGATACACCGCCCACCGACCGTGCGGCGCTTAAGCGCATTTACCGTGATGCCGAAAAGCAGATGCGCCTGGTCATTCTCGGCGCTGCGCAATGGGACAGCAGCCGCAGCAAGAGCGGCTGATCAGCCGCCGGCCGAATCCCGCGGC
Organism: Fontimonas thermophila; assembly: GCF_900113085.1. Lineage (GTDB taxonomy): Bacteria > Pseudomonadota > Gammaproteobacteria > Nevskiales > Nevskiaceae > Solimonas > Solimonas thermophila. Next base: position 164,639 of record NZ_FOOC01000003.1, on the reverse strand, counting down.
CGGCGCAGCAGCAAGAGCCAGGCAGCGAGCGCCCATCCCGCGCCGGCGGCAAACGTCGCCTCAGGACCCCAGGCTTCCCAGAGCCACCCGGCGAGCAGGCTCGCCAGCAAAAGGGCGATACCCGTGACGAGATGAAACAGCCCGAAGGCCGCGCCGTGGCGCTGTGGCGGCGCGGTATCCGCGACCAGTGCCGCGAGCAACCCCTGCGTGAACCCCAGATGCAGACCCCATACCGCGATGCCGGCGAACAGCGCCGTCCAGTCCGCGGCCAGGGCCAACACGACGTCGGCCACGACGAGCAGAATCAACCCCCAGCCCAGCAGGCGCTCGCGCGGCAGCCGGTCAGACAGCGCACCGGCCGGATAGGCGCTGAACATGTAGGCGGCATTGAGCGCGATCAGCACCCACGGTGTCTGGGCATCGGGCAACCCCAGTGCGTGGCCGCGCAGCACGAGGAAGGCTTCCGAAAAACGTGCGAGCGTGAACACGGCACCGATGAGCAGCACACGCCGGTAAGCCGGGCCCAGCGTGCGCGCCTCGCGCAAATCCCAGCCGTGTGACGATGCCGGTGATGGCGATACCGGCGCCGGTTCGCGCACTCCCAGGGCGAGCACGGCCACCGCGGCGAAGGCGGGCACGACGGCGACCCAGAACACGGCGCGGAAATCGCCCGCAAAAACGAGCATCAGCCACAGACCGAGTGCTGGACCGATGAAAGCACCGGCGGTATCGAGCGACTGGCGCAGGCCGAACGCCGCCCCGCGCAGCGCCGGCGGGGCGAGCGCGGCGACCAGCGCATCCCGCGGCGCACCGCGGATGCCCTTGCCGATACGATCGATGAAACGCGCAGCGAGCACGGTGCCCAAGCTCCCTGCGAGCGGAAACAGCGGCTTGGTCAGCGCGGCAAGACCGTACCCGAGCAAGGCCAGCGGCTTGCGCCGGCCGAGCCGGTCGCTGAGCACGCCTGCGTAGAGCTTGACGATCGCCGCCGTCGCCTCGGCGATGCCCTCGACCCATCCCACGGCGGCCACACCGACGCCGAGCACGCTGACCATGAATACCGGCAACAGCGCATGGATCATCTCCGATGACATGTCCATGCACAGGCTCACCAGACCCAGCGCCCAGATCGCACCGGGCAGGCGCACACGCATCGACTCACCGGACATCGTCACTGCTCACCAAGCGGGCGGAAAATCCATCAGCGGGCAAAAGACCGGCCGGACTCGATGGAGAGCGGGGTCCGGCCGCAGACGCAGTATGGACGACACCGATGGCACCGCGCACCCGACCAAGCGCCCATGGGCACGGTGTCATCGCGCAGACGCCGCTGTCGGCACCAACGGACCGCGCTATCCTGACGGCCTTGGCGGGACTTGCGCCCGATGGATCATGCCCCCCATGGACCTGAGAGTCGTCACTCCGGAGCTGTTCGCGCAGTGGAAGCGCCTGCGCGACTCGCTCTACAGCGGGCTCGACGACGCCGAGCACGAGCGCGAGATGAACGCGATCGCCCGCGCATCCGACCAGATCTGCTTCGTCGCGGTCGCCGACGGCGATCAGGTCCTCGGCTTCATCGAACTCTCTCTGCGCAGCAGCGTCGATGGCTGCGCCAGCTCCCCGGTCGGTTATGTCGAGGGCTTGTTCGTGATCCCGAAATGGCGACGGCAGGGGATCGGCAAGGCCTTGCTCGCCCGGGCGATGGACTGGTTCCGCGAGGCCGGCTGCACCGAAATGGCCGCCGACGCCGAGATCGACGACATCGCCACCCAGCGCTACTGGACTTGCGTCGGCTTCGAGGAGATCTGGCGGATCGTCCAGTTTCGCCGCGCGCTCTGAGCGCCGGGCGGTTTTTAGTGTCCGGCGATGGTCATGCGCTCGATCAACACCGAGCCGGTGCGCACATTGTGCAGCGTATCGACGTCGCACCCGATGGCGACGATGTGCCTGAACATGTCGGCGAGATTGCCGGCGATGGTCAGTTCCTCGACCGGATAGGCGATTTCGCCATGTTCGACCCAGAAGCCGGCAGCGCCGCGTGAATAATCGCCGGTGACGAGGTTCACCCCCTGGCCGAGCAGCTCGCACAGCAGCAGGCCGCGGTCCATGCGCCGGAGCAGCGCCTCGAAATCATCCGTGCCCGGCTCGACGATCAGGTTGAACACGCCGCCGGCGTTGCCGGTCGTCGACAAGCCCAGCTTGCGCGCGGAATAGCTGCCGAGCAGCCAGCCCTGCAGCACCCCGCGCTCGACGAGCGTGCGATCCTGCGTCGCCACGCCCTCGTTGTCGTAGGCGGCGCTGCCGGCTCCTCGCGGCAGCAGCGGCCGCTGCAGCAGCGTCACCTGCGGCGCGCACACCGGCTGACCGAGACGGCCGAGCAGAAAACTCGCCTTGCGGTAGAGTGCGCCGCCGGACATCGCGCTGATCAGATGCCCCCAGAGTCCACGCGCCAGCTCGGGCGGGAACAGCACCGGGGCGGTGCAGGTTCCCAGCTTGCGCGCGCCCAGACGCGCCGCCGCACGTAAGCCAGCCTTGCGGCCGACCGCCGCGGCCTCCATCAAATCATCGGCGCAGCGGGCACTGCTGTACCAGTAATCCCGCTGTATCGCCTCGCCACGACCGGCGACCACCGCACAGCCGATGCTGTGATGGGTTGCACTGCGGTGGCCGAGAAAACCATGCGTGTTGGCATAGACGCTGACGCCACGGTGCGAGCTGACGCTCGCGCCCTCGCTGCCGCTGACCCGCGGATCGGCGGCGAATGCGGCGGCCTCGCAGGCCGCGGCGAGATCGATCGCGGCCGTGGCATCCAGATCCCAAGGATGATCGAGGTCCAGGTCCGGAAATACGCGCGCCATGCGCTCGGCATCGGCCAGGCCATTGCACGGGTCCTCGCCGGTGGCGCGTGCGATGTCGAGCGCCGCCTGCACCGCAGCGCGGATGCCGGCATCGGACAAATCGCCGGTGCTGGCATTGCCCTTGCGGTGACCGATGTAAACCGTGATCCCCAGATCGCGGTCCTGCTGGAATTCCAGGCTCTCGACCTCGCCTTTGCGGACGCTCACCGACAGCCCCCGGCTGGCGCTGACGCTGGCTTCAGCCTGTGTCGCCCCGCCCGCGCGTGCGGCATCCAGCGCCAGCGCGACATGGCGATCGAGCTGTTCCGGGGAAGGCAGAGCCGGTGCAGGCGTTTCGGTCATGGGGCGTGCGGATGAGATCGGGCGCGCACTTTAGCATCGCCGCACACGTCTGCGTTCCGCGGCACGGATCAGGCGTTGAGCGCATCGCGGCGCTCGATCGTCCCGACGTCGGACCACAGCCCCGTGTACAGCTCGCCGCCGACCCGATCCGCGCGTATCGCCTTGCGCAGCAGCGGCGCCAGCGGAAAGGCACCGTCGCGGCAACCCTCGAACAGATCCGGGCGCAGGACCGATATGCCGCTGAAGGTATGCCGGGGCATGCCAGCGTCGCGCACGCGTGCGCCATCGAGCGCGAAGTCTCCGTTGGGATGGTGTGCGGGGTTGGGGACGAGCAACAGATGGGCGAGATCGTTCGGCGGCAGGTTTTGTGCGCGTTCGACGAGCTGCCGCAGGGGATAATCGCAATAGACATCGCCGTTGATGACGATGAAAGGCGCCGTGCCGAGCAGCGGCAGGGCGCGGTAAATGCCGCCGCCGGTCTCGAGCGCCGGCCAACCCTCCACGGAATAATCGATGCGCAACCCGTAACGCGCGCCATCGCCCAGATGCGCGCGCAAACGCTCGCCCAACCAGCCCAGATTGACGACGACCCGCTCGATGCCCGCACGATGCAGCCCGTCGAGGTGATGCTCGATCAGCGGCCGACCGCGCACCTCGACGAGCGGCTTGGGCGTGTGATCGGTCAGCGGCCGCATGCGCTCACCGCGGCCGGCGGCAAGAATCAGGGCACAGGTCATCGCACCAGACCGATCGCGCACGGGCCGATTGGGCTTTGCGCCGGCGTACGCAAAATGCTCATGTTGCCTCTGCGTGCAGGTTCAGCTCATCGAAAAGCTGCAAAAGCGGCGCCAGCTCGGCATACCGAGCGGCGACCCCGCGCACGTAACCGATGAAGCGCGGCACATCGGCAAGGTAGTGCGGTTTGCCATCGCGGTAGTGGATGCGCGCGAAAATCCCGATGACTTTGAGATGGCGCTGCACCCCCATGAAGTCGCAAGCGCGGCGGAATGCAGCGAAGTCGGCATCGACCGGCAAACCGGCGGCGCGCGCCGCTGTCCAGTATTGACGCAACCAGTGTTCGACGCGTGCCTCGGGCCAGGACAAAAAGGCGTCGCGCAGCAGGGAGATCACGTCGTAGCTGATCGGCCCTTCGACGGCATCCTGAAAATCGAGGATGCCGGGATTGGGGTCGGTGAACATCAGATTGCGCGGCATGTAATCGCGGTGGACGAACACACGCGGCTGGGCCAGGGCCGAGCCGATCAGTCGATGCTCGATCGCGGTCAACACCTCACGCTGACGCGCCGACAGCGCGCGCTGCAAATGACGGCCGACGTACCAGTCCGGGAACAGATCCAGTTCGCGCTTGAGCAGCGCGGCGTCGTAGGGAGGCAGCACACCGGAGCGGGTGGAGCACTGCCAGCGGATCAAGGCCGTGATCGCATCGCTCATCAACGCATCGGCATTGTGCTCATCGAGCACCTGCAGAAACGTCTGCTGGCCGAGATCGGTGAGAAGCAGATAGCCGCGCATGCGGTCCTCGGCGAGAATCCGCGGCGCATTCAGGCCGGCGGCATGCAGAAGACCGGCGACGGTGACGAACGGCGCAAGCGGCTCACGCTCCGGCGGCGCATCCATGACGATCCAGCTACGGACCCCGTCGCGGATGCGGAAATAACGGCGGAAACTGGCATCGGCCGAAGCCGGCGCGAACTCGGCCTGCTGCAGCCCCAACTGCGCCAGCGCCCACTGCCGGGCGGTCTGGGCGCGCAGATCGGCCGCATCCATACAAGAGAGAATGGAATCGGACATGGGGTGAATCGGTACGGGCGCGGCGAAGCTTACACCAGCGGCCGATTGCACCGGCGCTGCGGCAACGCCGATACTTGCGCGCTGATTGGAAAAACCACAGCCACCTTGCAGCCGACCTTGCCTGTCCGTCCACTGATCGGGTTGATCCTTGCCGCCGCGCTGGCCGCGCCCGCGCACGCGCAAGTCACGCAAGAGGGGTGCACGCAACTCACCGACACTCTGCCGGCGCTCGATGCTCCCGCCGATCCGCGCCTGGTCCTCGACGCCGACCATGTGGATTTGAGCGCCGATGGCCGCTCGCGCTTGAGCGGCTCGGTACAGCTGCGCCAGGGGGACAAGGAATTCACCGCCCCGGCGCTGGAATACGACGAGCGTGAGCGCTTGGTCGAGATCGACGCCCCTTCCACGTTCCGCAACCGTCAGCTCCTGATCCGCGCGCAGTCGGCGCACTTTGACCTCGACGACGACAGCGGGCGTTTCGAAGGAACCGAATTCGTACTGACACAGCGCTCGGCGCGGGGCGAATCGGGCCACGTGCGTATCGGCCAGGATGGCGTGGCGCGGCTCGACGACGTGCGCTATACCACCTGCGCCCCCGGATCCGACGCCTGGTACCTGGAGGCCAGCGCCATCAAGCTCGATCACGAACAGGGGCTGGGCACCGCGCGCCATGCCCGCCTGCGCTTCTTCGGCGTGCCGATCCTGTATGCCCCGTGGTTCCAGTTCCCGATCGACGACCGCCGCCGCACCGGCCTGCTCTTCCCCACGGTTGGCCGATCCGACAAAACCGGCTGGGATCTGCGCGTGCCGGTCTATTTCAACCTCGCGCCCAACTACGACGCGACGCTCGCGCCACGCCTGATGTCCGATCGCGGCACGCAGATCGATGCCGAAGGCCGCTACCTGCTGCGCAGTGCCGAGGGTCGTCTGGGCTATGAGTTTCTGGGCAATGATCGCATCACCGGCGAGCGCCGCACCTACACCGAACTCGTACATCGCGGAATTGTGGGCTCGCGCCTGGGCGTGGACATCCACTATGCCGAGACCAGCGACCCCGCCTACTTCGAGGATCTCGGCGGCAACGTCGATTTGAGTTCGATCACGCATCTGGAGCGCAGTGCGCGTTTCACCTACCACGCCCCGGCTGCCTATACGGTGCAGATGCTGTTCCAGGATTACCAGACGATCGCGAGCAATCTCGATCCGGTCGATGATCCATACCGACGCCTGCCGCAGATCCGCATCGACGCACTGACGCGCAACGCGATCTGGGATACCCGTCTGGGCGCTGTCACCGAGTATGCGAATTTCGTGCGTCCGGGATCCGTCGAGGGTCAGCGCATCGATCTGCATCCGTACCTGCGCATGGAAAAAGACCGCATCGCCTGGTTTGCCAGGTCGCAGGTCGATTTTCGTTACACCGCCTACGAGCTGACCGGCACCGCGCCGGGGCAACCCAGCCGCCCGGATCGCGCACTGCCGATCTTCAGCGCCGAGTACGGCCTGCGCTTCGATCGCATCACGCCCTCCGGTGCACCACAGACCCTGGAACCGCGTCTGTTCTACCTGTACGTACCCTATGAGGATCAATCGCAGCTGCCGATCTTCGACAGCGGCGAACCCGACTTCGACGTTACCCAGCTGTTCGCACGCAACCGTTTCTCCGGCGAAGACCGCATCTCCGACGCCAACCATTTCGCGTTTGCGGTAACCGGCCGCCAGCTCGACCCCGACAGCGGAATCCTGCGCGCCAGCGCGACGATCGGCCAGCTGTTCCGTTTCCAATCCCCACGCGTGCGGCTGCCCGATGAACCCCCTCCCGACCGGGGAGCCACGGACTTCATCGCCGCCTTCGACTACGCTCTCAGCGAGCGCTGGGGGACCTACTGGGATACACAATGGTCGCCGGAGGATGCCGATTTCACCCGCTCCAGCGTCGGACTGCGTTACCGTTCGGACCGCCGGCGCGCCGAGCTGGCTTACCGCTACCGCGCCAATCTGCTGGAACAGACTGACGTGATCGTCTCGACCCCCCTGTGGAACAACCTGAGCCTGCTCGGCCGCTGGCGCTACTCGCTGCGTGACCGGGAATCCCTCGACACCATCGCCAGCATCCAGTACGAAACCTGCTGCTGGGCGCTGCGCACGTCTTATCGCCGCTATGTCGCCAACACCAGTGGCGAGCGCAACTCGGGCATCTACCTGCTGCTCGAACTCAAGGGACTGGCGCGCATCGGCTCGAGGCCGCCGAACCTCTTTCGCACCGATGCGGTCGAATAACCCATCCTGGCCGGCACGCTCGTCGGCCGCAATGCGCGATAATGCCTGCTTTCCGCCCGTCCGATGGTCCCCATGAAGCTGTTCTCTTTTGCGCCCGTCCGCCTGATCACCGCCCTGCTGTTGGCACTCATGGCGCTGCGCCCCGTCGCCGCCGCCGAACTGCTGGACCGCATCCTCGTCATCGTCGACCAGGGCGTCATCCTGCAGAGCGAACTCGACCAGGCCATGGAAGATGCGCGCCGGCAGATCCGCGAACGCGGCATCCGTGCTCCGGATGAGGAGGCACTGCGCGCACAGGTACTGGAACGGCTGATCCTGACGCGGCTGCAGACCCAGCGTGCGCAGCAGGCCGGCATCCGCGTCGACGATCGCGAACTCAACGAGGTGCTGACCAACATCGCGCGTCAGAACAACATGAGCCTCGCCGAATTCGCCGAGGCGGTGCGCAAGGACGGCATGGACTACCTGGCCGTGCGCGAGCAAATCCGCGACGAGGTGATGATCCAGCGCCTGCGCGCGCGCGAGGTCGACAGCCGCGTGACGGTCACCGATCAGGACATCGACATGCTGCTGGCCAGCCAGGGCACCGATGCCGACGTCGAATACCGCCTCTCCCATATCCTCGTCGCCGTGCCCGAAGGCGCCAGCGCGGAGGTACGCGAAGCCGCGCGCAAGCGTGCCGAGGCCCTGCTCCAGCGCCTGCGCGCCGGCGAAGACTTCGCCCAGGTCGCGATCGCGCATTCGGACGGTCAGCAGGCGCTTCAGGGTGGCGACCTCGACTGGCGCCGCGGCGTCGATCTGCCGCAGACCTTCGCGCGTACCGCTGCCAAGCTCGCGCCGGGTCAGATCAGCGATCTGATCGAAACCTCGGGCGGCTACCACATCATCAAGCTCGTGGACCGGCGCGGCGGCGGCGAGCGCACGACCGTGGTCGAAACCCGTGCGCGTCACATCCTGATCCAGACCAATGCGGTGCGCAACGACGACCAGGCCCGCCTGCTCGCACGCGACCTGTACAACCGTCTGCAGGCCGGCGAAGACTTCGCCAAGCTCGCCAAGGAATATTCCGACGATCCCGGCTCCAAGAACAATGGCGGTGACCTGGGTTTCCAGCCGCCAGGGGTCTTCGCTCCGGAATTCCAGGTCCGCATCGACCAACTTGAGCCGGGCGAGCTGTCGCCGCCGTTTCGGACCCAGTTCGGCTGGCACATCGCCAGCGTCATCGAGCGGCGCACACGCGACACCACCGATGAGACGCGGCGCGCACGTGCACGCGCCGCGATCGCCAACCGCAAGGCTGCCGAGGAATACGACACCTGGCTGCGCCGCCTGCGCAGCGAAGCCTACGTCGAGTACCGTATGCCCAGCGACGCAGAGACGGCGGCGCAGAAGGCATCGTGATACGGGGAACGCGTGGGCATCCCGCGCATCCTGATCACCCCAGGGGAACCGGCTGGCATCGGGCCCGATCTGGTCTGCGCGCTTGCGCAACAGACCTGGCCGGCCCAGCTCGTTGCCGTCTGCGATCCGGCGCTGCTGCACGACCGCGCACGCAGGCTCGGCCTTTCCTTACGTCTCACTGATTACCAGACCGACGCGCCACGGCGCGCGCACGCCGCGGGTACCTTGCCCGTGCTCGCGCACCGCCTGGCCACCCCCGTGGTACCGGGGCGGCTCGATCCGGCCAATGCCGGCTACGTCCTTGAAACGCTCGCCGCCGCCGCCGCCGCGTGTCTGGCCGGCGCCGCCGACGCATGGGTCACCGGACCGGTGCACAAGGGCATCATCAACGATGCCGGCTTCCCGTTTAGCGGGCATACCGAATTCATCGCGCAACGCTGCGGCGTCACACGCCCGGTGATGATGCTGGTCACCACCGGCGCAGCGCCGCTGCTGCGCGTGGCACTGGCGACGACCCACCTGCCGCTGCGCGCCGTTGCCGATGCGATCACACCGGATCTGCTCGAGTCGGTGCTGCGCACCCTGATCACCGACCTGCGCACGAAGTTCGGTCTGCCCGATCCGCGTGTCCTGGTCTGCGGACTCAATCCGCATGCCGGCGAGTCCGGCCATCTGGGGCGCGAGGAAATCGAGATCATCGCCCCCGTGCTCGAGCGGCTGCGTCACGAAAACATGCAACTGCTGGGACCGTTGCCGGCAGATACGCTGTTCACTCCGCGCCTGCTCGGCAGCGCCGACGCGGTACTCGCCATGTATCACGACCAAGGGCTGCCCGTGCTCAAACACGCGGGCTTTGGTGAAGCGGTCAACGTCACATTGGGTCTGCCGATTCTGCGCACCTCGGTCGACCACGGCACCGCGCTCGAGCTCGCCGGCAGCGGACGCGCCGACAGCGGCAGCCTGCGCGCGGCATTGCGGCTCGCCATCGAGCTTGCCGAACGGTCCCGGCCGGAATGACCGATCACGTCGCCAAGCGCCGCTTCGGGCAGCACTTCCTGCACGATCCCGGTGTCATCGAACGCATCCTGCGCGCGCTCGACCCACAGCCGGACGAGGCAATCGTCGAGATCGGGCCAGGTCTGGGCGCACTGACCATCCCGCTGCTGCAGCGACTCGGACGGCTGACCGTCGTCGAAATCGACCGCGACGTGATTCCGCTGCTGCGCAGCCGATGCAACAATCATCCGGGTCTGCACGTGATCGAGGCCGACGCGCTGACCGTCGATTACCGCGCGCTCGCACCACCGGGCACGCGCATCCGCCTGGTCGGCAATCTCCCGTACAACATCTCGACGCCGCTGCTCTTCCACCTGCTGGGCCAGTCCGAGGCGATCACCGACATGCACTTCATGTTGCAGAAAGAGGTCGTCGATCGCATGGCAGCCGCACCCGGCGATCCCGCATACGGGCGGCTCTCGGTCGCCCTGACCGCGCGCTGCGCGGTCAGCTCGCTGTTTCACGTCGGTCCTGGCGCTTTCCGGCCTCCGCCCAAGGTCGATTCGGCGGTCGTACGCCTGCGACCACGGACACCCGACTTCACGGTCTGCGACCTCCCGCTGTTCGACCGTGTGGTCGCTTCTGCCTTCGGCCAGCGCCGCAAGACTCTTGCGAATGCGCTCAAAGGACTGGCCGATGCACGAACGATCGCCCGCGCCGGCATCGACCCGCGCGCGCGCGCCGAAACCCTGCATGCGCGCGACTTCGCACGGCTCGCGAACCTGCTGCACACCGGCTGACCCTACCCATCCGGCTGTCCTCGTACCCCGACTGGAAAACGCGCATCGAAAGCCGGAAACTGGACGCGGGCGACCGTCATCGGAGCACCACGATGTCCACGTATCAGCATCTGCTTGCCGCGATCGCACTGGACGAGCATGGCGAGGGCGTGGCGCGCCGCGCCCAGGCGCTCGCGCATCAGTTCGGCGCACGGCTTTCGATCGTGCACGTGGTCGAATACATCCCGCTGGAAACCGGCGAGGCGCTGATGGCAGCGCCGCCGGATCTGTCGATGCAGTTGCAACGCCAGGCCGAAACGCGGTTACGCGAGCTGTGCGCACGCAACGCGCTGTCCGTGACCGCGCTGCGCGTCACCAGCGGCGGCGTGGCGGCGGAAATCCATCGCGCGGCACGCGAGCTCGGCGCCGACCTGATCGTCGTCGGTCATCATCCGCGCCACGGCCTGGCCGCGCTGTTCAGCCATACCGAGGAGGACGTGGTACAGCGCGCGCACTGCGACGTGCTGACGGTCTGCCTGTCAACGCCGTAGATGCTCACACGGCGTCATCGATACGGCTGTTGCGCAGCCAGGCGGCCAGCGCTGACGGATCCAGATCACCGGCCACTGCGGGGCCCGCAGCACAGGCAATCCCGGCGGCATGGCACCGGCGCAGTTCTTCCGGCGTCGATACGCCAGTGGCGATGATCACGGTCTGCCGCGGCAACGCGGCGCGCAGAGCCTGCACGCGTTCGGGCACGTGCAGCACCGACGCCCCGGCGAGCACATAGGCCAGCGGCAGGGACGGTGATGCCGGCATCAGGTTGAAATCGCGCAGAGCCAGGCGCACGCCAGCGCGCAGCAGTTGCCCGGTATCGGCATGGCGGTCGCTGGCTTCGATGAGACCGTCCGGGGTCACCGCGAACACCAGGCAAGCCGCTGGCACGCGGTAGCGTGCCAGCAAGTCGCCGAGATGGGCGATGAACTGGCGATCGCGTAGCTGCCAGCCCGATACCGGCAGCAGATAAGGCAGCAGCGGTAACTTTTCCTGCGCTGCGGCGTCGAGTTGTTCGCAGGCCCGACAGATCTGCCAGAGCTCGAGATCGGCGACGAGGCCGGCGCGGCTGGCGGCCTGCCAGAGTTCGGTTCCCTCGATCACACCATGGCGCGGATGCTGCCAGCGCAGCGCGGCGAGCAGCGCATGAGCCCGACCTTCGGCATCGAGCACCGGTGCGCTCATCAAGTGGAACTGGTTGAGCGCGACGGCCGCATGGATCTCACGTTCGAGATCGAACTGACGGCGGCGCCCGGGATCGATCTCGGCGGTGAACAAGCGCCAGCATCCGCGCCCGGCCTGCTTGGCCTGGTACATCGCGTTATCGGCATGACGCAGCAAGCCATCGGCATCGCTGTCGTCGAGCGGGTACAGCGTGATTCCGATACTGGGCCGGCAGGTGATCGCAAGACCCGGCAGATCCAGCGGCTGGGCAAACCGGTCGAGCAGTTTTGCGGCAACGAACTGGGCATCCTCGGCGCTGCGCAGGCCCGGCGCCAGAATCACGAACTCATCGCCCGACAGCCGGGCGACGGTGTCACTCGGCCGTACGGCCGAACGCAAGCGATCCGCCACCGCCTTGAGCACCTGGTCGCCGACTGCATGACCGTGCAGATCGTTGATCTGTTTGAAGCGGTCCAGGTCGAGGAAGAAAACACCGAGCAGCCGCGGCCCACGCTGGGCCGCCAGCAGCGCCTGCTGCAACCGGTCATGCAGCATCACGCGGTTGGGCAATCCGGTCAGCGCATCGAAATGCGCAAGCTGGCTGAGTCTCTCCTCGGCCAGCAAGCGATCGCCGATATCGGTGGCGATGGCCATGAACACCGGCGGTTCTTCGTCGCGGGAAAAATTCAGCCGGACCTCGACCGGATAACTGCTGCCATCGGCGCGTTTGTGCCGACACCGGTAAACGAGATGATCCTTATCGCCCCCGCGCAGATCGGCAAGGAAGTGGTGGAAACTCTCCTCGCTCAGCTCCGCGCTGATGTCAAGCGGCGTCATCCGCGCCAGCTGTTCCGGCGAATAACCGAGATTGCGCTGGGCGGTGCGGCTGACCTCGAGAAAATAAAGCGACTGCGCCTCGAAGATGTAGACCTCCTCGCTGGCGTTGTCGAGCAGCCGCCCCAGGCGCATCGCCAGATTCTCGCCGCGCAGACGCTCGCTGATGTCACGCACGACGACGACCAGACCGTCCGCACTCTCGACGCGCATCGGCTGTACCCACAGCTCGATCGGAAATGTCGTCGCATCCTTGCGCCAACCGACCACCTTGGGTAGCTTGCCGACGTTGCGGCTGGCAACATAGTCGGTGATCCGGATCGTCGGTGCGTTGAGGAAAGGCACCGGCATCAGCTTGGTCACGGTCGCCCCGACCAGCTCGTCGCGCGAATAACCGAACATGCGTTCGGCACGGGCATTGGCCGAATGCACCACCCCGGCCATGTCGGTGATCAGCAAACCTTCTTCGAGGTGATCGACCACCGCTTGTGACAATCGGGCCTCGCGTCGCAATGACTGCAGTGCCTGCTGCTGCGGTGTGGTGTCGCGGAACAGCAGGGTGATGCCGTCGAGCAGGCGTTGGCGGTTGCGCATCGGATACGCGGTCATCTCGATCGGTACCGTCTCGCCATGACGGCGGCGCAGCCAGCCGGACTGCATCGCCTGGGGACGACCCTCGCGCAGCGCGCCATCGGCGGGTCCGGGCAGCACCGCTCCGGCGCCATCGACGAGATGAAAGATCGAATACAGCAGGCGGCCCTGCGCATCCGCCATCGACCAGCCGGTCAGATGCTCCGCCGTCTTGTTGAGATAGCGCACCACCCCTTCACGGTCGGTCACGATCAGGGCGTACTGCAGTGCATCCATGACCTCCCCGGCGCGGTCGCGAAACTCGCCGACATCGCTCGCCCCCCATCCATTGCCAGAGACTGGGCGATCGGGATCGGCACGCCCGAGCCACTCCGGTTTTGCGCGGCGCTGCCGGTACAGACCGATCGCGACCATGGCGGCCAATGGCAGGGTGAGTCCCGCAGAAATCCAGCCAGCCAGACGCAGGGCCGCCACCGCCTCGACGCGCACGCCTTCGACCGCTCCGGGTTCGAGGCTGTACTCGATGCTCCCGAGCAGTCGCCCGTCACGCCCCCGGATGGAGCGACTGCCGTAGCTGCCCCACACTGCGTAGAGCGTGTCGCGCCACTGCTCCTGCAGCCGCTGCGGCAACAGTGGCAGGCGGAGCGCTTCGAGCCAACCCGCCCGTGCGAGCACGACCCCCTCGGCGTCCTGCACCGCGAGAAAACGCAAACCGAGATCGGGGCGCTGCAAGAGGGCATCGACGACTGGACGCAGGCTGCGTAACCCCGCTGGGCGTACGAGCTCGGGCTGCAGCGCCCGCGCCGCCTCCGCCGCGACATGGGCATGATCCAGACGCAACTGCAGCGCACGCGCCTGCCACAGGCACAGCAATGCCTGCGCCGCCAGCAGGATCAGGCACACCCCGGCGAGTCCGGTCAGCCACGGCTGCTTGTCCATACGCCGGTCCGGGCGCATGTGATCCTCGGGTTCGGCGCCCTAACGGGCGAACAGATACGGTTCCTTGGCCACCACGTCGGTGACGCGCACATCCGCGCCACCCAGCGTCAACCCGGTACGGCTAAGCGCGCCAACGACGATCTCATCACCGGCGTCGATCAGCAGCTCGCTGATCTGTGCCCGCAACGCAGCCTCCAGGCGCTGTTGTGCGCCTTCAATCAAACGGCGCACGCTTGCATCCACCGCTCCGAGCGCCGGCCCACCGGGGGCGCCGACCGGCACGATTTGCACCTGGACATCGAGCTGCGACGGCAGCAGCGCAAGCGCCTGAAGGATGGCGGCGGTGTCCGGTCCGCCGATGGTCTGGGGAGGCGACGGAAACGGTCCTTCGAAGACGAGCTGGCGCCGATCGCCCGGCACATCGGCGACCGCATAGGCGCGGACCTGCACGTGCACCGGCACCGGGATCCCCAAAAACCCCGCCGCCAGCGGCGCATCGAACAGCGTTGCCGGACGCGGCTGCGGCGCGGGACCTTCGATGTCATCGAATTCACCGATACCCATCCGGCTCACGCTGGCACGGGCATCGACGGTGACGACGTCACGCGGAAAGTCGCTGCGCGCGCACTGGATATCGGTGACTTCGGCAGTGGCTTGGGCGACCTGGACCCAGACCGGCAAGCGCATCGCCCCACCCAGTGCGATACTCTGCGGAATCACCTCCGCGACGAGCACGCCCTGGGTATTGCTTGCATAGCGCGGCGTCTCGCCCGGCATCAGGGGTGAAAGCAGCGCGATCCGCCCCGGATCGATGAAGCGCACCAAGGCACGGCTGTCACCCAGCGGTGGCGGCAGCGTATACAAAAATTCGATCGCGGCCGACTCGCTGGTGGCCTGGGCGGTGAGCAAGGTGAGCTGGCCGGCGCCAATCAGCGCGCTGCCGACGAGTTGCGCCGACTCGCGCTGGACGCTGATGACTTCCTCCGGAGCGATCCCCTGCGAGCGATCGGCACTCGCTGCGATCTCGCGCGCGGCCATCGCCGCCGCCTCGTTGCCGGAGGCGGCCAAGGTATCGGCCATCGTGCGCAGAAGCCCAGGCACGGTCTCCTCGCGGAAGCGCAGTCGATCGACCGCACCCGGTGTCAGGGTGTCGATCAAGGAATCGAGCGGCACGCTGGCCTCGAACAGGCTGGTGTAACCCACGGCGCTGACGTGCAGACCGTTGCCGCCGAAAGCACGGTCGAGAAGCGGATTGAGTCCTTCTGGATCGAGGGCCACGAGACGGCTGCCCACGTGCACGCTGGCGTAGGGTCGCGAGCGTGCCGCCGCCCGCGCCACCAACCGGCCAGCCGGGGGTCCCAATGGCAGCACCCGCTGCGGCGCCGGCCGGGTCAGTGTCACCTGCACGGCGTGCACCGTTTCCTCTGTCTGGGCGGGCGCGAAATAATGGCGCCCGTCGGCAGCAAGCACGTCGCGTCCCAGGACAACGGCCAAAGGCTCGACCTCGCGCGCGCGCCCACCATTGCGCGCGACGCTGGCCAAGGTTTCGCCGTAGGCCGCTGCCTGCGGATCGGCCGGTACGCCCATGCAGCCGCCCGCCACCCGTGCCGCATCGAGTGCGGCGGTATCGGCCATGCGCTGCAGCTCGCGCTGGGCGACATAGAGGCGGCCGACGTCCACCGCCAGAGCCAGCGCAACCAGCCCTGCACCGACGGCAATCGCCGCGAACACGGCGACCGCACCGGTTTGCTGGTGACGAAGCATCGCGTGCGGACGATCAGGAACCACCGGAACCCGACGCCGACACGAAGCTTTCGCGCGCATAGCTGTCGGGAATACGGTTGTCGAAGCTCTTGAGGTAACGCTGGTAGGCTTTGTCGGCAATCTCGCCCGGCAGCGGCCGCAGCGTACCCAGCGCGGCGTTGCCGCTCGCCTGCAGCTCGAGCCAGGCGCGCGTCGCATCACCGACCCGCGGCGCCTGCGTGGGCTCTGCCGCTACCGCGACTGCGCACGTCGCCGCCAGTGCGAGTGCGAGCACCCAAGTCCTTCCGGTCTGCTGGTTCATGGCCTGCCTCCTGTCGCCCCGCGCGGGGCCCTCAACTCTGCGGCCTGCTTGCGCAGGCGCGCCATCGTCTCAGCCGGCACCGCTGCCTCGCGGGCGACGCGGTTCACGGCCGCCTCATCGCCGCGCACCATCAGCAGCAGCATGAGATTATTGCGCGCTTTTTCGGACTCCGGCGCAAGCTCGACCGCGGTGGCCAGCTCGTGCAAGGCCTCGGCGTCGCGGCGCGCCTTGAGCAGCGCATAACCGAGATCGTTGCGGACATCGGCATCGGTCGGCGCGCGGACCGCCGCCTCGCGCAGATAACCGATCGCCCGATCCAAGTCGGACCCGGCGTACAGCAAACCCAACCCGTGATAGGCGCGGGCAGCATAAGCCGTCTTCAACAAGCCTTCATACAGGGTTCTGGCTGCCTCCACCTGGCCCAGACCCCGACGTGCCTCGGCCTCCAGATAGCGCAGCTCGGTGCGGTCGCCCCCCCCGCTGCGCTGGCGCTGCTGCACATGGGCGAGCGCGGCATAGTACTGCCCCTGATCGAGCATCGAACGGATCAGCTGGCCGTACAGCTCGCGGTCGATCTCGGTGCCGGACGCGCCGGCAGGCGCGTCAGCGGATGCATCGATGCGCTGCGGCAAGGCACAGGCACCCAGGGTGAGCGTACCGATCGCCGCCAAAACGGTCATGATCCTATTCACGGCCACTGACCTGCCCCAATGCGCGGATGATCGCAACGAACGCCGGGCCGGCGACGAAGGCCAGGAGCGCCGGAAAAAAGAACCCGACCATGACCACGGTCATGCGTCCTGACAACAGATTCACCTTTTCGCGCAAATCCAGCCCACGCCGCTCCTCGATCACCTCGAGGGCATCGAGCAGCGGTTCGCGGATCTCGCCACCGTAGCGGTCAACCTGGCGCAGAACGGCGAACACTGTCGTCAAATCATCGACATCGAGCGTCTCGGAGAGGTTCTTCATGACCTCGCCGATGTCGGCACCCGCCTCCAACTGGCGAATGGCCAGTTCCAGCTCGCGGCCGATCTCCGGCAGTACCCCACCACCCTCACGGACCAGGCTCGCCAGAGCCTGACGGGTGGACAGCCCCGCTTCGAACAACAACAGCAGCAAGTGGATGAACAACGGGACCTCGTTCTTGATCCGGCGCTGGCGCGCGGAGGCCACCGAACGCAGGATCCAGCGCGGCAGCAGAAAGGCCAGAATCGCCGCGGCGAGCGCCAGCAGAGGCACGACGAGCGCTTTGTTGTGCACGTCGCTGGTCACCCAGAACAGCAGCACGAGTCCGCCGAGCGCGAACGGCAACGCGGCCTGGAAGGCATACCAGAGCAGCCGCTGCTCCGACCCGCGCCAACCGGCCTGCAACAGCAAACGCGCGCTTTCGCCTTCGGCATCGATGACACCCTCGAGCGCACGTCCTCCGCGCGCCATCGTCGACAGCAGCGGCGCGTCCGCACGCTCGTCGATTACCACGTCGCCGCCGACTTCCGGCGACAGCCGCCGGCGTATCTGCGCCTCGGTGCGGACGCGCATCACCAGCACCGCGACGGCACCCAGCGCAACCGCAGCGACGAGGATGGCCGCGGCCACCAGACCGGCGAAAACCGTCGGGCTCATGTTGGATCCTCGGTCGAGCGCATCATGCGGTAGATCACCAGCACGCCGACGAGCTGCAGGATCACCGAACCGATCAGCAGCCAGCGGCCAACGGCATCGTTCCACATCGTGCGGTAGTAATCGGGATTCTGGGCGAAGATGTAGAGCATCAATCCAACGGGGATGATGGACAGCACCATCGCCGAGAAGCGGGTCTCCGCAGTCAGAGCGCGCAATTCGCGGGCCGCCATGTCGCGGGCGCGCACGGCCTGGATCAGGCTGCGCAGCACGTTGCGCAGACTGCCGCCGTATTTGCGGTTGATCGCGGCGGCCAGGGCGATCACCTTGAGATCGCGCAACTGATGGATCTCGGCCGCCTCCATCAGCACGGACTCGATCGGTGCACCGAGCCGTACTTGCCGGCCGACACTCAAGAACAGCGGGCGGATCGGATCCGGGCTCTCACGTGCAGCGGCGGAAATGGCCTCATCGAGCGTGTTGCCGGCGCCCAGCACCCGGATCACCCCCTCGAGAAAAGCCGGAAGCTGCTCGACGATTTGTGCGCGCCGCCGTGCCGCCTGCCGGTTGAGCCAGGCCCAGCCGAAGACCAGCAGGAATGCGGTCGCCGACAGCCCGCCGAAAACACCGAGCACGACCACGGCGACGACACCGAGCGCCACCAGCACGAGCAGAATGCGCACGATCGTATCCGGCGTCAGCTCAGCACCGGTGCGCCACACGAAGTGACAGAGCGCCCGCAGCACCGGATTGCGCACCTGGTCTGCGGACCGCATGACGTAAGCGGATTCATCGCCGCCCATTGCCCGCAGGCGCAGCAGGATTTCCTCCTCGCGCTCGCGGCGGCCGGCGCGGATGAACAAAACGATGGCCAGCGCCGCGAGGGCAAGCGCGCACACAAAGACCGCGACCAAGGCCATCACCCACGCTCCCTGCAATCGACGTGCTCGCCACGTTCGAGGTCATACCGGAACAGATCGCGCATGATCATTTCGTGACCGCGCGTACCCAGAACCTCGGTGATCGACATGACACGCCGTTCGCCGCCCTTGAGCCGGCTGACGTGGACCATCAACTGGATCGCGGAGGCGATCTGCCCCCGGAAGGTGATCTCACTGCCGGTGTAACCGGCGAACCCCGCGAGCAGCTCGAGGCGATGGATGGCATCGCGCGTGCTGTTGGCATGCAGCGTCGTCATCGAACCGTCGTGCCCGGTGTTCATCGCCTGGAGCATGTCCAGGACTTCGTCGCCACGCACCTCGCCGACGATGATGCGGTCTGGACGCATGCGCAGCGCATTGCGCACGAGATCCCGCGCCGTCACCGCGCGTTCGCCCTCGAGATTGGGCGGACGGGTTTCCAGGCGCACGACATGCGGATGTTGTAACCGCAGCTCGGCGGCGTCCTCGACGGTGATCACGCGCTCGTCGTGCGGAATCCACTGGGATAGCAGGTTCAGGAACGTGGTCTTGCCCGAGCCGGTTCCACCGACAACGATCAGATTGGTCCGTTTCTCGACACGCTCTTTGAGAAACTGCAGCTCGGCAGCGCTGAGCGTGCCCAAGCGCAACAGATCATCCGCACTCAGTGGCTGCCTGCGGAATTTGCGGATCGACAGACACGGGCCATCAAGAGCGATCGGCGGAATGATGGCGTTGACGCGGGAACCGTCGGGAAGGCGCGCATCGACCATCGGCGTCGATTCATCGACGCGTCGGCCGATCGGGGCAAGAATGCGCTGGATCACACGCACGACGTGGGCGTCGTTGAAGAAACGCACCGGCGCGCTGTACAGCCGGCCGTCACGTTCGACGAACACGGTATTGGGGCCATTGACGACGATGTCATTGACGCTGTCATCGTCGATCAGCGCCTGGATCGGGCCATACCCCATCAGCTCATCGCGGGCATCGCGCGCGAGCGCCTCGGACTCACGCTGATTGATCGGCAGACGCTGTTCGATGACATAACGACGCATCTGCTCGGTGACGAAACGCTCGACCTTCTGCGCGTCCCAATGGTCGATATCGAGATTGCGCTCCTCGATCTGCTGGATCAGGTGGCGGTGAAAATTGTTCTTCAGCTGCTGGTACTGATCCGACAGCCTGAAACGGGTGATCTGCGGATCTGACGAGGGCGCGTTCATCTGCGAATCCGGACGCATCCACGCATCAACCGAGCAGGCGGCTCAGAAAACCACGTGCAGCGGGCTCCATCCGTGCCTGCCCCCCCAAGAGGGCCGCCGTGAGCCGGCGCACATCGGCGCAGAACGGATCCTTGGGCGCGAGCGTGAACAGCGGCTCGCCGGCATTCATCGCCTGGATACGCGCATGGCCATGGCTGCAAGCCAAGGTGCCGAGTACGGGCAGATCGAGGATCTGGGCCAGATTCTCCGGCTCCAGCCCGAGCCGGCGACGGTAGTTGTCGACGACCAGTGCGGTGCGATCGAGCGGGCAGTCCTCGAGCCGCAGCGCCCGCAATAGATACTTGCAGTGCCGCGACTTGATGATCGACTGGTCGGACAACAGCACCGAACGGTCCGCCTGGGTGATGATGCTGGCGATGGCTGGCAGGGGCAGATGCCCATCGAAGGTGACGATGACACAGCCGAACAGACCGCGCACGACCTGCAGCAGCTTGGCGAATTCCTCGAAATTCACCTGCGGTCTGCCGACCAGATCCTCCGGCAAACTCAGCAGGTAGAGTCCGCTCGGGTGCTTGGAAAAAGCGGTATCGACCAGCGTCTGGTCACACCGATAGACATCGTTGATTGCGTCGAGAACGCTGTAAGACTGGTTGATGTTGAGGAAGATCGCCGCGGCACCGGCGGGAGTGGCCATATCCACCAGCAAAACCGGCTCGTTGTGCGGCAGCATATCGACGGCAGCGAGTGCCAGATGCTCGGCAACAAAGGCGACGATGTCGGTGGGATGCGCCGCAAACACGCCGAACATCCGGCCCTGTTTCTGCACGGCTCGCGCCGCCGGCGCGGCTCGGCGCAGCAGCTTGGACATCAGTGCTGCGACATCGCTCTCGTCACGGCGCAGCACGAAAAAATCGCGCGCACCGGCGCGCATCGCCGCGAGCACGATGTCGGGATTGCTGTCGGCCCCGAGGCCAGCAACCGGTAGATCCGGCATGCGCTCGACCAGACGCTCCATCATGCTGACGCGGCTGTCGAGATTGCTGCTTTCGAACTGGAAGAAGGCGACGTCGATACGCCCCATCGCCTGTACGCGCTCGATCAGATCCTCGGCGTCGAGCGGCCGCACCAGTGAAAACTCGGCCCCCTGCCCGGCGGCGTTCTCAAGCCAGCTCAGGTAAACGGGATCGTCGGCGACCACGATGGCCTGGGTTTTCATGTTCTCGCATCCCGATGGTTCGATCCGCGCATTCTAGTCACCATGAATGGTTGGACTAGCGGCTGAAACCGGAGTCGAAATCACCGCGTTCGAGGAAAATATTGCGCGCCGGGCTGGGCTCGTAACGGTCGTACTCGGCGCCGGGCAGCCTGGGCAGGCGCGCCTCGCGCGCCAGTGGCCGCACCAGACGCGGTGTCACCACCATGATCAATTCGCGATCCTCGCGCTGCAAATTTGTGGATTTGAAAAAGGCGCCCAGCACCGGGATGTCGCCGAGCCAGGGCAGCTTGTCGATGTTGTTGGCAAGGCTGCTGCTCACCAGCCCGGAAATCACGAAGCTCTCGCCGTCACCCAGTTCGATCGTCGTCTCGGTACGACGAACCTTGAGTGCCGGCACCGACACCCCCCCGATCTGGATCCCCGCGGAAAAATCAAGGTCGCTGACTTCCGGAGCGACCTTCAGGGCGATGCGGTCGCGCGCGAGCACGGTCGGGGACAGACTCAACCGCACGCCAAACTCCTTGTACTCGACCGAAATCCCACCAGAGGTCGCCCCGCCCTGGGTGACCGGTACCGGAAACTCGCCACCGGCCAGATAGCTCGCGGTCTGACCGCTCATCGCGAGCAGACTCGGCTCGGCGAGTGTGCGCACCAATCCCTTGCTCTCGAGCAGGCTGATGATGCCGAGCAGACCACGGCCGGGATCGGCCAGGACCAGGTTGAAGGCGTTCTGGATCGGCAGCGTCTGCGTGAACGTGATGCCGCTGGCATCCTGGCGGACGCCACCGAGGCTGCCGGGCGCAAACACGCCACCCGAGGTGTTGCGGCCGGTTTTGCTGCCATGCAAGCCATACCGCTGCAGCGTGCTGCGGGCGACGTCGGCGATTTTCACCGAGGTCATCACCTGCGTCTCGAGTTCAACGCTGCTGCGGTCGGCCATTGCCCCCTCCTTGGGCACCTGGGCCGAAAGCATCGCACGGCGGTGTGCGAGCAGATTGGGCAGACGGCCCGAGAGGCTGCGTCCCTCGTCGATGATCGCACGGGCGAGCTCGGGATCGGCCTGTGTTGCCTGCACGGGATCTTTCACGGCACCGACGCGGATACGGTACTCCTGCGGGGTCTGGACGCCCTTGGTCCAGACCAACAGGCTGGTCACACCCAGGGCTTTGCCGGTGATCAGCAGCTCGCGGCGATTGATCACGCTGACGTCGGCGATATCAGGGCTTCCGACCGCCACGCGGGTGACCTCGCCAGATGCGCGATGCAGCCGATGTGTTCCTTTCTCGACGAGCACGACATGACCACCGGTATCGGATGCCCCCGCAACGGCGGTGACCGCGAAAACCGCAACCGTGCAAAGGTGCGTGCAAAAGCGGATAAGTCTGCGAATCGGTGCCTGGATCATGGCGGGCCTTTTTATTGTGTGGTCACGACTTCGCGGGTATTACCGCGCAAGATTTCGATGCGCGGCCTGGGCGCGCTGGCCGATGGCGGTGGCTTGATCCGCGCCAGCTCGGCAATGCTGATTGCCTTGTCCAGCGGACCGGAACGCTGGGCGTCGGCCGGCGCAGCGGCGAGATCCGGATTCTGGCTGTGCAGGGCAAGCCGCAGCTCACCGAGGCTTGAACCCAGCATCAGCTTCGTGGTGTCTTTCTCCGGCACGGCGATGACCGCGGTCCGAACCCGTGAAGCCGCACGCTGCTTGTCGTCTTCCTTGATGCCCTCGGGACGGTCGATGATGCGTTCCTGGTAAGCCAGCACCCGCACCGCCTCGAGCAGTACGCGCGACTGTGCCTCGCCGCTCCCCCCGCTACCCCCCGTGCCGCGCAGATAGACCAGCACGTCGACGATGTCGCCCGGACGCACGAAGCCGCCGACTGCAACCACGTCGTTGACCTCGATCGAAACGGCCTGATGCCCCGGCGGAATGATGCGCGCGAGCAGATTGCCCTCCTTGAAGTAACGCTGGGTCACCGGCGCTCCGGCATCGATGTCCACCAGCGGCACTTTACCGATGACATCGTCGATACTGCCGTAGAGTCCTGGTGGAGCGATCGCCACCGGGACCAGCGCGACAGCATCGCGCGCAATCGGTTCGTAGGCCGGCAAGGGCTTGAGGGCGACGACGGCCAGCGTCTGCTGCACCTGCTGCTGGCGCACCTGCTGCTGTGCCTGCTGCGCCTGCTCGGCGTAGTTGTGGCTGATCTGGAAACCGATCACCGCCAGCACGACCGCCAACAGCACCGAAACCACCGCAACCACCTTGAGCGTGGTGCTGCTCATCGCATACTCCCGTTCATCGGATGTCCCCCAGGTTGTCCTAGATCCGCGCCACGGCCGCCGCTGAAAGCTGTGCCGGCATCGGTGGAGCCGGCCCGACGAAGGGCAGGCTGATCACCGGAAACAGCGGCTGCGGCGTGGCGATGGTATAGGTGATGCGCACGACGATGGCATTGCTGTCCAGCGGGCAGGTCACGCCCAGCATGGTACCGCCGGCCGGGCAGATTTCCGCGGCGATACCGTTTTTCCCGCCGATCCGCGTCTGCAGCTGGTGCGCCGGCAGCCATGACAGTGCACTGTAAGCGGCGGCCTGCGCCGTCGTCTTCTTGAGGGTGTCGGCACTGTCCACCGCCGGATCGACCGCCACCGCGGCCTCGGCACCCACCTGCACGGCATAGGTAATCGCCTGCTGGACGACATAGATGTACGAATAGACGACGATGCCGTAAACCAGCAGGAATAGCACCGGAAAAACAAAGGTGAATTCCACCGCGGCACCGCCGCGCTGTCGCCCTGTGTCGTTGATCCGTCCCTGCACAGTCATTGCATCCCGCTCCAGCGAAAGCGCGCGCACCGCGCCCGCCTCGCGCACGGCCTCAGGCCTGCGGCAAGACGTACCGGCCGACGCCCGACAACTCGATCAGCAAGCCCGCCGACAGCGCCAGCCCCATCGGCAGCCGGGATCCGCCGGAACTGCGCAGCCATGCAAGCCCTGCCATGATGCCCAAGATTACGCCGGCATACAGCATGACCCGTAAACCCGGCAACCAGCCGAGTAACAGACCGATGCAGGCGGCGTACTTGACATCGCCGGCACCGACCCGCCTCCAGCGCCAACCGGGCAGCCACGGCGCGGCGCAGAGCGCCGCGCCGAGCAGGCCGTCAGATACGGTGACGCCGAAAGGGCCGCGGCCCTGGTATAGCCACACCAGCGCCACGGCCACTGCTGCAGCCAGCAGGAGGGTATTGGGAATGCGTCGGGTACAAACATCCCCGACCGCGATCACCACGGCCCAGACTGCGACGAGCCACCGGGCCAGCCCCTGCAGTTCGGTCGCCGCGACTGCGTCAATTGTAGGCCTTAAGGTGTAGTGCTGCTGGCGTTCTGCACTTCGGTCGCGACGGTATTGAACAGACCGCCCAGACCCTGCTCGCCACCAACGAGCAGCAGAACCGCGATCAGCGCAATGGCGATCAAGCCCACGATCAGACCGTATTCGATCGCGGTAGCACCCTCTTCGTCCTTGGCAAACGCGCGGAAAAGCTCGAGACACTTCTTCAACATGGCACGCTCCTGTCAAAATCCGACCCCTCGGCCGGAGGTGCGACTACTATGAGCGGCGGCGAAGCTCCGCGTCAAAGCTGAAGAAGATCCGTATCCCTACCGTCTGTCGGCCGAATCAGGATCCTGCAATGAATTTTGCGCGTTTGATTTCGACATGGCGACTTATGTGATTGGCGACGTCCAAGCCTGCCTCGACCCCTTGCGCCGGCTGCTCGACCGCTGCCGCTTCGACCCTGCGCAAGACCGGCTGATCCTGGCCGGCGATCTCGTCGCGCGCGGCCCGGACTCGGCCGAAACCCTGCGCTTCGTCCGCAGGCTGGGATCGGTCGCAACGACCGTGCTCGGCAACCACGATTTGCACTTGCTCGCTGCCGCCCAGGGCTTGCGCGAAGCCCGCGACGGCCTCGAGCAGGTCATCGGCGCACCGGATGCCGAAGAGTTGCTCGACTTCGTCGCGCACCAGCCGCTCGCCTGGTACGATGCATCCCTCGATACACTGGTGATCCATGCCGGCCTTGCGCCGCAATGGTCGCTGGCACAGACGCTGGCACTGGCGACCGAGGCCGAAGCGGTGCTGCGGGATCCCCGTACCCGTGCCGAATTCCTGCCGCAGATGTACGGCAATGATCCAGCGCGCTGGAGTGACGCGCTCAGTGGGGTCGAGCGTCTGCGCTTCGTCATCAACTGCCTCACACGGGCGCGCTATTGCACCGCCGATGGCCGCTTCGATTATCAGGAAAAAGGACCGCCGGGCCGCCAGCCCCCCGGACTGCTGCCGTGGTTCGCCGCACCCGGCCGTGCCACCGCAACGACACGCATCGTCTTCGGCCACTGGTCGGCGCTCGGCCAGATCGAATGGCCGCAATACCGGGTCTGGGGTCTCGACACCGGCTGTGTCTGGGGCGGCGCGCTCACGGCATTGCGCCTGGAAGACGGCGCTCTCATCCAGTGCGACTGCCACCGTTGATCCAAGACCCTTGGGCGCGCTCAATCGGCGCTGCACGCACAGACGCAGACACAAAAAGCAAACACAAAAATGGGTCGGCCCGGAAATCGCGGCCGACCCACTCTAAGATGCGCAGTGATGCTAGCCGTTGGGCAGCTTCATCAGATACCGGCAGATCGCCGGACAGACGATGACCGCGCCAATCATGTTGGCGAAGAAAGCGAAAGTCAGCAAAAGCCCCATGTCGGCCTGGAATTGCAGGCCCGACCACAACCAGGTCGCAACCGAACCGGATAGCACCAGCCCGGTGAACATCACTGGCTTGCCGGTCATACGCAAGGTTTCGTAGTAGGCATCCGCGAGCTTGAAGCCTTTTTTGACGAACTCTTCGATCGTCGCGTAGATGTAGATGCCGTAATCGACGCCGATACCGACCGCCAGCGCCGCCACCGGCAGTGTCGCGACCTTCATGCCAATCCCCTTGATCGCCATGAACGCCACGATCAGCGCCGAGACGACGTAAAGCGGCACGAGTATCGAGAATACACCGGCCACTGTGCGGAAGCTCAGCCAAAGGAAAATAATGATGACCGCGTAGACGTAGTAAACGATGGGTTTGTCTTTGGCCTTGACAACCTCGTTCGAGGCCGCCATGACACCGCCCTGTGCGCTGGCCAGCGCGAAATTCACCGGGCAAGGCTTGGTCATCGCATCAAGCCTGGCCTTGGCGTCTTCGGCTTTTTTGCGCAGCGCCACAACATCCGCGTTGGCCTCGATGTCGGTATCGCTGTAGTTCTCGGCCTTGAGGCGCGCCATCGTCTTTTTCAGGGCCACCTTGGCGTCACCCCACTCACGGCGGACCTTGAGCTTGTCTTCGCAGTAAGCCGGATCGGCGCCTTTGTGCAGCTCGTACCAGGCCTTGGCATTGGCCGCGTTGAATGCCTTGGTCTTGTCGGTGAGGCGCTGCAGCGTCTCGGCCTTGTGATCGGTCGTGAACAGGAAAATGGCCATTGCCGAGCAGTTCGGATTGAGCAGACCCGACGACGTCGGAATCGGCGTGATCGCCTGCACCATCACGTACTGGTTGCGCGGCAGCACCTTGAATTTGGGGGAGGCCTCCGAGAACGCCGAATTCACCGTCTTGGCCGCCCATGGCAGTGACAGGATCGAGGCCACGGCCGGGTCGTTCTCCATGTGCCAGCCGAAGCGGTCGATCTGCTCCATCACGTCATACTTGATGCAGGCTTCCGGGTCCGTCTCAGCGATGACCTTGAGGATGTCCGTGCCGATCGTGAAATTGGACGTGATCGCCTTGGCATCCTTGTTGTAGCGCGAATCCGGGCGCAACTCAGGCACCCCCTCCTGCGTGTCCCCATACAACATGCCCTCGCTTTTCCACGTCGCCCAGCCATAGAGCACCGCCACGGCGATGATGATGACCGCCGCCGGCACCGGACGCGTAACGACGGTCATTGCGCGAAACAGCGGGTTGAGGACCGCTTCGCGCGCTTCCTGCTTCTTCACGAACGTCTCGACATCCTTGACGCTCATGTAGGTGAGCCAGATCGGCATCAGGATCTTGTTGGTGATGATGATCGCAAACATGCCGTAAGAGGCGTTGATCGCCATCTCGCGGATGATGTCGATCGGAACCAACAGAATCGTCAAGAAACCGGCGAGATCGGTGATCAGCGCCGTCGTGCCCGGAATGGCCAGACGGCGGAAAGTTTCGAGCGAAGCATCGTAGCCATTCTTGCCGGTTGCGAGTTCAGAAACCCACGAGCTCGTGTACTGCACACCGTGCGAAACCGAAACCGACAGAATCAGGAACGGCACCAGGATCGCGAACGGATCGAGTCCGAAGCCGGACGCGGCGAGCAGACCGAATTCCCAGATCACCGCGATGAACGAGCAGACCAGGGGCAGAATCGCCAGCTTGAAACTGCCGAGGTACAGAATCAGCAGGATGAAGGTCATGCCGAGTGCCACGAAGAAAAACATGATCACTTCGTTGGCCGCATCGGTGACATCGCCGATGACCTTGGCAAAGCCGATGATGTGGATATCGACCTGGTCATCCTGGTACTGCTGGCGGATTTTTTCCTCGAGCTGCTTGGCGACTTCGCGGTAATCGAGTTTCTTGCCGGTCACCGGATCGATTTCGAGCAGCTCCGCGAACACCATCGCGCCACGCTGATCCTTGGACACGTAACGGCCGACATGGCCACCCTTGCCGACGTTGGCGCGGATCAGGTTGAAGTAGTACTCGGTCGGCTGGTACTCGGCCGGAATCACATTGCCGCCAGCAAAACCGCCCTCGACGACTTCGACGAAGCGCACGTCCGGGGTGAACAGCGAGGACACACGCGAGCGGTCGATGCCTGGGAGAAAGAAGATCTCGTCGGTGACCTTCTTGAGCTTGGTCAGGAAGTGCTCGTTATAAATATCCTTGGATTTGTCTTTCTGGATCAGCGCGACAAGCACGGTGTTCGCGCCTCCGAAATCATCCTCGTAATGCTTGAGCACCTGCATGTAGGGATGCTCGAGCGGAATCGATTTGTCAAACCCCGCATCGACATGCGTGCCGGCGGCGAACCACCCGAACAGCGCCGTCAAAAGACCGAGCAGCATCAGCATCAACACGCGCTTGCCGTAGATGATCGGCTCGACGACCGCGAGGATGCGTTCCTGCGAAAAAATGGATTTGCCAGCCATGAGCTGTGTCCCCGTTTTTGATGAATGAGCGGGTCTTACCGCTATCGATTGAGCGCGATGTGCTGCACGCCGGATTCACCGACGGCGATCACTTCGCCGCCGAAACCGATCGCCGCGGACAATGGCGTTCCAGCATTGGATCTGAGCAACTCGACCCGTTCGAGACCATTTTCGGAAACCATGATGTTGCCGTTGAGGCCGACGAGAACGACCCGCCCGTCTTCGAGTTGCGTGCCGCCGAACATCGAGGCCACCGAGCCGGTATCGACCTTGTGCCATTGTCCGCCGTGAATGTCGTCGGTGACGAACACATTGCCCCGCAACCCGAAAATGACTGCGCCCTTCTCACCGCGCGCGGTGGCGCCAAAGAACGAGCTCTCGTATGGAGATGGCTGGGCGGCCCAGGTGACACCGCCATCCGTGGAGGTTGCCAGCGTCCCGTTCTCGCCAGCGATCAGCAGCGTCCCATCGTTGAGCCGCGTGATCGAATTGAAGTGCCACTCGTTCTCGCGGATCGGTGTATCGACCTCGCTCCAGGTCTGACCACCGTCCTCGGTCTTGTAGAACAGCCCGTAAGCGCCCACCGCATAGCCGCGCTGCGCGTCGAGGAACAATACATCGAGAAAGGGTTTTTCAAGCTCGGGCTCGAAGTTCTGCAGCGTCCAGGTCCTGCCACCATCCGCGGTGTGCAAGATCACCGCGTCGTGACCGACGGCCCAGCCATGGTCCGGATCGGGGAAGTGCACGGCGGTGAGGGCCGAGCGTGTCGGCGTCTGCACCTGGGCCCACTGGCGTCCGTCATTGGATACGATCACCGCGCCGCGATCACCGACGGCGATGAGATGCCGGCCGGTATTGACGATGTCGAGCAGCAAGCTCCGCGGCGTCATCGGCATGATTTCCGACGGCAGTGACTTGACCACCGTCTCGACGGTGCCGTCCCCGGTTTCCCCCTGGCCCAGCGCCAGGCCGCACCCCAGCAACACACCTGCCGCAATGCCGCCGATCCAGGCGGTCGCCCGCCTACTTCTGTACATGTCCATCCTGATTCCCCATTCCCTCCGCGCCCCGGCGCGGAACGTCCTCGAATCCACAGCATCCACCCCGCTCATGGCCGGATCCGCCTGGAAACCCTGCGGGGATCGAAGTGGTCAACTTCATATGCTCGGGCAACGGCCTGCGGATCCTCGTTGTCGAGTGCCTGCACGAGATATCGGTTGTTCTGAAGATCGTACACCGTTTCGCACACCGTGCGCTCGTAAAGCTTGTCGTAGGCCACCACGGTGTGCGCTTCTTGCACGCGCCAGAGCTCTTCGTTGGCATCATAGAGATCGACGACACGAATCTGCCAGCCATCCTCATCGACGTAGAAGCGTCGGCGCTTGTATGGGTGCGCAGCGCCGGCGCGCAGACGGGCCTCGACCACCCAGACACGGCGCAGCTCGTAGCGGGTCAACTCCATGTTCAGATGGTGCGGTCCCAGGATGTCGGCATAACGCAGCGTATCGCTGTGCAGCCGGTAGCCGTTCGCCGGCACGAACAAGCGCTGTTTACCGAGCAGCTTCCACTCATAGCGGTCCATCGGACCGTTGAACATATCGCCTTGGTCGCTCGTGCGCAGACCGTCGGATCCGAGCACAGGACTGTCGTAGCCAACGTTGTACACGCGCCGAAGCCGACCTTGCCCCGGGCTGTACTGCCACGTCCGGCGCGCCTCCCGGATGGAATCCAGCGTATCGTGAATCAACAGAATCGAACCGGACAGCCGCGGCGGCGCCGTCGCCACTTGCAGAAAATAGAGCATCACGTTGTCGAGTGCATCCGGCGTCACCCCCGGGCGGCCATATGCAAACAGCACTTCCTCCTGGAAACGGGTGTGGCTGTAGTCACCGGATGCGGTCACGGCGAACTGGTTGTTCCAGCGCAGCGACACAGGATCGCGATACCGCGTTTTGTGATTCCAGATGACCTCGTGTCCATTCACCGGCACGGGAAACGGCGTGCCGGTAACCGCACCAACCAAGGCTTCCCCATTGCCCTGTAGTTCGGCGCGGGTGGCATTGGCGCGCGCGGCCTCATAGACAAAGTCCGGATTCGCGAACGTGCGTCGGGTTGCATAGACCGGCATCCGGTAACGGTCGGGAAACTTGCGGATCAGCGCCGCCTGGCCGGCGCTCAGATACTCCGCGTACTGCGCGAGATTCCCGGCGTGAATCGTAAACAGCGGCTGCTCGTCAGCGAATGGATCGCAATACCGTGTGCCCGATCCCTTGAAACAAGGCGGCGGCACGCGCAGGCCGCCGTCCCACTCCGGAATGACACCGTCCGCCGTGCCCGCGCGCTCGGCACCGAGCGGTGTCAGTACCGTGCCCAGCCGCGCCGCATCCTCTTCCGCGATGCGGGCGAGTGCCGGCAGCGCCAGCGCAGCGATGAGCATCATCCACCACGGCCGCCGCAGTTGCCGCGAAGGACTGCTGCGGCGGTCGGTCCGCGCTATCGCCATCAGAACTGGTATCCGACCCAGGCCAGAATATAGTCGCGATCGTGGATGGCATCACGGCGGTGGGTGCCGGTGTACCAGGTGTAGCGAATCTCGCCGGTATAGCGCGAGAGGTAATCCCAGCGCAGACCCGCGAGGATCTGCTTGCGCCCCTCGACGAAATTCTGGCCCAGACCAGGTGCCACCCCTTCGACATCGTGGAACAGCGCGGCGAGCAACTCGAAATTGATGCCAAAGATCGCGTCGTCGTACCGGGTCAGCGTAACCAGGCGGTAGCCATACGAGATCTCGGTACCAAAACCCGCACGGTCCGGATGCGCCGTCGGGTTCTGGCGCAATGTCGCTGTACCGCCGTTCGTGGTCGGATCATTGGGATCGGTGCGCACATCGCGCGGGTTGATGCCGACACTGCCGTCGGCACCACTGGAGATGTGCGTATTCACACCCGCGCCCTGGAACTGCAGCTCATCGATCGACGGCATGTCGAAGACCTGGGTCATGCCCAGCTCGAGCAGCGCGACGATCTGGCTCGCGCCCAGTGGATTGTCGCCGCCAATGGTTTTGATGAAAGTCGTGCCGAGCTGGCCGACCTTCATCCGTTCATAGCCACGGATGTAGTCGCCGGGACCATAGCTGACGCCGCGATAAACCGAGACGAAATCCGGCACTGCCGTGCGGCGGCCTGGCAGCGTGGCCACCCCCAGGGAAAAATCATTGGCCGGGAAAGCCGGCTGCAAACCGGCGAAAACCAGATCGGTGATGTGGATCTGCACCGGCAGGTTGTCGCGGAAGGCGTATTCGCCCGACCAGGCGATGTCGCCCAGCGTGGTGTTGAACGAAATGCCATAGACGCGGATGTCCTCCGGATACTCGGCGAAGTAGCTGATCGAACCGACCGGCAGTGCATCGTTGGCGTCTTCGGGCCGCGGCATGTAGGTGACTTCTTGCCCGGCCTGCTGTGCGAGCAGAGCGGTGAGGTTCTCCGGCGGCACCCGGCAGCTGCCAGCCGGATTGAACAGGCTCAGGAGATTGGTGACCGGGTTGCCCAGCGACTGGTCGGGCAGACAGGTCGCATCCGCGGCGATGATACCCACGGTCGGGATGCGCGAGTGATAGTTGGCGAAGTAGAACGCCAGCTCGGTACCGTTGTTGAGATCCTCGAGGTAAGTCTTGAGCGAGAGGCCATACTGACCGCCGTCGTCCGGACGGCGCCGGCGCTCTTCGGTGAAGTTGCGCGCCATCGTGCGGTCGGAGCGCGAACCGAGCACCGCGGCCGGATCGTCCGGATTGCGAAACGGCGCGTAAAGCTCGAGTGGATCCTCCGGCGCCTTGCCAAAGGACAGCATTGCATAGCTCGCACCGGCACCGAGAATGTCGGCGCTCGAGAAAAAGCTGCCCACAGGATCGAGAACGAAAGGCTTCCAGTCGTACTGATAGAACACCTCGACGTTGAGCCCATCCATGACGTCGGCGTTGACATTGACCATGCCCACCGGCAGGAACAGCTCCTTGATGTCGAAGCCCGGGATGCGCAGCAAAGCCTGGTTCAGCGGGTTGATGGTGTTGAGGCTGTTGAGGGCGAGAAAGCCGCTTTCTCCCCAGTTCAACACGTGATTGCCGATCTTGATGCTCACCGGACGCTCGGCGACCTCGAACGTGCGGCTCACGAAATAGTCGAGCATCTCGAAATCCCTGCCGTTGGTCTTGATCGCAGCGTCGGGATAAGCGGTGCGGAACGGCTGCAAGGTCGTATCGGGATGACGCTCGCGCATGTCCTCATACTGCGCATCGAAGAAATAAATCCCGCGCGCGAAGACGTTGAACCCGAACAGATCGACGTTGACGTCGGTCGTCAGCTTCGCCGTCGCATGGACGATGTCACGTTTGTCGAAATTGAGATTGCCGTTATCGCCGTTGGGCTGGAACCCCCCGGGCTGGCGCAGGAAGAAATCGTTGGCGGTGCCATTTCCATCCTGGGAAGGCCGTGTCGCCGAGCAGGTGTCGCCGGTGAAGGTGTTGTTGCCGGATGGATCCGGACCGCTGACACCATCATCGCCATCGCGCGCCACGCACAAACCGGGATTGAGATTGGATTTGCCCACCAGCGCGTCGTCGCGGTCCTGCATCCGCATCGCCGCACCGATCGTGACCAGATTCTCGACACGCAGAGTCGTTCCCCCGATGTCGAACTCCAATGCCGCGCCCGTTTCGCTATAGCCGCCTGCGATTACAGCTGCCATGAGGGCAAACCCGCAACGTCTGCCTGCCCGGAATATGTGTGGTTTTCCCAAAGCCATCCTCTGCTCCCGTCAAGTTCTCGATCGAACTTTTAGTCTTCCGCGATTGGAGAGAAGGGCGCCGGCAGCATCTGCGGCGGCAGCAACACTCCTCCATTCGCACCGAGCTGTGTATCCGGCTCGCATCCGGTTCTTGATGAGCCACGAAAGCGTGGCTTACAGCTTGATGAGTTTTAACAGACGGTTGTGCAGGGCGCAAGAAAAACGCCGTGCCCTACGCGGGCGTGATCCAGATGAGCGTGGCCATGCGTCCGCAGCGCGGTGCGCGCCGGTATGAGAAATAGCGCCGAGCATCGCGGTAGGTGCAGGCATGACCACCGTAAACGGCGGTGACGCCGGCGCGGCGCAGCCGTGCGCGCGCCAGCGCATAAAGATCGGCGAACCAGCGATCCCCGCGTCCGGCGACGAAACAGCGGCTGAGGGTCGGATCGTCGGCGATGAAGCGTGTGCGCACCTCCGGGCCCACTTCGAAGGCATCCGGTCCGATGGCAGCCCCCATCCACGCGATGATCCGCTCCGATGGCACCGGCATCGCGGCCACGGTAGCCTCGAGCACCCCGGCAGCCAGCCCGCGCCACCCGGCATGCGCGGCGGCTACGGCGCTGCCGTCATCGGCACAGAACAGCACCGGCAAACAATCGGCGGTGAGTACGGCACAGACGATGCCGGGCGTGGCGGTCCAGGCAGCGTCTGCCTGCGGCTCGGACTGCGCGCACGGCAGGGCGATCACCTCCACATCGTGCACCTGGCGCAACCAGACCGGCTCGGATGGCAGCCGCAGTGCCGCGCGCAGGCGCCGGCGATTCTCGGCGACGGTGCGCGCATCGTCGCCCACGTGTGATGCAAGATTGAAATCATCATAGGGAGGCAGCCCGACACCGCCGGTACGCAGCGTCTGGCCCGCACGCACACGCGTCGGCGCTGGCCAGTGCGCAGGCTCAAAGCCGATCATCTCATGCATACCATCAGACGAAAGCCGCATGCGCGCGCAACAAGGCATACAAGGCCTGCATGTCTGCGGGCGGCTCTGCGTCCCACCGCATCGGCTTGCCGTGCCCAGGGTGGATGAATTCGAGCGCGCGTGCGTGCAGGGCCTGACGGCGGAATGCGTGCAGCGCTTCGCGCAGAGGCGCAGCAAGACCACTGCCGCGCACCGCCCTGCCGTACACCGGGTCCCCGACGATGGGATGCCGCAGATGGGCGAGATGCACCCGGATCTGGTGGGTGCGCCCGGTCTCGAGCCGCACCCGCAGCCGAGTGAACTGGCGAAAGCGCTCCTCGATGCGGTAGTGAGTCACCGCCTCGCGCCCCCCATGATCGACGACGGCCATGC
This sequence comes from Fontimonas thermophila, assembly GCF_900113085.1. GTDB lineage: Bacteria > Pseudomonadota > Gammaproteobacteria > Nevskiales > Nevskiaceae > Solimonas > Solimonas thermophila. The sequence goes on along the minus strand of NZ_FOOC01000003.1, from coordinate 130,183 downwards.
GCAGACGATCGCGGGGATGACGCCCGATCGGGGCCTCGATGCGTCCGCCGGCGATGAGTTCACCCTGCACCAGGGCATCGTACTCGCGGTGCACCGCGCGCGCCTGTAGCGCGGCAACCAGGCGGGCATGTGCCTTGAGCGTGAGTGCCACCACCATCAGCCCGGAGGTGTCCTTGTCTAGGCGATGCACGATGCCGGCACGCGGCAATGCGGCGGTCTGCGGAAAATGGTGCAGCAAGGCGTTCTGCAGTGTGCCGTCGCGCTGGCCAGCGCCCGGGTGCACGGTCAGCCCGGCAGGCTTGTCGATGACGACGAGATCGCGGTCGGCGTACACGATGGTCAGCGCAATGGGCTGCGCTTGGACGGTCGAATCCGGTTCTGGCTCGGCATCGAGCACCAGGCGCTGCCCGGCAGCAACCGGCAGGCGCGGACGCGTCGTCACGATCCCGTCGACGCATAGACGGCCCGCCTCGATCCAGGCCTGCAGACGCGACCGCGAATACTGATCGAACAACTGGGCACAGGCCACGTCCAGACGTTTGCCGTCCAGCTCGGGAGGGATCTCGACGCTCAAGTGCCGCTCGTTGTCGTCTTCGGGCTCGCCGACGGTCATGGGCTATACTCGCGGCTCTTTCCGCAGAAACCAGTGCTTTCGATGAAATCCCGCATCGCCGCCATCGCGGCAGTGGCTGCCATCCTCGTGGGCTGCAGCGCCGATCCCGACCGTCCGCCGCCGACCAACCCGTTCCGGCCCGAACAAACCTCGGCACGGGAACAGCGCCTACAGGCAGCGGAATTGTACCGGCTCGCCCGGCGTACGCTCGAATCGAACGATTTCGCCGGCGCGATCCAGCGCTACTCGCAATTGTCTCTGCGCTTTCCGTTCACCGACTATGCGATACAGGGGCAGGTCGAGAAAATCTACGCGCTGTATCGCAACTATCAGCCCGACGAGGCGCTGGCCGAAGCGGATCGCTTCCTGCGCGATTACCCGCGGCACGAACACGTCGCCTACGTGCAGTACATCAAGGGACTGGTGAACTTCGACCGCGACCGCGGTCTTTCCGACGCCCTGGGCCTGGACACCGTGCGCCGGGATACCAGCAATCTGCGCCGCGCCTTCGACGACTTCGCCCTGCTGGTCCAGCGCTACCCGCAAAGCCCGTATGTCGGCGATGCCCGCGCGCGCATGATCTGGCTGCGCAACCGCCTCGCCGCACACGAGCTGACCATCGTCGAGTACTACATGCGCCGTGGCGCCTACATCGCCGCCGCCAAGCGCGCGGAGCAAATTATCGCGCAGTATCCCGGCGCCCCGGCGACACTCACGGCGCTGGACTTACTCGCGGCAAGCTACGACGCACTGGGGCTGCGCGAACAGGCCGGCGATGCGCGCAAGCTGCGCCAGGCCTACCTCGCCACTGCCCCGCGCGAGATCCTGCCCCAGGAACGGCAGGAGCGGCGCGGCTTCTGGTCCCGCTGGTTCGGCAGCGACCGCGGTGTGGAACCGCCACCGCCGGCTGGCTGATCGGCCTTAAAGATCCCCGTAAACGGCAGTCAACGGGTATCTGCGCTCACGCCCGAATGCGCAGCGCGTGATCTTGGGGCCGGGCGGCGCCTGTCTGCGCTTGTACTCTGAGCGACGCACCAGCGCCGCAACGCGTTTGACCGTGGATGCGTCGAAGCCGCGGGCGACGATTTCCGGAATCGAGAGCTGGTCCTCGACATAGGCCTCGAGCACCGGATCCAGCACCTCGTACGGGGGCAGCGAGTCCGAGTCTTTCTGGTCGGGACGCAGCTCCGCACTCGGCGGCCGCAGAATCACGCGCTCGGGAATCACGGGACGTTCCGGCGAGAGCCCATTGCGGTAACACGCCAGTTTGTAAACCAGGGTCTTATAAACGTCCTTGAGCGGCGCAAAGCCCCCGCACATGTCTCCGTAAAGCGTCGCGTAGCCGACCGCCATCTCGCTCTTGTTGCCGGTCGTCAGGACAACGTGACCGAATTTGTTCGACAGCGCCATCAACAGCAGGCCACGGCAGCGCGACTGGATGTTCTCCTCGGTCAGATCGACCGGATATCCGGCAAACGTCTCGGACAGTGTGGCGGTGACGGTCTGGAACATCGGTTCGATCGGCAGCAGCGAATACCGGATCCCGAGTGCCTCGGCCTCGAGCCGTGCATCGTCGTTCGACATCGCCGCCGTGTACCGCGATGGCAGCGATACCCCCCAGACGCGCGCCGGGCCCAGGGCATCGGCGGCGATAGCCGCGACGACGGCCGAATCGATACCGCCCGACATCCCCACCAGTGCACCCGGAAAGCCATTGCGGTCCACGTAATCGCGCACCGCCTGCACGAGGCCTTTGTAGACAATCGCTTCGATCGGCAAGGTTTCGCGCACCGACCCGTGCACACGGCCACCGGCGAACGTCACCGCGAAAACGCCCTCCTCGAACAGCGGCGCAGCAAATCCGATGCATCCGTCGCCGCCGACCGCACAAGAATCGCCGTCGAAAAGCACATCGTCCTGACCACCGACGCAGTTGACGTAAACGATCGGCAAGCCCGTCTCGGCAACGCGCTGATCGAAGACACACCGACGGGCCTGCGTCTTGTTCAGCTCGAACGGTGATGCATTGATGTTGAGCAGGAGCTCGGCGCCGGCAGCGCGCGCCGCCGCCGCCGGCCCCGGCCCCCAGAGGTCCTCGCAGATGCACAGGCCGATGTTCACGCCCTCATGCGTGAACACCAGCGTTCCACCGGTTCCCGGGCGGAAGTGCCGGCGCTCGTCGAACACGCCGTAATTTGGCAGCAACTGCTTGCGCGTACGCGCGACGATGCGGCCGTCGCGGATCACATAGGCCGCGTTGTAGATCACCCGCTGCGCGCCCTCTTGGGTGTATTCGGGCAGGCCGAAAACGACGGTGATGCCGCCGATCTCGTGCAACAGACGCTGCACGCCCTCCTCGATTGCGCGCGGCATCGCCGAGCGCAGCAGCAAATCATCGGGCGGATAACCGATCAGCGACAGTTCCGGACAGGCGAGCAGGCTCGCCCCGAGCCGGTCACGGGCATACACCGCGGCCTCGATGATCTTCTGGACGTTGCCCTCGACATCGCCGACCCAGAGGTTGAGCTGGGCGAGTGCAAGCTTGAATTGCGCAGCCATTCAGGCTCCACTATGACAGCGCAGGCGCACCGGCGATGCATCGCACCTGTGCGCCCGCGTGTGCTTGCGCGTCCGCGACGTGCGCTCAGAGCAGCGACTTCATCGCCGCACCCAGATCGGCCGGCGAACGCACGGTCTTGACGCCCGCGGCTTCGAGCGCCGCGAACTTTTCTTCGGCGGTGCCCTTGCCGCCGGAGATGATCGCGCCGGCATGGCCCATGCGCTTGCCCGGCGGTGCGGTGACCCCGGCAATGTAGGCGACGACGGGTTTCTTCACATGCCCACGGATGTACTCGGCCGCCTCTTCTTCGGACGAGCCGCCGATCTCTCCCACCATGATGATGCCCTCGGTCTGCGGATCTTTTTCGAACATCTCGATCACTTCGATGAAGCCCAAACCGCGTACCGGATCACCGCCGATGCCGACGCAGGTTGACTGCCCCAGACCGTTCTGCGTGGTTTGATAAACCGTCTCGTAGGTCAGCGTACCGGAGCGGGAGACGATGCCGATCCGGCCCGGCTTGTGGATGTGGCCTGGCATGATGCCGATCTTGCACTCGCCCGGCGTGATCACGCCCGGGCAGTTGGGGCCGATCAGCACCGCGTTCGGATACTGGTGACGCAGCGTGGCCTTGACCTTGATCATGTCGTTGACCGGGATGCCCTCGGTGATGCACACGATCACACGGATGCCGGCATCGGCGGCCTCGAGAATCGCATCGGCGGCAAACGGCGCCGGCACATAGATCATCGTCGCATCGGCACCGGTCGCCGCGACGGCATCGTGGCAGGTATCGAACACCGGCAGGTTGAGATGGGTGCTCCCGCCACGTCCCGGCGTGACGCCGCCGACCAGCTTGGTGCCATAGGCGATGGCCTGCTCGGAATGAAACGTACCTTGCTTGCCGGTGAAACCCTGGCAGATGACTTTGGTGTCTTTGTTGATCAGGATGCTCATTGGAATCTCGCGAGACGAAAGACGCAAAGACGCAAAGCGCGCAGAGACTCACGCGCCCTTGGCGAGAGCAACGACGGTCTTGGCCGCTTCGGTCAGATCCTCCACCGGCGTGATCGCCAATCCCGATGCCTTGAGCATCTCGCGACCCTTGTCCATGTTGGTGCCCTGCAGCCGCGCGACCACCGGAATCTTCAGACCCACCTGCCTGCAGGCCTGGATGATGCCCTCGGCGATCAGATCGCAGCGCACGATACCGCCGAAGATGTTGATGAAGATGGCCTTGACGTCCGGGCTCTTGGTGATGAGCTTGAACGCTTCGGTCACCTTCTCGGCGGTGGTGCCGCCGCCGACATCGAGGAAGTTCGCCGGGCGTCCGCCGTGCAGTTTGACGATGTCCATCGTCGCCATCGCCAGACCCGCGCCGTTGACCATACAGCCGATGTCACCATCGAGTGTGACGTAATTGAGATCGTATTTGGAGGCTTCGCGTTCGCGTTCATCCTCCTGGGAGAAGTCGCGCATCTCGGCGATCGCTTTCTGCCGGAAGAGCGCGTTGCTGTCGAAATTGAGCTTGGCGTCAAGCGCCATCACATCGCCGTCGGCAGTCACGATCAACGGGTTGATTTCGACCAGCGCGGCATCGAGCTCGGTGAAGATGCGGTATAGCCCCATCAAGATTCTCGTAAACTGATCGACCTGGGCCTTGGTCAGACCCATGAAAAAGCCGAGCTGGCGTGCCTGGTAGGGCTGCAGACCGGCAGCCGGATGCACATAGACATGCTTGATTCTCTCCGGCGTATGGGCCGCAACTTCCTCGATGTCCATGCCGCCGGCCGCCGATGCCATGAACACGATACGCTCGCGCGAGCGATCGACCAGCGCCGAGACGTATAGCTCGCGCGCGATTGCCGACGGCTTCTCGATCCAGACGCTGTTGATGGGCAGCCCTTCGGCACCGGTCTGCTTGGTCACCAGACGCTGCCCGAGCATTTTCTTGGCCGCTTCCTCGACGGCGTCGTAACCCTCGACCAGCTTGACACCACCGGCCTTGCCGCGACCGCCGGCGTGGACTTGCGCCTTGACGACGAACCGCTCGCCACCGAGCTGCTTGGCGGCGGCACGCGCCGCCTCCGGACTCTCGGCGAGCTGCCCCTGCGGAACGGGAATGCCGTACCGCGCGAAAATTTCTTTTGCCTGATACTCGTGCAGATTCATGCGATGTTCCTCACGGCCCCCAAAGGTCTGTCTGGGTCAATTGCGATCGGGGCGGCATTCTCGCTTACCGATCCGGTGGACGCAAAAATGCAACACGCCGGCGCATGGTACGCACCGGCCATCCACGGCCTAGAATGGGTGGTGGATCGAGGGCTTTGTCGATGAATCTTCTACGACTGCTGCTGCTGGCCGCGGCGATCTGGCTGATCTGGCGCATCGTGCGCCAGGTACGGACCCAACTCCGGCACAAACCGCCACCGCCCGCGGCCGACCACTACGAACCCATGGCGCGCTGCAACAAATGCGGTACGTTTCTTCCGGCGCGTTCCCTCAACACCCAGGGACTCTGCGGCCGCTGCAGTGAGTGAACGCCTCAGCGCGCACCGTGCACGACAACCGGCTGCGCCGCGGCCGTTCACCGAGCCGGCACGCCTAGAGGACTGGCGCATCCTCGCGGTGCTGGGGCCGTACCGCCTGCTCCTGGTGGCGACCTTGCTGTCCCTGTACCGCAGCGGTTTTGCGCCGGAATTCTTTCAGCGCCTGTCGGCCCCGGCCTTTTATTACGGCTGCCTGGTTTACGTCATCTTCGCGCTCGTTTTGCTGCTGCTCGGCGCCTATCGCCGGCCGGGCCTGCGTATACAGGCTCATCTGCACTGTCTTGCGGACACGCTGACGATCGGCACGCTGGTCTATGCCGCCGGCGGCATAGGCAGCGGCCTGGGCATCCTGTTGGTGCCACCGGTGATCGGCTGCAGCCTGGTGCTGAGTCCGCGCCTGGCTGCCGTCCAGGCAGCGGTGGCGACGCTGGGCATGTTCGCGGCGGAGACGGCCCAGCAACTGAACACGCATGCCTGGGACAGTAGCGACTACTCCCAAACCGGCCTGCTCGGCCTGATGTTCTTCGCGTCGAGCCTGGTCGCCAACCTCGTCGCCCAACGCGCGCGCCGCAGTGAAGCCGTCGCCGAGCGCGTCGGTAGCGAATTCATGAACCTCTCCCGCCTGTCGGAGAGCATCATCGAATCGATGCAGACCGGCGTACTCGTCATCGATGCCGAGGATCGCGTGCGCCTGGCCAATACCGCGGCACGACGCCTGCTCGGTGATGCCCTCACCCCCGGCACGACGGCAGCGCGCACCATGCCCGCGCTGGGTGAGGCGCTCACCGCCTGGCGCGCCGGCCGCGACGATGCAAGCCTGCTGCTCTCTGGCGCGCGCAGCGGGCGCGAACTCACGGTGCGCTTCACCCCGCTGGGATGGGGCGCTCAGACACAGGTGCTGGTGCTGCTGGACGATGCGGCACACCTGCGCGAGCAGGCGCAGCAGATGAAACTCGCCGCGCTCGGCAGGCTGTCGGCCAGCATCGCGCACGAAATCCGCAATCCATTGTCGGCGATCCTGCAGGCCGGACAACTGTTGTCGGAAGCTGCCGAGATGCGCGGCGAAAATGCACGCCTGCTGGAAATGATCCAGCGCCACGGTGCACGCATCGAGCGTATTGTCCGCGACGTGCTCGACCTGTCACGCCCAGGGCCGTCGCAACGGATGAACCTACGCCTGCGGGAATGGCTGATACGCACTGTTGCGTTCTACCATGAAAGCCATCCGCACACCGTGCGTCCGATCGAGCTCGACGACGTACCGGGCAACGTCGAAGTCCGCTTCGATCCGCAGCACTTGCAGCAGGTGCTGTTCAACCTGTGGGACAACAGCTTCGAACACGGCGCGCGCATCGGCCGCACGGTGAACGTACGACTGCGCGCCTCGCACAGCGCGGAGGACGGCGCAGTACTGCTCGACGTCATCGACGATGGCGCCGGCATCCCGGCCGAGCTGCACGAGCGCATCTTCGAACCCTTCTTCACCACCCATACCGGCGGCACCGGACTCGGACTTTTCCTGTGCCGCGAACTGTGCGAATACAATCAGGCCCGGCTGAGCCACGTGGCGAGCGCAACCGGCGCAACGTTCCGCATCCGCTTCGGACCGACATCGAACGCAACCGTTTCGAGAGGACACGCTCCACCATCTCCATGAATACCGCCAGCGTCCTGATCGTCGACGACGAGCCCGACATCCGTGCACTCGTCGAAATCACGCTGTCCCGCATGGGCCTGCGCACCCATGCGGCGGCGACGCTGGCGGAAGCGCGCAAGTGCCTGGCGGCACAGCCATTCGACGTCTGCATCACCGACATGCGCCTGCCCGACGGCAGCGGCATTGCGCTGGTTGCGGAAATCCAGCAACGCTGGCCACAGACGCCGGTCGCCGTCATCACCGCATATGGCAATGCCGAAGCAGCGGTCGAGAGTCTCAAGGCCGGCGCCTTTGATTTCGTCTCCAAACCGGTCGACGTGTCCGTGCTGCGCAAACTCGTCGATACCGCCCTCAAGCTGCGCGGCAGCGAACGGCGCGATGACACCAGCACGCTGCTCGGAGAGCACGAGAGCATCCGCCAGTTACGTGCTTTAATCCAACGCCTCGCACGCAGCCAGGCACCCGTGCACATCAGCGGCGAATCCGGAACCGGCAAGGAGCTGGTCGCACGGCTGATCCACTCCAGCGGCCCGCGCGCGTCGGGTCCTTTCGTCGCCATCAACTGCGGTGCGATTCCCACCGAGCTGATGGAAAGCGAGTTCTTCGGGCACCTGAAGGGCAGCTTCACCGGCGCCTACCGCGACAAGCCAGGTCTGTTCCAGACTGCCGAGGGTGGTACGCTGTTCCTCGACGAAGTCGCCGAGTTGCCGATGCACATGCAGGTCAAGCTGCTGCGCGCGCTGCAGGAACGCCGTGTGCGTCCGGTCGGCGCCGAAACCGAGGTCCCGGTCAACGTGCGCGTGATTTCGGCGACACATCGTGACCTCGCCGAGCTGGTGCAGCGCGGGCAGTTCCGCCAAGACCTGTTCTACCGGCTCGACGTGATCACCGTGCGCACACCACCGCTGCGCGAGCGGCCGGATGACATCCCGCTGCTGGCCAGACACATCCTGCGCCGCATCGCCCGTGAGGCCGGACTCGAAAACGTCCCGGAGCTGGATGAGCGCGCCATGTCGGCGCTGCAGCAGTATCCGTTCCCGGGCAACGTGCGTGAGCTCGAAAACATTCTCGAACGTGCGGTGACCCTCTGCGACGGCACCTCCATCCGCACCGCCGACTTGCAATTGCGCGCGTCCGTCGCAACCAGCGCGCATACGGGGCTCGAGCAACAGATCGAGGACATGGAACGCCAGGCCATTCGCGAAGCGCTGCGAAAAACGCGCTACAACAAGACGCGCGCCGCCGAACTGCTGGGCATGTCGTTCCGCTCACTGCGCTATCGCATCAAAAAGCTCGGCCTGGATCAGGAATAACACCGACACGGCGGATAATGATGCTTCTGTTACACTTCACCGACAGACCGCCACCAATGCAGTGGCGGCAGGTTGGGTTCAGACGCACAGGCTCTGGCACGGACCTTGCGTCAATACCACCCCGATGCTGGAGGATCGAACGTTGTTCAACCATCGTATGCCCGTAGCGCCGCGCGGCGTCGTGTCGTTCCCGGATGGCGGCCAGCGCCGCCGTCGTGCACATGCGCAGGCCAGTCGCCGCGCCATCACCTGGACGGATGCCGGCGGCAGCGAACCGGCGCGGGAAGTGCTAAGGAACACGCTGCAATCGGCCTGCGATCTGATCGGCGCCGAGCGCGGCTTCATCCTGCGCTCGCGCGAAGATGCCGCCCTTGAAGTCGCATACGCGCACCGCATCGCGCCACGACCGCTGCTCGACACCGTTCTCGGACCCGCCGCGCGGGTTCTGCACCGGGCGATGGTTGGCAATGCGATCGGCATGAGCGATCGCAGTGGTGCGATCCTGCCCTGCCCAGACCCCGGCGCCGCCATCGTCGCCCTGCCACTCGATCTGGGGGTGCAGCAGTGCGGTGTACTGTGCCTGCTGCGCAGCGGTTCGCTGCGGCCGCTGTCCGCGCTCGATCTGGATATCCTCGGCGCGCTCGCCGAACAAGCCGCGCTCGCCCTGCGCGCCGCGCAGCAGGAGTCGGCTTTGAGTCAGCTCGCCGCGAGGCTCAACGGCCTCGCGCCGCAGCTTGCCTGAGAAACACGTGGCGCGAACGGACGCGCAGCGCGACATGACTGCAGACCCACGACTGGCCGCGTCGCGTGCGGCGCAAGTTCAGGCGGAAGACTTCCGTCAGGCCGTTCTGCGTCAGGTCGAAGCGCTCACCGCCGACAATCAGCGCCTGTTGCAATCGGTCGTGCGCAGTGAACGGCGCTTCCGCACACTTGCCAAATCGGTCTGGCACGTACAGGAAGAAGAGCGGCGCCGCCTCGCCCGTGAGCTGCACGATGGCATCGGCCAGACCCTGACCGCACTCGCCAACCAACTGCAACGCATCCTCGACGATGCCCGCGGCGCCGGCAATCTGGGCCTCGAGCACCGTCTCGAAGATGCGCTCGAGCTCACCCGCAATTCGCTGCGCGACACGCGCGAACTGTCGCGCCTGCTCAGACCCACCCTCCTCGATGATCTGGGCCTCGATGCGGCGCTCAACTGGCTCGCGCGCACGCTCACCGAACGCACCGGCCTGAGTATCGAGCTGCACTCGGAGCTCGACGAGCAGCGCCTGCACCCGGACGTCGAGACACTGGTGTTCCGCGTCACCCAGGAAGCACTCACCAACGTGATCCGTCACGCCCAGGCGCGCAGTGCCCGCATCGCTCTGGAGCGGCGCGGCCCGGTGCTGCGCCTGCGCGTCGAAGACGATGGCCGCGGGCTGGATCCGCAGACGCTGGCCGAAAGCGAGCGGGCTGGCGCCAGCGGTGGCATCCGCGGCATGCGCGACCGCGCCGAATTGTTCGGCGGCCGTGTCGAAATCCAATCCAAGCCGGGCAGCGGCACCGTGGTACAGATGACGCTCGCCCTCGATCCACCGGATGCGGGCTGAGAAAGCCCGTCGCCATCAACTTTCCCGCGACGATGAACCCGATCCGCCTGCTGGTCGCCGATGACCACACCATCGTCCGTGAGGGCCTGGTTTCGATGCTCGAGGAGACCGGCGAATGCCAGGTCGTCGCCCAGGCCGCGGATGGTCATCAGGCCATGGAACTCGCGCTCAAGACATGCCCCGACGTCGTCGTCACCGATCTGTCGATGCCGCGCCTGTCGGGCCTGGAAGTGGTCAAGCGCGTACGCGCCGAGCTGCCGAACACGCGCACGCTGGTGCTCACCGTGCACGAGGAGGACGAGTACATCCTGCCGATCCTGCGCGCCGGCGCCCACGGCTTCCTCAACAAGGACACGTCCGTCGCCGAGCTGATGACTGCGATCAAGACCATCCACGCTGGCCAGTCCTACTTCGGTCCACGCGCAGCCAAGGTGCTGGCCGACCGCCAGGCGCGCGGCCGCACGCTCAGCACCGACCCCTACGAAAGCCTTACCGCGCGCGAACGCGAAACCTTCCACCTGGTGATCCAGGGCAAGACGACCAAGGAAATCGCACAAATCCTCGACATCGGCGTCAAGACCGCCGAAAACCACCGCGCACGCATGATGGAAAAATTGGGCCTGCGCAACACCGCGGAGGTCGTACGCTTCGCCGCACTGCGCGGACTGCTGTCCTAGCCGGTGCGTGCGCATCCGGCAACGGAACGCTCCCTTGCAAGATGCGCGGACGGTCTTACGCCACCCGTCTCCCACCCGCTATACTTTCCGGGTTAGGCCGAGCATAAGCGCAGCCAGGCATCGGACTGCGCTTTTGTCTTGCTCGCGCCTCTCGGATTTCAACGTTTCTCCTCGAAGGGGCTTTGTTCAATGAGCAATCAAGGCGTGGATCACGGCCGGCGCCGATTCCTGACGCTGACGACCACCGTCGTCGGCGGCGCGGGCACGGTCGCGGCGGTCTGGCCATTTCTGGCCTCGCTGAAACCCAGCGAGCGCGCGAAGGCGCTGGGGGCACCGGTCACCGTGGACGTCGGCAAGATCGAGCCGGGTCAGCGTGTCATCGTGGCCTGGCGCGGCAAACCGGTGTGGTTCGTGCGTCGCACCCCCGAGATGCTGGCCTCGCTGCCCAAGGTCGCAGCCGACCTGCGCGACCCCGAATCGAAAGAGCCCCAACAGCCCGAGTATGCCCGCAACGAGGCGCGCTCAATCAAACCCGAGCTTCTAGTGATGGTCGGCTCGTGCACGCACCTGGGCTGCTCGCCGACGTTCCGCCCGGACCACCCGGCCCCGGAGATCGACGCCAATTGGCAGGGTGGCTTTTACTGCCCTTGCCACGGATCCAAATTCGATCTCGCCGGCCGCGTCTACAAGAGCGTGCCGGCACCGCTCAACCTGCTGGTGCCCCCCCACCGCTACAAGGACGACCACACCGTCGTCGTCGGTGAAGACCAGACGGAGGCCGCGTAATGGCGATCATCCCCAATCCACACAAAACCACCGGCTTCCTCGGCTGGATCGACGACCGCTTCCCGCTCACCAAGCTGTGGAAGGATCACATCAGCGAGTATTACGCGCCGAAAAACTTCAACTGGTGGTACACCTTTGGCTCGCTCGCGCTGCTGGTGCTCGTCAACCAGCTTTTAACCGGCATCTTCCTGACGATGCACTACAAGCCGGACGCGGCCCAGGCCTGGCACAGTGTCGAGTACATCATGCGCGACGTGCCCTGGGGCAACATCATCCGCTACCTGCATTCGACCGGCGCCAGCGCCTTCTTCATCGTCGTCTATCTGCACATGTACCGCGGGCTCATGTACGGTTCGTACAAAAAGCCGCGTGAGCTGATCTGGATCTTCGGCTGCCTGATTTTCCTCGCGCTGATGGCCGAGGCCTTCTGCGGCTACGTGCTGCCCTGGGGGCAGATGTCGTACTGGGGCGCACAGGTGATCATCTCGCTGTTCGGCGCGATCCCGGTCGTCGGTCCCGATCTCGTGGTCTGGATCCAAGGCGATTACATCCCCTCGGATGCCACGCTCAACCGCCTGTTCTCACTGCACGTCGTCGCCATTCCGTTCGTGCTCGTCGGATTGGTCGTCGCGCATCTGATGGCGCTGCACGAAGTGGGTTCGAACAATCCCGATGGCATCGAGATCAAGAAAAAGAAGGATGCCAATGGCATTCCGCTCGACGGCGTGCCGTTCCATCCGTACTACACGGTCAAGGACATCCTCGGCGTCGCCGTGTTCCTGATCGTGTTCCTCGGCGTGGTGTTCTTCGCCCCCGATGGCGGCGGTTACTTCCTCGAAAAACCGAATTTCCAGGAAGCCAATCCGATGGTCACGCCGGAACACATCACGCCGGCCTGGTACTTCGGTGCGTTCTACGCAATCCTGCGCGCCATCCCGGACAAGCTGCTCGGCGTCGTCGCCATGTTCGGCGCCGTGCTGATCCTGTTCGCACTGCCGTGGCTCGATCGCTCGCCGGTGAAATCGATCCGCTACAAGGGGCCGATCTTCAAGACCGCGCTGGCGCTGTTCACGCTGGCCTTCATCGCCCTGAGCTATTTCGGCATGCAGGCACCGACGACCCTCGGCACGCTGATCTCGCGCATCGGCACAGCGATTTATTTCGGCTTTTTCCTGCTGATGCCCTTCTACTCCAAAATCGACAAAACCAAGCCGGAACCGGAGCGCGTGACCTATGAAGCGCATTAACGTCTACCTGCGCCCCCTACTGCTCGCCATCACCGCGCTGGGCAGCGCCAACACGCATGCCGCAGGCGCGCAGGCCATGCCCTACCACTTCGAACCGGACCCGGACAATCTGGCCTCGGTGCAGCGCGGCGCGCGCAATTTCATGAACTACTGCGCTGGCTGCCACTCGATGCAGCACCTGCGCTATAACCGCCTTGCAGCCGATCTCGGCATTCCCGAGGATTTGCTGCAGAAGCACTTGATGTTCACGACCGACAAACCGGGTGATCCAATTCTTTCCGCGATGCCCGCGACCTCGGCGCAATGGTTCGGTGCCAAACCGCCCGATCTGAGCGTCGAAACGCGCATGCGCGGGCCGGCATGGGTCTACAACTACCTGATGACTTTTTATGTCGATCCCTCGCGCCCGTTGGGGACCAACAACCTGATGCTGCCCGGCGCATCGATGCCGCACGTACTCGGCGCGCTGCAGGGCTGGCAGATCAAGGAAGACCATCCGGCCAGCGATGGCGCCGAAGGTCACGGAACGCACGCCGCACCGCGCTTTGTACTCGCCAGTGCAGGCAAACTGAGCCCGCAGGAATATGAGAAGTTCGTCGCCGACACGGTGAACTTCATGGTCTATGCCGCCGAACCCGGCCGGGCGGGCCGCATCGCCACCGGCGTCAAAGTGATGCTGTTCCTGTTGGTGTTCACGGTGCTGGCGTGGCTGCTCAAGCGCGAATACTGGAAAGACGTCCACTAGGACGTCCCGCCCGCTTCCGCGCCTGACATGTGCACGGCGCCGTTCATGCTGGATGTTCAGCCATGAACGGCGCCGTTTACTTTGCGTCCGGGGGCTGAACATGTCGGTCCCGACCCGGAGCAAATACGTGATGGACACGCGCCCCGGCGCACGTGCAGGCCTCACGCTGTTCTGTGCACCGGACGATCTGTCCGGACTCTGGGCACGGATTGTCCTGGGCGAAAAAGAGGTCGAACACGCGCGGATCGAATGGGTACGACCCGGGCAAGTACATCCCGACCTCGTCGTTCTCAATCCGGCGCAAATCCTACCGACATTGGCCGACCGCGACGCCGTGGTTTATCCCGCTGGCGTCATCGCCGAGTATCTGGAAGAGCGCTACCCGCATCCGCGTCTGTTGCCGCCGGATCCTGGCATGCGCGCGCTGATCCGCATGCTGTTGCTGCGCCTACAGCAAGAAGTGTGGCCGCTCGCGCAATCGATCCTGTCGGCACCCCGATCCAACGAGGCCAAAACGGCGCGCAAACAGCTCGCGGAACAGCTCGCTGCGGGCAGCCGTTTCTTCCCCCAGCGTGGTTGGTGTCTGGGCCTGGATTTCAGCCTTGCCGATTGCGCCTGGGCTGCGCTGTTGTCCCAATTGCCGGCGCTGCAGCTGCGCCTGCCCGCGGACGCCGCCGTGCAGCGCTATGCCCAGCGTGTGCTCGCGCGTCCGAGCGTACAATCCGCATTGCGCTCAAATACCGTCTGACCATGTCCAGATCCCGCCGCCCGTATCTGATCCGCGCCATCTATGAATGGTGTTGCGACAATGGCTATACGCCGCACGTACTCGTCGCAGCGGATCATCCGGGCGTGGTCGTGCCCCGCGAATACGTCAAGGACGGACGCATCACGCTCAACATCAGCCCGGTCGCGGTGCAAAACCTGGATTTGCACGGCGATCCGATCTGGTTTTCGGCGCGATTCGGCGGCCGCGCTTTCGACGTGCAGTTCCCGGCATCGGCAGTGCTTGCGATCTTTGCGCGGGAAAATGGAGAAGGTGTGCTGTTCGGCGAGGTCGAGCCAGCGGGCACACAGGGCGATGCCACACCTGGACGCGACCCAGAGCCGCCCAAGCCGACCAAACCCAACCGTCCGCAGCTGCGCGTCGTCAAGTAATTAATCCGATTCAGAATCGGCCCGATGCGGCCAGCAGACCGCGTTGCGCGCACGGAGTCAGTCGAGATCTGCGGCAAGCGCACTGCGCTGCTCTGGCGTCAGGGCCGTGTGGACGCAACAGCGCGGATGTTCGACACCGAACACGACATCCGCCCCTTCCCGGACTGCTGCGCGCATCGGCGGCGTCAGTTCGAAGCGCAGAAAATGCACGGCGGCGGTCTTCTCGTCGTTGCTGCGTTCCATGTCCTCATCGGCGATTCCGGGAACAGCCGGCAGGGATCCGACCTGAACCATGAAGCAGTGCTCGATGCCCCGCCATTCGACCAGGCGCCGGCGCCGTTCGGCCACGCCCGGGAATTCGATCAGCAAAGTCGCTTTCCAGTTACTGCCGTCCGGAATCAGCGGGTTGTAGGCCGACAATTCGTCGGCAATGCCTTCGGGCTCGAAGATGCGCTCGATGCGCAGCATCTCCTGTATCTGGTACTGCACGGTCAGGCGGTCCTCGAACAGCAGCGTCAGGTGCGGACCCAGATGCACGGTACGCCGTCGCTTGTGGGCAATCGCCTGGCGGCGGAAATCGGCACGTTGGCGTGCGTAGGTTTCCAGCGACATCAAGTCTTCCGGCTTCAGCGGCTGCATGGTGTTCAAATCCCGTACGCGCGGCGCAGCAGCGAGATCGGATGCACCGCATGCCGTGCCCGATCGACTCCGTGCGCGAGATGCTCGCCGGCCATCGGACAATCGCTGCTGATGTGATCGGCCTGCACCTGACGGATTCTGGAGACGACCGGCCGTGCGATCTTCATCGCACGCTCATACGTCGCATCGCGCACGCCATAGGTGCCATCGTGACCCGAACAGCGTTCGATGCCTTCGATCTGCGTCCCCGGAATCAGCGAGAGCAGCTCGCGGGTCTTCGGACCGATGTTCTGCACGCGCTGATGGCAAGGCGCGTGATAGGCCACCTTGCCCAGCGGCTGCTTGAACTCGGTATTGAGCAAGCCGGCCTTGTGGCGGTGCATCAGGTATTCGAACGGATCGAAAATCGCCGCGCGCACCGCCTGGGCGTCGGAACTCTCCGGGAACAGCAGCGGAATCTCCTGGCGGAACATCAACACACAGGAGGGAATCGGCGCCGTGATGTCCCAGCCCTCGCGCACCGCCTGGGCGAGCACGGGCAGATTCGTCTGCGCGTAGCGCTCGATGCAGTCGAGATCCCCCAACTCGAGCTTGGGCATGCCGCAGCACTGCTCGCGCTCGAGCAGTCGCACGGAAATGCCGTTGTGGCGGAAGACGGCAACCAAATCCTCCACCACCTGCGGCATGTTGTGGTTGCCGTAGCAGGTGACGAACAAAGCCACGCGGCCGCGGGTCGGCCCGGCGGGTTGCGCATGGACATCCACCGCCTGCTTGCGCAGGCGCCGCCGCGCCGTGGGGTGGTGATATTCCGGCACTCGCGCGTCGGGATGAACCCCCATGATGGCCCGTACGGCCTTGCGCATCGTCGGACTGCGATTGATGGCATTGACCGTCTCGGCGACCACCGGAATCGACGCCAGCCGACCGATGCGCGTCGTATCGGTCAAGCGCCGGTGCTGCGCGCTGACCTCGCCGCGCCGAAACGCCTGCGCCTTGGCGCGCAGCATCAGGTGCGGGAAATCGACGTTCCATTCGTGCGGCGGCACATACGGACACTTGGTCTGGTAGCACAGATCGCAGAGGTAGCACTGCTCGACGACCTTGGCGTAGTCAGACTTCGCCACTGCGTCGAGTTCCATCGTCGGCGAGGCATCGACGAGATCGAACAGCGTCGGAAACGCATGGCACAGGCTGACGCAGCGGCGGCAACCGTGGCAAATGTCGAAAACCCGGTACAGCTCGGCCTCGAGCGCGTCACGGTCCCAGAATTCGGCGCTCCGCCATGGCAGGGGATGGCGTGTCGGCGCCTGCAGCCCCCCCTCGGCAGAGGGCCGATCGCGGAATGATTCGTTCATGGGCTGCCGGCGGGTTCCTCACGGACCCGCCGCCGGATCAGCTGATGTCCTGCAAGGCCTTGCTGAAGCGGTTGGCGTGCGAGCGCTCCGCCTTGGCCAGGGTCTCGAACCAGTCGGCGACTTCGTCGAAGCCTTCTTCACGCGCCGTCTTGGCCATGCCCGGGTACATGTCCGTGTACTCGTGCGTCTCGCCGGCGATCGCCGCCTTGAGGTTCAGCTTGGTCTCGCCAAATGGCAGGCCGGTAGCCGGATCACCACAGGCCTCGAGATACTCCAGATGCCCGTGGGCGTGGCCGGTTTCGCCTTCCGCCGTCGAGCGGAACACCGCGGCGACGTCGTTGTAGCCTTCGACATCCGCCTTCTGGGCGAAGTAGAGATAGCGCCGGTTGGCTTGCGATTCCCCGGCAAAAGCGGCTTTGAGGTTGGCTTCCGTCTTGCTGCCTTTGAGGTTTGCCATCGTCTTCTCCTCCTGGGTGGCACGGTAGACCGAGCCTACGCCTTTTGCAGCGGATGTGGTAGACAGACTTCGCTATCCAGACGATAACCTCGAACTATCGTCTCAGATGCCGGGCAGCGCCTTGCCGGGGTTGAGAATGCCACGGGGATCGAGCGTGCGCTTGATGGCGCGCATGACCCCGAGCGTGGCCTCGGCGATTTCCCAGCCCACATAGTCGCGTTTCTCGATGCCGACGCCGTGCTCACCGGAGAGCGTCCCCTCGAGTGCGAGGACGAGGCGGAAGACATCGCCAAGGCAGGCCTGCACGGCCTGCATCTGCGCCGGATCGTCCGGATCGGCGAGCAGGTTGGTGTGCAGGTTGCCGTTACCGGCATGACCGAAATTCACGATGCGGATGCCGTGCCGGCGCGACAGCGCGGCAAGTCCCTCGACCAGCTCGGGGATGCGCGTGACTGGCACGCAGACATCCTCGTTGACTTTCTTGGGGGCGATCTTGCGCAGACTCGGCGACAAGGCCTTGCGGCAGGCCCACAGTGCCTCGGTCTCGGCTGCGTTCGCAGCCGTGCGTAACTCGATGAGCCCCGGGCCGGACGCGGCGGCACACACGGCCTGCAGCGCTGCGTCGACCGACGCATCGCTGCCATCGACTTCCATCAGCAGCAGCGCGCCGGTACCAAGCGGGATACCGGTCGGCTGGTAGTCTTCCGCCAGACGCACGGCATCCCCGTCCATGAATTCCAGCGCACTGGGCGTCTGCGGCTGGTTCATCACCCGCGCCACGGCCTCGGCCGCCGACTTCACATCGGCGTAGCAGGCGCGCACAGTCTTGACCTGCTGCGGCCGCGGCAACAGCTTGAGTGTCGCCTCGGTGATGATCGCCAGCGTGCCTTCGCTGCCGACCAGAAGCCGCGTGAGATCGTAACCGACCACACCCTTGGTCGTCGTACAACCGGTCTTGATCGAATCACCGGCCCCGGTGACTGCACGCAGTCCCAGCACATTGTCGCGCGCCGTGCCGTACTTGACCGCGCGCGGCCCGCCGGCGCAGCAGCCGAGATTACCGCCGACCGTCGAATACGCGAGGCTGGTCGGATCCGGTGCCCAGAACAATCCGTACTTGGCTGCCTCGGCCTGCACGTCGCCGTTGAGCACGCCGGCCTCGCATTCGAGCAGGCGATCGCCGGGCATGACGCGCAAAATCCGGTTCATGCGCTCCAGCGACAGCACGACGCCGCCGTGGATCGGCACCGTTGCGCCGGTGGTATTGGTACCGCGCCCGCGCACCACCAGCGGCACCGAGAATTCGTTGCAAATCGCAACGACGGCGACGACATCCTCGTGCGACTGGGCGAGCACGACCGCCTGCGGCATCGCCATGCGCTTGGAATTGTCGTAGCCATAGGCGAGACGATCGGCGGGATCGGTATACAGACGCCCGGGCGGGAACACGTCGCGCAGACGCCGCAACACCGGTTCGGGCAAGGGTGGACTGGCCTGGATCTGCGGGGTGTGGACGCTCATCACGACACCGGATAGAGCAGTTCATCGATCGCATCGCACAGACAGTGCAGGAACAAAATGTGCACTTCCTGGATGCGGGCGGTGGCCGTGGCGGCGGCGCGCAGCTCGACGTCCTCAGGAGCGAGCAGCGCGGGGATGCGGCCACCATCGCGGCCAGTGAGGGCGACCACGCGCATGCCGCGTGCATGCGCGGCCTCGATGGCCTGGAGCACGTTCGGCGACCGGCCGGAGGTGGAAATCGCGAGCAGCACGTCACCGCTTCTGCCCAGCGCCTCGACTTGCTTGGAGAAGACGCGATCGAAACTGTAGTCGTTGGCGATCGCCGTCAGCGCCGAAGTATCGACCGTGAGCGCGATCGCAGGCATGCCCGGCCGCTCGCGCTCGAAACGACCAGTCAGCTCGGCGGCGAAATGCTGGGCATCGCCCGCCGAGCCACCATTGCCACAGGACAACACCTTGCCGCCGGCCTGCAGACAGTCGGCGAGCAGCACGGCAGCCCGTGCGAGTGCCGCCAGCGCCGTCTCCTGCGTATCGCGCTTGGCCTGGATGCTGGCTTCGAAATGAGCACGGAGGCGGGCTTCAATCGTCATGGGAAACCGGTACGTCCAGTGGGTTGATTCATTTTGAACCCTTGGTGGCTCAACCGTCGAACGCCGCCTGGATCCACTCGGCACGGTTGCCGTCATAGGCCACGAGGTCGAACCGCACGGCCCGCTGGGCATGGTGCGGATAGGCGAGCAGAAACATCTGTGTGGCCGCGACCAGGCGCGCCCGCTTGCGGGCATCGACCGACTCCGCCGCGCCGGCAAACCCCGGGTGTGTGCGCGCACGCACTTCGACGATGACGAGCACGTCGTCATCGAGCATGACTAGATCGAGCTCACCGCCGCGGCAGCGGAAATTGCGGGCGACGAGCTCAAGCCCTCGGCGCTGCAGCAGCGCAAGGGCTGCGTCTTCCGCCTGGGCGCCGCGGATCACACTCAAGGCAAAGCCGTCGGCACCAAGCCGCTCGCGCGCAGCTCGGCACAGTCGAGCCGCCGTGCCAGAACGCTGCTGCCGATCCATTCCAGGCGGCCGATGGCGCCGGTATAACCGTCACCGACGCGCAAGAACCCACGCTGCAGGGCCACGGCCAGGTCGTAGGCATCGCGGCCGAGGGCATAGAGGCGTGGATAGGCGGCAGCCGCCGGCAGGCGCGCGGCCAGCGCACGCTCTTGCGCCCAGACGCCCTGGGCATCGAGCATGAACGGTATGTCGCAAAACCGCAGACCGGTGAGCTCCGGATCGGGTTTGCCGTCGTAGGCCAGCGCCGTGGCGTAGTGCGGCAGGCCTCCGGCGCGATAAAAACGGAACTGCGGCAACAGCACGCGCGCATCCTGACTCCGTGCGCCGAGAAAGACGACGTCGATGTCGCCACGCCGGCGGGCTTCGAATACAGTTCGCGTCCCCAGTACGCTGGTCAGCGCGCGGTGGCGCTCCTCGCTCTCCGTCATGCCCATGAGCCGCGCGATCGACTCGCTCTGATCGCTGACGCCTTGGCGGTAGCGCGCAACGTCGATGATGTGTCCTCCCCCTTGCTGAAGTTGGTCCTCGAAGGCCGCAAGCACGCGCGTGCCCCAATCTCCTTCGGGCACGAGAACCACGGCGCGGCGGAGGTTCTTGCGAAGGGCATCGTCGGCCGCGGCACGAGCCTCGTCTTCGGGCGCAAGCCCCAACTGGTAAAAATTGAACGGCACCACGGCTCCCGGATCGAGGTAATTCAGCCCCAGCACCGGCACCGGCGGCTGCAGCATCGCGAGCTGGGCGACGCTCTCCTTCTTCAGCGGTCCGACGATGAAACCCGCCCCCAGATCGAGCGCGTGCTGATACGCCGACAACAAGGTTTGTGGACTGTCGCCGACGTCATAGATCCGGATCTCGCCATCATGCCCGCTATCGAAATGGCGCGACAAGAAACCGTCGCGCACGGCCTCCGCCGTGCTCGCATAAGGCCCGCTCAAGGGCAACAGCAGCGCCAGATGCCCGGTGTGCATCGCCGGCGGCGGTTCATGCAGCCAGGCTTGGACCTCGGCCGGCATGGGTTCGGGCTCGGTGGACGTGCGCTGCTCAAGCGGCGGCGATGTGTCGGGCGCTGGTTCGGATGCCGTCTGTGGCGCCGGCAGGTGACTGGCGCAGCCGAACAGGCTGGCGCCGATAACAACGGCCAGAACAACGGCCAGGGTTTGGGTTTGCATGCGCTCCAGAACCATAATCGCAAGTATGACATGCGACCTTCCTGATGCGCCGTGACCACGGCCTGCGTCACCCCGGGCACACTGTACGTCGTCGCCACACCGATCGGCCATCTCGGCGATTTGTCGCCGCGGGCACAGGCGGTGCTCGCGGCGGTCGATCGAATCTGTGCGGAAGACACCCGCACCAGCGGACATCTGCTGGCGCATTACGGCATCCGCCGGCCGATGACGGCACTGCATGAGCACAACGAAGCCACGCTCGTCGATGGCCTCGTCGCGGCGCTGCGCGACGGTGCGGCGCTGGCGCTGATTTCGGACGCCGGCACTCCGCTGATCTCCGATCCGGGGTTCGCTCTGGTCCGTGCGGCACGCACCGCCGGCGTGCCGGTCATCGCCGTCCCGGGCCCCTGCGCGGCAATCGCTGCGCTGTCGATCAGCGGACTGCCCACTGATCGCTTCGTCTTCGAAGGCTTTCTGCCGGCCAAACCGGCGGCACGCCGCCGTCGTCTGCAGACACTCGCGACGGAGCCGCGCACGCTGATCCTCTATGAATCCAGCCACCGCATTCTGGACACCGCAGAAGATCTGGCCGCCGTCCTGGGGTCGCGCAGCGTCTGCCTTGCGCGCGAACTGACCAAGCTGCACGAGCAAAGCGTCGTCCTGCCAGCGACGGCGCTCCCGGCCTGGCTGCGCGAGGATACCCACCGCTGCCGTGGTGAATTTGTGCTGCTCATCGCCGGCGCGCCGGCCCCGGAAGCCGATCATGGTGCCGAAGCCGAGCGCGTGCTGCGCATCCTGCTGCGCGAGCTGCCGGTCTCCAGCGCCGTCCGCATCGCCGCCGACATCACCGGCGCGCGCAAGAAAGAACTGTACGAGAGAGCGCTGCAACTGGCTCCACCGGGAGAACGCGATGCGCATGCGTAAGACCGCCACCGCGACCCTGCTCGCACTCGCCTTGTCGCTGCCGGGAACTTCCTTTGCCGATGCAGTCGCCGACCTGCATGCCCTGTTCGATGCAGAGTGGCAGCGCCAGCTCCGCGAGCAGCCGGAGCTGGCGAGCCATCTGGGCGACCGCCGCTACGAGGACCGCTGGACGGATCTCTCGCTCCAGGCGATCGCCGACCGCCATGCCGCCGATCGGGCAGCGCTTTCGCGCCTGGCCGCGATCGACCGCGCGCATCTGCCGCCCGATGAACAGCTCAACTACGACTTGTTCCAGCGCCAGTACCGCGAGGCGATCGAGGCGCACGCATTCCGCCGGTTCCTGATTCCGCTGAATCAGCGCGGCGGAATCCAGACCCAGGATGAAATCCTCGACGTGCTGCGCTTTGACGACGAGCGCGCCTACGAGAACTGGCTGGCGCGTCTGCAGGCACTGCCGCGCCTGATCGAACAAACCGAGCTGCTGATGCGCCAAGGGATGCGCGAAAAGCGCCTCAACCCGAAGATCGTCATGCAGCGGGTCGGACCGCAGCTCGAAAAACAGTTGGTCGAAAATCCGCAGGACAGCCCGTTCTACAAACCCTTTCTGCGCTTCCCCGATGCCATCCCACCGGATCGACGCGCGGCGTATGCCGCACGCGCGCGTGAACTGATCGCTGAAGCCATCGTGCCGGCGTACCGGCGCTTTCACCGGTTCTTCATCGAGGAATACCTGCCGGCCTGCCCGGACCAGGTCGGGGTCTGGGCTCAACCCGATGGCCGCGCGCTTTATGCGTTTCTTGCGCGCCAGTACACGACGACCACACTGACCCCCGCGCAAATCCACGATATCGGCCTGCGTGAGGTCCGGCGCATCCGCGCCGAGATGGAACAGCTCATCCGCGAGATTGGTTTCCAGGGCGACTTCAAGGCCTTTGTCGAACAACTACGCAGCGACCCTCGCCACTATTACCGGACCGGCGAAGAACTGCTGCAGGCCTATCGTGCGCTGGCCAAGCGCATCGACCCCGAACTGCCCCGGCTGTTCAAGACGATTCCACGCCTGCCCTATGGCGTGCGTCCCGTCCCGGACGCCATCGCTGCGGATACGACGACGGCTTATTACCTGCCCGGCGCGGCCGATGGCACGCGTCCGGGCTGGTATTACGTCAACCTGTACCGGCCGGAGACGCGACCCAAGTACGAGATGGAAGCACTGAGCCTGCACGAAGCCGTGCCCGGCCACCATTTCCAGATCGCCCGCGCGCAGGAGCTGGGCGACCTACCGGAGTTCCGCAGAAACGGCCCCGGGTTCACCGCCTTCGTCGAGGGCTGGGCGCTGTACGCCGAATCGCTGGGCGAGGAACTGGGGCTTTATCAGGATCCCTACTCGAAGTTCGGCGCGCTCACCTATGAGATGTGGCGTGCAGTGCGACTGGTCGTCGATACCGGCATCCACGACCGGCAGTGGACCCGACAGCAGGCGATCGACTTCTTCATGACCCACGCGGCGAAATCCGAGCTCGACATCGTCAACGAAGTCGACCGCTACATCGCCTGGCCCGGTCAGGCGCTCGCCTACAAGATCGGGCAACTCAAAATCCGCGAGCTGCGCACCCGCGCCGAACAGTCGCTGGGAGAGCGCTTCGATCTGCGCGAATTCCACGATGTCGTCCTGGGCAGCGGCGCTGTCCCGCTCGACATCCTCGAACGCACCGTCGAAGCCTGGATCGCCCAACGGCAGCCTGCGCGCCCATAAAGTCGCTCGCTGCGCGAAATCCCGCGTCTAGCCCACCCAACCTGCGCGCCGTGTGCGAGCACGGGGTGCGGCGCAGCGGGACACAGACCGCGCCGGATGGCGCGCGATTGACTTGTAGCAGGGCGAATGCGTCCGTACAATGCGCGGCCTTGTCCCCGCTGGGCATGCGTGTCCGTGCGCGCCTCAAGCGGGTTTGGGGCCCCAATCCGCGGGCCGATTTTGGGAGATTTCGCATCGCTTTGGAACGTGAAGACCGGCGCAACCATCAGATCACCGCGCCGCGCGTACGTGTCATCGCAGAAGACGGCAGCCAGCTCGGCATCCTGCCGACCCGTGAAGCGCTGCTGAGGGCCGAGGAGGCGGGGCTAGATCTCGTCGAGGTCTCCCCCAATGCCGATCCGCCGGTCTGCAAGATCATGGATTACGGCAAGTACCTTTACCAAAAGGACAAGGCCGCGCAAGCTGCAAAGAAAAAGCAGAAGCAGATCCAGGTCAAGGAGATCAAATTCCGGCCGACGACCGAGGAAGCGGACTACCAGACCAAGCTGCGCGCGATCCTGCGTTTCCTCGAAGACGGCGACAAGGTCAAGATCGTCGTCCGCTTCCGTGGGCGCGAGCTGGCTCATCAGGAACTCGGCATGCAGATGATGGACCGCCTGCGTAACGATCTGGGCGATCTGGTCGTGGTCGAGCAACTCCCGAAAATGGAAGGCCGCCAGTCGGTCATGGTCATCGCACCCAAGCGCAAGTAGCGAATCGCGCAAGCTGCGGCGGCGCCGGCGTATACCCTGCGCCGCCGTGCGACTTGAAACTTCCTGCGGGAACGGCAACAATCGCGCCCCTTTCTGCGGTCGCCGCAGAATTTTTTGGAAGTCCTCCCCGTTCCGGGGAGGCCCGGCCAGCTCCCGAGGCATGGATGCGAAGCCGGCAACGACCCAACAGGAGCCCAAGAAATGCCTAAGATGAAAACCGTGAAAAGCGCGGCCAAGCGCTTTGCCAAAACCGGCAAAGGCGGCTTCAAGCGCTCCCACTCGCACAAGCGCCACCTGCTGACCAAAAAGTCGGGCAAGCGCATCCGCCAGCTTCGCGGCGAGACGCAAGTGCATCCGTCCGATCTGCGCGAAGTCCGCATCATGCTGCCGTACGCTTGAGCGATAAGGAGACATCACGATGGCACGCGTCAAAAGAGGTGTGACCGCCCGCGCCAAGCACAAGAAAGTGCTCAAGCAGGCCAAGGGCTATTACGGCGCCAAGTCGCGTCAGTTCCGCTCCGCCAAGGAGCAGGTCATGAAGTCGGGCCAGTATGCCTACCGTGACCGCCGCGTGAAGAAACGCGATTTCCGCGCGCTGTGGATCATCCGCATCGGTGCGGCGGCCAAGGCATTGGGTCTGTCCTACAGCCGGTTCATCAGCGGGCTCGCCAAGGCCGGCGTCGCCCTCGACCGCAAAGTGCTCGCAGATCTCGCGGTTCACGACAAGGCGGCGTTCAGCGCCCTGGTGGCCCAGGCCAAAGCCCAGCTCGGCGCCTGAAGTCCCTTCGTCGTCTTCGCAGTACCCGACAAGGGGAACGGCTGGCCGCCGTTCCCCTTTCGTTTTTTCCGAGCCGAGCCGAAACTTCATGCGCCGCCGGTCCGATCGATCAGGCCGGCGCATGCATGATCGATCCATCTTCCGCCATGACGACTGCATCCCTCGAAGACCTGTTGCATCAGGCCCAGGCCGACATCGCCGCAGCCGCGGACACCCGCACACTCGATGCGCTGCGCGTCGATTTGCTGGGCAAGAAAGGCCGCATCACCGAGCTGCTCAAACAGCTCGGCACCATGGCTCCGGACGAACGCAAGGCTTTCGGCGAGCGCGTCAACCGCCTCAAGGAGACGGTGGCGCAAGCCATCGAACAGCGTGCCCGCGCGCTCGAGGCCCAGGCGCTCGCGCAAAGGCTCGCCAGCGAGCGCATCGACGTCACCTTGCCGGGCCGCGGCGAGCTGCCCGGCGGCCTGCATCCGATCACGCGCACGATTGAGCGTATCAGCCGTCTGTTCGGCGAACTCGGTTTCGAAACCGTCGAGGGGCCGGAGATCGAGGATGATTTCCACAATTTCAGCGCCCTCAACATTCCAGAGGCGCATCCGGCGCGGGCCATGCAGGATACGTTTTACGTCATGAACGGAACGCGCCTGCTGCGCACGCACACAAGCCCCGTACAAATCCGCACGATGCAGACGCGCAAGCCACCGATCCGCATCATCTGCCCGGGCCGCGTCTATCGCTGCGATTCGGATCGCACGCACAGCCCGATGTTCCATCAGGTCGAGGGCCTGTACGTCGCCGAGAGGGTGACGTTCGCCGATCTCAAGTATGACCTGCAAACCTTTCTGTCGCGTTTCTTCGAACGGGAAGTCGAGGCCTTGTTCCGCCCGTCGTACTTTCCATTCGTCGAGCCGGGCGCCGACGTGCACATGCGCTGGGGTGACCGCTGGCTGGAGCTGCTCGGCTGCGGCATGGTACATCCCAAGGTATTCGAAGCCGTCGGCATCGACCCGGAGCGTTACACCGGTTATGCCTTCGGCATGGGCGTCGAGCGCATGGCGATGTTGCGCTATGGCGTCGATGATCTACGCCTGTTCTTCGACAACGATTTGCGCTTCCTGGAGCAGTTCAAGTGAAACTGAGCGAAACCTGGCTGCGTGAGTGGGTCAACCCGCCCGCCACGATCCACGACATCGCCCAGCGCCTGGTGATGGGCGGATTCGAGCTGGACATCGAGCCGGCCATGGACACTTTGCCGGAAGGTGTCGTCGTCGGCCGCATCGTCTCCGCCGAAAAGCATCCGCAGGCCGATCGTCTCCAGGTCTGCCGCGTCGACGTCGGCACGGGCGAGCCGCTACAAATCGTTTGCGGCGCACCCAATGCGCGCCCCGGCCTTCATGCGCCTTGCGCACTGGTGGGCGCGCGTCTGCCCGGTGGCATGGAAATCACGCAGGCCCGGCTGCGGGGCGTGGACAGCTTCGGCATGCTGTGTTCGGCCAAGGAGCTGGCATTGTCCGATAAGTCGGAGGGGCTGCTGGAGCTCGACGCCACCGCCAAGCCGGGCCAGCCGATCACCGACTATCTGAATCTCCAGGACCACGTGCTGAACCTGGAGATCACCCCCAACCGCGGGGACTGCCTGTCGGTCCTGGGTCTTGCACGCGACATCGCCGCGCTCTACGGCGTCAACATGAAGCGGCCCAATCTGCCACCGGCAATCGTCGTCGGCCACCAAATGCTCAAGGTGGAAATCGACGATCCGGCAACCTGCCCGACCTACGCCGGCCGCATCATCTCCAGGCTCAATCCCAAGGCGCGCACCCCGGACTGGATGCGCGAGCGCCTGCGCCGCAGCGGCTTGCGGTGCATCCACCCGGTCGTCGATGTCACCAATTACGTGATGCTCGAGCTGGGCCAGCCGCTGCATGCCTTCGACCGCGAAAAACTCACGGGCACCGTGCGCGTGCGCCGCGCCCGCGCCGGCGAACATCTGGAGGTATTGACGGGAGAAGTGCTGACGCTGGCGCACGGTGAGCTGCTGATTGCCGACGACAAAAGACCTTTGGCGCTGGCAGGCGTGATGGGCGGCCGCGACTCCGGCGTCACCGAGACCACCACCTGCATCTTCCTCGAGTCGGCGTGCTTTGCACCCCATGCGATCTCCGGCACCGCGCGCCGCCACAAGCTCACCTCCGATGCCGCTTACCGCTTCGAGCGCGGTGTCGATCCGGCCTTGCAGCGCGCGGCCCTGGATCGTGCCACCCAGCTCATCACCGAGATCTGCGGCGGCGAAGTCCATCCGGTGACGCAAGTCGGTCGCACCCAGCCGGAGACAGTCATGGTGCGTCTGCGCCATGCGCGCCTGGTGCAGCTGCTCGGCCACGACATCCCGCCACGCGAGGTCGAACACTTGCTGGGTCGGTTAGGTATTGCCCTACGCAACGAAATCGGCGACAGCTGGGTCTGCCGCATTCCCAGCCACCGGTACGATCTGCGCATCGAAGCCGACCTGATCGAAGAGGTCGCGCGTCTGTACGGCTATGACCGCATCCCGGCCAAACCCTATCTCGCCGCGTTGGCACCAGCGCAGTCATCCGAGAGCACGCGCACGCTCAGCGCCGCGCGCGCGACCTTGACCGCGCGTGGCTGGCAGGAGGTGGTGACGCTTGCGTTTGCCGATCCACGCTTGCAGCAAGCCCTATCACCGCAGACCACACCGGTTCCGATCGACAATCCGATGGCCGACACCCAGTCGGTCATGCGCACCACGCTGTGGTCGGGCCTGATTTCTGCCTGGCTGTACAACCGCCAGCGCCAGACCACACGTGTGCGCCTGTTCGAAGCAGGGGTCTGTTTCTCGCTGGAGGCCGGCACCGTCATCGAGACGCAGCGGCTCGCGGGCCTGGCCACCGGCAGCGCCGCCACCGAACAATGGGGCAAGAAAAATCGCCCGGTAGATTTCTACGATCTCAAAGCCGAGGTCGTCGCGCTGCTCGGCGCATCCGCGGACGAATACCGTTTCGAGGCGCTCGCGCACCCGGCGCTGCATCCCGGCCGCTGCGCACGCATCCTGCGCGGTGAACGGCCGGCCGGCTGGATCGGCGAGCTGCATCCGCAGGTCGCCCAGACGCTCGATCTGCCCGAAGCCCCTCTGGTCTTCGAACTTGACTGGAACATCGTCCGCGAGGTGCCGGTACCACGCCCCAGACCGCTGTCGGAATTCCCCTCCTCGCGCCGCGACATCGCCGTCGTCGTCGCCGACGATCTGCCCGTAGAAACGCTGCTGACGGTCGCATGCCGCGCCGGTGGCCCTCTCTTGCAGAAAATCCTCGTGTTCGACATCTACCGTGGCGAAGGTCTCGGAAAGGGCTGCAAAAGCGTTGCTTTGGGCTTGATTTTCAATGACTATTCGCGCACGCTAACCGTGCAAGACATCGACGCGGCGACGGCCTCCATCGCCCAGGCACTGGCGCAGGACGTGGGCGCCGCAATCCGCCAATAAGCATTCCAGAAAGGGACTGTACGTGGCGCTGACGAAGGCAGAACTGGCAGAAGCCTTGTTCGATGAGCTGGGTCTGAACAAGCGCGAAGCCAAGGAATTCGTGGACCTCTTTTTCGAGGAGATTCGCCGCTGCCTGGAAACCGGCGAGGAGGTCAAGCTCTCCGGCTTTGGTAATTTCGAACTGCGCTCGAAGAACCAGCGCCCGGGCCGCAATCCCAAAACCGGCGAGGAGATTCCGATTTCCGCGCGCCGTGTCGTAACGTTCCGTCCTGGCCAGAAACTACGCCTGAGGGTCGAAACCGATGTCACCCGCCGATAGCAAGCCGTTGCCGGAGATTCCGCGCAAGCGCTACTTCGCGATCGGCGAGGTCAGCGCGCTGTGCGAAGTCAAACCACACGTGCTGCGCTACTGGGAGCAGGAATTCCCGCAGCTTAGGCCGGTGAAACGGCGCGGCAACCGCCGCTATTACCAGCAGGAAGACGTGTTGATGGTGCGCCGCATCCGCAGTCTGCTCTACGAGCAGGGCTTCACGATCGGCGGTGCACGCCAGCGCCTCAAGGAAATGGGCAAGGCGCCAACGCCCGTCAACGATCACTCCGCCACCGCGTCCGCCAACAGCGGCCGACCGGTGAGCAATCGGGCCGAGGAAATCAAAAAACTGCGCGACGAGCTGGAATCGCTGTTGCGCATGCTGCCCGACTGAGCATTCGCTTTCATTGCCCGTGGGCGTCGGCTACACTGCGCGCCCCTCATCTTTTCCCGTGTCGGGGCGTAGCGCAGCCTGGTAGCGCACCTCCTTGGGGTGGAGGTGGTCGGAGGTTCAAATCCTCTCGCCCCGACCAGTTCGTTCATACCCCGTCGCCACTGGCACGGCGGGTGATGAGCCTGCAAGGCAATCACCGCCGTTCCGTCGGCGCGCAGCAGATCCGGCTCACCGGGCGATCGCGGCGCGCGCGATCAAGACATCCATCGGCGCATCGGCCGGCAGCGTGCCGTAATTGAGGCCATGTTCGCCGCCCAGGCGCGTCGCACAAAAGGTATCGGCAACGGCAGCATTGCCGGCACGCACGAGCACCGCCGCCTGCAGCGCCAGCGCCATGCGCTCGACGACCATGCGACTGCGCAACTCCAGCGTGGTGACATCGTCGAAGGCCGTGGCGAGCCACGCGATTTCGCGGTCGAGATGGGCGTTGCCGCCCTTGGCGGTCATCAGCTCGCCGAAAAAGACCTCGCGCGTCTCCGGTTCCTTGGACAGTGCGCGCAGCACGTCGAGACACTGGATGTTGCCGCTGCCCTCCCAGATCGAATTCAGCGGCGCCTGCCGGTACAGGCGCGGCAGAATCGACTCTTCGACATAACCGGCGCCGCCCAGGCACTCCTGCGCTTCATTCACGAAAGCAGGCGCGCGCTTGCAGATCCAGTATTTGCCAATGGCCGTGGCGATGCGTGCGAACGCTGATTCGTGGGCCGTGCGCGGCGCGCCGTCCACCGCCCGCGCAACACGCAAGGCGAGGGCCATGCTCGCCTCGGCATCGAGCGCCAGATCGGCGAGCACGTTCTTCATCAGCACCTGCTCGACGAGTCGCTTGCCGAAGGCCTTGCGATGCTGTGCGTGATGGATGGCCTGAACCAGCGCCTGCCGCATCAACGCGCTGGAACCGATCATGCAGTCCAGGCGCGTCAGCGCGACCATTTCCAGAATCGTGGCCACGCCGCGCCCCTCGGGGCCGACGCGCTGGGCCCAGGCCCCGTGGAATTCGACTTCGCTCGACGCATTGCTCCAATCGCCGAGCTTGTCTTTCAGACGCTGGATATGGATCGCGTTACGCGAGCCGTCGGGCCGCAGCTTGGGCATCAAGAAACAGCCCAGCCCAGCATCGGTATACGCGAGCACGAGCCAGGCATCGCACATGGGCGCGGAGAAAAACCACTTGTGCCCGACGATCTCGTAACTGCCATCGGCCTGCGCATACGCGCGCGTCGTGTTCGCGCGCACATCCGACCCCCCCTGTTTCTCGGTCATGCCCATACCGATCGTGCATGCGGTTTTCTGCGCCGCCGGCAGCACGCGCGGGTCGTACTCGTATGCCGTGATTTTCGGCAACCACAGCGCGGCGAGCGCTGGCTCGCGGCGCAACACCGGCACCGCCGAATGGGTCATCGTCAGCGGACAACCCGTACCGGCCTCGGCCTGGCTGTGCATGTATGACAGCGCCGCGCGGGCGACATGCGCGCCGGGCGTGGATTCGTTGCGCCATGCGAAAGCATGCACGCCGTGCTGCATCGCGAGCTGCATCACGCGGTGATAAGCCGGATGGAATTCAACCTCATCGATCCGGTGGCCGTAGCGGTCGAAGGCGCGCAGTTTCGGCTTGTTCTCGTTCGCCGCGAAGCCGAGTTCCATCAGCTCGCCCCCCGCGACGACACCAAAAGCAGCGAGCTCGGGCTCGGCCCAGAGCCCTCCCTCGCGCTCGACCGCCTCGCGCAAGGCGATATCGGTCGTCCAGGCGTCGTAACGGCCCAGCGGCGGCGCCTGGTTTTCGACGACATGGGTCTTGAAGCGCTCGGCAACGCTCATACGCTCTCCGGTGTCGTGGCATGCCATGAGATCTCTATGTTTGCACATTCCACGATTGTTGCCGCGCCAGCGCCCGACCCAAGGACGGTCTCACGCACACCCATCGATGACAGGCATCGATGTACAACCACCTGCGGTAACCTGCGAACACACCGATCGCATCACTGTGAGCGTGCACAAGCTTCGTGCTGGTTGCCGTGATGGTTGTGAACTGAACAAGCTTGAGTTTTACTCGCTGTACCGGTCTGAAACCGGCGCTGAGACAAATTTTTTACCGATATCCGATCTGCTCGGGCACAACAAGCATCCCAGGACGCCGATATGACACCACCCCCCGATCCTTACGGCCGCTCCGCGCCAGATCCGTTCATCCGTCGCTGGCTGTTCATGACGGCGTGCATCGCCGCGCTCATGCTGCTGTGGCAGTTCCTGCCAGCGATCGAGGCTCTGCTGAGTCCGCGCGTGGCGAGCGAACGCACGGTCACGCCACGCGGGGATCTGGCCGCAGACGAGCAGGCGACGATCGAGCTGTTCGAGAAAGCCCGCGACTCGGTGGTCTATATCAGCACCGCACAGTGGGTGCGCGATGTCTGGACCCGCAACGTCTTTTCCGTGCCGCGCGGGACGGGTTCCGGCTTCATCTGGGACGATGCCGGCCACGTCGTCACCAATTTCCATGTCATCCAGGGCGCCTCCGAAGCCACGGTCAAGCTGGCCGATGGCCGCAGCTACCGCGCTGCGCTGGTGGGCACAAGCCCGGCGCACGACATCGCCGTGCTCAAGATCGGTGTCGGTTTCAAGCGCCCGCCGGCCGTGCCCATCGGTACCAGCGCCGATCTCAAGGTAGGACAGAAAGTGTTTGCGATCGGCAATCCGTTCGGCCTTGACTGGACGCTGACCACCGGCATCGTCTCCGCGCTCGACCGCTCCTTGCCAGGCGAAGCCGGCGGCCCGACGATCGACCATCTGATCCAGACCGACGCCGCGATCAATCCCGGCAATTCCGGCGGCCCGCTGCTCGACTCGGCCGGGCGTCTGATCGGCATCAATACCGCGATCTACAGCCCGTCAGGGGCATCGGCGGGAATCGGCTTTGCCGTACCGGTCGATACGGTCATGCGCGTGGTCCCCCAGCTCATCAAGACCGGCCGTTACATCCGCCCGGCGCTGGGCATCGAAGTGGATGAGGATCTCAACGCGCATCTGCAACTGCTGACCGGGCAAAAGGGCGTGTTCGTTCTGCGCGTCATCCCCGGCTCGGCGGCAGACAAAGCCGGGCTGATCGGGGCCCAAATCGTTGGCGGGAATATCGTTCCCGGCGACCGCATCGCACGGATCGATGGCCAACCCGTGGACGATGTCGCCGCCCTGCTCGCGCGGCTCGACGACCGCAACGTCGGCGACGTGGTGACCCTGTCCGTCGAGCGCTCCGGACAACACCGCGACGTGCAGGTCGAGCTGCAGGCCGGAGTGTAATCGCGCGATCACACCCGAATCACGCCGCGCATCGCATGGCAGACGCTCGCGCGCGTCGGGAAATCCCGGCGAGCAGAAATTCTTACTTGTGGGTTTTGAGCAGCGCGGCGACTTTGTCGATGTACTTTTTCATCGCTTCGTCGGTTTTCATGCCCTTGAGCTTGGCCCAGGCGTCGTACTTGGCGCGACCGACCATGTCGAGCATGCCCGGACGGCTGCCGTGGACATCGCCTTCCGTGGCCTGTTTGTAATGCGCGTAGAGAAACAGCATGGTGTCGTTGTCGGGGCGCCGGGTCAGCGTCTTGACGTCTTGCTGCGCCTGCGCGAACTGTGCCTTGAGGTCGGCCATCTCGTCTCTCCGTGAATGAAAGCCCGTGATCGGGCGCGGACATGCTCACGCGAGCATAACAAAGGCGATCAAAACCGCGCGCAAGGGATGCTCAGACACGGCTTGCAAAAATCCGTCCGGAACCGCCATCGAGCGGGATCGCATACCCGATTTCGGCCTCGAAATCGACGAAATGCGAAAAACGAATGCGCAATCCAAGCCCCAGGCTGCCGTAAATGCGATCGAAGCCAACGTCCTGCGGGCGCGCGAACACATTACCGGCCTCGGCGAGGACGACCCAGCGCAGCCAGCGCTTCCAGATCGGCCGCGCGAACTCGACGGTGACGTAGTAGTAAGCGTTGCCCTCGATGAAATTGCTGTCGTAGCCGCGCAGGCGGCTGGCACCGCCGAGTCCGTATTGCACGACGCCATCGGGGCCATCGAAGTACTGGCCCGTTTGCGCCAGCAGATGCAGGGTCTGGTGCGCAGTGGTGCCGACCGCAAAACTGCCCACATAGGCGGTGTCCAGACTCACAAAACTGTAATCGCTGCCCCAGCCGTCCGCGGCAAAAGCAGTGCTCACGCTCCAGCGCTGACCGACCTCGCTGTAGATACGGTTGTGAGAATCGCGGTACCCGACGGACAGCGTGGGCGACAGCGCATCGCCGTACGCCGGCGGAGCCGCTGCACCGCTGGTACGCTGCCGGGTCCAGGCCAGACCGGTGCCGAGCGTTAAGCCTTGGCTCGCCGGACCGTCGGAAAAAGTGCGCGACAGACGTACGCTGGCGCGCCGGAAAGTCTCCGTGTACTCCCCGCCGTCCCCGGTAACCGGGCGTGTCGTGTAACTGACACCTCCTCCCAGCCGGTACAGGCCATCGGCAAAAAAGGGCGCATCGTAGCTGGTGAAGACATGCGTTTCCTTGCCGATGCCCTGCCGCTGCGCGTTTTCCTGCTCGGCAACGAGGCGAAAGGTGTGGTTGAGCCCGGCGACATTGTCCCAGCGCAACTGGGCGCCATAGGCATAGCGGCCGTCGCTTTTGATGTCCCCGCGCGGCATCGGCAGCACGTAGTAGCGCTCATCGACGCTGAAGATCACCCGCACGCCGCCCTCGACCGTTTCGGTACGCAGATGCACACGCCGGAACAGACCAAGATCGAGCAGGCCCTGACGGCTGCGTTCGAGTGCGACGGGATCGGCCGGATCGCCGACGCGCACCACCAGCTCACGCAGCATGACGCTGCGACGGGTGACCGCATTGCCCTCGAAAACGATCTCGGCAATCGGCGGATGGGACTGAACTTCGGCGAGCGCCGGAAATCCGCACGCCCACAGCACCGCGGCATACCATCGCTTCACGATTTGCGCTCCAGCAGCTTGAAGCAGTAGGCGTATGGATGGTGCGCATCCGCAGGATGCGGTTCGGCCCACACCTCGCGCCACTGACTGGGCTTTAGCTCGGGAAAATATGTATCGCCGGGCAGTTCCGCGTCCACTTCCGTGAGATAGATCCGCTCCGTTTGCGGCAGCGT
This sequence comes from Fontimonas thermophila, assembly GCF_900113085.1. Lineage (GTDB taxonomy): Bacteria > Pseudomonadota > Gammaproteobacteria > Nevskiales > Nevskiaceae > Solimonas > Solimonas thermophila. Next base: position 95,455 of record NZ_FOOC01000003.1, on the reverse strand, counting down.
TTGCCGATACAGCTCGGCGCCCCCGATCACCATCAATTCACCGTGACGATGCGCCTCGAGGGCTGCCTCGAGGGTGTGGAACACCCGGCAGCCGGGCGCGGCAAAGCGAGGATCGCGTGTCAGCACCCAGTTTTCGCGCTCGGGCAGCGGGCGCCCCAGTGAATCCCAGGTTTTGCGCCCCATCAGCACGGTCTTGCCGACGGTCAGACGCTTGAAATGCCGCAGGTCGTTCGGCAATCGCCATGGCAGCCCGCCCGCGCGGCCGATCAGGCGACTGCGGTCCATCGCGACGATGATGGCCAGCACAGAGGGCTCGATACTCATGGTCGCACACACCCGCCGCCCGGTCCCATCTCGCCCTTCCTTGCGCCCAGGCGCCCGTCCAGAAACGGTCCCTGCTACACCGCCACCGGCGCTTTGATATGCGGATGGGGATCGTATCCGATGAGTTCAAAATCCTCGTACTGGAACGCAAACAAATCCTTGACGTCCGGATTGAGTTTCATCACCGGCAGCGGCCGCGGCGTGCGCGACAGCTGTTCACGCGCCTGCTCCAGGTGATTGAGGTAGAGGTGACAGTCGCCACCGGTCCAGATGAACTCGCCAGGTTTTAGATCCGTGACCTGCGCGATCATCATCGTCAGCAATGCATAGCTGGCGATGTTGAAGGGCAGGCCAAGGAAAATATCGGCACTGCGCTGATAGAGCTGGCACGACAAGTGCCCCTGCGCGACGTAGAACTGGAACAAGGCGTGGCAGGGCATCAGGGCCATCTGGTCCAGCTCGCCGACGTTCCAGGCCGAGACGATCAGCCGCCGCGAATCCGGATTGCCGCGGATCTGGTCGAGCAGAAGTTGGATCTGGTCGATGTAACGGCCATCGGCGGTCGGCCAGGATCGCCATTGCCTGCCGTAGACCGGGCCGAGTTCGCCGTTTTCGTCGGCCCATTCGTCCCAGATGGTGACCCCGTTTTCCCTCAGGTAACGGATGTTGGTCTCACCCCTGAGGAACCACAGCAACTCGTGGATGATCGAGCGCACGTGGAGTTTCTTGGTCGTCACCAGCGGAAACCCGTCGCTGAGACGAAAACGCATTTGGTAACCGAACACCGACAACGTACCGGTCCCGGTACGGTCGCTTTTCTCCACCCCGTGCTCGAGCACGTGGCGCATCAGGTCGTGATACTGGCGCATGGCCCCATTCTAGCCCGAGCCGCGGGCGCTGCCCCCCACGGGTGCATACACCGGATGACGGTAAGCCAGAACCATCATCACCAGACCTGCGACCCACATCGGCGCGCTGAGCACCATCCCCATCGTCAGCCAGTCGGTACCGGCGAGATAGCCGATGTGCGCATCCGGCAGGCGCACGAACTCGACCAGCGTGCGGAACACCCCATACCCGAGCAGGAACAACCCCGACACCGCCATGCGCGGCCGCGGCCTGCGGCCGAACCACCAGAGGATGGCAAACAGCACCAGACCTTCGAGCAGCGCCTCGTAGAGCATCGAGGGATGGCGCGGCACGGCATCCACGCGCGGGAACACCATGCCCCAGGGCAGGCTGGTCGGCGCCCCCCAGAGTTCGCCGTTGATGAAATTGCCGATGCGGCCGGTGAACAAACCGACCGGAATCATCGGCACCGCGAAATCGCCGACATCGAAGAAGTTGAGCCGCTGGATGCGCGCGTACCAGCCGATTGCGACGAGCACGCCGATCAGTCCGCCGTGGAAAGACATGCCGCCCTCCCAGATGCGCAGGACCGACAGTGGCTCCGCGATGAACCGGTCCAGACCATAGAACACCGTATAGCCGATGCGGCCGCCCAGAATCACGCCGAGCACGCCGTAGAACAACAGGTCCGAGACGCGTTCGCGCGGCCAGTTGACGTGCGGTAGCGCCGCGCGGCGCAAACCCAGCCACCAGAATCCGAGAAACCCGAGCAGATACATCAGCCCGTACCAGTGCACGGACAACGGCCCGAGCCGCAGCGCAACGGGATCGATATTGGGATGGATAAGCATGGCGAGCGATTGTAGCCGTTGCCAGTCGGGAAACGCGGGTGGAAAGACCAGGGGTGACGCGCCATAGCGCGTCGTTCAGCCTTTCCACGCGCGACAATAAAACGCCTTCAAGTAACGTGTTTCCGGGATCGCCGGATGCACCGGATGATCCGGCCCCTGCCCGCCCTGCTCCAGGATTTGCAGCCGCCGGCCAACCTGGCGTGACTCCCGCAACAAAACCCGTTGCAGGGCATCGGCGTCGAGATGATACGAACACGAGCAGGCCACGAGGATGCCGTCCGGTGCCAACACGTGCAATGCGGCGCGGTGGAGTGCGGCGTAATGGGCAAGACCGGCCTCGTAATCCTTGCGCCGCTTGATCAGCGCTGGCGGATCGACGATGACGACATCGAAACGGCGTTCGGCTGCGCGCAGGGACTTCAGCGCATCGAGGGCATCGCCGTGGATCGTTTCCAGGGTATGGCCATTGAGCGCGGCATTGCCACGCGCCGCATCCAGCGCGGATGCCGACGCATCGATACACGCTGCCGATGCCGCGCCGTAGCGCAGGGCATGCAGGGCCCAGGCCCCGACGTAGCTGAACACGTCGAGTACGCGAGCGCCGCGCACATAGCGTTGCAAGCGGCTGCGATTGTCGCGCTGATCGAAGAAAAAACCGGTCTTCTGCCCCTCCCGCAGATCGACGCGCAAACGCAGACCGTCCTCGACGACCTCGACCGTCTCCGGCACCACCCCCAGAATCTCGTCATCGGCCGGCAAACCCTCGAGTGCGCGCATGGCGCCATCGCCGCGCAGCACGATGCCGTCGGGCCGCAACGTGCTGCGCAGCGCATCGATCAGCAGCGGCTTGAGCCGCTCCATGCCGGCCGTCGTGACCTGCACGACGAGGATGCCCCCATAGCGATCGACGACGACACCCGGCAAACCATCGGACTCGCCGTGAACGAGCCGGTAGTACGGCTGCGCATACAGCCGTTCGCGCAACGCCAGCGCCGCGTGCAGACGCCGCTCGAACCAGGCAAGGTCGATCGTTGCCCGCGCATCGCTGCTGAGCAGCCGCACGGCAAGCACGGTATGCGGGTTGACGTAGCCAATGCCGAGCGGCTTGCCGCGGCTGTCCACCACCCGGCACAGGCTGCCGGGCGCGATCGTACGAAACTGCGCGTCGGTTTCGATCTCGTTGGAATAAATCCAGAGATGACCGGCGCGCACGCGCCGCTCCTCGTGCGGCTTGAGCGTGAGGGTGAGCATGGGCGCGGCGCCAAAGGCCTCAGGCGAAATCGAAACGGAATTCCCGGCGGAAACGCTCGCGGAATTCGTCGATGTGGAACCGGTGGTTCTGCGTACCGGGCCGTTCGATGTTGTAGGCCCCCATCAACGCGGCGATGCGCCCCGTCGTCTCCCAATCCATACCCTGCAGCATGCCGTACAGCAGCCCGCCACGGTAGGCGTCGCCACAGCCGGTCGGATCGGTCAGCGAATCGGCTCTGGCGCAGGGGATGTCATATACCTTGCCGTTCGCATAAATCTGCGAACCCTTGGCGCCCCGGGTCACAATCAGCGCTTCGACACGTGCGGCGATCTGCTTGAGGGACCAGCCGGTGCGCTCCATCAGCAGCTCGGACTCATAATCGTTGACGGCGACATAGCTGGCCTGCTCGATGAACGTCTTGAGCTCATCGCCGGTGAACATCGGCAGACCCTGCCCGGGGTCGAACAGAAAGGGAATGCCGGCCTGCGCGAACTGGCGCGCATGCTTGATCATGCCCTCACGGCCATCGGGAGACACCGAGCCAATGCGGATTCCCGCCGTCGGAATGTCCTGGGTATGCGCATGGTTCATCGCCCCGGGATGAAACGCGGTGATCTGGTTGTCGTCGAGGTCGGTGGTGATATAGGCCTGGGCGGTGTAAGTGCCGGGAATGGTCTTGATGTACTGCCGCGATATCCCGAGCCTGTCGAGCCATTCGGCATAGCGGTCGAAATCTTCGCCAACGGTCCCCATCGGCAAGACCTCAGCGCCGAGCAGCCTGAGGTTGTACGCGATGTTGCCCGCGGTACCCCCGAACTCGCGCCGCAGCTGCGGCACCAGGAATGCCACGTTGAGGATGTGGACCTTGTCCGGGAGAATTTCGTTCTTGAAGCGTCCCGGGAACACCATGATGGTGTCGTAGGCCAGAGAACCGCAAATCAAAGCCGACATCGTCGATTCGTCCTTTATTTCGGTGAGAGGGTCGTCATACCGCAAACCAGTGTGGCGCAAATACACCGCGCCTGCCGCCTGAAGCTTTTGTGAAACCCATTAGCTTTTCTTAAGGAGCAGCGCAGAAAATCTCTGTTGTTGCAATGCAACAAAACGCCCATAAATAGGTCCAACGGATGGGCCGCAATCCTGTGGTCCTTTGTAAGTCAAGGAGTTGGACAATGGACGTACTTCCTTTGGTCAGTTTCGTGCTGTGGGCCACCGGCCTGAGCGTCGCTGCGCTGGCGGGGCTGATGCTGCTGGACTGGCATAGCGCACGGCAACAACGCCGGGCGTCACCCCAGCCTCCGGTCCATCGGGTCGCTCCTTGCGCGCAAGGCACCACTGCCGCGAACGCGCCCGAGGCTCGCCCCCTGCGCAAGGCGGCCTGAGGTGCCGACAAAAGCCCGCCCACCGGCGGGCTTTTTCGTACCCGTTCCTCCCTTACGCGGGGGGCAGATAACGCAGGTCGAGCTGGCGGGCGGCGCGCACATCGTCAAGCCGGCGCACCGGCATCGTGTACGGTGCGCCCCTGACCTTGCCGATATCGGTCCGGGCTTCCTCCCAGATCGCCACCAGCGCATCTACAAAGGCATCGAGCGTTTCCTTGTCCTCCGTCTCGGTCGGCTCGATCAGCAGGCACTCTGGAACCAGCAGCGGGAAATAAATGGTCGGTGCGTGAAAGCCGTAGTCGAGCAGGCGCTTGGCGACGTCGGTCGCGGTCAGGCCGATTTCCTGCTTCTGGCGCTTGAGCGTGATGATGAACTCGTGGGAGGCGCGACGCCGCGGGAAGGCGAGCTCGAAGCCCTTCTCGGCCAGGCGTGCCGCAAGGTAATTGGCGTTGAGCGTCGCAAACTCGGCGACGCGATGCATCCCCTCGCGTCCCAGCATGCGGGCATAGACGTAGGCGCGCAGCAGCACGCCGGCATTGCCCATCCAGGCGGACAGGCGACCGATGGTCTGCGGTAGATCGCGCTCGTCGAGCCAGCGGTAGCGATCGCCCTGCCGGCCGACGATCGGGATCGGCAGGAACGGCTTGAGCCGCTCGGACACACCGACCGCCCCGGCGCCGGGACCGCCGCCGCCATGCGGCGTCGAGAAAGTCTTGTGCAGGTTCATGTGGATGACATCGAAGCCCATGTCACCCGGCCGCACCTTGCCGAGAATCGCGTTGAGGTTGGCGCCGTCGTAGTACAGCAAACCGCCGGCGCGATGGACGATGCCGGCGATCTCCTCGATGCGCCGTTCGAACACGCCCAAGGTCGAGGGATTGGTGAGCATGATGCCCGCGGTCTGCGGCCCGACCGCTGCCCTGAGCGCCTCGACATCGACGTCCCCATCGGCATTGGTCGGAATCTCGCGCACAGTGCAGCCGAGCATGGCCGCCGTCGCCGGGTTGGTGCCGTGCGCGGCATCGGGGACGAGAATCTCCTTGCGCGCATGATCGTTGCGCGCGCGGTGATAGGCCTGGATCATCGCCACGCCGGCGAACTCGCCCTGCGCGCCGGCCATCGGCGTCAGCGACACGCCGGCCATGCCGGTCACTTCCTTGAGGATTTCCTGCAGCTCGAACAGACAGGCGAGAAAACCCTGTGAGTGGGATTCCGGTGCGAGCGGATGGCGCGCGAGAAACTCCGGCAGCATCGCCAGGCGATTGCAGGCACGTGGGTTGTACTTCATCGTGCACGAACCCAGCGGGTAGAAGTGCGTATCGATCGAGAAGTTCTTCTGCGACAGCCGGGTGAAATGACGCACCGCCTGCAGTTCGGAGACTTCCGGCAGGCGTGGCCTGTCGCAGCGGCGCAAGGCCTGCGGAATGCCGGAGATGTCGATGCCCGCACCGGGGTTTTGCGCAGAAGCGACGCGTCCAGGGCGGGAGATTTCAAAGATCAGCTTTTCGGTCATGGGTAACAGGCCTTAGCTCAACAACTCGGCGAGCGCGGCGCGATAGGCGTCGATATCGGCATCGGTCTTGGTCTCGGTGGCGCAGACGAGCAGGGCATTGCCGAGTTCCGGATAGTGCCGCGACAGGTCGAAGCCGCCGAAGATGTCGCGCCGCGACAGCGCTTCCAGCACCGGAGCGACGGCCTTGGGCAGGCGGATCACGGCCTCGTGGAAACGCGCGCCGGAGAACACGGACTCAACTCCGGGAATCGTGGTCAATGCGGCGACGAGCTTGCGCGTGTTGGCCATGCAGCTCGACGCCACCTGGGCAAGCCCCTCGGGGCCGAGCAGGGACAGGTGGATCGTCGCCGCGGTGACCAGCAAGCCCTGGTTGGTGCAGATGTTGGATTTGGCCTTGGCGCGACGGATATGCTGCTCGCGCGCCTGCAGCGTCAGCGTGAATCCCGGCTTGCCATCGAGATCGACGGTGCGACCGACGATGCGACCCGGCATCTCGCGCACCAGCGCCATCCTGGTCGTCAAAAAACCGAAATACGGTCCGCCCGAGGACAGCGGTGCCCCCAGCGGCTGCCCATCCCCGCAGACGATGTCGGCCCCTTTTGCACCCCATAGCCCTGGCGGCTTGAGCAGCGCCAGTGATACCGGGTTGACGACGGCGACGACCAGCGCATTGTGCGCATGCGCCCAGTCGGTCAGGGCATCGACGTCTTCGAGCATGCCGAAAAAGTTCGGCTGCGGAATCACGACTGCAGTCAGATCCTGCCCCTCGTAGGGCTTGAGTGCATCGAGCAGCGTCGTCCCCGTTGCCGGGGCGTAGTCGAGCAGCACCGGCTGAATCCCCTGCGCCTGCGTGGTGCTGCGCACCACGTCGCGGTAATACGGGTGCACCGTGCGCGGCATCAGCACGCGTCCGGAGGCGTTCGTCCGGTTGGCGCGCAATGCCATCAACAGCGCTTCGCCGAGCGCGCTCGCGCCGTCGTACATCGATGCGTTGGAGACTTCCATGCCGGTGAGCGCGCACATCATGGTCTGGTACTCGTAGAGCACCTGCAGCGTGCCCTGGCTCGCCTCGGCCTGGTACGGCGTGTATGCCGAGTAAAACTCACCGCGCGTGGCGATGTCCCAGACGGCGGCAGGGATGTGGTGCTCGTAGGCGCCGGCGCCGATGAAATTGAGCGCCAGTCCGTCCTGCTCGGCGCGCCGGTGCATCAGCTGCGATACCTGCATCTCGGGCAGGCCTTCTGGAATATTGCGTAGCGATTGGCAGCGCAGCGCTGCCGGAATCTCGTCGAACAGTGCATCGATGCTCGACACGCCGATCGCGGCAAGCATCTCCTTTACGTCGGCTTCGGTATGGGGGATGAAGGGCATGAGCAGTCGTCAGACGCAGTTAATCACAGTGTCTTGAGATAGGCCTGGTAACCGGCGGCATCGAGCAGCGCATCGAAATCGGCGGGATCGGCAGGGCGCTGCTTCCACATCCAGCCCGCGCCATACGGATCGCGGTTGAGCAGCTCGGGATTCGTGCTCAGCGCCTCGTTCACGGCGATGATCTCGCCGGACAGCGGCGCATAGACATCCGACGCCGCCTTCACCGACTCGACCACGGCACAGGCCTCGTGGGCGGCGACCCGGCGTCCGACGGCAGGCACCTCGACGAAGACCAGATCGCCGAGCGCAGCCTGGGCATGATCGGTGATGCCGATCGTGACCGTGCCGTCGGCTTCACGCCGGACCCATTCATGCGACTTCACGTATTTCAGTTCTGCGGGCACCTTGCTCATCGTTCTGCTCCGGATGGATCGATCAAACCAATACCGTGTTGTGACGCACGAAAGGCGGCTTGACCACACGTGCGGGAACCCACTGGCCGCGGATTTCCACCTCACAGTCGCCGTCCGCAGCGGCATCGACACGCGCCAGCGCGATCGACCGCTTCATCGTCGGCGAAAAGCCACCGCTCGTGACCTGGCCGGTGGCGCCATTGGCAAAGCGCACCGGCATGTGCGCACGCAGGATGCCGCGCCCGTTGAGCACCAATCCGACGAGCTTGCGTGCGGATCGGCCGCGTAACGCCTCGAGCGCCCTGCGGCCGATGAAATCGCGTTCGGCCGGCTCCCACGCAATCGTCCAGCCCAGGCCGGACTCCAACGGATGCGTGGACTCGTCCATATCCTGGCCGTAAAGATTCATTCCGGCCTCGAGCCGCAGCGTGTCACGCGCGCCAAGGCCACAGGGTTTGACGCCGGCCTGGAGCAGACACCCCCAGAGTGCGACCAGCGCCGCGTGCGGCAGGATGAGTTCGAAACCGTCTTCGCCGGTATACCCCGTGCGCGCGACGAAGACCTCGCGATCCTGCACGGCCTGGAAAGCACTGAGCGCCTGCGCCGGCGCGCGCAGCGCATCCGGCAGACACGGCAACACCCGGGCACGCGCCTGCGGGCCTTGCACGGCGAGAATGCCGAGATCGCATCGATGCCGCACCTCGACGCCGTATTCGGCGGCATGGCCGCGGATCCACGCCAGATCCTTGTCCGTCGTTGCGGCATTGACGACGACGCGAAACTCCGTATCGGTCAGCGCATAGACGATCAAATCGTCGAGGATGCCGCCATCCTCGCGCAGCATGCAGCTGTACATCGCCTTGCCCGGCTTGGTCAGCTTGGCAACGTCATTGGCGAGCAGACGGCGCAGCAATGCGCGCGCGTGTGCGCCGTGCAAATCGATCGCGGACATATGCGCGACGTCGAACATGCCGGCGTCCTGGCGCACGGCATGGTGCTCGTCGAGCTGAGAAGCGTACTGGATCGGCATCGCCCAGCCGGCGAAATCGACCAGGCGCGCGCCGAGGCGAACGTGCTCGGCGTATAAAGCGGTTTGCTTGAGCGTCAAAGCGGCACTCCGTTGGCGGCATCCACCGGGCGGCAAGCTGCCAGCGGCAGCATGCCCGATCCGGCCTACCCGCCCCTCTGTCCCTTTGACCTGAAAGTTCGGAAGCGACGCCGCGCTTCTGCCTCTTCGGTGGTCCGCACACAGGGCGGACGCTCTCCAGAGTGAATCGACGCTGCGCTCCTTTTACCTGAGCGATTCCGGGCGGATTTGCGCCTTCGGTGCCGCCGGGCATACCGGGCGGTCTCTCGCGCAACGTCGCTGCAACCTGCAGGGTAGGCATCTTAGCCTGCCGCCACGGGCGACGGAAAGATCGATTCTGCACCGCAGACCCGGGACCAGCCCATGTAGACTTGGTCACAGTCGGCGTTGGTGCGCGGTTGGAAGGACCATCTGCTTTCGCTATATAGTCGGCCCACTTCTGCCCGCCGCGCGGGCCGCAGCCGTCAGACCTGGGAGATGCCGCATGCGCATGTGTCTGAGACTCAACCCCGCCGTTTCCGCCGCGCTCATGGGAATCGGCATGCTGATTCATGCCGGCCATACCGCCGCGCAGACCACACAGCCCGGCGCGCCCCTGGTACCCCAGACAAACCCGCTGCCCGCCCAAGAGGCAATACCGCCGGAGGTTCGCACCCGCCCCAGTGCGGGCACGCCCCGTGAAACAGCCTTGGCGACCATCACCGTCCAGCGTTTCGTCTTCGAAGGCAACACGCTGTTTGGGGAGGCGCAGCTCCAGGCACTGATCGAAAGCTACGTCGGCCGCCCGATCACGCTGCTCGACCTCTACGCCGCCGCAGACAAGGTGGCGGCGTTCTATCACGAACAGGGCTACACACTGGCCTCGGTGAACGTACCACCGCAGCAAGTATCGGCCGGCACCGTGCGTCTGAGCGTGAGTGAAGGCCGCATCGCCGCAATCAAGGCTGAGGGCAACGTCTCATACCGCACGCACCAGCTCGCCGGGTATTTCCCCGGACTCAGAGGCAGCATCTACCGATCCGGAACCCTCGAACCCGGCCTGCGCACACTCAACACGCTGCCGGGGCTCAAAGTACGCGCCGTGCTCAAGCCCGGCGAAGCCCCTGGCACCAGCGAGCTCTGGATCAGGACCGAGGAAGACCGCCTCGCCGGCCTCGTCACCGTGGACAACTATGGCCGCGAGAGCATCGGCGAATACCGGCTGACCGGGCTGCTGCAACTCAACAACCCTCTACGCGTGGCCGATCAGCTGCAACTGCTCGCCCTGACCTCCGAAGACGGTCTGCTGAACTATGGTTACGGCGCCTACAGTCTGCCGGTCACCGTCCGCGGCACGCGGCTGACCCTGTCCTATGGCCACGCCGATTTCGAGATCGACGGAGCCCCGGTCGATGGCCGCAGCCGTTCCGGGCGCATCGTGCTGGACCACCCTTTCCTGCGTGACGCGCGTCACGTCCTGACCGGCTCGCTCGGCGCCTCGCGCACGCTGTCGAACGCCGACTTCGGCGGCGCAACCTTCAATGACACTTCCATCACACTTGCCGAGGCCGGGCTCACCTACACTCACACCCATCCGGGCTTTGCGGTGACGCAAGTGGCGACCACGATCGCGTCCAATTTCGACCAAGCAACGCGCGCCGAGCTCAACCCGCCGTCGGGCCGTGTGCGCGCCGACCAGCGCCTGCGCTGGGAGCTGGACGTACAGCATGCGCAGCCGGTATCCACACTGTTCCAGATCCGGGTGCATCTCAACGGTGTCTATTCGCCGGACCCGCTGGCCGCGCCACAGCAGTACGCCCTCGGTGGACCGACGACGATCCGCGGCTATGCGCCGGCCGAGATCCGCGGTGACCGCGGTTATTTTGGCAGCATCGAGCTGCACAAACCGTTCGCGTTCGGGAATGTGCGCGTCAATCCGCGGGTGTTCGCCGACGCCGGCAAGGCGATGCTCGTCGATGCACCGCCCGGCGTCAGCGACACGGAAACCCTGACCAGTGCGGGGGTCGGCGCCGATGCCAGCTACCGCTGGCTCACGCTCAAGCTCGACTGGGCGTTCCCGCTCGATCAACACCCGGCCAGCGACGGTCGCGACGACAGCCGCCTGTACGGTTCTCTCTCCGTCAAATTCTGAGGCGACGGCCATGACAGAGCATGCCCTGACTTGCATCGCGCGAATCCTGCGGCAGCGCACTCCGCTGCTCGCCTGGGGTGGTCTTCTCGCCCCGCTGGGAACGCTGGCGGCACCCACCGGTGCGGATGTCATCCACGGCCAGGTGGGCATTGCCTCGCCAGGCGCCGGCGGACTGGTCATCGAGCAGACTTCGGATACGGCGATCATCAACTGGGAGACGTTTTCGATCGGCAGCGGCGAATACGTCCTGTTCAACCAGCCATCGGCCTCCGCAGCGGTGCTCAACCGCGTGATCGGCGGCCTGCCGTCGGAGATTCTCGGCGATCTCACGGCCAATGGCCGGGTCTTCCTGATCAATCCGCAGGGCATCCTGTTCGGCGCCGGTAGCCGCATCGACGTCGGCGCGCTGGTGGCGACGACCCACGCGCTCTCCGACCAGGACTTCATCGATGGGCGTTACCTCTTCGCCGGCAGCAGCAGCGCCGGCGTCGTCAATGCCGGCACCATTCACGCCAGCGACGGTGGCTTCGTCGTGCTCGCCGCCGACCATGTGTACAACCGCGGCACGATCACGGCGCAAAGCGGCGATGTCGTGCTGGCCGCCGCCGGCCAGCTGTCCCTGCAGCTCGATCCAGAAGGCTTGGTCAGCGTCGCCGTCGATGCAGCGGCGCTGTCGGCTGCGGCCGGCGTGGACAACGCCGGCGCGATTGTCGCCGACGGCGGCAGCGTGTTGCTGCATGCGCGCGTCGCACAAGACCTGCTCCATCATGCCGTCAACAACAGCGGCCGCATCTCGGCACAGGCCATCGAGCAGCGCGGCGGCGAGATTTATCTCGTGGCCGCGGGCGGGGATATCGCCCACAGCGGCATCCTCGATGCTTCCGGCGGCGACGGCCGCATCGTGCTCGCCGGTGACCGCGACATCACGCTCACCAGCGGAGCCCTCGTCGAGGCCTCGGGTGATCGCGGCAGCGTACTGGCCATCGCCGGCGGCAGCCTCGACCATCAGGCGGGCGCGCATGTCGATGTCGGCGGTCAGGGCGGTACCGTGGAGCTGTCGGGACGCGGACGCGTGCGCATTGCCGGCAGCGTCGATCTGGGCAGGAACGGCCATCTGCTGATCGACCCCGCGACGATGACGATCGGCGATGGCGTGGATGCCGACCTGCAGACCTCCACGCTGGAGGCTTTGCTGCAGAACAACGACCGCGGCAGCACCGTGCACATCGTGGCCACGGATACGATCACGATTCAGGACCTGGGCGGCGACAACACGCTCAACGGCGTCAACCCGACGGATGACACCAAAGGCGCTGGCCTGCGGCTCGAAACCGGCACCTGCGATCAGTTTGGCGGCTTCGGCGAATGCATCGGCTCCGTCACACGCTCCAGCGCCGGCTCCATCGCCATCCAGGGCGCCGACGATACGCTGGACATCGCTGGTGACATCTCGATCTTCGGCGGTTCGAGCAGCGGCACGGTGAACGTGAATGCGCGCCTGATCAGCGGCGGTGATGTTTCCATCGAAGCAGCCGATGCCATCGACGTGACCAACACCATCGATGCCGGCGGCAATGTTGCGATGTATGCCAATGGCAACATCCATGTCGGCGGCGACATCCACGCACGCGGTCGTGTGGATCTCATGACCACTGCCGGCGGTATCGATGTGCAGAACGTCACCGTGACCGGACGCACGGGCATCGACGACCTCCACGATGCCGAGATCAACATCGCCCGCACCGGCGCCAGCACCTCTGCTGCCGTCAGCACCGGCACCCTGTCGGCGACGGCAAGTCTTGGTCTTGCCTCGATCGACCTCTTCAACGCCAATGGCGGTATCCAGGTCGGCGGGGACATCGTGGCCAGTGGCGGTGGTTTCAGCGCCTCGAGATCGGCAGAAAGCTCCGCTGCTGGGGTCTTCATGAACGCTTTCTCAGGCGCGATCGACGTCGATGGCGACGTGACCATCACCGGAGAGGCCATCGACTCGACGATCGACGATTCCGGCAGCATCGTCACAACGTCCAGGGGCGACGCCACGCTGTCCGCCTACGGCAGCTCGGTCAACTTCGATGGCTCGGTAACGGTCCACGGCATTGGCTCTGCCTATGTCAGTGCCGGCACTGGCATCGATACAGGCAGTGACATCAATTTCGGCGGCGCACTGACCATCACGGCCGAAACCGCAACCGAAACGGTCGATACCGGCGCGTCCCGGATCGAACGCCATTTCGGCGATGCTTCTGCTTACTTTTACACCGGTAACGGCACAATCACGACCCACGGCATCGACATCTCCGGTCCCAACGCATTTTTCGATGCCCATGCCGACCGTGTGGTCCTGGCAGGCTCGGCAGGCCAGGCGCTCCGCCTGATGGCGCGGCCGGGGGACAACACTTTCACCATACTCGATTCCGGCAACGTCACCGTCGTCGATTCCAGTTACGGTGTCGCTGCCGCCACCATCACCGGAACCGGCGGCAGCGCAACGAACCCCAGCATCATCGCGGGCGGCGACATCACGCTCAGCGGTCCGAGCGCTGCGCTGTTCATGAGCGCGAACCAAAGCGTCGCGATCGACGGTGACCTCGCGATCACCGGCCAGGGGTATCGGATCGAGGGCGACTGGACGGCCTTGGGTTTCGGGCATGCACCGGGTGATGATCAGTCCTTCACGGGAGGCGATGAAGTCACCCTGACCACGGGACACAGTGAATGGGGGGGCGCTCGACTGACGATCGCGGGCTTCGACAACTGGATGGCCGGAGACGTCAGCATCAGCGGCAACCTCAGCGTGAGCGGACAGGGGGGGGTGTACGCCGACATCAGCGCAACAGGCCTTTCCGTGGGAGGCGATGCGACGGTGCACGCCACAACCGGCTTCGTCTCCGGCACGCTCGTCCAGGAGGAGTGTGTCGATTCGCAATGCTACGAGGTTGAGCGCCAGATCGGCGAGACCGTCGTGTTCGATGGCGGCAATCCGACGGTCACGGGCACCGCACGGTACAGCGAAGCCCTGTTCACTTTTAACTCGGGCAACGCGGGAACGGATTTTGACATCGCCGGCACGCTAGAGGCGAGCGGCGACGCTGCGAGCATCGATATCATCCATATGGGCAGCGTGCATCTGGGCAGTGTCCGGGCGCTCGGCGCACTCGGCGCGCAGGCTCCGCATGTCGCCGATGTTGCGAACTACGGACCGCCCGTCGACAACCCCTCGGTGACCCCCATGGGGCCCTTCACCACCGAGGCCATCGGCGCCGTCAGCAGCGTGACCATCGGCTTTGCCGACGGCGGTACGCCGTCGAGCGTGACGATCGACGGCGACGTCCAGGTCCAGGGAACCGGCCTGGTCGGCGCGGTCATCCAGGGGAACACCGTCAGCATCGGTGGGACCATCAGCCTTCAACACGACGCAGGCCGCTACACCAGCGACGATCCAGCCCATTCCGTGCCGCCGCCGGACTTCGCGGCTGCGCTCCTGTACGTCGGCGGGGTCGGAACACCGGCAACGGTTACCGGCATCGACGCACAGGTCGATGGCCGGCTCGTCACCGGACTCGATGTCATTGCCAGCGGTGCCGTGACGTTGCAGGCCGATCGGCTGACGCAGACCCTGCCCGGCGTCTATTCTGACTTCGTACACCCGGCCTCCGTGAACGAGGGGGAGTCCGGCAATCCGGATCTCGTTTTCGATCCGCTGAACATCCAGGCAGACAGCATCACGCTCGACTTTGGCACCGACTCGGATCTGCGCGATGCCGCCCTGACCGCCGCCGGCACGCTGATGGTGAACGGCCATGGAGCGAGCCTCGACCTCGGCACCGCGAGCTGGAGTGCCGACAGCCTGTCGATCCAGAACACGACGATCACCGCCCTTGCGTTCAACGCAACCGCCAACCGCGAGCTGCGCATCATCGGCGGCAGGCTGAACACCGATTCCGCCATGCTCCGGACCCTAAGTGCCAGCGGCGCCGGCATTCTGATCGACCACAGCACGCTTGACTTCGACACCACGGCCATCGAATCCGCGAGCCTGTTCGAGCTGCGTGCGGATACGATCGATGCAGCGGCACTCGACGTCACCAGCATCGACCTCGCCCTGCTTGCCGACACCCATCTGTCCATCACCGGCGCCAATCTGGCCTATCGCATCGGCAGCTTCTCTGCTGGCGGGACACTGACGATCGACAATAGCGGACTCATCGGGGAGCAGACCACCTTGAGCGCACCCAGCGCTCTGATTCGCGACAGCCACATCCTCAGCGACAGCGGCACCGGCACCCTGCTGCTCGCCGGTGCGCAATGGACGATCCATGACAATACCCGCATCGAAGAACTCGGCAGCGTGACTTTCAGCGGAGCCCAGACCATCGAGCTCCAGAACACGGCGATCACGGCCGGCAGCATCGACGCAACAGCGAGCAGTGGCCTGCGCCTGATTCAAACCGAACTCGCAGGCCAGACACTGCGGCTGCAAACCCCGAATGCTGCGGGAAGCGGCATCGTGATCGATCAAAGCACTCTGTCCTTCGACGACACGATCACGCTCGAATCGGCCAGCACGATCGAGCTTCGGACCAGCCGCATCGAGAATTTCAACTCGCTCGAAGCCGTGGCCGGGGGTGATCTCGCGGTCAGCGGCTCTGGTATCACCGGCGGCGAGGTCCTGCTGGACGGCGCCAGCCAGACGCTCGACGGCATCATCGAGGGCGATCATGTCGATCTGATCAGCGTCGGATCCATCACCGCTGCCACCGCCGGGCTTGAGATCAATGCAGGTGCGCTCGATGTCTCTGCGCAATCGATCGACCTGACACACTCGACCCTCCACGTCGGTACGGGTCTTGCCCAGAAAGGCCAAGATCCCGACATGCTCGAACTGCTGGAAGACGTAGCGCCCGGTCTGCTCCCTGCGACCAGCGCGCCCAATGCCGCATTCATCGCGCAAGACGGTGTTTCGCTCGGCACGCTGACCATCGACGGCGGTTATTTGTTCGTGCGCGCGCCCTTCCTGGGCGCTGTATCGATCGCCGCGCCGGGCGATCTGTTCTACAACTACCGGCCGTTCAGCGACAGTGCCCCGATCCAGGTCGATCCGAACAGCGGCAGTTTCGAGGTCGGGGGCAGCCTCACGCTGGCCTTCGGGGGCACCGGCTATGCGGGCGATATCGAGATCTTCGCTCCAGAGATCGATATCCGATCACTCGAAGATGCCAACTACATCTTCTTGACCACGGGCCGACTGCGCAGGCTCGACGGCCTCAGCACGAATGGCCAGGTCGTGGTGCTCGGCGGCGAAATCGTCGTCGGGCCGCAGCAACCCGGGCCCGGCACGAACCCGGATCAGGAAACCGCAAGCGCAATCGTGCTGACCGATGATCTGGGCGGCGAAACGCTCGCCCATCAGAACCCCGAGACGGATGATAAGGCGCGTGATCCCGAATATGGCGATGGCGCGCAGATCGACATCGTCAGCGGCGAGCGTACCGAGCTGGCCTGTCCGTAACGCCGGAGACTTTCGCATGCACAAGTCCTTTACGCTGCTGCTCGCCTCGGTGCTGGCGCTGGGAGCCGGTCGTGGGATATCCGCCACGCCTGCCGGCGAGGTCTTGCTGATCACCGGCCGCGGCACGGCAACCGACCCACGGGCGGGAACGATCCGCGAACTCGCCAAGGGCGATGCCGTCCACGCCGGGGAGATCATCAGTTCATCGACCAACAGCTACATCAACCTCAAATTCGTCGATGGCGGCCATGTGCTCCTGCGTCCGAACACGCGGTTCATGATCGAGGACTATGCCCAGGCGCCCGTCGGGCAACCGCCTGCCACTACCACAGCAGCGGCTGCGCCTCCAGCCACGGCGTCCCCGCCTCCATCGGTTGGCGGCGACTGGTCGGTCATCGTCGAAACCTATGCCACTGCCGACGAGGCGCAGCGGATCGTCCGGCGCATGAATGCGCGCGGGCTCAAGGCCGAGGCGGTTGCAGTCCGCATCCGGCCGGGCACGACCTGGCACCGCGTGTATGTGCGCGAGCTCGCGGACCGCACCGCCGCGGAGAAGCTCATCTCCGATCTCAAACGCACCGGTTTTCGCAAGCCGTCGATCGTGCCGGGCACGACGACAACCCCAACACCGCCGGCACCGACCGTGGCACAGCCCGCACCGACAACCCCACCGGCGCCGGAGACGGTGCCCGTCGCCACCGCGCCCGCCGAGCCGGCCGTTTCGCGCGCCTATTTCCGCCTGCTCAGAGGCGGCTTTCGCGCAGTCTCCGGGCTGATCGGCAAGTCGGATCCGCAGGAATACCGCGTCAGCACGCCGGTTGCGACGATCGGCATCCGCGGCACCGACTATCTCGTCATCCTGTGCGATACCGCCTGCGCCAGGGATCCGGTGCTGTCAGACGCGCTGCCCGCGGGCAGCAGTGCGGAGAACGGGATCGTCGTCGGGGTGATCGAAGGCGGCGTCTTCGTCACCAGTGAGAGCGGCAAAACCGCGGATGTCGGCGCCGGGCAATACCTCGTCACACTGCCCGATGGCGCGCAGATCTATCTGCCGTTTGAGCCGCGCTTCCTGCGCATCGACCCGATTCCCAATCCGCTGACGATTTGCGCCCAGGAGTGAGCACGACGGCCTCGCCACTCCCAGCGCCCCGGCGGGGGAGTCGCGCGCTCGCATGAGCCGATCGCTTCGCCTGGGCGCCCCGCCCGGTTACGGAGGCGTGGTGCCGTTCGACCGTCGGCGCCACGCCGGCATGGGGCTTGTTCCGGGAATCGCCTATACGTGGTGTGCGACGCTCAATGCCGTTTACGTGAGCGCGGCAGAATTCGCGCGTGCCGCACTGGATTATCCGCTTGCCTTCGCACGCGAGCCCGGCGGTGAGTATCAACCGGTTGCCGTCCTTGGCCTGCGCAGCGGCGAAAACCTGTTCGTCGACACGAAGGGACACTGGCGATCCGGCGCCTACGTGCCGGCATACTGCCGGCGCTATCCGTTCTGCATCGCCGAAATCCCGGGTGAAACCCGTGTGTCCGGCGCGCGCCGGCTGATCTGCGTCGATGAGCGCGCGCTGACCCGCGATACCGCCCAGCCGCTGTTCGACGCGGACGGCAACCCGACGCCAGCCTGGTCACCGATCCAGCAGCTGATCGAGACCTTCGAAGGCGCGCGCCTGCAGACCCGTGTCCTGGCACGGCGTCTGGAGGCGCTCAACCTGCTGGTACCGTTCGACGCGCTGGCCTTGCCGCGGCAGGGGCCGCACCGCCGCCTGCAAGGCCTGTTCCGGGTCGACGAGCAGCGTCTGCAGCAGATCGCCGGCCGTGATCTGCGCACGCTGATGCACAAAGGCGAGCTGCGCGCGGTCTATGCCCATTTGATCTCGCTGGAAAACTTCGGCCGGCTGCTGGACCTCGCCACGGCACGCCATTGAGCGGGGGCAGACACTGCGTCGCCGCGGATTGTCCGCGGCTACAGGCCGCAGGCGCGGCGGACCAATGCCTGGCGTAGCGGTGTCAGCGCATTGACCAGACCCAACCCACGCTGGCGCAGCGATACCCAGCCGGGGATGCGTACGCGGTAAGCCCGGTACAAGCCGTCGGTCACCGCGATCATCTCGGTGACTTCGGCACGACGTGCACGCTGGTAGCGCTGGAGTACACGCAGGCTGCCGATGTCCTGCCGCAGGCGCTGGGCGTCTTCGACGACGCGCAGCAAGTCATCGACATCCCCCAGCCCCAGATTCATACCCTGCCCGGCCAGCGGGTGAACCACATGTGCCGCATCACCGGCCAGCACAAAACGCGGCTGCACGTACGTCCGGGCATGCTGCGCGGCGAGCGGAAACGTCAGCCGCCGGGTGCAGGCTTCGACAGCGCCCAGTACCTGCTGGCTCGCCGTCTCCAGCGCTGCGCAGAACGCGACATCGTCGAGCGCCATCAGGTCCGGCGCCTCGGTCGACGACCAAACGATCGAGCAACGTCCGTCGGCGAGCGGCAACAATGCCAGCGGGCCAGTGTCGAGAAAACGCTGATAGGCAAACCCGCGATGCGGCCTTTGTGTCCGCACGTGACAGACGATCG
Organism: Fontimonas thermophila; assembly: GCF_900113085.1. GTDB lineage: Bacteria > Pseudomonadota > Gammaproteobacteria > Nevskiales > Nevskiaceae > Solimonas > Solimonas thermophila. The sequence continues at coordinate 76,196 of NZ_FOOC01000003.1, read as the reverse complement.
CGGTCTGCGCGTAAGTCTGACTCCACGCCTCGATGCCCTGCAGTTTCCGCAGCGGTGAAGATGGACCATCGGCGGCCACGATCAGGCGCGTGCGCAGCCGCGCGCCACCGTCGAGCGTCAGCACCGCGCTGCTCTCATCGGTGGTGCAATCGACGACGGCAGCGCCCTCCCGCAATACACCAGCCGGCAACGCCCGCCAGAGATGGCGCTGGATCACGCGGCCTTCGACGATGTAACCCAGCACATCGGCACGTATATCCGATGCATCGAAATGCAGCGCCTCGCTGGGTGCGGTCTCCCAAACCTGCATGTGCGTGTACGGGCTGACGCGCTCGGCCGCAATCGCGGCCCAAACCCCGAGCCGCTGCAATAGCCGCACGCTGCGCGGCGCGATGGCATACACCCGCAGATCGTAGTCATCATCGGATTCGGTGAAGGGCGCGCGTTCAAGCAGGCGCACGCGCAGGCCCGCCCGGTGCAAGCCCAGCGCCGCCGCGGCACCGACGCAACCGGCACCGACGACGACGACGTCGCAGTCGACATCAGCGCGCGGCGATGCGCGGATGGTCCGTGCCTGAGCGGACGACATGCTCATCGCGGCGTACGTGCGACCGCCGGCGTGTAGCCGGCATAACCGAGGTTTTGCCACAGTACCGCCTCGCGCAGGGGCGGCAGTAAATCGAGCGCAAGCAGACCGAGATGGCGCAGACCGCGCAAGCCGGGCAGGCGGTTCGAGAACACCCGCACGAGACCGTCCGTGAAATCGGCCACGCGCCGGCGATCGGCGCTGCGTAGATCCGCGTAGCGTTGCAATAGCTCGCCGTCACCGGGATCACCGCGATGCCCGGCGAGCAGCTCGATCAGCGTGGCCGCATCGCGCAGCCCCAGATTGAACCCCTGCGCGGCCACCGGATGCAGCGATTGCGCGGCATTGCCAACGAAAACCACGCGCGGGGCATGCACACGCCTGCTGACGACGCGGGCGAGCGGATACGCCTGCCGTCGGCCCAGCTCGACGAAGCGGCCGAGCCGCTCGCCGAAAGCGGCCTGGGCCTGCGCGAGGAACTCGGCGTCGCTCCAGGCCATGCGCGACGCCACCTCCGCCGCTGGCGTGGTCCAGATCAGCGAGCAGAGATGCTCTTCCGCCGCCCAGGGCTTGGGCAGCAGCGCGAGCGGGCCGCCGCAGGTGAAGCGCTCATAGGCGCAGCCCCGATGCGGGCGCGTGCAGCGCACGGCGGTGACGATAGCCGACTGTGCGTAGTCGCGATGCTCGGTATCGACACCCAGTAAACGGCGCAGCGGCGAATCGGCGCCGTCGGCCGCCACGACCAGCCGCGCCGCCAGCGTACCGCCACCGTCCAGCGCAAGCGCGACATGATGCGCGTGCATCGTGAGCGCGGCGACGCGCATCGGCGCGAATATCCGCGCATGGCCGTGCGCCAGCACGCGCTGCCACAGCAGCTCGCCGATACGGTGGATCGGCACGTTGTAGCCGAGCGCTTCCAAACCCGCCTCGTCGGCGGAAAAACGGGCGACACCGAATCGCCCCTGTTCCGAGATATGAGTGGACAGAATCGGCGCGGCAGCGCGCGACAGTTCCGGCCAGACGCCGAGCGCATCGAGGATGCGGTGACTGACATGATTGATGGCGATGCAGCGCTCGTCCCAGCTCGGCGGCGTGGGCCGCGGCGGGGCCGGTTCGATCAGGGCCACCGACAGCGGCGATCGGGCAAGTCCGAGCGCCACGCTGGCACCGATCAGCCCGCCGCCGACGATGGCGACATCGACCGGCTCGTCGATGCGCGCCGTCTCGGCGGTCTTTTCCGTGCTGCCGGCGCTCGAGCCGTCCGTGCCGGATCCGGATGCTGCCGTCATGCCTGCGCCATCAGCGACTCGATCTCGCGCACGGTCTTGGGCACGTCCGCGGTGAGCACCCGCGGCCCCTGTGTCGTCACGACGACATCGTCCTCGATGCGCACGCCGATCCCCCAGTACTTTCGCGGCACGCCAGGCGTTCCCGGCGCGATGTACAGCCCCGGTTCGACGGTCATGACCATACCCGGCTCAAATGGCCGCGGCTTGCCCTCGATCTTGTAGCGGCCCACGTCGTGCACGTCCATGCCCAACCAATGACCGGTACCGTGCATGAAGAACTGCCGGTGCTTGCCCGCCTTGATCAGCTCTGCCGGCTTGCCCTTGAGCAGACCGAGCTCGACCATGCCCTCGGTGAGCACACGCGTGGCCACCTCGTGCGGCCGGGCCGAAGAGTTTCCGGGCTTGAGCTCCCTGATCGCCTGCACATTGGCTTCGAGCACGACCTCGTAGACGGCACGCTGGGCCTTGCTGAAGCGCCCGTTGACCGGGAAAGTGCGCGTGATGTCGGCGGTATAGCCCTGCAGCTCGCCGCCGGCATCGATCAGGACGAGATCGCCATCGCGCAGCTCGGCATGATTGTCCACGTAATGCAGGATGCAGGCGTTCTCTCCGCTTCCGACGATCGTGCCGTAACCCGGCTCCATGTCGTGGCGCGCGAAGTGAGCGTGGATTTCGGCAGCGAGCTGCCATTCGTAAAGCCCGGGGCGCGCGGTGCGCATGGCGATGCAATGCGCCTCGGCGGTGATCGCGCAGGCGCTGGCCATGAGCTCCAGCTCGGCAGGCGATTTGCGCAGGCGCATTTCATGCAGCGTCGCCTCCAGCGCGATGAAATCCACCGGCGCGGCGGCACCGCGGCGCGACACCTCGCGGATCTCGCGCACGCAGGCGGTGAGCTTGGCGTCCCAGTGCGGATGTTCGCCCAGGGTGTAGTGCAGGTGGGTGCGCCCGGCGATCAGCCCCGGCAACTGGGCCTCGAACTCGGCGAGCGTGTAGGCCTCATCCGCGCCGTAGTCGCGGACCGCACCTTCCGGTCCGGCGCGGCGCCCATCCCAGATCTCGCGTTCCGGATTGCGCTCGCGCACGAACAAGATGTACTCGGCCTTGCGGCCGTTGCGCCGGCGCCCCGGCACCAGCACCGCGACCGCATCCGGCTCGGGGAAGCCGGTCAAGTAACGGAAATCGCTGTCCTGGCGAAACTTGTAATGGGTGTCGCGGGCGCGGATCACCTCGCGTGCGGCCGGGATGATGGCCACGCCATCCTCACCGATCAACTGCATCAGCCGCGCACGGCGCGCGGCATGCTCGGACGATGCGCCGCGGCGGCGCGCCGGAATACGGGTCGGCATGGATTTTTCAATGCACCTGTTGGGAATCGGAAGGGTCGAGCATCGGACGCGGATGCAGTTCCATGAAAACGAGCTGCGCGCCGACACGCACGTATTCGACCAGCTCGGCGTATGCGCTTTCCTCGATGTTCGGATCGGCCTCCTCGCCGACGGCAGCCCGGGTGAGCTCCGTGAAATCGCGAATGATCTCGCGCGTGTCCTCGGAACAGCGCGCCAGATCGAAACCCGGGCGACTGGCGAGGCCATAGAGAAAACCCTCGCACCACGCCGCCAGGGCCTGGACGCGCGGAACCAGCGCCGTATCGTCATCCGGCAGCAGCGGCGCGAAAATCATTTGGTCGTCGGAGAGCGCATCCAGGGTTTCGGCGCGCAAACGCTGCAGCAACTCGAGTGTCTGCGCATCGCGCTGCGCCGGCGCCTGCGCGCCGTGGTCGATCAGCGTGAACAGATCGATGTCGTCAGGCTTGCGCACGGACAAGGCGCCGCACAGGGCGCCGTGATACTCGGCGGCATCGTCGATGTATCCGATCCGCTGCAGGGCCGAGTTCAACTCGTCGTAGCCCAATAGTCGCTTCATGGCGGGATTATAGGCCGCCCTGCGCCAGGCCTGTGCAGAACGGGGCCTGGCGTGACCAGGCCCCCAATTTGGTGGACGGTACAGGGATTGAACCTGTGACCCCCGCCGTGTGAAAGCGGTGCTCTACCGCTGAGCTAACCGTCCGCGCGATAGGGGGCGGAATCATAGAGACGGCATCCGGCGTCGTCAAACCGACGCAGCGCATACACCCGCACAACCCACGTTGAGCCTGGCAAGAGCCGCGGTTAGGCTTGCGCCCCGCACACGACTTGCCACCCCGACACCGATGAGCGCCGTCCGCCCCTTGATGCATGCGATCCAGAGTCGCGACCTCGCCGCCGCCCGCGCCGCTCTGAAACGCGATCCCACGCAGGCGACCGATCCGCTGCCTGGCGGACTGTCGCCGCTGATGTTCGCGCTCTACAACGGCGCCGCCGAAATCGCCGAACTGCTCAAGGGATTTCGCCCGCTCGACGTGTTCGAGGCCGCGGCCAGCAACGATGCGCACCGGGTCGCCGCGCTGGTGAGCGCCGATCCGGCGCTGCTGCGGGCATACAGCGTCGATGGCTGGACAGCGCTGCATCTCGCCGCGTTCATGGGCGCGCGTGACAGCCTGCTGGTCCTGATCGGCCTGGGTGCGGACCTCGACGCGGTATCGCAAAACCCGATGGCGAACACCCCGATGCATGCCGGCATCGCCGGTGCCGACGGCGAGCGTCTGGCTCCCTTGCTCATCGCCCTGGGCGCGAACATCCAACATGTCGGCGGCAGTGGCGTCACCGCACTGCATCTCGCCGCCTCGCGCGGCTTTACGGCACTGTGCAGGCTGCTGCTCAACCGCGGTGCCGACCGCAACGCCCGAACCGAGGACGGCAAGACCGCCGCCGAGATCGCGCGCGATCGTGGCCATCTCGGCACTGCCGCGGCGCTCGAACTGGACTAGCCGGACTCAGCCTGGAGCCATCGCACGGCGCCGCGCACGGAAAAACTGCTTGAGGATGCCACCACAGGCGTCCTCGAGCACACCGCCGTGCCACTCCACGCGGTGGTTCAGGCGCGGCTGAGCGATGACGTCGTACACCGAGCGCACGGCACCGGCCTTGGGGTCCCAGGCGCCGAACACGAGCCGGGCTACACGCGCATGCACGATGGCGCCGGCGCACATCACGCAGGGCTCGAGAGTTACATACAGCGTCGTGCCGGTCAGCCGGTAATTGCCGAGCCGCCGTGCCGCCGCGCGCAGTGCGACCAGCTCGGCATGGGCGCTGGGATCGCAGGTGCCGATCGGGCGGTTCCAGCCCTCGCCGACGATGCGTCCGTCATGGACGACGACGGCACCCACCGGCACCTCACCGGCGGCCTGCGCGCGATGCGCAAGCAGCAGGGCATGGCGCATGAACACGCCATCCTGCGCCGACGGTTCGGACTCATTCTCCGGCGGGCTCCGCAGCGTTGCGGACACGGCGCATCATCCGGTCAGCGCCGAGCGCAAGGTCCAGCCGCCGATCAGGATGAACCCGACGCCAGCGACGAGCTGCAAGTGCTTGGCGCTCACGTGCTGCGACAACCAGGTTCCCGCGAGCACGCCGATTCCTGCTGCCAGCACCAGCGCAGAGGCCGAACCCGCGAACACGGTCCATTTCGACGCCGGCTTGTCGGCCGAAAACAGCAGTGTCGCCAGCTGGGTCTTGTCGCCCAGCTCGGCGAGAAAGACCGTCGCAAAGACGGTCGCGAATACCTTCAGATCCACGCGTACTCCTACTCGGTTTGTCCGCAAACGAAAAGCCCCCGCGCCGATGCAAAAAACCGGTGCGCCTCGCGAGAGGTTTTGCGGCGAATGATACCGCTACGGCAGACACCGCCGCCCCGATCCGTGAAAGATGCAGCACAAACCGCCGGCCATCGGCCTGCGCTCACCCGCCGAGAATCGCGCGCGCGGCGTTGCGCCCCGGCGCGCCGCTGACGCCGCCACCGGGATGTGCTCCGGCACCACAGAGATAAAGCCCCGCGAGCGGGGTGCGGTAGTCGCTCCAGCCCGGCACGGGGCGAAAACCGAACAACTGGTGCAGCGACATCGCGCCGTGGAAGATGTTGCCGCCGGTGAGCGCGAAACGTCTTTCCAGATCGACAGGGGTCAGCACCTGGCGGTGCAGAATCGCGGCGCGGAAATTCGGCGCATAGTGCGTCACGACATCGATGCAAAGATCCGCGTAATCCGCACCGATCTCGTCCCAGTGCCCATCGCGCAGGGCATATGGGGCGTACTGGACGAACAGTTGCGCGATGTGATGTCCCGGCGGCGCCAGTGTCGTGTCCACCGAAGTGGGGAGGGTCAGCTCGATGACGGGTGCGCGTGAGGGCTGTCCCTGCCGGGCATCGGCATATGCCGCTTCGATGTAATCCAGCGTCGGGCTGATATGAATCGTGCCGCGATGCTGCGGGCCGACGGCGTCCTTGCCGGGACAGCAACGGAAGTCCGGCAGCTCGGAAAGCGCGAGGTTGATCTTCATCGAAGCACTCGCATAGTCGATGCGTGCAACCGCCTCGCGGAAAGAGATCGGCAGCACCTCGGCACCGAGCAGCCGCCGGAAGGTGACCTCGGGCGTGGCATTGGAGACGACGATGCGTCCGGCGATGCGTTCGCCGCTCGCCAGACGCACACCGCTGACGTGTCCGCCGGCAGTTTCGATCTGTACCACTTCGGCTCCGGTGCGGATCTGCACCCCGCGCGCCTCGGCGGCCTTGCGCATCGCCGTGGTCAACGCCCCCATGCCGCCTTCGACATAACCCCAGACGCCGCGCGCGCCGCCGGCCGTCCCCATGACGTGATGCAGCAGCACATAGCCGGTGCCGGGCGCGGACGGCGGCGCGAATGCGCCGATGATGGCGTCGGTCGCGAGCGTGGCTTTGAGCGCCGGCGATTCGAACCAGCGATCGAGGATCGGCGTCGCCGCACCGGTCAGCAGTTCCAGCGCCGACGGCAAATCCTCGCCGAGACGCGCAAGGCTGCGGTGGAAGCGCAGCGCGCGGCGCAGATTGGCCAGACGCTCGCGAAAACCGCGGCGGCGAAACGTCTGCGGCAGCGGCAGCAGATCGGCAGGAATGTCTTCGAGCGCCGGTTCCAGCGCCTCGGCGATGCGCGTCAGCCAGGCCTCGTAGCGCGGATAGGCCACCGCATCGCGGGCCGAGAACTTGCCGATCTCGCGGCGGTTGAGCTCGGCATCCGGCCCCATGAGCAGATAACGCCCGTCCGGTAACGGCGTGAACGAGGATGGATGGCGCGTGAGTACGCGATAGCCATGCTCGCGCAAGCCGAGATCGCGCTCGATCTCTGGCAGCAGCAGCGACACCAGGTAGGCGGCGGTCGACGCGCGATACCCTGGCGCGATCTCCTCGGTGACCGCTGCCCCACCGACGATATCCCGGCGTTCGAGGACGAGCACCTTGCGGCCCGCCGCGGCGAGATAGGCGGCACATACCAGACCGTTGTGGCCCGCACCAATGACGATGCAGTCGTAGACATCCGTGCGCATCAGTGCCGGCCTTCGCGGATCAGACCCGTCGATGCATCATCTGCGCCATCGTGCGGTTCAGGGGGTTGCCCGCTGCGGCACGGCGGCGAGCGGCAGCCGTCCGATCGCCGCAGCGGTGAGGCTCCCCATATAAAGCATCTCGCCGGCGCGTTCGACGCTCGTGATCGGCGCATAGGCTCCGTCGCCGCGGTACTGCAGATCGGCGACGAGCCGGCCATCGAGGTCGAAACCAAGCACCCAGGCATGATGCACCGGTGCCGGGTGCAAAAACTCCGGCAGACGGAACACGAGCTTGCGCAGATACGGACGTGGCAATAGCGCGTCGAGCAGCGACTGGCGCGGCGCATACAGCGCCACCCAGATGCGACCCTCGCCGTCATAGCTGAGGTTGTCCGGGAAACCCGGCAGATTATCGACGAACACATCCGACGTGCCGGCCTTCTCACCCTTGAGCCAATAGCGGCGGATGCGGTACTCGGTCGTCTCGGAGACGAGCACATAGGCATCCTCGGGGCCCACCGCGACGCCATTGGCGAAATACAGCCCGCTCAACAGCACGCGCGTCTGGCCGGTGTCGAAGTCGTATTCGAGCAGGCGGCCGTTGGGGCGGTGCTCGAACGCGTCGCTCATCACCTCGTGGATGCCGAATCGCGAAGAGGCATCGCTGAAAAACACGCGCGCGTCGAAGTGCGCACGGTCGACGTCGTCGACGAACTTGAAGGCCAGGCCGTCGGCCTCGCGCGACAGCGTCTTCACACCGCTGTCGTCCACGAGCAGCAAACCCTGCACGGCATCGGCCACGACCAATCCACCGTGCGGCGCGAAGCTCAAACCCAGCGGTCGGCCACCGGTGTCGGCGAGCAGGCGCGGATCGCCGCCGTCGCGGTCGAAGGACATCACGCGACCATCGTCATAGCCGGTGTACAGACGCCCGGCATCATCGATGGCGATGCCCTCGGGCCCGCGGCCGACGCCTTCGGCCAGTCGTTCGATGCCCTTGAGCGCCTCGTTGTATGGATGGCGATCGCTGGGCATGGGCGGCGGCGTCCACGCAGCCGGATCGATGGGCACTGGCCAGAACAGCAGATAGGCCGCGACCAGCGCCAGCGGCCCGATCAGATAACCCAAAAGTCTCATACGACCCCCTTGCGTGCGTCCTGTCCCAGGATTGTTCCAGGATTGTGCGGGGGCTTGCATTGCGCCGTCCATCGCCATGCGTGCCCGGCCACGGTGCCGGATCGATCACAAAACCGGCAAGGGCCGAAAGCCGGCTGCGAGCCTATTATAATGCCCGCCCGGTCGTCCGTTTCCGCGACGGCAAACGCGCGCGGCCGAGGCAGCGGCCACAACGGCGCACGGGGACGCCCAGGCCGCACACATCCACCAACCCGCGATGGGGGAAACCGAATGTCGCTCAAAAACCCGGTCGAGACCTTGCTGCAATGGGCCAAGGAGAGGCCCAATCAGGGCTGGCTTTACCAACCCGTCAATGGCGTATGGAAACGATACACCTGGCCGAATGCGAGGCGCAGGTGCGCTCGATGGCCACTGCCCTGCGCAACCTGGGGCTCGAACCCGGCGCCCGGATCGCCATCTCCGGACGCAACACCGCGCACTGGTTCCTGGCCGACCTGGCGATTGCAATGGCCGGCTATGTGAGCGTGGGCCTGTATCCGAAGCAGGCGCCGGAAGCGGTCAAGTACATCCTGACCCATTCCGAGGCCAAGGCCATCTTCATCGGGCCGATGCCCGACGTCGGCGAATTCATGGGCGCGCTGCCGCAGGGCATCATCACGATCGCCTTCCCCTACCCCGACGTTCCTGCCTGTACCTACAACTGGGACGACCTGGTCCGCGCCAACGAGCCCTTCGCCGGCTACCAGGCGCCCGATCCCAAGCAGCTGATCTCGCTGATCTACACCTCGGGCACGACCGGCAATCCCAAGGGCGTGATGATCAACGGCGAGAACCTGATGTTCGCGACGCAGGGCCTGCTCAAGGTGATGCCGGCGCAGGGCCAGGAACGCTTCTTCTCGTACCTGCCGCTGGCGCACGCCTTCGAGCGCGGCGCCGTCGAGATGGCATCGATCTACCTGGGCGCCGAAGTCTGGTTCCTGGAAAACCTCGACAAACTCGCCGAACAGCTCAAGGAAGTCGCGCCGACGCGCTTCTACGGCGTGCCGCTGGTCTACAACCGCATCCAGAGCGGCGTGCTCAAGAAGATGCCGCAGGAAAAACTCGACCGGCTGCTGAAGATTCCGCTGCTGTCGAGCTACGTGAAGAAGAAGATCAAGAAGGGCATCGGCCTGCACAACGCCCGCTATCTGTTCGTCGGTGCCGCGCCGATGCCGGTGCCGCTGATGCAATGGTTCCAGAAGATCGGCATCACCGTGCTGCAGGGCTATGGCATGACCGAGAACAACATCTACGCCACGGCCAACCTGCCCCACGCCAACCGCCTGGGCTCCGTCGGCCGCGCGCTGCCCGGCGCCGACATGCGCATCTATGAGCCCGACGACAAGGGCGAGGGCGAGATCCAGTTCAAGCACCCCGGCGTCACGCCCGGCTATTACAAGGATCCGGAGAAAACCGCCGAGCTGTTCACCGCCGACGGCTGGCTGCGCACCGGCGACAAGGGCCGCATCGACCAGGACGGCTATCTGTTCATCACCGGCCGCGTCAAGGACATCTTCAAGACGCTCAAGGGCAAATACGTCGCGCCCGCGCCCATCGAAGGTGCGCTGTCGCGCAACACCGATATCGACCAGCTTTGCCTGGTCGGCGCCGGACTCAAGCAGCCGGTGATGATCGTGACGCTGTCCCAGGCCGGGCTGGCCAAGCCGCGCGAAGAAGTCGAACAGGGGCTGGTCGCCGACATGGAAGCGGTCAATGCGACGCTCGAACCCCATGAACAAATCGCCAAGATCCTCATCGTCAAGGACGCCTGGACGATCGACAACGGCATCATGACGCCGACGATGAAAGTCAAGCGCAACGAGGTCGAAAAACGCTACATGCCGCTGCTGCAGCGCCACGATGGCGACTACAAAACCAAGGTGATCTGGGAATAAACCGGCACACCGGCAACAACCACGGCCCCGCGCAGTGCACTGCGCGGGGCTTTTTCGTCAACGGCACCGCCGCCGCGTGCACACAACAGCCCAGTGCATGGTCCGCCTGTTTCAGGCAAAGACGATGGTCTTGTTGCCGTTGACGATGATGCGATCCTCGACATGCCAGCGCACGGCGCGTGCGAGTACCTGACGCTCGAGATCGCGGCCGAGGTGGCGCAGATCGGCCACCTCGTGGCGATGCGAGACCCGCGCGGTATCCTGCTCGATGATCGGACCCTGATCGAGCTCCGAGGTCACGTAGTGCGCCGTCGCGCCGATGATCTTGACGCCCCGCTCGGACGCCTGCCGGTACGGATCGGCGCCGACGAAAGCCGGCAGAAAGCTGTGGTGGATGTTGATGATCCGGTTCGGGTAGCGCGCGACGAAGTTCGGCGAGAGGATGCGCATATAGCGCGCCAGCACGATGAAATCGACTCCCGGCGGCTCATCGAGCAGTGCGAGCATGCGCGCCTCGGCCTGCGCATGGGTCGCTGTGTCGATCGGCACGTGTTCGAAGCGCACACCGAAGCGTTCGACCGCCGCGCGTAGATCGGGATGATTGGAAATCACGACCGGGATATCGACCCGCAGCTCGCCCCGCTCCCAGCGCCACAACAACTCCATCAGCGCATGATCGTGTTTGGACACCAGAATCGCCATGCGCGGGCGGTCGGCGGCGTAGCTGATGTGCCACTGCATGTCGAAACGCCGGCCGACGACATCACCGAAAGCCTGTGCCAGCGCATTGCGCGACACGTCAAGGTGTGGCGTCTGGAATTCCAGCCGCATGAAGAAACGCCCACCCTCGGGATCGGTCGAATGCTGGTCCAGCTCGGTGATGTTGACCCCGTGGTGATAGAGGAACGTGGTCACTGCCGAGACGATGCCCGGGCGGTCCGGACAGGCGATCAGCAGGCGGGCAGTGGTATCGGGATCGGTGGTCATGGACAAAGCGGCCACGGCTCGGAGATGCGGCGCGACCTTATACCGGAAGCGGACGTTTTGCGCGACGCCTCAGGCAGCGCCGCGGATCAGGGCTTTGAGCCGTGCGGCTTCCTCCGGGAACCAGGGGCCGTTGGCCTTGAGCGCCTCGGCAGCGATGCGCCGCGCATCGTCGGCGCGGCCGAGCGCCTGCAACGCGCGTACGCGCTGCTCGGCGACCTGCAGGCGGTTGACGCCATAGGCATGTGCCGCCGCCTGATCCAGATAGGGCAGCGCCTCGGCGGCCTTGCCGCGGGCGAGCAAGCTGCGCCCATGCCGGAACGGATAGACATAGTCGCCGGGCCAGGCCGCGATCAGACGCAGCATCCACGCATCGAGACGACTGTAGTCGCCGCTGAGCTGGGCCAGGCGGTCCAGATAGGCACGCAGGTTGTCGGCGAGATTGCGATCGGCGGCGACGGCGTCACCGATGCGCTGCGCAAGATCTGCAGCAGCACGCTCGATCAGCGCCTGCTCGGCCTCGCGTTCGCCCAGCGCCGCGTACATGTCGGCCGCCGTGAGCACCACTGAACGCTCGTCGGCGCACCGCGCGGATCCGAACACGCCGCTGTCGAGCAGCGCCTGCATCGGCGCACGCTGCGCCGCGATCAGCGAACGTGCCTGCGGATGTGACCCGGCGCACCCAAGAAAGCGGGAAAGCTCGTAGGCGCGATCGCAGCCGAGTTCAGCGCGCAAGACCTCGGCTCCCCAGGCCAGGCAGGCCGCAGCGTCCTTGCGCTGTGCCGCATCGAGAAAACGCAACCGTGCAAGCCACTGCGCAGCCACCATGTCGGATGCAAGGGCATCGTGCGCATCCGGCGACAATCGCGCATACCAGGAGAGCGCGCCGGCACCGTCCTGGCGGGCGTGATAGGCGGCCAGCACCTGGCGCGCGGCCGACACCGATTCCGGATCGCGTCCCGTGACCCGTGCAGCGAGCGCCTCCAGCGTGCTGCCGCGATCGAGCAGCGCATCGAGACGGGCGTAGAAATCCTTGCGTGTCTGCTCACCGAGAATGCGGCCCAGCTCGCGCCCCTGGGCGTCGAGCACCAGATACGTCGGCAGCGCCTTGACCCGCCATTGCTGCTGGAGCGCGCGGCCTTGCGGCGAATCGACATCCTGCTCAAGGACGACGGCACGGCGCAGCACGGCCTCCCATTCCGGCCCATTGAGGACATTGCGCGCCATGTAGTAACACGAGTAACACCACGGCGCGTGGAAATCGATGATCACGGCCGCGTTGCGCACGCGGGCGGCCTCGAGTGCGGTGGCAAGCTCGCCGCTTGGCGTGGACGACGGCCTGGGCCCGCAGCCGGCGACGATCAGGGCGAGCGCGGCCATGACCATGCGCAAGGTGGATCGGCAGATGCTGTGCATCGCTATAGTATGCGCTGCGAAGGATCGCGGTGCCGCCGCGGGAAAACAGCGTGGCGCAGGTCAATGGGCGACACGCCTACCCTGCCGTTCCATGGCCGGCGCGATCCGACGGGGAGTGCCTTGTGGGGGGGTGCCTTGAACATCCTGCTGGTCGACGATCACGAACTGTTCCGGGCCGGGCTGAAGCTGCTGCTCGCCGATCTCGCCGATCGGCTGTCGTTCGCCGAGGCGGCGGACTGCGCTGCGGCGCTCGGCCTGGCCGAGCAGCAAGCCTTCGATGTCATCCTGCTCGATTTCCGCCTGCCCGGTACCTGCGGCCTGGATGCATTGCAGGCATTGCGCGAGAAAGCGCAGACCGCGGCCATCGTCGTGCTCTCGGCCGAGGACAGCCCGACCTTGATCCGCCGGGTCATCGATGCCGGTGCCGCCGGCTTCATCCCCAAGGCGTCGAGCCACGCGGTGATGATGGCGGCACTGCGCCTGATCCTCGCCGGTGGCACTTATCTGCCGCCACACGCACTGAACGCGCCTGCCGAAGACCCGTTCATGCCAGCGCCGCCGGTCTATGACCGGCGCGCGCTCGAACAGCTGACCGCGCGCCAGCGGCACGTCCTGCGTCTGGTGATGCAAGGCAAATCCAACAAGATCATCGCCCAGGAAGTAGGGGTTTCCGAGGCGACCATCAAGGCGCATCTGGCTGCTGCGTTCCGCGTGCTCGGTGTGAAAAACCGCACTGAGGCCGTATTTGCCTGCGCCAGAACCGGCCTGCTGATCGAAGGCATGGCCTGAAACAGCGCACGTCAGGACAGCTCGGCTTCGCCGCAGCGCTGCGGGGCATCACTGCCGTCGTCGTATTCCACGCGTAGCTTCCAGGACGATCCGGCGCTGCGCGCCAGTTCGAGAAAGGTAAAACCCGCACCCTCGAATACGCGCGTGTGCAGCGTACAACGATACCGGTAGCGCCCATCGGCGGAGGCGAACGCAAAATCGTCGGCCAGCACGAAGTCGGATCGCTGGGCATTGGCGAAACGGTAAGGTGTGTAAAGCCCGGCGGTGTGCACCGACTCGAAACGCACGTCACGATCGACGATGTCATGCTGCATGCGCTGCACACGCGCCTGCACCCACAGGCCCAGATGCTCATCGCCCGAGAGCAGCACCAGCCCACAGATGCCGCTGTCGGCGATACGCGCGAGCACGGCCTGCCAGCTCGCCGGCCAGCCATCCCAGCCATCCGACTGCACGGCCGCTGCAGCGGTACCCGGGCCGCCGGTTGCGCAAAGAGCGTAGCGGTGGCGCGGCAGCATCGCCGCAGGGGCGACCAACAGCTTGGGACGGTCGTGCTGCGCACCGCGGTCGATCCAGTCCAGCAAGGCGGCGTGCTGCGCTGGATCCATGATCGGCGCGAGTGCGGCCGTCCTGCTGTCGCGGCATCCGCGCTCGCTGCGCGTATCGGCGAAAAACACTTCCACCTCGTGCAGGCGGGTCTCGAACCACAGCGGCGTCGTCGCACGAGCGCGCTGATAGCGCTGGAAGGCCTCGACGCCGAATCGCCGATACTCGGCGTTGCGCGCGCGCAGCGCAGCAGGCGCCGTCTGCGGCAATGGCGCCCAGTCGTTGTCGATCTCGTGATCGTCGAGCATCGTATAAACCGGCAGACGGCGCAGTGCGTCACGCACGTGGCGCTGATGCAGCCAGTGTTCGTAGGGTTTGCGGTAGCGCTCGTCGCGCTGTGATGGATCGAGCAGCCCGGCGGTGGCATCGACATAAACCTGATCGCCGGTGAGGATCAGCGCGTGTGGCCGCCGCCGCGGGTCTGCGCAGCGTGTGACGAGACGCTGCCAGGCCGCATAAGCGGGCACGTCGTCGAAAATGCCAGCCGGATATTGGCAACTACCGAGCGCAAGACGCAGAGCAGCGCCGTCTGCCTGCCGCCATCCCAGATCGACAATGCCCGGCGGCAGGGCATCGGCCATTGCGTCCATGCCAGCGAGCGCACGGTCCACCGCGGCATCGACGGCATCGGCATCCGGCACATCCGCCTGCGCGGTGCCGGCATAAACGAACAGTGCGGCCAGATGGGTCACCGCGAAATCATCCGCCCACGCCGGCAAGGGCTCGGTCAGCCAGTCGCCGACCGGCGTCGTATCGAGATAACGGCGCTGCACCGGCCACCCGGCGCGGCGCCGGAAACCCGCCTGTGTGCGTTCGACGGCAACGAGCACGAATGCCAGCGGAAACCCCCGCCCCGGATCGGCACCGGCACCCAGCACGTATGCACCGCCTGCTGGATCCGGCAACAGCATCGGCCCCATCCACGGAGCCTGCGCCAACAGCGCCGGCTCGGACACCGGCCGTGCCCCGCGCCCGCGCGGCGGTTCATCCAGAAAAGCACGGATGCGCTCGAACAGGGGATCGAGGTGCTTGCCGATCAGGCAGTCCTGATGGCCGTAGCCCGGCACCGGCACCGGCGTGAAGTCGCAGCCGGCCTGCTGCATCAGCCGCGCCATGTGCGCGAGCGTCGCGATGTCGGCAAGACCGTTGTCCTCGCCATGAATGCTCATCGTCGGAAATCTCCACAGCGCAGCCAGCCGCTGTGGACTGACGAAACGGTTGCGACCGATGCGGTTGGCGAGCCGGCGCAGCCGCGCGAGATGAATCACCTGGGCCAGGGTATCCATCGACAGCGGGCCGAAGAAGTCGTCGATGTGTTCGAGCACGGCGGAATCGAGATTGGCCAGCTTGAAGGTGCAGCCGTAGAGCGCATCCATGCGGTGCCGGGTGCCGACATAGCCGGTCTTGCGCCAGAACTGCCATGGCTGTTCCGCGCGCAGCTCCTCGTCGTCATAGGGCACGCTGGCGAGCAGCCGGTCCAACAGGTCGAGCGCCATTCCCTGATCCGGTTCGGGACGGAAGCTGTACGTGAACGGTCCGAACAACTGCTCGGCGAACGACATCACGAAAGCGCGGAAGATATTGCGCTGGCTGAGCACGACGGCCGGCCCGACCTGCGACAGCACGAGGCGGCGAATGCGCCCGGGCAAGGCCTGGCGTGCGCTCCGGAAGCGATCGACGAAATCCCCGTCGCGCGCACTGAGCACACCGCTGCCGTGCGCGGGTAAATCGGCGGAGAGCACGGCCATGCTCAGCATCGCCGCCCCCATGCAGTGGGCGATGACATCGAGCTGGGCGCAACCGGTCACCCGGCAGACGTGATCGACGAGGGCCGGGATGTCGGAGAGCGCGATGCGCTCGAAGGTCCATGGCCGGGTCGCCCCCGGCATGCCACAGCTGCTGCGCAGATCGGCGACCCAGACGTCGCGCCCGGCGAGCGCCAGGGCGCGCGCGAGGCCCGGCCGCAGCGCCGGATGCGCAAACGTGGTGCCGCTCGCGCTGTAACCGTGGATCATCAGCACCGGCGGCAGCGCCGGACGTGGCTGCGGACCACGGTAGCGGGTCAGACGCGCGATGACCGCTGCGCCATCGCAGTGATCGACCGCCACGGTGTGGATCTCTGGGGCCGGCAGGCCCGGCAAAGGACCGGGCAGACGCACGGGAACGCGCGGGCCCGGCGCATCGGGCTTGCGCGTATTCCACAAATGGATCGGCAGCAGTCCGCGCAGCAGCGTCAGCGCAAGTCCGGCGAGATCGACCAGCGCCTCGAAATGATCACGCTGGGACTCGAGCCGCAACAGGGCCTGCGCCCGCGCCGCGAGATACTGCTGGTCGAGCGCGAGTACCGCCGGGCGGCCGGGCACCAGCGCATCACCGACGCGACTGAGGGTCAGCTCCTGCAACTGCCGCCAGGGATTGGAGGGCCGTGCATAGGTGATGCGCTTGCATCCTGCGAGCGGCAGGCCGCTGAAATGCGCCGGCGGATCGAAGCGCTGCGGCGCATCACCCTCGGGCGGCGGTGCATCAGGCAGCGCGCGACCGATGGTCAGGGCGTAACGGAAGGTGCGCACGGCGCCGGCCTGACTCGCCAGGCGCCAGGCATCACGGAGAAGCGGCCCCGCGCCGAGCAGCACACGCCAGCCGTCGCGCCGCAGCGCCTGGTCGGCATCGCGCAGACCGCGGTTGAGTACCCAGGCGAAAAACGCGCGCGCACTGCGCTGCAGCGGTCGGCTGGCCTCGCGTTCGAACACGGTCAGGCGCCCGTCCAGGGCCCAGCTCCGCGCGGCCGCGTCCTCCAGACGGCGCCGCGTCTCATCCTCCGGCAGATCGCGGATGCGCCGCCACTCGTCGAGCAGAAAGATGCGCAGCCGTCCCGGCGGGGATGGATCGGCCGACACCGGCACCTCGAGCACCGCGTCGCGCAAGCGCCCTTCGCAATCAGGGCGGAACAGCGCCGATGGGGCGAACGGAGCGTAGTTCAAGGTCAGCTCGACCCAGCAGTCGCGCACCCGGCCACTGGCATCGCGCAGCGCCACGACGCCGGCGAGCCGTTCACTGACCGATGCACGCGCCACCGGCTTTGCCGCCTGCGCGTCGATGTCGGCATCGATCTCGGCGCGCGTGCGCAGCAAGGGTCGTTCCAGTGGCGCCACCGTCTGCGCGGGCGGCGCTTGCAGACCCCATTCGGCGCGCAGGTAATCCACCGCCTGCAGCGCCAGCGCCGCAATCGTCAGCGCCGGATTGGCGCCTAGCGCACAGGGCACGATGGAGCCGTCGAGCACGACCAGGCCGTCGTGCACGGCCCCTGGCGCACGGGCATCGTAAACACGGCCATAGCGATCGACCACGCCTTGTGTGACATCCGCACCGATCGCGCACCCGCCGAGGGGATGCACGGTGAGCTGCGGACCGCGGCCGATGCCGGTCATCGCCTCGACCTTTTCCGGAACAAAACGCCACATCGGATTGGGAATGGTCAGGCCGCCGAAAACAGCCGCGCGCTTGCACAGATAATCGGTCTGCGCATCGAACAACGGGTGCCGACGCAGATCCGGCCAGACCACGTCGATCTGGCCGTCCCGATCGCTGGCGGCATCGATGCACAGCCGCAGCTCGCCGGCGGCGCCGTCGTCGCCCATCGCCGCAAACACCGAGGTGCGCAGCATGCGCTGCGGATCGACCGCGCAAGGATCGTCCGGCGGATGCCCCTGCGCATGCTGCGATCCATCGCGCCGCTCCAGCGCATACAGCGCGGCAGCCGTCGTCACCATCTCCTCGGCGAAACGCCGCAGCGCACCGGGCACCGCCATTTCCTCGATCAGCATCGGTTGAGACGGACGCAGCGCTGCGTCGGTCATGCGCGGATCGATGACACCGGTGATCGTCGGACCGATATGACGCTCGCCCGGGCGACGGTTCTCGTCGGCCATCGCGTTGGCGATGCCGCCGCCATCCGCGGCGCGGTAGTCATGGCCGAACAGCAGCAGATCGCCATTGGTCGAAAACCGCCGGCCGAGCTGCAGCGACAGCGCCGGCCCCGCTTCGGCGCACTGCGAGCGCAGCAGAATCTCGGTCGAGCCGAGCGCGCCGGCGGCGAGCACGACCTTTCGCGCGGCGATCCAGCGCGGTGGACCCTCGCGGGCGCGCAGGTGCGGATCGGTATGCGCGACCTGCAGGCACCACAAGCTCGGTTCGCGCTCGGAGCGCTGCAGGCGCAGCACCGTCGCACCGCAGTAAATCACGGCTCCGCGCTGGCGCGCGGTGACCAGTAGATTGGTGTCCAGGGATTCCTTGGCGTTCTGGTTGCACCCCGTCGCGCAATCACCGCACAAGGTGCAGGGAGCCAGACGTACCCCGGCCGACGTGGTATGTCCTTCGCGCAATGCGATCGTCAACGCCGCCGGGCGGAACGCCCGGTCCGGAGCCAGCCGCCGCAGCACCTCGAACTTGTCAAGACGGCGCGCCCGATGTCCGGCATGGTCGAGGATGGTGTTGTCGCGATCGCGCGAGGGATCGTCCGGATCCGGACGGCTCGCGCCGAGCCGCCGTCGCGCCTCGCGGAAATAGTGCGCGCGCGGTGGCAAACCCGGTGTCTGCGCCGGCCAGAAACGGTCGAGCACGGCGTCATCCGGTGTCTCCATGACACCGGCATTGATCAGCGAGCCACCGCCCAGGCCGTTGGCGACGACGACGCTCACGTCCGGACCGATGCGCACATCGAACAGACCCTCGCCATCAACACGCCGCCCGAAGAACTGGCCGCGCAGATGGCGCGGCAGCTCAGACATGCGGGATGGGAATGCACCGGGCAAGTACTCGCGCCCGCGCTCCAGGACGCAGACACGGATGGGCCGCGGCGCGCCCTGCGCAGAGGTTTCGAGACAACCGGCGAATCCGGCTGCGGCAATGGCGCCGCCATATCCGCTGCCGACGATGATCACATCAAAGGCCGGCTGCACCGCATCCGGACGCTCCTGCCATTTCGAGCCATCGGCAAACAGCTCGACGACATCGGCCGACAGATGGCGCTCGCAACGTCCGCCGCCGGCCTCGTCGGCTACGGTGCGGCCGTCCGCGGTCATTGCCGCATGCACTTTTTAAGCCTGCACCGCTTCGATGATCGCGTCGCGCAGCGCGCTCGCCGCCACCGGCTTGTGCAACAGCTTGACGCCGGCATCGTGCGCCTCGCGCAGGCGGTCGGGCGCGGTATCCCCGCTGATCAGCAAGGCCGGCAGGTCGGGCCAGACCGCGCGCAGTGCCTGGATCGTGCGAATGCCGCTGTCGCTGCCGCGCAGCCGGAAATCGGCCAGCACCACCGACGGGCAGAAGCGGCGGGAGCACTCGATCGCCGCCTCGGTGGACGATACGGCCTCGACGCCAAAGCCCATCTCCTCGAGCAAGGTCTTCATGCCCAGCCGGATCGTCTCCTCATCATCGACGACCAGCACCTGGATGCGGGAAGCCTCCGCCGTCACCTGAGCCGCTTGTGTGTCCAGCATCGAAGTCTCCCGTTGGGCTGCGGCCGGGACATCGACCGAAAAACAACTGCCCTGCCCGACCGCCGATTCGAGCCTGAGCTCCAGATCCAGAAGCGCGGTGAGCCTGCGCACGATCGCAAGACCCAGGCCCAGGCCCTTGCTGCGATCCCGCTCCGGATTGTTGAGCTGGTAGAACTCTTCGAAAACGCGCTCCTGTTCCTCCGCCGGGATGCCGGGACCGGTGTCGGCGACGCTGACCCGCACCTTGTCGCCGAGTGCTTGCGCGCGCAGTTCGACATGACCGTGCTCGGTGTATTTGATGGCGTTGGAGAGCAGGTTGCGCAGGATGCGCTGGAACAGCAGCGGATCGGTGCTGACCAGCACGCTCTGCGGACAATGCACGTGTAGGCGCAGGCCTTTTTTCTGCGCCTGCGGCGCGAATTCCTCGCCAAGCTGCGTCAACAGGACTTTGAGATCGACCGTCTCGATCGCACGGTCGATGACCCCGGCATCCAGGCGCGACACGTCGAGCAGCGCATCGAGCTGGGATGCCAGCGTCTTGACCGATTTGTCGATCTGCTCGGCGATCGCGCTCGTGCGCGGATCGAGCGGACGCATTAACAACGATCCGGTGAACAGCGACAGCGCATGGATCGGCTGGCGCAGATCATGGCTCGCCGAGGCCAGAAAACGCGTCTTGGCGCGGCTCGCCGATTGCGCCTGCTCGAGCGCCCTGCGCAGCTGCCGGTTCAGATCGAGCCGCTGCTGGCGGATCGCATAAGACTCGGTGAACACCCGATAGGCCCCCTTGGCGTGGCCGAGCATGGCGGCGAAATAAACGGCGGTCATGACCACGAACACCAGGCGGTCGAAGCCGCTCGCGGCGATGCCCGGCGTCAGCGCCCACAGCGGTGCGATCGGACCGAGCGTCACCACGGCGTACGGCAGAAAAATCGGTCGGTATCCCGCCGTGGCCGGCAAGGTTGCCGCACACAGTGCGACGCTGTAGATCGTGATCACCGCCCCCGTGGTCACCGGAACGAAAGGGAAAAACGCGAACACCGCCGCCAGCACCATGGCATGACCAGTAAAACTCAAGGCGGCAAGGCGCAGCCGTGCGGCCTCGCTGCGCGCGCCGTCGGACGGCAAACCGCCGACGATCCGCGAATGCACCCAGGTGGCGAGCGCCGTCAGCACCCACCATGCCGCCGGATACATCGGCGGCACATGCGCAGCGACGAGCAGAGCGACCAGGCCTGCCGAAAACACGACCAGGAACGGCACCCGCCGCGCCTGATCGGCGATCAGCAGAATCAGCTCGCCCTGCAGCGAGCGCAGCCCGTCCTCCGGTGCATCCGGCGGCTCTTTTTCCGGTCGATCGAAGCTCTGTGCCTGCGGCATCTAAACCGCCACCTCTCGGTCGTGTCTTGTAATCCGTGTGCGCCACACGATAACGCCCTGCACCTGCCGCCGAGTATTAGCCAAATGGCTAGTTCTGAGACCTTGCTCGCGTAAAACCCCAGCAAGGCGAGGGGGGAACACGGCGCCCGGCGACCGGAGTATGCTCGGAAGACCGCATCGTGGACCGGACAAAGGGAGCGAGACGATGGCCAAGGGCATCCGCAAGGTGAACAACTACGTGCTGCACGCCAACGATCTGCCCGGTGAGGGCGCGCATCTGCTCAAGACCCTGAAGAAACATGGAGTGAACCTGCTCGCGCTGACCGCATTTCCGGCGGCCTCCGGCACCTCGCAGGTCGAACTCATCCCCGAGGACTCGCAGCATCTCGAGGAGATCGCGCGCAAATACGGCTGGAAGCTGTCCAAGAAAAAAACCGGCTTTCTCGCCCAGGGCAAGGACCGCGCCGGTGCGCTGGTGAAACTCGCCGAGAAACTCGGCCGCGCCGGCATCAATATCACCGCGATCGACGCCATCGCCGCCGGAGCGGAACGCTATGGCGCGGTGTTCTGGGTACGCCCCAAGGACGTCGATCGGGCCGCGGCTGTGATCGGCGCACGGTAAAGACGCCACCTGTCCTGTCCCCGGACCTCACCGCCAGGTGCCAGACAGGCTTGCGGACGTTCCCCGTTCCAGGACGACGTGCGATGGGCTTTTACGACCGATACGTGCTCCCGCATCTGATCGATTGCGCCTGCGGCATGGCCGAGGTGATGCAGGCGCGCGCCGGCATCGTGCCGCAGGCGCGCAGGCGCGTGCTCGAGATCGGCATCGGCTCCGGGCTCAACCTGCAGTTCTACGATCCTGCCCGCGTTCAGTGTATCGTCGGCGTCGATCCGTCGGCCGCAATGCAGGCAAAGGCACGCCGCCGCGCATCCCGGATTGCGATTCCGGTCGAGATGGTGCCGCTGGTCGTCGAGCACATCGGTGCCGACGACGCGAGCTTCGATACCGTGGTCGTCACCTTCACGCTGTGCACGATTGCGCAACCCATCCCTGCGCTACGCGAGATGCGCCGCGTGCTCAAAGTCGGCGGACAACTGCTTTTTTGCGAACACGGCATCGCCCCCGATAGCGACGTACGGCGCTGGCAGGACCGGCTCACCCCGATCTGGAAACCGCTGGCCGGTGGCTGCCACCTCAATCGCGACATTCCGGCCCTGATCGAGGCCGGCGGCTTTTGCATCGAGGCGCTGACCGCGCGCTATCTGCGTGGTCCCCGACCGATGACCTATGTGTATTCCGGGCACGCCATACCAGGCTGATGTCCGGCACACAGACCGGTTTCTCCAAACCCACAAAATCCCCACATTCCCACCACGCCGGCGACACCTTCGCGTGGCAGGATCGCAGACCGCGTGGCTTGCATGGCGAGCCCGCCATCGACGATTCCGGAAAAATGCCAGCGCACACCCTTTTGATCTCACTGCTCGTCTCGGCGTGGCTGCTGGCCGGCTGCGCGCTCACCGGAGAGGGCGATCGCACGCTCCAGCCCACGCTGCCGGCACAATGGTCGGTCGAGGGTTCAGCCGATGGTTTGGTCGATCTTCATCCGACGCAGGCCGCGATCCTGTCCCGATGGTGGCAGCAATTCGCGGACCCTGTGCTCTCGGCGCTGATCGCCGACGCACTCGATGAGAATCTCGATCTGGCCGCCGCACGGGCCCAGCTGCGGGCCGCGCGCGCCCAACGCCGCCTGTCCGGTGCGGCCCTCGGCCCCACGGTGGACGTTTCCGCATCGGCGTCGCACGCATCGACCAGCGGAGAGACCGGCAGTGCCCAACGCAGCCGCACGCTCTACAGCACCGGCTTCGACGCGAGCTGGGAAATCGACCTCTTCGGCGGTCTGCGTCAAGGCGTCGAGGCCGCACAAGCCGAGGCCGAGGCCAGCCTCGAGGATTTGCGCACAGTACAGGTCTCGCTCACGGCCGAGGTCGCCCTCGCATACGTCGAGCTACGCACGGCCGAGCAGCGCCTCGCGCTCGCCGAGGACAGCCTGCGGGTGCTGCGCGACGGCTACGACCTCGCACGCTGGCGGCGTGAGGCCGGCCTGGTCTCGGAGCTCGACGCCGCCCAGGCGCGGACCCAGCTCGAAGCCGCCTCGGCCGCGCTGCCATCGCTGCGCAACACCATCGCGCAGGCGCAGAACCGCCTGGCCGTCCTGCTCGGGCGCGCGCCTGGCGAGCTCGGCACGCGCCTGGCGGCGACGGCGCAGATTCCGCTGGCCACAGTCGCGATCGCCACCGGCATCCCGGCCGATACGCTGCGGCAGCGGCCGGACGTGCGCGCAGCCGAGCGCCGGGTCGTCGCGCAGGTGGCACGTCTGGGTCAAGCCCAGGCAGCCCGCTATCCGAGCCTGAGACTGTCCGGCAGCATCGGCCTGGAAGCCCTGGCGATCGGCGGGCTCGGCAGTGCGCCGGCCAGCCGTTCACTGCTGGCTGCGGTCACCGCGCCGATCTTCGATGCAGGCCGCATCCGCGCCACCATCGCCGTCGAAGACGCGCGCCTTGAACAGGCGCGTCTGGCCTACCAGGCCGCCGTGCTGACGGCGCTACGAGAGGTGGAGGATGCCCTGGTGTCGCTCGCAAGCCGTGCCGAACGGCGTGAGCGCCTGGAACAGGCCGTGGCCACAGCCCGCGAAACCCGGCAGCTCACCGAGCAGCGTTATGCCAGCGGCCTGGTCGATTTTCTGACCGTACTCGACAGTCAGCGCACCTTCCTCGATCTGCAGGATCAGCTCGCCGTCACCACTGGAGAACTGGCCAGCGCACAAATCCAGCTCTACAAGGCATTGGGCGGCGGCTGGACGATGACCGATCCCACCGACACTGCAAAACCTGCTTCATGACCCCTGTCCCTCCATCCGACGGTTCCACCACGGTTTCCATCGACCGGATCGCCGTGCGCGGCCACGGACGCCGGCGCTGGCGCACCGCCGTTCTGGTCGTCATCGCGCTGGCTGCCGCTGCGGCGATCGCCATGCTGCTGGCGCGCGACGGTGCATCCAATGCGCCGCAGTGGATCACGCACCCCGTCGAACGCGGCACCCTGGTCGTCAAGGTCTCGGCCACCGGTCGGCTACAGCCGACCCACCAGGTCGCGGTCGGCAGCGAGCTGTCGGGGACGGTCGCCGCGGTCTTCGTCGATGACGACGATCACGTGACCAAGGGCCAGATCCTCGCGCAGCTCGACCTCTCCAAGTTCGAGGATGCCGTCACCCAGGCACGCGCTGCGCTCGCTGCGGCGCAGGCCGGACTCGAGCAGGCACGGGCCACGCTTGCCGAGACCGAGACCAGGCTGAACCGTTACCGCGAGGTCGCCCGGCTGTCTGGTGGCAAGGTCCCGGCGAAGGCCGAACTCGACACGGCCGAAGCCGAACATGCCCGTGCGCGTGCCAATGTGGCCAGCGCCAGGGCAGCCGTCGCCCAGGCACAAGCCACGCTGCGCACGAGCCAGACCAATCTGGCCAAGGCCCGCATCCGCTCGCCGATCGACGGTGTCGTGCTGCAACGCGCCGTGGACCCCGGCCAGGCCGTCGCCGCCTCGTTGCAGGCCGTCACGCTGTTCACGATCGCCGAGGATTTGTCGAAGATGGAACTCAAGGTGGACATCGACGAAGCCGACGTCGGCCAGGTCAAGGCCGGCATGGAGGCATCCTTCACCGTGGATGCCTGGCCGGGCCGGCGCTTTCACGCCCGCATCCTGCGCGTCGGATTCAACGCCACCGACAACGGCGGCGTGATTTCCTACCCGGCGGTCCTGCAAGTCGCCAACGACGATCTCAGCCTGCGCCCCGGCATGACCGGCACCGCCGACATCATCACGCTGACGCGGGACAACGTCCTGCTCGTCCCCAACGCCGCATTGCGCTTCAACCCACCGGCGGCGGACTCGCAGCCACAGCGCCGGCAAAATCTGCTCTCGGTGCTGATGCCACGCCCGCCCCGCCAACCGCGCGCGGTCAAGACGACCGCCAGCACCGACGATGGGGCCCCCAAACAGGTCTGGGTGCTGCGTGAAGGCCGGCCGGTGGCGCTGTCCGTGCAAACCGGTGCGACCAACGGACGCGTCACCGAAATCACCGGCGGCGAGCTCGAGGCCGGCATGCAGGTCATCACCGAAGTTTCCGTCAACCGATGAACGAAAGCACGCCGCTGATCCGCCTCATCGGGCTGCACAAGATCTACGGGCGCGGAGGAGCCTCGTACCATGCACTCAAGGGCATCGATCTCAGCATCCACGAGGGTGAATTCGTCGCCGTGATGGGACCGAGCGGTTCGGGAAAATCGACGGTGATGAACATCATCGGCTGCCTGGATACCCCCAGCGATGGGCAATACCTGTTCCGGGGCATGCCGGTGGAGACGATGTCGCGGGATCAGCGCGCGCTGCTGCGCCGGCACTTCATCGGCTTCGTCTTCCAGGGTTTCAATCTGCTGCCGCGCACGACGGCACTGGAGAACGTCGAGCTGCCGCTGATTTATCGCGGCCACCCCGCCGCCGAGCGCCGCGCCGCTGCGCGCGCCGCCCTGCGCCGGGTCGGTCTGGACAACTGGGAACACCACACCCCGGCCGAGCTCTCCGGCGGCCAGCAACAGCGCGTCGCCATCGCGCGTGCGATCGTCACCGGCCCCAAGGTTTTGCTCGCTGATGAACCCACCGGCAACCTCGACACCCGCACCAGCGCCGAAATCATGGACCTGATCACCGCGCTCAACCGCGAGCACGGCATCACCGTGCTGATGGTCACCCATGAACCGGAGATGGCGCGGTATGCCCGGCGCATCGTCCGTTTCGTCGATGGCCGCGTCGAGAGTGACCGCTACGCCGAGCCCGCATCATGATCGGCAATGCGCTGCTGCTGTCGATGCGCGCGATCCGCCGCAATCTGCTGCGCTCGATGTTGACCGTATTGGGCGTGGTCATCGGGGTCGCCGCCGTCATCACGATGGTGACCCTGGGCAATGGCGCGACGCGTTCGGTCTCCGATCAGATCGCGAGCATGGGCAGCAACCTGCTGATGGTGCGCCCCGGGCAGCGTATGGGTCCCGGTGCGGCCGATGCACCCAAATTCAGGATCGCGGACGTAGAAGCCATACGCACGCAGATCGCATCCATTGCTGCCGTTGCACCGGTCGTCAACACCGCGGTCACCGCCGTCCATCAGGCCCGCAACTGGGCCACGACGGTCACCGGCACGAGCAATGACTACTTCGCCGCGGGGAACTGGACGCTGGCCTCGGGCCGTGAGTTCACCGACGCCGAACAGCGCGCCGGCAAGGCTGTCTGCATACTCGGCAGCACCGTCCGCGAAAAGCTGTTCGAGGCAGAAAATCCGCTCGGTTCCGAGATCCGCGTCAAGCAGTTCGCCTGCGAAGTGATTGGTCTGCTCCGCACCAAGGGGCAGTCGGCGATGGGCTCGGACCAGGACGATGTGATCGTGATGCCGCTGCGCACCGTGCAGCGCCGTTTGAGCGGCAGCCTGGACGTCAACCTGATCATGGTGTCGGTGACCACGCCCGAATCGATCGACGCAGTCAAGGCCCAGATCGAGTCGCTGCTACGCGAGCGGCGCCGGATCGGCGATAGCGAGGACGACAATTTCCGGGTGATGGACACACGGCAGATCGCCGAGACGCTCACCGGAACCACCCGCGTGCTGACCATGCTGCTCGGCGCCGTGGCCGCGGTGAGTCTGCTGGTCGGCGGGATCGGCATCATGAACATCATGCTGGTCTCGGTCACCGAGCGCACGCGTGAAATCGGCATCCGGCTTGCGATCGGTGCGCTCGAACGCGAGGTGATGCTGCAATTTCTGGTCGAAGCGGTCGTACTCTCGTGTCTGGGCGGACTGATCGGCATCGTGTTGGCGGCCGTGGCTTCGGTGACGCTGGCTGGCGCAATGCAGGTGCCATTCCTGTTCAGCCCGTCGATCAACCTGATCGCGTTTCTGTTCTCTGGCGCGATTGGCGTGATCTTCGGTTATTTCCCGGCGCTGCGTGCGGCGCGGCTCGATCCGATCGAGGCACTGCGCCACGAGTAACGCACCGAGGCAGCAGGCTTTTGCGTGCCCATCCCGTCGAACCCGCGTGCGGCGTGCGGTTAGCATAGGCACGGACACTGTACGAGGCTTGGCCATGACCCGCACCGGCAACTCACATCATCTCCTTGTTGGCTACGCGCTGTGGATTTTCGGATTCATGGGCGCGCACCGCTTTTACTACGGCCGCCAGATCACGGGCACGATCTGGTTCTTCACGCTGGGGCTGTTGTTCATCGGCTGGATCATCGACCTGTTCCTGATCCCGTCGATGGACCGCGCCGCCGATATCAAGTACCGCGCCGGTCCCGTCAATTACTCGGTGGCCTGGGTGCTGCTGACGTTTCTCGGCATCTTCGGCATCCACCGCTTCTACATGGGCAAGTGGATCACCGGACTGATCTACCTGTTCAGCGGTGGGCTGTTCCTGCTCGGCGTGCTCTACGACTACTGGACGCTCAACGGCCAGATCGACGAGCTCAACGCGGCGCGTGGCTGACCGCCACCGGCGCGGCGAACAGATCCGGCTGCAGGCGCGGATCATCGGGCGCCTGGAAATTGCCCAGGCCCACGCCGACGAGCCGGTAGCGCACATGCCCATCGTCGCCGACGCGCGCGAGCAAACCCAGCGCCAGTTCCGCGAGTTCGTTTTCCGACGCTGGGGGCACGCCGGGCGTCACGCTGCGCGTGAGGATGCGAAAGTCCGCGGTCTTGAGCTTGAGCACGACGGTGCGGGCGATGCGCGCGGTCTTGCGTGACGCCTGCCAGGCCTTGTGCGCCATGCGCCGCACGTGAGGCGCCAGCTCGGCGAGCGGCAGATCGCAGGCGAGCGTGTCCTCCGCCGAGACTGACTGTACCGGCCGATCCGGAACAACCGGCTGCGGATCGATGCCCTGCGCAAGCTCATGGAGGCGCCGCCCATAACGACCCAGGCATCGCTCCAGCGCGAGCGGGTCGTACAGGCGTAGCTGCGCGATGGTGCGGATGCCCAGGCGCTGGAGTTTTGCGTCCATGACTTTGCCGACGCCGGGGATACGCGTCACCGGCAGCGGATCGAGAAACGCCTGCACCTCGCGTGGCCGGATGACGAACAGGCCGTCGGGCTTGCGCCAGTCCGAGGCGATCTTGGCCAGAAACTTGTTCGGCGCAACGCCAGCGGATGCGGTGAGGCGCAGCTCGTCGCGGATCGATGCGCGGATCGACTCGGCGATGGCAGTGGCGCTGGGCAGCGCACTCTTGGGTGTGGTCACGTCGAGATAGGCTTCGTCCAGCGACAGCGGCTCGACCAGGTCGGTATGCCGCATCAGGATCTCGCGCACCTGGCGCGACACTGCACGGTAACGCGCAAAATCGGGGGCCACGAAGACCGCATCCGGGCACAGCCGCTCGGCACGCAGGGCCGGCATCGCCGAGCGCACACCGTAGCGACGCGCTTCGTAAGACGCGGCGCAAACCACGGATCGCGGGCCACGCCAGGCCACGATCACCGGCCGGCCGCGCAGCGCCGGATCATCGCGCTGCTCCACCGACGCATAAAACGCGTCCATGTCGACGTGGATGATTTTGCGCATCGCCCACAGATTGTAGGATGTCGCCGGCCCGGGATTGCCGGGCGTCACCGGGAACACTCCATGGCCGAACGCTGGACTGCGGCGGCGATCACGCCGCAACACGGCAAACGCTACATCGTCACCGGCGCCAACAGCGGGCTGGGGCTGGAGACGACCATCGCCCTGGCCGCATCCGGCGCGCAGGTGATCATGGCCTGCCGCACGCCATCGCGCGCCGAACCGGCGCTCGCCGAAGTGCGTCGCCGGGTACCGCAGGCGCAGGTGGCGTTCATGCCGCTGGATCTGGCCGACCTCGCTTCAGTACGCGCCTTTGCCGAGGCATACCTGCGCGAGCACAACCGGCTCGACGGCTTGATCAACAACGCCGGGGTGATGGCACTGCCGTTCCAGAAAACCCGCGACGGCTTCGAGATGCAGATCGGTACCAACCATTTCGGACATTTCGCGCTGACCGGGCTGTTGTTCGAATGCCTGCGGGCGACGCCGCAGTCGCGCATCGTCACCGTCGCCAGCCTTGCGCACCGCTGGACACGGGGGCTCGATCTCGACGATCCGCATTTCACCCGCCGCCCCTATAACAAGTGGGATGCCTATAGCAAGAGCAAGCTCGCCAACCTGGTGTTCACCTTCGAACTGGACCGGCGGCTGCGCGCCGCCGGCATCGACATCGTCGCGGTCGCCGCACATCCGGGCTATTCGGCGACCAATCTGATGTTCGTCGGGCCGGCGCAGGAACGCTCCGCGCTGGGGCGCCTGGTCATGCGGATCGGCAATGCGCTGTTCAGCCAGAGCGCAGCGATGGGCGCACTGCCGATTCTCTATGCGGCCACCGCCGCCGATGTGCGCAGCGGCGACTACATCGGACCGGATGGCTGGCGCGAGCTGCGCGGCTATCCGCGCAAAGTCGGATGCCGTCGCAGCGCCCGCGACCCCAAACTCGGCGCGCGGCTGTGGGCGCTGTCCGAGCAGGCGACCGGCGTGCGCTATCTGTCGGCATGACCCGATGAGCAGACGACTCGCTGGTATCTGCGCTGCGCTGTGGCTCAGCGCCTGCGCCACCGACCCCGACGCGATCACCTCGCTCCCGCCGTGCCGTGGGCACTGCAGCACCCACACCGATGGGTATGAGTGGGCCCAGCGCGGCCGCCTCAGCGATCCGCGCGCCTGCGCGGGCTACACCGAGGATTTCGAGCGCGGATGCCGCGACGGCATCGAAGATCTGCAGCAATTGCAGCCGGCATCGCGCGGCATCTGACCGGCGCAGCCGATCCGTGCCGCCAGCGGTCAACGCCGCTGCGCACGGCGCGCGGGATCGATCCCGTCGCGCGCGGCGATGCGCCGCCAGTGCCGCGGCAGGCGCGGTGGCGCCAGCGTTGCGAGCGATTCCCACATCACCTTGTGCCAGGCCGCGGCCAGACGGTCGGCGCGGCGCAGTGCATCGTCGCCGCCGTCATCGACCAGCGTGAAAATCTGCCGCTCGACTACCTCCCGCGTCGCGCGCAGACGCTCGCGCAACCCGGCATCGGCCAGCGCCCAGCGGTGCAGCCACTCGTGCCGCCGCCACAAGGGCGCCTCGATCCGCAGCGTCTGCGGCGTGAGCACACTCCACTCTCCCTCGAAAGCCGCAGGCCGGAAAATCGACAGACAGGGCGCCGAGGTTCCGGTGAACAACGCATCGATGCGATCCGGTTTCAGCCGCACGAGCATCGAACCGGTGGTCTGGTGCCGGCGGATGAAACCCGCGGCGTGCATGCAGACATCCCCGTTGCTGCCGGCAGATGGGTCGGAATCGGTGTGGCGATGCGCACGCAACTGCGCGGCCATCGCCATCCAACTGGGGGTGCGGATGCGCGACAAGCCTTGCAGCGCCAGCTGCCGGCGCGCGTGTGCGCGCGCGAAAAACGGCATCAGACGGGTGTCGAACCGGCTCCGGAAGTGGGGCTTCGTCGTATCCAGATCGGACGATACCGCGTCGGCTTCATCATCCAGGGTCAAGGCATTGGAGATCGCATAGCAATCTCCCACCCGGCGCGCCGCCCAGCTGCGCCCGGCGGTTTCCAGCACCCAGGCCTCGCGCCCGTCGGCGATCAGAAAGCTGTTGTCATAGCAAAACCGGCGGTCCTGATAACCGGCCGGGCCACCTTGACCGTAGCACTCGAGCAGCGCAGTCATCACCTCGACGGCGCGCCGGGCGCTGTCGGCCCGCTCCAGACCCAGCCGCACCAGATCCATGCCCAGCAAGCCGGGGGCGAGCGTCGCCCGCCGCGAGAAAATCGCCTCGTTGCCGATGGCAACGCCAGCGTCGTTGACGCCCATTTCCGCGCCCCAGCACCAGGCCGGCTGCGAAAGAATCGTCGCATGCCGGTCCGGCACCTGGCCGATCTCAATATGCGAGACGCGCACGCGCGCCGTACCATCGCCGCGCACCGCCGGATAGCGCACGACCGGCTGTGGCTCCGAAGGCTCGCGGTCCGAATTCTTGGCGAACCAGACCGCGTCAGCGGCGATCAACACCTGGGTATCACACATTTGCGCAGTGTAATCGGTCACACTCACGGCCATGGCCAATGCCAGCCTCCCCACCCCAAGACAGCGTCTTGATACGCTGCCGTTCGACAACCGCTTCGCACGGTTGGGAGAGGATTACTTCACCCGCGTTTTGCCGACACCGCTGACCAACCCGCGCCTGTTGCATGCCAATACCCGGGTCGCCGATCTGCTCGATCTCGACCATGAGGTGCTGCACACGCCGGAATTCGTGCAGATCTTCTCCGGCAACCGCGTGCCGCCGGGCGCCGATCCGATCGCGACGGTCTACGCCGGGCATCAGTTCGGCGTCTGGGTTCCGCAGCTCGGCGACGGCCGCGCGATCCTGCTCGGGCAATTGCGCAACGCACGCGGCGAGAGCTGGGACCTGCAACTCAAGGGCGCAGGCCGGACACCGTATTCGCGCTTTGGCGACGGTCGCGCCGTCGTACGCTCATCGGTGCGGGAATATCTCTGCGGCGAAGCCCTGCATCACCTCGGCATCCCGACCACGCGCGCCTTGAGTCTCGTCGTCGCCGACGATCCCGTGCAGCGCGAGACGGTCGAACGCGCCGCCGTGATCTGTCGCGTCGCGCCCAGCCATGTGCGCTTCGGGCATTTCGAGCTGTTCTATGCGCGCGGTCAGTGCGCACGGCTCGCAGCGCTGGCCGACCACGTCATCGACGAGCATTTCCCTGAACTGTCCGGCCAGCCGGACCGCTACATCCGCTGGCTGGAATGCGTCGTCGAACGCACTGCGCGTCTGATCGCGCAATGGCAGTCGGTGGGTTTCTGCCACGGCGTCATGAACACCGACAACATGTCGGTGCTGGGCCTGACCCTGGATTACGGGCCGTACGGCTTTCTCGACGGCTTTGACGCCCATCACGTCTGCAACCATTCCGACGAGGGCGGCCGCTATGCCTACGACCGCCAGCCGGCGATCGGTCACTGGAACTGCGTGCGGCTGGTCCAGGCCTGTCTGCCGCTGCTTGCGGCGGATGTCCAGCAGGCCGCCGAGATCGGGCAAGCCATCGTCGATCGCTATCCGGCTGTCTATGCGAAAGCAATGACCGATCTGTGGCGCGCGAAATTCGGTTTGCGCGAGGCGCGCGCCGGTGATCCGGAGCTGATGAACCGCTTCCTGACCCTGCTGCATCGTGGGCATGCGGATTTCACGCTCTCGTTCCGCGCGCTCGCCAGCGTGCGCAGCGCCGATGACGACACCGCCGAGGCCCTGCGCGCGCGCATCCCTGACGCCGCCGCGCTCGACGCTTGGTTGTCCGACTACCGCGCGCGCCTGCGCAGCGAACAGAGCGACGATGCCGCACGCCGTGCGGCGATGAACGCAGTCAATCCCAAGTATGTGCTGCGCAACCATCTGGCACAGCGCGCGATCGCGGCTGCAGAAGCCGGCAGTGCCGCTGAAATCGAGCGCCTACTCGAGATTCTTGCGCATCCCTACGACGAACAGCCCGAGCACGCCGCCTATGCCGAGGAACCGCCCGCCGAGGCGCGCCACATCGTGGTGAGCTGCTCGTCCTGAGCACAGGCTGCGCCATGAAAACCCGCACTGCGGCTCTCGCGCGACTGCCGGCAGCGTGCTTCATCCGTGTGGCCGCGGCCGATGAGACACACGCAACCGAGCTGGAAAGCGTCATCGTCGAGGGCAAGCCCGGCGCAATCGGCAGCCTCGGTGTGGTGTATCGCCGGCGCCTGCCCTGCGTCGGCAACTGCGCGCAAACCGGGACCGGAACCGATACGCTCACGCGCATCATGCGCAGCCTCCGCACCCTGTCCATCGCCAGCACCCTGCCGGAACGGCCGCGATCGCAGGACAGTCTGGGTCTGGTCCATCCCATCAAAACCCTCTTGCCGACCAACAGCCCTGAGAGGCCCACGCCGCCGCGCATCACGGCACGCCGCGGGCGAGCCACTCCTCAACGCAGGGCGCGCTGGAGTTCGGCCAGGGCGGCGTGGTACTGCGCCGGGTCGAAGCGGTCGCGCGAACGCACCGCGGCATACAGTGCATCGATGGCCCGGTCGAGAGTGGGCCCAGGGCGCTCGCCGCGCGCCTGGAGCGCACCGGCAAACACCAGCGCGGCCATGGCCGCCTGTTCTGCCGAGCTGAAGTCGCGCGCGCGAGGCGTATGGGGCAGCGCTGCGATCGCCTGCAGCAAGGCCCTGAGCTGACCGGCATCGAGCCTCCGATCAAGACCCAGGGGCAGGATCTCGCGCTCGAGCAGGCCGAGCATGGCCGCCGCCGCTGCGCGCACCGCCGCCGGCCCCGACGCCATCGCCGACTGCAGCCCGAGCCAATGCCGGTGCCAGCGATCGGCGAGCGCGGGTGCGACAACGTCGAGCCAAACCCCGACCCAGTGCAGATGGGTGTCGGCCAGGGGCGGTGCACCCGGTGGCAGCGGGCCGGTCCGCCCCGGCGTCCAGCGCCCGGCATCGAGGCTGTGATGGCAGGTGTTGCAATCGAAGTACATCAGCTCCGGGAACACCCCGCCCTGACCGAGCCGGCCGGAGGCCAGTTCGGTCAGGAACACCTGCGCCGCAACCATCTGGCCGACGGCCCAGTCGCGCACTGCATCCGGAGCAGATTTCCGGCGCGCGTAATCGTCATCCCAGTCGTAATGCGGCGGGGAAAGTCCGGTGAAGGTGTACAGCTCGAACAGCAGCGGCGGATGGCCGGCGGCCATCATCGCGTGCGTGATCGGATGCTGTGCATCGCCCTGGTGGCATTGCAGGCAGACGCGGGATCGAACTTCTGGTTTCCACAGCGGCGTCATTCCCCGTTGCTGTTTTTCCTCGGCGCTGATGCCCGCACGCGTATGCTCGGCGAGCCATCGCCCGGCGCCACCGTGACAGGCCTCACAGCCGACCCCGTCGCTGACCAGATAGCGTTCGCCGCGCAACTCCGGCGCGGGATAATCGGCATGGCATACCAGACACTGCGGCGCCTCGTGTGGCCTGATCCCGAGATGACGGCCGATGCGCTGCGCGCGCTCGCCGAGCAGCACGGCGTAGGCGCGTGCGTGCGCATCTTTTTGCTGCCAGATGAAATACTCATCCTGCCGGATGGGCACATCGCCGAATGGCCGCGTGGCGCCGTGACAGGTGCTGCCGGCGCAACTGGCGACACCCTCGTGCCGGTCACCGGCCGATACCAGACCCTGGGCGAAGGTCAGCGCACACACCGCAACGAAACAGCCCAGCATCCGGACGAAGCGGAAACGAGGTGGACACACGGCCTGGACTCCCCGAGTGGGCTTGCCCTTTGCTGCGGGCCATTCTAGGTTTGGGTCCCAGCCAGCCACAAGGCGAGCCATCAGGGAGATAACGGCGGTCATGGGCGACGCAGTCAGAGTCGGGATCATCGGCTCGGGTCCCGCCGGTCTTGCCGCCGCGTGCCGCGCCGCCGAGCTCGGAATCCCGCACCTGTTGCTGGAAGCCGAGGCGCATCTCGCCCACACCATCTTCCGCTACCAGAAGGGCAAGCATGTGATGGCGGAGCCGGGCGTGCTGCCGCTGCGCGCCTCGATTCCGTTCGAGGCCGGCAAGCGCGAGG
The DNA here is from genome assembly GCF_900113085.1 of Fontimonas thermophila. Taxonomy (GTDB): domain Bacteria; phylum Pseudomonadota; class Gammaproteobacteria; order Nevskiales; family Nevskiaceae; genus Solimonas; species Solimonas thermophila. Next base: position 41,352 of record NZ_FOOC01000003.1, on the reverse strand, counting down.
CCATCCTCGAGGCCTGGAACGCGCGTGTCGCGCAACTCGGAGTCAACGTCCGCTACCGCGCGAACGTCACCGCGATCCACGGCAGCAAGGGCAATTTCACGATCGTCATCGCCGATGGCAGTACGGTGCGGGCCGAGTACGTGGTGCTCGCGATCGGCGTGCAGGGCAACATCCGCAAGCTCGGCTGCGAGGGCGAGGATCTCGAATTCGTCCAGTACCAGCTCGACGATCCCGACGCCTACCAGAACGAAACCATCGTCGTCGTCGGCGCCGGAGACGCCGCGATCGAGAACGCCGTCGCGCTCGCTGCCCGCAACAAGGTCACGATCGTCAACCGGCGGGATGAATTCGACCGTGCCAAGGACGGCAACAATGCGCTGATCCTCAAGGCCATCGAGGACGGCAAGCTCGCCTGCGTTTACAACGCCACGGTGGCATCGGTCCGCCCCACCCCGGGCGCAGCCAAACCCGGCGCGGTCATCCTCAACACCGCGCAGGGGGAAGCCGTAATCCCGGTGGATCGCGTGATCGCCCGTCTGGGCGCCACGCCGCCGCGCGAATTCGTCGAGCGCTGCGGCGTGATGTTTCCGGGCAAGGATCCCGGCGCGGTGCCCGCGGTCTCGCCGCAGTACGAGTCCAACGTGCCGGGGCTGTATATCATCGGTGCGCTCGCCGGCTTTCCACTGATCAAGCAGGCGATGAATCAGGGCTATGAGGTCGTCGAATTCATCGAAGGGCGCAGGCCGGAACCCGCCGACGCCCCCCTGCTCAAGGCCAAGTTCGCGCGCATCCCCGGTTTTCGCAGCATCGATGCCACGCTCGAGCGCATCCGCGCACGCATCCCGATCCTGTCTCCGCTGACGCCCTTGCAACTGCGCGAGTTCCTGCTCGATTCGGAAATCCGCACGCCACAACCGGGCGAGATCATTTTCCGGCGCAACGATTACAGCAACAGCTTTTTCTCGATCCTCGACGGCTCGGTGGAGATCGCGATCGACCCGGTCGATGACACCCGCACCCTCACCCTGGGCAGCGGCCAGTTCTTCGGCGAGATGAGCCTGATCTCCGGCCGCCGCCGCAGCGCCACGGTGCGCGCCGGCGCCGGCTGCGTGCTGATCGAAACCCCGCGGCGCTCGATGAACAAGCTCATCGCCAGCGTGCCCAGCGTCAAACGCGTGCTCGACGAAACCTTCCTGCTGCGCGCGATCCAGGCACACATCGCGCCCGGCATCGACGCCGATGCGCTGAAGGACGTCGTGGCCAGCGCGACGGTGCGGCGCTTCAAGGCCGGCGAAACGGTATTCCGGGAGGGCGATGCTCCCGGCGGCCTGCACCTGATCCGCAAAGGTTCGGTCACGGTCTCACGCATCATCGGCGGGCGCGAAGTCGTGCTCGCCTACGTACCGGCCGGACAGTACGTCGGCGAGATGGCGCTGCTCTCGGATACACCGCGCACTGCCACGGTCAGGGCGGCAGTCGCCACCGAAACGATCGAGCTGGAAGGCGGTGCGTTCAAGGCCCTGCTCGCGACGCGGCCCGAGCTGCGCGCGCGTCTGGAGGAAACCTACCGTCAGCGCGTGATGGCCAACGTCAATGCCACCGCGGCAGCCGGCAGCGGCAGTCTGGTGCAGTTCCTGATGGCACAAGGCCTCGGCGAGGCCACTGACGTTCTGTTGATCGACGAGTCGCTGTGCGTGCGCTGCGATCACTGCGAGAAAGCCTGCGCCGACACCCACGGTGGCATCTCGCGGCTGGACCGCGAAGCCGGCCCGACCGTCCATAACCTGCACGTGCCGACGTCCTGCCGGCACTGCGAGCATCCACACTGCATGAAGGACTGCCCGCCCGATGCCATCCACCGCTCGCCCAGCGGCGAGGTGTTCATCTCCGATGCCTGCATCGGCTGCGGCAACTGCGTGCGCAACTGTCCCTATGGCGTGATCCAGATGGGCGCCCCCCAGCCGCATCGCCCCAGCCTCTGGCGCTGGCTGCTGTTTGGCGGCGAGGAGCCGGGGGCGCACACGCCGGTCCACGACCCATCGGCGCCCAAGAAAGCCGTAAAGTGCGACATGTGCAAGGACCTGCCCGGAGGGCCAGCCTGCGTACGCGCCTGTCCGACCGGCGCCGCCTTGCGCGTCTCGCCCGAGCGCTTCATCCGCATCATCCAGGGTTCTGCGTGAAAGACTCCGTCCATGCGCACGGCAGCCCCATCCAAGCGAATCGACGAACCGATCCACAGCGGTTTTCTGCAGTATGCCGGCTACCGCTGGGCGAAACTGGCGATCCTGCTGTGCGCGCTGAGCATCGCGGCCTATCTCTGGCACGATCCGGTCGACGGCCCCAACGGGGGTACCTGGCTGGGCTATACGCTCGGCACGCTCGGCGCCGTTCTCATCCTGTGGCTGACCTGGCTCGGCGTACGCAAACGGCGCTATCACTCGCGTCTGGGCAGCGTGAAAGGCTGGACCTCCGCACACGTCTACCTCGGCCTTGCGCTGGTCGTCATCGCGACCCTGCACTGCGGTTTCCAGTTCGGCTGGAACATCCATACCGCCGCCTATGCCCTGATGATGGCGGTCATCGCCTCCGGGCTTTACGGCGTCGTCGTCTATACGCGTCTGCCGTCGGCGATCACCCGCCTGCGCGACGGCAGCCAGCGCGAGGCCTGGATCGACGAGGTCTTCGAGCTCAACGCGCAGGCGATCCGAATCGCCGACCTGCTCGGTCCGGAAGTCCATCGCAAAATCGTGCGCTCCGCCGAGAACATCCGCATCGGCGGCGGACTGCGCGCCCAGCTCTACGGCCCCAAAACTCCCAAGACCGCCGCCGACGCTGATGCCGGCATCACCGAATTTCTCACCGAGCGTCTGGATGCGGTGAAGGCGCGGCTTACCAAAGGATTCGATCCCAATGCCACGGCACAAAACACGGTGATGTTCATGGCCGGGCAGCTGGTCGCCGCCGGCAAGGACGAAAAAGAAGCCCAGCGCCTGCAGCAACTGCTGGATGTGCTGTCGCGACGCAATGCCCTGATCGCACGCATCAACCGCGACATCGCCCTGCACGCGCGCCTGCAGGTGTGGCTGCTGATCCACGTCCCGCTCAGCTTCGGCCTGCTGGCAGCGCTCGTTGCACACATCGTCAGCGTGTTCTTCTACTGGTAGAGCGGCCATGCGCGTGCGCTTGAAAACCAGCCCCCGATCCGGTGCGCCGGCGACCGAGCGCGTGCTCGATGCACCGGTGATCCGCATCGGCCGCGGCACCGACCAGACCCTGGTCCTCGCCGATCTGCGGGTCGCCCTCGCCCATGCCGAGCTGTCGCCCTCGACCAGTCGTCCGTCCGGTGTGCGGCTCGAAGCCAAGACCCGCCTGGGCGTGTACGTCAACGGCAGCCCGCAGCTCAGCGCCGAGCTGTCGCCAGGGGATGTGCTCGACTTCGGGCGCTTCCGGCTCACCGTCGGCAAGCCAACCCCCGGAGAGGACCTGAGCCTGACGCTCACCGAGCGCTACGCGGAACACGATGAAACCGCCGTCCGCAAAGTGCAGCTGCGCACGCGGCTTTCGCAGGTCGCCTGGTCGCGCCGCAGCATGGCCTGGGTACTGTTCGGGCTGATTCTCATTGGCGGCCTGATCGTGCCGGCCGTGACCCATCTGCACGCCATAGAGCGCACACAGACGGTGAGCCGCGACCGCATCCCGCCGGATAAGCCGGCAGCCGACCTGATCTGGAACAGCGGCCCGCTGTCGGCCGCCCACCACGCCCTCACCACCGACTGCGCGGCCTGCCACCGCAAGCCCTTCGAAGCGGTGCGCGACGACACCTGCCGCGGCTGCCACACCGCGCTCAAGGAGCATGCCTCCGATCACGCCCGCCTTGCAGCACCGCCGTTTGCCGGCTGGCGCTGCACCGACTGCCATCGCGAGCACAACGGACCAGCCCTGATCCCCGCCGCAAACCGCATCTGCACCGACTGCCACCGCGATCCCCAGCAGACCGCGCACGGCACTCTCGAGGCCGTCCCGGACTGGTCGCGGCATCACCCGCCGTTCCGCCTGCAGCTGAGCCGTCGCAATCCCACGGGAACAGGCTTTCACTGGATCGAAGCCCGGCAGGGGACGCCCGAGGCGCTGCACGAGGACACCGGGCTCAAATACCCGCACGACGTACACCTCGACCCCCAGGGCATCGACGCCCCGGGCGGCAAGCGGGTTCTGGTCTGCGCCGACTGTCACACGCCGACCGCGGACGGCACTTCCTTCCAGCCGATTGCGATGGCCACCCACTGCGCCGCATGCCACCGGCTGGATTTCGATCCGGCGGCGCCAGACCGCGAGCTGCCGCATGGCAAACCGGCGGAAGTGGTTCAGGTCGTGCGTGACTATTACGCGCGGGTCGCGCTCGCCGGGGGCGCACCCTGGCCGGACGCACCGGCCGTGGTGCGACAGGTCCGCCGGCCGGGCGAAACCCTGCCGCCGGCCCAGGCCCGGGCCGCGCTCGCCTGGGCGGATGCACGGGCGGCCATCGCACTGCGCGATGTCTTCGAGCGCCGCACCTGCTTTTACTGCCACACCGTTACCGGCGACGGCAGCGCCGAGCACCCCTGGACCATTGCCGCAGTGGCGCCGAACCGGCCGGCCTACACCCGCACCGTGTTCCCGCACGACCAGCACCGCACGGTGCCGTGCACGAGCTGTCATGCCGTCGAAACCTCGCAGCATGCGCAGGACGTGGTGCTGCCGGACATCCAGCGCTGCCGCGATTGCCACGGCGACACCGGCGCGCTCAAGGAAACGCCCTCGACCTGCCAGTCCTGCCACGACTATCACGCGGTCGATTGGGAGAGGGTCGACTCGCGCACGCTGCCGCCTGCCGCGCAGTCAACTGCTCGGGGGATGCCATGAAGCCGGAGAGCCTCAGACGCCTCGTGGTCGCTCCCCTGTCGGCAATCCTGGCTGCGGCGATGATGCTTTGCGCCTGCGGCGGCGGCGCCATCCCAACCACGCCTTGCACCGGCCAGTGCGGCACCGATACCCCGCAGCATCTCACCGTCGCCGACGTGCAGAAAGTCATCGCCCAGGCCGTGGCCGAGGCGCAGGCGCGCAATGCCAAGGCGACGATCGCCGTCGTCGACCGGGTCGGCAACGTGCTCGGGGTGTTCGCGATGCACGGGGCCAACCCGGGAGCCTTGAGGGTCGATTCCGGCCGCGCCGTCGTCGGCGGCCTCGATGGCATCGAATTCCGCAGCCTGCTGACCAGCCTCGGCTATCCGGACGTGCAGGCAGGGGTCGATGGCGTGGCCGCACTCATGGCCATCGCCAAAGCCATCACCGGCGCGTACTTGAGCTCCGAAGGCAATGCCTTCACCACGCGCACGGCGAGCCAGATCGTGCAGGAATTCTTCAATCCGGGCGAGTTCGACCAGCCCGGCGGCCCGCTGTTCGGCGTGCAGTTCTCGCAGCTGCCGTGCTCGGATCTGGCGGCGCGTTTCACCGGTAGCCGGCCCTCGCCGGGCCCGCACCGCAGTCCGCTGGGCCTGTCGGCCGATCCCGGCGGTTTCCCGCTCTACAAGAACGGGGTGCCCGTCGGCGGCATCGGCGTGCTCGCCGACGGCGTCTATGGCCTGGATCTCGACTTGCGCGACACCGACCAGGATCTCGACGAGCTGATCGCGCTCGCCGGGACCATCGGCTTCGATGCACCGCAAGACCGCCGTGCGGACCGCATCACCGTCGCCGGCAAAACCTTGCGCTATTCCGACGCGCGTCCTTCGGACCTTTTGACCCGCGCCGCCGATGCGCCGGCTTTCGCCAGCCTCGACGGCGTGTCCGGACGCCGGCTCGCCGTCCCCGGCTACACCGGCGATGATGGCCTCGTCGCCGGGCTCGCCTTTGGCCAGCCGGCTTCCGGCATCCGGCCTGCGACCGGACCGCTGGCCGCGCTCGATGGCTTCGTGCTGGTCGATGCCGCCAATCAGAACCGCTTCCCCGCCCGCGCGGCCACCGATGCCGCCGCCACCGGCAGCGCCGCGCTCACCGCCGTTGAAGTGCAAACCCTGCTCGAGGAGGCGCTGGGCATCGCCAACCGCGCGCGCGCCCAGATCCGGCGGCCGCTATCCACACCGGCGCGGGTCAGCATCGCGGTGGTCGATACCTACGGCAGTGTGCTGGGTATCGTCCGCAGTCGCGATGCGCCGGTGTTCGGCATCGACGTCGCGCTGCAGAAAGCGCGCAGCGCGATGTTCTTCAGCCATCCATCGGCGGCCAGCGACCTGCAGTCCGCCCCGGACATCACCTACCTCGGCAACGGCGCCACACAATCGATCGCCGATTACGCGCCGGCAACCCGGCAGTTCTTCGGTCTGCCGGACATCCTCGACGGTGCCTATGGCTTCGCCAGCCGCAGCATCGGCAATTTCGCACGCCCGTACTTCCCCGACGGCATCCGCGGCAGCCCGAACGGGCCGATCGCCAAACCGATCGCGCAGTGGAGTCCGTTCAACGTCGGCCTTCAGCTCGACCTCGACTACACCGCCATCGTCACCCATCTGCTGTTCGTGCTCGGCGTCGGCCCGGATGTCGCCGCCGGCGGCTGTACCGCCCTACCCTCGCCGTCCGGCAGCGGCCCGTCGCGGCTCGCCAACGGCCTGCAGATTTTCGCCGGAGGCATTCCGCTGTACCGGGGCAACCAGCTGGTCGGCGGCATCGGCGTCTCCGGCGACGGCATCGACCAGGACGACATGATCGCTTTCCTCGGCACCTATCATGCCGCCCTGCGTCTGGGCAGCGGCCTCGCCACGGCACCGCCGGCGATGCGCGCCGATACCATCGTCCGCCGCGATGACGTCGGTGAGCCCGTCCATTTGCGCTATGTGCAATGCCCCCAGGCACCGTTCCTCGATACCGACGAGCAGAACGTATGCGACGGCAAATGAGGCGATGGCGGCGGGCGCCGGTCTTGCTGGTCTTTTGTGCGGCGGTCGCCACCGCACCACCGCCGGCACGCCCAGCGGCGGCCGATCCCCCCGCACCGGGTGGAAAATCCCGCCCCCTGCACCTGCAATACAGCACCCGCCTCGGTGAGGTCCGCCGCCCCGGCGATAAACCTGCGCTGCGCCAGGACACGCAGGGTGACGAGCCGCTCGACCTCAATCGCCAAAGCGGCCTGGCGCCGGTCAGGCCGGTGCAAGCCTGGACCGCCACGCGGGATGCGCCGGTGCCCGACCGTTGGCGCATCCTCGACGGCCTTGGTCTGATGCGGGAGAACCTGTTCGACCCCTACAACCAGAACACGCTCAAGGGCGACAAACCCGTCCGTGGCAGCGACGAGTTCTTCGTGCTGACGCTGATCGCCGACACCGTCTGGGAACCACGGCAGGTGCCGACCCCGGTCGGCAACCAGGCGACCTCGCGCCCCGGTTCGCTCGACATTTTCGGCGGCCCCGATCAACAGGTCCTGGCGCAGACCCTGACCCTGGGCCTGGCCTATCTCAAAGGCAATACCGTGTTCAGGCCGCCCGATTACGAGCTGCGCTTCACGCCGGCTTTCAACTTCAACCAGGTGCGCGTCGATGAGGCCGGTGCGCTGCGCATCGATCCGCGGCGCGACTCGCGCCTGCGCCGCGAAACCTTCACCGGCGTACAAGAGCTGTTCGCCGACGTCCACCTGCGCGATGTCAGCGTCCGCTACGACTTCGATTCCGTGCGCGTCGGCATCCAGCCGATTGCGCTCGATTTCCGCGGCTTTCTGTTCCAGGACCTGCCGCTGGCCGTGCGCCTGTTCGGCACCCGCGACAACAACCGCTGGCAATACAACCTGCTGTGGGCGCGGCGTCTGGAAAAAGACACCAACTCCGGACTCAACGCCCTGGACCGCGCGTTGCGGCAAGACGACGTGCTGGCCGCCAACCTCTACCGGCAGGATTTCCCGGTGCTCGGCTTCACCAGCCAGCTGCTGCTGGCGCTCAATGACAACCGCGAGGACGAAAAACCGTTCTACAACACCAATGGCTTCATCGAACGTCCCGCCTCTCTGGGCACCGAGAAACCGCGCCGCTACCGGGTAACCTATCTCGGCTACAACGGCGACGGTCACTTCGGCCGCACCAATCTCACCGTATCCGCCTACCTCGCGCTTGGACGCGAATCGCGCGGCGTGTTCAGCGACGCCCCGCGCCGCATCCGCGCCGGTTTTGCCGCCGCCGAGGCCTCCTGGGATTTCAACTGGACGCGGATCCGCGCCTCTGCCCTGTGGGGCAGTGCCGACCGCAATCCCTACGACGACAGCGCCAATGGCTTTGATGCCATCGTCGAAAACCCGCTGATCGCCGGTGCCGACACCAGCTACTGGATCCGCCAGTCGGTGCCGCTGATCGGAGGCGGCGTGGTTGCGCTGTCGAACCGCAACGGCGTACTCAATGCCTTGCGCAGCTCGGTCCAGCACGGGCAGAGCAACTTCGCCAATCCGGGCGTCGTACTGCTCGGGCTCGGCACCGATCTGGACCTGCTGCCGACACTGCGCCTGTCCACCAATGCCAATCACCTCTGGTTCGGCGACACCACCGTGCTGGAAGTGGCGCGCAACCAGGGCGATATCGACCGCGCCATCGGCTGGGATCTCTCCGCATCACTGATCTGGCGACCGCTGATGAACCAGAACGTTGTGCTGCGCCTGTCGTACGCCGAGTTACTGCCCGGCGCGGGTTTTCGGGCACTGTTCCCGGATCAGAGCGCGTATTCGGTCCTCGCCAACCTCACGCTCACATACTGAGCCCATGCGTCCGTCCTCTGCCCCCCGCCCTGTCCTCCAGCGCCGCAGCCGTCGCGGCGGTCGCGGACTGGCCATCGTCATGCTGATGCTCGCCGCGGCAGGATCCGTGCAGGCAAGCGGCAGCGCCCGGTCAACCACATACGACGATGCAATGGCCCCGCCTGCACCGCGAACCCAGAGTCTTGCGCAGATGCAGGCCAAATCGGGCGGCTGCATGAGCTGCCACACCGCAACCGACCGCCCGACCATGCACCAGAACCCGGGCGTGGTACTCGGCTGCACCGATTGTCACGGTGGGGATGCGACGGTGCACGCGCCCGCTGGCGCCAGCCGCGTCGAGCGTAGCTACATCGAGGCGATGGAGCAGGCGCACATCCAGCCGCGCTGGCCGCAGTCCTGGATGCGCCGATCGGCGGCCACCGGCGCAGCGCAAGGCCTCTCCAGCGCCAATCCGAAACTGAGCTACACCCTGCTCAACCGCGAATCACCGGCCTTCATCCGCTTCGTCAACCCCGGCGACTATCGCGTCGCCGACTACGCCTGCGGGGCCTGCCACCAGCCGATCATCGAAGCCAGCCGTCGCAGCCTGATGAGCACCGGCGCCATGCTCTGGGGCGGTGCGGCGTACAACAACGGCATCCTGCCATTCAAGCGCTACATCACCGGCGAGAACTACGCCCCGGTCCACCACCCGCGCGGGCTTGAGAAAACACCGACCTTGCCGATCCGGTCACGATGGTTCGACTGGCTCGAATCCCTCTACGATGGCCCTGCGCCGGACGAAAACCTCACCTACATCCAAAGCGCCGTGCGCGCGCCAGTGGCACCGGACGAGAACATGAGACGCAAAGGCGTCCTCGACGTGCTCTACCCGCTGCCGGCCTGGGAAGTCACGCCACCCGCCGACGTTTTCCGCGTGTTCGAGCGCGGCGGCCGCAACATCAACTCCCTGTTTCCGGAAACCGGCCTGCCCAATGCCCTGGGACTGCTCCAGCGCCTGGAAGAACCGGGCCGTCCCGATTTCCGCCAGTCCAACCGCGGGCCCGGCACTGGCCAGCGCATCGCAGTACCCCTGATCAACATCACCAAGACCCGCCTCAACGACCCTCTGCTCTGGTTTCTCGGCACCAACGAACAGCCCGGCGACTACCGCAGTTCCGGCTGCAGCGCCTGCCACGTGGTCTATGCCAATGACCGTGAGGTGCGCCACTCCGGCCCGTATGCGCGATACGGTCATGGCGGCACCAGCATCAGCGCCGATCCCACCATCCCCCGCGATGAAGAGGGCCACCCGCTGCGGCATGAATTCACGCGCGCCATCCCCACCGCGCAGTGCATGGTCTGCCACATGCACCAGCCCAACGTCTTTTTGAACTCCATGCTCGGCTACACGATGTGGGACTACGAGCCGGATGCGCCGCGCATGTTCCCGGAGCGGCAGAAATATCCCACCGACAGCGAGATCCGCGAAATCAACCGCCGCAACCCGGAGGAAGCCGCGATCCGCGGCAACTGGGGCGATCTGGATTTCCTGCGCCGCGTCTGGGACATGAACGACCAGATGCAGCACACCCAGTTCGCCGACTATCACGGCCACGGCTGGAACTTCCGCGCCGTGTACAAGCGCGACAGGAAGGGCAATCTGCTCGATGCCGCCGGCAACCCGGTGGCGGACGACGATCCGCACAGGTTCAGCAAGGCCCAGCAGCTCTATTCGATCCACGTCGAAAAAGGCATGCACTGCGTGGACTGCCACTTTGCCCAGGATGCACATGGCAATGGGCATATCGTCGGCGAGGTCGCCCAGGCAGTGGAAATCGAATGCCAGGACTGTCACGGCACGGCCGACCGGCTGCCCACCCTGCGCACCTCCGGGCCGGCCGCGCCCCCCGGCGGAACCGATCTGTCCAAGCTGCGCGTGCAGGACGGCCGACTGCGCTTTGAGTGGATCAACGGCAGGCTGTTCCAACGCTCCGGCCTGACACCCGGGCTGGAGTGGGAAGTCTCGCTGGTCAAGGAATCGGTCGATCCCAAAAGCCCGCATTACAACCCCAAGGCGGCGCGCGCCAAACTGATGGCCCGCGACACCGAGCATTTCAAATTCGGCCTCGACGTCAAGCCGCAGGACCGCGCCCACCGCGATGACGAGATGATGTGCATCACCTGCCACAGCTCGTGGACGACATCCTGCTTCGGCTGCCATCTGCCGATCCAGGCCAACTGGAAAACCGAGCGCCAGCACTTCGAAGGCGGCGAGACCCGCAACTATGCGACCTATAACCCGCAGGTCGTCCGCGACGATTTCTACATGCTCGGCCGCCATGGCGAGGTCAAGGGCCATCGCATCGCGCCGATCCGCAGCAGCTCGGCGCTGATTCTCTCCTCCACCAACGCCAACCGCGAGAAAATCTACGTCCAGCAACCCCCGGTCGCGGCGAGCGGCCATTCCAGCCAGGCCTTCGCGCCGCACTACCCGCACACCGAACGCAAGACCGAGACCAAGACCTGTACGGACTGTCACCTCTCGGCGGCCAATGACAACAATGCCTGGATGGCCTCGCTGCTCGGCCTGGGCACCAATTTCGTCAATTTCGTCGGCCACCACGCCTACACCGGCACAGCAAACGGCGTCGCCGCCGTACAGGTGACCGAATGGGACGAGCCGCAGGCGGTGATCGGCTCCTATCTGCACCGCTATGTCTATCCCGACTGGTATCGGCGGCACGAGGCACGCGGACGCAGGCTCGAACACGTGCACAAAAACCGCGCGGGGTCTGCGACCACCTGCCTGCAACTGCGCGGCGAATATCTCTACGCCGCCCAGGGCAAAAGCGGCATGCAGGTGTTCGATGTCGCCAGCATCGGCAACAAGGGCATCAGCCAGAGACTGATCACCGCGCCGTTTTCATCGCTCGGCCACGACACCCATATCGCGAGCCGGAACGCGACCTGCGTCGCGCTGCCGACCAACAATCCGATCGCGCCGTGGAAGGCCAATACTCCGTTCATGCGCGAAGTCAATCAGGAGCAGCCTTTCCTGCCGATTTATCACTACGCGCTGATCACCGATGCCGAAGAAGGCCTGATCCTCACCTCTGTCGATACGCTGCAAAACGGCGAACCGCGTGACAACCAGCTCACACGCGCGCTCACCTTCAATCCCGGCGGCGTCCTCGATGGTGCACGCCATCTCGCCATCGCCGGCAGTCGGGTATATGTCGCTGCCAGAGCCGGCATCGTCGCGCTCGACCTCGCCGATCCCCTGCAACCGGTGGTGACCGCGGTCACACCGGTGCCAGACGTGCGCAGCCTCGCCGTGCAGTTCCGCTATCTGTTCGCCACCAGCGCGCGTGGCCTGGAGACGCTCGACATCACCGACATGAGCCGGCCGCGACCGGTGACCGTGCTGCCGATCGCCGATGCGCAGCGCGTGTACGTCGCCCGCACTTTTGCTTACGTCGCCGCCGGTGCGGACGGCCTGGTGATCGTCGACGTCCAGAATCCGGAAAAGCCGACCGAGTATCTGCGCACCACCGGCGACGGCCGCCTGCGGTATGCGCATGACGTGATCGTCGGCTCGACCAATGCCTCGCTGTTCGCCTACGTCGCCGACGACACCGGCCTGCACGTCTTCCAGCTCACCTCGCCCGAGTCGCAGCCCAAGTTCTATGGCTTTTCGCCCGATCCCAAACCGCAATGGATCGCCTGGGCCGATACCGGCGATCCGGCGCTGGCGCTGAGCAAGGGTTTGGACCGCGACCGCGCGGTGGATGAAACCGGCGGCCAGATCGCCGTCTTCGGCCGCATCGGCTCGCGGCCGTTCAACCGGGCGGAGATGGAGCGCCTGTTCCTCCGGCCGGACAAAACACCCTGGTTCGTCACCGACTAAAGACGGCGGACCTTGCCCGCCCGCCTCATGGCATCAGCAGCGTGCGCAGCACATGGCTCACCGCGCCAAACAGACCGACGCTCAAGGCCCACAGACCGACGAACCAGGCCAGTTGCTGCCAGCGGCGCGCCCGCTCAGTGCGTGTAGCCGGCTCCAGGCTGGACTTTTCCACGGAACACCCAGTAGGCATAGACGGTATAGATCAGCACCATCGGCAGGGTCACCGCGAGTGCGACCAGCACGAAGGCCTGACTCTGCGGCGGCGCGGCGCTGTTCCAGACGGTGAGCGCCGGCGGCAGGATATGCGGCCACAGACTGATACCGATGCCGATGTAGCCAAGCAAAAACAGCGCGATCGCGTAGAAAAACGGCGGGTAGTGCGAACCGGCCTTGAGTTCGCGGTAGAGCGAAAACGCAACGACCGCGGTGGCCAGCGGCACTGGCGACAGACTCAGCCAGTGCATGTCGGCGAACCAGCGCTGGGCGATGTCATCGAACTTCAGCGGCGTATAAACGCTGACAGTGGCGAGCGCGAACAGCGACACGAACAGCGCGCGCCGCGCCGCCTGACGCGACCAGTCACGCAGGCCGCCCTCGGTCTTCATGTTGAGCCAGGTCGCACCAAGCAAGGCATAGCCACCGACGACGCCAAGACCGGTGATCACCGAAAACGGGGTGAGCCAGTCGAAACGACCGCCGGCGAATTCGAACGCGATCCCCGACCCGGGCGGACCTGGCACGGCCACAACGCCCTCGAGCACACCACCCAGCAGCAGGCCTTGCGCAAAGGCCGCGAGCGTCGAGCCACCGGCAAAAGCGCGCGACCACCAGTGCTTGCTGCGCCTGGACTTGAAGCGGAATTCGAAAGCCACGCCGCGGAAAATCAGCGCGAACAGCAGCAGCATGACCGGGATGTAGAACGCCGACAGCGCCACTGCGTAGGCCACCGGGAACGCCGCGAACAGCACCGCGCCGCCGAGAATCAGCCAGGTTTCGTTGCCGTCCCAGACCGGCGCGATGCTGTTGATCGCGGTGTCGCGCATCGCATCATCGGGGATGAACGGAAACAGGATGCCGACCCCCAGATCGAACCCATCGAGAATCACGTAAGCGCCGACACCGAAGACGATGACGCCGGCGAGGATCAAGGTCAGGTCCATCGGCGTGCTCCTTGGGCGTCGGATGCGTCGATCAGCAGTTCGCCCGGCCGCGCGCCGCGGATCGCCTCCAGATGTGTCTGCGGCAACACCGGACCCTTGCGCACCAGGGCGAGCACGAAATAAAGATAGACGGCGAACAAAAAGCCGTAGACCAAGACGAACAAGGTCAGCGAAAAAGCGACGTTCGTGGCCGGGATCGGCGAGATGCCGTCCGCCGTGCGGATCATGCCGTGAATCAACCAGGGCTGGCGGCCGGTTTCGGCGACGATCCAGCCGGCGACGGTGGCGACGAAACCCAGCGGGGTTGCGGCCATGAACGCCCGCTGCAGGCGCGTATCCGCATCGAGCCGTCCGCGCCAGGCGCTCCACACCCCCCAGAGCGCGAGCACGACGAAGACCACGCCCAGCCCAACCATCAACCGGAACCCGAAGAACACCGGCAGCACCGGCGGCTGATCCGCGCGCGGCACTTCGTTGAGGCCGCGCACCTCGCCATCCGCATCGTGCGTGAGAATCAGGCTCGCGAGCTTGGGGATCTCGATCGCGTAGCGATTGGTCTGTGCGTCCTGGTCGGGCCAGGCAAACGCGACCAGCGGCGCGCCGCGCGTGGTTTCCCACAGCGCCTCCATCGCCGCGACCTTCATCGGCTGATGCGCACGGACGTTCAGACCGTGCAGATCACCGACGACGATCTGCGCCGGCGCCGCCACCGCGAGTACCGCGATCGCGCTCCTGAGCGCTGCCCGGCTCGCCTCACGATACAGACCGCGCGCCAAACACCAGGCCGAGCCACCGGCGATCACCAACGCCGTGGTGATCGCCGATGCCAGCAGCATGTGCGCCAACCGGTACGGGAAGGAAGGGTTGAAGACGATCGCCCACCAATCCTGCGGCACCAGCACGCCATCGACGACGGCCGCGCCCTGTGGCGTGTGCATGAAACTGTTCGCCGACAGAATCCAGAACGCCGAGTTGGTGGTGCCGATCGCGACCAGCAGCGTCGCCAGGAAATGCAGTCGCGGCCCCACCTTGTCCCAACCGAACAGCATCACGCCGAGAAAACCCGCCTCGACGAAGAAGGCGGTCAGCACCTCGACCGAGAGCAGCGGCCCGAGAACGGGCCCGGCGAATTCGGAAAATCGGGAGAAATTGGTACCGAACTGGTAGGACAAAACCAGCCCCGACACCACGCCCATGCCGAAGGTCAGCGCGAAAATCTTGACCCAGAACCGGTATAGATCCAGATAAGCCTGGCGTTGCGTGCACCGCCAGCGCGCCTCGAAGAAAACCAGGAACCAGGCCAGACCAATGGTCAGCGTCGGGAACAGGATATGGAAACCGACGGTGAATCCGAACTGGATTCGTGACAGCAGCACGACATCCATGCGCGCGAGCCTCGGGTACGGTGAACGTTCTCCTTATGCTCTCCTCCGGCGCGCGTATTGAACCACATCATGGCCGCGCTTGCATGGACCGCTGCGCCGGCCATCGTGGCGATGCAGACCCGCGCTGGCTTTCAGCGCAGCGGCTTGCCGATGGTGTGCCTGAGCCAGTCGGCGATGGGACGCTGCCGTTCGGCGGATGCCGATGCATCCATCGCGCTGTCATTGGCAACGGCCGGCGTCGCCGTGACGGGGCCGGACACGGTGGCCTGCGGGTTCGACAACCGATGCAGCATGCGCGCCAGATCCGAGCAATCCACCAGCCGTACGCGCTTGCCGGCAACGTCGCGGATCATCTGACGATACCGTCGGCCGTCGAGCAGATCCCGCATCTGGCCATCGGATCTGCGCGTCATGTGCACATCGGGAACCGGCTCGGTCTGCACGGCGAGAAAATTCGTGCTCGAACCCACACCGCGACCGCGCAAAGTGCCGTCGTGCGAGACGATCACCAGCGTCTCGTCTCCGCTCAGATCCAGCACCGCGGTCGGCGCATAGTCACCCCACCCCTTGAAGAAGAACGGCACGTTCTCGCGCTGGCAGGATCGCAGGATCGTGCGCACCCAGTGGGGATGCATCGGCCGCACGGCGGCACCGCGGTACCCCCCGACGACCACCCAGTCGATCGCCGGTACCTCCAGCAGCGGCTGATCCAGTGGCTCCCAATGCAAGCGACCTTGGGCATCCTGGCCCCGGTAGGCCTGGACGATGCCTTTCAGCGGCCAGAGGATGTCACGCGTCTCGAGCGGAACCTGATCCAGACGCACCGGGCCGAGCATCGGCTCGACGACGACGAAGCGGCGCAACGCCGGCGTTTCCACCAGATGGCGCACGCGACTCATGTAAGTGAGCTGGTTTTCGCAGGAGATGCCGATGCACACGTTCGAAAGCGGCCATTTCAGGCCACGCAATGCCGTATCGCTGCGGTTTTCCGCGGCGATGACACCGCGGGCGCGCGCCGCCAGGTAGGCTTTCATGCGCTGTGCCCGCTTGGTGAGGAGATAGAACGTGTGCTGCGGATGCTGCTGCATGACGAGCAGCACCCGGTCGATGAACGCGTCGGGGACCTTGTCGTTAAAAAGGTCTCCGGCCGGGGCGACGAGAATCCGCTGAGGCTGCTGCGGCCAGCGGGCTGGCTCGACACGCACCGCGTAGTCGTACGCGATGACATTGCCCCAGGAATCCGCATCGACATAGTAGCCGTTGGAACGGGACCAGCGCTCCCAATAGGGCTTGGCAACGCAGTCCGCGCAGGCCGGCGACCCCCCCGAGCAGCCGACCGTGACATTCCACAACAACTCTCCCCCGACCAGAGACACGGTGCCGGACAGATCGGCGCGGACGGCCCCCTCGTCCACCGCCGGCAAGATGAAGTTGTACCCGGGCGGCAGGCCCTGGTCAGACAACTTCATTTCCACCCCCCAACAGCCTGGTCGAATCCATCGGATGTCCTCGCCGTGCAGTGTTGCACGCATCCTCTGCGCAAGCTTCCCCCCATCTGGGTGAGTAACCTGCTAGTAAATTCGACTCTGTTCCAGCTTCGCGTATCCTGTGCCGATGGACATCCGGACGTTGATCGCGCGACTCGCCCGCGTCAGCACGCTCGACTGGATCATGCTCACCCTCGCGCTGATTTCGATCGGCCTGCTCGCCTACGAAACCTGGGGGCCGGTCACGGAGGCCGAGCGGGCGGACATCCTCCTCGCCGACACCGTGATCTGCGCGATCTTCGCCGTGGAATTCCTGTGGCGCTGGCGCGCCGCAGGCTGGCGCCGCGACTTCGTCATCCGCAACTGGTACGAAATCCTGGGCATGATCCCGGTATCGCATCCGGCGATCCGCGGCTTTCGCCTGTTCCGCATCATCCGCATCGTCGTGCTGTTGTCACGGTTCGGCATGGCGGCCGACCGTGCGTTCGGCGAGGATTTCACCTACCGGCTCGTCAACCGCTTTCGCGACACCCTCGTGCAATCGATCAGCGGCGCGGTCACCGTCGCCGTCCTCGACGAAGTCGCCACGGTGCTGTCCAAGGGCACATACACCCGGAACATCTCGCGCGCCCTTGCCGAGAACCAGACCGAGCTGCGCGCAATGATTCTGGAAAAACTCAAGCACGACGCGCAGGTCGGCCGCTTGGCGCGACTGCCGTTCTACGACGACGTGGTGCGCGCCGTCATCGATGCCGGACTGCGCGTCTTCGAGCAAATCCTCCAGGATCCGCGCACCGACGAACTGGTTGCCGACGTCCTGCGCGAAAACCTGATGCAGCTGCGCGCAGCCGTCCTCGAACATACGGCCGCAGCCGAGCAGGCACGACAGCGCAACGCCGCCGCCCCGGACGGCACGATCCACGGCCTGTGACGATCCGCGCGCAGTCTTTAGCCCGGAAGAGCGAGGGCACCGACGGGCACTGGTGCATCGAAGCCCTTGAGCGGCTCGCCCGTGCGCGGAGCAACGCTGAGGACACCGGCCACCGCGCGGCAGACGGCTTCATCGGCCAGCACCTCGCCGGCGGCGGCACGCTGGCACAACCGTGCGGCGAGATTCACCGGCGTGCCGACGGCGACATACTCCAGCCGCCCGCTGCCCTGGATCGCCCCGACGGTCACCTCGCCTGCGGCGACCCCGGCGCCGATGCCCAGCGCCGCATCGATATCGCCCAGCAGGGCCTGCACGCGCGCCACCAGCGCCAGTGCCAGGCGCGCAGCGCGCAGGGCGTGATCCTGGTATGGCACCGGCGCGCCGACGAGGATGAGCACCCCATCGCCGGCATGATCCTTGACCGTGCCACCATAGCGCTGGGCGACGGCGCCGACGGCGGCGTAATAG
The DNA here is from genome assembly GCF_900113085.1 of Fontimonas thermophila. Lineage (GTDB taxonomy): Bacteria > Pseudomonadota > Gammaproteobacteria > Nevskiales > Nevskiaceae > Solimonas > Solimonas thermophila. Next base: position 23,265 of record NZ_FOOC01000003.1, on the reverse strand, counting down.
CGCTCCAGCAGCCCGACGACGGCTGCCGATTCGCACCGGCGGGCATAGGCGGTGAACCCGCGCAGATCGCAGACCACGACGCTGATCTCGCGCTTGTCCTGCCGCAGCACGTGGGCAAGGCCACGCAGCTTCACCAGGCGCGCGACTTCCGGTGGCAGAAACTGGCTCATCGACTGTGCGCGGCGTGCCTGCACGATGAGATAGCGCACCGTACCGGCCATGAAGATCATCAGACCGATGACCAGCACCGTCGGCACCCATTGCCGGCCGATGACGAGTCCGGCGAGCAGAAACGGGGCCGCGAACATCAGCGCACGCAGCCGGATCGATTCCGCCGGATCGGTGCGGACGAACAGCAGGAGCAGAATCGCAAGGCCGCTGAGCAGCACCGCGGTGCCCAGCACCGGGGCCAATAGCGCCCACTCGAGGCCGCTGACCGCGATCAGACGGTCGGCGTCACGCAGCGCCGCCTGGGGCGCGAGGGTGAAATAACCCAGTTGCATCACGCCGTAGACGACGACCAGGCCCTGTGCCGTCCGGAAGAGCACGTGCACGGCGCCGCGCAGGCGGCCGGCCGCGGTCATGCCGACGCGGCGCGCCCATTCGATCCCGGCGAGGATCGCCAGCGCTTCCAGCAGGCTGCCGGCAAGCGCGGCGCCCAGCGGGCGCAGCGCAACCTCGAATGGCACGACGACCAGACGCAGACCGATCAGCACCAGACACAGCGCCTGCGCGCGGCTCGTCTGGCTGCGCGGATCGCTCCACAGAAACAAGCATCCGGCGCCCGCGGTGACGAGTCCGACGAGCAGATAACTGTGATTGAGCGCATCCACCGATGCGTCGGCCGTGGTCATGGCGGACATCCTAGCAGCCGCATCCGGCGTACACTCGCGACCCCGTTACCGCAACACAGCAGGAAGATTCGAAGGCATGCGCGTGCTCGTTCTGGGTGCCGGCGTCATCGGCGTGACGACGGCTTTCTACCTGAGCCGGCGGGGCCATCTGGTCACGGTCGTGGACCGCCGGGCCGACGTCGCCGCGGAGACGAGTTACGCCAACGGCGGCCAGATTTCCGTCAGCCATGCCGAACCCTGGGCCAATCCGCAGACCCTGCGCCGGCTGCTGCGCTGGCTCACGCGCTCCGAATCGCCGCTGAGATTCCATCCCGGAATGGATATCTGGCGCTGGCTGTGGGGCGTGCAGTTCCTGCGTGAATGCACCCCGGCGCGCACCGCCGCCAATATCCGCCACCTCGTCGCGCTCGGGCTGTACAGCCGCGCCGCGCTGCAGGCGTTGCGTGCCGAAACCGGCATCGACTACGCCCAGCGCACGCGCGGCATCCTGCACATCTATACCAGTGCGCGCGAATTCGAACGGGCACAGGCACCGGCGCGCTTGATGTCCGAGCTGGGCTGCGAACGGCGCCTGCTCTCCGCCGACGAAGCCGTTGCCCTGGAGCCGGCACTGCGCGCCGCACGCCCGCTGCTGGCCGGCGCCACCTACACGCCGGCCGACGAATCTGGCGACGCCCATGCCTTCACGCAGGCACTCGCGCGGCTGTGTCGCGCATCCGGCGTCGAGTTCCGCATGCATCACCACATCACCGCGCTGCGCGCGCAGGCCGGACGCATCGACCATGTCGAGGCCATCGACGCGCATGGCGCGTACACGGCGCTGCGCGCGGATGCCTATGTGCTCGCGCTGGGCAGCGACAGTGCGCTGCTGGCGCGGCCACTGGGATTGCATCTGGCGATCCAGCCGGCCAAGGGTTATTCGATCACGATGCCGGTCAAGAACGCCGATGCCGCCTGGCACCTGGCGCTGACCGATGACGAACACAAGCTGGTGTTCTCGCGCCTGGGCGAGCGGCTGCGCATCGCCGGCATGGCCGATCTGTGCGGCTATGACCGCCGCCTCGACCCCCAGCGCTGCGCGGCGCTGCTGCGCCGCGTCGCAACCTTGTTCCCGGAGGCCGGTGAGCACACGCAAGCGCAGTACTGGTGCGGCCTGCGCCCGGCCACGCCGTCGAATCTGCCGTACATCGGCCGCAGCCGCTATCGGAATCTCTACCTCAACACCGGGCACGGGACGCTGGGCTGGACGCATGCCTGCGGCTCGGCACGCGCTCTCGCCGACATCATCGACGGACGCAAACCGGAACCCGATTTTCCGTTCGACCGGGTGTGACTGCGGCCATCCGCCCGGTGCGGGAACACCGGGCGGACCACAAACCGGTCACTCCGCCGTACAGCTCGTCGAACCCGGATACTTGGCTTCGTCTTTGACCACGACCTGCGCGATCCACTGCTCGATCAGCGCATGACCCTCGTCGTGGACGACGCTGCGCGCCAGCGGCGGCATGCGTGCGGCCGGCGTCGTCGCCTCCGGACCGATGCGGAAGGGCAGGATCGAATCGGCGACGTTGCCGGGATGGATGTCGAATGTGCGTCCACCGTTGCCCTCGCGCCCGGTCGCCGTCGGTCGCTTGCAGATGCCGTAGCTGGTATCGACCCGGCGCAGCACGTCCAGATACAACCCGGTGCTCGCCGCAAAGCCACGCGGGTTGTGGCAATGCTGGCAGTTGATCTCCAGATACGCGCGCGCCCGCGCCTCGATGTCCTGCGCGCTGTTCGCCGGGAATCCCGCATCGCCGGGCTTGTTGAACACGGGTACGCGCTCGAGATGGGTCGCGATCTGCGTCTGCGGATCGACACCCAGATCCTGCGGACAACCGGCGAGCAGACCGCGCTCGCACCAGTACTGGATCTGGTTCCGCCCGCGCACCTCGTGCATGCCTTGTGCGGTCGGCAAGCTCGACTCCGGCAGATACGGCCGGTTGAGATGGCGCACCTTGGGGCCGATCGGCGCCGCGCCGGTGTCTGCATCCTCGTTGGCGTGACAGCTCAGGCACTGGTTGGCGTGCGGGATGAGGTAATTCGCCGTCGAACCCCTGTGCGTGACACCCGAATCGACATCGACGTAATCCCAGGCAACCGCAGCCTGCCCGCCACCCATCGCGAGCTTGGCGACGCGCCGGCCGTTCTCGGTCGTCCAGATATAGGGCAGGCCATCCCAGCGCGCCTGACCCTTGGAATTGACGCGCTTGATCAGCAGCCGCGTTTCGACCGGGGTCTCCACGCCGCCGTTGGGGAACGAAAAGGTCTTGGCGATGATCGTACCGACGGGGAAGGCAATCGTGACATTGCTGCCTTCCGTGCGACCGCCGGCATCCTGATACGTCGCCTTGGTTCCCGGCGGCAGGTACAGCACGCGGTATTTCACCGCGTAATCCGAGAACAGCTTGGTGTTGAGCACGAACGGCACACCGCCGCCGCGCGGCGCGCTGGTCGGATCCTGCGGATCTTCGAACAGGTGGTACTGATCGAGCGTCGGGCAGTTGACCTTCGCCGCCGCGAAGTTCACCGCACCGGCAGGAACAGCGGCCCCGCACAACTCCGCGATCTCCTGCTCGCTGGGCGCCGGATCGTAATCGCCGCTGCGCTCAAACGGCGGAATCACGACCGGCGGCAGCAGCGGCAGATTGCGCCCGTATGCCTGCGGGCAATCGTGCGGTGTGCGATCAAAGCTCGATGCGAAATTGGCGAGATCGGTCGCTGCAAGACCGGCGAGCAGCGTCGCCAGCGCACCCGGCCCGTCCGCCGGATTGGCCGTCAGCAGCGCGATGACCGGCTCCAGCCCCTTGGTGCCATGAAAGTTCGCAAACGGCAGGCTGTCGCCGCTGAATTCGTTGTTGGCATCGATGCACGAGGCAAACCAATCCGGCACCTTGCGCGGATTGCCCGGCGCCTGCGTGTCGAACTTGTACGCGTTGTAATGGCACGACGGATTGGGATGATCGTTGGTCATCTGCGGCTTGCCGCGCGCATCCGCCGGCACCGGATCGCCGTTGGCATCCACCGGATACGGGCAATCGGGGTCGTAGCGGTCGAGCAGACCATCCCAGACGATGTGGGCGCCGCGGAAATTGTAGATGCCCAGCGACAAACAGGTCTGCAGATTGGTCGGGATCAGGCAGGCCGCCTGGTTCTTCAGCCCAACCAGCGCCGGCAGGAATTTGGCGACGTCCATCGACTGGATATCGGATGTCGTCGGCAGCGGCAGGCCATTGCCATTGTTGATGAACTTGTTGCCGAAGATGTGCACCCCCTCGCTGTACCAGTCGATGCGCTTTTCACTCGGCCGGCCAGCGCCCTCCGGGAAGATCTCGTAGCTGGTGTGGATGATGCCGGCGGTGTTGTTGTTCTCGAACCGGTTTTCGAAGATGTCGATGCGGTCGTACGACAGCGTGATCATGCCGCTGCCCGGCGGCACGTTGCCGACGAAGCCGCCCGAGGTGAAGTTATAGGTGTTGTTGTTGCGCGAGATGTTGCCGTACATGCGCGAGCGATCGCCGTACTGGCGCAGATTGTCGAGGTCGTAGATCAAAAAGCCGCCGGTATTGCATTCGGCGAGGTTGTACGCATACTCGCCGCCCTGCACGTTTTCGATCTCGAAACCGAACACGTTGTAGGCCGCGCGGCTGTTGCGGATGATCGCGTTGTTGGTCTGGCCGACGTAAATCCCGGCATCGCTGGCGCCGATCGACTCGGCCTCCTCGATGAGAATGTTTTCGGAGGCCACCGGGTAGATACCGTAGCGCCCGGATTTGGGGCTGACCGTGTAATCCGGCGACGTAGTGTCGGCACCCGGGAACTGGTTTTCGGGCGCGTTCGGATTGCGCGTCGGCGGATCGGTGCACGGGACGTTGAGGAGCTTGGGCTTGCCGGTGGCCGGATCGGGCGTGAATGCATTGCTCGCATTGATCGGCGTCGGGCTCTCACGCCCGCCGTTGGACGACCAGATCGTGCGCACGCGGCTGATGCGGGCATGACTGACGCCGCGCAGCTCGATGCCGTTGCCGCCGGTGTCGAGCACCGTCAGGTCCTCGATCCACAGACCGTGGACATTGACCGCGAGAATGCCCTCCGGCGTGTTGCTGGTCTTGAACGACAGTACCGTGCGATCCTTGCCGCAGCCCTTGATCAACACGTCTTCGGTATTGGTCAGCTGCAGCGCCGAGGACAGCTCGAAATAACCGCAGTCGAACTGGATCACGTCACCCGGCGCGGCCTGGATCATCGCGCCGATCATCTCGCGCGTGGCATCGGCGCCCGGACGGATCAGGAAGGTACGCCCGCCGATGGCGCCACCACCGCCGGTGCTGCCGCCAGTGGTCGTCCCGCCGGTAGTGCCTCCCGTGGTCCCGCCGGTCGTCCCCCCTGTCGTCCCGCCGGTGCCGCCACCCGTGGAACCTCCTAGCGTGTTGCCGACGCCCGATGTACCCCCGCCACAGGCGGCGAGCAAGGCCAGACAGACGAAGCCGATGGCTCCCCACCTTGTAGCGGACCGCTGATCCGAACCCATCACGACGCACTCCCCCGTGCCTTTGCATCCGATCTGGAATCCTAGGCGCTGCACTGCGCCGGGGCGATAGGAGAAATAACCCTGCGCCGCGACCGCGGGCCACCGCCCCTGCACCTGGCGCGCCCGGAGAGACTCGAACTCCCGACCCTCTGGTTCGAAGCCAGATGCTCTATCCAACTGAGCTACGGGCGCATCGGTGATTGACTTCGGTGATGGACCACGGCCCGATCTCGCTGGCAACGGGCGTACACCCGACCGAGAGCGAACGACGTGGCGCGCCCGGCAGGAGTCGAACCTGCGACCCACGGCTTAGAAGGCCGTTGCTCTATCCGGCTGAGCTACGGGCGCATGAGCACGCGATTCTAGCCGGAATCGGCGCGCGCACCGTCCCCTGCGCAGCCCGCGAATACTGAGCCGGCGACGCCCGCTATACCGGCCGCGCCGGCGGGATCATCGGCGCGGGCACCCACACCGGCGGCGGGCGAGCAGGGCAAGCCCGAGCAAGGGCAGCACCAGACCCAGGCCCAGGGCGCCGCCGAAGCGTTCGCGCTCGAGCGACCCGCCATTTGCGCCGCCACCACCGGTTTTGCAGACGAATTCGGTGTAATCCTCGACGACACCGACGAGATCGGTACTCGACCGCGCCGGGGCGATGGCATTGAGCCCCATCCCGCGCTTGGCGAAACCGCGCGAGCAGGCGGCATAGTCATCGAAGTCCGTGGCGAGCACCACCGAGAGCACGGCATCCCGTGCCTCGGTGTACGTCGCATCCGCGGGCGTCATCTTCAGCCCGCCGATGATGTAGTCCTTCATGCGCCGTTGCGCCTCGCCGAATGGATGGCGGTTGAGCAATCCGGCGTAGCACTCCCAGACGGCGTTGGCCCAGATCTCGCCGGCATTGTGCACTTCCGAATTGCTGGTGCCGGGCCCGCCGTCCGGCGTCGGTTCGCCATCGGCGATGTGCCTGAAGGTGAATGCGTTCTTCGCAAAGTCCGTCGAATACGGTGCGCGGCGGATGCCGCTGAAGAAGTTGTTGCTGACGTACCAGGCAAGGGCATAGGCGCCCTGATAGCGATCGTTGCCGGGTACGGCGCGATCGTCGCTGCGCGCCGAGATCATGAAACCGTCGATGTCGCCCCAGCCCTCGCTCATCGCGCCGGACTGCTGGTTGCTCGAATCAGTCAGGCGGTGATGGACGTAGTGGAAAAACTCGTGCGCAATGATCTGGTTGTCGAGCGTGCCGTCGAGATCGATCGAGGGCTCGCGCACAAGATGCATGGTCACCGTGGTACCGGCGGCGAGCTGGGCCTTGAGCGCAGCGCCGTCGGCCTTGCGGATCATCACCGACGGAATCTGGTAGATCGGATCGGTGGGACTCGCGCCGGCGTTGATCGGGATGTCGCCATTGCCCATCGCGATCGGATCGCCGTCGGCATTGTTGACGACGATCATCGCCACCGCACCGGAGGCGAGCGCGTGCTGGGCCTTGGTCGTGAAGTTGCAGTTCCCACGATCGATCAGGGCGATCTTGCCAGTGAGCGCCGGATCGGGCACGGCCGGCACGGCCGGAGGCGGCACCGGCAGCCCCGGATCGGGAATGGCAGCCCCGCAGCCATCGCCCGGTGCCACACCCTCGCTCTCGGAGGCGAGCACGAGCTCGCCGGTGAGATCGTATTCGGTCGGTCCGAAAGCCGCCGGTGCGAACTTCAGCGGGCCGCTGTCCACCGGTGCGGTCTGCCGCACTTCGCCGACGGTGATGCCGTCGAACAGATACTGCTGCATGGTCGGCGAGCTGCCGTCGGCCGGCGTCGACATATTGGCGTTGTTGCGCCCCGATGCATCCTGTCCCTGGGCCAGGATGGGGTCGCCTTCCTCGCCGCCGCGACCGTAGTTGTTGGTCTGGGCGTTACCCGCGGCTTCGTTGAAACCGTGGTCGTACCACCAGTCGTGCAGCCAGTTGTTCATGTAGAACAGGTTCACCGCCGCGGCATTACGCGCATTGTCGGTGGATGGGTCAGAGTCGGCCTCGATCGGATAATCGAAGGTGTTGGGCCCGGTCATCGGCGGAAAGACATCGCCGAGCGCCGCAACGCAGGTATTGAGCGGGTTGGAAATGATGCCGGACACCGGCGTATCGACGGTGTCGAGACAGGCCTCGACATTGTTGCCGATGGTGGTCGTCGCATCGTCGGCGAGCCAGGGGTCGCCGGTGCTGATGCCGGCATGCTCGATGGTCACGAGGTTCGTGGAGGCTCCCACGCGGATGATTGGATCGTTCGGCTGGCTGCCGGGAAACGGCGTATAGCCGTTGCCCAATGGGGCGTCGAACGGCTGGTATGGCGCCGTGGTATCGGCGAACACGCGGTAAGTAACGGCGGCGTCCGACTTCAGGTTCTTGCGATGCAGGATGCGCAGATCGCTGGCCGAGACCACGAAGGCATAGGCGATCAGCTGGCCGTTGGCGTGGGCACGCGCGAACAATTCCACGTAGTAGGCCGGCTCCAGCCGGCCACGGCGCGGATAGAACACCCGCTTGACCCGCGGGGCACGCTCGAACCCGTGGCTGCCGGTGAGTGTCGGAATCGAGAACAGAAGATAGTCTCCGCGCACGGCCGTCTCGACCAGTGCCGAGGGATCGAGCGCGCCGCCGATGCTGCGCCAGGCGGCGGCGATGGCCTGTGCGGGCGACTGTACGAAACCCGCGGCGGAAACCTGGGCCGGATCGTAGTCGGTGGCGAAATAACCGGATACCGCGATCGGCCGGTAACCGCGATCGAGGAGCACGTTGAGGGAACGGTAATAGACCTCGATGCCGGCGACGCGCTGGCGGAAGCGCACGACCGCCGGACCTTGGCCATTGAACTGCGCGTCATAGACCTTGGCCTCGTCGATCATCGCGGGGGTCAGGCGCAGCGCCTTGGCCTCGTTGTGCAGATGCGCACGCGCATGTGCGATCAGCAGCTCGCGCCCGGTCAGCGGCCCCACGACGGACACTGGAGCGTCCTTGCGCGCCCACAGGAACGTGGGTTTGGCCAGGGTACGGTCGTAGAGCGCGGCCTGATGGCGCCCGGCATAGTCGAGCACCGGGTACGTCAGCTGTGCGACCTCATGCTGGAAGACGTCAAAGTTGAGCAGACCTGGGCGCTCCTCGTGCGCGCCGAAGCCGGACATCGTCGTCGAATGCGCCTTGGCCGCGCTGGCGGCAGTCAGACAGCTCGCCGGCTCCAGGGCCGTCAGCGTCAGCTTGGCGCGGTAATCGGTCGGCATGCTGGCGATGAACGGGCAGACGACCGCGGTGTACGCGCCGGATGCGGGGTTGTTCACCCCCACCGCTTCCTGCGGCGCGCCACCATCGCTGTATCCGACCATCTCGCCGTCACGGTAAACCGCGAGCACGAGATCCGGGTCGGTGAACGTGCCCGTCGGATCCGGCTCGCCGGCCGTCCACTCGATCTTGAATTCGGCGCTGACGTTGACGGCGTCATAGGCTCCGTCCGGCACCGTCAGGTTGATCAGATGGCTGTCATCGGGGCCGCCGTCGAGACACGGAATCGGCGCATCGACGATCCCGCCGGTGGTGCCGATGCCGGAGACACCGGGCAAGGCCGTGCCGGTCCATTCGACGACCACGGTCTGGCCCGGGGTGGTCGGCAGAATCACGTCCTGCGACGCAGGTTCGGATGCACGCGCGGAACCGGCCACGCTGAGCCCTACCGCGACCAGCGCGGCCATGCCGACGGACACAGGATTCATACCCAACGACTCCCCAGGATGGATGCGGCGTCCCTGCCAGAAGAAACGGCCGCCGTCCGGCAACCGGCGCGCGCCGCCCGTGCGTCCGCGCAGATGAGCATCCTACGGCGGCGCGCTGGCGCGCACGCGGGGGAAATCCCCCAGCCGGGCTTAGAAAACCCCGATCCCGCCAAACGCCGGTGCCGGTCCGTCCCGCCCGCCCGCCGCGCATCCCCTCGCACGGACGCTGCCGCTATGCGGTGCGGAGACGACGGCGATAGGCGCTCGGACTCAGGCCCGTCTCGCGCCGGAACGCCCGGGTGAAATTCGCCGCGTCGGTATAGCCGAGCTCGTAGGCGATTTGCGTCAGGCTCATGTCGCCCGTGGCGATCAGGGCGCAGGCCTTGTCGAGCCGGGCGCGCCGGGCCAGTTCGCGGTAGTGCGTGCCCTCGCGCCGCAGATAGCGGTCGAGCGTGCGCGGCGACAGGTTGAGGGTGTGGGCCAGCTCGACCAGCGTCGGCAGACCCTCCCCGGATTCACGCAGCATCATGCCTACCCAGTCGGACACACGCCCGCGGGCGAGGGCCGTGCGCACCATCGCATTGCAGCGCTGTTCGGCCATCTTCAGCGCGCTGGGATCCGACAACGCCAGCGGGTGCTCGCGGAAATCGGTCGCGAACACCATGCGCAGGCCTGGTGTCGGCTCCCAGCCGAAATGACACCGCGCCTCGGGCATCTCGGCATAGCGCGCGGCATGCGGCGGCTCGGGAATCGAGTAATAGAGGTCGTAGTCCGGGATGCGCCCTTCGAGCAGCTCGCGCAGCTCCCAGTGCGTGGCCACCGCGAGCGTCTCCAGGTGGAACTGGAAACACAAGCGGCTCATCGACAGCACCGGCGTGAAGGCGATCTCGGCAAACCCGGACCGGGTGCGGTAGCGCATGCGGAAGGCCGGCATGATCAGCTTGAAGAAACGCGCGGCCAGACGCAGCGCGTAGTCGGCATCGGGGCTGCTGAGCATCCCGTAGCCGACCAGGCTGTGCGAGCTGAGCTTGAGTGCACGTCCCACGTCCAGCGCCAGATCGGTACGCCCGGTGAGCGCGAAGGCCTCGGCCACCAGCGCCTCGACCTGGTCGAGCCGCATCATCGCATCGGGGTGGTTGATCCGCTCCAGGGAAATGCGCGCCGCCTTGAGGATGCGGGTGATGTCCACGCCCATGCGCAGCAGCACCTCACCGGCGCGGGCGTAATAGCGGGCGGGGACTTCGACGGTGGCGAGCGACATGGGCACATTGTCTGAAAATGACAACTATCTGTCAAGAAATGACAAGGCCACAGCCGCCGGGCGGGCGAACAATCACCGCACACCACATCCCTGGATGTATGGAGGCAGACATGTCCACACCGACCCTCGACGCAGGCACGCTCGCCTGGAACGACGGCAAACGCTATCTCTGGCTGCTCAGCCCGTTCATTCCGGTCCTCGGACTGATCGGCCTGGGATTATTCCTGTACACCGACATCGGCCTGTTCACCTGGTCCGGGCCATTGCTCATCTATGGTCTGATCCCGCTGCTCGACTGGCTGGTCGGCGAGGACCGCAACAACCCGCCGGAAGCCGCCGTCGCACAGCTCGAGAACGACCGCTACTACCGCGCCATCGTCTATGCCTATTTGCCCACGCAATATGCCGTGACCGTACTCGGCACCTGGGTGGCGGTGACCGCCGATCTGGCCATCTGGGAATACATCGGCCTGGTGCTGAGCGTGGGCGCGGTCAACGGCATCGGCATCAACACTGCCCATGAACTCGGCCACAAGCGCGAGAACCTGGACCGCTGGCTCGCCAAGCTGACGCTGGCGCCGGTCGCTTATGGTCATTTCTTCGTCGAGCACAACAGAGGCCATCACAAGAACGTCGCCACGCCGGAAGATCCAGCGAGCTCGAAGATGGGCGAAAGCTTCTGGGCTTTCCTGCCGCGCACGGTGATCGGCAGCCTGCGCTCGGCCTGGGCCATCGAAAAAGCGCGTCTGCAGCGCAACAAGCAAAGCGTGTGGAGCCTCGACAACGAGAACCTGCAAGCCTGGGCGATGACCATCGTGCTGTTCGGGGCGCTCACCGCGTGTCTCGGCTGGCCGGCCTTGCTTTTCCTCGTGCTGCAAGCCGCCTACGGGGCCTCGCTGCTCGAGGTCATCAACTACATCGAGCACTATGGTCTTTTGCGGCAGAAGCTGCCGGATGGCCGCTACGAACGCTGCCAGCCGCGCCACTCGTGGAACAGCAACCACATCGTCACCAACCTGTTCCTCTACCAGCTGCAGCGGCACTCGGATCATCACGCCAATCCGACGCGTCGGTTCCAGGCCCTGCGGCATTTCGACGACAGCCCGCAGCTGCCGTCGGGTTATGCGTCGATGCTGATTCCAGCCTACGTCCCGTGGCTGTGGTTCCGGCTGATGGACCCACTCGTCGCCCGACACTACGGCGGGGATCTGACCAAGGCCAATCTGTATCCGCCCAAGCGCGCTGCCCTGCTCGCCCGCTGGCACCGCCCGCGTCCCGACGCCCGCCGTGCGGATACGCAACCCACCGACGCGACTGCGACTCCCGCCGATGCGGCCGCATCGCCCGGCGGACGCTATCAGTGCACCGACTGCGGGTACATCTACGACGAGGCCATCGGCTGCCCGCGTGAGGGCTTCCCGCCGGGCACACCGTGGTCGCAAATTCCCGACGACTGGTCCTGCCCCGATTGCGCCGTGCGCGACAAGGTGGATTTCCGCAAGCTGCCGGCGGCATAACGGCAGCCGCACACCCCCGGCAGTGGCTCCGCGGCTTTGCGGCTGTCGCGCGCTGCTGCGGGCTACTGCATTCGGCCGATGGTCGCCGCGCGATGGATCTCCACAATGCAAACAGCGCAGGTCCGCACGGGCGCGCTGCGCGCACCAGGAGGCAATATGGGACGCACCGGATCGGCCGCGCGGCTGGGCCGCACCATACTGGCATCGACGATGATATTGGGCGCGGCGCAGGCTGTGCTCGCCGACCCAGCCTTGCGCGACGACGGCGCCAACTGGCCGGCTTTTGGCCGCGGTTTCGATGAACAGCGTTACAGCCCGCTCAACCAGATCGACAAACGCACCATCGGTCGCCTGGGCCTGGCCTGGTCACTGGAGCTCAACGACGTCTGGAACGTATCCACGCAGCCGGTGGCGGTCGATGGCGTGCTGTATTTCGCCGCCGGCTTCAGCGTGATCCACGCGGTCAACGCCGTCACCGGCGAGCTGCTGTGGAAATACGACCCCAAGGTGCGCGGCCGCAAGATGCGCATGGCCTGGGGCTCGCGCGGCATGACCTATTACGACGGCAAGGTCTATGCCGGCACCCAGGACGGCCGGCTGTTCGCGCTCGATGCCAAGACTGGCGCACTGGTCTGGGAAACGCTCACCACCGAAGCCGACGACAACCGCTACATCACCGGCGCACCGCGTGCCTTCAACGGCAAGATCATCATCGGCCACGGCGGTGCCGACTTCGGCCACGTGCGCGGCTATGTGACCGCTTACGACGCCAACACCGGCGCCCAGCTCTGGCGCTGGTACGTCGTCCCCGGCAACCCCGCCGACGGCTTCGAGAACGCGGCCATGGCCATGGCCGCCAAGACCTGGACCGGCGAGTGGTGGAAATACGGTGGCGGCGGCACCGTCTGGAATGCGATCACCTACGACCCCGAGTTCAACCGCGTCTATCTGGGCACCGGCAACGGTTCGCCGTGGAATCACAAGCTGCGCTCGCCCGGCGGCGGCGACAACCTGTTTCTGTGCTCGGTCGTCGCCCTCGATGCCGACACCGGCGAATACGTCTGGCATTACCAGACCACACCGGGCGAGAGCTGGGACTACAACTCGTCGATGGACATGGTGCTGGCGACGATCGCGATCGACGGTGCGCCACGCAAGGTGATCCTGCATGCGCCGAAGAATGGTTTTTTCTACGTGATCGACCGCGAGACCGGCAAGCTGATCTCGGCGGAGAAAATCGGCAAGGTCACCTGGGCGGAACGCATCGATCTTGCAACCGGCCGTCCGGTCGAGATCCGCGGCGCGCGCTACGAAAACGGCGAGGCGCTGATCTGGCCTGGTTCCGGTGGTGTGCACAACTGGCATCCGATGGCCTACAGCCCGGATACCGGGCTGACCTACATCCCCGTACGCGAGATGGCCGGCTACTACAACGACGAAGGCCGCGATCCGAAAACCTGGCAGATGACGCCGAACGACGTCTTGGGGCTGCGCGGCTTCTTCGACGACATCCCCAAGACCGCGGGCACCAGCGCGCTGCTTGCCTGGAATCCGGTCACACAGAAAGCCGCCTGGCGGGTGCCGACGCCGGGCGCGACCAATGGCGGCGTGCTGGTCACGAGGGGCGGACTCGTGTTCCAGGGCCAGGCGGACGGCCGCTTTATCGCTCGCGACGCCGATACCGGAGCCGAACTCTGGAGTTACGACATGGGCGTCGGCACGCAGGCGCCGCCCGCCACCTATGCGGTCGATGGCAGGCAGTACGTGACCATCCTCGCGGGCTGGGCCGGTGCGCCGATGCTGCTCGGCTCACTGTCGGCGCAGCACGGTTGGGTTGGCCGCGCCTATCCGCGCCGCGTCCTGACCTTTGCGCTTGACGGGCATGCGCAACTGCCGCCATCGCCGCCGCCATCAACAACGGTTGAAAAGGTCGATGATCCGAGCTTCATCGTCGATCCCGCCCTCGCGGAGCGAGGCAAGCATGTGTACAAGGACTGCGTGATCTGCCATGGCACCGCCGTCGTCGCCGGCGGCTACGCCCCCGATCTGCGCGCCTCGCATGTGCCTTTATCGGCGTCGGCCTTCGCCGCCATCGTCCGCGACGGTGCCCTCGAAAACCGCGGTATGCCGGCCTTCCCGGAGCTGAGCGATCAGGACCTCGAAGCCCTGCGCCATTACATCCGCGAACGCGCACGTTATGAGCCTTCGTTCGCCGCCCAGCTCGGCGCGCTCTGGAACTACCTGCGGCTGCTGGTGAAAATGCAGCTCGCCCGGTGGGGGCTGATATGAGCCGCAGCAAACGGCCCACATCACGCGAACGGGCTTGCGCCACTCCATGCCCCGCCACGGCAGCGTGAACACCGCGCGCATGGCATAGTGCCAAAGGCCCAGCGGACGCTACCGGCGTGAGAACGTCGCGGCATGCGCGGGCCATCTCATTCGTCGAACGGGAGCAAGAGATTCATGGAACTCAACGGCGTAGGTGCAATCGTCACCGGCGGGGCCTCCGGTCTGGGAGCGGCGACTGCGGAGCTGCTCGCCGCGCACGGCGCGCGCGTGACGCTCTTCGACATGAACGAGGAATTGGGGCGCGCCCAGGCCGCCAAGATCGGAGGCCGTTTCGCCAAGGTCAACGTCACCGACGAAGCCGGGGTCGCCCAGGCGGTCGCCGAAGCGCAAGCCGCCCATGGCGTTGCACGCGTGCTGGTCAACTGCGCCGGTATCGCCATCGGCATGAAGACCGTCGGCCGCGAATCAGCCCCCCATCCGCTGGATGCGTTCCGCAAGGTCGTCGAAGTCAATCTGATCGGGACCTTCAACTGCATCGCCCAGATGGCTGCACGGCTGTCCCAGGCACCGCCGCTCGGCGAGGAACGCGGCGTCATCATCAACACCGCGTCGGTGGCGGCCTTCGACGGCCAGATCGGTCAGGCCGCGTATTCGGCGTCCAAGGGCGGTGTGGTCGGCATGACCCTGCCGATCGCGCGCGACCTCGCACCCTTGGGCATCCGCGTGGTCACCATCGCGCCCGGCATTTTCTGGACACCGATGATGGCCACCCTGCCAAAAGAGGTGCAGGAATCCCTGGCCAAACAGGTGCCCTTCCCCAGCCGTCTCGGCAAGCCGCAAGAGTACGCACAGATGGTGTTGAGCATCGTCGCCAACCCCATGCTCAACGGCGAAACCATCCGCCTCGACGGCGCGCTGCGGATGCCACCCCGATGACCCCACCGGCGCATGGGTCGTCGGCACGGCCGGCAGCGCCGGGCACGCAAGATCTGCAGGGCTCGTGGCCGGCTAGCCGCCGCAGTGCGCGCCGGCAGACACACGGCAAAAGACCGACGCTTCGTCGGTCTTTTGCCTGCACTTGGCGGAGAGGGTGGGATTCGAACCCACGGTACGCTTGCGCGTACGCCTGATTTCGAGTCAGGTACATTCAACCACTCTGCCACCTCTCCGGGAGGGGCGCATCGGACTGGCTGGAGCGCCGCCACCCGAAACGGATGGAAGCGGCCGTGCGGGCCTGCCACAAGGCCGGGAAACCCGGTGTGCTAGCGTGTGGTCCATGACCCTGCCGATGCAGGGCGCGCATTCTAAATGAAGACGTCCGCCACGCCTACCTCCGTGCTCCCGCTGCTGGGCCGCCTGATGCGGCTCGGCCCGCTGCTGCTCGTCGGTGCCTGGTTGACCCTGATCTCGACCTGTTCACCGCGGCCATCGCTGCTCGAGGAAGTGCGCACCCTCGGGGTTCTGCGCGTGGCCACCGTCAACAGCCCCACGACCTACTACATCGGCCCCGCCGGTGAACCGGCCGGTTTCGAATACGACCTCGTCGCCGGTTTCGCGAAGTGGCTCGGCGTCGAGCTGGAGTTGCGTCTGGCCGCCAATCCCCCCGAGGCGACGGAAATGGTCCGCTCCGGCACCGCCCACCTGGCCGCGGCAGGCATCGGCGTGAGCGAAAGCCGCAAAGCCCACCTGCGGTTCACACGTCCAGTGCAAACCGTGACCCCAATGCTCGTTTACCGCAAAGGCAGCGACCGCCCACAGGATCTGGGCAGCCTGCGCGGGACGTTGCGCATCATCGCCGGCGGCGTGCACGCCGAACGCCTGCGCCAGCTCAAGGCGGAACGCTATCCGCAGCTGGCCTGGGAAGAAACCGCCGACGCCGAATCCGAAGAGCTGCTACTCGCCGTCGCCAGCGGCGAGATCGACTACACCATCGCCAATTCCGATCTCATCGCGCTCAACCAACGCTATTACCCCGAGCTACGCGTGGCCTTCCCGGTCGGGGACGCGCAGCCGCTCGCCTGGGCCTTTCCGGCGGACCGCGATCGCAGCCTGCTCGACGCCGCGGAACGCTATCTCGAAGAGATCGGCGAGGCCGAGCTGGCGCGGCTGCACGACCGCTACTACGGCCATGTGGAACACGTCGATGACTATGGCGTGATGACGCTGGCGACACACGTGCAAACACGCCTGCCGCGCTACCGGCAGGCGTTCGAGCACGCGGCGTCACAAACCGGCCTGGACTGGCGGCTGCTGGCGGCGATCGGCTATCAGGAATCGCATTGGGACGCCGATGCCACCAGCCCGACGGGCGTGCGCGGCATCATGCAGCTGACTGCGGCCACCGCGGCGCTGCTCGCAATCGACCGCGAAGATCCGACGCAAAGCATTCTCGGTGGTGCCCGCTACTTCCGCCAGCTCCTCGACAAACTGCCGCCGGAGATCACCGAGCCCGACCGCACCTGGCTTGCGCTCGCGGCCTACAACATGGGCTATGGCCATCTGCTCGACGCCCGCGAGCTGACGCGCGAGCTGGGCGGCGACCCCAACCGCTGGCTCGACGTGCGCGAGCGCCTGCCGCTGCTGACGCAGTACAAATGGCACAGCCGCACGAAATACGGTTATGCGCGTGGCCACCAGGCGCGCATCTATGTCGGCAACGTGCGCACTTATTACGACATGCTCGTGTGGATGACCGGCATTCCCGCGATGGCCGCCGAACCATCGCCGCAGCCTGTCGAGCCGCCCAAGGACAAGCGCGAGAAAGATCCGCTGAAAATCGACTCGCCGATCCTCTGACCATTCGGCTAAGCGGCACCCCCGCTAGCGGATGCGCAGGCGCTCGACGATCTCGCCCTGCTGCAGGTGACGCTCGATGATTTCGTCGATGTCGTCCTCGTCGACATAGGTGTACCAGACACCCTCCGGATAGACGACGATGCACGGCCCCTGTTCGCAGCGATCAAGACAGCCGGCCTGATTGATACGCACCTGCCCGGGGCCACTCAAGCCGAGCTCTTTGACGCGCTGCTTGGCATAGTCGCGCACGCGCGTCGCGCCCTTGTCGTTGCAACAGGTCCGCTCACCCGGAGCGCGCTGGTTGCAGCAGAAAAATACGTGGTGACGGTAGTAGCTCATGGTTTACCGAAGCTATAGGACGGGTTGACGGCACTGAAGGTGTCGGTACGCTCGGTGCCGGCAGGCACGTCGGTATTGTGCTTGACCGTGTATAACAGCGTTGCGAACAGATTGCCGACGATGGCCAGCTTGAACGCGCTGGCCGATTCGGCGGACGTATTAGCCGCCCCGGATTCGATCTTGAGCGACTGCTCGAACTGGCTGGTCGGCGACAGCGTCCAGCCGTACTCCGCCGGGCCGCGGAACACGAATTCGTCGGCCTGCTCGCCGGTGACGTTCGCCCGGGTCCGGCGCGCACCGGCGCCGATCGCAAGATTCGGTGCGTGCCCGCCCCGACGAGCACCCGGCGCCCATAACCGACCGCCGCCGACATCCGCTCGCGGATGCCCGCGGACGAGTCCTTTTCCCAATCCACTGCGGCGAAGAGATCGCTGCGCCTGTCGAGCTTGTCGGTCGCGGTATAGCGTTACGCCGAGGTTTCGCCCTGATCCGTCGTATGAACGCCCTGCAAGTGCAGCGCGTTCTTCCAGCAAGCGGCGTCATAAACGAGCGCGAGCTTGCCGTTGAGCGACTCGGTCGCCGTGTTGCCGGTGGTGGCGAAATAACCGATGCCGGTCTCGCCCGACCAGTACGCCGGAACCAGACATCGCAAGCCACGACAACAAAAAAACAGCCGCAATGACGCAGCATGAGCGGGGTCCCGGGCAGGAGGTGCGGGAAAATCCGTGGCGGCGCGCAATGCCTGCGCACCCGGGACGATCGCACAAGCACGCGCACAGTATCATAGGCGGCGATGACGACCTCTCCCGCCGCACACCGCTCGCTGCTCGCCAACGCGGATTTGTGCGTGAAATGCGGACTGTGTCTGCCGCATTGCCCCACCTATGCGCAGACACGCCACGAGGGCGATTCGCCGCGCGGCCGCATCGCCCTGATCCAGGGCCTGGCGACCGGCGCATTGCCGCTCACGGATAGTCTCGAGTCCCATCTCGACGGCTGTCTCGCCTGCCGTGCCTGCGAACGTGTGTGCCCGGCACAGGTGCCGTATGGCCGGCTGATCGACGAAGGCCGCGCGTGGATGGCCGCGCAGCGACCCCAGCGCACGCGTCTGGTCCGTCTGATCGGCGCCCTGCTGTCATCCAATACCGTCTTGCGCATCCTCGATGCGCTGCTCTGGCTGTACCGTGCCAGCGGAGCACAGCACCTCGTGCGCCGCAGCGGGATGCTCGGCCGCGGTCGGTTGGCGCGGCTGGAATCCCTGCTGCCGCCGCGAACGCCGCGCCGCGCGCCGGCGCGACCGCCATCCCGTCACCTGCGCGGTCGGGTGAGCCTGTTCACCGGCTGCGTCGGCCGCCTCGTCGATACGCAAACCCTGAGCGCGGTCCAGCGTCTGTTCGAGCGCTTCGGGTATCGTGTCGAACGTCCTGCCGGGCAGACCTGCTGCGGTGCGATCCACGCGCACGGCGGGCTGCCGGATGCGGCCCGTCGTAATGCCGAGCGCAATCTGCACGCGTTCGCCGACGCGCAGTCGATCGTGCACAGTGCGAGCGGTTGTGGCGCGACGCTGGTCGATTACCCGCTTCTGCTGCCTGGCTCGGCGCCGGCACAGCGCTTCGCCGATCGCCTGGAAGATGTGTGCGCGGCGCTGCTCGCGCGCTGGCCGCCGGAACTGCACCTGCGCCCGCTGCGCGCACGCGTGGCCGTGCATCTGCCGTGCACACAGCGCAACGTGCTCGGCGGTGCCGAGCAGATCTACACGCTACTCAGAAAAATTCCCGGGATCGAACTCGTCGATCTGGATCCGGCGCAGCGCTGCTGCGGCGCGGCGGGGCTGTATTTCGTGACCCAGGCACAGATGGCCGATGCGCTGCTGGAGCGCAAGCTCGCCGCCGTCGCGCGCCTGCGGCCCGATTACATCATCAGCACCAACATCGGCTGCTCGCTACACCTCGCCGGCGGACTGCGCCGACACGCCGGCCCAGCCCCGGAAGTCCTGCATCCGGCGACGCTGGTCGCACGCCAGCTACCGGAGGACTGAAGAAAATCCGGACCCGCGCGATCTCAAGACGCCGGCACCCGATGCCCGAGTTGGGCTTCAAGCCGCAGCAGGATCAGTTCCGCCATCTCGGCCTGGATGAACTCGCGCAGGCGCGCTTCCTCAGCCTCCTTGGCGAGCACCTGCGTGGGCTGAAAGCTATAGTCGCGCGTCATGCGCAGACTGCCCGGCTCCACCAGCATCTGGCCATCGCGCAGCACCTGATAATCCACCTGCGTCACCAGCCGGAACTCAAGCGCCTTGCCGTCGCGTCCGATCGAGAGGACCTCGCGTCTTTCGTCGAGCCCGCTGAGACGGATCACCGTCGTACCGGCATCGCTGCTGCCGCGTACTTGCGCGCCCCGCCGTTGCAACCCGGCGCGCAGCGCCGTCTCCAGCGGCGGCTGCACGACCCGGTAGGGCGCGACGACCTCGATATAGACCGTGCGCAAGGCCTCTGGCAGCGGTCGCATGCCGGCGAGATGAAAGCCACAGCCGGCGAGCGTGGCTACCAGCCCGATGACGAGCGCACGCATCATCGCTCGGCCCCATCGATGGACTGATCGCCGTCGTGCTCACACCGTCGTACCTTGGAAGGCATGGCTACACCACGAAATTGACCAGCTTGCCGGGCACCACCACCTGTTTTTTGATCGGCTGTCCGGCGATGAAACGCTGCACATTGTCGTCGGCGAGCGCGATCGCGAGAATCTCCTCCTGGCCCGCGCCGGATGGCACCTCGATGTGGGCACGCAGCTTACCGTTGACTTGCACGACGATCGCGAGCGTGTCTTTTCGCAGGGCGGACTCATCCACCTGCGGCCAGGGCTGGTCGAGGATGTCCTCCCGCCCACGCAGGGCCTGCCACAGCGCATGGCAGATGTGCGGAACGATCGGCTGCAGCATCAGCGTCACCGCCTCCCACACCTCCTGCAGCACGGCCCGGCCTTGTGGCGAACCATCCTCGAAGCGCGCGGCATCGTTGATCAGCTCCATCACCGCGGCGATCGCCGTGTTGAAGGTCATGCGCCGGCCGTAATCGTCGCTGACCTTGGCGATCGTCTCGTGCAGTTTGCGCCGCAACGCTTTCTGGCCGGCGTTAAGCACGGCCTTGTCCAACACCGGCGCAGGGCCGCGACTGACGTGCTGATGGACCGCACGCCAGAGCCGGCGCAGAAAACGCGCTGCGCCCTCGACACCGTCGTCGCGCCACTCCAGCGAGGCCTCCGGCGGCGCGGCGAACATCGCGAACAGCCGCACGGTGTCGGCGCCATAGGCATCGATCAGCGCCTGCGGATCGACACCGTTGTTCTTGGACTTGGACATCTTCTCGACGCCGCCGATCATCACCGGCTGGCCGTCGGCCTTGAGCCGGGCAGACAGCGGCTGACCCTTGGCGTCGAGCTCCAGCTCGACATCCGCGGGATTGATCCACTGCTTCTTGCCGGCCGCGTCTTCGCGGTAATACGTCTCCTTGACCACCATGCCCTGCGTCAGCAGCCGGGTGAAGGGCTCGTCGCACTGGACCAGACCCTCGTCGCGCAGCAGCTTGTGGAAGAAGCGCGCGTAGAGCAGATGCAGGATCGCGTGCTCGATGCCGCCGATGTACTGATCCACCGGCAACCAGTAATTCGCGCGTTCATCGAGCATCGCGCGGTCGTTGTCCGGGCAGGTGTAGCGGGCGTAATACCAGCTCGACTCCATGAAAGTATCGAAGGTATCCGTCTCGCGCTCGGCAGGTGCACCGCACTGCGGACAACTCGTCTTGCGCCATTGCGGATCGGCCTTGAGCGGCGACTGCACACCGCTGAAGGCGACGTCTTCCGGCAGCACCACCGGCAACTGCTCTTCCGGCACCGGCACGGCGCCGCAGTGCGCGCAGTAAATGACCGGGATCGGGCAGCCCCAATAGCGCTGGCGCGAAACACCCCAGTCGCGCAGACGGAAATTCACCCGGCGCCTGCCGGTACCGAGCCGCTCGAAGTGCGCAGCGATCGCGTCGAACGCCTGCCGGTGATCAAGTCCGTCGAACATCCCGGAATTGATCAGGCGCATCTGCGGATGGGTCTTGTCCGCATACCAATCCTGCCAATGGGTCGGGTCGTAGGTTTCGCCGGGAATGGCGATGACCTGCTTGATCGGCAGTCCATACTTGTGGGCGAATGCAAAATCGCGCGCATCGTGCCCGGGCACGGCCATGACCGCGCCCGTGCCGTAGCTCATCAGGACGAAGTTCGCGACATAAACCGGGATGCGCTCGCCGGTGAGCGGATGAATCGCCGACACCCCGAGCGGCATGCCCTTCTTCTCCGCCGTTTCCAGCTCGGCCTCGGCCACGGCACTGCGCGCGACGTCCTTGAGGAAGGCTGCGAGCGCCGGATCGCGCGCCGCGGCCTTGACCGCGAGCGGATGCTCGGCGGCGACCGCCATATAGGTCACCCCCATCAAGGTATCCGGCCGCGTGGTGAACACGGTCAGCGGCTCGGCCTCGCCCTCGACCGCGAACTGCAGCTCCAGACCTTCCGAGCGGCCGATCCAGTTGCGCTGCATGGTCTTGACCGCATCCGGCCAGCCGGGCAGACGGTCGAGCTCGTCGAGCAGTTCCTGCGCATAGGCCGTGATCCGCAAGAACCACTGCGGAATCTCCTTGCGCTCCACCGGCGCACCCGAACGCCAGCCACGGCCATCCACGACCTGCTCGTTGGCGAGCACGGTCTGATCGACCGGGTCCCAGTTGACGACCGCGTTCTTGCGATAGACCAGCCCCTTTTTCATCAGCCGCGTGAACAGCAGCTGCTCCCAGCGGTAATACGACGGCCGGCAGGTATCGATGCGACGCGACCAGTCATAGGCAAAGCCGAGCCGCTTGAGCTGCCCGACCATGTACTCCATGTTCGCGTACGTCCAGGCCGCCGGCTGCGTGCGGTGGGCGATGGCGGCATTCTCCGCCGGCAGACCGAAGGCATCAAAGCCCATCGGCTGCAGCACGTTCTTGCCGAGCATGCGCTGGTAACGTGCGATCACATCCCCGATCGTGTAATTGCGCACGTGCCCCATGTGCAGCTTGCCGCTGGGATACGGAAACATCGACAGGCAGTAGAACTTCTCGCGGCCCGGATCTTCCCGGACCTCGAAAGACCGGTTACGCGACCAAAATTCCTGGGCGACCCGCTCCACCTCGGCGGGGTGATACTGCTCGTGCATGGGGACGAACGGTGTGGAAAAACACAAGTTTACCAGCCCCGACCTGCTGCACGACGCAAGCCCGGGGGAACCCCGTCGGCAAAACCGGGGGAACAGAGCCTGTCAGAGCCTGTCAGGGCTTGTCAGTGACTGACACATTTTTTCAGGCGGATCGCGTCAGCCCCCGCGATATCCACACCCCCATCCCTTGTTCGATCCAAGGCCAAACGCGGATCTGGCCGGATGGCACGAAGCCTGCTTATGATGGGCGCACCAGAAGACGTTCTGGCAACCACGATCCAATTGGAGAGTATGTGTCGTGTCCCGGCTGATTGGTAACACGTCTGTTGAACAGTTCGGGGTGTGATCGCTGCCATTGTTTCATGGCCTGGATGGGGCTGACATGCCCCAAGGCTTTCTGTGGCAGTTGGTGATTGTACAGCCAGACATACCGCAGGATGGTGGCCTCAAGTTCTTCGCCGGAATGGAAGTGATGGGTGCGCAGGATGTCGGCGATGCGCCCGTTGAAGCGTTCAACCATGCCGTTGGTCTGCGGGTGTTTTGGGCGGGTCAGGCGATGCTCAATGCCTAGCTCCTCGCAGAGCTGATCGAACTGATGCCTGCCGGTCGGCGTACGCTCTCCCCGTGTGATGAAGCGATCCGTGAAT
>NZ_FOOC01000009.1 GCF_900113085.1 Fontimonas thermophila | reverse complement strand
CACAACAGCATCGAACAGGCCGCTTCCGATCTCGGGGCCTGGCTGAGCTGGGCGCGGCGCTGTCGGCTCGAGCCGTTCAAGAAGCTGGCCGCCACGCTCAAGGAGCGGTTCGACGCGGTGGTGCGCGGCATGGTCGATCACCGCAGCAACGCCTTCGTCGAGGCGATGAACGGGCTGCTGCAGCAGGCCAAGCGCGCCGCGCGCGGCTTCAGGACGAGCCAGAACTTCATCGCCATCGCCTACCTGCGCATGTCCAAGCTCAAGCACCTGCCGGCCAGTCCGTTCGCGCCGGCGATGCCCCAGTGACAGTGTTGCTTTCCACACGAAACGACATGGAGCCTATTCGGGTTCCTGCCGGTCGATGCGATCGACGGCGCCGAGGTTGCGCTCACCCACCCACTGGGCGTCGGCCTGCTCACATTCAAGCTCTACGGCGGGAACGCATCCGGCAAGCTCGTGCGCGCCGATGGCTCGATCAACAACTTCGGCGGCAGCAAGGCCTGGGGCGGGCACTTCGATTATCTGTATGGAGCATGGGTCTTGCGCCTGGGGGTCGGCGTCTTCCTGGCCGACGAGGTGCCGGACCTCGCGGCATTGGTGTCGGGGCTGCGTGCGACCGGCGAGCCGCAGGCCGCGGCGCTCGCCGAGCGCTTCGCGCGCCGCGAACGCAAGACCCTGTTTCTCGCCAGCGGGGCCGCCTATGACGAGGGGCCGTTCCAGGTGCGCCTGTTTTTCGGGCGTACCGAGAGCGACAGCACGGTCGGCCTGAACATCAACACCGGCTTGATCGTGGCCGGCTACGACACCGGCGTCCTCACGCCGTACCTGCGCGGGTCGTTCGTCGACAACCGCGCGGGCATCGCGCCGACCGGGCTGCCGGATACCCCCGAATACGCCGCGCTCAACGCCGGTGCCGCGGCCGTGCAGGCACTGACCGACAACAACCAGAGCAGCCTGGCGCTGGGAGTGCGGTACGACATTCGCCCCAAGCTCGCGCTCAAGGTCCAGGTGGATCGCGTCTGGATGGACGGCACCACGCTGGTGTACGAGGGTCAGCGTCCGCAGCGCGGCGAGGACGCGCTGACGCTGTTCGGTCTGGCTCTCGATTTCGTGTTCTGAGATGGCCATGCGCACGCTGCTCACCGGATTGTGTGCGGTCGCCGCCATGGCGCTGCTCACGGCACGGGCGGCCGAACCGCGCCGGGCGCCGCAGCTCGTCGTGATCGTCCATCCGAGCAGCGGCGTGGACGCGCTCACCCCGGCCGATGCCGTCAACATCTTCATGGGCCGTTACCGCAGGCTGCCATCCGGTCTGGCCGCATTCCCGATCGACATCGGCGACCGCAGCCCGGAGCGTGAGGCGTTCTACCGCCGGATCGTGCGCAAGGATCTGGCCGAGATCGATGCCTACTGGGCACGGCTGGTGTTCTCCGGACAGACGTCACCGCCGCTGAAAGTGCCGGATGACCGGGCCGCGGTACGGCTGGTCGCCAGCAATCCGGCCGCGATCGCCTACGTGGACCGTTCCGCCGTCGATGGCAGCGTCAAAGTCGTGCTCGATCTGGGAGCCGGGCCATGACCATCGCCGCATGGACGCGCCGGTGGCTGCCGCGCAGCATCGTCGGCCGCACGACGCTTGCGATCATCACGTTGGCGGTGCTGCTCGGTGCCCTGTTCACCGGGCTGGCCACGTGGCTGCTCTACGGCAGCGAAAAGGCGCGCCTGACCCAGCGGCTCGACGCGCTGCTGTCCACCGTCGAGAAAACGGTCAGCGTGGCCTGCTTCGTCAAGGACGAGGTGCTCGCGCGCGAAATCGTCGCGGGCTTGATGAGCAATGACATTGTCGCCGGCGCACGCATCGTCGCCGATGGCGTGACGCTGTCCGAGCAGACGCGCTCCGGTGCGCTGGCGGACCACCGCGACGCCTCGCTCGCCATCACGCATCCGGTGTATTCCCCGTTCGATACGCGCGAACAGGTCGGCGAGATCGTGCTGTACGCTTCGCGCTCGACGCTGCACGAACTCGCGCTGAACTACATCCGCTACGTCGTTTTCGTGATCGGTCTGGAGGTCGCGTTGATGGCGCTGGCGGTGGCCTGGGTCGTTTACAACCTGATTACGCGGCCGATCAAGAGCATTTCCGACGAGCTGCACCGACTGGAACTGCGCACCGGCATGCGCCTGCGCGTGCCGCGCCGCAACGAGAAAGATGAACTCGGGCGGCTGGTCAGCGACGTCAATGCGCTGATCGCCAGGCTCACCGCGTTGATCGACACCGAGCGCCGGCTGCGCCTGGAACGCGAGGCCAACGAGCGCCGTCTCGCGCTGATCTTCGAAAAAGTCCACACCGGTATTTTCGAGATCGAGCGCAGCGGTCTGTTGCGCTCGTGGAATCCCGCATTCGTGCATACGCTCGGGCCGCCGCCCGAACCGCCGCAGTTGCAGGCGCTGCTGCCCCAGCATGCCGAACAGCTGCGTGCGCTGATCGACGACAGTCTCGCAACCGGCGCGGTCCGCGAGGCGGATCTGGAGCTGTCCGGCTCGGATGGATCGACGCGATGGGTCGAGCTCTCGCTGACGCCGGTGGACGAGACGATGCTGCAAGGCGTGGTCGACGACATCACCGAGCGCAAACACGCCGAGCTCGCTGCACGGCAGTTGGCCGTGCGCGATACGCTCACCGGGGTGCTCAACCGGCGCGGTCTCGAAGCCGGACTCGCCAGCGTGTTCGAGCGGCGCAAGCGAGAGCCAGGGCTCGCGGTGGCGCTCCTGCTGATCGATCTCGACCATTTCAAGCAGGCGAACGACACCCACGGTCATGCCGCCGGCGACGCCGTTTTGCGTCATGTCGCCGGCGTCCTCGAACGCGCGGTGCGCCGTACCGATCTGGTCGCCCGTCTCGGCGGTGATGAATTCGTCGTCGCGCTGGTGGGCATCGATGGTCTCGCCAAGGCCGAGCGCATCGCCCGCAGCATCGTCGATGAGATCCAGCGGCCGATCGCGCTCGGCGACGGCGTGCAGGTGCAGATCGGTGCGAGTGTCGGTGTGGCGATGGCCGCACCGGCCGATGCATCGGCCGCAGCGGTACTGGCGCGCGCCGATGCGGCCATGTACGCGGCCAAGCAGGCCGGACGCGGACGCGTGGGGATCGCGCCGATGCCGGGGGGCACCGAAGCTTGCGCCGGATCTCCGGCGAGCGGAGCCGGGTAGCCGGCGGGGCGGTCAGAACTGGCCGTGCCGGCCGGCGCCGCGCGCAAACCGGCCGGCTCCGTCCGCGGTTTCGCCCGAGTGCAGGGTGGCAAGACCCAGGCGGAACTCGTTGGCGAGCGCCGCGTCCTCGGACAAACCCCATTGCGCATGGACGCTGCGCCGATCGTTGCGCAGGCAGGTTTGTGGAAACGCGGCGATCTGGCGCGCGAGTGTTTCGGCTTGCGTCAGCGCCTGACCTGCGGGGACGACACGATTGACCAGGCCGATGCGCTCGGCTTCCCGTGCATCGACCGGACGGCCGGTGAGAATCAGGTCGAGCGCGCGGCTGGTGCCGATCAGGCGCGGCAGACGCACCGTGCCGCCGTCGATCAGCGGCACGCCGAACCGGCGGCAGAACACGCCGAACACCGCGGTTTCATCGGCGACGCGCAGGTCGCACCAGCAGGCGAGCTCGAGCCCGCCAGCCACCGCATAACCGGATACGGCGGCGATCACCGGCTTGCCGAGCTGCAGACGCGACGGCCCCATCGGGGCGTCGCCGTCCGCGGCGATGCGGTTGGCCCGCGCCGGATCATCGGCCACTGCTTTCAAGTCGGCGCCGGCGCAGAAGTGTCCACCGCTGCCGGTGAGGATCGCGACCTTGAGCGCATCATCGGCATCGAAGGCGCGGAAGGCCTCGGCCAGCGCGTGCGCGGTCGGTCCATCCACGGCATTGCGGACCTCGGGCCGGTCGATGGTGACGACGAGCAGCGGCTCGCGCCGCTCGATGCGGATGGTGGTGGATTGCATACGGCATCTCCTCGGATCGACCGCGCGAGTCTGGCACGACCGGCGCCCGGGTGGGCTGGCGCGCCGGCGGTTCAGATGTGGATCGCGCGACCCAGCGCAGCGAGTGCGGCTTCTGGCACGGTCTCGCCGAGGGTGGGATGCACGTGGATCGTGTGCGCCAGATCTTCGAGTACGGCACCCATTTCCAGGGCATGTGCGAATTCGCCCGACAGTTCCGATGCGTGTGCACCGACGGCATGGATCCCGAGCACGAGGTGGTTGTCGGCGCGCGCGGTCACGCGCACGAATCCGCCGTCGGCGCCGGCGTCCATGGTCAGCGCGCGGCCATTGGCGGCCAACGGGAATTGCCCGGTGACGACGGCGATGCCCTGTGCCTTCGCTTGCTCGGGCGTGAGGCCGACGGCGACGATCTCCGGCTCGGTGAAGCACACCGCCGGAATCGCCACCGGATCGAAGGCGCGGCGGTGACCGGCGATCGCTTCGGCGACCATTTCCCCCTGCGCCGAGGCCTTGTGCGCGAGCATCGGTTCGCCGACCAGATCGCCGATCGCCCAGACGTTGCGCATCGAGGTGTGGCAGCGCGCATCGATTTTGACGAAGGGGCCGTTCATGTCGATGGCCATCTGCTCCAGGCCCCAGCCCTGGGTGCACGGGCGGCGGCCGACGGCGACCAGCACCTTGTCGCAGGCGATGGTGCGCGCGGGATCCGCTCCGGTCTGCACCGACAGATGCAGACCGTCGGCACGGCGCTCGATGCCCAGCGCCCTGGTGTTCACATGCACGGCGATGCCGTGCGTTCTGAGCCACTGCTCGACCGGGCGCACCAGTGCGGCGTCATAGCCCGGCAGGATGCGCGCCTGGGCCTCGACGAAGCTCACCTCGACGCCGAGTTTGGCGAAGGCGATGCCCAGCTCCAGACCGATGTAGCCGGCACCGACGACGACGAGCCGCCGCGGCAGCTCGGTCAGCGCCAGCGCTTCCGTCGACGACAGCACATCGGGGCCATAGGGCAGGTGCGGCAGCGGCGCGGCCACCGAGCCGGTCGCGAGCACCACGTGCTCGGCCCGGATGCGTAGCGGCGGCGCGTCGCTGCGCGTCACCGTGCAGGTCTTGGCATCGCTAAAGCACGCATGCCCGTACACGACGCGCACCTTGGCTTTCTTCAACAGTCCGGCGACGCCGTGGCTCAACCGCTCGACGATGCCGTCTTTCCAGCGCACGGCCTGCGCAAGATCGAAGCGGGGAGCAGCGGCAAGCGAGATGCCCATGTGGCCGTCGCCGACGTGACGGGTCAGCGCGTCGAACCGGCTCGCGGCCTGGATCAGGGCTTTGGATGGAATGCAGCCGCGGGTCAAGCAGGTGCCGCCGAGCCGGCCGGACTCGACCAGCGTGGTGTCCAGCCCGAGCTGCCCGGCACGGATCGCGCACACATAGCCGCCGGGACCGCCGCCGACGACCAAAACCCGGGTATCGATCATCTCGCTCAAGGCTTACTCCATGAACAGCGTCGCCGGATGTTCCAGGTGCTGCTTGACCGCCTGGATGAACGAGGCGGCGTCATGACCATCGACGATGCGGTGATCGAACGACGAGGACAGGTTCATCATCTGCCGTGGGACGACCGTGGCGCCCCGGAACACCGCGCGCTCGACGATTTTGTTGACGCCGACGATCGCCACTTCCGGTGCGTTGATCACCGGTGTCGAAACGATGCCGCCGAGCGCGCCGAGGCTGCTGATCGTGATCGTCGAACCGGAGAGCTGTTCGCGCGTGGCCTTGCCGGCGCGCGCGGCGTCTGCAAGCTGTTTGATCTGCGCAGCCATCTGCCAGACGTCCAGCGTCTCGGCGTGGCGCAGCACCGGCACGACCAGGCCCTGCGCGGTCTGCGTGGCGATGCCGCAATGTACGGCGGCGTAGCGGCGCAGAACCCCGGCTTCGTCGTCATAGGTGGCGTTGATCTGGGGAAAGCGCGGCAGCACGCGCACCAGTGCGCGCAGCAAAAAGGGCAGCAATGTCAGTTTGGGTTGCGCCGGATCGCGGGTCTGGTTGAGGTGGGCGCGCAGCGCTTCCAGCTCGGTGACGTCGACCTCCTCGACGTAAGCAAAATGCGGGATGCGCTGCTTGGCGCGCTGCATCGCCTCGGCGATCTTGCGGCGCAGGCCGATGATTCTGACTTCCTCGACGGCGGTGCGCGCTGCCGGGCGTGCCGGCGCCGCCGGCATGGAGCCCTCGGCGCGCTGGCGCAGATAGGCATCGAGATCGGCATGGGTGATGCGTCCGGCCGGACCGCTGCCGGGTACGTACTGCAGTTCGATGCCGAGCTCGCGCGCCCGCGCACGTACCGCCGGCGCAGCAACGGGTTTGACGCCCGGAGGGCGCATCGTCGCTGCAGGGGGATCCGTCCGTGGCGTCGGCGCCGCCGGCATGGATGGCGGTGTGGGCGGTGGCGTGGAGGCAGCCGGTACAGGCGGTGATGCGGGCACTGGCGGGGGCGGCGCGGATGCCGCTTCCTCGCGGGCGTTGCCGGCGCCCTCGACTTCCAGCACCACCAGCGGCGCACCGACCGGGATCTTGTCACCGGGCGCGCCGCGCAGCTCGAGCACGGTGCCGGCGACCGGCGAGGAAATCTCCACCGCGGCCTTGTCGGTGAGCATGTCGGCCAGCGGCTGATCCTCGCTCACCCGGTCGCCGACCTGCACGCGCCAGGTGGCGATCTCGGATTCGGCGATGCCCTCGCCGATGTCGGGCAGCCTGAAGACGTATTTGCCCATGTGTCTAGCCCTCCATGACCTTCTTCAGCGCGCGGCCGACGCGCGCAGGTCCGGGGAAATACTGCCACTCGAAGGCGTGCGGATAGGGCGTGTCCCAGCCGGTGACGCGCTCGATCGGCGCTTCGAGGTGGTAGAAGCAGTTTTCCTGCACCAGCGCCGACAACTCGGCGCCGAAGCCGCTCGTGCGCGTGGCCTCGTGCACGATCACACAGCGGCCGGTCTTCTTCACCGACTCGACGATGGTGTCCAGATCGATCGGCACCAGCGTGCGCAGGTCGATGACCTCGCCGTCGATCCCGGTTTCCTCGACGGCCGCCAGGCAGACGTGCACCATCGTGCCGTAGGCGAGCACCGTCACCGCGCTGCCCGGCCGCGCGACCGCGGCCTTGCCCAGTTCGATCCGGTAATACCCGTCGGGGACCTCGCTCTGCGGGAATTTCGACCACGGCTGCAGCGGACGGTCGTGATGGCCGTCGAAGGGGCCGTTATAAATCCGCTTGGGTTCGAAGAAGATCACCGGATCGTCGTCTTCGATCGCGGCGATCAAAAGCCCCTTGGCGTCGTAGGGGTTGGAGGGAATCACGGTCTTCAGGCCGCAGACATGGGTGAACACCCCTTCCGGGCTCTGCGAGTGGGTTTGCCCGCCGAAGATGCCGCCGCCGCAGGGCGCGCGCACCGTGATCGGCGCCCAGAATTCGCCGCCCGAGCGGTAGCGCAGACGGGCGGCTTCCGATACGAGCTGGTCGAAGGCCGGGTAGATGTAGTCGGCGAACTGGATTTCCGCGACCGGACGCAGGCCATAGACGCCCATGCCGATGGCGGTGCCGAGGATGCCGCCCTCGGCGATCGGTGTGTCGAACACGCGGGTCTTGCCATACTTCTTCTGCAACCCCGCGGTGGCGCGAAACACGCCGCCGAAATAGCCGACGTCCTCGCCGAAGACGACGACGTTGTCGTCGCGGCCGAGCATCACGTCGAGCGCGGAATTGATCGCCTGGATCATGTTCATGGTGCTCATGACAGGCTCCCCACGGTGACGGAGCAACGGGTGCGGTGCGTACGCGCTCCGATGGACGGCGGCATCATGGTCAGTACCCCATTTCCTGCCGCTGCTTGATCAGATGCGGCGGCATGTGCTTGAACACGTCCTCGAACATGGTCTTCGGGCTCGCCGGCGGGGTCCCCAGCGTGCCGTAGCTCTCCGCCTCCTTGAGATCGGCGCGCACCTGCTCGTCCAGCGCCTTGGCCAGCGCCTGCTGCTGCGCCTCGCTCCATTCCCCGCGCAGGATCAGGTGTTGCTTGAGCCGCTCGATCGGATCGCCCAGCGGCCAGTACTGGCTCTCGTCGAGCGGGCGGTAGGCGGAGGGATCGTCGCTGGTGGAGTGGGCGGCGGCGCGGTAGGTAAACAGCTCGATCAGCGTCGGTCCGAGGTTGGCGCGCGCCCGCGCGGCGGCCCAGCGCGTCACCGCGTAGACGGCAAGGAAGTCGTTGCCATCGACGCGCAGGCCGGGGATGCCATAGCCGATCGCGCGCGCGGCGAACGTCGCGCGCTCACCACCGGCGATCGCCTGGAACGAGGAGATCGCGTACTGGTTGTTGACGACGTTGAGGATCACCGGGGCCTGATAGACGCTGGCGAAGGTCAAGGCATGGTGAAAGTCCGGCTCCGCCGTCGTCCCCTCGCCGACCCAGCTCGCGGCGATGCGCGTGTCGCCTTTCATCGCCGAGGCCATCGCCCAGCCGACCGCCTGCGGGTACTGCGTGCCGAGATTGCCGGAGATCGAGAAAAAGTTTTTCTCGCGCACCGAATACATGATCGGCAACTGACGGCCTTTGAGGCGGTCGCGCGTGTTGTTGAAGATCTGGCACATCATGTCCACGAGCGAGTGCCCGCGCGCGATCAACAGGCCCTGCTGGCGGTAGCTCGGGAACAGCATGTCGTCGGGATCGAGCGCATAGGCCTGCGCCACCGCCACCGCTTCCTCGCCGGTGGACTTGATGTAGAACGAGGTCTTGCCCTGGCGCTGCACGCGCAGCATGCGGTCGTCAAAGGTGCGCGTCAGCATCATCGCGCGCAGTCCCTGGCGCAGCGTCTCGGCGTCGAGCTTGGGATCCCACTCGCCGACCGCGCGGCCATCGTCGTCGAGGACGCGGATCAAGCCCTCGGCGTATTCGCGCAGTGCCCGTTCCGGGGCGTCGATCGGCGGCCGCGGCAGCGACCCCGCCGGCGGTACGCGCACGTAGCTGAAGTCGGGTTTGTCGCCGGGGCGCGCCGGCGGTTCGGGAATGTGCAGCCGCAGCGGTGTTCGTGCCGCAGGCGCCGCGGATGGCGCGGACGATGAGTGCTGTGCCACGGTCCTTCTCCTCGCAGTCCGTGATTGCGATATGGAACCATTCTAGGCGCCCGCACCGGGACGTTCGTCCCTGATTTCCACCCAAACCGCCAGCAAGTGGAATAATGTTCCAGTCAGCCACGTCATGGAGAAACACATGCGCTATCCGCTCGATGCGCTCGACGTGCGCATCCTCGATCTGCTGCAGCGCGACGCCACACTGCCGATCGCCGACATCGCCGAGCGTGTCGCCTCCTCCAAGACCGTGGTCTGGCGCCGGATCCAGAAGCTGCTCGACGCCGGTGTCATCCGCGGCCGCGTCGCGGTGCTCGACCACCGCAAGGTCGGTCTCGGCGTGATGGTGATCGCGCACGTCAAGATGGCGCGGCACGGTCGTGACGTACTGCCGCGCTTCATCGAGGCGGTGCAGTTGTTCCCGCAGGTCATCGAGTGCCACACGCTGATGGGCGACGTCGATTTCCTGCTCAAGATCATGGTCGAGAGCGTGGAGGATTACGAGCAGTTCTTCTGGCAGAAACTGTCGAAGATCGACGGTGTGCAGGAGATCAGCTCGTCGATTTCCATGAGCCAGACCGTCTATACGACGCGTCTGCCGCTGCGGCCGTTGCGCGATTGAAAGAGACCTCCCGCGGGCAGGTTCTCTTTATCTGTGCGGGTCAGGCGGGTGCGTCCAATGCGTCGCCGAGCGCGCGCATCAGCGGCTTCATGAAGTAATCGTGCGCCGGCATCGCGGCGATGGCGATGCCGCGCGCCGCGAGCGCATCGGCGACCACCGGGCCGACGGCGGCGACACGGGTTCGCGCAAGCCCGTCTGCGAGGGTCTGGCTGCGCGCCGTCTCCGCGGCGACACGGAACAGGCGATCGACCTGGGCCATGCTCGTGAACGCGATCGCATCGACCGTGCCGCGCGCGAGTTCGTCGATCAGGGCGACGACGCGCGCAGTGTCGGCTGCGTCGGCATAGACATAGGGCGCCACCGGTAGCACTTCCGCGCCAGCGGCGCGCAGCGCATCCTGCAAGGCGTGATTGGGCTCGCTGCCGTAGAGCTGCACGCCGACGCAGCGGTTGCGCAGGTCGAGCGTGCGCAGCGTGGCGATGACGCCGGCCGTCGTGGGCTCGGCGGCGGTGAGCGTGGGCTTGAGGCCCAGTTCACGCAGCGCCCGGCCCGGTTTGGGACCGCGCGCGATGATGCGCACGGTGCCCAGACGTGCGACGAAGGGCGCGCGCAAGGCCGGGTCGTGGCGCTCGATGCAGGACAGCAGCCGGCGCAAACCCTCGCCGGTGAGCAAGACCAGATCGGTGCAGCGCCCGGCGTTGAACGCGCGGATCCACTCCAGCACGGGTGCCGGGTCGGGCGCGTCGCGGATTGCGACCAGCGGGCAGCGCAGCACCTGCGCGCCGCGGCGTTCGAGCATCGCAGCGAAGACGTCGAGCTCGCGCGTCTCGGGGACGGCGATGCGTCGGCCGTGCAGATTCGGTTCGTCCATGCGCGCAGCTTTGCGCAGGATGCCCCGGCGGCACAAGTCCGACTGCCTACTCCGCGCGTTCGGCGCGCTTGCGCTCGTGTTCTTTGAGGAATTTCTTGCGCAGGCGGATCGACTGCGGTGTCAGTTCGACGAGTTCGTCGTCATTGATGAATTCCAGCGCCTGCTCCAGCGAGAACTTCACCGGCGGGGTGAGCAGGATGTTCTCGTCGGAACCGGCGGCGCGGATATTGGTGAGTTTTTTCTCGCGCAGCACGTTGACGACCAGATCGTTGTCGCGCGAGTGGATGCCGACGATCTGGCCTTCGTAGACCTCGTCCCCCGGCGATACGATCATGCGCCCGCGTTCCTGCAGGTTGAACAGCGCGTAGGCGGGCACCTTGCCCTGATCGTTGGAGATCATCACCCCGTTGTGACGCTGGCCGATGCCGGTGTCCTCGACCTTCGGGCCAAAATGGTCGAAGGTGTGGAACAGCAACCCCGTGCCGCTCGTCATCGTCATGAACTGGGTCTGAAAACCGATCAGCCCGCGCGACGGCACGAGGTATTCCAGCCGCACGCGGCCACGGCCGTCGGCGACCATGTTCTTCATCTGGCCGCCGCGTTCGGCGAGCCCCTGGATCACGCTGCCCTGGTGGATTTCCTCGACGTCGGCGACCACCATTTCGTACGGCTCGCAGAGCTGGCCGTCGATCTGCTTGAGAATCACCTGCGGCCGCGCGACCGCGACCTCGTAACCCTCGCGGCGCATGTTCTCGAGCAGGATGCCGAGGTGCAACAGGCCGCGGCCAAACACCCGGAACTGATCCGGCGATTCACCCGGCTCCACGCGCAGCGCGACGTTGGTCTTGAGTTCGCGCTGCAGGCGCTCGCCGATCTGGCGGCTGGTGACGAACTTGCCCTCGCGGCCGGCGAACGGCGACTTGTTGACCTCAAAGATCATGCTCATCGTCGGCTCATCGACCTGCAGCGACGGCAGGCCCTCCGGCGCCCGCGGATCGCAGACCGTCTCGGAGATGCCGAGCTCCTCGATGCCGGTGATCGCGACGATGTCGCCGGCCTGCGCCTCCGGTATCTCGATCTTGTCCAGACCCATGAAGCCGAGCACCTGCAGCACGCGGCCCTGGCGCACGCGACCATCGCGGCCGACGACCGCAACCGGCGTATTGGTCCTGATGCGGCCGCGCCGGATGCGGCCGGTGCCGATCACGCCGACGTAACTGGAATACGCGAGCGAGGTGATCTGCATCTGGAAGGGTCCGTCCACGTCCACCTGCGGTGGTGGCACCTTGTCGACGATGGTCTGGAACAGCGGTGTCATGTCGCCTTCGCGCACGTCGGCCGAATGGCCGGCGTAGCCGTTGAGGCCGGAGGCGTAGATGAACGGAAAATCGAGCTGCTCGTCGGTCGCACCGAGGCGGTCGAACAGCTCGAACACCTGGTCCACGACCCAGTCGGGCCGCGCGCCGGGGCGGTCGATCTTGTTGAGCACGACGATCGGCTTGAGGCCCATGTTGAAGGCTTTCTGCGTGACGAAACGGGTCTGCGGCATCGGGCCATCGACCGAATCGACCAGCAGCAGCACCGAATCCACCATCGACAGCACGCGTTCGACCTCGCCGCCGAAGTCGGCGTGCCCTGGCGTATCGACGATGTTGATGCGGTACTCGGTGCCGGTGCGCGCATCGGTCCAGCGGATCGCCGTGTTCTTGGCCAGGATGGTGATGCCGCGCTCGCGCTCGAGATCGTTGGAATCGAGGATGCGTTCGCCGAGCTGTTCGCGCGCATCCAGTGTCTGCGACTGGCGCAGCAGCTTGTCGACCAGCGTGGTCTTGCCGTGGTCGACGTGCGCGATGATCGCGATGTTGCGGAGGTTGTGCAGGCTCATGGGGTGACGCGGAAAAAGCGGAGCGGGTTTGCCCGTCCGCAAGATCGTCGTCCAGCGGATGGGGCGGTGTGCACGCGGTGCGCGAAAAGGGCGGGGATTGTACGCGAGCGGCAGTGGCGACGCAGGCCCACGGCCGCGCCAGCTGGCGCGGCAAAGACGCCAGGTCAGCGGACGGCGATCGCCGCGGCGGCCCGTTGTGCCTTGGCGCGCGCCGCGTCGATCGACTCGGCGAGGGCGAGCGCCACGCCCATGCGCCGCTTGCCGACGATCTCCGGTTTGCCGAACAGGCGCAGCGCCGTATCGGGTTCGGCGAGCGCGGTTTCGAGGCCGGCGTAGCGCGGTGCCTTGCGGTCGCCGGCGCACAGCAGCGCGCAGGACGCCGCCGGGCCGTGCTGGCGGATCGCCGGGATCGGCAGCCCGAGGATCGCGCGCACGTGCAATGCGAACTCCGACAGATCCTGCGAAATCAGCGTGACCAATCCGGTGTCGTGCGGGCGCGGCGAGACCTCCGAGAAGATCACCGTGTCGCCCTTCACGAACAGCTCGACGCCGAAGATCCCGCGCCCGCCGAGGGCATCGGTGATGCGGCGCGCGATCGCCTGTGCCGCTTCGAGCGTGACCGGGGGCATCGGATGCGGTTGCCAGGACTCGCGGTAGTCGCCGTCGATCTGCAGATGGCCGATCGGTGCGCAGAAACGTGTCGAGATCGCACCGCCGGGTGTGGCATGGCGCACCGTCAGCAGCGTGATCTCGTAGTCGAAGTCGATGAAGCCCTCGACGATCACGCGCCCGGCGCCGGCACGCCCGCCGGCTTGCGCGTAATCCCAGGCCTTTTGTATGTCCGCTTCGGTTTTTACCGTCGACTGACCCTTGCCCGAGGACGACATCACCGGCTTGACCACGCAGGGCAGACCGAGCGCGGCGACCGCCGCGCGATATTCGTCGTAAGTGGCGGCGAAACGGTAGGGGGATGTCGGCAGGCCGAGCTCTTCCGCAGCGAGCCGGCGGATGCCTTCCCGGTCCATGGTCAGATAGGCGGCGCGCGCGGTCGGGATGACGGTGTAGCCCTCGCGTTCGAGATCGAGCAGTGTCGGCGTATGGATCGCCTCGATCTCCGGGACGATGAAATGCGGTCGCTCCTCTTCGACGACGCGCCGCAGCGCAGCGCCGTCGAGCATCGGGATCACATGGCTGCGGTGCGCGACCTGCATTGCCGGGGCGTGCGCGTAGCGGTCCACCGCGATGCATTCGACACCAAGCCGCTGCGCCTCGATGACGACTTCCTTGCCGAGCTCGCCACTGCCAAGCAGCAGCATGCGTGTCGCGCCGTCGCTGAGCGGGGTTCCGAGCATCGTCATCGCGCGTATCCGTCTGATTGGGGGAATCCACGCCATCAAGCGCCATGGCCGTGGGCATACACTAATTGTAGTGAAGGAAGATCCCATGCAGCGCCGCACCAAGATTGTCGCCACCCTCGGCCCCGCCACGGACGACCCCCACATCCTGCGCAAGATGATCGCTGCCGGAGTCGATGTCGTGCGCTTGAATTTTTCCCACGGCAGCGCCGATGACCATGCCCGGCGTGCGCGCATGGTGCGCGAGATCGCCCGGGAACTGGGTGTGGACGTCGGCATCCTCGCCGATCTGCAGGGGCCGAAGATCCGCATCGAGTCGTTTGCACATGGGGCGGTCGAACTGCAGGAAGGCCAGCGTTTCACGCTCGACACCGCGCTCGGCGCCAATGCCGGCGACGCTTCCGTCGTCGGCTGCGCGTACGCCGACCTGCCCAAGGACGTCAAGCCCGGCGACACCCTGTTGCTCAACGATGGCGCGATCGCGATGCGCGTCGAGGCGGTCGAGGATACGCGCGTGATCTGCACCGTGCTCACCGGCGGCGTGCTGTCCAACCGCAAGGGCATCAACAAGCAGGGTGGCGGGCTGTCGGCCGCGGCGCTGACCGACAAAGACCGCGCCGATATCCGCACCGCGGCCGCGCTCGATGTGGATTTCATCGCCGTGTCTTTTCCGCGCTCGCCCGGTGACATGGAACAGGCGCGCCGGCTCGCGCGCGAGGCCGGCAGCGGTGCCGCGCTGGTCGCCAAGATCGAGCGTGCCGAGGCGCTGTCCGTGCTGCGCGAGCTGGTCGCCGCCAGCGACGCGGTCATGGTCGCACGCGGCGATCTGGGGGTGGAGATCGGCGACGCCGAGCTGCCGGGCTGGCAGAAGCGCATCATCGCCGAGGCGCGCGAGCAGAACAAAATGGCGATCACCGCGACGCAGATGATGGAATCGATGATCGCCAATCCGATCCCGACGCGTGCGGAAGTGCTCGACGTCGCCAACGCCGTCATGGATGGCACCGACGCCGTGATGCTCTCCGCCGAGACCGCCACCGGCAAGTATCCGATCAAGGTCGTGCAGGCGATGGCGCGTGTCTGCATCGGCGCCGAATCGAGCATGCACCACCTGCCGCGGCGCGATATCCGGCGCATCGAGACCCACTTCCAGCGCACCGACGAGGCGATCGCGATGGCGACCACGTGGACCGCGCGACAGATGCATGCACGTGCGATCGTCGCGCTCACCGAGTCGGGCGCAACCGCGCTGATGATCTCGCGGACCGAGACGCAGATCCCGATTTATGCGCTGACACGGCATGAGAGAACACGCCGGCGCATGGCGCTGTGCCGCGGGGTCACGCCGGTGGCGTTCACGGTCGATCATCTGGAAAACCAGGTGCATGAGGCCATCGAGAGGCTCAAGCAGCGCGGTGTGCTGCAAGACGGCGACCGCGTGCTGCTGACCAAGGGGGATGGCACCGGCTCGGGTGGCACCAATACGATGAAGATCGTCAGGGTCGGCGAGCATTGACCGGATGGGCCGCAGCCGCCGCGCAGCGGAGTAGGCTTGTCCGGGAGCCTGCTGGCGCACACGGAGCCGTCACCATGCCTGCGAATACCTGTGGTTTCACCGTCATCGGCCACCGCGGTGCCTGCGGTCACGCACCGGAGAACACGCTGCTGTCGATCGACACCGCGATCCGCCTGGGCGCGCACTACGTCGAGATCGATGTCCAGCATCACGACGGTGAGCTCTGGCTGATGCACGACCTGACGCTCGACCGCACGACCAATGGCAAGGGTTTGCTGACCGCGCACACGGCCGCGGCCCTGCGCCGGCTCGACGCCGGCGGCGGGGAGATCATCCCGACCCTGCCGGAAGCGCTCGACCTGATCGAACAGCGCGTCGGAGTCAACATCGAGCTGAAGTCCTGGAACGGCTGCGCCGCGGCGGTGGCGGCCGTGCTGCGCGACTACATCGCCGATGGCTGGCCGGCCGAGCGCTTCCTGGTCTCGTCCTTCCATCTGCCGGAGCTGTGGGAATTCAAGCAACTGTTGCCGGAAGTACCCCTCGGGGTGCTCTACTGCGGCGTGCCGCTGGACTGGGCCGGCATTGCCACCGAGCTGGGTGCGGTGGCGCTGAACATTTCCGCGGAATTCGTCGATCCGCGCCTGATCGCGGATGCGCATGCGCGCGGCCTGCAGCTCAACGTCTATACCGTCAACGCGCCGGAGGAGTTGCAGCAGCTGCGCGCGCTCGGCGTCGATGGCGTGTTCACCGATTATCCGGAACGGGCGCTCGCGCTGGGCTGACGCGGATCCGTCCGCGTGCAGGGCGGCCGTCCCCGTCCGAAAGGATCAGGTCTTCGGACGGCAGGCCGCTACGATCGGCGACACCGGGATGACCATGCGCATGCCCGGAGCGCGAGGAGGAGCGAATGCCGATCGGTCATGTACGGGCCGTGCGGTGGGCGGCCGTGGGATGGTGTCTTGCGCATGCGGCGATGGCGCCGCCGTCCGCCGCTCAGCCAGCCGCGCCCGAGGATCCGGAGCGGACCTGTCTGGGCGCCGAGCGTGCCGGCACTGCGGACGGCGTCGCCACCTACACCGGACGATGGGTCGGGCACTGGCCCGGCCTGCAGCAGGCACACGGCTATACCCCCGGTCCTTATGCCGATGAAAAGCCGGTGCTGACGATCACCGCGCAGAACATGGCGCAGCATGCCGACAGGCTGACCGAGGGTCAGAAAGCCCTGTTCAAGGCCTATCCGGATCACTTTCGCATGCGCATCTATCCAAGCCACCGCGATTTCGGCGTGCCGGACTGGGTCTGCGCCGCGGCCCGCCACAACGCCCAGCACGCCACGCTCGGCGATGAGGGTCTGAGCGTGCGTGGGGCCGTGGGCGGCGCGCCGGCGTTCCCGTTTCCGCGCGACGGGCTCGAGGCGATCCGCTCGGTGCAGACGGCCTACCGCGCCTGGACCGAAAAGGCCGAGTTCGATGTCGCCACCGTTTATCCCGGCGGCCAGATCGCCTGGGGCCGCTACCGGCTGATGACGATGAGCCCGATGCACAAGCCCGGACCGCAGCGGCCATCGCTGTCGGAGCGTATCGGCACGTATTTCTATGCGGCGATGCTGCTGCCGGAGCGCGATCGTGGGCGCGTATCGGTCGGATTTCAGGCCAACAACTTCACCGAAGGCTCGACACACGCCTGGGAATACCAGCCCGGCACCCGGCGTGTGCGCCAGGCGCCAGAAGTCGGCTTCGACTACCCGGTGCCGCCGACCGGCATGCATACATCCGACGAGGACGGCGGCTTCAACGGTTCGCCCGAGCGCTACCAGTGGACGCTGGTCGGCAAAAAAGCGCTCTACGTCCCCTATCACAATTTCCGCATCAACGATCCGGCGCTCACTTACCGCGAGCTGCTGACGCCGTACACGCTCAATCCGGAGCTGCTGCGCTATGAGCTGCACCGGGTCTGGATCGTCGAGGCCACGCTCAAGCCGGGCATGCGGCACATCTACGCCAGGCGCCGGCTGTACATCGATGAGGATAGCTGGCAGGTGCTCACGGCCGATCATTACGATGCGCGCGGCAGTCTCTGGCGCATCCCGGTGAGTCTGTCCTTCTATGCGCAGGAGGCGGCGGCGTTCCACCGCGGCGTGCAGATCTTCCACGATCTCGATGCCCGCGCCTACGAGGCGATCAATCTCGTCAACGAGCGCGGCGCGGAGAATGGGTGGCGGTTCAACACACCGATGAATCCGGCGATGTTCGCGCCGGAGGCGGCGGCGCGCCCGCTGCGCTAGACGCGTCGCCCGGCTCTTAACGTGCGGCTCCTGCAAACAGACGAACCGCCAGGGCACGGTGCGGCCGTCTGCTCACCCCAACGGATGAAGCTTGCGCGCCGGCGCGTTTCGATAATGCCGGCATGACCAGTACCGGCCCGGCAGGAGCCGCATCGACCATGAAAATCCAAGCCTTGGCCTACATCGTCGCGGAAAGCACCGACGTCGCGCAGTGGCGGCACTACGCCGAGCAGGTGCTCGGTGCGGCCACGACATCGGCGAACGGCGGCGCGCTCTACGTCAAGCTCGACGAGCGGGTGCACCGCATGCTCATCGTGCCGGGTGCGGCCGATCGCTATGTTGCCTCCGGGTGGGAGACGACGAGCGCACAGGCGTTTACCGAGGCGGTCGCTGCGCTGCGCCAGGCTGGCATCGCGGTGCACGAGGGCAGCGATGCCGAGCGCGCGCTGCGCTGCGTGCAGCGCATGGCCGTGTTCACCGATCCCTCCGGCAACCGCCATGAGCTCGTGCACGGCTATACCGGCGGCAGTGTGCCTTTCGTCTCGCCGATCGGTGTCGGCGGCTTCAAGACCGGTGCCCAGGGTATGGGGCATACCGTGCTGCCGGCCGTCGGTGCTTTTGACGCCACCGTCAAGCTGTTCCGCGAGGTGCTCGGCTTCGGTCTGTCCGACGTGTTCAACTTCCGCCCCGCGCCCGATGCGCCGGTGATCCGCATCCATTTCCTGCACGCATCGAGCGGCCGCCATCACAGCCTCGCATTCGCCGAGATGCCGGCGCCGAGCGGGTGCGTGCACGTGATGGTCGAGGTGCTGTCGATGACCGACGTCGGGCTTGCGCTGGAGCGCCGCGAGAAGCACGGCATCAAGCTGATGGCCACGCTCGGCGAGCACGAGAACGACCGCATGACCTCGTTCTACATGATGACGCCGGGCAACTTCGCGCTCGAGTACGGCTGGGGCGGCATCAGCGTCGATCCGCAGACCTGGAAGGCCACCGAAACCCAACGGGTGTCGGTCTGGGGGCATGATTTCTCGGTGGGGTTCCGGTAAATGAGTTTCGACAAACGGATGACCGCATCCGAGGTCGTCGCAACGCTGCGCGATGGCATGACGCTGGGCATCGGCGGCTGG
The DNA here is from genome assembly GCF_900113085.1 of Fontimonas thermophila. Taxonomy (GTDB): domain Bacteria; phylum Pseudomonadota; class Gammaproteobacteria; order Nevskiales; family Nevskiaceae; genus Solimonas; species Solimonas thermophila. The sequence continues at coordinate 107,589 of NZ_FOOC01000009.1, read as the reverse complement.
GGGCCGCGACGCAAGCCGATGGCGATCGTGCGCGAGATCCTGCGCTCGGATCTTCGGGATCTGACCGTCGTGGCCTACGGCGGCCCCGACGTCGGTCTGCTGTGCGCCGCAGGCAAGGTCAGAAAGCTGATCTACGCCTTTGTCTCGCTCGATTTCATTCCGCTGGAGCCGTTCTTCCGCAAGGCGCGCGAATCCGGCGCCGTCGAGGCGATCGAGCTCGACGAGGGGCTGCTGCACTGGGGTCTGCGCGCCGCGGCCATGCGCCTGCCGTTTTTGCCGACGCGCGTGGGCCTGGCCACCGACCAGATCGGCAAGGCGTATCCGGGGCTGCGCACCGTGACCTCGCCGTACGAGGATGGCGAGGTCTTGCTGGCGATGCCGGCGCTCAAACTCGATGTCGCGCTGCTGCACGTGCATTGCGCGGATGCCATCGGCAACGTGCGCGTCTATGCGCCCGATCCGTTTTTCGACGAGCTGTTCGCGCGCGCCGCCGAACGCTGCTACGTGAGCTGCGAGCAACTCGTCGAGCGCATCGCCGGCGATGAGATCGACGCCCGCTTCCATCTCGTCGAGCGCAATCGCATCACCGGCGTCGTGCATGCGCCGGGCGGCGCCCATCCGACGTCCAACGTCGATGTCCGCAGCGCCGGCTGCGGGTATGGCTGGGATGGTGCGCATCTTGCGCGCTACTGCACGCTGGCCGAGGCGGACGATGGCTTTGCGCAGTATGCGCGAACCTTCCTGCATGGCGACGAGGCGGCCTACCAGGCCGCCGTCGGCGGCCTCGATGCGATCCGCGCGCTGCCGCGCCAGGTGTTCTGACATGGCCACCGCATCCGATTTCACGCTCGCCGAATTGCTGATCTGTGCCTGCGCCGAGGTCTGGCGTGGCGACGGCGAGGTGCTCGCCACCGGCATCGGCGTGATTCCGCGCCTTGCGCAGGGGCTGGCCAAGCTCACGCACAGCCCGCAGCTGATGATCACCGACGGCGAGGCCTATCTCACCGAGAACCCGGTCGCACTCGGCGCAAAGAACCATGAGGGCCGCGTGTATGCCGGCTGGATGCCGTATGCGCGTGTGTTCGACAACGTCTGGAGCGGCCGGCGGCACGCCCTCGTCGGTCCGGTGCAGATCGATCGCTGGGGGCAGGCCAACATCTCCTGCGTCGGTGACTTCGCCAGGCCCAAGCGTCAGTTGCTCGGGCTGCGTGGCTTTCCGGGCAACAGCATCAACCACACCAACTCGTTTTTCGTGCCCCATCACAGCCCGCGTGTCTTCGTCTCTGGCGAGGTGGATGTGGTCTGCTCGGTCGGTTACCGGCGCGAGCGCTGGGGTTCCGGCATCAGGCAGGATTTCATGCGCCTGCACCGCATCGTCACCGACTTGTGCGTGATGGATTTCGGCGGGCCCGACCATGCCATCCGCGTGATCAGCCTGCATCCCGGGGTGAGCTTCGACGCGGTGCAGGCGGCGACTGGATTTGCGCTCGTCAAGGCGGCGGACCTGGTCGAGACCGCGCATCCGACCGAAGAACAGCTCGCGATCATCCGCCAGCTGGATCCGCAGAACCTGCGCAGCCAGCAGATCAAGGGCAACCCGCCGGGACGCCGAGCATGAGCCGCCATCGTCGCCCGCATTGGGTGAGCCCGCCGGCTGCTGCGCACGTAAGGCCATGAGTTTGGTATGAGCGATTCTTCCACCCTGTCCGCAGCGGTTGCGGCCCTGCCCGGCTGGTTCACGCTCGATCCCGTGCGCCCGCAGCTTCTGGGTACGCGCTGCACGGCGTGCGGCACGTACTACTTCCCCCGGCAGCAGCTTTTCTGCCGCAATCCGGACTGCGCCGGCGAAACCTTCGAGGACGTGGCGCTGTCGCGCACCGGGACGCTGTGGTCGTACACCAATGCCGCCTACCCGCCGCCCGAACCCTATGTCGTCAAGGAGCCTTACCAGCCGTTCGGGATCGCCGCCGTCGAGCTGGAGCGCGAGTGCATGATCGTGCTCGGGCAACTGGCGCGCGGCGTCGATCTGGCGCGGCTTTGCATCGGCCAGCGCATGGAACTCGTGCTCGAACCGCTCGATGACGGCAAGCTGATCTGGAAGTGGAAGCCGGCTGCATGAGCAAGGAGATTGCGATTCTCGGTGTCGGCATGCACCCCTGGGGTAAATGGGGGCGCAATTTCGTCGAGTACGGCGTCAAGGCCGCGCGCGATGCGCTTGCCGACGCGGGTGTGACATGGCGCGAGGTGCAATTCGTCTCCGGCGCCGCGACGATCCGCAACGGCTATCCCGGCCAGGTGGCCGGCGCGACTTTTGCGCAGGCCCTGGGCTGGCAGGGCGCCGAGGTGAATACCTCGTATGCCGCCTGTGCCTCGGGCGCGCAGGCGCTCGCCGCGGCACGCGCGAAGATTCTCGCCGGCGAATGCGAGCTTGCGCTCGTCGTCGGCGCCGATACCACGCCCAAGGGATTCTTGAGGCCCGCTCCGGGCGAGCGCCCGGACGATCCGGACTGGGTGCGCTTTCGCATGGGCATCACCAACCCGACGTATTTCGCGCTGTATGCGCGCCGGCGCATGGCGCTCTACGGCGACACGCTCGAGGACTTCGCACGGGTCAAGGTCAAGAACGCCGAGCACGGCGCCGAGAATCCCTACGCACGCTACCGCAAGCGGTTCACGCTGTCGGAGGTGGCGGCATCGCCGATGGTGGCCGATCCGCTGCGCCTGATGGACATCTGTGCGACGTCCGACGGCGGTGCGGCCGTCGTCGTCTCCAGCCTGGCGTATGCGAAGCGAATCGGAAAAGCGGATGCGCCGCGCATCCGCGCGATTTCCACGGTCACGCCGACGTTCGCTTCTGCGCTGGTGGAGATGCCGGACATCGCCACCGATTCCGCCGTCGCTGCACCGGCGCAGTCGTTTCGCGCTGCGTTGCCGCGGAAAGCCTATGAGGAAGCCGGGGTCGATCCCAAGGACGTCGATGTCGCCGAGGTGTATGACCTGTCGACCGCGATGGAACTGGACTGGATCGAGGATTTGCAGCTGTGCGCGCGCGGCGAGGCCGCGGCCCTGCTGCGCCGTGGTGAGACCGCGCTGGGGGGGCGCATCCCGGTCAATCCGTCCGGTGGGCTGGCCTGCTTCGGCGAGGCGGTGCCGGCACAGGCGCTGGCGCAGGTCTGCGAGCTGGCCTGGCAGTTGCGCGGGCAGGCCGGCGCGCGCCAGGTGGAAAACGCCCGGGTCGGCATCACCGCCAACCAGGGGCTGTTCGGTCATGGCTCCTCGGTGATCGTCGTGCGGCCATGAGCACAGGTCTGGCCACTGAACTGACACGCCGGCTCGGCTGCCGTTACCCGGTCGTGCAGACGGCGATGGGCTGGGTCGCCGATGCCCGCCTGGTCGCGGCCACCGGCAATGCCGGCGGTTTTGGTTTTCTCGCCGCGGCGACGATGTCCACCGAGGCGCTCGCGCGCGCGATCGCCGAGGTGCGCGCGGCCACGCCGGCCAACTTCGGTGTGAACTTCCACATGTTCCAGCCGAACGCACAGGACGTCATCGCGCTGTGCATCGAACACAAGGACCGTGTGCGCGCCGTCTCCTACGGCCGTGGCCCGGATGCCAAGACGATCCGGCGGCTCAAGGATGCCGGCATCGTATGCATGCCCACGGTCGGGGCGCTCAAGCATGCGGTCAAGGCGGTCGAGCTCGGCGCCGATCTGATCACCGTGCAGGGCGCCGAAGGCGGCGGACACACCGGCGCGGTGCCGACCACACTGCTGCTGCCGCAGGTGCTCGATGCCGTTTCCGTGCCGGTCGTCGCCGCCGGCGGGTTTTTCGATGGCCGCGGGCTCGCCGCCGCGCTCGCATATGGCGCCGTCGGCATCGCGATGGGCACGCGTTTTCTGATGACCGCCGAATCGCCGGTGCCGCGTGCAACCCTGCAGCACTATCTCGACGTCAAAGACCCGGCGCGCATCCGCACCTCGACCGCGGTCGATGGCCTGCCGCAGCGCATGATCGAAAACCCCGTCCTGCGCCGGCTCGAAAGCGGCGGGACTCTCCGCCGCCTGGGCGTCGCGCTGGCCAGCGCCTGGCGCTGGCGCGCGCACACCGGGATGTCGCTGGCGCACATGGTGCGCACCTTCTTCGCCGCGCTGCGCGAGGGCGATACCGCGATCCAGACGCTGATGGCCGCCAACGCCCCGATGCTGATCCAGCGCGCGATGGTCGAGGGCCGGCCCGACGAGGGCGTGCTGCCGAGCGGTCAGGTCGCGGCGGTGATCGACACGCTGCCGAGCGTTGCCGAGCTGATCGAGACCATCGTGCGGCAGGCCGAGGCACGGCTCTCGGCACTTTCCGCTTTTTGTGCGCAGGACGACAGGATATGAATCACGGCAATCACGGACTGACGACCACGATCAGCGACGGTATCGCCGAGCTGGTGATCGACCGCCCGCCGGTCAACGCGCTCGACGATGCCGCCTGGCATGCGCTCGCCGACGAGATCGAACGCATCGGGTCCGATCCGGCCGCCCGCGTGCTCGTGATCCGCGCCGAGGGTCGCGGCTTTTGTGCCGGCGTCGATATCAAGGAGCTTGCCCGGCATCCGGAAAAAATCGTGTCGGTCAACGCCGGCAATTACCGCTCGTTCCGCGCCGTGCACCGCAACCCGCTGCCGGTGATCGTCGCCGTGCACGGCTTTGTGCTCGGCGGCGGCATCGGGCTCGCCGGCGCGGCGGACATCGTCGTCGCCGCCGAGGACGCGACGTTCGGCGTGCCGGAGGTCGATCGCGGCGCGATGGGCGGCGGGGCGCATCTGCAGCGCCTGTTCCCGGTGCAGAAGGTGCGCATGATGTATTTCACCGGCGAGCCGATCAGTGCCGCCGAAGCCTACCGTCTGGGCGCGATCGAGCGCGTCGTGCCGCGCAGCGCGCTGCGCGAGGCCGCGCTCGATATCGCGCGCAAGATCGCCGCCAAAAGCCCGGCGATGATCCGGCTCGCCAAGGAATCGCTCAATGGCATCGAGGACGGCAACCTCGAGGACAAGTATCGCTGGGAGCAGGGCTTCACGCTGCAGGCCTACACCGAACGGGACTCGGCGGAAGCCCGCCGCGCCTTCGTCGAGAAACGCGATGCCAAGTTCTGATTCTCTCGTATCGAGGATCGGTGGTCGCATGTTCTCGGAGCTTTAGTCTCATGCGTCTGGAATACACCGAACGACAAAAACAGTTTCGCGCCGAGGTGCGGGAGTGGCTTGCGGCCAACGTGCCCAAGGAGCCGCTGGCGAGTTTCGATACCCAGGAAGGGTTCGAGCAGCATCGCGCCTGGGAGCGCAAGCTCTCGGAGCAGGGGTTTTCCGCGGTCACCTGGCCCAAAGAGCTGGGTGGGCGCGGCTGTGATCTCATCGAGTGGCTGATCTTCGAGGAGGAATACTGGGCCGCGGGCGCGCCGCTGCGTGTCAACCAAAACGGTGTGTTCCTGCTGGCGCCGACCTTGATGGAGTACGGCACGCCGGAACAAAAGGCGCGCTTTCTGCCGCGCATGGCCAGGGCCGATGACATCTGGGCGCAAGGCTGGTCCGAGCCGGGCGCCGGGTCGGACATGGCGGCGATCCGCTGCAAGGCGATCCGCCGCAACGGCTGTTACGTCATCAATGGTCAGAAGATCTGGTCCACGCGCGCGGTCTGGGCGGACTGGCTGTTCGGCCTGTTCCGCTCCGATCCGGAGTCGCAGCGCCACCACGGTCTGACGTTTCTGCTCGTGCCGCTCGACGCACCCGGGATCACGATCCGGCCGATCAAGCAGCTCAACGGCCTGACCGGATTCGCCGAGATCTTCTTCGACGACGTCGAGGTGCCGGTCGCCAATCGCGTCGGCGACGAGGGCGCCGGCTGGGCCATCGCCATGGCACCGCCGGCTTCGAACGCGGCCTGATGCTGCGCTCGCCGGCGCGCTTCCAGCAGACCGCCAAGCAGTTGGTGGCGCTCTATCTCCGGCACCGCGAGGCCGCCGATGCCGACCCGTCGATCCGCGATGCGGTGATGCGTAGCTGGGTCGCCGCCGAAGCCTATGCGCTCGCCACCTACCGCACCGCCTGTCGCCTGGCCAAGGGCGGTCAGATCGGCGCCGAGGCGTCCACCAACAAGATCTTCTGGTCCGAGCTCGACTTGCTGATGCACGAAACCGCGATGGCGATCCTGGGCGCGCGGGCCGAGCTGATGGCGCATGCGCCGGATGCCGGCGACGTCGGCCACTGGCTCGACGGCTTTCTGTTCGCCCAAGCAGGGCCGATCTACGCCGGCACCAACGAGATCCAGCGCAACATCATCGCGGAGCGCATGCTCGGGCTGCCGAGGTAGATCGGGGTCGATATGGACTTCACATTCGAAGAACAGCAACTCGCATTCCGCGACGCGGTGCGCAAATTCCTGATGGTCGAGGCAGCGCCGGAGTGGCTACGCGAGATCTGGGAGACGACGCAAAGCGGCCGCTCCGCGGAGCTGCGCGCCAAGCTCGCCGACCAGGGCTTGACCGCGCTGTCGGTGCCCGAGGATTTCGGCGGCATCGGGCTCGGCGATCTGGACTGGGTACTGGTGCAGCAGGAGCTGGGTTATTTCGCGATTCCTGACTCGCTGACGGCCACCGCCTACCTCGCGGTCTATCTGCTCACCCATCTGCCGGCGGACGTCGCGCTCAAGCGCGAATGGCTGCCGCGGATCGCCTCGGGCAAGGCGCGCATCGCCGTCGGCCATCCGGTGAATCCGTTCGTCGCCGACGCCGCCAATGCCGATCTCTTGCTGCTCTGGCACGACGACGAGATCCACGCGCTGCGCCAGGACCAGGTCAAGACGCGGCTCAATCCGAGCATCGATCTGTCGCGCCGGCTGTACAAGGTCGAGTGGACGCCGTCGGAGGCAACGCGCGTATGCAAGGCCAGCATCGGCCGCGCGCTGTGGGCCGGCGCGCTCGACCGCGCCGGAGTGGCGATCAGCGCCCAGTTGCTCGGGCTTGCCCAGCGCATGCTCGATCTGGGCGTGGATCACGCCGCCCAGCGCAAGCAGTTCGGCAAGCCGATCGGCAGCTTCCAGGCGGTCAAGCATCACATGGCCGACGTCGCGGTGAAGATCGAGTTCGCCGAGCCGGTCGTGTACCGCGCCGCCTACGCGCTGGCCAAGGACGATCCGCACGCCTCGCTGTATGTCTCGCAGGCGCGGCTCGTTGCCGGCGAGGCGGCGCTGCTGGCGGCGCGCAAGAGCCTGCAGGTACACGGCGCGATGGGGTACACCTGGGAGGCCGATCTGCAGATGTTCATGAAGCGCGCCTGGGCGCTCGACGCAACCTGGGGTGACCGCAAATTCCACAAGGCGCGCATCGCTGCATTCCTGTTCGATCCGAACGCGCGGCTCGGTCCCGGGGAAACCTTCACCTGAACGGGCCTGCGCGCTTTTTCCACCGCCTATCCATCCACGGGACGGTTCTCATGGCCGAAGCATTCATCGTCGATGCCTTACGCACGCCCACCGGCAAGCGCCGGGGCAGTCTCGCCCATCTCCACGCCGCCGATCTGGGCGCCCACGTGCTCAAGACTCTGGTGGCGCGCAACCCGATTCCCGCCGAGGATTACGATGACGTGATCTTCGGCTGCGTCGATGCGATCGGGCCGCTCGCCGGCAATATCGCGCGCACCTGCTGGCTCGCCGCCGGACTGCCGCTGCACGTGCCCGGCGTGACCGTCGACCGCCAGTGCGGCTCCTCGCAGCAGGCCGTGCATTTCGCCGCGCAGGCGGTCATGAGCGGCACGCAGGACGTGGTCGTCGCCGGCGGCGTGCAGACCATGTCGCAGATCCCGATCGGATCGGCGATGACGGCGGCCAGGCCGCTGGGCTTCAACGATCCATTCTCCGGCTCCGAGGGCTGGCGTGCGCGTTTCGGCGATGCGCCGGTGTCGCAGTTCCACGCCGCGCAACTGATCGCCGACAAGTGGGGATTGTCGCGCGCGGCGATGGAGCGCTTTGCACTGGAATCGCATCTGCGCGCACGGCGTGCCCAGCACGAAGGCCGCTTCGACCGCGAGCTGATCGCAACCGCGGGGCTGAAGATGGACGAGACCGTGCGCGACACCTCGCTCGAACAAATGGCGGCGCTCGAGCCGCTCGCCCCCGGCGGTACGATCACCGCGGCGGTGTCCAGCCAAACCGGCGACGGTGCCGCGGCCCTGCTGATCGTCAGCGAGCGCGCGCTCAAGCGCTATGGCCTGAAGCCGCGCGCCCGCATCCATCATATGAGCGTCTATGGCGACGACCCGATTTTCATGCTCACCGCGCCGATCCCGGCGACGAAGGTGGCGCTGAAAAAAGCAGGCATGAAACTCGAAGACATCGATCTCGTCGAGATCAACGAAGCGTTTGCGCCGGTGGTCATGGCCTGGCTCGAGGAAACCGGCTATCCGCACGAGAAAACCAACGTCAACGGCGGTGCGATCGCGCTGGCCCACCCGCTCGGTGCGACCGGTGCCAAGCTGATGACGACGCTGCTGCATGAGCTCGAACGCACGCACAAGCGATACGGATTGCAGACCATGTGCGAAGGCGGCGGCGTGGCCAACGTCACCATCATCGAGCGGCTCTAGCCGTAATCGCATCGAGGGAGAGTGCAATGGGTATCTGTGAGAACCGCAGCATCATCGTGACCGGCGCCGGCGCCGGACTCGGCCGCGCCTATGCGCACGCGCTCGCCGCCGAGGGCGCGAGCGTCGTCGTCAACGATATCCGTCGCGACGCCGCCGAGGCCGTCGTTGCCGAGATCACCCAGGCCGGCGGCAAGGCCATCGTCGCAGGCGACGACATCACCAGCATGGACGGTGCCGAGCGCATCGTCGCTGCCGGGATCCGCGCCTTCGGCGACATACACGGAATCGTCAACAACGCCGGCATCGTGCGCGACCGCATGTTCGTGTCGATGACCGAGGAGGACTGGGATCAGGTCATCAAGGTGCACCTCAAGGGGCATTTCTGCATCACGCGCATCCTCGTGCAGCGCTGGCGCGACCAGGCCAAGGCCGGGCAGCGCGTCGATGCGCGCATCATCAACACCAGCTCGGGTGCGGGTTTGCAGGGCTCGGTCGGCCAGAGCAATTACGCCGCGGCCAAGGCCGGCATCGCCGCGTTGACGCTGGTGCAGGCCGCCGAGTTGCGCCGCTATGGCATCACCGCCAATGCCCTCGCGCCGGCGGCGCGTACCGGCATGACCGAGCCGGTGTTCGGCGCGCTGATGAAAAAACCGGACGATCCCAACGCCTTCGATCATTACGCGCCGGAGAACGTCGCACCGCTGGTCGTCTGGCTGTGCAGCCCGCTGTCCGCGCACGTGACCGGGCACGTCTTCGAGGTCGAGGGCGGCAAGGTGTCGATCGCCACCGGCTGGCGCACCGGCCCGATGCGCGACAAGAAAGCACGCTGGGCACCGGCGGAGCTCACGCCGGTGATCGACGAGCTGCTGCGCGAGGCGCCGGTGCCGCAGAAGGTGTATGGCACCTGAGACGACGCCGGAAGGCTGGCGTGGCCGCACCGAGGATGCGGCACGGTGCATGACGGCCTACGGGTTCTGGACCGAAGAGCGCGTGCGCTTTGCCGATCTCGACCTGCTCGGCCACGTCAACAACAAGGCGTTCATGACCTATGCCGAGAGCGGTCGCGTCGCGTTCCTGCAGGCCACCGGCCTGTGGCAGCGCGATGCGCAGCGCCAGAACGTGGTCGCGCGTATCGAGCTCGACTATCTGCGCGAGCTGCATTATCCGAACGCGTTGCGCATTGGCGTTCGTGTGCTGCGCATCGGGCGCAGCGCCTTCACCCTGGGACTCGGCATGTTCGCGAACGGATCTTGCGTCGCCACCGCGGTCACGGTGCTCGTGCGCATCGACATGCACACGCGCCGTGCCGTTGCGCTCGACGAGGATGAGATCGCGCGGCTTCGGCCCTATCTCGCCGCAGCGCCATGAGCGCGTTCGTGGTGTACAGGCTGCGCGCCGGCGTCGTCTCAACGGATGATGAGACCCTCTGAGGTGACCGCGATAATGCGGTCATGCAGCTCACGCTCACCGAAGACCAGCGCCTGATCCGCGACACATCGGAACAGTTTCTCGCCGACGTCAGCGACAGCGCCGCCGTCCGCCGTGCAATGGCGAGCGCATCCGGGTATGACGAGGATGTCTGGCGGCGCATCGGCCGCGAACTGGGCTGGTGTGGAATTGCCATTCCCGAGACCTACGGCGGGCTCGGGCTTGGTCCGGTCGAACTGGTGCTGATCCAGGAGCAGGCCGGCCGGCGGCTGCTGTGTGCGCCTTTTTTTGCGACGGTCTGTGTCGGTGCGACGCTGCTTCAGACCGTCGGCACCGATGCCGCGCAAGCCCGCTTTTTGCCGCACATTGCCGCGGGTGCGTTACGGCTGGCCGTGCCGCTGTATGGGGATCCCGAGCCCTGGCGTGCGGCGGTGAATCCGCTGACGGCACGGCATGCCGCCGGTACCTGGGTGCTCGATGGCGAGGTGCGCCAACTGCTCGACGGCGTGAGCGCGGACTGGCTTTTGCTGTTCGCCGCCTTGCCGGATGCAGGAACAGGCGTTTTTGCCGTGCCGCGAACGGCCGCAGGGCTGTCGGTCACCCCACTTCCCACCTGGGATCAGACCCGGCGGATTGCCGCTGCCTGCTTTGCCGGGGTTGCCGCCGAGCGCATCGACGATCCGGCGCGCACCGCTTCGGGCTGGCCGCGGTTCGGTGCACTGGTGCGGCTGTATCTCGCCGCCGAGCAGCTCGGCGGCGCCCAGCAGTGTCTGGATCTCACTGTGGCCTATACCGCGACGCGCCGGCAGTTCGGCCGCCCGATTGCTGCTTTTCAGGCAGTCAAGCACCGCTGCGCGGAGATGATGGTGAGGATCGAGTCCCTGCGTTCGGCGGTGTATGCCGCCGCCGCGCAGGCCGCCACCGGTGATGGCGCCCTGTTTGCCGCCGAGTGCGCGGGCGCGCGCCTGCTCGCCGCCGACACCTTCTTCTGGTGCGCGCAGGAGGCGATCCAGTTGCACGGCGGTGTCGGCTTCACCTGGGAATACGATCCGCAGCTCTACTTCAAGCGCGCGCAGGCGACGAGCCATGTCTTTGGCACCGCCGATGCACTGCGCGCGGAGCTCGCCGCGGCGCTGCTCGATGCCGGCAGCCTGCCGGTGATCGCGACAACCGCCGACGACCCCGAGAACGCGCGTTTCCGCGCCGAGGTCGCGGAGTGGATGCGCACGCACTTGTGCGGACCCTATGCGGTGCTCAAGCACCGCGGCGGGCCCGGTGACGAGGATTTCGAACCGGCGCTGCGCAAGGCCTGGGAACAAGAGCTTGCCGCCGGCGGCTGGACCTGCATCGGCTGGCCGAAAGAAGTCGGCGGCCGCGGGCTGTCGATCGACCAGCAGGTCATCTTCCACGAGGAATATGCGCGCGCCGGCGGCCCCGGTCGCATGGGGCACATCGGCGAAGGTTTGATCGGCCCGGCCCTGATCCGCTACGGCACGCCGGAACAAAAACAGCGCTTTCTGCCACCGATCATCGCCGGCCGCGAATTCTGGGCGCAGGGCTACTCCGAGCCCGGCGCGGGATCGGATCTCGCCAACGTGCAGACGCGCTGCTGGCAGGAAGCCGACGGTTCATGGCGGGTGCAGGGGCAGAAGATCTGGACCTCGCTCGCCCACGAGGCCGACTGGATCTTCGTGCTCGCGCGCTGTGAGCCGGGATCCAAGGGACACAAAGGTCTGGCGTTTCTGCTGTTGCCGCTCAAGCAGCCGGGAATCGAGATCCGGCCGATCCGCCAGCTCGGCGGCGGCGCCGAATTCAACGAGGTGTTCTTCGACGGTGCGCGCGCCGAGAAGGATCACATCGTCGGCGCACCTGGCGATGGCTGGAAGGTGGCGATGGGGTTGCTCGAAGCCGAGCGCGGCGTGTCCACGCTCGGCCAGCAGATGCGGTTTGCCCACGAGCTCGAGCTGATCATCGCAGCCGCCCGGCGTAACGGACGCGCCCGCGATCCTGCGATCCGCGCGCGCATCGCCCAGGCCTGGGTCGGCTTGCGCGTGATGCGCGCCAACGCGCTGCGCATGCTCGCCGGCGGTGGCGAACAAGGTTTGCAGCGCGAGGCGCTGATCTACAAATACTACTGGTCGAACTGGCACCGCGACCTCGGCAAGCTCGCGATGGATGTGCTCGGTGCTGATGGCGACGTGCGTTCCGACGACCCGGCGATCCGGCCGCTGCAGCAGTTGTTCTTCTTCTCGCGTGCCGACACGATTTACGCCGGCACCAACGAAATCCAGCTCAACATCATCGCCGAGCGCGGCCTGGGCATGCCGCGCGAGCCGCGGCCGGCCGGCTGATCAGGCAGGCCGGCGCATACCGAACCGGCGCCGGTACTCACTCGGCGTGCAGCCGGCTCTCGCACGGAACGCGCGCGCAAAGTTCGCGGAGTCGTGAAAGCCGAGCGAGTAGGCGATCTCGGTCACGCTCATCATGCTCGTCGTCAGACGTTCGCAGGCGAGTTCGAAGCGGATGTTGCCGACCAGCTCGCGATAGCAGGTGCCCTCGCGTTCGAGATAGCGGTTGAGCGTGCGCGTCGTCAGATTGAGTATCCGCGACAGCTCTTGCAGCGTCGGCACGTCGTCGCCCATTTCGCGGATCGTCATCGCGATCCACTCGGAAAAACGCTCGATGCCGGTGACCTGGTCGATCAGCGCGCGGCAACGCGCCTCGGCCACGCGCAGGGCATTGGGGTCCGACAGGCGCAGCGGAATCGTGCGCAGATCTTCGAAGATGTCCAGTTGGATGAAGGGGCCGGTGCTGGACTCGGCGCCGAAGCGGCATTCGACATCGTGCAAGGCTTCATAGCGGCGCACGTGCGGCGGCGCGGGCATCGACAGGGTCAACCGGCAGCGCGGCCGGCGGCCACCGGTCAAATCGTCCAGATCGCGCAGCGCGGCGGTTGCGATCGTCTCCAGATGAAAGTACAGGCAGACGCGACTCATCGCCACCACGGGCGTGAACAGCAACGTGCCGCCGTCGCGGTCACTGCGATAGCGCAGGCGGAAGCTTGGCATCACCAGGCTGAAGTAGCGCGCGACGAAGCGCAGCGCATCATCCATCGTCGGGCTGCTGAGCATGCCGAAGCCGACGACACTATGGGTGCTGACCGAGAGCAAGCGGCCCAGCTCGAAGCCGGTTTCGGACGGCGCGCCGGCACCGACGATGGTGGCGATCAGCCGCTCGACGTCGGCAAGGGCGATGCGCGCGTCGGCCTGCTGGAGCGCATCCTCCGGCAGGTCCAGCGCGCGCAGCACGGCGTGCAGATCGATTCCGTGGCGGGGGAGGATGTCGGCCAGGCGCATGTAGTACCGGGCCGGAACCAGAAGTCGGCTGCTGCTGGTGCTGCGGAGCATGTCGCATTATGACAGTTCATTGTCCGAAATCGACAGGTCCGTCGGGTGTCTGTCGGACAGCATGGGGTTTGTCAGCGGCACCGAGAGGAGACGGTTTGATGAGCCATCTGACCACTGCCGGGTTGCCCGGCGATACGGCGTGGACGGATACCAAGCGCTATGCATGGCTGCTCAGCCCGGCGCTGCCGGTCATGGCCCTGATCGCGCTTGTGCTGGCGCAGGTCACCGGCAACGGGCTGTGGCTGTGGGCCATGCCGGTCGTGTTCTACGTCCTCGTGCCACTGCTCGACTGGCTGATCGGTGCCGACGCCTGCAATCCGCCCGAGCGCGCGGTGCCGGCCCTGGAAGCGGATCCGTACTACCGCTGGATCGTCTATGCCTACATCCCCACCCAGTACGCCGTGACGCTGTACGGCAGCTGGCTCGCCGTCAACGGCGGATATGCGGGCTGGGCGCTGATCGGGCTGGTGCTCACGGTCGGGCTCATCAACGGCGTCGGCATCAACACAGCCCATGAGCTCGGTCACAAGACCAATGCACTGGAGCGCTGGCTGGCCAAGATCACGCTGGCGCCGGTTGCCTACGGCCATTTCTTCATCGAGCACAACAAGGGTCATCACAAACACGTGGCCACGCCGGAAGACCCGGCCAGCGCGCGCATGGGCGAGAGCTTCTGGGCCTTCTTGCCGCGGACCGTGATCGGCAGTCTGCGCTCGGCCTGGCGCATCGAGCGTGCCCGTCTGCAGCGTGATCGCAAGCCGGTGTTCTCGCACCACAACGAAATCCTGCAGGCCTTTGCGATGACCCTCCTGCTGTTCGCGGCCATCACCCTCTGGCTCGGTCCGTGGGCGCTGCCGTTTCTGATCGCACAGGCGGCGTACGGCGCCTCGTTGCTGGAGGTCGTCAATTACCTCGAGCACTATGGCCTGCTGCGCCAGAAGGATGCCAGCGGCCGCTACGAGCGGTGCCAGCCGCAGCACTCCTGGAACAGCAATCACGTGGTGACCAATCTGCTGCTCTATCAGTTGCAGCGCCATTCCGACCACCACGCCAATCCGACGCGCCGTTACCAAAGTCTGCGCAACTTCGACGACAGTCCGCAGCTGCCGTCCGGATACGCGTCGATGATCTTGATCGCCTACGTTCCGCCGCTATGGTTCCGGTTAATGGATCCGCGGGTGGTCCGGCACTACGGCGGCGATCTGACCCGCGCCAACCTGCATCCGCCGCGCCGCGCGCAGTTGCTGCGCCGCTGGATGGGGCGGGATCAGGCGCAAGGCCCAGCACCGGCGGATCTTGCCGGCACGGCATCGCCTGCCAACGCTGCGCCGCTTCCCCAGGCAGCCGATACCCTGGCGCACCAGTGTCCGAACTGCGGGTACGTCTATGACCCGGCGGTTGGCTGTCCGCGGGAGGGGTATCCGCCGGGCACGCCCTGGTCCAGCCTGCCAGACGACTGGTCGTGTCCTGACTGCGCGGTCCGCGACAAGATCGACTTCGTGACGCTGCCGGCATCCAGACGATGTGCGACAGCCGTATAAAACCCATATAAAACCCAAGAACACCCACACACATAGCCAAACCAAGCGCGGGGAGCATTCATGCACGATACGCGGAGTGCGTTCGCACAGGCCTTCGTCCGTCTGACCGAACCGCTGATCTTCAAGCGGCGGCTGCTGACCCTGAGTGTGCTGGCAGTGCTCACCGCACTGCTGGGCTGGCAGGCCAGCCATCTCAAGATCGATGCCGGCTTCGAAAAGCAGATTCCGCTGCACCACCCGTATATCCAGATCTACAAGAAATACGAGCGGGAATTCGGCGGTGCCAATACCACGCTGGTGGCACTGACCCAGAAAAAGGGGACGATCTACAACCCCGCGTTCATGAAGACGCTGCGCGCGCTCACCGACGCGGTGTATTTCACGCCCGGTGTCGATCGCGCGCGCGTGAGCTCGATCTTCACGCCCAATGTGCGCTATCTGGAAGTGGTCGAGGGGGGATTCGCCGGCGGCAACGTGGTGCCGGCCGATTTCACGCCCACGCCCGAGATGCTCGCGCGCGTGCAGGCCAACGTGGAAAAGGCCGGGATCATCGGCCGTTTGGTGGCCAATGACCAGACGGGCGCCATGGTGTTTGCCGAGCTGCTCGAGCGCCATCCGGTCACCGGCGAGAAGCTCGATTACATCAAGACCGCGCACCGGCTCGAGGACATCCGTCAGCGCTTCACCAGCCCCAAGCTCTATGAGTACAAGCTGCGCGAGGCCGTCGCGCCGTTCGAGGCGGGGGCGGTCGTGCGCACGCTGTATCGCGACGAACGCGGTTTTTTGTTCCGTTTCGAAACGTTCGAGGTGCCGGTCGATCCAATCGATACGGCGAGTCCAACGATCCGGCTGCGCGGATCACAAGTCGAGGTCATCGAACGCGACAATCCGGATTACAACCCCGACATCGACATTCACATCATCGGCTTCACCAAAGCGGTCGGTGACATCGCCGACAGCGCGCTCGAAGTGTTCAGCTACTTCGGGATCACCGCCTTTCTGGTGTGGTTGCTGCTGTCGTGGTATTGCGGATCGCTGCTGGTCGCGCTGATGCCGACGATCTGCGGACTGCTCGCCGTCACCTGGGAACTGGGCCTGATGCATCTTTTCGGTTTTGGCCTGGATCCCTTCGCAATCCTGATGCCGTTCATCGTGCTGGCCATCAGCACTTCACACGGCATCCAGATCACCAACTTCTGGCTCAACGAGTCGGCGGACCACGGACTCGGGGCTTTCGACGCCGCGGTCGCCACGTACCGGCGCCTGGTGATTCCGGGCTTATCCGCGCTGGCCACCAACTTCGTCGGCTTCGGCACGATCCTGCTGATCCCCATCGACATCATCCGCGAGATGGCGCTCAACGCGATGTTTGGCCTGATCGCGATCGTGCTGTGCAAAAAGGTGTTGCTGCCGTGCCTGCTGTCGTTCGCGAAACTCAAGAACCCCGAGCGGTTCCGCGCCCATCAGCACCGCCGCGACGAGCGGCTCAAGCCGGTCTGGCACGCCCTGTCCGCGATCACGCTCAAACCGGTGGCCGTGGTCGTGCTGCTGCTCGGCGGCGCGCTATGGGCCTCCGGCCACTGGGTCGCGCGCGATCTGAAGATCGGCGAGCTGCACGATGGTGTGCCCGAGCTGCGGCCGGATGCGCGCTATAACCTCGACTCCGCGCGCATCGTCCGCGATTTTTCGATCGGCGTGGACGTGCTCAAGGTCATCGCCGAAGGCAAGACCGATGGCTGCATCGAATATCCGATCCTTGCGGAGATGGAGCGTTTCGCCTGGCGCATGGACAACACCCCGGGCGTGCAATCCACGCTGTCGCTGCCCAAGCTTCAGCTCAAGGTTTACAACAGCTACATGGAGTCCAACCCCAAGTTCAACGCGCTGCCGCGCGAAAGCGGCGCGCTGGTGGTGACCGTCCAGCCATTTCCCAGTTCCACGGGGCTGCTCAACGAAGACTGCAGCGCGATGCCCGTGTTCATCTTCACCGAGGATCACAAGGCCGAGACCATCGATGTGATCATCGATGCCATCGACAAGTTCAAGGCCGAACAGGCGCCCGACAGCCCGGTCAAGTTCCAGCTCGCCTCCGGCAACGTCGGCGTCATGGCCGCGGTCAACGATGTCATCAAGGAAACCGAATACACCGTACTGCTGTGGCTGTTTGTCGGTATCGGGGTCTGCGTCGTGCTGTCGTTCCGCAGCTTTGCCTCGCTGATCTGCGTCATGGTGCCGCTGGCGCTGGTGCACGTGGTCAGCTACGCGGTGATGGTGTGGCTCGGGATTGGCGTCAAATTCTCCAATCTCGCCGTGGCGGCCTTTGCCGCAGGCATCGGTGTGGATTACGGCATTTACATCTACAGCGTGCTCGAGGAGAACGTGCTGATCAAACGCATGCCCATGCGCGAGGCCTATGCCAATACCCTGCATCAGACCGGCAAGGCGGTCATTTTCACCGCACTCACGCTCGGCGCGACGGTGTGCACCTGGATGTTCTCCAATCTCCAATTCCAGGTGGACATGGGCATCCTGCTCACGCTGATGTTCTTTGCCAACGCGATTGCGGCCGCCGTGCTGCTGCCGGCGTTCGCGACCTTTTTGCTCAAGCCGCCGAAGGAGCCGCTGGTGGTCGCCGCACCAGACGAGGCGGGGCCGGTCGTGACGGGCTAGGAATTTTCGATCGCGATGCACCTGGGGATCACCACGAGAGGAGACCGATGATCATGGACACTGCAGTATTGCGAGCCGTCATTCTCACCGCTGCCACTTTGGCAGCGACGCCGAGTTGGGCCAAGGTCAGCCCGGAAGAGGCTGCACAGCTCGGCAAGAACCTGACCCCGATCGGCGCCGAGCGCGCCGGCAATGCCGACGGCACGATTCCCGAATGGAAGCCGGCGCCGCAGCGCGGGGAGATCAAGCCAATGTTTCCGTCGAACCCGGACATCGACGGCGACAAGATCCTGTTCACCATCACCCAGGCGAACATGGCGCAGTACGCCGACAAGCTCAGCGAGGGGCACAAGGAGCTGCTGCGGCGCTACAACACGTACAAGCTCAATGTGTATCCGAGCCGCCGGCACGCGAGCTTCCCGGAGCGGATCTACGAGGAGACGATCAAGAACGCGACGCGTGCGAGTCTCAACGGTGTCGACAATCCATCCGGCGCTTACATCGGATTCCCGTTTCCGATCCCCAAGACCGGGACCGAGCCGCTCTGGAACCATCGCGCCAAATGGCGCAGCGAGACCATCCGCCGTTCCAACAACCAGATGATCGTGCAGCAGGACGGCAAGTTCACGCTCACCAAGATCGTCGAGGACGTGGAATTCGTCTATGCCAGTTTAAAGCGCAACCCGCCGCTGGAGCTCAAGCCCGGAACGACCTTCATCAACTATTTGTCCGAGACGGTGGCGCCGCCACGGATCGCCGGCACGTACATCTTGGTGCACGAGAAAGCGGGTTTTGGACCCGAGGGTCGTGCCGCATGGCTGTATGCACCGGCGCTCAAGCGCATCCGCCGCGCACCGGCCGTCTGCTGCGACAACCCGTATGAGGGCACCGACGGTCACCAGTTCTACGACCAGGTCGACATGTACAACGGCGTGTTCGAGCGCTTCACCTGGAAGCTGGTCGGCAAGAAGGAAATGTTCATCCCGGTCAACGGCAACAAGCTCGCCGGGCCGACGGTCAAGTACGCCGACATGGCGCGACCCAATCACCTGAACAGCGACCTGCCGCGCTATGAGCTGCGGCGCGTCTGGATCGTCGAGGCGGAAAACCGGCCGGAGCTGCGCCACACCTTCAAGTTCCGGCGCTTCTACATCGACGAGGACACCTGGAACACGGTGATGGTCGACAACTACGACCAGCAGGGCAAGCTGATGCAGTTCCAGGAGGGACATCTGGTGAGCTATCAGAACCTGCAGGTGCATACGACGATTCCGGAAGTGATCTACCACTTCAACTCCGGTCGCTATTTCGTGACGGCGATGATCAACGAAGATCAGCCGTACGATCCGACGGTCACTTACGCGAGCAATTTCTTCGACGCCAACACCGTGCAGAGCCGCGCGTCGAAGTAAGCATATGGGCGAGGGATTCCGCCGGCCGGCTGGATGCCGGCCGGCGGAAGGCCGGGCAAAAAATGCGAGTGCGCATGTGCAGAAGGAGAGCTCCAATGAGAAGAAGCACGCGAATCATGGCCGTGATGACGGTCATTGCGGCTGGGATGCTGCAGCCGGCCGAGGCAATCGAGTTCGGGTTCGACTGGCTGGATACGCGGTTCAGTGCCGTTCTCAACAACTCGGTGACGTTCGGGTACTCCTGGCGGTTGCAGGATCCGGCGGCGGATTTGATCGGCAAGAGCAATCTCAATCCCAATGTTTGCAGCGGTCAATTCCAGTCCTGCCAGGGTTTGCACCGTCTGCAGAGTTTTCCCGCCGAGCGTCTGCGCGATGCACCCGGCATGGCGTCCATCAATTTCGACGACGGCAATCTCAACTACAAACGGGGCGATATCATCCAGGCACCGCTGAAGATCACCCAGGATTTCCGGCTTTTGTTCGGTGACTACGGCCTGTTCTTCCGCGGGATCGGCATTTACGACTACGTCAACTACCACGATTTCAAAACGATCAAGCCGAACCTGATCACGTCGGAGAACATCAACCGGGTGGGCACGACCGGACAGAACCAGACCGACAACCGCTACTTAGACCGTGTGTACGGTCCCGGGGAATTCACCAAGATCGAGCGCGATCCCCGCGAGGCCCGCGAGATCGGCCTGCGCTATGACATCCTCGATGCGAATTTCTTCGGCCGGATTCCCTACGCGGACGGGGAAAAAGAATTCACCTTCCGCATCGGGCGGCAGACGGTGAACTGGGGGCAGAGCACCGTCGCCATCATCAACAGCCTGAACCAGGCGCAGCCGGTCAACGCCAATGCGCTGTACCGGCTCGGCTTCGGTCTGCTCGAGGAGCTGTTCGTGCCAGTGGGCATGGTGCGCGCCAGCACCGAGCTGTTCGAGGGGGGCACGGTCGAAGCCTACTACCAGTACGAGTGGGAACCGATCGAGATTCCGACGGCCGGCAGCTTCATGTCGTTTGCCGATGTCGGTACCGACAACCAGCGCGACCGGGTCTCGCTGCATTTCGGCGGTTCGCCCGAAGATCCGGAGATGCTCGCCGGCGGGCGGCTGGCCAATCCGTTGACCCTGATCACGCCGACGTCGCTGACGGCGTTACGCAATCCGGACCGCGAGGCGCGCGACCAGGGCCAGTTTGGCGTCTCGCTCAAGTATTACTCGGATGCGATCAACAACGGCACCGAGTTTGGTTTTTATGCGATGAACTACCACTCGAAGCTGCCGTACATCAGCTTCTTTTCCACCGATGCGAGCTGCGCGCGCCGCGAGGGCAACGCACTGGGCATCGATGCGCGCAACACCACCGAGTTCTTCCGCGCCTGCCCCAACCTGCCGATCACGACGATCCCTCTGCGCGGCCAGGCCAATGTGCTCGCGGATGCGGGTGTGCTACTGGCGCAGCGCCCTGGTGTCGCGGCTGAGCTGGGCGGAGATCTCATCGGGTTGGCCCAAGCCTTGCTGCCGGTGCCCGGCGCGCCGCAGTCGGATGCCGTGCCGTTCGATAGCGCGCGGATCCAGATCGAGTACCCGGAGGACCGGCAGCTCTACGGCGTGGATTTCACCACGACCTACGGGGACTATTCATTCCAGGGCGAGATCGCGTACCGGCCGAATCTGCCGCTGCAGGTCGCCGTGGTCGATCTGGCGTTTGCCGCCTTTGGGCCGACCCTGACCCGCTGTCACGATCCGGCGATCGGCTGCGCTGGCACCAGCGCCGCCCTGGGGTTCGACGAGGCCGGCAATTACGTCGTCTATGACAATGACGACTTCGTCGATGCCAGCGGCAACAATCCGTATCCGGATACGATCAACCTTCTGGTCGGCGGCGCGCCGGGTTCGGCGCGGTCTTTCCCAAATTTCATCATCCCGTACCGTGGCGGCGTGGTCGGCGAAAACCCGCCGAACAGCTACATCCAGGGTTGGATCCCCGGCAAGGTGCTCCAGTACAACTTTGGCGCCACGCGCGTGCTCGGTGCGTCCGAAAACTGGATCGGGGCGGATCAGGTGATCCTGCTGTACGAATTCGCCGCGACGCACGTGCTGAACATGCCGAAGTTTGACGAGTTGCAGATCGAGGGGCCTGCATTTGCGACGACCCATGCCAGCGCCGGCGCGGATGGCAGCGGCGCGGATGGCTCGCGCCTGGCCTGCTCGACCAATCCGGCCTGCAGCATCGGCCCCGATGGTGTCCGCTTCAACCCGTTCCAGGCACCGCGCCGTGCCTTTGCCGATGCTTTTTCGTGGGGTTACCGGATCGTCGGCCGGATCAGTTACGAATCGGTGTTGCCGGGCATCAGCGTGCAACCTCTGTTCATTCTCTTTCACGACATCAAGGGTAACGCCCCGGGGCCGGCGCCCAACTTCGTCGAAGGCCGCAAGCAGTTCAACTTCCTGCTGGAAACGCGCTACGAAAAGTCGTTTTCGTTCACGATCGCCTACAACGCGTTCTGGGGCGCGGGTTCCAACAACGTTTACCGCGACCGCGACAACTTGGGCTTTTTCTTCAAGTACCAATTCTGACGGAGCGTCTGCATGGATTCGTACGCTGCTGTTCGCGCGCTGGGCCTGGCACTCGTGTTGATACTCTCGCCCGCCCATGCGCGCGCGCAGGAAACGCCACGCCCTGCGGAGCGCGCGCCGCGCGCCGCCGAGGACTTGCTGATCTGCATCGTGAGCGCAGGCTCGCGACTGGTCAGCGTCGGTGCGCGCGGGCACATTCTCTACTCCGACGACCGTGGCGCGACCTGGACCCAGGCCGACGTGCCGGTCAGCAGCTTGCTGACCTCGGTGACCTTCGTCGACGAGCGCCGCGGCTGGGCCGTGGGTCACGATGCCGTGATTCTGCAGACGACGGACGGCGGGCAGACCTGGAGACTGCAGCAGTTCGACCCCAAGCGCTCACCGCTGCTCGATGTCTTGTTCCTCGACGCCGAGCGCGGCTACGCCGTCGGCGCCTACGGGCAGATGCTGGCCACCGAGGATGGCGGCGCGCACTGGAACGAGGTCACGAACGATCTCACCGAGGAAGGTGTGCATTTCAATGCGCTCGGTCGTCTGGGCGACGGCAGCCTGCTGCTGGTGGGCGAACAAGGCATGCTGGCCATCTCCGACGATGGTGGACGGCAATGGACGCGTCTTGCATCGCCTTACGACAGCTCGCTGTTCACTTTTCAAGCCATCGGTGAGCGCGGCGCCTTGATTGCCGGCCTGCGCGGCAATGTGTTCGTCAGCACCGACGTCCGGTCCGGTGAGTGGCAGCGGGTGCAGACCGATTCAGTGCAGTCGGTGTTCGGCACATCGGCAGCGGGTGATGTGATCTGGCTCGCCGGTCTCAACCAGAGCCTGCTGGCGGTGATGCCCAATCTGCAGGTTCGTTCGCCCGATCTGCGGCGGTTGCCGGCCAAGATCGACGATGACCAAGGCCTGAAGCCGCGGCGCGAGCAGGAGGGCGCGAGTTACGCAGACGTGCTGGCGCTGTCCGAGGGCGTGCTGATCACGGTGGGCGATGCCGGAGTCAAGCGTTGGTCGGTGGGTCGCTGATCGCCAGACGATGGCGCGGCGTGCCCCAGATCCGCCGCGCCTCGCCGGCGGGTGCCTGCGCTGCGTCTCAAGAGGTTTGCCGCCGCGCCGGCGTGAGCCGGACCATCAGCCGCGAGTAGCCGCGCACGAAGTTGGACTGCACGATCTGCGGCTTTTCGAGCACCTCGATCGTATCGAAGCGCGGCAGGATTTCTTCCCAGAGAATGCGCAGCTGCAACTCGGCCAGACGGTTGCCCATGCAGCGGTGGACGCCGAAACCAAACGACATGTGCTGGCGCGCATTGGGACGGTCGATGATGAAAGCGTCGGCGTTTTCGAACTTGCGCTCGTCGCGGTTGCCGCTGGCATACCACATGATCAGCTTGTCGCCGCGCCGGATGAATTGACCGCCCAGCCGGGTGTCGCGGGTCGCCACCCGGCGCATGTGGGCCAGCGGTGTCTGCCAGCGGATGATTTCCGCGACCATGTTCGGAATCAGCTCCGGGTTCGCCTTGAGCTTGGCGAACTCGGAAGGGTAGAGATGATGGGCATAGACACCGCCGCTCATCGAATTGCGCGTGGTGTCGTTGCCGCCCACGATCAGCAGCGCGAGATTGCCCAGGAACTCGAGCGGACGCTCGATCATGTCGCGGGTATCCGGGCTAGTCAGCAGCAGGCTGATCAGGTCGAAACCCGGCGGTTCGCCGGCAGCGATGCGCCGGGCCTTGTCGTGCCACAGGCGCGTAAAGGCGGCGGCCATCTCCGCCATCGCCGAAAAGGCTTCGTCGGCGGTGACGGTGCCGCCCGTCGCCGAGGCCAGATTGGCTGCCGTATCCGACCATTTGACGAGTCGGTGACGCTGTTCGTATGGAAAATCGAGCAGGGTCGCCAGCATTCTCGCGGTCAGCTCGATCGAGACGCGTTCCACCCAGTTGAAGGGTGTGCCCAGTGGCAGGCTGTCGAGCACCTCGCGGGTGCGGCTACGGATCAGCGACTCCATCTCCTGCAGATTCCTGGGCGATACCACGCCTTGCACAGCCATGCGCTGGCGGTCGTGGCGCGGTGGATCCATCGCGATGAACATCGCCAGATCGAGCCCCTCCGGCGGTTCGCCCATGACGATGAAGGGTTCGGCGGAGAAGCGCTCGTGGTCGCGATCGACGGTCATGATGTCGTCGTAGCGGGTGATCGACCAGACGCCGCCGAAAGGCGTATGCCCGTTCCAGTGAACCGGCGCCTCGTCGCGCAGGCGTTTGAAATACGACTGCCAGAGACCTTGCCGGTAGAGGAAGGGACTGGTGGGGTCCAGTGCCTCGATGGGCACGGCGTCGGCGGCAGGCAGAGGGTACTCGATGAAGCGCGGTTCGGCTGCGCGGCCCGTGAGTCGCCGCTTCAGCCGCTGGTACAGGTGCATGCCCTTGATCTGCAGGTCCATCGGCACGCGCGCCTGGACGGCCTGCAAGCTTCGGTCCAGATGAGAGAGTTCGGTGATCCGATCGGTCAGCTTCATGGCGGTGCTCCGCATTCAGAATTGATGGTCGGGGACGCGAACGCGCAATCCGTCCAGTGCGGCCGTTGCCGGGATCTGGCAGGCCAGCCGCGAGCCCGGATCGGCGCCGGCATGGATCGCCAGCATTTGCGCTTCCGCAGAGGTGATCGGCGGCAGACGGTTGCGCCAGGCCTCATCGACGATCACGTGGCAGGTCCCGCAGGCACAGCATCCGCCGCAATCACCATCGATGCCGGGCACGGCGTGCATCTTGGCGATTTCCATCAGCGAGGAACCTTCAGTGAGTGGGACCTCCTGGATGGCGCCGGATGCAAGGACGAAGGTGACGGCGGGCATGACGCAAGACCTCCTGTGATCGCTGATGCATCGGATCGTGTCGCGCGCCGCTTTGCGCGTCTATGTGCGGCGCGAACGCCGGGATTGTGAGAACGGCTCAGCCATGCGTACCGCCGCCATTGCGTGCGAACCTTGGGTCACGGCAGCGGTGCTGGTACAGCTGCTGGAGTCGGCGGCGCTTCCGCCCGAGGCAGCGCAGTCGATACGGCGTGCAATGGCTGACGAAGGGGTAACGCTCGCGCATCTGATCCGCGACGCTCTGCCGGTGCCGCTGCGCTGGCTCGCACCGCCCGGGACCGGACTCACCGCCGAGCGTGCCGCGTGCATCGGCTATGCGGCAGGCCGCGAAGTGCGGCCGACGACGTTTCCGCCGCTGAGCCTGTCATTGATCAGCGCGTCCACGGTCGCCGAAGTGGTCCGGCTGCTCGATTATTTGCCAGTGGTCACCAACGCCTTGCATGCCGAAGTCACCCACTTGGAGCCGACCGTGGACATCCGCTTCTCGCCGCGTGCCCGCGACCCGGTCCTCGACGCATTCGTGGCGTTCTACTTCGCGGCGGCTTTTCCGCGTCTGCTGAGTCTGCTCGCGGTGCGCCCATTGACGCTGAACGTGGCGCTCGCCGCCCCGCGCCCGCGGGGCTTGCCCGACGATCCATGCAATCCGATGCCGCGCTTTGACGCCGCGCGGCATCGGCTGTGGTTGCCGGCGTCGGAGCTCACCATCGAGTGCCGCTTTGCCGATCATTCCACCCACCGTGCCCAACTGGCCGCGCTGGCGGCGACACGCATGCCCACCGATCCGCTGATCGAACAGCTCCGTGAGCTGCTGTACCAGCGACCGCAACGGGTCTCGGTCGAGGCCGCCGCCGCGGCTCTGGGCATGTCGGTGGCTACCCTCAAGCGGCGCCTGCGTGCAGGCGGCACCGCTTTTCGCACCCTGCGCGAAGCGGTATCCCGCGAGCGGGCCATCCGGCTGCTCGGCGATCCCACCGTCTCGATCGAGACGGTGGCCGATGCGCTCGGGTACAGCGAGCCGGCAAATTTCGCCCATGCCTTCAAGCGCTGGACTGGGCTTGCGCCAGGCGTATTCCGGCGCCGGCTCGTCGGGCGCGCCGCGGTGGCGAGGGCGGTGCGCGATGCCGTGCCCTGACGTGCTGGTGCCGGCGACGCGGTGAACGTTAGATGCGCTGGAGACGCGTCTGAAAGCCAGCGTGCGCAGCAACCGCAGGAGTTGCGTGAGCGAGTGAGCGGATCGCGTCTGTCGCGGCTGTGCCGGACATGACGCAATTACATGACGCTACCATTGGGACTCGCCGTTGGTGGCCGAGCCCGGCGGGGTCAGCAGCCCCGCCCGGTGCATCAGGTTTGTTTGCGCCAGAGCCAGAAGCAAAAGGATTTGTTCATGAAATTTCTGCGCCTGTTTTTTGCGGTCAGTGCCCTGCTCGCCATGGCAAACGCCCATGCCGAGAAGATCATCATCGCGGCAGCCTCCGACCTGAAGTTTGCGATGGACGAGATCGTGACGACCTTCAAGGTGGATCATCCGACCGACGAGGTCGAGGTCATCTACGGTTCTTCGGGCAAGTTTTACGCGCAGATTCGGCAGGGCGCGCCTTACGATCTGTTTTTCTCGGCCGACATCGGATATCCGCGCGAGCTGGCCGCGGCGGGGCTCGCCGCCTCCGAGGTCAGGCCTTATGCGGTCGGCCGCATCGTGCTGTGGAGCGCCAGCCTGGACGCCAGCACGATGACGCTGGCGAGTCTTGCCGATCCGACGATCACGTGCATCGCCATCGCCAATCCCAAGCATGCTCCTTATGGCCAACGGGCCGAGCAGGCCTTGCGTGCCGCAGGTCTGTGGGAGAAGCTCAAGCCCAAGCTCGTTTATGGCGAGAACATTGCCCACACCGCCCATTTCGTGCAGACGGGGAATGCCCAGGTCGGCATCATCGCCTTGTCGCTGGCGCTGAGTCCTGAGCTGGCGAGCAAAGGTCGTTACAGGCTCATCCCGGACAATCTGCACGAGCCGCTGGTGCAGGGTTACATCATCACCCGGCGCGCGGCCGGCAACGCGCTTGCCCGCCGCTTTGCCGATTACATGGCCAGCGCGCCCGCGCGCGCCGTGATGATCCGGTACGGCTTCGTTCTGCCGGATGAGGCCACCGGCCAGTAAACGAGACGATGCTGACCGACAGCGACCTGCAAGCGCTCTGGCTGACCGCCCGCCTGGCGGGCATCGTCACCCTGATTCTGCTCGTGCTTGGCACGCCCATCGCCTGGTGGCTCGCCCGCACCCAGTCCAGGTGGAGGGGCCCCGTGGGCGCGGTGGTCGCGCTGCCACTCGTGTTGCCGCCGTCGGTACTGGGTTTCTATCTGCTGCTGGCGATGGGGCCGAACGGGCCGGTGGGGCAGCTCACCCAGGCGCTGGGTATCGGGCTGCTGCCGTTCACTTTCTGGGGCCTGGTGATCGCCTCGGTGTTCTATTCCCTGCCCTTCATGGTGCAGCCGCTGCAAACGGCTTTCGAAGCCGTGGGTGACCGGCCGCTGGAAGTAGCGGCCACGCTGCGCGCCTCGCCGCTCGATGCTTTCTTCACCGTTGCGGTGCCACTGGCCGCGCCGGGGTTTCTGACCGCCGCGGTGCTGACCTTCGCCCACACCGTGGGCGAGTTCGGCGTGGTGCTGATGATCGGCGGCAACTTGCCGGGCGTCACCCGGGTGGCCTCGGTGCAGATCTACGATCACGTCGAGGCGCTGGAATACGCCCACGCACACCGCCTGGCGGCGGTGATGCTGATCTTCTCTTTTGTTGTCCTGCTGGCGCTCTACGCCTGGCGGTCCGGTCCGAAGAAGGGCCTGTGAGATGGCGGGCATCGACGCGCGGTTCCGGCTGGACCGGCCGGGTTTTTCCCTCGACGTGGATCTTGCGCTGCCCGGGCGCGGCATAACCGCCTTGTTCGGCCACTCGGGGGCCGGCAAGACCACGCTTTTGCGCTGCATCGCCGGTCTGGAACGCGCGCCACAGGGGCGGCTCGTTGTCGATGGCGAGGTCTGGCAGGACACCGAACGCTGGGTGCCGACGCACAAGCGACCCATCGGTTATGTGTTCCAGGAGGCCAGCCTGTTCCCGCATCTGACTGTGCTCGGCAACCTGCGCTATGGCATGAAGCGCAGCGGCAAGCCGCAGCGCGTCAGTCTCGACCACGCCATCGAGTTGCTGGGCATCGGCCATTTGCTCGACCGCAAGCCGGACGCGCTTTCCGGTGGCGAACGCCAGCGGGTGGGGATGGCCCGCGCGCTGGCGGTGAGTCCCCGCCTGTTGCTGATGGATGAGCCGCTGGCCGGGCTCGATCTCCAGCGTAAACAGGAAATCCTGCCCTACCTCGAGCGCCTGCACGATGAGCTGGATATCCCGGTGCTTTATGTCAGCCATGCGCCGGAAGAAGTCGCGCGGCTGGCCGATCACATGGTGGTCATGGAGCGGGGGCGGGTGCTGATGAGCGGGGCGCTGGTCGAAACGCTGACGCGCCTCGATTGGCCGGTCCGCCTTGGCGAGGACGTCGGGGTCGTCCTCGAGGGCACGGTGGTGGAACGGGACGGGCACTGGCACTTGGCGCGCGTCGAGTTCGCCGGCGGCAGCCTGTGGGTGCGCGACGACGGTCACGCCACCGGAGAGCGCCTGCGCCTGCGCGTGCTGGCACGGGATGTGAGCCTGGCCAGAGAACCGGGGATAAGCAGCATTCAGAACGTGCTGCGCGGCACGGTGGACGCGATCGGCGAGGACGAGCACCCCAGTTTGATGCGGGTGCGCGTTCGGGTGGGGCCGTCCCTGCTGCTCGCCCGGCTGACCCAGCGCGCGGCTTCGGCACTCCAGCTGGCCGTCGGGCAGGAGGTGTGGGTACAGGTCAAGTCGGCCGCCTTGATGCTGTGATGGATTGAATCCCGACGTTTTGGCCAGAAGTGCGCGACGAATCGCCGCAAGCGGACGGGCGGCAGCGGTGGTGGGTTTGGGGATACACCGCTCGGGTTGTGTCAGGCGCGCGGTCTTTCGTGGATGATGCCCCTGGCCCGGGAAGGTGGGAGCATGTGTTAACCCGATGCGCACTGCATGCTAGCATCGGCACATGGAATCCAAGACCGCACGACTGACGCTGCTCATTGACCCGCAGAAGAAAAAAGCCTTCGAGCGGCTCTGTGCACAACAGGATCTCACGCCCTCGCAAGTGGTTCGCCAGCTCATCCGCGATTACCTCGCGGCGCATGGGGTCACTTATTCGAGCAAACCCCAGGGGCGAGGTTCCGAGCCTCACGGCGTTACCGAGACGAGATCCGCGAGACCGTCGGCGAACGTGCGGTAGTAGCGCAACGGGTGCGCTGACTTGCGAATCAGGCCAGCGCGGACCAGCTTACGCAGCACATTGCTGCGCGCTTCGGTCAGCGCTACGCGCACTCCGCGCTTCTCCAGGGCCTGTATTTCGGTTCCCAGCGCCTGGATCCCGGTGATGTCTAGAAACGGCACCTGGGGTAGCCGGATGATCACTGCGCGCGGTTGATGCGTCAGTTCATCGAGCGCCTGCTCGAGCTGATCGACTGCTCCGAAGAACAGGGGTCCTTCGATCACGAACACGGCGACGTCATCCGTGATTGGAGGCACGTTTGGAGCTCGTTGTGAGTCCAGCTCTGTATCGGTCTGGCGCCGTACTTTGACGGCATTGGCCATGCGCCGCACGAACAGCAGCATGGCCAGGATCACACCGACGTTGACGGCGATCACGAGATCGGCGAACACGGTAAGCAGAAACGTGATCAGCAGAATCGCGACGTCTGCGCCTGGTGCGGTGCGTACCATTTCCAGGAAGCGGCGTGTTTCGCTCATGTTCCACGCGACGACGAACAGGATCGCGGCCAAGGCGCACAGCGGAATGCGGCCGGCCAGCGGTGCCAATACGAGCAAAATCACGAGCAGGGTCAATGCATGGACGATGCCAGCCAGCGGGCTGGTGGCGCCGTTACGGAAGTTGGTGGCGGTACGCGCGATCGCGCCGGTAGCGGCAAAACCCCCGAAGATCGGCGCAATGACGTTGGCAATGCCTTGGCCGATCAATTCCTGATTGGAGTCGTGCCGTGTGCCGGCCAGGTTGTCGGCGACCACTGCGGACAGCAACGACTCGATCGCGCCCAGCATGGCGATTGTGAATGCCGAGGGCAGCAGCGAGACGATGCGATCGAAGCTGATGGCGGGCAGGGACGGGATTGGGAATTCGCTTGAAATGGCTCCGAATGTGCTGCTGATGGTAGCCACGCTGTCCAGACCGGCCACTGTCTGGGCCGTGGTGGCGACCACCATCGCCAGCAAGGGGCCCGGTATGCGTGCCAGGTGCGGGATGCGTGGGCCGTAGACGGCAATCAACAAACTTCCGAGCGCAAGCGTCGTAGTAGGGAGATCAAGGTGCGGCAAGGTCTTCAGCAGTGCCCACAGGCGCTCATGGAAGTGTTCGCCAGATACCATTGCGGGCAGGCCGAAGAAGTCCCTCCATTGCCCGATCCAGATCACCACGGCGATGCCTGCCGTGAAGCCGGTGACGACTGGATCGGGGATGAAGCGCAGCACGCTGCCGAAACCGGCCAGGCCGAGTGTGATCAGGATCAGACCGGCCATTGCTGTGGCGAGCAGCAAGCCATCGACGCCGTGGCGCGCAGTCACGGCGGCGAGGATCACGATGAAAGCGCCGGTTGGACCGGCGATCTGGATGCGACAGCCACCGAACAGTGAGACGGTCAGGCCCGCCACGATCGCCGTGTAGATACCCCGTTCGGGACGCACGCCGGAGGCAATCGCGAATGCCATGGCCAGCGGCAAGGCCACGATGCCGACGATGATGCCCGCCACGATGTTGCGGCTCCAGTGTTCGCGGCGCAACAAGCCAGCGCGCGTGGCCTCTACGATCGCGATCATCAGCGGCCCGATATGCACTCGATGTGCAGAATATTAACACATGATGTTCATGTCCTGCCGGATCTCGGCTCGTCTATCCGGCTGAGGACGGATCCGGCGCACGCCGGCACACTGCGATTGCTCTCGGTCCGAAGATCGAATCGCAGACTCGTGAAAATCGTTCCGCCCCCGCCTTATGTACCTGCGCACGGCCTGCTGGCCGGCAAGTCCGTGCTGATCACCGCCGCGGCCGGTGCCGGTATCGGTTTTGCGACGGCCAAGCGCTGCCTCGAAGAGGGTGCGCGGGGCTTGATGCTGTCCGACATGCATCCGCGCCGCACCGAGGAAGCGGCGCAGGCGCTGGCGCGCGCGTTTCCTCAGGCGCAGGTGTATGCGCAGGTGTGCAATGTCACCCAGGAAACGGAGGTGCAGGCGCTGGTCGATGCGGCGGAAGCCCAACTCGGCGGTGTCGATGTGCTGATCAACAATGCCGGGCTCGGTGGAAGCCGGCGTGTCGTCGACATGAGTGACGAAGAGTGGCTCAAGGTCATCGACGTGACGCTCACCGGCACCTTCCGCATGACCCGCGCGATGCTCAAAAAGATGCAGCCGCGCGGACGCGGGGCGATCGTCAACAACGCTTCCGTGCTCGGCTGGCGCGCGCAAAAGGAGCAAGCGCACTACGCGGCGGCCAAGGCCGGCGTCATGGCCCTGACCCGCTGTTCGGCGCTGGAGGCCGCCGAATATGGCATCCGCATCAATGCGGTGTCGCCGTCGATCGTGTTCCACGAACATCTGCGCAAGAGTGCGCCAGAGTCCCTGCTCCAGGAGCTCGCCAGCCGCGAGGCTTTCGGCCGTGGCGCCGAGGCCTGGGAGATCGCCAACGTGATCGTGTTTCTGGCGTCCGACTATGCCTCGTATCTCGTCGGCGAGGTGATTTCCGCGTCGAGCCAGAGGGCTTGAAGCGTTTTTTGCGCTGCCGTCTGTTTGAGGGAGGATGCATGCCCGCCGTGTTTGAAACCGCAGACGCTTTGCTGGCCGCCGTCGGTCAGCCGCTGGGCGTGAGCGAGTGGTTGACGATCACCCAGGAGCGCATCAACCGGTTTGCCGACGCAACCGACGATCATCAATGGATCCATGTCGATCCGGTACGCGCCAAGGCGGGTCCGTTCGGTGCCTGCATCGCGCATGGGTATCTGACCCTGTCGCTGATCTCGCGCTTCTTGCCCGAGATCATCGACGTCAGGATGAAAATGGGCGTGAACTATGGCTGCGACAGGGTGCGCTTCCCGGCGCCCGTGCCGGTGGGCAGCCGCATCCGCGGGCGCGGCGAGCTGATCGCCGCGGAGCGCACCAAGGATGGCGCCGTGCAGGCGACGATTCGCGTCACCGTGGAGATCGAGAACGGCCACAAGCCGGCGTGCATCGCCGACACCCTTTCCCGCTACTACTTTTGAATGAAGCTGCATGACTCCGCGTTGCGTACCGTAACCAGATACACAACCGGCACACAACCGGCGGCAGGAGAACGGCGATGGGATGCGTGGTGAGCAGCGTGCGCTGCGCGTTGCGGCGGGATGCAGAGGGCGGACGATGACCGAGGCCGTCATCGTCGCGGTGGCACGCACGGCGATCGGCAAGGCGTATCGCGGCGCATTCAACGACACCGAGGCGCCGGTGCTGGGC
This sequence comes from Fontimonas thermophila, assembly GCF_900113085.1. Lineage (GTDB taxonomy): Bacteria > Pseudomonadota > Gammaproteobacteria > Nevskiales > Nevskiaceae > Solimonas > Solimonas thermophila. The sequence goes on along the minus strand of NZ_FOOC01000009.1, from coordinate 75,460 downwards.
GGGCATGTCGTACGCGCGGTTGTTGCGCGAGCTGGCATCGACCCTGCCGAAGTGGATGACGTGATCATCGGCTGTGCGGCACAGCAGGGCACGCAGGCCTATAACCTCGGCCGGCTCTGCGCCTATACCGGCGGATTGCCGGACAGCGTGCCGGGCATGACCCTGGATCGCCAGTGCGCATCGGGGCTGCAGGCGATCGCGCTTGCGGCTAAGAACATCATCTGCGGCGAGCAGAAGATCGTCGTCGCCGGTGGGCTCGAATCGATCTCGCTGGTGCAGAATGCGCACAAGAACACCTACCGGTTTTTTTCTGAAGCCGTGATTGCGGCACAGCCGGCGGCTTACATCCAGATGATTGAGACGGCGGAGATCGTCGCCGAACGCTACGGTATTCCGCGCGCTGCGCAGGACGAATATGCGCTGCAGAGTCAGCAACGCACCGCAGCGGCGCAGCGCGCCGGCGCGTTTGCCGAAGAGATCGTCCCGATCACGGTGGACAAGCAGCTGTTCGACAAGGATGGCCAGCCGGCCGGGAAACAGCGCGTGACGATCGCGCAGGACGAGGGCAATCGTCCCGACACCACGCTCGAGGCACTTGCCGCGCTCAAGCCGGTGTGGAAGGACGGCCGTTTCGTGAAAACCGGCCGCTTCATCACGGCCGGCAATGCCTCGCAGTTGTCCGATGGGGCGGCCGCTGTCCTCGTGATGTGCCGCAGCGAAGCGGCGCGGCGCGGCCTGGCGCCGCTCGGCGTCTATCGTGGATTCGCAGTTGCCGGCTGCAAGCCGGATGAAATGGGTATCGGCCCCGTCTATGCGGTGCCCAAGCTGCTCGCGCAGCATGGCTTGACGGTGGCCGACATCGGGTTGTGGGAATTGAACGAAGCCTTTGCCGTGCAGGTGCTGTACTGCCGCGACCGGCTGGGCATTCCCAATGACCGGCTCAACGTCAACGGCGGGGCGATCGCCATTGGCCATCCCTTCGGCATGTCCGGCGCACGGATGGTCATGCACGCGCTGCTTGAAGGGCGCCGCCGCGGCGTGCGGTACGTCGTGGTGACGATGTGTATCGGCGGCGGCATGGGTGCCGCCGGCCTGTTCGAGCTGGTTTGATGCCCCGCCGCAGCCGGGTTGCCCGCGTCGATGGACGCGCGCAGACTGAAAGCCAGGGTGCGAGGACCCGACAGGGGGAACGGTCCGGACGCGTCGGTCCGGATCGCTGGGCCGGCGAGGAGAGACACATGAATGACGACACACGTGCGCAGGCGGTGCCGCGCACCGCGCAGCGCGCGGCAGCATGGGGGGCGGCCTGGCCGTCGATCGCGGTTGCAGCCTTGGTGATTGTGGCGGCCGTTTATTCGTTCTCGCCGCGGCCGCAACCGGTTTTTGCGCCGACCCAGATTTATCCCGACCGCCTGCTCGTGACCGGGCTGGACCGCCAGGGCGAGCGTCTGATCGCGGTTGGCGAACAAGGCCAGATTCTCATCGCCGATGCCGCGCAAGGCCCCTGGCACAGCGCGTCCGTCGAGCCGCAACGCGGCTCGACGTTCACGCGCGTGCGCTTCGTCGGCGACGGGGTGGCCGTCGCCGTCGGTCACGACGGCTGGATCGTGCGCAGCACAGATGGCGGCGCGCACTGGAGCGAGGTGCACTACGGCGGCGATGGCAGCGACCCTTTGCTCGGTGTCGCCGGGCCTTACGACGGCCGGCTGTTTGCCTTCGGCGCCTTCGGCCTGTACCTGGTGTCCGAGGATCTGGGGCAGACCTGGCACAGGCGTGAACTCGTGATCGCCAATGCCGCCGCGCAGACATCGCCTGCGGCCGATCCGTTTGCCAGCACCGATCCGAATGCCGATCCGTTCGCCAACTTCGACAGCAGCACGCTCGGGGGTACCGGACACCTCAACGACATGGCGCGTGCCGCCGATGGCGCGCTCGTGCTGGTCGGCGAGCGTGGCTTGCTGCTGCGCTCCACCGATCGCGGCGAAACCTGGACCCAGCTCGACGAGATCTACCCCGGTTCGCTGTTCGGTGTGCTCACCCTGCCGTCGAAGACGCTGGTGGCGTTCGGGATGCGCGGCCATGCGTTCCGCAGCGAGGACAACGGCTTGAGCTGGCAGGAAGCGAAAGTCCCGGTCGCCACCTCGCTATTCGCCGGTGCCGTTGCCAAGGACCGCGTGTTTCTCGCCGGCGCCGGTAACACCGTGCTGTCGTCGCGTGACGATGGCCGGACCTACGAGCTGCTGACGCCGTCGGCCGGCAACACCATCGCCGCGCTGTTGCCGCTCGACGACGGGCGCTGGCTCGGCGGCGGCGACAACGGGCTCGCCATACAAACGGCGGCCGGGGCGGCTGCCACACAGGGAGAGGCGCCATGAGCCGCACCGAGTATTACGTCGAACGCTTTGCCGATTTTCTGCTGCGGCGTCGTCGGCCGCTCGCCGTGTTCTTCGCGCTCGTCACCATCGTGCTGGGTGTCTGCGCCACGCGTGTGCAGCTCGATCCGGGTTTTCTCAAGCTGATCCCGATCGAGCATCCGTACATGAAGACGATGATGCAGTACATGCGGGACTTCTCCGGCGCAAACACGATTCTCGTGAACCTGCGCTGGAAGGGCGAGGGCGATATCTACAACAAGGCGTTCATGGACGCCCTGCAGAAAACCACCGACGAGGTTTTCTTCATTCCGGGCATCAACCGCACGCGCGTGTCCTCGCTGTTCACGCCCGACGTCTACTACATCGAGATCACCGAGGACGGTTTCAACGGTGAGCCGGTGGTGCCGGCGCGCTATTCCGGATCGCAGGAAGATCTCGACCGCGTTCGCAAGAACGTCGAGCACTCCGGCCAGATCGGACAACTCGTCGCCAGGGATCTCAAGGGCGCGATGGTGCGCGCCGACCTGCACGAATACGACCCCGAGGCCGGTATCAAGGTCGATTATTGGGAGGTGCAGGCCAAGCTCGAGGAAATCCGTGGCCGCTACGAAAGCCCGGTCAAATACGTTTACCGGATGAAGCAGGCCCGCCCGCCGTTTGCGGCCGGCGAGATCGTCTATGAGGGTTACGTCGATTACGGCGCCCTGCTCGGTATGCAGACCTTCAAGGTGCTGCGCGACGTGCCGGGCCAGGAGGGCAAGCAGACCTTCGAGGTCAAGGGCAGCGAGCTCACCGTCGAGACAGTCGACAACCCGGAGTACAACCCGAACATCGAGATCAACATCATCGGCTTTGCCCGTTTGCTCGGCGACGTCATCAAGGGATTGCTCGGGGTGTTTGCATTCTTCGGCGTTGCGTTCGCGATCACGGCGCTGCTGTTGTTCTGGTACACGCGTTCGATCCGCGTGACGCTGGTGGCACTGGTTGTGGCGATGCTGCCGGTGCTGTGGCTGATCGGGGTCTTGCCGTTGATCGGCTATGGGATCGATCCGATGTCGATCCTGGTGCCGTTCCTGATCTTCTCGATCGGGGTTTCACACGCGGTGCAGATGACCAACGCCTGGCGCATGGAGGTGATGTCGGGCAAGAACGCCGTCGAAGCCGCGCACGCCTCGTTCTGCAAGTTGTTTATCCCCGGTGCGGCGGGGCTGCTCACCGAGGCGTTGGGGTTTGGCGTGATCATGCTGATCGATATCCCGATCGTGCACGAACTGGGTATCACCGCCTGCCTGGGCGTGCTGCTGATGATCATCACCAACAAGATGATTCTGCCCATCATCCTGTCTTACCTGCGGCTGGAGGATTCGGCGCGGCGCCGTGCCGAGACGCAGACCGTCGAGAAGCGGCATCCCCTGGTACGCGCGATCGGTGCCTGTGCCGAGCCGCGCTTTGCGCTCGTGGTGTTCGCGGCGAGCATCGCGCTGCTCGTGGGGGCAACGTGGAAATCACGCGACCTCGTCATCGGCGACTCTGGCCAGGGTGTCCCCGAACTGCATGAGGATTCCCGCTACAACCGGGACAGCCGCATGATCGCAAGCACGTATGACATCGGCGTCGATGTGCTCACGGTCATCGTCGAGGCGCCGGACTTCGAGGGCGATTCCTGCCTGCATTATCCGGTTGTCAATACCGTGGACCGTCTCGAGCTGTTCATGAAGGGTGTCGAGGGCGTGCACTCGGTGATCAGCGTCGGCGGTATCGGCAAGCTCGTAATCGCGGCCTTCAACGAGGGCAATCCGCGCTGGCGCGCGCTGCCGCGGACACAAGTCGGCCTGTCGGCGGGTTCCAAGGCCTTCGATCCCAATCTCGGGTTCAACACCGAAGGCTGCAAGGCGATCCAGGTCATGATCTTCACCAAAGACCACGAGGGCGACACCATCGCCCACGTGGTTTCCGAGATCAAGCGCTTCATCGCCGAGAATCCGGTGGAGGGGGTGACGCTGCGCCTGGCCTCCGGCAACGTCGGTGTGATGGCGGCGACCAATGAGGCCGTCGCCGAGGCCGAGGTCAAGATGCTGCTCGCGATTTTCGGCTCGCTGGTGTTGTTCTGCTATCTCACGTTCCACTCATGGATCGGCGTGATCTGCGTGATGATTCCGCTGACCTTGGTCACCGTCTTCTGCAACGCGCTGATGGCGACCCTGGGCATCGGGCTCAAGGTGGCGACGCTGCCGGTGATCGCGCTCGGCGTGGGCGTTGGCGTCGACTACGGTCTGTATCTGTTCGAGCGCATCCAGGTCCATCTGCAGGATGCTTCGGTGAGTTTTCGCGAGGCCTTTGAGCGCGCGATGGTCGAGCGCGGCAGCGCCGCGGTGTTCACCGCCGTGACAATGTCGGTCGGCGTCGCGACCTGGATGTTCTCGGCGCTCAAGTTCCAGGCGGACATGGGCGTGATGCTGTCCTTCATGTTCCTGGTCAACGTGCTGGGCGCGATCTGCCTGCTGCCGGCGTTGGGTGCGTGGTTCTACCGCGACCGTGCGCCGGGGATGCCGGCCGCCGTACCGCAGGCCTGATCGGTCGCACCCGCGTTGGGCTGGCACCTGGCGCGGGCGTGTAGCGGCCTTTCCGAAGCGGTTTCACAAACTCATCCGTTTGAGGCATGCAGGCGACGCGCGGCCGGCCGTAAGGTCGGGTGCGCGAGCGCATGAAAACGTGCCTGGAGGATGCGTCATGACCGAGCTGGCCACCGAAAAGCTGGTATCCGTGGACTCTCACGTCCATTTCACCGATGACTGGATCAAGGAGCGGTTGCGCAAGCCGTTGCACGCGGTCTGGGACGAAGCCAACCGCAAGGCCGAGGAATACGCGGCCAAGGTCTTGCGCGGCGGGCAGAAGAATCTCGAGCTGGAAGATTTCGTCGATCCGGATGCGGCACGCGATCCCGGTCATTTCGAGCCCCGCGGCAAGCTCGCGGCGATGGACCGTGACGGTGTCTACGCCGAGGTGATCTTCCCCGAGATTGCCGGCGCCAAGATCGTCAATCCGCATCTGATGGGCAATGACTGGAAGGAGGTCTTCCAGGGCTATAACAACGCGATGGCGGATTTCGCCAGCTACGACCCGGTACGCCTGATGTGTGCCTACCAGTTGCCGCTCTACGACATCGATTTCGCGGTCAAGGAGGTCATCCGCCTGGCGCGTGACCGCAAGGCGCGTTGCGTGCAACTGACGCCGTTTCCATCCGACCTGGGGCTGCCGGATTTCTACGACAAGCGCTACGAACCGCTGTGGAAGACGATCGAGGAAACCGGTCTGGTCATCCTCAATCACCTGGATCTGCGTGCCTCGCTGTGGGATGTGTTCCGCCGCGATCCGACGCCGCAGAAGGGCATTTTCACCGGGCTGGCCTGGGCACCGCTGGCCGAGACGATCTGCATGTGGATTCTCACCGGCACGCTCGAGAAGTATCCGAAGATGAAGGTGCTGTTCGTCGAGCCGGGGTTGGGCTGGCTGCCCTGGTTCTTCGAGACCCTGCTCGATCCGCGCATGCACCAGCACTACGAATTCCCTGGCGTCAAGCGGCCGCCGTCGGAAACTTTCCGCCTGCAATGCGGGGCCACGTTCATGTATGAGCCCAAGGGCCTGAAGGCCGCCTATGAGTATTTCGGTCCGGATTGCCTGTACTGGTCCACGGATTTCCCGCATCCGGCGACGTGCTGGCCCAACTCGCGCAAGCAGGTCGTCAGCCAGTTCAAGGAAGCAGGAATTCCGCAGGCCGACCGCGTCAAGATCACATCCGGCAATGCGCTGCGGACCTTTGGCCTGGGCTGAGCGCAGCGTGCCCGCCAGGGGCCGGCGCGAAAGCCGCCGAAGAAGTTCCCCGTGCTCCCATCCGGCGGCGCACGGCTTTTCGTCTTTACGTCACACGGGTTGAGAAAATGGCAGGCGTTTACCAAGGTCTCAAAGTCCTCGATCTGAGCTGGGGCATTGCCGGTCCGATGACGACGATGCTGCTCGCCGACAACGGCGCGCAGGTCACCAAGATCGAACCACCTGGCGGCGATCCGTTCCGCAACCAGCTCGGCTACCGCGTCTGGCAGCGCGGCAAGAGAAGCGCGATCCTGGACCTGAAAAAGGATGAGGACCGGCAAACCTTTCTTGCGCTCGCACGGGTTGCCGACATCCTCGTCGAGTCGTATTCGCCCGGCACGACCGAGAAGCTCGGCATCGACTACGCCACGCTCTCCAAACTCAATCCGCGCCTGATCTACTGCTCGATCACCGGCTACGGCCGCGACAACGCGCACAGCCAGCGGCCCGCGTACGACGCGCTGGTGCAGGCGCGCACCGGACTGATGTATGAGCAGCGCGGCTGGCCGGAAGGCGCGCTCCGCCACATCAGCGGGCTGCCCGATCCGTATCCGGATCTGGAGATTCCGCAGGACTGGGTGCAGGGCGCGCCGCGGGAAGGGCCGCTGTTCGTCGCCTCGCACTGGCCCAGTCTGGGTGCCTTTTTCAACGCCTCGCTGGGCATCGCTGCGGCCTTGCGGGCGCGCGAGATCAACGGCCGCGGGCAATGGGTCGAGACCTCGCTGCTGCAAGGCGCGCTCGCTGCTGCCGCCGGCGTCTGGCAGCGCGCCGAAAAGCCGGATGCCCCCGGGTTCGACACCTGGATCCTCAATTCCAAGTCGCCCAAAGGGCATTTCCAGGCCAAGGACGGCAAGTGGCTGCACAACTGGGTGCCGAATCCGCGCTTCATTCTGCAGGCCGCGGCCGGGGATACCCTCAACGCCACGCCCGACCTCACGGTCCAGAACGATCCGGACCGCTTTGGCACCGGTCCGGAAGAAATCCTGGTGATGGCGCACTACCAGCCGCTACTTGCCGAAGCCGTCGCCAAATTCCCGGTGAAGGACTGGATCGAGGCAGCGGCCATCGCCGAGATGACGATGCAGCCGGTGCGCTCGATCGAGGAATCGCTCGCCGATCCGGCGTTTCTTGCCGACGGTTGCGTGACCGAAATGCAGGATCCCGAGCTCGGCACGATCCGCGCCGTCGGTAATGCCTACAACATGAGCCTGACCCAAGGGCAGCCGGGGCATCCGCCAGTGGCGCCCGGTGCCCATACCGACGAGGTCAAGGCCGAGGCGGCCAAGATCATCGCCGAAGCCAAGGCAGCGACGGCCGCGCAGAAGAAGGGCGATCTGAAGGCGCCGCTCGAAGGCATCACCGTGCTCGACCTGGGGTTGGCCATCGCCGGGCCGTTTGGCACGCAGTTGCTTTCGGACATGGGCGCGACGGTCATCAAGATCAACGGCCTGTACGATCTGTTCTGGCACCGCGTGCACATCGCCTATATGGCCAACCGCGGCAAGAAGAGCATCACGCTCAACCTCAAGGATCCGCGGGCGATGAAAATCTTTCTGGACCTCGTCGCCCAGGCCGACGTCGTTCACCACAACATGCGCTACGACGCCGCCGAACGGTTGAAGATCGATTACGAATCGCTCAAGAAAATCAACCCCCGGCTGATTTACTGCCACACGCGCGGTTTTGAGCGCGGGCCGCGCCAGAGCCTGCCCGGCAATGACCAGACCGGCGCCTGTCTGTCCGGCATTCAGTACGAGGACGGCGGCATGGGCCGCGTCGGGGACAACGGCGAAATCGGTCGCCCGCTGTGGAGCTTCACCAGCTTCGGCGACACCGGCAACGGCTTTCTTTCCGCGATCGCGGTCATCAACGCGATCTACCACCGCGACAAGACCGGGCAGGGGCAGTTCGTCGATACCTCGATCATCAACGCCGCGCTGCTCAATACCAGTTACGCCGTGGCCAGGCCCGACGGCTCCGGATTCGAGCGTCCGCGCATCGGCGGCGATCAGGTCGGCTATTCCGCGGGCCATCGCATCTACCGGTGCAAGGATGGCCGCTGGCTGTGCTTCGTGCTGGTCGAGCAGGCGCACTGGGACGCCTTGTTCGCGGTGCTGCGCGCGCCTCGGCTGACCATCGACGAGCATTTCGCGACCTTCGAGGCGCGGCAGAAGAACGACAAACAGCTGGCGAGCTTCATCGCCGGGCGTCTGCAGACGCGCAGTGCCGAGGAGTGGTTCAAAGAGCTCGATGCCGCCGGCGTGCCCTGCGAGATCGTCGATGAGACTTTCTCCCGCCGCCTGCACGACGATCCGGAATTCCAGAAACGCAAGTGGGTGGTGTCCTACCCGCATCCCGTCGTCGGCAAGCTCGACCAGATCGGGTTGCTCGTGGATCTGTCCGACACACCGGGCGTCATCCAGGGCCGGCCCTTGCTGGTGGGCGAGCACACCAAGGAGATTCTGGCCACGATGGGCTACAGCGAAGAGCAGATGCAGCAGATGGAGGAGCAGTTCGCCATCGGCTTCGTCGGCATGCCGCGTATGCCGCCGCGCCCGGCCGCGACGCAGGCCGCCGCGCCCAAGCCCGGCATGGCCGGGATGCTCGAGCAGGCGGCGAAGAAGAAATAAAGGCCCGTAGGCTCCGGGGTGCGGCGCCGGTTTCGCCGCACCCCGGGCTCATGCTGCGAGGCGGCCGCGCCGCTACTTCGCCCACTCCTTGTAGAACGGCGGCAGGTCGTCCGGGACCGTGGCGGTGAACCGCGGCGTGCGCTTTTCGAGGAAGGCCTGCACGCCTTCCTTGCCGTCCTGGCGGCTCGTGTAGAACATCGCCAGCGAATCGATCTTGTGCGCCGCCAGCGGGTGCGGCTGGGCGGCATTGCGGTAGAGCATCTGGCGCGTCAGCGCGATCGCCACCGGCGAGCGCTGATCGACGAAGCGGCGCGCCAGCGCATGGGCTTCCGGCAACAGCCGGTCGGCCGGCAATACCGCTTTGACCAGGCCGCCGCGGTGCGCCTCTTCCGCATCGAGGAGGTCGGCGCGGTAACACCACTCGAGGGCCTGGGAAAGCCCGACGATCCGCGGCAGAAACCAGCTCGAACACGCTTCCGGGACGATACCGAGCTTGCCGAAGACAAAGCCGATCCGCGCTTTCTCGGACGCCAGACGCACGTCCATCGCCAGCGTCATCGTCGCGCCGATGCCGACGGCCGGCCCGTTGATCGCGGCGATCACCGGCTTTGTGCAATTGAAGATCGACAAGGTCACGCGGCCGCCGGTGTCGCGCACGCCGCTGTGAATCGCCGGATCGTCCAGGCGCTCGTCCATGTCGGCCAAGGTCGGCTGCAATGTCTCGTCCAGGCCGAAGACATTGCCGGTGCGGTTCAGATCCATGCCGGCGCAGAATGCGCGTCCCGCGCCGGTGACGATGATGGCGCGCACCGCTGGATCAGCGCTGGCACGCCCAAACGCATCCTCGAGCTCGTTCGCCATTTCGACGGTGAACGCATTGAGCTGGTCGGGGCGGTTGAGCGTGAGGGTGAGAATGCCGTCGGAGAGCGTCCAATCGAGTGTGCGATAGGCCATGGAAGCGTGCGGTGAGAAGGGTGTGCGGCCATTGTGCCGCAAGGATCGCAGCGCATGCGCGGGATCCGGCGGCGCGCCAAAAAAACGGCCGGCAAGAGCCGGCCGCCTGTTGCATGACGTCTCGCCGGGTTATTTCTTGTCGGGTTTTTCGACCGACAGCAGCTCCACTTCGAAGATCAGGGTCTCGTTGGGCCCGATCTTCACACCGGCACCGCGCTCGCCATAGGCGAGATTCGACGGGATGTAGAACTTGTACTTGGAGCCGGGGGTCATCAGCTGCACGCCTTCGGTCCAGCCCGGGATCACGTTGGCGAGCGGGAAGGTCACCGGCTGGCCGCGGGCGTAGGAACTGTCGAATTCTTCGCCGTTGATCAGCGTGCCCCGGTAGTGCACGGTTACCCGGTCTTCAGCGGTCGGGTGCTCGCCCTTGCCTTCGGTCAGCACTTCGTATTGCAGGCCCGAAGCCGTGGTCTTCACGCCGGGTTTCTTCGCGTTCTCGGCGAGGAAGGCCTCGCCCTCGGCCTTGGCCTTCTCGGCCTGCGCGGCGCGCTCCTGCTGCTGGCGCTCCTGCATCCTGCGCGCGACGGTGTTCTTGATTTCCTCACGCGCGGCATCATCGAGCTTGGGCGTAGCGCCGGCGAAAACATCGTCGAGTCCGGCCTTGAGCGCGGCGATGTCCACATCCTGTTTGACCGGCTGCAGCGAGCGGCCAAGGTCCACGCCGATGGCGTAGCCGAATTTTTGCGCGTCGGTGTCGAGTGCCGTGGCGCTGGCGTTTTCCTCCTTCTTGGCACAACCCGCGACCAGCGCCAGGACGATGCCGGTCGCAGCAAAACGAATACGTGTATTCATGGGATTCCCGGGTATGAAAAAGGGGCAGAAAGTGCCCCGGTCGGCTTGATTATAGCGCCGTTTGTGTCGCCGTTTGGGGATGTCCGGTTCGCTGCGCGGGCTTAAGCCGGGCCGCCGCGCTGGGCGGGTGTGCTCTCCGGCTGTTTGCGGCGCGACAGCAGCTGCAGCAGCATCTGCCGGGATTCGTCGGACAGCAGCTCCTGTGAGCGCTCGGCGATGCGCTCGATGCGTGCGTCCACCTGCAAGCCCTGCTCTCCGGTCTTGGTGACCAGGCCGATCTCGATCAGGGTATTGAGATAGCCGCGAAACAGTGCCTTGTCGAAGAATTCCGGTGCATCGCGACCGGTGAGGATGGCCATGCGCTCGGCCATCAGGCGGCAGTCTTCCTCGAAGCGTTCGCGCTTGAGTTCTTGATGCGTCCGCCGCTCTTCGGCGAGCAGCAGCGCGGTCATGCAGTAGCGCTCGAGCGTCTCGCCGAGTACGCGTCCGAGCATGGCCAGCGTCGAATAGGCGGGATCTCCGGCATCGGGCCGGCGCAGGCGCTCGCCCTCGCGCGTCAGCAGACCGAGCTGGACCATGACCTCGATCCAGCGCCGGGTGACGCTCTCGGTTTCATCCGTTGCCCAGCGCAGGAAGAATTCGGTGCGCAGGAACGGATAGAGCGCGCGCACGCCGGTGACGATCACCTCGTCGGACAGTAGCAGGCGCGTGCGGAACAGATTGGCGATCAGCGAGGGGATCGCAAACAGATGCTGGATGTTGTTGCGGTTATACGTGAGAGCGACGGCGTCGCGTGCGGCGATGCCAAAAAGATCCCCCCAGGCGTGCGGCACGCGGGCGATGCGGGCGATCGGCAGGCTACTTTCGACGATCGTGCGCGGTGCGGTTTCCGGAATGTACTGGTGTTCGCTATAAGGATTGCCCTTGAGCAGCCAGATCAGATGGCCGATCTGCTCGACGAATTCATCCTGCGAGACGACGCGCTGCGGTGAGGACAGCAGCGCGACGGCGGCAAGCCCTGTGGGATTGGCGACCGCAGCTTCGTTGATGCGGCGCGCGTTTTCCAGCGCCAGATCGTTGACGAAGCGCTTGAAGCCCTCGGGCGCGCCCTCGGCATTGGCAGCGAAATACTCGCGCCAGCCGGGCAGTTTTTGGTCGGCGTAGTCCTGCAGATGGATCGGTTCGCCGAAGTTGATATAGGCCTTGCCGTAGGACTTGCCGAGAATCTTGCCGGCCTTGAGCAGGCTTTCGGCGGACTCTTTCTGTTTCTGGGCGCCGCGCAGTTCCTTGGCGTAGCTGCCCACTTCCCAGCAGCGGTCATAACCGATGTAAACCGGCACCAGCAGGATTTTGCGCGTGGTCTGCTTGAGGCCGGCCTCGACCACCATCGACAGCAGTCCGGTTTTGGGCGCGAGCAGACGGCCGGTGCGGCTGCGTCCGCCCTCGGGGAAGAACTCGATCGAATAGCCGCGCTGGATCAGTGAATCGACATAAGCGCGGAACACCGCGGTGTAGATGCGGTCGCCGGAGAAGCTGCGGCGCATGTAGAAGGCGCCGCACCGGCGCAGCAGGCCGCCGACCGGCCAGAAATTCAGGTTCACGCCGGCGGCGATGTGGGGCGGCACCAGCCCGGCGTGATACAGCGAGTACGACACCAGCAGATAATCCGCGTGCGAACGATGGGCCGGCATGTAGACGATCTCATACTGCTGTGCCCATTCGCGCACGCGTTCGAGCCCGCGCACGTCGATGCCGGAGAACACGCGCTTGAAGACGACGACGGTCAGAAAGCGTTCGAGGAAGCGGATGCTCGCCGTGGAATAATCGGCGGCGATTTCCTCGGCACATTTGCGGGCATAGGCCTGGGCTTTTTCGAGCGTCAGCGTCGTGCCCGCCTCGCGCTCGATCGCCCGCTGCACGACCGGGCTGCCCAGCAGCGACTCGATGACCACCTGACGGCGCAGCAGCGTCGGGCCGAGTGCGGCGGTGCGCGCGCGCAGGAAATGGAAGTGCAGCGCACGGATCAGTTTGCGGATCGCCGTGGTCGAGTCCGGGCCCTTGTCCATCTGCTCGCGGAACGACAGCGGCATGGCGAAGTTCGCGAACACGTTGCGGCCGTTGGCGATCATGATGAAAAACTTGCGGACGCGTCCGGCCTGGACGCTGTCGGCGAAGATCAGCTTGAACCAGCTCGTTTCCTTGTCGGGGTCGCGCCCCCAGAAAATCGACACCGGCACGATTTGCGCGTCGAACGAGCGTGTCGCCACGCCGGTTTCGATGAGCTGCAAGAGCTCGGTATTGCGCACACGTGTTTCCAGCAGTGCCGGCATGTACACCACACCGGCGCGTTCGGGTGTCGGAAAATTGGATCCGGTGCGATTGGGCTTGGGCAGGCCCATATCCTTGCAGATGCGTTCGAGGACGAAGTAATCGACCCAGGAACGGTTGGCGAGCACATAGACCACGGGCTTGGCCGGATCGAGTTTGAGGCTCTCCGCGAGCGGATGCGGAGCCGTGCGGTAGCGGATCAGGCCATTGAACGGCCGGAACAGCCACCATACGAATTCATACAAGGCCCGGTTGAGCAGCGCGCGCATGAGTTTCTCGATACAGTCCCGCGAGTGCAAATTTTGGCGCCGGGATGGCCGGTGTCCCGCCATCTCGATAGGTTTTATCGCGGAAGTGTAACCCAGGCCATCCGATGGCAAATGAGTCACAAACCGCGGCCGTGCATGCGGCGCGCCAGCGCATTCGCCGTCTCGCGACTTGGCTGGACAGTGGCATCGCTATTCCCGGTACGCACGTGCGGATCGGTGTCGAGGCCTTGATCGGGCTGTTGCCGATCGCCGGTGATGCCGTCGGTCTGCTGCTCGGGCTATGGCTGCTCTATGAGGCAGTGCGCCTGCGCGCGCCGGCTTCGCTGTTCGTGCGCATGCTGGGCAACGTCGCACTCGATGCCGTGGTGGGTGCCGTGCCGGTGATCGGTGATGCCTTCGATTTCGCATTCAAGTCCAACCGGCGCAATGCGCGACTGCTCGATGCCCATCTTGCGCGTCTGCTCGATCCACCGCCGCCTCCGCCTCGGTGGCGAGGCGCTTTGCGCGCCGCGCTTGCGCTCGCGCTGCTTGCACTTGCGGCATGGGGTGCAGGGTGGTTGTGGAGGACTTGGGGCACTGGGTAATTTCCCGGATGCCGGGACTTCGCTGCGGCGGCATAGTGCCGGCGCTGTGGCCTGCAGCTGGCGGGAGGCAGGCGCAGCAGCGGGCGTATCGATCACATCAAAGGCCAGAGCCAATGACCGAGAAAACCTGGGCCGGGCATCCGCGCGGCCTCGCGACGCTGTTCATGACCGAGTTTTTCGAGCGCTTCACCTATTACGGGATGCGGGCGCTGCTGATCCTGTTCTTGACCGCGGCGGCGACCGCCGACAACCCGGGCTTTGGCATCGCGCGCGAAACTGCAGGCGCGATCTACGGCCTTTATACCGGCGCGGTCTATCTGTTCTCGCTGCCCGGCGGCTGGATCGCCGATCGTCTGATCGGCCAGCGCAAGGCGGTGTTCTGGGGTGGCGTGCTGATCATGATCGGCAATTTCACGCTGGCAATTCCGGCGCCGCCGGCGGTGTTTTATCTGGGCCTGGCGATCATCGTCGTCGGTGTCGGTCTGCTCAAGCCGAACATTTCGGCCATCGTCGGCGAGTTGTACCGCGATCAGCCGGGCGCGCGCCGCGATGCTGGCTTTTCGATCTTCTACATGGGCATCAATCTCGGCGCGTTCATCGCGCCGCTGGTCGCGGGCACGATCGGCGAGGGATGGTCCTGGCGCGGTGGTTTTTTCTGCGCTGGCTTGTTCATGGGTCTGGGTCTTTTGCAGTACAAGCTCACCGAACATTACTTGGGCGACGCCGGTCTGGAACCGCACGCGGCCACCGCCGCCGAGCGCGCGCGTAACTGGAAGCTGCTCGCCCTCTCCGCGGCGCTGCTCATCGTGCTGGTCGGGTTGCTGTACGCCGGCGTGATTCCGCTCGGCATCACCGAGCTGGCGCAGATCGTCGGCAGCGGGATGGTGGCACTGGCCTTCGTGTTCTTCGGTTATGTGCTGTTCTTTGCCGATCTGACACGCGAAGAGCGTGGGCGCGTTGCGGTCATCGCGATCTTCTTTTTGTGCGCGGCCCTGTTCTGGGCCGGATTCGAACAGGCAGCAACGACGTTCAATCTCTTTGCCCAGGACTACACCGACCGCAGCGCGCTCGGCGGTTTCTTCCCGGACGGCGTACATCCGGCATCCTGGTATCAGTCGGCGAATCCGCTCTTCATCATTTTGCTGTCGCCATTTTTTGCCTGGCTGTGGGTGACGCTGGGCAGGCGCAATCTCGATCCTTCGGCACCGGCCAAGTTCGGCCTGGGTCTGGTGCAGCTGGGCCTGGGTTTCGTTGTGCTGATGTGGGCGGCCGAGCTCGCGATCGAAAGCGGCGGCAAGGTCGCGCCGACCTGGCTGCTGCTGACTTATCTGCTGCATACGACCGGTGAGCTGTGTCTGTCGCCGGTGGGATTGTCCAACGTCACCAAGCTGTCGCCGCCGCGCTACGTTGGCCAGATGATGGGGACGTGGTTCTTGGGCGCCGCGGTCGGCAATCTCGCGGCCGGCCTGATCGGTGGCCACGTTGGCGCCGGCAGCATCGAGGCGATGCCAGGTCAGTTCCTGAACATGGCACTGATCGGCGGCACCGCCGGCATCGTGCTGCTGTTGTTCAGTGGCGTCATCAAGAGAATGATGGGCACGGCCGCACAGTGAGCCATCGCACCGTATGAGGGGAATGTGGATATGCACAAGACCATGATCTACCCAGTGGTTCTCGCGCTGGGTCTGTCCGCCTGTGCCAAGCAACAGCCCGCGAGCGCGCCGGCACCGGAAGAGCCGACCGCGGCCGAGGCCGATGCCTTCATCGCCGGCGTCAATGACGACTACCGCAGGTTGCTGCCGTATCTCAATGCCGCGCAGTGGGCACAGGCCACGTACATCACCGATGACACGCAGATGCTCGCCGCGCGCGCCAACGAGCAGTGGCTGGAATACTTGAGCCGCAAGGTGCAGGAGGCCAAGCGCTTCAATGCGGTCGAGGCTTCTCCAGACACAGAGCGCGCGCTGCTGGCGCTGAAGCTGTCCACCGCCAACCCTGCGCCCAGCGATCCCGACCGGCGCGCCGAGCTGGCCAAGCTGTTGTCGAAGATGGAAGCGAACTACGGCGCCGGCAAATGGTGCCGGCCGGATGGTGCGTGTCTGAGCCTGCCGGAGATCGAAAAAATCATCAACGATCCGGCGCAGCCCCCGGCGGCACGCGCCGAAGCCTGGGCCGGCTGGCATGCGACCGCACGGCCGATCCGCGCCGACTACCAGCGCTTCGTCACGCTGGCCAACGAGGGCGCGCGCGAGCTCGGTTTCGCCAATCTCGGTGAGATGTGGCGCGCCGGCTACGACATGAGTCCGGCCGAATTCGAAGCGGAAGTCGAGCGCCTGTGGACGCAGGTCAAGCCCCTGTATGAAGCGCTGCACTGCCACGTGCGCGCCAAGCTCAACGCCCGCTACGGCGATGCGGTCGTCCCCAAGGACGGGCTCATCCCCGCCCATTTGCTCGGCAACATGTGGGCGCAGCAGTGGAGCAACATTTATCCCTTGGTCGAACCGTATCCGGGTGTGGGTTCGCTGGATGTGACCTCGGCGCTCAAACAGCAGCGCGCGGCCGAATACCAGCGCTTGCTCGCCGAGTTCAAGGGCAAACCCAGTGCGCGCGATCTCGCCGAGCTCGAACACCGGGCCGACGCTGCGATTGCGGTGAAGATGACGAAGATGGCCGAGGACTTCTACACCTCGCTCGGCTTCCCCAAGCTGCCGGATACGTTCTGGGAGCGCTCGCTGCTGCTCAAGCCGCGCGACCGCGAGGTCGTCTGCCACGCCAGCGCCTGGGACATGAACATGCAGGGCGACGTGCGTATCAAGCAGTGCATCGAGCCGGACGAAGACCAGCTGACGACGATCCACCACGAACTGGGGCACATCTACTACTACCTCATGTACAACCCCCTGCCGCCGTTGTTCCAGGCCGGCGCGCACGACGGATTCCATGAGGCGATCGGCGATACCGTGACCCTGTCCCTGACCCCGGCGCATTTGCACAAGATCGGCCTCGTTCCGGCGCAGAAGACCGACCCCAAGGCCGTGATCAATGCGCAGATGAAGTGGGCGCTGGACAAGATCGTGTTCCTGCCCTGGGGCAAGCTCGTCGATCAATGGCGCTGGAAGGTGTTTGCCGGCGAAATCCCTCCCGAGCGTTACAACGCCAGTTGGTGGGCGCTGCGCGCGCAGTATCAGGGCGTGAGCCCGCCGCTGGCGCGGTCCGAGGAAGATTTCGACCCCGGCGCCAAGTACCACATCCCGGGCAATACGCCGTACACACGGTATTTCCTTGCTTTCATCCTGCAGTTCCAGTTCCAGAAGGCACTCTGCGATGCCGCGGGCTTTGCAGGGCCGCTGCACGAATGCGACATCTATGGCAACCGCGAGGCCGGCCGGCGGTTCATGGACATGTTGGCGCAGGGCGCGAGTCGGCCATGGCCGGAGACGCTGGAGAAGCTCACCGGTACGCGCGAAATGGATGGCGCCGCGCTGATCGAATACTTCTCGCCGCTGATGGACTATCTCGCCGAACAGAACAAAGGGCTGTCCTGCGGCTGGCAGGCGGATGCAGCTTCGTAGCGCGCGTACGACACGACCGACAACGCATTTGACCAGTACACGCGCGCCCTGCTTGGGCGGCTGCCGGGTTCAAGCGGAGGAAGCTGTCTGTGCAAGACACCCGCCGGCAGCCGTTCTTGCCGGCGTGGGCCGGGTGATGCAGCATGCCCTGCACGGGGTCGTCCTAAAGGGGTGCGGCGATGTTGCGCTTGCCCGTGGAACGCTTGTCCGCCGAGGATCGGGCGGCACTCGCCCGGCTCACGCATATGGACGGTATAGCCTGGCCGACGGTGACGCTATGGGCCGTGCTCACAGCGACGTTTCTGGGCGTTTACGTCACCGCCGCGCTCGGCGGGCTGCCGCTGTGGGTGGGGCTGATACTCAACACCGTGGTCGGCTACGTGGCTTTTGCGGTGGCACACGACGGCATTCACCGGGCGATCGCCCGTCACCGTGGTCTGAACGACGCCATCGCCCAGCTCGGGGTGCTGCTGGTCGTGCCTTACGTCGATCTGCGCCTGTTTCGCTGGGGCCACAGCCTGCATCACCGGCACACCAGCGGGCCCGGTGATCCGGACCGCGCTTTCCATGGCCGTACGTGGACGCTGCCGCTGCGCTGGATGTTCATCGATCTCGCCTACTTCTGGCACGCCGTCTGCCATGGCGATGCCACGTCGGCGCCCTATCTGCGGCGCTCGCTGTGGATGGCGGCGATAAGTCTAGGACTCATCGTCGTCCTCACGCTCGCGGGGTACGGGCTCGAGGTGCTGATGCTCTGGTTCATTCCCTCGCGGCTGATTCAGCTCGCCTTGGGCTTTTCTTTCTTTTGGCTGCCCCACGTGCCGCATACCGTCAGCCAGGACGAGAATTTCACCCGGGCGACGACGATGCGTTTCGGTTATGAGCGTCTGCTCGGGCCGCTGCTGCAGGGCCAGCATTATCACCTGGTCCACCATCTCTTCCCGACGGCGCCGTTTTACAACAACGAGCGGATCTGGCGGATCATCGCGCCCTTGCTGACGGATCATGATCTCGTCGTGCAGCACGGTTTGGCGATCCAGCCGGTGATTTATCCCGCCGGAGCACCACGGCCGTTGGGCGTTGCTGAACCGGGCGTGCGGGGCTGAGCCTGAGTGATTGTCTCCGCGGAAGATACAGCCGCGATCACCCGATTGCGGATCGCAAGCCGTGCAGACGGCGATGCGCCAGATGCGGTGGGGTGTCCATGCCGCACAGGAACGGGGTGGACGGCGCAACCGGGACGCTGACGTCATGTGTCATGCCGCGACGCGCTCGGAGTAGACTGCGCCCAGCCTTATGAATCCACGCAGCGTTCTCGCCGAATGCCCATTGTTCGCGCGCCTGACGGCAGCGGCGCTCGATGCACTCGCCGCGCAGGCCGAGCTGGTCGAAATCGCCAGCGGGCGCGTCTTGTTCGAACGCGGATCACCGTCGGATAGCATTTACATCGTCGCGACGGGCCGTTTGTGCGCCGTACTGCCCGAGGGTATCGTCGCGGGCACGATCGGCCGGCTCGAACCGATCGGCGAAATCGGCGCACTGTCCGGCGAACCGCGCGCCGCCACGGTACACGCCGTGCGCGACAGCCTGCTGATCCGCATCCCTGCGGCGCATTTGTACGCCGTCGTTGGCCGCCACCCCGATGCGCTGATCGAGATCACGCGCGTGATCATCCGGCGGATGCGCCAGAACCAGCGCGCACGCACCCTCGAGCGACAGCGCAAGGAAGCGCACAGTTTCGCCATCGTCCCGGCCACGCCGGAGGTCGATGCCCACGCCATCGCGCGGCAACTCGCCGATGCGATGCACCGCTACTGTGCGCCCACGTTGATCGATGCACACGCCGTCGACGAAGCGCTCGGCGCCGGCGCGGCGCAGGCGCGCATCGACAGTGGTGCTGCCAATCAGCGACTGGTCGAGCACCTCAACCGGCTCGAACGCGAGCGTGAATCTCTCATCTACGTCGCCAATGCGACGCCCGATCCATGGGCGCGGCGCTGCATGCGCCAGGCTGACCGCATTCTTTTCGTCGTCGATGCGCGCACGCCATCCACCGCCAGTGCGATGAGCGATGAGCTGCGGCGCTGTGGGACGCGCGCGCCGGTGGATTTGCTCTTGCTGTGGCCGGAGGGCGTGGATGCACCTGCGGTGATGGCCTGGCGCGAGCGTCTGGGTGCGCAATCGCACTATTTCGTACGCCACCAGCATCGCGATGACTTTGCCAGTCTCGCGCGTCAGCTCACCGGCCGTGGTATCGGCCTGGTTCTCGGCGGCGGTGGCGCGCGCGGCTTTGCTCACATCGGCCTGGTGCGGGCGCTGCGCGAACTCCAGATTCCGGTCGATGTCGTCGGCGGATCGAGCATGGGCGCTTTTTTTTCCGCACTTATCGCCTGCGGTTACGACCATACCGAGATGATCCACATCGCGCGCGAGACCTTCGTCGTCAACAACTACCTCAACGATTATCTCTTCCCGACGGTCGCGCTGATCCGCGGCCGCAAATTCGTGCATCGTCTGCACGAGATCTTCGATGACCGGCGCATCGAACATCTGCGCAAGAGTTTTTTCTGCGTATCGACCAATCTCACGCGCGGCTGCGCGGTGGTGCACGACAGCGGGCCGCTGTATCTGTGGGTGGCTGCGAGCATGGCGGTACCCGGGGTCGCGCCGCCCGTGGTTTGGAAAGGCGAGCTGCTCGCCGACGGCGGTGTCATCAACAACCTGCCGACCGATGTCATGCAGTCCTTGGGACGCGGACCGATCGTCGCCTCCGACGTCAGCACCGAGGGCGGTATCGCTGCGCCTGGCATCGAAGGTCCGGACCCGGAAGGCCTGTTCAAGCTCAAGGGTGACGACGAGCAGCGGCCGCGGCTGTTCTCGATCATTTTCCGGACCGCGACGCTGACCAGCGAAAGCGGCACTGCACAGCGCGCCGCACGCGCCGATGTCTATCTGCGTATGCCGGTTGGCGGTGTCGCTTTGTTCGACTGGAAGCGACTCGACGAGCTCGTCGAGCGCGGCTACCGCCATGCGCTGGAGCAGCTACAGCCGCAGCGTGACCGATTGTTCGGCTGAGAGGCCAACCCAACCCCGGCGCCCCGTGCGCCGGGATTGCCCATCCCTCATTGACTGAGGATGTGGAACTCGACGCGTCGGTTGCGCGCGCGACCCTCCTCGGTTTCGTTGTCGGCGATCGGTTGCCGCTCGCCGCGGCCAACGACTTCGAGGCGGTCCCGAGCGACGCCGCGGTAGACCAAGAATTCGCGCACCGAAGCGGCGCGTGCCAGCGACAATTTGTCGTTGTACGCATCGGAGCCGATGGCGTCGGTATGGCCGATGATCTCCACGCGCATGCTGGGCTGGGCATTCAGCCCATCGGCGATCCGGTCCAGACGCATCCGCGCTTCCCGGGTGAGCTTGGCTGAATCGAATTCGAAGTGGACCGATTCGAGTATGACGATCGTTTGCTCGGCGCGGACGCAACCGGTTTCATCGACGGCGAAGCCCGGCGGGGTGCGCGGGCAGGCATCCACGGTGTTGAGTACACCGTCTTCGTCTTCGTCCAGCGGGCAGCCGTCGGTACCGACGGCGGTACCTGCGGGCGTGCCGGGGCATTGGTCCTGGCTGTCGGCGACGCCGTCCGCATCGGAATCGGACGCGATGGGGATTTGTGTCGGAGGATTCGGTGCCGGAATCAGCGGCGGGGGTGATGGTGGCGGTCTGACCGTTTCGGTGGCGCCCAACGCATACATCAGCCCGGCGTTGAAGCGCGCATCAAAAATTGCGCGCTCATCGGGGTAGAGATCGTTGTCGAGGGTGGCGTAATAACGGCCTTCTAGACGGAGTTGCAACGCCTCTCTGCCGAGCAGCAAACCCACTCCCAAGTCGAAATAAGGGGATATTTCCTGCGAGTTTCCGAGATCCTCCCAGGCGCCGCCCACTCCACCGAGGATGAAGGCGCCGAATCGACGGGAGCCATACAGGTAGCTCAGGTCGAGACCGCCACCGACGACATTGTCACGGGCATTGTCCAACGTGTGATCGGCGCGGTGGCCGAAGAGGTTGAGCTCGAGCGACAGCCATTCGTTGATCGGGCTGCCATGCAGTACGTGCCAACCCACTCCTTCGTCGGTGCCGCGCGCATCGTCGGTGACGACATAGCTGCCCATGACGCTGACGTAATTCGGAGGCGCATCTGCTGACGCTTCATGGGCGACCACGCACAGCATCAACCCCAGTACTGCGTTGACTACATGCTTCATAGGATCCCCCGCGGCTTGTACGCGTATTATCAATCCGACGCCCAGAAACCGCATCATTGGAGTTGCATTGGCCATCCGTGCCAAGCGATGCCGGCATGCGTAGTTTTTCGAGGTCCGAAGGGTCGGCTTCAGAGCGGCTTGCTGAGGGGCGTTCCGACTGTTCAAGGGCTTGTGCGATCCGCAATATAGCGCAACGTCCATCCCGGATGCGCTCGCAGGCGCGAACTTTGACCATCCATGATCCGAGCCTTTGTTTGTTTTCTCGTCGCTGTGACCGCCGCACCGACCGCCCATGCGCTCGACTACCCCGACACCCCCCGCGGGCCGGTGGTCGATGACTATTTCGGCACGCCGGTGCCGGACCCCTACCGCTGGCTCGAGGACGTGGATTCGCCGCAGACCCGCGCCTGGGTCGAGGCTCAGAATGCGCTGAGCTTGCCGTTTCTCGCCCGCTTGCCCGAGCGTGAGGCGCTGCGCCGGCGCCTGACCGAGCTGTGGAATTTCGAGCGCTACGAGGTCGTGGAAAAGCGCGCCGGCCGTTATTTCTTTCGGCGCAACGATGGCTTGCAGAACCAGTCCGTGCTGTATGTCCAGGACGGCCGTAAGGCCAGGCCGCGGGCTCTGCTCGACCCCAATTTACTGGCGGCCGACGGCAGCGTGGCGCTGACCGATTACGAAGTTTCGCCGGATGGACGTTGGCTCGCCTATGCGACGGCGACCTCGGGTTCTGACTGGAACGAGATCCGGGTGCGCGACATCGCCACCGGCAAGGATGGTCCTGATCATCTGGTACGCATCAAGTTTTCGAGCATCGCCTGGACCCGGGATGCCAAGGGCTTTTTCTATTCGCGCTATCCCGATCCGCCCGAGGGCGCGGCTGCCGGCACCTTCGACGATCTGGCTCACCAAAAGCTCTACTACCACCGCGTTGGGACGCCGCAGTCCGAAGACTTGCTCATCTTCGAAACGCCGCAGGAGCCGAAATGGGGATTCGTCCCCGAGGTCACCGACGATGGCCGCTGGCTCGTGATCACGATCTGGCGGGGATCGGAGAATGCCTACCGGGTTTATGTCAAGGATCTCGGCGATCCGCAGCGCCCCAGGCTCGATGCCCCGGTGATCAAGCTCGTCGATGACTTCGAGGCCGAGTACGCGCTGATCGGCAATGTCGGCAGCGTGCTGTATTTCCGCACCAGCCAGGGTGTCGAGCGTGGCCGCATCGCGGCCGTCGATCTTGCCGACCCCGACCGCACCTGGCGCTCGATCGTCCCCGAACAGGCCGATACGCTACGGCACGCACTGTTCGCCGGTGATGGCATCGTCGCCCTGTACATGCGTGATGCCACCTCGCGTCTGCGCCGTTTTGCGCTCGATGGCACACCGCGCGGCGAGATTGCCCTGCCGGGGCTGGGCAGCGTGCCGGATCTGAACTTCGGCGGCGTGCAGATCCGGGGCCAGTTCGGGGATCCAGAACTGTTCTACGCCTTTGCATCATTCAACCGTCCGGCGACGAACTATGTATATGACCTCAGCAAGAACCGCGGCGCGGTGTTCCATCCGCTCAAGCTGCGGTTCAATCCGGACGATTACGTGACCGAGCAGGTCTTCTATCCGTCCAAGGACGGCACGAAGATTCCGATGTTCATCTCGTACAAACGCGGACTCAAGCGCGATGGCCAAAATCCCACGCATCTGTATGGCTATGGCGGCTTCGATATTCCGCTGACGCCGACGTTCTCGGTGCCTAATCTCGTGTGGATGGAGCGCGGCGGAATATTCGCGCAGGCCAACCTACGCGGCGGCGGCGAGTATGGCCGTGCCTGGCATGAGGCTGGCACGCGCGAGCGCAAGCAAAACGTCTTTGACGACTTCGCAGCGGCGGCCCAATACCTGATCGCCCAGCAATACACCTCGCCCCG
Organism: Fontimonas thermophila; assembly: GCF_900113085.1. Classification (GTDB taxonomy): domain Bacteria; phylum Pseudomonadota; class Gammaproteobacteria; order Nevskiales; family Nevskiaceae; genus Solimonas; species Solimonas thermophila. The sequence continues at coordinate 51,845 of NZ_FOOC01000009.1, read as the reverse complement.
GCATCTGGCGATCAGCGGCCGTTCCAATGGCGGGCTGCTCGTCGGTGCGACCTTGAACCAGCATCCCGAGCTGTTCGCCGCAGCACTACCGGCAGTGGGCGTGATGGACATGCTGCGTTATCACCGCTTCACGATCGGCTGGGCCTGGGCCAGCGACTATGGCACCGCCGAGACCGAAGAAGGCTTCAAGTATCTGTACGCTTATTCGCCGCTGCATACGATCAAGCCCGGCACGCGCTATCCGGCCGTACTCGTCACCACGGCCGATCACGACGACCGCGTCGTGCCCGGCCATTCGTACAAGTACACGGCCGCATTGCAACATGCCCAGGCCGGTGATGCGCCGATCCTGATCCGCATCGATATCAAAGCAGGACACGGCGCAGGCAAGCCGATTGGCAAACTGATCGAGGAAGAGGCGGACAAGCTCGCATTCATGCGCTACTACACGGGGGGACACTCCGCTCCGGCCCGGCACTGAGGGTGTGAACTGGGTGGCGGTCGCCGAGGCAGAGTGTGCAGATCGAATTGATTTCCGAAGGCCGCCGGCTTTCGCTGAACTGTCATGGCTGGGAGGTAAGCTCCGAGCGTCGTCGAACTGAAATGTCGAGCCATGGGTGCCCGTCATCGCCGTCGATTCCTGGCAATGCCTCGCCCGCCGCTCAGCCGGCGGCGGTTTCTCAAACAGCTCGCCGCGCTGGGGGCGGTTTCCGCCGCAGCGCCGCTGTCCGGTTGCGGGAATAGCGATCCGCTCGCGCAAAGGGTGGGGAATCCGGGGGTGCCGGCACCGCCGCCGGTGGGGCTTTCTTTCCTTCATGGTGTGGCCAGCGGCGACCCGCGGGAGGACCGGGTGATTCTCTGGACCCGCGTGACGCCCGCTGAGCCGGTGGCCGCGATCGCGGTGGACTGGGTGCTGAGTCTCACGCCCGATCTCGCCAACCCCGTGCGCAGCGGCCGCTTCGTCACCGGGCCGGAGCGGGACTACACCGTGAAGGTGGACCCCACGGGTTTGCGCAGCTATACCACGTACTACTATCAATTCAGCGTGACACGGGCCGACGGCAGCGTGGTGCGTTCGCCGATCGGGCGCACCAAGACCGCGCCTGCCATCACCGATGCGGTGGATCGGATCCGGGTCGCCGTCGCTTCGTGCAGCAACTATGGGTTCGGCTTCTTCAGCGCCTACCGGCACATTGGCGTGCGCGCCGATCTGGATCTGGTGATTCACCTCGGGGACTACCTTTACGAAACTGGCGGCGGCGAGATCCGTCAGCACCAGCCGGATCGGGAGATTCTCACGCTGGCCGACTACCGCGAGCGGCACGCGCAGTACAAGTCCGACCCCGATCTACAGGAAGCGCATCGCCAGCATCCCTGGATCACCACCTGGGACGATCACGAAACCACCGACAACAGCTACCGCACCGGCGCCAACAACCACACCGAGGGCGCCGAGGGCTGCTGGGAAGAACGCATGGGCTGGGCGCTTCGCGCCTACTTCGAGTGGATGCCTATCCGCGACAACGGCTTGGGCTTCGATGCCCCCAAGGAAGGCCCTGGGGCCACCTGCCCGTCCACCGGCGAGCGGGGGCTGTTGCCCGAGGGGTTGGGGCGGATCTACCGCACGATCCCTTACGGCAGCCTGATCGATTTCATCCTGCTGGATACCCGACTGGCGGGTCGGGCGCCGCAGAATGGCGTGGACATCGTCTCTGAAGAACAGACCATCCTCGGCGCCGAGCAGCGCGAATGGTTTCTGCAAGAACTGCCCCGTCGCACTGCGCTTTGGAAAGTGGTCGCCAACGGTGTGGGCTTTGCCCCGTTGCGCTTGCCGGCGAATCCAGTGGAGGGCTGCACCAGCCCGCTCTCGCCGGTGGGGATGAACGAGAGCTGCTTTCTCAACGAGGATTCCTGGGACGGCTACCGCTTCGACCGCAACGCGGTGTTCGACTGCATCGAGCAGAACAACATCCAGAACGTGGTGATGATCTTCGGTGACATCCACGCGGTGATCGCCTGCGATCTGCCGCGCAACGGCAACGATCCACAACATTACAATCCGGCGACCGGGGAAGGGTCACTGGGTGTCGAGCTGTGCTGCGGTGCCATCGCCAACGTTCCGCTGCCGATCTGGAACGCCATCCGGCCCTTCAACCCGCATATGAAGCACGCCAACGAGGGGCCGAACGGGTATCTGCTCATGGATATCTCCGCAGAACGCGTGCAGGCCGAGTGGTACTACGCCAATCCTCAGATCCAAAACGCGCCCGAGACCCCGGATCCGGTGATGCTGCAAACGCTGGTGAACAGCCAGCGGCTCACGCCCGCTGCGGTGCGCACCACGGCCAAGCCCAACCCGCCGCCGCTGGTGCCGTGATCGGCTGAACGGGTCGGTAGCTACATAGGTTTTACCCGCTCGAACCCGCGGTGGGGGTCGGCTTGGCCGATGTGCGGAAAGATATCCCCCGTACCCCTCGTGCTGGCAGAGAGTCCGACATCCCGTTTCCGTGACTTTCGCAAGCCGGAAATCCGCTGAAAAAGCTGTGTGTTCATGGCAAGCAGTTGGCCGTAGCGCCAGAGAGGGGCGACGGCTCTGCCTTGTGCCATACGCATGCGTATGGATAGACTGCCGATACCGATCCGGTGTCCGGGTACTGCGCATGAAAACCACGACTGCAGCCGATGCCAAGCCCAGTCTGACCGCCGAGGATTGGGCGCGCGCTGCGCTCGACGCCATGGCCGCCGGCGGGCTGGATGCGGTGGCGGTGGAGCCGCTGGCGCGCCGGCTCGGTGTCACCAAGGGGAGCTTCTACTGGCATTTCCCCAACCGCGAGGCGCTGCTGCGCGCCGCTCTGGAGCTGTGGGAGCGCCGCGAGACCGAGGAGGTGCTCGCGCGTGTCGGTGACGAGCCCGATCCGTATGCGCGCATCGTCAAGGTCTTCAAGGAGGCCAATGCCGGCTATCGTTCGGGCCGTCTGTATCTGGCGATTGCCGCGGCCGAGGATCATCCGCTGGTCCGCGAGTTCGTGCAGCGCGTGTCGGAGAAGCGCATGAACTATCTGGTGCAGTGCTACACGGCGCTCGGGTTCGATCCGGTCCGGGCCCAGCACTGGGCGCGGTTCGCCTACGCGACCTTCATGGGCAATCTGCAGATCCGCCGGGACACGCCCGAGCTGATGCCGACCGGGGCGCAGTTCAACGAATACCTAAAGCTGATGATCAAGACGCTGATTCCGCGCGATGGCGCGGACAAGGGCGAACACAAGGGTGCGCAGGAGGACCACCCGCACGTGGTGCCGCTGCAGCGGCCCGGCGGGGGGGCTTGAACTGGGGTCTTTTCACCGGAGAGTCGCATGTCTATCCAGATCTTCGCGCTGATCGCACTCCTCGCCGTCTGGGGCTTGGCCTACGTCGGCGCGCCGCTGATCGTCTGGACTCTCGCTGCGGGCTTGCTGTTGATCGCGCTCAAGCTGCTGGGTGTGCTGGGTGCGGGTGGGCTGGCCATTGCCGGTGGGGTGTATGCCGCGCTTGCGCTGCTGCTGAACCTGCGCCCGCTGCGCCGCATGCTCGTGACCCGGCCGATCTTCGCTGCGTTCAAGAAGGTTTTGCCGGAGATGTCCGCAACCGAGCGCGAGGCGCTGGAGGCCGGCGATACCTGGTGGGAGGCCGAGATGTTCCGCGGTCGCCCCGACTGGAGCAAGCTGCTCGATTTTAAGTACACGCCGCTGACACCCGAGGAGCAGTCCTTCCTCGACAATGAGTGCGAGGCGCTGTGCAAGCTCTGCGACGACTGGAAGGTCGAATTCGAGCAGAAAGATCTGCCGGAGGCGGTGTGGAACTTCATCCGCGAGAGGAAATTTCTCGCGATGCTGATCAAAAAGGAATATGGCGGCCTCGGGTTTTCCGCGAACGCGCAGTCGGCGGTCGTGACCAAGCTTGCGACCAAGTCGATCACGCTGGCGGTGACGGTCATGGTGCCCAATTCGCTGGGGCCGGGCGAGCTGTTGATGCACTACGGGACGCCGGCGCAAAGACAGCGCTGGTTGCCGGGTCTGGTCTCGGGCAAGGAGATACCCTGCTTCGGCCTCACCGGTCCGGAGGTCGGTTCCGATGCCACGGCGATGCCCGATCTCGGCATCGTTTGCTACGGCGAGCACGAGGGGCAGCGGGTACTCGGCATCCGGCTCAATTTCTCCAAGCGCTACATCACACTGGCCCCGGTGGCGACGGTCATCGGCCTGGCGTTCAAGCTGCGCGATCCCGACGGCTTGCTCGGCGATCCGTCGAAGACCGACTACGGTATCACCTGCGCGCTGATTCCGGCCAAGCACCCGGGCGTGCAGATCGGCCGCCGCCACTATCCGGGCGCGGCGTTCATGAACGGCACGATCCACGGGCGCGACGTGTTCATCCCGGTGGATTGGATCATCGGCGGGCCGGCAATGGCCGGCAAGGGCTGGCGCATGCTGGTGGAATGCCTGTCGGCTGGCCGCGGCATCTCGTTGCCGGCGCTCGCCGCCGCGGCAGGCCAGACCGCCTACCGCATGACCGGTGTCTATGGCCGCTTCCGCCGGCAGTTCAAGGTGCCGATCGGCAAGTTCGAAGGCGTCCAGGAAGCCACCGGTCGCATCGCCGGCTTCGCATATATCCTGGAAGCGATGCGGGTGATGACGGCTTCCGCCGTCGATCATTGCGCGCCGTCGGTGGTGACGGCGATCGCCAAATACCACATGACCGAGATGATGCGCAAAACCATCAACGACGGCATGGACGTGATGGCGGGCAGGGCGATCCAGCAGGGGCCGCGCAATTTCATGGCGACGGCCTACAAGGCGACGCCGGTGGCGATCACGGTCGAGGGCGCGAACATTCTCACGCGCAATCTGATGATCTTCGGCCAGGGGGCGATTCGCTGCCACGCCTACGTGTTTCCGGAGATGGAAGCCGCACGCGAGAACGATCTTGCCGCCTTCGACAGGCTACTGTTCGGGCACATCGGCTTTTCGATCAACCGCGCGGTGCGCGCCTTCACCCTGGGCTTGACCGGTGCGCGGCTGGCCCGCGCGCCGGTGGATGGCGAGCTTGCACCCTATTTCCGGCGGATGGAGCGCTTCTCTGCGGCGCTTGCGTTCTGCGCCGATCTGACGATGGGTGTACTCGGCGGCAAGCTCAAGTTCATGGAGCGCCTGTCCGCCCGTCTGGGCGATGTGCTGAGCCAGCTCTACATCGCTTCCTGTGTCGCCAAGTTTTACCTCGAAGGGCCGAAAACGCAGGCGGAGCTCGCCCATGCACGCTGGGCGCTGGACCATTGCCAATATGAAATCGCCCACGCCTTCGACGGTTTTCTCCGCAACTTCCCGGTGGCCTGGGCACGCTGGGTCATGCGCACCGTCGTGTTCCCGCTCGGCAATCACGTCAAACCCGTCTCGGACGCACGCAATGCGCAGGTTGCCGATCTGATTCTCGAAGACACCGACGTGCGCGAGCGCCTGTCCTGGCTGGTGTTCAAGAACGGCGGGGTGAACGATCCGATCGGCCGCATGGAGCACGCCTGGGCGGTGGGACGCAAAACCGAGGCGGCGTACCAGAAGTTCTACCGACTCGCGGCCAAAGGTGAGCTCGAGGGCGATACCGTCGCCGAACGCCTGCGCAACGCCGTCGCGCGCGGCCTGATGACGCCGGCGGAGGCTGAGCAAGCCCAGGCATACGACACCGTGCGCTACGACGTCATCCTCACCGACGACTTCAGTCCGGCCTACATTGCCGGCGACTATGCCGCCGAACGAGGTGAGGACATCAATCAGGCCGCGCTTCGCGCGCGCGTGGCGTGAGCGTCGCGTCGGTCTTCGGCCGACTGGCGGACCCACGACCATGAGCCGGACGGCAGCGCCGTCCGGCTTTCTTGTGTCCGGTATGTATGGCGGGCGCGCTTACACCACCTCGAACAGCCCGGCGGCGCCCATGCCGCCCCCGATGCACATGGTGACGACGACGTATTTCACGCCCCGGCGCTTGCCTTCGATCAAGGCGTGAGCGACCAGGCGTGTGCCGGAAACACCATACGGGTGTCCTAAGGCGATTGCGCCGCCGTCAACATTGAGCCGGTCGTCCGGGATGCCAAGCCGGTCCTGGCAGTAAATCACCTGTACGGCGAAGGCCTCGTTCAATTCCCACAGGCCGATGTCGTCCATCTTCACGCCGGTGCGTGCGAGCAGGCGCGGTACCGCGTACACCGGGCCGATGCCCATCTCGTCCGGCTCGCAGCCGGCGACGGCAAAGCCGCGAAAGATCCCGAGCGGCGTGAGTCCACGTTTCTCCGCAAGCCGCGCATCCATGACCACGCAGGCGGCTGCGCCATCCGAGAACTGGCTGGCATTGCCGGCGGCGATGACGCCGCCGGGCAGCGCCGGTTTGATCTTCGCAATGGCCTCGTAGGTCGTGCCGGGGCGGATGCCCTCGTCCTCGCTGACCGTCACCTCGCGGGTGAGCAGCATGCCGGTTTGCGGATCGACGATTCCGGACCTGACCGTGATCGGCACGATTTCTTCCTTGAACCGGCCGGCGGCGCGTGCGGCCTCGGCGCGCTGCTGGCTGCGGGCGCCATAGGCATCCTGCCGTTCGCGCGCAATGGCGTAGCGCCGCGCCACGATTTCCGCGGTCTGCAGCATCGGCAGATACAGATCGGGTTTGTGTTCGGCGAGCCAGCCCTCGCGCGTCATGTGCGTGTTGCGTTCGTTCTGCACGCAGGAAATCGATTCCACGCCGCCGGCGACGTAGATGCTACCTTCGCCAGCGAGCACGCGTTGCGCAGCGATCGCGATGGTCTGCAATCCGGACGAGCAGAAACGGTTGACCGTCATGCCCGGCACCGTCACCGGGCAGCCGGCGCGGATCGCGGCCTGGCGCGCGATGTTGTTGCCGGTGGCACCTTCCGGATAAGCGCACCCGAGGATCACGTCTTCGACTTCGCCGGGTTCGAGTCCGGCACGGGCGATCGCGTGGCGCACCACATGGCCGCCGAGCGTGGCGCCATGGGTCATGTTGAAGGCCCCGCGCCAGGATTTGGCAAACGGCGTGCGGGCCACGGAGACGATGACGGCGTCGGTCATGTTCGATTCCCGGCGTGATCAGTTGAACGTCTTGCCTTCGGCAGCGAGTCTTTCCAGCAGTGGTGCCGGCGTCCAGAAGGCCGCATCCGCGCCAGGCTGGCGCGCAAACGCACGCATGCGCCGGGCGACGGTGTACAACCCGACGGTGTCGGCGTAGAACATCGGGCCGCCGCGGTGCAGCGGAAAGCCGTAGCCGTTGAGATAGACCATGTCGATGTCGGATGCGCGCAGTGCGATGCCTTCCTCGAGAATGCGCGCGCCCTCGTTGACCAGCGCGTAGATCAGGCGTTCGACGATCTCGCCATCGTCGATCCGGCGCGGCGCGATGCCGGCTTCCCGGCGGGCATCGACGATGAGTTGCTCGACTTCCGGATCCGGGTACGCGGTGCGGTCGCCGGTCCGGTAGGCATACCAGCCCTTGCCGGTTTTTTGGCCAAAGCGACCGCGCTCACACAGACGGTCGGCGATCACGGCGCGCGGCATCTGCGGGCGTTCGGCGTAATGGCGCTTGCGGATCAGCCAGCCGACATCGTTGCCAGCGAGATCCGACATGCGAAACGGCCCCATCGCCATCCCCCAGCGTTCGATTGCCTGGTCGATCTGCTGGGGCAGCGCACCCTCAAGGAGCATGCGCATCGCCTCGGCGCTGTAGCGGTGGATCATGCGGTTGCCGATGAAGCCATCGCACACGCCCGCGACCACCGGCAGCTTCTTGAGCGTCTTCGCCAGCTTCATCACCGTGGCGAGCACGTCTTTCGCGGTTTTTTCGCCGCGCACGATCTCGAGCAGACGCATCACGTTCGCCGGCGAAAAGAAATGCGTGCCGACGACGTCCTCAGGGCGTGTCGTGAACGCCGCGATGCGGTTGACGTCCAGCGTCGAAGTGTTGGTTGCGAGAATCGCGCCGGGTTTCATCACCGCGTCGAGTTTCTCGAACACGGCTTTTTTCACGTCCATGTCTTCGAAGACCGCCTCGATGACGATGTCCGCGTCGCGGATGTGGGCGTAATCCAGCGTCGGCTGGATCAGCGCCATGCGGGCGGCGAGCGCGTCTGCGCCGAGCTTGCCTTTCTTGACCTGGGATTCGTAGTTCTTGCGGATGGTGGCCAGGCCGCGCTCCAGCGCCTCGGCTTTGATTTCCAGCACGCTGACCGGGATGCCGGCATTGGCGAAGGTCATCGCGATGCCGCCGCCCATCGTGCCGGCGCCGATCACGGCGGCGGTCTTGATCGGTCGGGTCGGTGTGTCCTCCGGTACGTCCGGAATCTTGGTGACGGCGCGTTCGGCAAAAAAGACATGGCGCAGGGCCTTGGACTCCGGCGTCTGCACGAGATACGCAAACGCCTCGCGCTCGGCGGCGAGGCCGGCGTCGAAGGTCGGGCTGGTTACTGCCGCGGCCACGGCGTCGATGCATTTGAGCGGCGCCGGAAACGCCCCGGCGCTGCTGCGCACATGGTGGCGCGCGAACTGGAAGTACGCCTCGGCGTCCGGATGCGTGCACGGCAGATCGCGGATGCGCTTGAGCGCTATGCCTTCGGCCAGGATTTTCTCTGCAAAGGCAAGAGCACCGCTTGCCAGATCGTCGGCAACCAGGGCGTCGAACAGCGCTGTCTGCGAAAGCTGCTGCGCCGGCACCGTGGCGCCGGAGACGATCAGATTGAGCGCGGTTTCGACGCCGACGGCACGCGGCAGGCGTTGCGTGCCGCCGGCGCCGGGCAGAAGGCCGAGCTTGACCTCCGGCAGCGCGATCTGTGCATCGGCGCGCGCGATGCGGAAATGACAGCCCAGCGCCAGCTCCAGCCCGCCGCCCATGCAGGCCCCGGCAATCGCCGCGATCACCGGCTTTGTGCCGCGTTCGATCGCATCGATGAGCGTGTGCAGGGTGGGTTCTGCCCGCATCAGCGGCGAGTTGAATTCGTGGATGTCGGCACCGGCGCTGAAGACCTTGTCGGTTCCGATCAGGACGATGGCACGGACCGCAGGGTCGGCCTCGGCGCGGTCGAGACCGTCGAGGAGCGCGCGCCGCAGCGCAAGTCCAAGACCATTGACCGGCGGATGGTTCATCGCGATCACGGCGATCTGGCCGTGCACCCGATAGTGGCTGACGCTCATCGCATGACCTCGTCGCAACGGGGGAGGCCACGAGCGTAGGCGTGGCATGGCATCCGCACAAATGAAAAGTCCGCATTGCTTTCCATAAGGCATAGGAATGCGCAGGGGGCTGGGGGCATGCGCAAGACTTATCGGCTTCGATGCGCGCGTTTCATTTGCCGGTGATGCGCATCCTCCCTAAGCTGCCGGCAAAGCGATTCGATCGGAGTGCGGCATGGATCTGAATTTCACGCCCGAGGAGCAAAGCTTCCGCGCCGAGGTGCGCGCCTTCATCGATGCGCACTTGCCGGCCGATCTGCGCGCCAAGGTGCTCGAAGGCCGGCGGATGACCAAGGAGGATTATCTGCGCTGGCATCGCATCCTCTACCGGCAGGGTTGGGTGGCGCCGCACTGGCCCAAGGCCTTCGGCGGCGCGGGCTGGAATGCCGTGCAGCAGCACATCTTCCACGAAGAATGCGCCGATGCCGGGGCGCCGGCGCTGATGCCCTTCGGCCTGGTCATGGTCGGCCCGGTGATCATGGCCTTTGGCACGCCGGCGCAGCAGGCGTATTTTCTGCCGCGCATCCTCTCCGGCGAGCATTGGTGGTGCCAGGGCTATTCCGAGCCGGGTTCGGGTTCGGATCTGGCATCGCTGAAAACGCGCGCCGAACGCCGCGGCGATGTGTACATCGTCAACGGCCAGAAAACCTGGACCACGCTGGCCCAGTATGCGGACTGGATGTTCTGCCTCGTGCGCACCGATCCGCAGGCGCGCAAGCAGGAGGGAATCTCGTTCCTGCTGATCGATATGAAATCGCCTGGCATCAGCGTGCGCCCGATCATCATGCTCGACGGTGAGCACGAAGTGAACGAGGTGTTCTTCGACAACGTCGAAGTACCGGTGGCCAACCGCATCGGCGAGGAAAACAAGGGTTGGACCTATGCCAAGTTCCTGCTCGCGCACGAGCGTACCGGGATCGCCGAGGTCGGTCGCTCCAAGCGCTGGCTCAAGCGCCTGAAAGCGATTGCGGCCCGCGAGCGGGCCTGCGGCGGCGGCCGGCTGATCGACGATCCGCGCTTTCGTGACCGCATCGCCCAGGTCGAGATCGAATTGATGGCGCTGGAGGTCACGACGCTGCGCGTGATCGCCGCGGAAATGGAGAAAAAGGCACCGGGGCCGGAGGCCTCGCTGCTGAAGATCCGCGGCTCGGAAATCCAGCAGACGCTCTCCGAGCTGCTGATGCTGGCGCTCGGGCCCTATGCGGCGCCGTACCAGCCCGCTGCGCTCGACGCGGGCTACGACGGGCCCATCGTCGGACCCGAGTACGGTGTGGCGCATACCGGGCTTTACTTCAACATGCGCAAGACCACGATCTACGGCGGCTCCAACGAGATCCAGCGCAACATCATCGCCAAGATGATGCTCGGCTTCTGAACGGTTGCGCCTGCATGCGCCGGCGCATGCGGGCATGACCCGGCGCGCCGGGGGACGACCTCAACGGAAACATCGGCCATGGACTTCAATTTCAGCGACGAGCAGCAACAATTCCGCGACAGTCTCATGCGCTACCTGCGCGAGGCGTACGACTTCGACGCGCGTTGCGCGATCGTGCGCACCGAATCCGGCTGGAGCCGCGCGGTGTGGCAGCAGTTGGCCGAGCTCGGTGCGCTCGGCATCGCATTGCCGGATGCGTATGACGGATTCGGCGGCGATGCCTTCGACACGCTGCTGGTGATGGAGGCGTTCGGGCACGCCCTGGTCGTCGAACCCTATCTCGCCACCGTCGTACTCGGCGCCGGTGTGATCGCCGATGCCGGATCTGATGCGCAGCGTGCCCAGGTGCTGCCGGCGGTGGCGCGCGGCGAGCGGCTGCTCGCACTCGCCTACGGCGAGCCGGCTGCCCGCTATGCGCCGAACCACGTCTCGACGACGGCGAAAAAGCAAGGCGATGGCTGGGTGCTCGACGGGCACAAGGCCGTGGTCTGGCATGGCGACGCTGCCGATCAACTGATCGTCTCGGCACGCACCGCCGGTGCCGTGGCCGATGCGCACGGCATCTCGCTGTTTCTCGTCGATGCGCGCGCGCCCGGGGTTGTCCGGCACGGCTATCCGACGCAGGATGGTTTGCGCGCCGCCGAGATCACGCTCAGCGGCGTGCGCGTCGATGCCGAGGCCTTGATCGGGGTGCAGGACGAGGGCCTGGCGCCGCTGGAAAAAGCGATCGATCGCGGGATTGCCGCGGTCTGCGCGGAAGCCGTCGGTGCGATGCAGGCGGCCATCGAGCAGACCACCGCCTATCTGAAGACGCGCAAGCAGTTCGGCGTGCCGATCGGCAGCTTTCAGGTTTTGCAGCACCGCGCCGTGGACATGTATGTGCATGCCGAGCAGGCGCGGTCGATGGCGTATCTGGCCGCCGCCAAGCTCGATGCGCCGCGCAATGAGCGCCGGCGCGTCCTATCCGCCGCCAAGGTGCTGGTCGGCCAGGCTGCCCGCTATGTCGGACAACAGGCGGTGCAACTGCACGGCGGCATCGGCGTCACCAACGAACTCGCCATCAGCCATTACTTCAAGCGCCTGACGATGCTGGCGCTCGCCTTCGGCGATGTCGATCATCACCTCGGGCGTTTTGGTGAATACCTGGAAGCATGATGCGGTGCGCACGGCATCAGATCTGATGCGGGCCGATGCGGTGCAGATCCGATGTGGCTGTCGGCGATTTACGTTTTTCCGCTGAAGTCCGGCGCGCCGCTCGCCGTCGAGCGTGTGCAGGTGACTGCGCGTGGGCTTGCCGGCGATCGCCGCTGGATGGTCGTCGATGAATCGGGCGCGTTCATCACCGGGCGCACGGAGCCTTATCTGGTGCGGGTGCGTGCCGAACCGCAGGGTGAAGCGCTGCGGCTCGATGCGCCGGGAATGCCGCCGGTGCTCGCCTATCCGGTGTCGCGGCGCGAGACGGTCACGATCTGGCGCGACCTTGTCGAGGCGCGCGCGGCCTGTGCCGAGGCCAATGCGTGGATCCGCGAAGTGCTCGGTCGTCCGTGCCGCCTCGTGTACATGGACGAGGCCGCGCGCAGGCCGGTCGATCCGGCTCATGGCAGGCCCGGCGACGAGGTGAGCTTTGCCGATGCATTCCCGTTACTGCTGATCAGCACGGCTTCACTCGATGCGCTCAACGCGCGGCTTGACGTGCCGGTACCGATGCTGCGATTCCGGCCCAATCTCGTCGTTTCCGGAACCGAGGCGCATGCCGAGGACCACTGGACCCGTATCCGCATCGGTGCCCTCGAGTTCGAGGTCGTCAAGCCGTGCGTGCGCTGTGGATTCACGACGGTGATGCCCGAGACCGGGACGCTCGATCCGCGCGGCGAGCCTTTGCGCACACTGGCGACGTACCGGCGCGGGCCTACGGGTGGGGTCACGTTCGGGCAGAACCTGATCGCGCGCGGCGGCGGATGGCTGCAGACCGGCGATGCCGTAACCGTACTGGCGTGATTCCGGCTGCGCGGCACGCGCATAGAATCACGCCTTCTTGCGAATCCGGAAAGCCCATGCGTCCTGCCGTCGTCGATGCCGTCATTTCTCCCAAGGGCAGCCTGTCCGTGTTGTCGCGCGCCGAGGTCGGCAAGCTGCTCGACGCCAGCCAGGGCGAGCTGTACCGGCTGTTCCGCAGTTGCACGCTCGCCGTGCTCAACAGCGGCACCGACCTCGACGATGGCAAAGAGCTGCTCGAGCGCTATCCCGATTTCGACATCCGCGTGGTGCCGGTACAGCGCGGGGTACAGCTTGCGCTGCGCAATGCTCCGGCAGAGGCTTTCGTCGATGGCGAGATGATCCAGGGCATCCGCGAACATGTGTTTGCAGTGCTGCGCGACATTCTCTACGTCAGCGAGAGAATCATCGGCAATCCGGCCTTCGATCTGGACACGTCCGAAGGTACGACCGATGCGGTGTTCCACATCCTGCGCAACGCCGGCGTGCTGCGGCCGACGACGCAGCCGCGCCTGGTGGTCTGCTGGGGTGGGCACTCGATTCCGCGCGAAGAATACGACTACAGCAAGGAAGTCGGCTATCAGCTCGGCCTGCGCGGCATGGACATCGGCACCGGCTGCGGACCCGGTGCGATGAAAGGACCGATGAAAGGTGCAACCATCGGTCACGCCAAGCAGCGCATCGTCGGCGGGCAGTATCTGGGGATCACCGAGCCGGGCATCATCGCCGCCGAGGCGCCCAACCCGATCGTCAACGCCCTGGTGATCATGCCGGACATCGAAAAGCGGCTCGAAGCCTTCGTGCGCCTGGCGCATGGCATCGTCGTGTTCCCGGGCGGAGTGGGCACGATGGAGGAAATCCTGTATCTGCTCGGCATCCTGCTGCACCCCGACAACGCCGAGATTCCTTTTCCGTTGATCCTGACCGGACCTACGTCGGCGCGCGATTATTTTGCGCGCATCGACGCGTTCATCGCCGACACGCTGGGCGCATCGGCACAGCGCCGCTACCGCATCATCATCGATGACCCGCCGCAGGTCGCGCGCGAGATGCGCGCCGGCATCGAGCGTGTGCGGGCGTTTCGCGCACGGCGCAACGATGCCTATCACTTCAACTGGATGCTCAAGATCGATCGCGATTTCCAGCAGCCGTTCGTGCCGACCCACGAGAGCATGGCGACGCTCGACCTGCACAAAGACCAGCCGCCTGATCGCCTGGCGGCGCATTTGCGCCGCGCTTTCTCCGGCGTGGTCGCTGGCAACGTCAAGGAAGACGGCATCCGCGCGGTCGAGACGCACGGCCCCTTCGAGATCCGCGGCGACGGTGAGATTCTCGCGGCGATGGATATGCTGCTTGCGGATTTCGTCGCGCAGCAGCGCATGAAGCTGCCGGGCAAGCGCTACGAACCCTGCTACCGTCTCGTGCGCTGAAGGCCGCGTGCGATGAAGCCTGCGCACATCGTCGTTGGTGCGATCGTCGGCGGTGCGCTGCTCGCCGCTGCCGCGCTGGTTCTGCGGTCATGGCTTCCCCCATCGGCAGGCATGCCTCAGCCCAGTGCCATCGACATCGGGTTTGCACAGTCGATGGCGCTGCACCACCAGCAGGCCATCGGCATGGCGCAGATGCTGCTCGATGGGCGGCCGACCTCGCTTGCGAGACTCGCACAGAGCATCGCCTATACGCAGTTGCTCGAGCTGGGTCAGATGCGCGGCTGGCTCGAGTTGTGGCAGCAGCCGTTGCTGCCGGACAAGCCGGGCATGGACTGGATGCTGCTCGCCGATGCCCCCCTGGATCCGGCGCTCACCCAGTACCTGCTCGATTGTCGCAATGCACCAGCGGGGATGGTCGGGCTGGCCACCGAGGCCGAGCTCGCCGAGCTGCGCCGCCTGGAGGGGCAGGCCCGCGATGCGCTGTTCCTGCGCCTGATGCGCGCGCATCACGAAGGCGGTCTGCCAATGGCGATGTTCGCCGCGCAGCACGCACGCGTTCCCGCCGTGCGTGCGCTGGCAAACCGCGTCGTCATCGAGCAGTCGCACGAGCTGCGGCTGATCGCCTCGATGCTCGCCGCGCTCGAGGCCCCTCGGGCCGACTGATTGGGGCCGGTATACTGCGGTCATCCCCGGAGGAGAGACACCATGAGGTTTGCGCTGTCATTCCTGGCACTCGTCGCCGGCGTGCTCGCCGGTTGTGGCGATGGCACCACACCGGGTGCGCCGCCGCTGGCAGGGCCCACGCCCAAGGCGCAGTGCGGTCCGGGTTCACGCCCGGAAACCGACTTGCAGGGGCGGGTCAGTGCCGAGGATCACGCCAGCGGCCGCGCTGCGCAGGGCTATACCTGCAACACCGAACTCGTCGGCCAGTACGTCGTGCCCAATGCGATCGGGACCGTCGGCGGGTTCAAGGTGGAGCGCTATATCGACCGGGCCGGGCGCGAATGCGCGTATTACGACACCACGTTGCTGTTCCCGACCAACGTGCTCGATGCCAACGCGGGAATCAATGTGCTGGACATGAGCAACCCGGCGCAGCCGGTGCTGACGGCGCGGCTGACGACGCCGGCGATGCTGTCTCCGCACGAGTCGCTGGTGCTATCGCAGGAGGCGGGGGTGCTCGCCGCGGTCATGGGCAATCCGGCGTTCTATCCGGGCATCGTCGATGTTTACGACATCTCTGAGGACTGCCGCTATCCGCAATTGCGGGCCTCGGCGCCGGTGGGCTTTCTGGGTCACGAGAGTGGCATGGCGCCGGACGGCAAGACGTTTTATTCCGCATCGCCGGGTACGCCTACGCTCACCGCCGTGGACATCTCCAATCCGCTCGCCATCCGGCCGCTGTGGACCGGCAATTACACCTCGCACGGTCTGTCGATCAGCAACGACGGCAACCGTGCCTACGTGGCCGCCGGCAACGGCAATGGCGTGCTGATCCTCGATGTCTCCGAGATCCAGGCGCGCAAGCCCAATCCGCAGGTACGTGAAATCAGCCGGCTGTCCTGGGACAACCAGACCATTCCGCAGAACGCGATTCCGTTCACACGCGACGGCAGGCCGTATCTGCTGGAGATCGACGAGTATTCGTCCAACGCTCCGGGCGGCAGCGTCGCCGCGCATGGCGCGATCGTCGGCGCCGGGCGCATCATCGACATCAGCGACGAGACGCGCCCGGTGATCGTCTCGAACCTGCGGCTGGAGGTGCACGAGCCGGAGAACCGCGCGCGGATCGCCGATGACCCCGGCGCGCAGTTGCCGGTGCAGGGATATGCCGGGCATTACTGCAACGTCCCGACCCGGGTGAACCCCGACATCGCGGCGTGCAGCATGATCATCTCGGGGTTGCGCATCTTTGACATCCGCGATCCGCGCCGTCCGCGCGAGATCGCGTATTTCAACGCGCCGGTGAATCCGCGCATCACGCCGGGGTTCGAAGCCAGCAACTGGGCGATGTCGAGCCCGGCGTTCGCGCCGGAGCGCAAGGAAATCTGGTATTCCGACGGCTACAGCGGTTTTTATGTCGTGCGCGTGACCAACGGCGTCTGGTGAGCGCTCACGTCGGCTGCGGACGCAGCCCCGCGATGGCGGCGCGAAACGGCGCCATGCCTGCGCGCAGGAAGACGATCGACGCCAGGCACGATGCGCCACCGACGATCAACATCGACCAGCGCAGCGCGTGGTCATTGGCAAACACATAGTCGGTGATCAGCGCGATCGCGGTCGGGCGATGCCGAGCCCGATCATGTTGGTCATGAACAGATACACCGCCGTGGTCTGGCCGCGCATGCGATTGGGCACGATTTCCTGCAACGCCGCCGGGGCGGCGCCAAACGGCATCGCCAGTCCGAACACCGGCACCACCAGCGCGACCGCGGCAATCGTGCCGCTCGGCGCGAGCAGATAGCCAGCCCCGCCGATCAGGGTGATGAGGCCGGCGAGCACGCCGACACGCAGCGCCGCGTCGCTGTGGCCCTGCCTGATCCAGCGGTCGGCGATGCGGCCGCCGATGATGATGCCGGCGCTCGCGAAAACCAGGACCTCAAGGCCAAAGACGATGCCGATCTCGGCCGCCGTCCAGCCGTGTGAGCGGACGAAGTAGGTCGGGATCCACGCCGTGGTGCCATAGGAGCACAGCGCCAACATCGCAAAGCCGACGTTGTGGCTCAGCACGGCCCGCCGGTGGGCCCACAGATACGACACCACCTCGGAAAACGGCAGGCTGTCCTGCCCGGCGACGACGCCCTGGCGCGGCGGCTCGCGCACCAACAGGAAGGCGAAGCTGAACAGCACGCCGGCGACACCGAGGATCAGGAATACGGTCTGCCACGGCCGGATCTCGCCGAGCAGCGGCAGTACGACGATCCCCTGCGCGACGCTGTACTGCACGACCAGGCCGCCGACGAGAAACGCAAGGCCGGAACCGAGGAAGATGCCCATCGAGTACACACTCATCGCCGTCGAGCGACGCTCGGGCGGAAAGTAGTCGGCGATCATCGAGTACGCCGCCGGCGACAGCGCTGCCTCGCCGACACCGACGCCGATACGGAACAGCAGCAACTGCCAGTAGTGCCTGGCCAGGCCGCAGAACGCGGTCATCGCACTCCAGACGACGAGGCCGGCGACGATCAAGCCGCGGCGGCTTCTCGAATCGGCGATGCGCGCGAGCGGAATGCCAAGAATGGTGTAGAAGATCGCAAACGAAAAACCCATCAGCAGACTCATCTGTGTGTCGCTGATGCCCAGGTCCGCCCGGATCGGCCCGACCAGCAGGTTGAGGATCTGCCGGTCCACGAACGAGAACACGTAGGCGATCATCAAGATCGCGACGACGAACCACGGGTACGCCAGTGATGCCGGATGGCCGCTCGGATGCGACATTGGTTCTCCCCCAGTGACGGCGCAGCGCCGATCGGCGCGTGTCTTCATGGATTGTACGCGCCGTGGCGCAGTCGGCGGCGAGGGGGCGCGGCCCGCCGTTATGCGGGCCGCATGACCGCCGGCGGCGGCCCGGCGGCCCGTTCGCGCCGCCTTTGCTGCTTGATGGCATACATCGCCGCGTCGGCCCGCGCGAGCAGTGCGTGCGGATCGCGCTCGCCGGGCGTGGCGCGCACGCCGCCGACGCTGGCACCGGCATATTCGAAACGCACGTCGTGGCAGCTGTAGGTGCCGGCAATCAGGCTTTCGATGCGCTGGCGCAGTTCCTCGGGTTCTCCTGTCGCCATCGCGACCACGACGAACTCGTCACCCCCATAGCGGGCGATGAAATCGCCCGCGCGCAGCCCGCGTTGCAGCCGCTGCGCGACTTCGGCGAGGAAGCAATCGCCGATCTCGTGGCCGTGACGATCGTTGATCGCCTTGAAGCCGTCGAGGTCGATGAAGATCACGTCGAGGCCGCGGGCCTCGCGTTCGGCGCTGGCGAGCGCACGTGTCAGCGCCTGGATGAGCGCGCGCCGGTTGGCCAGGCCGGTGAGCGGGTCGGTCAGCGACAGCGAGGCCAGTTCGGCATTGGTGCGGCGGAGTTTTTCGAGCAGCCGTTCACGGTCGACCTGCAAGCCGATCAGATGGGCGAACAGCGCGAGCCAGCGGGTCGTCTCGGGCTTGAGCGGGATGGGGGTTTCGCTGGCGGCGCACAGGGTACCGAACACCTGCTGGTCGCCGGTCCGCACCGGCTGGCTCAAGTAGGTGCGGATGCCCAGTACGCGCGCGGCCTGCGAGTCGCCCCAGCAGGCGCCGACGTCGTCGGTGTACGGACGGCCTTCCTCGAGCGCGCGCTTGCACAGCGTATCGTGCCAGGGGACCGACAAGCCCTCGGGGATCTGCATCCGGCGTGTGTTGCGCGCATACAGGATGTGCTGGACACCGGCCTGGGTGTCGATCGTCGTC
The DNA here is from genome assembly GCF_900113085.1 of Fontimonas thermophila. GTDB lineage: Bacteria > Pseudomonadota > Gammaproteobacteria > Nevskiales > Nevskiaceae > Solimonas > Solimonas thermophila. Next base: position 33,282 of record NZ_FOOC01000009.1, on the reverse strand, counting down.
AGATAGGTGGACTCCATGCCGGTGATCGTCTCCAGCAGCTCGAGCAGCGGGCGCGTGAGCGCCTCCAGATTGCTGGCGGTGGACACGGACTCGGCAAACTGGCGCAGAACATTGTCCATCGCCGCAGATCGTAGGTGGGAGTCGGAGTCGCGTCCACGTCTGCGGATCAGCGGTCGGTGCGGCGTCGCCGAGCGGCAGTTCGTGCCGCGGCAGGTTCAGGGTTTGAGCACCAGCTTGCCGATGTTTTCGCCCTTGAACAGCTTGAGCAGCACTTCGGGGAACTGCTCGAGGCCCTCGGCGATGTCCTCGCGGGTTTTGAGCCGCCCGCTGGTGAGCCAGCCGGCCAGTTCGCGTGTGGCCTCGGCGTAGCGGTCGGCCCAGTCGAACACGACCATGCCGGTCATGCTCGCGCGGTTTACCAGCAGCGACAGGTAGTTGCTCGGCCCCTTCACCGCAGTGGTGGCGTTGTACTGCGAAATCGCGCCACAGATGACGATGCGTGCGTGCATCGCGAGCTGGGTGAGCACGATGTCGAGGATTTCACCCCCGACGTTGTCGAAGTAGACATTAATGCCCTGCGGGCAATGCTGTTTGAGCGCTTTTTTCACATCCGCGTGCTTGTAGTCGATGCAGGCGTCGAAGCCGAGCGTGTCCGTGACGTAGCGGCACTTCTCCGGTCCGCCGGCGATGCCGATCGCGCGGCAGCCCTTGATTCTGGCGATCTGGCCGACGACCTGGCCGACCGCGCCGGCGGCGGCGGAGACGACGACGGTGTCGCCGGCCCTGGGCTTGCCCACTTCGAGCAGGCCGAAGTAGGCGGTCATGCCGGGCATCCCCAGCGTGCCGAGATACACCGGCAGCGGCGCGAGCGTGGGATCGACGCGGGTCACGCCCTTGCCCGTGGAGACGGCGTAGTCCTGCACGCCGAACAGGCCGACGACGTGCTCGCCGACGGCGAATTTCGGATGCTTCGACTTTACGATTTCACCCACCGCGCCGGCGCGCATCACCTCGCCCAGGCCCACCGGCGGCACATAGGATTTGCCCTCGTTCATCCAGCCGCGCATCGCCGGATCCAGCGAGATGTAGGCGATGCGGACCAGAAACTCGCCGTCGCCCGGTTCCGGGACCGGTCCGCGTACGAACGCGAAGTCCTCGCGTTTGACCATGCCCTGCGGCCGCCGGGCGAGCCGGAACTGGCGGTTGACGTTCATGTGCGCGTCCCCCGGCTGCCGGACAGATAGGCCTGCACGGCCTCCTTGGAGACATAGCGGGCCAGCTCCAGCTTGCCGATGGCGTTGCGGTGCACCTCGTCCGGACCGTCGGCGAGGCGCAGCGTGCGCGCCTGCGCATAGGCATAGGCGAGGCCGAAGTCGTCGGTGACGCCGCCGCCGCCGTGGGCCTGGATGGCCCAGTCGATGACCTGACAGGCCATGTTCGGCGCCGCGACCTTGATCATCGCGATCTCCTTGGCCGCCGCCTTGTTACCGACGGTGTCCATCATGTGCGCGGCCTTGAGCGTGAGCAGGCGCGCGGAATCGATCAGGATGCGGCTTTCCGCGATGCGCTCCAGCGTGACCGTCTGGGCCGCGACCGGCTTGCCGAAGGCCACGCGCGCGAGCGCGCGCTTGCACATTTTTTCGAGCGTGCGCTCGGCCAGCCCGATCAGCCGCATGCAATGGTGGATGCGGCCGGGGCCGAGCCGCCCCTGGGCGATCTCGAAGCCACGGCCTTCGCCGAGCAGGATGTTCGAGGCCGGCACGCGCACGTGATCGAACACGATCTCGGCATGGCCGTGCGGCGCATCGTCGTAGCCGAACACCGGCAGATGCCGCAGGATGTTCACGCCGGGCGTGTCGCGCGGCACCAGAATCATCGACTGCTGCTTGTGCCGGTCCGGATGGTTCGGGTCGGTCTTGCCCATGACGATGAACAGCTGGCAGCGCGGATCGTTGGCGCCCGAGATCCACCACTTGCGGCCGTTGATCACGTATTCGTCGCCCTCGCGGCGGATCGAGCAGGCGATGTTGGTCGCATCGGACGAGGCGACGTCGGGTTCGGTCATCGCAAAGGCCGAGCGGATGCGGCCCTCGAGCAGGGGCTTGAGCCAGCGTTCTTTTTGTTCGGGGGTGCCGTAGCGCACCAGCACTTCCATGTTGCCGGTGTCCGGAGCCGAGCAGTTGAACACCTCCGGCGCCCAGATCACGCGGCCCATGATCTCGCACAGCGGCGCGTATTCGAGATTGGTCAGGCCGGCGCCGTACTCCGAATCGGGCAGGAACAGATTCCACAGACCGGCGGCGCGGGCCTTGTCCTTGAGCTCTTCGATCAGGCGTGTCGGCTGCCAGCGGTCGCCTGCGGCCACCTCTTCGAAGAAGCGCCGTTCGTTGGGGTAGATGTGCGCATCCATGAAGGCGTTGAGACGCTGCATCAGGTCGAGCGTCTTCTGCGAGTATTCGAAAATCATCGGCGTCTCCAGCGGATGTTCAGCGGCGGCCCAGGATTTTCTCGACCTGGGCCCAGGCCAGTTCGGCCAGCGGTCGCGCCGCGGCCCCCATTTGTGCGGCCTGCGCGCTCGCCGCCGTGCCTTCCTTCACGCGCCCGGCGATGCCCTGCAGGATCGCCGCGAGGCGGAACAGGTTGTAGGCCATGTAGAAGTCCCAGTGGTTGGGGTCGATGCCGTCGCGCCCGGTGCGCTTGCAGTACAGTTGCACGTACTCGGATTCCGCAGGGATACCCAGCTCGGCGAGCTTGGCGCCCCCCAGGCCGCGGAACACGCCGGCGGGGATGTGCCAGATCATGCAGTGATAGGCAAAGTCGGCGAGCGGATGGCCCAGCGTCGACAGCTCCCAGTCCAGCACCGCGAGCACGCGCGGCTCGCTCGGATGGAAGATCATGTTGTCGAGCCGGTAGTCGCCGTGGACGATCGTGGTTTCATCGCCGGGCGGGATGTGTTCCGGCAGCCAGGCGATCAGCCGGTCCATCGCATCGATGCGCTCGGTCTCGGAGGCGCGGTACTGCTTGGTCCAGCGGCTGATCTGGCGCGCGAAGTAATTGCCGGGCTTGCCGAAGTCGGCAAGGCCGATGGCTGCGTAGTCGACCTGGTGCAACGCGGCGATCACGCGGTTCATTTCGTCGAACATCGCGCGGCGCATCGCCGGCGCAAGACCGGGCAGGGCCGGATCCCAGAAGATGCGGCCCTCGACGTGCTCCATGATGTAGAACGGCGTGCCGATGACGCTGTCGTCCTCGCACAGGCAATACGCCTTCGCCACCGGCACGTCGGTGTTCGCCAGTGCGCGGATCACGCGGTATTCGCGATCGACTGCATGCGCGGAAGCGAGCAGCTTGCCCGGCGGCTTGCGCCGCAGCACGTAGCAGCGCGTGGGGGTGATCAGCTTGTAGGTCGGGTTGGACTGGCCGCCCTTGAATTGTTCGACCCGTAGGTCGCCGGAAAAGTCCTCGACGTGCGTGCGCATATAGCGCGCGAGCGCTTCGACGTCGAAACGGTGGCGTTCTTGTACCGGGATCGTCGCGCTCATGGTTCAGGCTCCCTGCGGGGTGATGACGAGCTTGCCGGAGACCTTGCGGTCCATCAGTTGGCGGATCGCCTCGCCGCCGCGCGCGAGCGGGTAAGTGCCGGCGATGTGCGGCTTGAGCTTGCCGTCCTTGAGCCAGCCGAGCAGCGTGCGCAGGTCCATCAGGTTGTTCATCGGCTCGCGCCGCGCGTAGTCGCCCCAGAACACGCCGACGATGGCGGCGCCCTTGAGCAGCGGCAGGTTCAGCGGAATCCTGGGAATCTCGCCGTTGGCGAAGCCGATCACGAGCAAGCGGCCGCGCCAGGCGATCGCGCGCAGGGCGGCTTCGCTGTAGGGTCCGCCGACCGGATCGTAAATGACGTCCGCACCCTTGCCGCCGGTGATGTCCTTGACCTGGGCTTTCCAGTCTTCGTTCGCATAGTTGAGCGTGTGGTCCGCACCGTGCGCTTTGCACACGGCCAGCTTTTCATCGCTCGAGGCGGCGGCGATCACGGTTGCGCCCAGCGCCTTGCCGATCTCGATCGCGGCGAGTCCCACGCCACCGGAAGCGCCGAGCACGAGCAGCATCTCGCCGGGTTTGAGCGCGGCCCGGTCTTTGAGCGCGTGATAAGACGTCGCATACGTCATCACGAAGGCGGCGGCGGTGACGAAGTCGAGCGCATCGGGCATCGGGATGAGCGCGCGGGCATCGGCGAGCACGGCCTCGGCAAACGCGCCCCAGCCGGTGAAGCAGATCACCCGATCGCCGGGCTTGACGGTTTTGACCTGGGCGCCGACCGCCTCGACGACGCCGGCGCATTCGCCGCCCGGGGCAAAGGGCAGTTCCGGCTTGAACTGGTACTTGTTCTGGATGATCAGCGTGTCCGGGAAATTGACGCCGGCGGCGTGCACACGCACCCGCACCTGGGTGTCGCCGGGAATGGGCTCGGGAATCTCCTCGACGACCAGCGATTCCGGCGGTCCGTAGGACTTGCAGAGCAGGGCTTTCATTGTTCGATCCGTTCAGGGCATCGGGTTGGCGGGCGTGCGTTCGTCGAGGATGTCGCGCATCCGCGTTTCGATCGCCGCCTTGATGGTGGGATGGGTCAAGATGTAGAAGCGGTCGGCCTTGACCGCCTGCATCGTGGCGCGCGCGATGTCGGCCGCGGAGAGTTTTCCGGACTGCACCGCCTTGCGCACCCGTGCCTCATAGGGCGCGGCCCGAGGGTTCTTGGCCGCGAACCGCGCCGGCCGGTTGCGCTCGGCGTCGGCGATGCCGGTGGGCACGAAGGCCGGGCACAGCACCGAGACGCCGATCTTCGCGTGGGCCGCGCGCAGCTCATGGTGCAGGCACTCGCTGAGCGTGACCACGCCGTGCTTGGACACGCAGTAGACGCTGGACCCGGGCACCGACAGCAGACCAGCGACGGAGGCGGTGTTGACCACGTGGCATTCGTCGCCCTGCTCGAGCATGCGCGGTACGAAGCTCTGCACACCGTGCACCACGCCCATCAGATTCACGCCGAGCACCCAGCGCCAGTCGTCGAGCGTGGTCGTCCAGCTCGGTCCGGCGACGGCGACCCCGGCGTTGTTGAACAGCAGGTGACAGGCGCCGAACCGCGCATACGTGCGCTCGGCGAGCGTCTGTACCGCATCGGCGTCGGCGACGTCGCAGCGCAGGGTCAGGGTCTCGGTTCCATCGGGGAGCAGGGCGCAGGTGTGCGCAAGACCCGCTTCGTCGATATCGGCGAGCACCAGGCGCATGCCTTCGGCTGCGCACAGTTGCGCGAATGCGCGGCCGAAGCCGCTGCCGGCGCCGGTGATGACGGCGACTTTGTCTTGCAGATCCTGCATGGGGTCGTCTTCAGGCGGTGAGATAGCCGCCGTCCACGGTCAGGCAGGCGCCGGTGGTATAGCTCGCCGCCGGCGAGACCAGGTAGAGCACCGCGCCGGCCATCTCGTCGGGATGGGCGATGCGCGCCATCGGCACCTTGCTGCCCATGATGCGCATCATCTCCGGGTTGTGCACCAGGGCCGAGGCGAACTTGGTATCCGTGATTCCGGGCAGCAGCGCGTTTACGCGCACGCCGTCGGCGGCCCATTCTTTGGCGCAGGCTTTGGTGAGCGAAATCACCGCCGCCTTGGTGATCGAATAAATGCCCTGGTAAGGCCCCGGAATCACGCCATTGACCGAGGCGGTATTGACGATGCTGCCACCGCCGTTGCGCTTCATCAGCTTGTAGCCGGTCGTGGACATGAAGAAATAACCGCGGAGGTTGACGTCCACGGTCTTCTGGAATGCACCCAGGTCGGTGTCGGCGATCGGGCCGAAGTAAGGATTCGCAGCGGCGTTGTTGACGAGGATGTCGAGGCGGCCGTGGGTTTTCTCGATGTGCGCGAACACCGCCTCGATCTGCGCCATGTCGCCGATGTGGCAGGCATAGGCCTCGGCGCGGCCGCCGTGGTCGCGGATCGCGCTGGCGACGCGTTCACAGCTATCCAGCTTGCGGCTGGCGACGATCACGTGCGCGCCATAGGCCGCGAGCGTGCGGGCAATCGATTCGCCGATGCCGCGGCTGGCGCCGGTGACCAGGGCGATCTTGCCGCCGAGATCGAACATCGCGGCGGGCGGTGGTGTGGGGTTGTGCGTCATCGCGGATGTCCTGTGCGGTTGACTTGCCGCAGCCTAGGCGCGGTCATACGATCAGTCCAATGAATAATGTGAATTGCCGTAAATAAAGGCCGTGCATTTACACCGGATCGACCTCAACCTCCTGGTCGTGCTCGACGCGATCTTCAGCGAGGGCGGCATCACCAAGGCCGGCGAGAAGCTGCATCTGACGCAGCCGGCGATCAGCCACGCCCTGGCGCGGATGCGCGAGCTGTTCGGTGATCCGCTGTTCGTCCGCGAGGGGCGTCGAATGGTGCCGACGCCGCTCGCGCGCAGCCTGATGCAGCCGGTGCGGCGTGCGCTGCACGGCCTCGAAGTCGCACTCAACGAGGCGCAGCGGTTCGATCCGGCGACGACGCAGCGGCACTTCACCATCGGCGTGCGTGACGTGCTCGAAGCCACGGTGTTGCCGCCGCTGCTTGCGCGCATCGCCACGGCAGCGCCATCGGTCGATATCAGCGCCATCCGTGTCGACCGGCGCACGCTCGAATCGGAGCTTGCCGCTGGGCGTCTCGATGCCGCGCTCGACGTGCTGCTGCCGGTGTCGGACGATATCCGCCACCAACGCATCTCGGCCGACCGGCTCGTCGTCGTCGCGCGCCAGGGTCATCCCGCGACGGCGGGCCAATTCGATCTTGCCGCCTATCTGCGCGCCCATCACGTGCTGGTTAGCTCACGCCGCAGCGGCCCGGGTTTGGAAGACCTTGAGCTCAGCCGGCAAGGCTTCAAGCGCCGCATCCGGCTGCGCTGCCAGCATTACTTCGCCGCCTGTCGGGTCGTCAGTCAGACCGATCTGTTGCTGACCATGCCGGAGCGATATGCCGCAATCGCCAACCGCCAGTATGCCAACCAGATCCTGCCGTTCCCGGTGCCGATGCCGCCGATGGATGTCTATCTGTACTGGCATGCGAGCGTGGACAATGAACCGGCCAGTCGCTGGCTGCGTGCGCAGTTGATCGCGACGGTCGAACAGCCGCAACAAGCGGCGTAACGGCTGCTGCGCCGCCTTTAAGCATCATTCACAACTTCAACCAGAGCGCCATTTCCATGCATCCGCGCATCCTCGTCGGCAAAGGTGAAACGCCACAACTGATTCTGGGTGCCTATGCCAACCGGCACGGCCTCATCGCCGGTGCGACCGGCACCGGCAAGACGGTGACCCTGCAAGTTCTCGCCGAAGGGTTTTCGGACATCGGCGTACCGGTGTTCGCCACCGACATCAAGGGCGACCTCGCCGGCATTGCGATGCCCGGCGAGCCCCATCCCAAGCTCATCGAGCGTGCGCGCCAGGTCGGAGTCGAGGCCTACGGGCCCGCCGCTTGCCCGGCGGCGTTCTGGGACGTGTTCGGACAAGCCGGACATCCGCTGCGTGCGACCGTGTCGGACTTGGGGCCGCTGCTGCTGTCACGGCTCCTCGATTTGTCCGACGCCCAGGCCGCGGTCTTGCACCTGGTCTTCAAGTACGCCGACGATCAGGGCTTGCTGCTGCTCGACCTCAAAGATCTGCGGGCGGTGCTGAGCCACGTCGCTGTCCACGCCAAGACCCTGGGTGCCGACTATGGTTTGGTCAGCGGCGCATCGGTGGGCGCCATCCAGCGTGCCCTGCTGCAGCTCGAACAAGACGGTGCTGCGGCTTTTTTCGGCGAGCCGGCGCTTGATCTTCATGATCTGCTGCGCACCGACGCTGCCGGGCGCGGCATCGTCCATGTGCTCGCCGCCGACCGGCTGTTCCATGCCCCCCGTCTGTATGCGACCGTGCTGCTGTGGCTGCTGTCGGAGCTGTTCGAGAACCTGCCCGAGCGCGGCGATGCCGACAAACCCCGCCTCGTGCTGTTCTTCGATGAAGCCCATTTGCTGTTCAAAGACACGCCCAAGGTGCTGGTGGACAAAATCGAGCAGGTCGTGCGCCTGATCCGGTCCAAGGGCGTGGGGGTTTACTTCGTCACCCAGCACCCGCTGGATCTGCCGGATGCCGTGCTCGGCCAGCTCGGCAACCGCATCCAGCATGCGTTGCGCGCATTCACGCCGCGCGACCAGAAAGCGGTGCGCACCGCCGCCGAAACCTTCCGAGCCAATCCCGCGCTCGACGTCGCATCCGTCATCACCGAGCTGGGCGTCGGGGAGGCCTTGGTCTCCACGCTGCAGGAAGGCGGCGTCCCCGGGGTCGTCGAGCGCACGCGCATCCGGCCGCCGCGTTCACGCATCGGTGCGCTCACCGCCGAGGAGCGGTCGGCGATCCTGGCGCGCAGCCCGCTGGCCGGCCGCTACGAGACGGCGATCGACCGCGTCTCGGCCTACGAGCGGCTGCAGGCGTCGCCGGCCGGTGAGGTGTCCGGTGCGGATCGCAACGGATGGGGTGGGCAGGCCCAAGGGGCGCGACCGGCCCCGGCGCCGGCGCGCCGCGACCGCCGCGGCGACACCCTGCTCGAGACGGCGGTCAAGAGCGCTGCGCGCAGTGTGGCGACATCGCTGGGCCGGGAACTGGGGCGCCAGATTCTGCGCGGTCTGCTCGGCGGGCGCAGCCGCCGTTGACCGGCCGGGGTGGTGGCGCGGGTATACTCAACGGTCCGTCCGCTCTCGCGTCCCATCCGCGCTCACTGATGCCCCTGCCCCGCCCCGCCGGATCGTCTGTTCTTGCGCCAGCGGCGCTACGGGCGCCGCTCGAGGCCGGTCTGCGCGCACTCGGGCAGATACTTCCCGAAGACGCGATCGAGCGGCTGCTCGCGTATCTCGCCGAACTGCACAAATGGAACGCGGCCTACAACCTGACCGCGATCCGCGATCCGCGCCAGATGGTGACGCGGCACATACTCGATTCGCTGGCGGTGCTGCCGCTGATGCGTGGGCGCGTGCTCGACGTCGGCGCCGGCGCCGGATTGCCCGGCATCGTACTGGCGATCGGCGATCCTGCGCTCCATGTCACCGTGCTCGACAGCAACGGCAAGAAGGCGCGCTTCATGCGCCATGCCGTGCGCAGCCTTACGCTGGCCAACGTCGAGGTCGCCGAGGCGCGGGTCGAAACCTATGCTGCCGCCGCGCCGTTCGACCGCATCGTCAGCCGTGCGTTTGCGTCACTTTCCGAGTTCGTCACACTGACGGCTTCGCAACTGGCGCCCGATGGGCATTGGATCGCGATGAAAGGCAGACTCGATAGCGCAGAGCTGGCTGCCGTTCCGGCAAACGTGACCATCCGGGAGATACGCCGGTTGCGCGTGCCCGGGCTTAACGAGGAGCGACACGCCATCATTGCGGCCAGAACACCATGAGCCACGTCATCGCCATTGCCAATCAGAAAGGCGGGGTCGGAAAGACGACCACCGCGATCAATCTCGCGGCCTCGCTCGCGGCGACCAAGCGCCGGGTCTTGCTGGTCGATCTCGATGCGCAGGGCAACGCAACGATGGGGGTTGGCGTCGACAAAAATGCGGTGAAGCTGACTGCGCGCGACGTGCTGCTCGAACAAGCCCCGATCCGCGACGCGATCCAGGAACTGCCCGATCTGGGCCTGGCCCTGCTACCGGCCAATGGCGACATGACCGAGGCGGAGATCAAGCTGCGCGACGTCGCCGTCGGCGATTTCGCGCTCAAGACCGCGCTCGCGGACGTCGCTGACGACTACGACTATGTCATCCTCGACTGTCCGCCGGCGCTGTCCAAGCTCACCGTCAACGCCCTGGTCGCCGCCGACGGCGTGCTGATCCCGATGCAATGCGAGTACTACGCGCTCGAGGGGTTGTCGGCGCTGATGGATACGATCCACAAGATCCGGCGCGTGATCAATCCGCGCCTGGAAATCGAAGGGCTGTTGCGCACGATGTACGATCCCCGCAACAACCTCGCCAACGACGTCTCCAATCAGCTCGTACAGCACTTTGGCGACAAGGTTTACCGCACGCTGGTGCCGCGCAACGTGCGTCTGGCCGAAGCACCCAGCCACGGCCTGCCGGCGATGCTCTACGATCCGACATCCGCCGGCGCCAAGGCCTATCTCGCGCTGGCGGGCGAGGTGCTGCGCCGTCACGACGGCGGGCAGATGCGGCTGACGGCATAAGGCAGGGTTCTTCGACGGGCGTTTCCGGGCTCGGACCGAAGCGGCGCGAACGGGTCGGCAGCGCTTTTCTTGCAACAGGATTCACACCGGATTTTCCGCGATGAGCATCAAGAAGCGAGGACTCGGGCGCGGTCTGGACGCCCTGCTGAGCAGCGTTGCCCAGCCCGCCACCGAGGATGGCAGCGAGGCACTGCGCGAACTGAACATCGAGCAGATCCAGCCGGGCCGACACCAGCCGCGCCGGCAGTTCGACGCCGATGCCCTCGACGCGCTGGCCGAATCGATCCGTGCCCAGGGCATCGTCCAGCCGATCGTGGTCCGTCCATCCGGTGCCGATCGCTATGAAATCGTCGCCGGCGAGCGGCGCTGGCGTGCGGCCAAGCAAGCCGGCTTGAAGTCCGTGCCGGTGATCGTGCGCACGCTCGACGAACGCGGTGCGATGGCCGTCGCCCTGGTCGAAAACATCCAGCGCGCCGATCTCAATCCGCTGGAAGAAGCCGAGGCCTTGCACAAGCTGATCGAGGAATGCGGACTCACGCACGAGAAGGCGGCCGAGGCCGTCGGCCGCTCGCGCGCACACATCACCAACCTGCTGCGCCTGCGTGAACTCGATGCCGAGGTACAGGCGCTCGTCCGCGATGGCCGCCTGAGCCTGGGCCATGCCAAAGTACTTCTGGGTGTGCAAGGGGTGCGCCAGGTGCAACTGGCCCGCCTGGTCGTCGAAAAACAACTGTCGGTCCGCGACACCGAAGCGCTCGTACACGCCGAACCGCGAGCGAAGACGGCGCGGACGCCCAAGGCTCGCGTACCGGCGCTGGAAAAGCAAATCAGCGCCTCGATCGGAATGCCGGTGCGCCTGCATCAGGCCGAATCGGGCCGCGGCAAGCTCACTGTGAGTTTCCGCAACGCCGAGGAGCTCGCACGCCTGCTCGAGCGGCTGCGGTAGTGGCTGCGCGAGATCGCGCGCCGTCGCGGCGGCGATAGTTGAACTGACCGTCCGTCGCCCGCTATACTTTTCCAGATTGGTGCGGCGCACCATCGCCAGACTGCCATGAAGACGGCGAAGCGCATAGCACTGCTCCAGATGTCGATCGCGCTGGTCGCTGCTGTCTTCTGGGCGGTATTCGCAGACGCCCGATCGGGTCTGGCGGCGCTCGTCGGCGGGAGCATCGCAGTGACACTGACGATCTACGCCGCGGTGAAGACTTTTGCGGCGCCGGCAGCGGACGCGGGTCGGGCAGTGACGAATTTTTATCGGGCCGAGGTGAGGAAGCTGATCCTTGCCGCGGTCTTGTTCGCCGCAGCAGTCCGTTTTTTCGGTGACGTGTTTGCGCCGGTGATCGTGACGTTTGCGTTGACGCTGCCGGTGTACTGGTTTGCGCTTCTTTGGGATACGAACGATGGCTGACGCAGGTCATTCCCCTGCCGAGTATGTAACGCATCACTTGAAGCACTGGGCGAGCAGCCATGACGACGCTTTCATCAGCGTCGAGGCTTGGCATTTCGACACGCTGCTGGTGTCCACCGTTCTGGGGTTGTTGTTCTTGACGCTGTTTCGGATGGCCGCGGTGCGCGCGACGTCCGGCGTGCCCGGCAAGCTGCAGAACTTCGTCGAGATCCTGGTCGATTTCGTCGATAACGCGGTCAAGGATGCCTTCCATGGCTCGCGCGATTTCCTCGCGCCGCTGGCATTGACGATTTTTGTCTGGACCTTTTTGTGGAACTGCATGGACCTGATCCCGGTGGATCTGCCGCCGATGATCGCCAAGCATGTCTTTGGGCTGGAGTATTTCCGTGCCGTGCCGTCCGCCGACATGAGTGCGACGTTCGCGCTGTCGCTGTCGGTGTTTGCGCTGATCATCATCTACAGCGTGAAGGGCAAGGGCGTCGGCGGTTTTGCCAAGGAATTCCTGACACATCCATTCGGCGCCAAGCTCTTGCCGGCAAACATCGTGCTCAACACCGTCGAGCTGCTGGCCAAGCCGATTTCGCTGGCATTGCGACTGTTCGGCAATCTTTATGCCGGCGAGCTGATCTTCATTCTGATCGCACTGCTGCCCTGGTGGGCACAGCTTATTCCCGGTCTCGGCTGGGCGATCTTCCACATTCTGGTTGTCACCTTGCAGGCGTTCATTTTCATGACGCTGACCATCGTGTACATCAGCATGGCCTACGAGCATCACTGACCCCGTAGCCTTTCCACCGATTTTTCCACCACCGCAACACACGGAGTAATTCCATGGAGCTCATCGCTCAGATCCAGGCCAACACGGCGCTGACCATCGGTCTCATCTTCGGTCTCGCCGCTCTCGGCACCGCCATCGGCTTCGGCCTGCTTGGCGGCAAGTTCCTCGAGGGTGCCGCGCGTCAGCCCGAGATGGCCAACATGCTGCAGACCAAGATGTTCATCATCGCCGGCCTGCTCGACGCCGTGTCGATCATCGGCGTGGCCATGGGCCTGCTGATGATGTTCGCAAACCCGCTGATCGCGGCCGTTTCCGGCGCTGCCGGCTAAGGCGCGCCCGACCCGGTTTTTTGTTGACTCTAGCTGGAGCCTAGGCCCATGCAGGCAAGCATCCCGTCCATCGTTGGCCAGATGATCGTGTTCGGCATCTTCGTCTGGTTCACGATGAAGTTCGTGTGGCCGCCGATCACCCGGGCGATGGAAGAGCGCCGGCAGAAGATCGCCGACGGTCTCGCGGCCGCAGAAAAAGGTGCCCGTGCGCTGCAGGATGCCTCGGCCAAGAGCGAAGAGGCGCTCAAGGCCGCGCGTGCCCAGGCGCAGGACATCCTCGCGGCCGCGAGCAAGCAAGCAGCGCAGCTTATCGAGCAGGCCAAAGTCCAGGCACAGCAGGAGGCCGAGCGCATCGTCGCCAAGGCGCACGAGGATGTGCAGCGCGAGATTGCCCACGCCCGCGAAGACTTGCGCAAGCGGGTCGGCGAGCTGGCGGTGATCGGTGCGGCCAAGATCCTCAAGCGCGAGATCGATGCCAAGGCGCATGCCGACGTGCTCAACGAGCTCGCGGCGCGCGTCTGACGGCAAGGGACGAAACGACATGGCGGACTACAGCACGCTCGCGCGCCCCTACGCCAAGGCCGTTTTCGAGCTGGCCCGGGATGCGCAAGCGTTCCCGGTCTGGAGCGAGGCGCTCGCGGCGTTGGCGCATCTGGTCAAGGCGCCCGAGGTGGCGCGGCTGATCGGCCATCCGGCGCTGAGCAAGGCGCAGCTCGTCGATGCGCTGACGCAGGCGTTGGCCGGCAAATTGCCGGCCCCGGCGCTGGCACTGGTGCGTCTGCTGGTCGAGAACGGCCGGTTTGCGCTGGCCCCGGCGATCGCTGCGCAATTCGAGCGGCTGCGAGCCGAGGCCGAAGCGCGCGTGGACGTCGAGATCACGTCGGCGGTGCCGGTAGCCCCGGAACAGCAGCGCCAGCTTGCGGCTGCGGTGAAAAAGCGCCTGCAGCGCGAGGTCGTCATCGAGTGGAAGACGGATCCCGAGCTGATCGGCGGTGCGCTGATCCGCGCTGGCGATTTCGTCATCGACGGCTCCATCCGCGGCGAGCTCGACCGGCTGCACACCATTCTTGCGCGCTAAGCGCATCGGCGAAACATCCAGGACACGCTTCGTATGCAACTCAATCCTTCGGAAATCAGCGACCTGATCAAGGCGCGCATCCAGAACTTCGACGCCGTCACTGAGGCGCGGAATACCGGCACGATCGTGTCGTTGCAGGACGGTATCGTGCGTGTGCACGGCCTGTCGGACGCCCTGCAGGGTGAAATGCTCGAATTCCCGGGCAATGTGTACGGCCTGGCGCTGAACCTCGAGCGCGATTCGGTCGGCGCGGTGATTCTGGGCGACTACAAGCATTTGAAGGAAGGCGATACCGTCAAGACGACGGGGCGCATCCTCGAAGTGCCGGTCGGGGAGGCGCTGCTGGGCCGCGTGGTGGACGCGCTCGGCAATCCCATCGACGGCAAGGGGCCGATCAAGGCTGCCGGCTATTCGCCGATCGAGAAGGTCGCGCCGGGTGTAATCACGCGCAAGTCGGTGAGCCAGCCGGTGCAGACCGGCTACAAAGCGATCGACGCAATGGTGCCGATTGGCCGTGGTCAACGCGAGCTGATCATCGGCGACCGCCAGACCGGCAAGACCGCGCTGGCGATCGACACGATCATCAACCAGAAGCATTCGGGCATCAAATGCATTTATGTCGCGATCGGGCAGAAAGCGAGCTCGATTGCCAATGTCGTGCGCAAGCTCGAGGAACACGGCGCGATGGCGCACACCATCGTCGTCGCGGCCTCTGCGTCCGAATCCGCCGCGCTGCAGTTCATTGCGCCCTATTCGGGCTGTTCGATGGGCGAGTATTTCCGCGACAAGGGTGAGGATGCGCTGATTGTTTACGACGACCTGTCCAAGCAGGCCGTGGCCTATCGCCAGGTGTCGCTGCTGCTGCGCCGTCCGCCAGGGCGCGAAGCCTTCCCGGGCGATGTGTTCTATCTGCACTCGCGCCTGCTCGAGCGCGCTGCGCGCATCAACGAGGAATACGTCGAGAAGCTCACCGGCGGCAAGGTCAAGGGCAAGACCGGCTCGCTGACGGCACTGCCGATCATCGAAACCCAGGCCGGCGACGTGTCCGCCTTCGTGCCGACCAACGTGATTTCGATCACCGACGGCCAGATCTTCCTCGAGACCGACCTGTTCAACGCCGGTATCCGCCCGGCGATGAACGCGGGTATCTCGGTGTCGCGCGTCGGTGGTGCGGCACAGACCAAGGTCATCAAGAAGCTCGGCGGTGGTGTGCGCCTCGCGCTGGCGCAGTACCGCGAGCTTGCGGCGTTCGCGCAGTTCGCATCCGATCTCGACGAGGCGACCCGCAAACAGCTCGAACGCGGCCAGCGTGTCACCGAGCTGATGAAGCAGAAGCAGTACCAGCCGTTGTCGGTGGGGCAGATGGCTGCATCGCTGTATGCGGTTGAGAAGGGCTACATCGACAAGGTTCCCGTGGCCAAGGTGCTGCAGTGGGAGGAAGGTCTGCACCAGTTCCTGGCCAGCCAGCACAAGGAACTGCTGTCCAAGCTCGATACCGGCGACTGGAACGATGCGCTCGAAGCCGACCTCAAGGCGGCGATGGATGCATACGTCAAGCAGTCGGCCATCTAACGACCCCGAAGAGGTAGATCCGTGGCCGGCGCCAAGGAAATCCGCAGCAAGATCAAAAGCGTCAAGAATACGCAGAAGATCACGCGGGCGATGGAAAAGGTCGCCATGTCGAAAATGCGCAAAGCGCAGGATCGCATGGCCGCGGCCCGCCCGTATGCCGAGAAGATCCGCCGCACGCTGGGGCACCTGGCGCAGGCGAATCTCGAGTACAAGCATCCGTTCACGGTCGAGCGTGAGGTCAAGCGCGTCGCGTATCTGGTCGTGTCGTCGGACCGCGGCCTGTGTGGCGGTCTGAACATGAACGTGTTCCGCACCGTGTTGCGCGAGGTCCGCGAGTGGCGTGCCAAGAACGTCGATGTCGAATTCGCCCTGATCGGCAACAAGGCGGTGTCGTTCTTCAAGCGTATGGGGGGCAAGGTCAGCGCAATGGCCACGCATCTGGGCGACCGTCCGCATCTGGACCAGCTGCTCGGCGTGATCAAGGTGCTCACCGACGCCTACCGTGACGGCAGTATCGATCGCGTCTTCATCGTTTCGAACCAGTTCATCAACACGATGACCCAAAAGCCGACCGTGCAGCAGCTGCTACCGGTCGAGCCGGTCAAGAGCGAGGGCCTGCTCGAGCACTGGGACTATCTGTACGAACCGGCATCGACGGAGCTGCTCGATGCGGTGCTGATGCGCTACGTCGAGTCGCAGGTGTATCAGGCTGTGATCGAGAACGTCGCCAGCGAACAGTCGGCGCGCATGGTGGCGATGAAGTCGGCTTCCGACAACGCCGGCAAGATCATCAATGGCCTGCAGCTCGCCTATAACAAGGCACGCCAGGCCGGCATTACCAAGGAACTCGCGGAAATCGTCGGCGGCGCAGCCGCAGTCGGTTGAGCAATCAGAATCGAGACCAGAGAGTAAACGATGAGCACGGGTAAGATCGTTCAGGTTATCGGCGCCGTCATCGACGTGGAGTTTCCGCGCGATGCGATTCCGAAGATTTACGACGCGCTGACCGTCGATGGCACCGAGCTGACGCTCGAAGTGCAGCAGCAGCTCGGTGACGGTATCGTGCGCACGATCGCACTCGGCGCCTCCGAAGGCCTCAAGCGCGGGCTGACTGTCCAAAACACCGGCAAGCCGATCTCGGTGCCGGTCGGCAAGGCCACGCTCGGCCGCATCATGGACGTGCTGGGTCGCCCGATCGACGAAGCCGGCGAGGTCAAGGCCGAGGAGTGGTGGCCGATTCACCGCCCGGCGCCGTCTTACGAGGATCAGGCAGGTTCGACCGAGCTGCTCGAGACTGGGATCAAGGTCATCGACCTTCTGATTCCCTTCGCCAAGGGCGGCAAGGTCGGCCTGTTCGGCGGTGCCGGCGTCGGCAAGACCGTCAACATGATGGAGCTGATCAACAACATCGCCAAGGCACACTCGGGTTTGTCGGTGTTCGCCGGCGTTGGCGAGCGTACCCGCGAGGGCAACGACTTCTATCACGAGATGAAGGAGTCGAACGTGCTCGACAAGGTGGCGATGGTGTACGGCCAGATGAACGAGCCGCCCGGTAACCGTCTGCGCGTCGCCCTGACCGGCTTGACCATGGCCGAGTATTTCCGCGACGAGGGTCGCGACGTGCTCTTGTTCATCGACAACATTTACCGCTATACGCTTGCCGGTACCGAAGTGTCGGCCTTGCTCGGCCGTATGCCATCGGCCGTGGGTTACCAGCCGACGCTGGCCGAGGAAATGGGCGTGCTGCAGGAGCGTATCACCTCGACCAAGAAAGGCTCGATCACCTCGATCCAGGCGGTGTACGTGCCGGCCGACGACCTGACCGATCCGTCGCCGGCGACGACCTTCGCCCACCTCGATGCCACCGTCGTGTTGTCACGCGACATTGCGGCGCTTGGCATCTATCCGGCGGTCGATCCGCTGGACTCGACCTCGCGCCAGCTCGATCCGAACGTCATCGGCCAGGAGCACTACCAGACTGCCCGCGACGTGCAGGGTGTGCTGCAGCGCTACAAGGAGCTCAAGGACATCATCGCGATCCTGGGCATGGACGAGCTGTCGGAGGAAGACAAGCTGATCGTCGCCCGCGCGCGCAAGATCCAGCGCTTCCTGTCGCAGCCCTTCCACGTCGCCGAGGTGTTCACCGGCTCGCCCGGCAAGTACGTGCCGCTCAAGGAAACCATCCGCGGGTTCCGCGGCATCGTGGATGGCCAGTACGATCATCTGCCCGAGCAGGCGTTCTACATGGTGGGTACGATCGACGAGGCCGTCGAGAAAGCGAAGAAGCTGTGACGACCGGCGCGCAGCCGGTGGTGAAGCCGGTTGTGCGGATCCGTCACGAATCACGAGAACGCCATGGCAAACATCCACATCGACATCGTTTCCGCGGAAGGTCACATTCATTCGGGTGAGGCCCGGATGGTGTTCGCGCCTGCGGAGATGGGCGAGGTCGGCATCGCGCCGCGGCACGCGCCGTTGCTGACGCGCTTGAAGCCGGGGACCGTGCGCGTGCAGCCGCCGGAGGGCGAGGAACTGCAATTCTTCGTCGGCGGCGGCATCCTCGAGGTCCAGCCGTTTCTGGTCACGGTGCTGGCCGACACCGCGCTGCGCGCCAAAGATGCCGACGAGGCGGCCGCACTCGCGGCCAAGCAGGCAGCCGAGGAAAAGCTCGCAGGGGCCAAGTCCGACATCGACCTGGCCCGTGCCCAGGCGGAGTTGATCGAAGCGGCTGCGCGACTGCAGTTTGTGCAGAAGATCAAGAATTCCAGCCGCGGTACCTGATGCCGCCGGTGTGCGCCGCATGGTGCACGGTATATTCTCCATCCCGCTCGTGTTCAGCCAGCATGAGCGGGATTTTTCATTGGGGGCGATCGATCCATGAAGAACGCGCCAGTGCACTGCATCGTGCTTGCCGCCGGCCAGGGCACGCGCATGAAAAGCGCATTGCCCAAGGTGTTGCATCCGCTGGGCGGGCGGCCGATGCTCGCGCGTGTGCTCGATACCGCCCATGCGCTCGGTGCCGTGGCCATACATGTCGTGCATGGTCACGGCGGCGAGCAGGTGCGGCAGTGGTTTGCGCAGGCGTATCCGCAGGATCGCTCCGTGCGCTGGGTCGTGCAGGCGCAGCAGCGGGGAACCGCGCACGCCGTGCTGCAAGCGATGCCGGATATCCCCGACGATGCCACCGTGGTGGTGCTCTACGGCGACGTGCCGCTGGTGCGGCCGCAAACGCTCCGTCCGCTGCTGGACGCCGGGCGCCGTACGTTGGCGGTGCTCACCGCCGAGCTCGACGATCCCAGCGGTTACGGACGCATCCTGCGCAACAAAGCCGGGGCCGTGATGGGTATCGTCGAGGACAAAGACGCCAACGCACGCCAGAAACGCATCCGTGAAGTGAACACGGGCTTCATCGCCGCACCCGCGCAGCGGTTGCGCGGTTGGCTTGGCCAGGTGCGCAACGACAACGCCAAGGGCGAGTATTACTTGACGGACGTCGTCGCGCTTGCGGTCAAGGATCGGTTACGGGTTGTAACGGTGACCGCCGAGGATGCGGTCGAAGTCGAAGGCGTGAACGATCGTGCGCAACTCGCGCGTCTGGAGCGCATTTTCCAGTTACGCCAGGCCGAGGCCCTGCTGCGCGAGGGCATCGCCCTTGCCGATCCGGCGCGCTTTGATTTGCGCGGGACACTCATCGCCGGACGCGACGTGTTCATCGATGTCGGTTGTGTGTTCGAGGGGCGTGTCGAGCTCGGCGACGGCGTGCACATCGGCCCTTACTGCGTGTTGCGCGACGTCAAGCTCGGGGCGGGTACGCGCGTCGAGGCGCACAGCGTGCTGGATGACGCAACGGCCGGCAACGATTGCCGGATCGGGCCGTTTGCCCGGCTGCGACCACAGACGGTGCTTGCCGATGCGGTGCACATCGGCAACTTCGTCGAAGTCAAGAAGGTGCGCATGGGCCGCGGCAGCAAGGCCAACCACCTCGCATATCTCGGCGATGGCGACGTTGGCGCGGACGTGAACATCGGGGCGGGTACGATCTTCTGCAACTACGACGGCGCCAACAAGCATCTGACCGTGATCGAGGACGAGGTCTTCATCGGCTCGGACACGCAGCTCGTCGCACCGGTGCGCATCGGCAAGGGGGCGACGGTCGGCGCCGGATCGACAATCACCCAAGACGTACCCCCGGGCGGCCTGACCTTGTGCCGGGCGCGCGAGCAGAAGACGTATCCCCACTGGCGGCGGCCGCGCAAGCGCTGACCGCAACGGTCTGCGCAGGTGGCAGGCTGATCGTCGATTAGAATGCGAATTTCACCGCTTTGTGAGTTCTTATGTGCGGAATTGTCGGCGCCATCGCCGCCCATGACGTGACCCCGGTCCTGATCGACGGGCTGCGCCGCCTCGAGTATCGCGGCTATGACTCCACCGGTCTTGCCGTGGTCCAGACAAAGGGTGCGCTCGCGTTGCGCCGTGCCGTCGGCAAGGTCGCGCGTTTGCAGGAAAAGCTACACGCCGAGCCTTGTGCCGGTTTTCTGGGGATCGCCCATTCACGCTGGGCCACACACGGTGGTGTTACCGAGGCCAATGCCCATCCGCATGTCTCGGAGGGACGCATCGCGCTGATTCACAACGGCATCATCGAGAACTACGTCGAGCTCAAGGCCGAGCTGTGCGACAAGGGTTACCGGTTCGCGTCGGAAACGGATACCGAAGTCATCGCCCATCTGATTCACGATTTCGTCAAACAGGGGCTTGATCTCACCGCGGCCGTGCAGACGGCGGTTCGCCGGCTCAGCGGCGCATATGCGATCGTCGTTTTCGATGCACAGATCCCGGATCGCATCGTCGTCGCCCGTATCGCAAGCCCGCTTGTGGTCGGTCTGGGTAGCGACGGCCACTACGTCGCCTCCGATGTCCAGGCGCTGTTGCCGGTGACACGGCGCTTCAAGTTTCTCGAGGAGGGGGATGTCGCCGACATCCGTATCGATCGCGTCACGATTTTCGATGCCGCGGGCCGCATTGTCGATCGGCCCGAGCACGAATCTTCGCTGTCGGCCGATGCCGTCGAGCGCGGCGAGTATGCGCATTACATGCTCAAGGAAATTTATGAGCAGCCACGCGCGATCGCCGACACGTTATCCGAGCGCATCGCCGGCGATCATGTACTCGAGGCCGCGTTCGGGCCTCGCGCCGGCGACATCCTGCCGCAGGTTCAGCAGGTGCATATCGTCGCCTGCGGGACCAGCTACCACGCCGGTCTCGTCGCGCGGTACTACTTGGAACAAGGCGCGCGTATCCCCTGCAGCGTCGAGGTCGCGAGCGAGTACCGCTACCGCAATCCGGTGGTGATGCCAGGCACGCTGTTTCTAGCCATCTCCCAATCCGGGGAGACCGCCGATACGCTCGCCGCGCTGCGCGAGGCCAAGAAGCTGGGTTATGTTGCCACCGCAGCCATTTGCAATGTGCCGGAATCCTCACTGGTGCGCGAGGCGGATCTGGTGCTGATGACGCGGGCCGGACCGGAAATCGGGGTGGCCAGCACCAAGGCATTCACGACGCAGCTCGCGGCGCTGGGCCTGCTGGGGCTGGCGATCGCCCAGCGGCGCGGCATCGACCGCCGGCTCATCGCCCTGTATGTGCGCCAGCTGCGGCGGGTACCGGAGATGGTCGAGCACACGCTCAGGCTCGATGGGCAGATCCGCGCCTGGGCCGAGCATTTCGCATCCAAGCGCCATGCGCTGTTCCTCGGGCGTGGGCCGACGTATCCGATCGCGATGGAGGGTGCGCTCAAGCTCAAGGAGATTTCCTACATCCATGCAGAAGCTTACGCCGCCGGTGAGCTCAAGCACGGACCGCTCGCGCTCGTCGATGACGACATGCCAGTGGTCGCGGTCGCCCCGAACAATCCCCTGCTCGAAAAGCTCAAGTCCAATCTCCAGGAGGTGCGCGCGCGGGGCGGCCGGTTGTTCGTGTTTGCCGATCCCAACACCGGGATCGAGTCGAGCGAGGGTGTCGAGGTCATCGCCATGCCCGACCACATCGAGCCGCTGCAGGCGCCGCTGGTCTATACGCTGCCGCTGCAGTTGCTCGCCTATCACGTCGCCGTGCACCGCGGCACCGATGTCGACCAGCCCCGGAATCTGGCCAAGTCCGTGACGGTCGAGTGACGCTGCCGCCGTGACCGCACTGGCGCTGCTGATCATTTGTCTTGGGCTGGGCGCAGTGGTTGCGCGTTACGCGCGTCCACCGCTGGGGCTCGCCCAGGGGCTGAACTGGTGGGTCATCCACATCGCGCTGCCTGCACTGGTGCTGGAGCTGGTTCCGCGTCTGCGGTTTGAGTGGCAGTTCTGGTTTCTGGTCGTCACCCAGTGGTTGCTGTTGCTGGGGGCGTTCGTGCTGTTCCGCATCGTGGGGGCGCGCTGGAACTGGAGCCGCGGCCGGATCGGTGCGCTGACCCTCGTCTGCGGGCTGGGCAACACCTCGTTCATGGGATACCCGCTGCTGGAGGCCCTGCGTGGCCGGGAAGGTCTGGCGCTGGGGGTGATCGCCGATCAGATGGGTTGCTTCGTCGCATTGGCCATTGGCGGTACCCTCGTCGCCGCCGTGTATGCGGGCGGCCAGGCGCAGCCGCGCCAGATCCTGCGCCGCGTCCTGCTGTTCCCGGCCTTCGTCGCGCTCGGCGTGGGCTTGATCGCCGGCGCCCTCGGGGGCTGGCCGGCGCCGGTCGACGACATCCTCGCGCGTCTCGGTGGCACGCTGACGCCGCTTGCTCTGTTCTCGGTCGGCTTGCGTTTGCGCCTGCATCCTGGGGCAGGGCAGACGCGGGCGCTGGTGACGGGGCTGGCCTGGAAACTCGCCGTCGCGCCGGCATTCATGCTGCTGCTGGGCGTCATGGCCGGCGTGCAGGCCCCGATACTGTCGATCGGCGTGCTGCAGACAGCGATGGCGCCGATGGTTTCCGCGGCGATTCTGGCCGACCAGCACAACCTCGAGCCGCCGCTCGCCAACACCGTGCTCGGAGCCGGGATTTTGCTGTCGCTGGTCACCGTGCCGCTGTGGCACCTTGCGCTGCCGTGACGGTCGGCGATACTGGCGCGTCTGCCGACATTGTCCACCCCGCACGAGGACTCGCCGTGATGCGCGCAACCGAAACGACCCACCAGGATGCGCCGAGCGTTGCTTTGGCATCGTCGCTGATCCCCGGCAGCGCAGCGGCTGCGCTACGCGAAAAAATCGAGCGGCGGGAGGCCTGTGTCGCCGTCATCGGCCTGGGTTACGTCGGTCTGCCGTTATGCGCGACCTTGCACGCGGCGGGATACCGGATGCTTGGGATCGATATCGATCCCGTCAAGATCGAAATGCTCGCTGCCGGACGGCCGTATCTCGAACACGTCGGCGCCGACGTGTTCACGACATTGCGGGACAGCGAGCGCTTCGAGGCGACCACTGACGAGGCCGCGCTGGAGCGTGCCGATGTCGTCATCCTGTGTGTGCCGACACCGCTCGGCCGCCACCGTGAGCCGGACATGACGTTTGTTCGCGGTTCGACCGAGATGACGGCCCGGCATCTGCATGCCGGACAGCTCGTGATCCTCGAGTCGACAACCTATCCTGGTACGACTCGCGAGCTGTGCTTGCCGCTGCTCGAGGCCAGCGGTCTTCGTTGCGGGCGTGATTTCTTTCTTGCGTTCAGCCCCGAGCGGGAAGACCCAGGGCGCAAGGATTACACCACGCGAACGACTCCGAAGTTGGTTGGAGGTGTGGACGACACCAGCGCCGATCTCGCCGTACAGTTGTTCTCCAGCGCGATCGACCAAGTCGTGCGCGTGGACAGTGCCGAGATCGCCGAGGCCGCCAAGCTGCTGGAGAACATTTATCGCGCCGTCAACATCGCGCTGGTCAACGAACTCAAGCCGGTGTTGTACGACATGGGCATCGACATCTGGAAAGTGATCGAGGCGGCGGCGACCAAACCGTTTGGCTTCCAGCCGTTCTACCCGGGGCCGGGGCTCGGCGGGCACTGTATCCCGATCGATCCGTTTTATCTGACCTGGCGTGCCAAGGAATTCGGCCACAACACGCGGTTCATCGAGCTTGCCGGCGAAATCAACCGGGCCATGCCGTACTACGTCATCCGCCGGCTGGGTGAGGGGCTCAATCAGTGCGGCAAGGCGATCAAGGGCGCGCGCGTGCTGATCTGCGGCGTTGCCTACAAGGCAAACATCGACGATACGCGTGAAACTCCGGCGGCAGAAATCATCGCGCGCCTGCAGGAGGCGGGCGCCGTGATCGCCTACCACGACCCGCATGTGCCGACGTTTCCGCGCAAGCGGGATTACGACATCCGCATGGACAGCACGCCGCTGACGGCGCAAACCCTGCAAGCCCAGGATGCCGTCGTCATCCTCGTACGCCACCGTCGGGTCGATTACGGCTTGATCGCGCGCGAGGCAGCGCTCGTCGTCGATGCCTGCAACGCGATGGCACCGTTTGTGCCGATCAAGGGAGTACGCATCGAAGCTTAGGCTGTGCCAGGTTCTCAGCCGTCCAGCACCTGCGCGTGCAGGTCATGCGCGCTGGCCTCGAGCACCTCGGCCTTGACGATCTGCCCGGCACGCAGCGGCCGTTCGCTGGACAGATAGACTTTGCCGTCGATCTCCGGGGCATCGGCCCAGGAACGGCCGACGACGACGCCTTCCTCGCCGGGGCCATCGACGAGCACTTCGATCGTCCGGCCGATCTTCTCGCGCAGCTTGTCTTGGCTGATGCGGGCCTGCACGGCCATGAGGCGCGCGTAGCGTTCCTGTTTCACCTCATCCGGCACTGCGCCGGGCAATGCATTCGCCGCCGCGCCTGCAACCGGGGAATACTGGAAACAGCCCACGCGGTCGAGGCGTGCGGCCTTGAGCCAATCGAGCAGAAACGCAAAATCCGCCTCGGTTTCGCCGGGGAAACCGACGATGAAACTCGAGCGCACGGTCAGCTCTGGACAGATCCGGCGCCAGGTCTCCAGACGCTTGAGCGTGTCTTCGGCAGCAGCCGGACGGCGCATGGCCTTGAGTACCGACGGTGCAGCGTGCTGGAAAGGCACGTCCAGATACGGTAGCACCTTGCCTGCGGCCATCAGCGGCAGGATGTGATCGACGTGCGGGTAGGGATAGACGTAATGCAGCCGCACCCAGACGCCGAGCTCGCCGAGGCCTTCGCACAGATCGAGCAGGCGTGTCGCATACGCGCGGTTACGCCAATGCCTCGGGGCGTATTTGAGATCCGCGCCGTAGGCCGAGGTGTCCTGCGCAATCACCAGCAGTTCCTTGACGCCAGCCTTGGCCAGTTTTTCCGCCTCGGTGAGCACCTCGTCGATGGGACGCGAGCGCAGCCGGCCACGCATCGACGGGATGATGCAGAAGCTGCAGCGGTGATTGCAGCCCTCGGCGATCTTGATATAGGCGTAGTGCCGAGGCGTCAGCTTGATACCCTGCGGTGGCAAAAGATCGAAGAAGGGGTCGTGCGCCGGCGGCACGGCCGCATGCACCGCCTGCATCACGCTGGCGAAGTCCTGCGGTCCGCTGATCGACAGCAGGTTGGGGAATTTCTCGCGCACGAGCTGGCTTTTGGGGCCTGTGCCCATGCAGCCGGTGACGATGACCTTGCCGTTCTCGGCCATGGCCTCGCCGATCGCATCCAGCGATTCCTCGACCGCCGAGTCGATGAAGCCGCAGGTGTTTACGATCACGACATCGGCGGCTTCGTAGCTTGACACCGTCTCGTAGCCCTCGGCGCGTAGCTGGGTCAGGATGCGCTCAGAATCCACCAGCGCTTTCGGGCAGCCGAGCGAGACGAACCCCACTTTGGGTGCGGTGCTTCTTGAGGATCGGGTGCGGGAGCGTGGGGCGGACATGGCGAGGCAACCAGAAACGGGCGCGCATTCTAGCGGCTTGTGGCAGTCATCTTGACATTGGCGCGACGGACGGTCGGATCTGTCCACGCGCACAAGGCCAAGGCGGTGCATCCGGCTGGCGCGTATCTGCGTATTGGGCTAGCGTGAGCGGACCGAGGAGCCACGGTGGGATGGGGAGTGCCCATGAGCAGCTATTACGAATCGGATGACCTCAAGAAATTTGCGGAAATCGGCCGCCATGCCAAACCGCTCGCCGACGAGTTCTTCAAGTATTACGGCATGGTCACCGGCCAGGACGGCGCCTTGAGCAAACGCGAGAAGGCCTTGATTGCGCTGGCAATCGCCCATGCCGAGAAATGCCCGTACTGCATCGACGCCTACACCACCGCTTGCCTGGAGGCCGGCGCCAGTTCCGAGCAGATGATGGAAGCCGTGCACGTTGCCGCCGCGATGAAGGCAGGAATCACCCTGGCGCACGCGATCCAGATGAACAACCACCTCGACAAGCTGATCCTCTGATCCCATGAGCGCGCGCAATGGCTAGCCGTCCTGAATCGCCATATGACTTCGAGCGCGTGCTCCGGCGGCACGCGCTCGAGCTGCCTCCCCTGGACATCGGTACGCTGCAACTCAACATCACCAAGCGCTGCAACCAGGCCTGCCGCCATTGCCATGTCGATGCCTCGCCGGCGCGCACGGAGATGCTGTCCGACCGGGCCATCGAAGCCTGTCTTGAGGTGCTCGCGCGCCATGCGCACATCCATACGGTGGACATCACCGGCGGCGCGCCGGAACTGCACCCGCAATTCCGTATGCTGGTCGAGCGTGCGACCGCGCTGGGCAAGCATGTGATCGTGCGCCACAACCTGACCGTGCAAATCGACGGCGATCCGGCCACGCATACGGCGATGGACGATTTCCCCGCCTTCTTTGCCGCGCAGCGCGTGGAAGTCGTGTCGTCCCTGCCGTATTACCAGGCGTTTTTTACCGACACCCAGCGGGGGTCCGGGGTTTTTGCGAAGAGCATCGAAGCCCTGCGCCGACTCAATGCCGTGGGATATGGTCAGGACGGCAGCGGGCTCATCCTCAATCTCGTCTATAACCCGGTCGGTCCCTATTTGCCGGCCGCGCAGGCGAGCCTGGAAGCCGATTACAAGCGATCATTGTTCGAAAACTTCGGCATCCGCTTCAATCGCCTCTATACCATCACCAACATGCCGATCAACCGCTTCCGGTTGCATCTGGAGAAAAGCGGCCAGTACGCCACGTACATGGACAAGCTGCTGGCCGCCTTCAACCCGGCCGCTGCTGCGGCCGTGATGTGCCGCAACCTCATCAGCGTCGATCACGATGGCCATCTCTACGACTGCGACTTCAACCAGCAGCTCGGCATGAAAATCCTCACTCCTTCCGGACAGGCAGCATCGATTTTCGATTTCGACTACCCGCAGCTTCTGGCGCGCCGGATCCGCTTTGCCGAGCACTGCCTGGGTTGCACCGCCGGCGCCGGATCCTCCTGTGGAGGTGCAACGGTGTAAATCGACCCGGTTTGCGCGGACATTGGTATGCGCGGCAGCGCCCGCAGACCCGCAAGACAGGTTGTGGTTGCACCCGCGCAGCCGGGGATTTCCCGGAAAAATTCCTTGACTTGCCCATAAGGCGCCGGTTTAATACCGCGCCTTTCGTCCGCGCCTCCCGGCGCGGGCTACTCACGCCCCAAGGCCAGGTAGCTCAGTTGGTAGAGCAGGGGACTGAAAATCCCCGTGTCGGCGGTTCGATTCCGTCCCTGGCCACCACCATTCAACGCCCAACCGGCTCCGGTTGGGCGTTTTCGTTTGCGAGCCCCCGCCGCGGCGCGGGGTTCAGGCCGGTTCTGCGTGTGCTGCGTCCCATTGCCGCGGGCGCCTGAATGGGGCAGGTTCGACTCTGATCCGCCCTCTCTTCTCTCAAAACCTGCGCCAACTTCCTCGCCGGAGCGCACGCAGAAGGCCTTGCGCGTCAATGACCTGTGTATGCGTCGTTGCGGGAGGTTGCCCGGCACGCTTGGTGATGCAAAGCCTCATGTGAACCGAGAGTCGCCAGAGTCGCACTAACGCCGCCGTCCCGCCTTGGCAGGGGCAACGAAGAGGTTGAAGCAGAAAACGTGGACTGTGATCTCCCGTCCGGCATCTTCGCGGGATCGAAACACGAAGCGCCACTCGCCGGCAGGCTGTCGCTGTGGAAGGTAGCTCCCTGGGCAAGTGCAATCGAGGGGGGGACGCTGCGTAGGGCCGCGTGCCCCCCCATCCTGCAGCGTGACCTGATTGGGTCAAGGCCGGGTTGTCATGCAGGCAGTTTGGCTGCAAGCAGTTCGACCTTCTCGATATTGGGCGGAGAACTGAGCAAGGTCGCTGCGTTGGCCATCAAGGCCGCGGCGATCTGGCCGTTCAGATGTGCTTGGCGACCTGCCTCATCGGCAAAGGCATCGAACACACCGAACGTCGAAGGGCCAAACTTCAATGCGAACCAGGCAGTGGTGCCGGACTCGGCGTTGGCGAGCGGCAGTGCGCTGGCCAGGAAGTCGGCAAGCGCAGCCTCCTGGCCGGGTTTGGCTTCGAGGCGAACAAACAGGGCGAGCTTGGTCATGCTGTATTCCTTTGGGTAACTGGGTTAGATGAATGGATCGACGAGCCTGCAGTCTAAGTCTTCATGACAGACATCTCTATAGGCAAGAATGACAACATTGATATCATTGTTGCCATGAAACTCCACATCCTTGTTTGTGATGGCGTGTTTGATCTCGGGCTTGCGGCGCTCACCGACACAGTGGGCTTGGCCAATGCGATGTCGGGCTCGCTGCCGCAGGCTCCCGCGCACATAGAGCTCACGCTGGTGGGCGTGCGGCGTCGCATCCGAACTGCGCAAGGCTTGACGGTCCCCGTGGTCACTGCGCGTGGTGTGCCGGAACCAGACGTCGTGCTCGTGCCCGCGTTTGGTGAGAAGATGCCTGATACGCTCTCGGCTCGGCTCACACGCCCCGACGTGCCCGATGCGGTCGCCGTGCTGCAGCAGTGGTCCGCCGCTGGCGCGCACCTTGGTGCCGCCTGCTCCGGTAGTTTCTTGCTTGCAGAGAGCGGCCTGCTTGATGGGCATCGTGCGACGACGTCATGGTGGCTGGGGCCGATGTTTCGGCAGCGCTATCCGAACGTCACGCTGGACGAGTCACGCATGATCGTGAACTCGACACGCTTCACCACCGCGGGTGCCGCTTTGGCCCACGTCGACTTGGCCTTGCGCATCATCCGCGGGCGCAGTCCGGCGCTGGCGGCCCTGGTGGCACGCTATCTGCTGGTCGAGGCACGCAGTTCGCAAGCCGAGTTCGTGATTCCCGACCACCTTGCGCATGCCGACCCGATAGTGGAGCGCTTCGAGTGCTGGGCCAGAAGTCGGCTCGCGAAGGGGTTCTCGCTGGCCGAGGCGGCGAGCGCCGCGGGCACAAGCGAGCGCACCTTGGCGCGGCGGCTGCAAAGCGTTTTGGGTAAGACACCGCTGTCGTATTTCCAGGACCTGCGCGTGGAGCATGCCGTCCATCTCTTGCGCACCGGGAACGCCAGCGTCGACCAAGTCGCCGCACAGGTCGGGTACTCGGATGGGGTGACCCTGCGGGCCCTGTTGCGCCGCAAGCTGGGCCGGGGTGTCAGGGAGTTGCGACGCGGTGGATGACCAGAGGCGTTTGGTGTATGTACAGCTGGAGACCGCCGGGAAACTGACGCAGGCCAAACGGCGCATTTGGACCTGACAAAACTACTGCCCGCAACGGCACGCAAGCTCCAGTTTGACCCCGGACACCGTTTTGCTGGCAACGCCGTGGTTGAGCAAGGCATCAAGCCTGCACGGGGCCCAATGCTGCAGCACAGGGCATCGAGTACAGCCCCTGGCGTCCCTGCACCACCACGAGCGCACGATAGGCGAAGAGCGGCCCTTCGGCCTCGGGCTTGCCCTTGTCGCGCGCCTTGACCTTGAACACGTCGATGGGCTTGTCACTGTCCAGCCCGGCGCGCCGCATGATCTGTTCGGCGGTGCGGGGCTCCCCCTTGAACGACCACAGTGCGTCGAAGACTGCGGCCTGAGCCTCGGTCAGCCGGATCGGGCCGTGCGGCCAGTCGGGCAGCGTGACCCAGCGGAAATCCGCCGAGAAAGGCCCCTTCACCGGCGTCGTTGGATCGCTGGCCTGCGGTGCTGGCGGCTCTCCCGTCGGGGCGATGAACGAGATGCCGCCTCCGTAGAAGGCGAAGCGATCCTCCAGAGCCAACCACTCCACGGCCGGGCCGAAGGGCGCCCCGCGCGTCTCGCGCGGCTTCGGCGTGATGACGCGGATCGGCCCGCCTGCGACCCGCACCCGCTCCAGCAGGGCCGGCTCGCGCCATAGCCGGATCAGATCGCGCGCCAACAGGACTGGCAAGCACCGGGAATCGCCAAGGCGCCACACGCCATCGCCGAGGGCGTCGATGCCGTCGCGGCTCTCGATCGAAAGCGCCAGCCGCAGCTTTCGGCGCAGCCAGTCCTCGTCCAGCGCCAACGCGGCCATGTCGTCGGCCGCGACGTCCACCGGCCCGCACTCGGGGCAATGGCAGGTACGCCCCTGGTGCCCGTTGCCCCAGACCTGCGCCCGGTGCTGGTGGCAGTAGGGGCACAGCACGAATCGCTGATCCAGGGCCGCAGGCTTCACCGCCCGCCCGAGGGCAGACAAGGCATCGATCTCGCGCGGTGACAGCGCGGTGCGCAGGACCGGCGTGCCGCCCGCGAACAGCCGGCATACCAGTGCCCAGGCGTCGTGCGCCGCCATCGATCAGTTCTCGTAGACCGGTTGCGGATTGACCATGTCCGGCTCCGGGGACGCCTCCTGCGCGTTCAGCGTCTGGCCGGGCTGCAAGATGCCCAGCGAGACCAGGTAGCCCTCCAACTGCGCCTGCAACGCGGCATCGAACTTGTGCAGGTTCAGCCGTCCGCGACGCGTCACCTCGACCGTGATGACCTTGGAACGAGCCTTTCCGGGTTCGGGCGGGTAGTACAGGTTGATGCGTGCCGCCGTGATCAACCAGCCGCGGGCCAGCGGGTCCTCACCAGGGAACTCCTCGCGCAGCAGTTCGGTGACGCAGCGCTGCTCGCTCGACGCCATCGCCGTGCAATCGAGCTTCAGTGCCGTGCTCGGGCTCAACACCGTGAGGGACTTGACCTGCAGCGCCACGAAACCGTCCGCCACGGCCTGCGGCACGTCGAAGCCCAGGCGCAAGACCGACAGGTCCAGCGTCGGCGGCTTGATGCGGTGCGCGTCCACCTTGACGCCCAGCAGGTGCTCGGCGAAGGCGTCCACGAGCATCTGGTGGTACTTGGCGCCACCGCGCACGAGGGTGCGAACGACCCCAGTGGCCACGGCGTACTCCAGCACCATGTGGATGTTCGGGTTGCCGACGCGACGGGTGAGATGGGCGCCCTCGAACTCCAGGCGCAGCATGGCCAGGTCCTTGACGTGGACCGTCAGCAGGAACATGCCGGGGCGGCGTTCCACCAAGTAAGCCACGCTGCCGTCGCCGCACTGCAGTTCGCGCTGATAGAAGGCCGAGATGGCCTGGCGCAGCGCGGCCAGCGCGGCATCCGAGGTGTTCGGCCGACGCTTCACGCCGAGGTCGTGCTGCTGGGCCTGCGATCCGTGGCGCTCCAGGTAGTCGAACTCACAGGCCCGCTCGAACAGCGCCGGGTGGCTGGCATACAGCCAGAAGGAGCGGTGGGTGTCGCTCCGGCAGGCCACGAGACCCACCAACGCGGTGCCGTCACCGGCGGCGGCCTGGAACATCGCCTGCTTGCCGGCCGGGTCGGCCAGCTGGACGCTGGCCATGAGATTGCCGATCAGACGGTCGCGGGCGGCGACGTCGGGCCAGGCGCGAACGGCCTCCACCAGCGCCTGTGAGGTGCGCGGCGTGTCCTCCCAGTCGAAATCGGCGGCCACGGGCAGGCCGTGCGAGGCCAGGAAAGTGCTGAGGGTCGCGTCCACCGGCAGTTCGAGCAGCACGTCGACGAAGGTCTTCTTCATCTTCTCGGTCCTTTCCGCAAGAGGTGTCGAGGGCTGCGGACCGAGGGGGCTGGTTCGCGGGCCGGCGACCGGGTTACCGAACGGCGATCTCGCCAGAGTAAAGCAGCGAGATACAGCGCGATTGTGTCCCGCCCCATTCCGCCTGTCAATCATCGCGGCACGTCTGGCGCTTTTTGGTATCTCGTGGCTATACTTGCGGTCTGGTTTTCTACACTGACAGTCGATTCGAGACGGGGCATCGCCATGGCTTCCGCGTTTGGATCTCGCCTGCGGCGATTCCGCGAGGCGAAGAAATTGACCTTGCAGCAAGTCGCCGACGCGGTCGGCTGCACCAAGGCCTACATCTGGGAACTGGAGATGAAGGAGGGTCAACGCCCCTCGGCTGAGCGCGTGCAGGCGCTGGCCAAGGTGCTGGGCGTCACGATGGAAGACATCATGGGCGAGCCCATGCCCCAGGTCCCCGAGGCCAGCCCCGAGGATGTGGCCTTCTTCCGTGCCTATGCCGGCATGACCGAAGCTGAGAAGGACCGGGTGCGCCAAGCGCTGAAGATCATCTTCCCGGACAAGGATCTGCCGGAAAGCAAAAGGTGAACACGCCCCCGGCCCTCAACGGCGCGATCGCCGCCAACAAAGTCCACCACTGGTTGCGGGCTTGGTATGGCGCGGACGTGCCCGAGGCCATCGATCTCGATGTCGTGCGGCAGATGCTGCCGACCACGCCCTACGGCAAAGGGGTTCGGGAGATTCGTCCGCCGGTGCAGTTCAACGACGATGCCTTCGAGGGCCTGCTGGCGCGGGACCCCGGTGACCCTCAGGTCTGGGGCATCGCCTACAACGGCAGCGTCAGCCCCGAGCGCCAGCGCTTCACCATCGCGCACGAGCTCGGGCATTTCGTGCTGCACCGCGACCGGCAGCCGCGCTTCCACTGCGACAAGGAAAGCGTCCACTCCGGCCACGAGACCATGCGCCTGATCGAGCGCGAGGCCGACGACTTCGCCAGCAATTTGCTGATGCCCGGCGATCGGCTGCGCGAGTGGATCTCGAACCGACGCATCGATCTGCACGTCCTCAGCGCCATTGCCAAGCGCTTCCAGGTCTCGTTCGAGGCGCTGTGCATCCGCTTCATCAAGTTCACCCCGCAGCGCGCCATCTTGGTCTACTGGGACAACGGCTACGCGAAGTACGAATGGCGCAGCAGCAGCGCCGTGAGAACCCGGGCACGCATCCGGCGCAGCGGCGATCCGCAAGAGCCGTTGCCCGGCACGCTCGCCGCCGACGCGAGCGTCGAGCAGGCATGGGATGGCGTCGAGATGTCCGCCGCGATCTGGTGCCCGGAGGAAGCCCCCCACATGAAGCTGCGCGAGTTCAAGCACAGCTACACCTCGAGAGATCGCGTCCTGACCCTGCTGCTGTTGGAAAGTGCCGAGCCGCGCGCTTGGGATCGATCCTGGCAGGATGGCGAAACTCTCGATGCCGTAAATTGGCGACAGTAGGCTGTGTAGAGATCGTTCTGGAGGCATCCATGCTTTCGTTTGCCACCGAGTTTCCAGTTGAAGCGGATCGAACCACCGACGTCCCCCCGCTTTCAGTAGCGGTTCGATCTAGAGTCCGGGTTGGATGGTAGCCGATGCCAGTTGCCTGGCGTAGGCGCTCGGTGTCAGTCCGCCCAATGCCTTCTTTGGTCGCTCCTCGTTGTACTCCCGGCGCCAGGTCTCGATGACGGTCCGGGCGTGCAGCAGGTGGGTGAACCAGTGTTCGTTGAGGCACTCGTCGCGCAGGCGGCCGTTGAAGGATTCGACGTAGGCGTTCTGGTTCGGCTTGCCGGGTTGGATCAGGCGCAGTTGCACGCTGCGCTCGTATGCCCAGGTGGCCATGGCCTTGCCGCAGAACTCCTTGCCGTTAT
>NZ_FOOC01000027.1 GCF_900113085.1 Fontimonas thermophila | reverse complement strand
GCTGACACCGAGCGCCTATGCCAGGCAACTGGCATCGGCTACCATCCAACCCGGACTCTAGATCGAACCGCTACTGAAGGTGGGGGGATGTCGTGTGCATGACATATTCGCGCAACCTGTTACCCGGTTGTGCTTCGGCAATATGTGTTGTGAGTGCAACAATCGCAGCGAGTACCAGCGCTGCATGGGTTTTCATGAATATACTCATTTGCTATGTCGCGCCCAACGACAAAGCTCAGCCGCCGGCGAAGCCGGTCGGCTGCAGCAGCGTGTTAGGCGGCGCCTATTCGACGTAGTTCACCGAACGCCCGGACGAATACAATGCAATCCTAGATGATCAGTTCAGCGGCATCTTCTCTGACCAGTGAAGAGCCATTCTTGGCAACGACTCCCACCCGCTCAGCCTTGCTGCGGCCTTGGCGGGCCGAGGTACCGCACGAGGGAGTCGCGAACCTGAAGGTAGTTTGCATCCTTATACCGTACAAGCGCGGGGGTGATCTTCTGTCGACCGCCCGCAACGAAATGTAGCTCGATGGCGACCAGATTCGGTCCCCGCGAGCTCATCTCGTGCAGGCTCCAACCTGCTATCTCGCTCCACGGGTAAGCCCAGCTCGACCAGTAATGGGTCTGCGAGATCCCAGAGCCGTCGATCTCGAGCCGCGTGCGAAACACCAGGAAGGCATCTAAGACGAACACAATCGGTAGGCCGACGAACACGTAGGCGACAGGCGCAAGCTCGGGATTGGAACGAATCAGCAACAGCGCGCCGAACATGAAAAGACAAAGAAAAGCGATTCTGGCCACGAGCTGGGAGCGCGATGGCCGAATGATGACTTGCGGCGACTTGCCGCCTGGCGCATGTAAACGAATCTGCATCGGCGGTGAGCGTTCCTTCTGCGGCCTAACGCCGAGCTTAACCCGCAGCCCGGCCGTAGCGGCGAAGCCGCGCAGACCGGGATGTCGGGTTGAAGCTCTGGTTAGCGCGTGACTTAGTCACATTGCATGGTGCCGCCAGGGAAAACAGTGCACCAACGGCCTGTGTTTGTATCAAATACTCGTTGAGTGCCGCCGCCACGCTGATTGCCACCTGAGTTGTTGTAGTAGTTGTTTACGACCGGCGGCTCTGGCATTCCAAGCATGGCGCGCAGTTTCAAGCACTCAGCGCCTTCCTTGCGCTTCGGGTTTGTCAGTGAGTTCTTCTCGATATTGCAACGCCTAGTTTGCTCATCAACGTCAACTGCGTGTGCGGCGCCGCCGATAGTCATTGCCAGGACTGCGAGTACATGCAAAAGAACCTTCACGAATTTCTCCTTTTTGAGCGCTAACGTACAGCTTGAGGGGCGCGGAGCCGGCAAGCGAAGCTTGCTGGCGGAGCGTCCCACTCGAAGCGACTGTTAGCCGCGGATTTAGCGAACCACGGCACGATGTTTCCTTTCCTCGACCCGAATCATCTTTCCTTCGCGCATGAGTAGACCAAGCACACTCCAAGCGAGGTAGTCTTTGGAGTCACCGGCGTAATCACTCTGAAGGCCAAGAGATTTTGATGCGTCTGAATTGGTGATTCCGTCTGGGTTGGCCTGGGCAAGTTCAAGAACGGCGGCCTTTAGGAGTTCTAGGCCGATCTGAGCTTTTTCGACAACGCCAGCGGGGACTGTAAGGTTGCGCCGAGCTTTAGGTGCTGCGCCCGATGGCATTACAGAATTTGTGAGGAGCCCACCTGTGTCTTCCGTACCAAAGGCCGCGATTAACTCGGCTTCCAATTTCAATGCCTGTGCTTCGGTTAATTCATCGGCTAGTACTGCAGTCACGACTTCGTGGCCTCGACGTCCCCCCGCTTTCAGTAGCGGTTCGATCTAGAGTCCGGGTTGGATGGTAGCCGATGCCAGTTGCCTGGCGTAGGCGCTCGGTGTCAGTCC
>NZ_FOOC01000008.1 GCF_900113085.1 Fontimonas thermophila | reverse complement strand
TTCTTCCCGCCGCCACTGCGGAAAACACGCCGTTTCGAAGATTCATTCTGGCATTTGTCGATTTCGTGGGCGGTGATTATCCTCCCCGCCCATGAACGATGCGCTCGATCCGCTTGCCATTGCGCGCCAGCCCACACAGCGGCGCGCCAGGGCGCGTTTCGAACGCATCCTCGCCGAAGCCGAAAAACTGCTCACCGAAGCCGGGCTGTCCGGCTTTTCGATTCCGCTGCTCGCCGAGCGGCTCGGCTATCCACGCGGCAGTATTTACGCGTACTTCCCGACGCCGTACGCGATTCTCAACGAACTGGTCGCCCGTCACCTCGCCGCGCTGGAAACCTTGTTCGATGCGCAGGCGCAGCGTCTGCGCAGTCTGGGCTGGCGTGAGGGCATCGCCGCCGCCATCGACATCGGCGTCGCTTATCACAACCGCCATCCCGCGGCGCGAATTCTGATTCTTGGCGGCGCCGTGACCGACGCCAGTTTTCGCGCCCAGGAGCAAACCCATCGCCGTCTCGGCGAACTGGCCCGGCGTGTCTGGGGTCATGAGATGGATCTGCCGGAACGCGAGCCTGAGGCCGCCACGCTCGCCGTCGATATCGGTATGGCGTGTTTCCGGCGTTCGTTCTACGCGCATGGCCGGATCACGCCGGCCTACCGCAACGCCGCGATTGCCGCGATGATCGGCTTTCTGGAACCTTATGCAGTACCGGTGCGCCCCAGACGCGCGACGAGGCGCACGAATCGACGTAGTCCGAGCCAAACAGAAGGAGAGCAGACATGACGCATGCGCAGGAGGAGCGCACCCCTTTGGCCTGGCTGTATCACTGGGAGCGTACGCGCCCGGATGCAATCCACCTGACCCAACCTTTCGGCGGTGGCAAAGTCGTTGATTACACCTGGCGCACGCTGATGGATCAGGTCCGGCGCATGGCCGCGCACCTGCAATCCCTCAACCTCCCGCCGAAAAGCCAGATCGCCCTGCTCGGCAAGAACTCCGCACACTGGATGATGGCGGATTGGGCGATCTGGATGGCCGGGCACGTGTCGGTGCCGCTGTACCCGACGCTCAACGCCGAAACCGTCCGTTACATCCTCGAACACAGCGAGTCGCGCGTGCTCTTTGTCGGCAAGCTGGACGATTGGCCGATGATGAAGCCGGGCGTACCGGCCACGCTGCCGGTGATCCGCCTGCCGCTGTCGCCCCAGACCGAAGGGGAACACTGGGATGACATCATCGCGCGCACCCCGCCGCTGCAGGGCAATCCGGATCGCGCACTCGATGAGCTGGCCACGATCGTCTACACCTCCGGCAGCACGGGCCAGCCCAAGGGCGTCATGCAGAGCTTTCGATCCTTCCATGTCTGCGGAACGAAGATGCGGGACGTGGTGCCGGCACGCGAAGACGACCGCATGCTCTCGTATCTGCCGCTGGCGCATGTGGCCGAACGGGTCGTCGTCGAGAACAACTCGACTTACTACGGCTTTCGCGTGTTTTTTGCCGAATCGCTGGAGACGTTCGTCGAGGATCTGCGCCGCGCACGGCCGACGATTTTTTTCTCGGTGCCGCGCCTGTGGACCAAGTTCCAGCTCGGGGTCAATGCCAAGCTACCGCCCCACAAACAAAAGATCCTGTTCCGCATCCCGCTGCTCGGACGCAGAATCAAACGCAAAATCCTCGAACAATTGGGCCTGGATCAGGTGCGCATCGCGCTCACCGGCGCCGCGCCGCTGCCGCCGCCGACGATCGCGTGGTATCGCAACCTCGGCCTGGAGCTGCTCGAAGGCTATGGCATGACCGAGAACATGGCTTATTCGCACTTTAGCCGGCCCAATGCCGCGCGCGTCGGCTACGTAGGCCATGCCAATCCCGGCGTCGAGTGCCGCATCGACCCCGAAACCGGCGAGGTGCTGATCAAGAGTCCCGGTCAGATGATGGGCTACTACAAAGAGCCGCAGAAAACCGCCGAGTGCTACACACCGGATGGGTTTTTCAAAACCGGCGACATGGGCGAGATCGACGAACAGGGCCGGCTGCGGATCACCGGCCGCGTCAAAGAGCTATTCAAGACCAGCAAAGGCAAATACGTGGCGCCGGTGCCGATCGAAAACCGCCTCGGCGCCCATCCGAAAGTGGAAGTCGTCTGCGTCGGTGGCGCCAACCAGCCTGCGACGTTCGCGCTCATCCTGCTCTCCGAAGAAACCCGCAAGCGGGTTGCAGCCGATCCTGCCGAGCGGGCGGCGATCAGCACCGAACTCGAAACCTTGATGGACGAGGTCAACCGCAGCCTCGATCCGCATGAACAACTCGCATTCGCCGTCGTCGTCAAAGAGCCGTGGACGATCGACAACGGTTTTT
This sequence comes from Fontimonas thermophila, assembly GCF_900113085.1. Lineage (GTDB taxonomy): Bacteria > Pseudomonadota > Gammaproteobacteria > Nevskiales > Nevskiaceae > Solimonas > Solimonas thermophila. The sequence goes on along the minus strand of NZ_FOOC01000008.1, from coordinate 132,735 downwards.
TGACGCCTACGATGAAAATCCGCCGCAACGCCATCGAAAAACACTATGAGCCCAAGGTCGAGGCTTGGTTCTCCTCCGGGCAGCGGGTGATCTGGGAGAGCTGACCGGTTGGGTGGCGCGCGCCTTCTCGCGCGCTCACTCCGCTGCGATCCGTCGGCCGGCTGCAGCCGGCCGCGCAGGGGTCTTAACGGCCATCATCCGGTGCGGCCACGCGCACCACCCGCGCTGGCCATTGCCCGCAGATGGCCCGTACCCGTGGGACGTCCGCAGCACAGCGCATAGCCTTTCTGCGCAAAGCCGGAAGACATGGTGCAAACGGACGGGGCATGCGTCATCGGTGACGCCCGATCAGCCCCATCGCAGCGTCAAGCCCTGGACATTAATTCAATAATCGTTGTATTATTGAATAATGAATGAAGAAACCGCCGTTTGTGCGCTTGCCGCGCTCGCCCATGCCCAGCGGCTGCGGGTTTTCCGCGCCTTGGTCGTCGCCGGCCCGGCGGGCCTGACGCCCAGCACGCTGGCCGACCAGCTCGACGTAGCCCGCAACGCCCTCTCCTTTCATCTCAAAGAACTGGCCCACGCAGGCCTCGTCACCATCGAGCAGCAAGGCCGCAACCTGATCTATCGCGCCGACTATGCACGGATGAATGCACTGCTCGCCTATCTCACCGAACACTGCTGCCAAGGCAGCACGTGCGAAACCACTGCCGTCTCCTCCATCTGCCAGACCTGTTAAGCAAGAGCCGTCATGAAACGCTTTCACGTCCATCTGCACGTCGATGACCTGACCCGCAACATCGACTTCTATTCCCGCCTGTTTGCGGCGCAGCCCGTACGCGTCGAAGCCGACTACGCGAAGTGGATGCTCGATGAGCCGCCAGTCAACTTCGCCATTTCCACGCGCGGCAGCAAGCCAGGCATCGACCATCTGGGCATCCAGACCGACAACCCCGAAGAACTGGCCGAACTCAAAGCCCGTGCACAGGCCGCCGACAGGGCGCTGCTCGACGAAGGCACCACAACCTGCTGTTACGCACGCAGCGAGAAACATTGGGTGACCGATCCGCAGGGCGTGGCCTGGGAACACTTCCACACGCTGGCCAACATTCCGGCGTTCAACGAGGCGGCACGGCTCGCGCCTCACACGACGGCCTGCTGCACACCCCACACCGGCAAAGCAGCCACCTCCTGCTGTCGATGAGAGCATATGCGCACCGAGCCGATTCAGACCCGCCACGTCTTGTTTCTCTGCACCGGCAATTCCGCCCGCTCGATCCTCGCCGAGGGCATCCTCAATGCTCTGGGACAGCATCGGTTCCGGGCGTATTCGGCCGGCAGTCATCCGAAGGGTGCGGTACATCCGCTTGCGCTCGCCACGCTCGAGCAGCTCGGCTTTCCGGCAACCGGGTACCGCAGCAAGAGCTGGGATGAATTCGCCGCCTCCGGCGCGCCGGTATTCGATTTCATTTTCACGGTCTGCGATGCCGCCGCCGGTGAAACATGCCCGGTCTGGCCGGGCAAACCGATTTCGGCCCATTGGGGCATGCCCGATCCGGCAGCCGTCACAGGCCCGGAGGAACAGCGTCGCCAGGCCTTCATGGACGCGGCCCAGACCCTGCGCCGGCGGATCGAACGCTTTCTGGCGCTGCCCTTCGATCGGCTTGATGCTGCCGCCCTGCAGCATGCACTGCGCGAGATCGGTCAGACGTAAACCGCGCATTACCCCTCACCACCATCCGCGATTCCCGCTATCGATTCCACCAGCTGCGTATCACATGACCGTCTTCGAACGCTATCTGAGCCTTTGGGTATTGCTATGCATCATCGCTGGCATCGGCCTGGGCGAACTCGCACCGGACCTGTTCCAGACCATCGGCCGGCTGGAAATTGCGCAGGTCAACGTAGTCATCGGAATCCTGATCTGGATCATGGTGATCCCGATGCTGCTCAAGGTCGACTTCGGTGCGCTCGGAAAAGTCCGTCGTTACTGGCGCGGCATCGGCGTGACGCTGTTTGTTAACTGGGCAGTGAAACCTTTCTCGATGGCACTACTCGCCTGGCTGTTCGTGCGCCATGTGTTCGCGCCATGGCTGCCTGCCGAGCAGCTCGACAGCTACGTCGCCGGGCTGATTCTGCTGGCCGCGGCACCGTGCACCGCCATGGTTTTCGCCTGGAGCCGGCTGACCAATGGCGATCCGGTGTTCACGCTGGCGCAGGTCGCGCTCAATGACATCATCATGGTATTTGCATTTGCACCCATCGTCGGCCTGCTGCTCGGCCTGTCCTCGATCACCGTGCCTTGGAACACCCTGCTGATCTCGGTGCTCTTGTACATCGTCATACCAGCGTGGCTCGCGCAGCACGGGCGCCGCACGCTGCTGCGCCGCGGCCAGGAGGCGTTCGAACGGGCACTCGCGCGCATCGGCCCGCTATCCACCACGGCGCTGCTACTCACCCTGATCCTGCTATTCGCTTTCCAGGGACAGACCATCCTCCGGCAACCTCTGGTCATCGCGATGCTGGCGGTCCCCATCCTCATCCAGGTGCTGTTCAACGCCAGTCTTGCCTACTGGCTCAACCACCGTGTGGGAGAGCAGCACAGCATTGCTGGCCCGTCGGCACTGATCGGCGCCAGCAATTTCTTCGAGCTAGCCGTAGCCACCGCCATCGGCCTCTTTGGCTTTCAGTCCGGGGCAGCCCTGGCCACAGTTGTCGGTGTGCTGATTGAAGTCCCCGTGATGCTGCTGGTCGTACACCTGGTCAACCGCTCACGCAACTGGTACGAACAAGCCGTCTGCACCCATCCTTCAAACGGCCAGCAGGCCTAGCGCGGAAACAAGGCCACCACGCTCACGCGCGGGGCCCTCGACGAGTGGCCGCGCACCCCAACACCTTTTCCGGGCCGTCTGCTGGCAGTGACACTGCATCAGGCGCCCCTCGCCTGGCCGTCGATCCCGCGCTCACGCGCGGGGCCCTCGACGGGTGGCCGCGCACCCCAACACCTTTTCCGGGCCGTCTGCTGGCAGTGACACTGCATCAGGCGCCCCTCGCCTGGCCGTCGATCCCGCGCTCACGCGCGGGGCCCTCGACGGGTGGCTCGGGGCGCTACTCCCACTCGATCGTCGCGGGGGGTTTGCCGGTGATGTCGTAGACGACGCGGGAGACGCCGGGGACTTCGTTGACGATACGCCGGGAGCAGGTGTCGAGTAGTTCGTAGGGGAGCTGCGCCCATTGGGCGGTCATGAAGTCGATGGTCTGCACGGCGCGCAGGCCGATGATCGGCTCGTAGCGCCGGCCGTCGCCGGTGACGCCAACCGATTTCACCGGCATGTAAACGGCAAACGCCTGCGCCGTCTTGTCGTACCAGCCAGACTTGCGCAGCTCTTCGATGAAGATGTGGTCGGCGTGGCGCAGGGTGTCGGCTGCGGCCTTGGTCACCTCGCCGAGGATGCGCACGCCCAGGCCCGGCCCGGGGAATGGGTGACGGTACACCATCTCGCGCGGAAGTCCGAGTTCGAGTCCGATCGCCCGCACCTCGTCCTTGAAGAGTTCACGCAAAGGTTCGATGAGCTTGAGCTTCATGCGCTCGGGCAAACCGCCGACGTTGTGATGGCTCTTGATGACCTGGGCCTTGCCGGTCTTGGCGCCGGCCGATTCGATGACGTCCGGGTAAATCGTGCCCTGCGCGAGGAATTCGATGCCCTCGAGGGTCTGCGCTTGTTCTTCGAAGACCTCGACGAACAAGGCGCCGATGATCTTGCGCTTGGCCTCGGGATCGGTCACGCCTTTGAGTGCGTGCAAAAAGCGCGCTTCGGCGTCGACGCGGATGACGCGCACCCCGAGGTGGTCGGCAAAGATCTTCATGACCTGATCGCCTTCCCGATAGCGCAGCAGGCCATGATCGACGAAGACGCAAGTCAACTGCTCGCCGATGGCCTTGTGCAGCAGGGCGGCGACCACCGCGGAATCGACGCCGCCGGAGAGGCCGAGCAGGACCTTGCGCGAACCGACCTGCTCGCGCACGCGCAGGATCGCATCTTCGATGATGTTGACCGGGGTCCAGGCCTTGCCACAGCCGCAGATCTCGTGCACGAAGCGGGCGTAGATGCGCCGCCCCTGCGGCGTGTGCGTGACCTCGGGGTGGAATTGCAGCGCGTAGTAAGCGCGCGTCTCGTCGGCCATGCCGGCGATCGCGACATCCTTGGTCGAGGCGATCCGCTTGAAGCCCGGCGGCAGCACGCTGACGTGGTCGCCGTGCGACATCCAGACGTCGAGCAGGCCGTGTCCTTCGTCGTTGACGCGGTCCTCGATGTCCTTGAGCAACCGCGAATGACCGTGGGCGCGCACCTCGGCATAGCCGAATTCCTTGACCGCACCCGGCGTCACGTTGCCACCGAGCTGTACGGCCATCGCCTGCATGCCGTAGCAGATGCCGAGCACGGGGACTTTCAAGTCCCACACGGCCTGCGGCACCCGTGGCGAGCCGGGTTCGGTCACCGAGGCCGGGCCGCCGGAGAGGATCACGCCGCGCGGCGCGAATGCGCGGATGTCGGCATCCGCCATGTCCCAGGGATGCAGCTCGCAATAGACGCCGAGTTCGCGCACACGCCGCGCGATCAACTGCGTGTACTGGCTGCCGAAATCGAGGATGAGGATTTTGTCGGAGTGGATGTTCAACGCGGTGCTCTCGACGAAAAAGCCCCGGCGAACCGGGGCATGCACGGAGGATCACTCCACGCGGTAGTTGGGCGCTTCCTTGGTGATGGTGACATCGTGGACGTGGGATTCCTTGATGCCCGCCGAAGTGATCTTGACGAAGCGGGTCTTGGTGCGCAGCTCTTCGATCGAACGGCAGCCGGTATAGCCCATGCAGGCGCGCAGACCGCCCACCATCTGGTGCACGATCGCCGCCATTGGGCCCTTGTAGGGCACGCGACCTTCGATCCCTTCTGGCACCAGCTTCTCGACTTCGGACGTGGTGTCCTGGAAGTAACGATCCTTGGACCCCTGCGACATCGCGCCGAGCGAACCCATGCCGCGGTAAGACTTGTAAGAACGCCCCTGGTAAAGCTCGACTTCTCCCGGCGCTTCCTCGGTGCCGGCGAGAATCGATCCGACCATGACGGCATACGCTCCGGCGGCCAGCGCCTTGGCGAGATCGCCGGAATAGCGCACGCCACCGTCGGCGATCAGCGGCAAACCGCGGTGTTTGAGCGCCTCGGCCACGGCCATCACCGCACTGATCTGCGGCACGCCGACGCCGGCGACGACGCGCGTGGTGCAGATCGAGCCCGGCCCGATTCCGACCTTGACCGCATCCGCACCGGCGTCGGCCAGGGCGAGCGCGGCCTCGCCGGTGGCGATATTGCCGCCGATGACCTGCAGGCTGTCCCCGTAAATCTGCTTGATGCGGGACACCCGATCGATCACGCCCTTGGAATGGCCGTGCGCGGTATCGACGACGATGACATCGACGCCGGCCTCGACCAGCGCGGCGACGCGCTCGTCGGTATCCGGACCGGTGCCCACCGCGGCACCGACGCGCAGGCGCCCGCGTTCATCCTTGCAGGCGTTCGGATAATCATTGGACTTCTGGATGTCCTTGACCGTGATCATGCCGCGGAGCTGGAAGCGCTCGTTGACCACGAGCACCTTCTCGATGCGGTGCTGATGGAGCTTGGCGATGACTTCTTCCTTGGACGCGCCCTCGCGCACGGTCACCAGGCGCTCCTTGGGCGTCATCACCTTGGATACCGGCTCGCCGAAGCGGGTCTCGAACCGCAGATCGCGGCTGGTCACGATGCCGACGAGATGCTCGCCATCGACGACCGGGACACCGGAAATGCGATGCGCACGGGTCAGTTGGAGCACCTCGCCCACCGTCATGCTCGGCGGCACGACGATGGGATCGGTGATCACCCCGGATTCGTACTTCTTCACCAGACGCACTTCGGTCGCCTGGCGTTCGATCGACATGTTCTTGTGAATGATGCCGATGCCGCCCTCCTGGGCCAGCGCGATCGCGAGCTTGGACTCGGTAACCGTGTCCATCGCCGCCGACAGCAGGGGGATGTTCAACTCGATACGGCGCGTCAGCCGGGTCTGCAGACTGACCTGTCGCGGCAGCACCTCGGAGAACGCCGGCAGCAGCAGCACGTCGTCAAAAGTCAGTGCCTCGGACTCGATACGCATGGCGTGGTGCTTATGTGAATAAGCGTCTTAGTATAAGCGATCGGCGCCTCTGCCGACGCATGGATTCGTTTAAGCTTGCGCGGGTATGAGCGCACCCGGCCGCACGATCTACACCGTCTCCGAACTCGCCGACATCCTGCGCGCGTTGATCGAGGATGCGCTGCCACGCGTCTGGGTGCAGGGTGAAATCTCCAACTTCTCCCGCCCCTCATCCGGGCACTGGTATTTCACGCTCAAGGATGCCCAGGCACAGCTGCGCTGTGCGATGTTCCGCAACGCGAATTTTCACATACGCCCGCAGCCCAAGGATGGCGATGAGGTGTTGGTGCGCGCGCAGGTGAGCTTTTATTCACCGCGCGGCGATCTGCAACTGATCTGCGAGCATCTCGAGCCGGCTGGCGAGGGTGCCTTGCTGCGCGCCTTCGAGGCGCTGAAGAAACGCCTGGCTGCCGAAGGCTTGTTCGACGAGGCACACAAGCGCGCGCTGCCGCGACTGCCACGCGCCATCGGCGTGATCACCTCGGCGAGCGGCGCCGCGATCCAGGACATTCTGACCACCCTGGCGCGGCGTTACCCGCTGGCACCGGTCTGGCTCTACCCCGTGCCCGTGCAAGGGGCGAGCGCACCGCCGGCAATCGTGCACGCGCTGCGTGAGTTGCCGCAACGCGCGCCGGTGGATGTGGTGATTCTCGCCCGCGGCGGCGGTTCGCTCGAGGATCTATGGGCGTTCAACGACGAGGCCGTCGCCCGCGCGATTCGCGCCTGCGCCGTGCCGGTGATCTGTGGCATCGGGCACGAGGTCGATGTCACCATCGCCGATTTCGCTGCCGATCTACGGGCGCCGACACCCACCGCCGCCGCCGAACGCGTCGCGCCGGACATCGCTGATCTGGATACCGGCATCCGTCAGCAGCAAGCGCGCTTGCACCACGCCATCGAACGCCGCATGGAAACGCAGATCCGGCGACTGGACAGCCTCGATGCGCGCCTGCAGGCCCAGCATCCAGCGCGCCGGATGCAAGACCGCGCACAGCGCCTCGACGAACTGCACGGGCGCATCATCCAGAGCATGACGACGCGCATCGCCGCGCTGCGGCAGGGTCTGCACCGCCTCGCCGCGCAACTGCAGGCGCGTGCGCCCGCGACGCAAATCGTGCTGCGCCAGCGCCGGCTCGACACCGCGCAGGCGCGCCTGCACGGTGCACTGCGCCGACATCTCGCCAATGCCGATCTGCGCTGCCAGCGCGCGGCATCGGTCCTCGCGAGTCTGGATCCACGCGCCGTGCTCGCGCGCGGCTATGCGATCGCCCTCGATGCCCAGGGTCATGTCTTGAGCGATGCCGCGCAGGCCCGCATTGGCGATGCGCTGCGCCTCATCCTCGCTCGCGGCGAACTTGACGCGCGCATCGAGCAGCGTCGGTCCGATCACTAAATCTCCCACGCCTCACCCCATGGCCTGGCTACAACTGCGCGTGCGTTCCCACCACCCCGAATTTGCGGAAGAAATCCTGCTCGCCCACGGCGCCGGCGCGGTCAGCTTCGTCGATGCCGCCGACAATCCCGTGCTCGAACCGGCACCGGGCGAAACACGGCTGTGGCACGACACCCTCACGCTTGGCCTGTTCGCCGAAGACGTCGATCTCTCACCGGTGGTCACCGCGCTGCGCGAGCTGCTGCCGGATGGCGCCGATGCGCTGATCGACCACACGCGGATCGAGGATCGCGACTGGGTGCGGGTATGGCTCAAGGATTGTCCGCCGCTCAAATTCGGCGAGCGGCTGTGGGTGGTGCCGCGCGAGAAGGTCGCCGAGGTCACCCAGCCGCAGGCCGTGATCCTGCGGCTGGATCCGGGGCTTGCCTTCGGTACCGGCACGCATCCGACCACGGCCCTGTGCCTGGACTGGCTCGCCAGCCAGAACCTGACGGGGCAGTCGATCCTCGACTACGGCTGCGGATCCGGCGTGCTCGCCATCGCCGCCCTGCTGCTCGGGGCAAGCCGCGCGGTGGGCGTGGACATCGATCCGCAGGCGCTGCGGGCGACGCGCGACAATGCCATCGAGAACGGCGTCGCCGATCGTATCCGCGTTTGCCTGCCACAAGACTTCGAGGCGATGACCGCCGACGTCGTCGTCGCCAACATCCTCGCCAATCCGCTGATCGAACTGGCTCCCCTGCTGGCACGCAGCGTCGCACCGGGCGGCCGCATCGCGCTGGCCGGGCTGCTCGACAGTCAGGCGAATGAAGTGCGTGCCGCTTATGCGCCGTGGTTCGACTTCGATGCCGATGTCTCGCACGAAGGATGGACTCGGATCACGGCGCATCGCCGCTGCGCGCGCTGATCCGTTCTCACGCTGATCCTTTTTTTCATCAAGCGCTGTGCGACACAGCTTGCACACCGGCATTCGGCTTTGCCGTATCCGCACTTGCATGTCCATCCGCAAGTAACTCCGCAGAAACTTACGGATCCGCCGCGGCGGCACGATCGACGTCGGCAAGTCGTGATACCACCCGTGCGAATGGTGCTTTCACGCCGCCGTGGGCGAGAGTATGATTGCCGCCCTTTCGCGATTCGGCAGTCTGTTCTGCTGCTGGATTTGCGAACGGTGCCAGAGCAAGCGCGAGCAGCGCCGCACATCGAGGAACAGAAAGATGGCTGCCCTTCGCCCATCCGACATCAAACCGCTCGGTCACTCGGTACAGGAATCACTGGACGACTTTTTCCGCACGCTCAACGGCCATGCGCCCAAGAATCTCTACGACCTGTTCCTCGAGCAGGTCGAGCCGCCGCTGCTGCGCGCCACCCTGCGCTATTGCCACGGCAACCAGTCCCGCGCCGCCGAGATGCTCGGCTTGAACCGCGCCACCCTGCGCAAGAAACTCAAGCAGCACAAAATCAACGCCGACGCCCTCAAACCGTGAGGATCCGCGACGCGGCGTCACTTCCATCGTCACCGATTTGTACATCCGCATGAAGACGCCCGTCCGCCGCGCGCTGCTGTCCGTCTCCGACAAATCCGGCATCGTCGATTTCGCACGCGCGTTGGTCGAACGTGGCGTCGCGCTGCTCTCCACCGGCGGCACCTACAAGCTGCTGCGCGATGCCGGTCTGCCGGCGGCTGAAGTCAGCCAGCACACCGGCTTTCCGGAGATCATGGACGGCCGCGTCAAGACGCTGCATCCGAAGATCCACGGCGGCCTGCTCGGTCGCCGCGACATCGACGCACCGGTGATGCAAGCGCACGGCATTGCCCCGATCGACCTGCTCGTCGTCAACCTCTATCCGTTCGAAGCCACCGTCGCCAAGCCGGATTGCACGCGGGCGGAGGCGATCGAGAATATCGACATCGGCGGCCCGGCGATGCTGCGCGCCGCAGCGAAAAACCATGCCTGGGTCACGGTGCTGACCGATCCTGCGGACTATGCCCAGGTGCTCGCCGAGATCGATGCCGGCGGCATCAAGCGCCACACGCGCGAGCGTCTCGCGCTCAAGGCCTTTGCGCTGACCGCGCGTTACGACGCCGCCGTGAGCGCCTACCTGTCCAGTCTGCAGGACGATGGCACACGCACGCCGTTTCCGGGCGTGCTTGGCCTGCAGTTCGACAAGCGGCAGGATCTGCGCTACGGCGAAAACCCGCACCAGCGCGCGGCGTTCTATGTCGAACGCCAGCCGGAATCCGGCACCATTGCCGCGGCGCGCCAGCTGCAAGGCAAGGAACTGTCCTACAACAACATCGCCGATGCCGATGCCGCGCTCGAATGCGTCAAGAGCTTCACTGCGCCGGCCTGTGTCATCGTCAAGCACGCCAACCCCTGCGGCGTGGCCGTGCGCGCGACGATCCGGGAAGCCTACGAAGACGCCTTCCGCACCGACCCGACCTCGGCCTTCGGCGGCATCATCGCTTTCAACCGCGAACTCGACGGCGATACCGCCAAACTGATCGTCGAGCGCCAGTTCGTCGAGGTGATCGTCGCGCCGCAGATCAGCGCGGCAGCGCGCGCCGCCGTCGCCGCCAAGCACAACGTGCGCCTGCTGGAATGCGGCGCATTCCCGGCGCAGCGCGCAACAGCCTGGGATTTCAAGCGCGTCGCCGGCGGCCTCCTGGTACAGGACATCGATGCGCTGGACATCGGCGACGGCGGACTGCGGGTCGTCACCCGCCGCGCGCCCACGCCGGCAGAGTTGCGCGACCTGCGCTTTGCCTGGCAGGTCGCCAAGTTCGTCAAGTCCAACGCCATCGTCTATGCGAAAAACCAGATGACGATCGGCATCGGCGCCGGCCAGATGAGCCGCGTCTATTCCGCGAAGATCGCCGGGATCAAGGCGGCCGACGAAAAGCTCGAGGTGTCGGGTTCGGTCATGGCCTCGGACGCCTTCTTCCCGTTCCGCGACGGCATCGATGCCGCTGCCGCCGCCGGGATCACGGCGGTGATCCAGCCCGGCGGCTCGCTGCGCGATGCCGAGGTCATCGCCGCCGCCGACGAAGCCGGCATGGCGATGGTCTTCACCGGCGTGCGCCACTTCCGGCACTGACGCGCACCACGCCCGGCAACCGAGTCTTTGGTCATCCGGTCCGTCCGCGACGGCAGCCGCCACAGCGCGGCACGCCACAGCGCATAATGCGCGCAGCGTCGCCATTCATCCGGGGATCATCGATGCGTCATTCGTTGAACGTGGCCAGCTCGGTGCTGGCCAGCACGGCCGCGCTGTGGCGCGGCACGGCCGCCTTCCGGCCCGCCCGCCGGCAGCCCGATCAGCTTCTGCGGTTGTACGAATTCGAAGGCTGCCCGTATTGCCGGCTGGTCCGCGAAGCGCTGACCGAACTCGACCTCGATGCCCTGATCCAGCCGTGCCCGAAAAACGGGACACGCTTTCGCCCAATGGTCGAACGGCTCGGCGGCAAGCTGCAGTTCCCGTTCCTGCACGACCCCAATACCGGCGCACGGCTCTACGAATCGGCCGACATCATCCGCTACCTCGAAAAAACCTACGAAGGCCGGGTCCGGGCAATGGACGGTCCGGGGCGTGTGCTGACGCTCACCGCCAGCATGCTGGCGAGCGGCGTGCGCGCGCACGCGGGCATGCGCGCACGCCCATCGCGTGAACCGCGTGAACCGCTCGAGCTCTACAGCTTCGAATCCAGCCCCTACTCGCGCCTGGTGCGCGAGACGCTCTGCGAGCTGGAGCTACCCTATGTGCTGCGCAACACCGGCAAGGCACGCTGGACCGACATGGGGCCGCCGCAAGTCCGCGACAGCTTGTTCAAAGCGCCCAAGGACACCAGCCGCAACCGCGCTGCGCTGCTGGCGCGCACCGGACGCGTGCAGGTGCCCTACCTCATCGATCCGAACACCTCCAGCGCGATGTTCGAATCCCGCACGATCATCGACTACCTGAATCGGACCTACGGAGCGTAAGGCCGTGACCTTCGCGCTCGACCCGCGGCAGCTGCTCGATCGCGCCTTGCAGGCCGCTGCGCTGGCCGAGCTCGATCGGGCGCTCGCCCGGCTCGAATGTGCAGCACCCGGCCGCGAGGATATTCACGATGCACGCAAGAGCAGCAAGAAACTGCGGGCATGGCTGCGCCTGCTCAAGCCCAGCCTCAAACGGCGGTATCGGCTCGTCGACGGTCTGCTGCGCGATGGCGCCAGGCATCTGGCGGCGCGGCGCGACATCGAGGTGGCAGGGCAAACCCTGCTGCGTCTGCGCCGCGGACGCCACCTCACCGCCGCAGAATTCCGCATGCTCGAACGCGCGCTCGCGCGACTGCATCCGCCATCGTCCGATGCGCGCGATATCGATGCCGCCCGTGCCTTGTACACAGCGGCGCGGGTCTATCTCGCCGAGGCGGCGCCGGCCGCGGACATCGCGCAGCTACGCAAGCGCCTGGCCTGCAGTCAGGCCAAATGCCGGCGTGGCCTGCGGCGCGCGTCGGCCTCGCGCGCAGCCGACGATCTGCACGCCTGGCGCAAGCAGATCAAGTATTACGGCTATCAGTGCGCGCTGGTCGCGCCGGTGATCCCAGAGGCCTTGTCCCCCGTTGCCGCACTCAAATCCCTGGGCGAGATGCTCGGCCTGCATCACGACTTTCATCTGCTCGGCGAACACCTCGAACGCTGCCCGCCGCAAACGCTGCCGGCAGCGCTCAGGCAGCACGCACAAGAGCGCGTGCGCCAGCGCATGGATAGGCTCGCGCGCGATGCGATCCGCCTTGGCGAAGTCTTGTTCGAACCCGAACATGCCCCACGCCGATGAACGCAACACCGGTCACGACCTGGTATCTGGAGATGCGCGATCCGGCATGGCTGCGGCCAGCGCGCGTGCCCGAACCCGCGCCGCTGATTCTGCGCGCCGAGCATCCGCTGCCCATGCTCAACCGCTTTCTCTACACCGCCGTCGGCGGCCACTGGTACTGGCGTGACCGGCTCAACTGGTCTTACGCGCGCTGGCTCGCCTGGCTCGATCGCCCCGCGCTCCAGACCTGGGTGCTGTACGTGCGCGGCACGCCGGCCGGTTACGTCGAGCTGGAGAAACAAGCCGGCGACGACGTCGAGATCGCCTATTTCGGACTGATGCGCGAATTTTTCGGCCAGGGCCTGGGCGGCCACCTGCTCAGCGTCGGCATCGAGCGCGCCTGGGCGATGGGCGCACGCCGGGTCTGGGTCCACACCTGCACCCTCGACGGTCCGCATGCGCTCGCAAACTACGAGGCCCGCGGCATGCGCCGCTATCACGAGGAAACGCGCATCGTCCATTTGCCGGCGCAGCCCGAGGGCCCCTGGCCCGGATGGGACCGCAGCGATGACGTTTGAAACGGGCTGGGCGCTGTTCGGCGCCGTGGCCGCGGCCCATGCCTTGGGCGTCGTCTCGCCCGGTCCGGACTTTGCGGTGGTCACGCGCCAGGCCTTGACCCAGGGGCGCGCAGCGGGCATCTGGACCGCAGCCGGTATCGGCAGCGGCATCGTGCTGCACGTCGGCTACGGCCTGTTCGGCCTGCGCTGGCTGACGCACCGGCTGCCGTGGAGCCTGGATGCGATCGCGCTGATCGGCGCCGCTTTTCTGCTGTGGATGGGATCCACCTCACTGCGCGCGCGGTCGCACGACCCGGACGGTGAAACCGCTGCGGCGGGCATCACCCATGGCAACTGGCGGCGGCACTACGCCCTCGGCCTTGCGACCAACGTGCTCAACCCCAAGGCGACGCTGTTTTTCGTCGCGCTGTTCACCAGCATCGTCTCCGCTCCGGTTTCTCTACCGATGATGGTCGCGCTCGCCATCTGGCTGCCGCTATCGACGTTCGCATGGTTTGCGGCAGTCGCCGTGATGCTCTCGCACCGGCGCCTGCAGCAGGCTCTGCAGCGCCATGCCCAGCGCATCGACCGCGCGATGGGGCTGATCCTGATCGCGCTGGGCCTCGCCGTGATCGCCGACACGCTCGGCGGATGAGCGCACCCGCGCATCAAGGCCCGGTGCCGGAGCACGCTGTTCAGCCGGCCGGCGATTTGGCAATCGCGCGCCACAGCATTTCGAAGAGCACGTTGGCTTGCTGGGTCAGCGAATGTTTCATGCCGCGCTGGACATAGGTTTGCGCGAGCCGGAACAGCACGCCGAAGATATAGTCGAGCAGGATTTTTTCATCGACGGCATCGGTCAGCACACCTTTGGCCCGACCCTCGCCGAGCACGCGCATGAACGTGCCGAACAGCTCGCGATGCTCGTATTGGCCCTGCTTGCGCCAGGTATTGATATAGACCGAGCTCATCATCAACTGCACGATCCGCGGGTTCTTCTCGACGAAATCGAGGGCAACCCAGAACACCTTGCGCAGCCGCTCCTTGTCGTCTTCGATGCCTTGCAGATGATCGATCATGCGTTCGGCGAGCCGGCCGAGCCAGGTGTCGAGACTCGAAAACAGCAGCGCTTCCTTGCTGCCGTAGTACTTGTAGATCGTCTGCAACGAGACGTTGGCGGCGCGCGCGATTTCGATCAGACCGACGCGATGGAACTCCCGCTCGGCAAAAATTTCGAGCACCGCGCGCTCGATGCGCGCCCGCGTGTCGGGGTCGAGCTGTGAAGGGTCGGCAACGGCAGCATCGGGCGTGCGGCGCATATGGGTCTCCGTGCAATGGTAATGATCGTTACTTGAACGCCCGGCGACGGGCTACCGGCACGTGCCGGCCACGTTGACCGGTTCTTCTGCGCTCAATTAAGCTGCGGAGCGGAGATTACCGCGGGCACGCCTTCGGGTTTGTCCGTGGCTTTCCGTTCCCCGCCGAAGCTATGGGTAATTCAAATTACCTACCGCCGCAAGCGTGGACGCACCGTAATCCTTTCATCCAACGAGAGCTCCATGGCCGAAGCATTCATCTACGACGCCGTGCGCACGCCGCGCGGCAAGGGCAAGAAGGACGGCAGCCTGCATCAGGTCACCCCGGTGCAGTTGGTCGTCACCTGCCTCAAGGCGCTCGAGGCGCGCAATGGTTTGGATACGTCTTATGTGGACGACGTGGTCCTCGGCTGCGTGACGCCGGTCGGCGAGCAGGGCGCGGACATCGCGCGCACGGCCGTGCTGGCCGCGAACTGGGCGCAGAGCGTCGCCGGCGTGACGCAGTCGCGCTTCTGCGCGTCGGGACTGGAGTCGGTGAACCTCGCAGCGATGAAGGTGATGTCCGGCTTCGAGGACCTCGTCGTCGCCGGCGGCGTCGAGAGCATGTCGCGCTGGCCGATGGGTTCCGACGGCGGCGCATGGATGATGGATCCGCGCATCAACCACCTGACCGGCTTCGCGCCGCAGGGCATCGGCGCCGATACGATCGCGACGCTCGAGGGCTTCTCGCGCACCGACGTGGACGCCTACGCCCTGCGCTCCCAGCAGCGCGCGACCCGCGCGCGGGCCGAAGGCCGCTTCGCCAAATCGCTGGTGCCGGTCAAGGATCTCAACGGCCTGACCATCCTCGATCACGATGAGTACATCCGCCCCGACACGACGATGGAGGGCCTGGCCCAGCTCAAACCCTCGTTCGAGCAGATGGGTCAGATGGGTTTCGATGCGACGGTGCTGCGCAAGTACACGACACTGGAACGCATCAACCACGTGCATCATGCCGGCAACAGCTCCGGAATCGTCGATGGCGCCGCCGCGGTGCTGGTTGGCAGCAAGAAAATCGGCCGCAAGCTCGGCATGAAGCCGCGCGCGCGTATCCGCGCGACCGCGGTGATCGGCTCGGAGCCGACGATCATGCTCACCGGCATCGCGCCCGCCTCGCGCAAGGCGCTGAAGAAAGCCGGCATGAGCGTGAAGGACATCGACTTGTTCGAGATCAACGAAGCCTTCGCCGCGGTGGTCATGCGCGCCGTGCGCGATCTCGACATCGACATGGAGCGCGTCAATGTCAACGGCGGCGCGATCGCGCTGGGCCATCCGCTCGGCGCTACCGGTGCGATGATTCTGGGCACGCTGCTCGACGAGCTGGAGCGCCAGGACAAACAGGTCGGACTCGCCACGCTGTGCGTCGGTGCCGGCATGGGCATCGCCACCATCATCGAACGCGTCTGACGAACACGGACGTGAGCGCCGGACGGCGCGCAAGCCTTGTCGGGTCGCCGCCATCCGCCCGCACCCCGCATCATCACTCACGAGGTTTCACCATGACCGCAGTGCAATTCCACCGGGACGCCGACGGCATCGTCACGCTGATCTTGGACATGCCGGGCCGTTCGATGAACGTGCTCAACGACGAGCTGACCCAGCCGTTTGCGCAGGCGATCTCGACCATCGAGAACGACCCATCGATCAAAGGGGTGATCATCACCTCCGGCAAGAAGGAATTTCTCGCCGGCGCCGACATCGACAAGGTCTATGCGATCACCGATCCGGCGCAGGCCTTCGAGCTCGCGCAGGCTTACAAGGCGTTTCTGCGCCGCCTCGAATGCTGCGGGCGGCCGGTCGTCGCCGCACTCAACGGCACTGCCCTGGGCGGCGGCCTGGAGCTGGCGCTCGCCTGTCATTACCGCATCGCAATCGACGATCCCAAAGCCAAGTTCGGCCTGCCCGAGGTCAAGCTCGGCCTGCTGCCCGGCGGCGGCGGCACGCAGCGGCTGCCACGGCTGATCGGTATCCAGGCATCGCTGCCGCTGATGCTGGAGGGCAAGGAACTCCGGCCCGATCAGGCCAAACAGCAGGGCATCCTGCATGAACTCGCAAAAGACCGCGACGAGCTGCTGGCCAAAGCCAAGGCCTGGTGCCTGGCCAACCCTCGCCCGGTACAGCCCTGGGACGACAAGAAATTCAAATGGCCCGGTGGTGATTCACGCTCCCCGGCCAACGCGCAGCTATGGGCGATCGCCCCTGCGATGGCCAACGCCAAGGCCTATGGCAACTATCCCGCGCTGATCAACATCATGTCCTGCGTGTTCGAAGGCGGCATCACCGACTTCGACACCGGCTGCACGGTGGAGTCGCGCTACTTCGCCAACTGCGTGGTGTCGCAGGTGTCGAAAAACATGATCGGCACGCTGTGGTTCCAGCTCAACGGCATCAACAAAGGCGGCTCGCGACCACAAGGCTTCGAAAAATCCACGGTCAAGAAGCTCGGTATTCTCGGTGCCGGCATGATGGGCGCCGGTATCGCCTATGTCTCGGCCAAGGCCGGCATCGAAGTCGTGCTGCTCGATACCACGCAAGAAAACGCCGAGAAAGGCAAGGCCTATTCCGCCGGTCTGCTCGACAAGGCGATCAAGAAAGGCCGCGAGACACCGCAGGGCAAGGAAGCCTTTCTCGCGCGCATCAAGCCGACCACCGATTACGCCGATCTGAAAGGCTGCGACCTGGTCGTCGAGGCCGTGTTCGAGGATCGTGCGATCAAGGCCGACGTAACGAAAAAGGCCGAGGCGGTACTCGCAAAGACGGCGATCTTCGCATCGAACACCTCGACACTGCCGATCACCAGCCTGGCCGAAGCCAGCGAGCGGCCGGAAAACTTCATCGGTCTGCACTTTTTCTCGCCGGTGGACAAGATGCCGCTCGTGGAGATCATCAAGGGCAAAAAGACCTCGCCGGAGACGCTGGCACGCAGCTTCGACTTCGTACAGCAGATCAAGAAAACGCCGATCGTCGTCAACGATGCGCGCGGCTTTTATACCTCGCGCTGCTTTGCGACCTATCCGATGGAAGGCATGACGCTGCTCGCGGAAGGCCAGCATCCGCGCGCGATCGAGGCCGCCGGCCTGCAGGCCGGCATGCCGGTCGGCCCGCTGGCGGTCCAGGACGAAGTGTCGCTGTCACTGTCCATGCACATCATCGAGCAGACGCGCAAGGACTTCGCCGCCGAAGGCAAGACGGCACCGGAGCATCCCGGCGCGGCAGTGATCGAGAAAATGGTCAAGGAGCTCAATCGGCCGGGCAAGAAGGCCGGCAAGGGCTTTTACGACTATCCGCAGAACGGGCAGAAACACCTGTGGGAAGGTCTCACCCAGGTCTTCCCGCTGCGCGAACCGCTGCCGCAGCAAGAGCTCATCGACCGATTGATGTTCGCGCAGGCCAACGAGGCCGCGAAATGCTACGAGGAGGGCGTCGTCGAGACCGTCGCCGACACCAACATCGGCTCGATCTTCGGCTGGGGCTTTGCGCCATTCCACGGCGGCGCGCTGCAGTTCATCAATGCCTATGGCGTGGCCCGCTTCGTCAAGCGCTGCAAGGAGCTGGAAAAGAAGTACGGTCCGCGCTTCAAGCCCGCAAAAATTCTCGTGAAGATGGCCAAGGAGGGGACTTCGTTCAATGCTTAACCCTGCACTTTTGCAAGGCAGCTACGCCACCGACGAGCTGCGCATGTTCCAGGACACCGCGCGCCGCTTCATGCAGACGGAAGTCGCGCCCCACGTGCTGCGCTGGGACGAACAAGGACATGTCGATCGCGAGCTGTGGAACAAAGCCGGCGAGGTGGGGCTGCTCTGCCCCAGCATACCGGCGGAATACGGCGGTGGCGGCGGCAACATCGCGTTCGAGAAAGTGCTCGTCGAAGAGCAAGGCCGGGTCGGATGCAGCGCCTGGGGCCTGTCGCTGCACAATGGCATCGTCGCCCACTACATCCTGCACTATGGCAGCGAGGCCCAGAAAAACGCCTGGCTGCCCAAACTCGCCAGCGGTGAGCTGGTCGGCGCCATCGCGATGACCGAACCCGGCACCGGCTCGGACTTGCAGAGCGTGCGCACGACGGCGATCGCCGATGGCGACGATTACGTGATCAACGGCCAGAAAGTCTTCATCACGAATGGCCAGCAGGCCGGTCTGATCATCGTCGTCGCCAAAACCGATCCGAACGAGAAAGCCAAGGGCATCTCGCTGGTGGTCGTCGAGACCGACAAGGTCCAAGGGTTCCGCCGCGGGCGCAACCTCGAAAAAATCGGCATGCACGGGCAGGACACGTCCGAGCTGTTTTTCGAAAACGTGCGGGTTCCCAGATCCAACCTGCTCGGCAAAGCCGAGGGCATGGGTTTCGTGCAATTGATGGAACAGCTGCCGCAAGAGCGCCTGATCGTGGCCTGGGCCGCGGTGGTGGCCATGGAACTCGCCCTCGACATGACGACGCAATACGTCAAGGACCGCAAGGCCTTCGGCAAACGCGTGATCGATTTCCAGAACACCCGCTTCAGGCTTGCCGAGGCGCGCACCGAGGCGATGCTCGCCCGCGTGCTGGTCGAAAAATGCACCGAGCTGCTGCTCAACAAGAAACTCGACCCGGTCACGGCGGCGATGGCCAAGTACTGGACCA
Source organism: Fontimonas thermophila (assembly GCF_900113085.1). Classification (GTDB taxonomy): domain Bacteria; phylum Pseudomonadota; class Gammaproteobacteria; order Nevskiales; family Nevskiaceae; genus Solimonas; species Solimonas thermophila. Next base: position 113,772 of record NZ_FOOC01000008.1, on the reverse strand, counting down.
CCGACAAGCAGTTCGAGATCGCCGACCTGTGCCTGCAGTTGCACGGCGGTTACGGCTATATGGATGAATATCCGATCTCCCGGCTGTGGCGTGACTCGCGCGTGCAGCGCATCTATGGCGGAACCAACGAGATCATGAAAGAACTGATCGGACGCTTTCTGTAAGCGAAGCCTCGAAACGCAAGCACCGGCGCAGAGCAACCCTCTGCGCCGTTTTTTATTGCCGCTTCTGCGGATGGCAGAGATCCGCGCATCGTGGCGCTGGCATACCAGCCGTTACCGATCCTGGCATCTACCTTTCGTCTGCTACCCCCTGTCGAGACGATGCCTGCGGGAGGAATGTATCGGCACCGATATCCGTGAGGAGGCGCCATGTCCACTCGTCCAATCATCCGCACACTCGCTCTATTGGCGGTTCTATCGCCCTCTGCCGTGCTCGCGGCGCAGGCAACCGGCACCCTGAGTGTCAGCGCAACGGTGCTGAGTACCTGCACGGTGACCTCGCTGCCGCTGGCTTTCGGCAATTACACACCGTCTGCAGGCGATCTTGCCGCCACCACGACGGTTTCGGTGCTATGCACGCTGGGCACACCGTATAAAGTCCGCCTGGGGACTGGACAGAACAGTTCGAACGTGACCACGCGCAAGATGAAGATCGCCGCCGGCTCCGAAACCCTCAGCTATGCGCTGTACCGCGACGCCAGCCGGACTCAGAACTGGGGCGAGACCGATGGCACCGATACCATCGATGACACCGGCACCGGCCTGCTGAAGGCGCATACGGTCTATGGCGTGATTCCAGGCAATCAGTTCGTGCCCGCCGGCGTTTATAGCGACAGCGTCACGATCACCGTCAACTACTGATGTTTCACCGCGCCGGATGGGTGCTCGCCTGCATCGGGCTCGCCGCCGCGATCGTGGCACGGGCCTCATCCGGCGGGGTCGCGGTCAGCCCGGTCCGCATCGACCTCGACGCCCATCAGCGCAGCGCGGCGCTGACGCTCACCAATACCGATACGCGCCGCTATCGCTTCCAGATCGAAGCGATGCGCTGGACCCAGGATGCCGATGGCGAGGATGTCTATGCACCAGCACCCGAACTGCTCGCCAACCCGCCACTGCTGGAACTCGCGCCCGGCGCATCGCGCGTGGTACGCGTCGGCCTGCTCGATGCATGGCCGCAGACCGTCGAATCCGCCTACCGGCTCTACATCACCGAGATCCCGAGTGCCGAACCCGTGCACACCACCGGTCTGCGGATTTTGCTGCGCCTGGGTGTGCCGCTCTACGTCGCGCCGACACAGCCGCTGCGCCGCGATCTGCGCTGGTCGGCCCGACTCGACGGCCGCAGCCTGCATCTGGTGGCCGAAAACCAGGGCAATGTGCATGTGCGCCGCGCACAACTGCGTGTCTTCGATGCCCAGCGCGCGAGTCTGCTGCATACCGACAACGGCTTCCGCGACATCCTGGCCGGCAGCCGCTGGCGCTGGGACATCCCGCTCCAGGGGCCCGTGCCCACCCGCCTGAAAATCGAAGCGAACACCGATGAAGGCGCGGAGCGCGTGGTGGTCGCTGTGTCTGGGCCTTGAGCTGCTGACCGTGGCGTGGCGCGCCGCGTGGGCCGCAGCGCCCGAGAACGGCTGGTTCGCCGACGACTGCGACGCAGTCCAGATGCTGCATCCGGATCATCCCACGCCGCTGCTGCTGCGCGTGCTCGTCTCGCCGATCGATCCTGGACAGGATGCGGTCATCATCCGTGCACCGGATGGCACACTCTATGCACCGCCGGAAGTCTACGCTGCCCTGCAGTTGCCGCCGCCGGGACCTCCCCTGGTCCATGCCGGACGCCGGTACCACGCGCTCGATCGCGTGGCGGGTCTGCGCTTCGCCGTCGATGCCTGCCGCCAGATTTTGTCGCTGGACCGTTCCGGCATCGCCGGTACGACGACACGCGCGCTGCACACCGAGCCGGCGCCGCTGCGTGTCACACCGGAACCGGGCGGATACATGCAAGTGCAGGCCCAGTACCTGCATGCGGATTCGGTCGATGATGTTTCTGCGCTGATCGATGCCGGACTTTTCGGCAGCGCCGGACTGCTCCGGCAAACCCTGCGCCATGCCGGTAGCACGATCGTGCGCCTGGATACGCACTGGACTTACGACGACCCGGTCGGCATGACGCGTCTTGACGTCGGCGATGGCATCACCCGCGGCGGCGTCTTCGGCCGTTCCCTGCGCTTCGGCGGGGTGCAGTGGGGCCGCGATTTCTCCTTGCGTCCGGATCTGGTCACGTTCCCGCTTCCGGATCTCACCGATGCCGCGGCCCTCCCCAGCGCGATCGACGTCTATGTCGACGGCACGCTGCGCGCGCGTGACCGCGTACCGGCCGGACCTTTCCAGTTGTCGGAGGTGCCGGTCCTCTCCGGCGCCGGTGAAATCCAGCTCGTCATCACCGATCTGCTCGGCCGCAGTCGCATCGTCCGCTATGCGTTCTACGCCGCACCCGAGCTGTTGCGCCCGGGCTTGAGCGACTACACCCTCGAGGCCGGCTTCGAACGCCACGGATACGGGCTCTCCAGCCTCGATTACGGTGCCGGCTTTGCCGCTGCGACCTGGCGCTACGGCATCGCCGACCATCTCACCGTGGAGACCCACGTCGAAGCCAGTACCCACCGGCAGATGGCCGGCGCCGGCTATGCGCTGCTGCTGCCGGGCGTCGGTGTGCTCAGCAGCGGACTCGCCCAAAGCGCCGGCGATGGTCGCGGTGGCCAGCTCTACGTCGGCCTCGACCGCCAGGGCCGGGACTGGAGCCTGGCGGCGCAATACCTCGTCGGCAGCGACGACTATCTGCGGCTCGGGGAAACCGAGCCGGCCACGCTGCGTCGCGGCTTCGTGCGCGCCAGCCGACGCCTGCGCAGCGGTGCCAGCCTCAGCCTCGGCTGGATCGACGATCTGCGTGCCGCCGGCCATCTTTCGATACTCAGCGCTGGTTATGCACGGCAAATCGGCGCCGGATGGTCGGTGAATCTCGGCGGCACCGTGGATCTGCACGACAGCGCCGGCGACAGCCTGCTACTGACCGTGGCCTATGCCGGCTCACCGACGGTGAGCAGCTATGGATTCGCACAGCAGAGTGACAGTGGCACGTTGCTGCGCATCGGCACACAACGCAACCCGCTGCACGAACTGGATTGGTCGGCACGCGCGACGGTCGATCGCGGACTCATCGACCGCATCAGCGCTGGTGGGGATTACCGCACGACGCGTGGCGCGGTCCATGCCGATGTCGAGCACGGCGATCATGACGCCCTGCGTCTGGGCATCGACACCGGCATCGTCGTGCTCGGCCATGACCGCATGTGGACGCGCCCGCTCGATGGACCGTTCGCGCTCGTCGAAACCGATGCGCCGCAACCGATTCACGTGCAGATCGAAAACCGTGCCTCCGGCCGTAGTCGCGCCGGCGCACCGCTGCTGGTGACGGACCTGCGCCCCTATCAGATCAACCGCATCTCGGTGGCACCGTCGGATTTCGGCATCGAACGGCGCATCGACGGTTTCGAGCGCAGGGTCGCCGCACCCGGCTACGGCGGCGTGCGGGTACGCTTTACGAGCGATGCACGGCCGATGCGGCGGCTACGCCTACTGCTGCCGGATGGGCGTGACGTGCCCGCGGGTGCGGATGTCACCGGCGGCGACGAACCCGCCTTCGTGGGGCTGCGCGGCGAAACCGTCGTCGCCGCTCCTTCCGGCCGTCATCGGCTGCGCGCAGACTGGGTTCAGGGAGGATGCGAAGCCCAAGTGGCACTGAGCGCGGACGATACCGTCCTGCGGCCACCGTTGGAGATCGTCTGCATCCCTGTGACCACGGAGCAAGCGCCATGACCATCCGCTCGTCGAGCCCTCTGCTCCTGCTGCTTAGTGCGGCGCTGCTGCCGCTGCGCGCACACGCGCTGCTGGAAACCTGCACGGTGACGACGGCGCCGGTCGTCTTCGGCGGCTATCTGGTGACGTCGCCTGCTCCTACCGATGCCACCGGCACCATCACCGTCACATGCACTGCCGTGGTCAGCATCGCCGTCAACTACACGATCCGTCTGGGCACCGGCAGCAGCGGCAGCTATGCGCCGCGGCGCATGGGCGGTATCGCCGGCACGATCGCCTACAATCTCTACAGCAATGCCAGCCGCACCATCGTCTGGGGAGACGGCAGCGGCGGCACCGGCACGATCAGCGACGGCTATGCGCTGAACCTGCTCATGGTCAGCCGCAATTACACCGTCTATGGCCGCATCCCGGCGCAACAGAACGTCGCGCCCGGCGCATATACCGATACGCTGTTCGTGACCGTGGATTACTGATCCGGATCAGCGCAGGTAATCGAACAACGACAGGCCCTGCACGCGCACGTACGCGGCCTGCGCCGCCTGCACGGCGAGCAGTTGCTGCTGCAAACGGCTGGCTGCCTCGGCAATGTCCACGTCGCGCAGCGCCGAGAGTGCGGATTGCGCCTGGATGCGGTCCGCCTCCAGCGCAGACTGCGCCTGCTGCGCCGCAGCCAGGCGCAGACCGGCGCCGGTGCGCACGGACGACAGCCGTGCCTCGGCCGTGTCCAGTTCGAGCAGCGCCTGCTGCACCCCGGTCTGGAATGCCGCCCGCGCAGCCGGGCCATCCTGCGCAGCAGCGACCAGACGCGCGAGTTTGTCGATGAGCGCGAACACGTCCTGCTGCTGCGCCGGTGCCAGCGTGAAACGGTCGCCGTCGGCCGGTGTTCCCGCAAAGGCGAGCTCGACACCGCGCACACGGATCGCACTCCCCGGACTGTATGCGCCGGACTGGATCACGGCATCGCTGGCATCGCGTACCTCGTAGCTGCCACCCGAGAAGCGCAGCGTGTACACACCGCCGTCCCACAACTGCGCATCGTAGGTCGCCACCTGACGCAGGTGGATGACGCCGGTATTGGCATCGTCGGCGGCCACTGCATACACACCGTTGCCGGTGCGCAGCCGCATGAACACCTCGCTGCCGGCATCGCCCTCGGCGAGCAGACGATCATGGCCGATCGGCAGCTGGCGCACCTGTTCGTCCCCGCTGTAATCGGCACTGCGTCCATTCCAGGCAAAGGGTGACGCACCGTCGCGCGACCCGGCGAACAGATAGCGACCCTGACCGTCGTCACGGTTGGCGATCGCCATCAATTGATCGCGCAGATCGACGAGCTCCTGGGCGATCATCCCGCGCGTCTGCGCCGACTGAGTCGCGCTGTTGGCCTGGATCACGAGCTCGCGCACCCGGGCGAGCACGTCGATGCCTTCGGCCAGCGCGTTTTCCTCGAGCGTCAGCCGGTGCTCGGCGGCGCGGGCGTTGGCCTGCCACTGCGTGCGCTGCGCGAGCAACTGGTCGATTCCCATCGCCGCCGTCCAATCGGCCGGGCCGTCGGCGGCGCTGGCCATCCGCTGCTGGGTCGAGAGCTGCGTCTGCGTGCGCAGCAGCGCCTGCTGCTGACGCTGCAACTGTTCGACACCCAGACGATGCAGTAAAGCGGTGGAGACACGCATCGATCCACTCCGGTGCATCAACCATCGGCAGCGCGCAGCAAACTCTGGAACACGGTGTCGGCGACCTGGATCACACGCGCTGCCGCCTGATATGCCTGCTGGAAGCGCAGCAGATCCGCTGCTTCCTCATCCAGATTGACGCCGGATGTGGCCTCGCGTTCGGCACGGGTGCGTTCGCCGATCGCCGTCTGCGCATCCAGGCGCATCTGCGCCTGCTGCGCGCCGACGCCGACGCGGGCCACCAGCGCGGTATGCGCCTGCAGCACCGAGCGGGTGCCGCCAGCGAGCACCGCGGCCTGACCCAGGGCGGCGAGAGCACGTGCGTTGGTGTTGTCGCCGCTGTCGGGACCGGCCGCACGTACGGTGAAACGGTCGCCGGCAGCGGGCGTACCGGCGACCGTCAGCGACCAGCCGTGGATCTGGATCGGTGTGCCGGGCGTATGGGTGTAACTGCCCGCACCATTGATCTGGTAGGTCGTCGCATCGATGAAGCGGATCTCGACGGGATCGAGCAAGGCGGCATCGCCGGCATCGACGATCGCCGGCGGGGATACCGTGGCGGTGCCGGTGTTGGCGAGATCGGCGGTGGCGCGCAGCGGGCTCGCCGCGGCCACGCGCGCGGGGTCGCGGATGGCCACCGTGACCGTGGCCGCGGCCGCAACCGCTGGCCGCAGCAGATAGCGGTCTCCGGCAGCGGCGCTGCCAGAGACCGTCAGCGCAAGTCCGGCACCGACCAGCGGATCGGCGACGGTACCGGTGCCGGTGAGCGCGATGGCCTGGCCGCTGCGCAGCTCGGTCAGCGCCCAGGCGCTGCCGTCGTACGCGAGCAGATAGTCGCCATCACCGAGCGCACCGGCATCCTCGAAACCGACCGTGATCGCGGCGTTGCCGGTGTTGCCCGGAGCGGCGTAGGCCAGGCCCCGCAACGGGGCGAAGAAATCCGTACCGAGCGCGCCATAGGCATCCATGCCCTGCGCATGCTGTGTGTTGACCGTCTGCACCACGGCCGCGGCGATCCGACCGAGCTCGGCACGTGTGGGATCGAGCATCTCGCGCCGCACGTCGAGCAGGCCGCCGAGCGCACCGCCGCCGAGCTGGGCGGTGATCCGGGTACCGTCGCCGTGGATGATGTCGGAACGCCCGCTGTTCCACGGATCATCCGCAACGCCCAGGGCCGTGCCCTGTTCACCGAGCACCAGGGCCTGGCCGCTGGCGGTGTAAACATTGACTGTGCCGTCGGCCTGCGCGACGGTGCTGATACCGATGCGCGCGGCCAGTTGCTGCAGCAGCTGGTCGCGCTGGTCGAGCAGATCGTTGGGCGGCTGACCGAAACGCCCCCAGTCCGTGGCGATGCGCCGGTTCAGATCGGCAATCGCGCCGGCCAGCCCGTTGATCTCCTCCACCGTCGTGCGGATGCGTTGATCGACTTGCGCATCCATCGCATCGAGCTGCGCCTGGAGGTCGCGGAAACGCGCGGCCAGCGCCTGCGCGTTGCCGATCAGCGTCTGTCGCGCCGCGATCGCGGTGGGCTGCTGCGCGAGCGCATTGGCGGCATCGTAGAAAGCCTGCAACGGCGCCGCGAGCCCGGTATCGCTCTCCGACAGCAAACCATCGATACGCGCCGCAAAACCGGAAAACACCTCGAGCCGCGCGTGCGCCGACGCATCCGCCTGCATGCGCACCGACAGCAGGCTGTCGGCGAGCCGGCGGACCGTCGTGACGTTCACGCCGCTGCCGATGAACCCATGCCCCGCTCCGCTGCCCGGGCGCGAGGTCAGCTCGACACGCTGGCGGCTGTAGCCTTCGGTGTTGGCGTTGGCGATGTTGTGACCGACGGCATCCAGCGCACGCTGGTATGCGAGCAAGCCCGAAACACCGATCGATAACAGGTCGGCCATCGCACTACACCGCCTGGGTCCGGGTCTTCGCGACCGCGGCGAGGGCACGCTGCAGCGCCGGCCCCTCGGCGATGCGCAGAATCTTCTGCGCATACTGCGGATCGGTGGCATAGCCGGCTTTCTGCAATCCGCCGACGAAGCGCTGCGGATCACCACCATGCTGTAGCGCCTCGCGGTAACGCGGCTGGGATTTCAGGAAGTGCACGTAATCGGCAAATGCCTGCCCGACCGAACCATAGGCGCGAAAGCGCGCGCGCTCGCTGCGCATCTGCCCGTCCACGTACTCCTTGGTCATGTGTTCGGTGCCCTCGCCCTGCCAACGTTGATCGGCCTTGATCCCGAAAAAGTTGAGGGCCGGGCTGCCGTCGGCACGCCGGATGGCATGGCGTCCCCAGCCGGTTTCCAGCGCCGCCTGGGCCACCAACACCTTGGCAGGAATACCCAGTTCCGCGGCGGCTTTCTCGGCGTGCGGCAACACATCGGCGACGAAGTCGGCCAGACGGCTGTTGCGCTGCGTTTCAGCCTCGCTGCCGGCGCGCGGCGCCGAGACCGGCGCAGGAGTGGCCGCGGTGGTCGGCGGCGATACGCGTCCGGCAGACTCGGCCGCATCGGGCGTAGATCCGCGGGTCAATTGCCGGACCAGCAGATCGGCGATGCCAAGTCCCTTGCCTGCGGACAGGTGTTGTGCGAGCTGGGCATCGGCCATCTCGCGGTAGAACTCGGTCTGCTCGCCGCCGAGCACGTCATCACCGAGTCGGGCCGCGCGCATGCTCTTGAGCATTTGTTGCAGCAAGAGCGCCTCGAACTGCTGCGCGGCCTGGCGCACGGCCTCGGGACTGTCGGCGCGCGCCGCGGCACGCAGCGCTGCGAACCGGGAAAAATCAGTGACCGCATCCGTGCGCATCAGATCACCACCAGCTCCGCACGCAGCGCGCCGGCTTGCCGGAGCGCCTCGAGAATCGCGACGAGATCGCCGGGCGCGGCACCGACCTGATTGACCGCACGCACGATATCGTCGAGCGACACGCCGGATTCGAACAGAAACATGTGTCCCTGGCCCTGCTGGGTGACTTCGATCGCGGTATTGGGCACGACCACGGTCTGGCCATCGGAAAACGGTGCCGGCTGGCTCACGCGCGGTTTCTCGGAGATGGTCACGGCCAGCGAGCCATGTGCCACCGCAGCCGGCAGCACGCGCACGTGACTGCCGATGACGACCGTGCCGGTACGCGAATTGACGACGACCCGGGCCGGCGCCTCGCCCGGCGTCACCTCGATGTTTTCCAGCGCACCGACGAAGGCGACGCGCTGGTTCGGGTCGGCGGGTGGCCGCACCGCCACGGTGACCGCATCGAGCGCCTGCGCGTAATCGCCCTGCAGCGTCGTATTGATCGCCTGGGCCAGCCGCGCAGCGGTGGTGAAATCCGGGGTATGCAGATTGAGCTTGAGTTCTGTTGCCGCCGCAAAACCGTTCGGCACGGTGCGCTCCACCAGTGCACCGCCCGGGATGCGCCCGGCGCTGGGAACGTTGATCGAAACGCGTGAACCGTCCTGGCCGGAGACGCCCAGTCCGCCGACGATGACATTGCCCTGCGCGATCGCATAGACCTGACCGTCGGCGCCTTTGAGCGGAGTCATCAGCAGGCTGCCGCCGCGCAGGGATCCGGCATTGCCGATCGACGAGACGGTGACGTCGATGGCCTGCCCCGGCTTGGCGAAGGCCGGCAGCTCGGCATGCACGGCGACCGCCGCCACGTTCTTGAGTTGCGGATTGACATTCGGCGGCACGACGACGCCGAGCTGGCTGAGCATGGCCTTGAGGCTCTGCGTCGTGAATGGCGCCTGCGTGGTCTGATCGCCGGTGCCGTCGAGACCGACGACGAGTCCGTAACCCACCAGCGGATTGCCGCGTACCCCCTGGATCGCGGCCAGATCCTTGATCCGTTCCGCCCGCCCCGGCACGACCTGCACGACGAGCAGCAGCGCGCACAGCAGGCGTGGCAGCGAACCGAACCGACATGCTCTCCTGTCCATGCCTGTCTCCTAGAATGGGAAAAACGGCGAGGCGAAAAAGCGCGCCAGCCAGCCCTGGGTATTGGCATCGGCGATGGCGCCGCGACCGGCATAGTAGATGCGCGCATTGGCGACACGATCCGAGCGCACCGTGTTGTCACCGGCGATGTCCGCCGGCCGCACGATGCCCTCGATGGCGACGGTTTCCGATCCCTGGTTCAGCTCCAACTGCTTTTCGCCGCGCACGAGCAGGTTGCCATTGGGCAGCACCCGCACGACGAGCACGCTGACCGACCCGCTGAGCGCGTTGGACTGCGTGGCCCCGCCGCTGCCGGAGAATGCCTGCTCGCCACCGATCCGGGTTTCGAGCACGGGCGTGCCCCCGACGGTGACCGGACGGCCGAACAGCGTCGGACCGTCGATGCCAACCGAAGTCTCCTTGCGGGTGTTGCTCGCGGCGGATTTCTTCGCATCGGTCTTCTCGACCAGCAGCACGGTGAGCACGTCGCCGACCTGGCGCGCCTTGCGGTCCTCGAAGAGCGCGATGTGCTGGGCGCTGCTGTAGATGCTGCCGTCGGCCGGCGGCGAGGGCGCGGCGATGGCCTCCGGTGGCACGGCATAGTCCTCGCGCAGCGGCGCCGACGAGCAGGCCGCAAGAGCGAATGCAGCGAATATGACCAGCGCGCGCATCACAGATTGTTGGCGATGTAGCCGAGCATCTGGTCGGTGGTCGAGATCGCCTTGGAGTTCATCTCGTAGGCACGCTGCGTCTCGATCATGTTGACCAGTTCCTCGACGACGTTGACGTTGGACGATTCCAGCGACCCCTGGATCAGCAGCCCCAGTCCGGACTGCCCCGGGGCACCGGTCTGGGGCGCGCCGCTGGCGGCAGTCTCGATGAACAGGTTTTCGCCGCGCGGCTGCAGGCCGGCCGGATTGATGAAATCCGCGATCGTCAGGCTGCCGAGCTGCTGCGGCGCGGCCTCACCGGCGAGCTGCACGCTGACCGTGCCGTCGGCACCGATGGTGACGCTCTGCGCGCCGCTCGGGATCGTGATACCCGGCTGTACCGGATAGCCGCTCGCGGTGACCAGCTGACCCTGGCCGTCGATCTGGAACGAACCGTCGCGCGTGTACGCGAGCGTGCCGTCCGGCAACTGCACCTGGAAGAAACCGCGGCCGTTGATCGCCAGATCGAACGGATTGTTGGTCTGCAGCAGATTGCCCTGCGTGAACAGCTTCTCCGTGGCGACGACGTGCGTGCCGGTGCCCACCACGAGCCCCGATGGCGCCTGCGTCTGCTGCGAAGTCTGGGCGCCGGGCTGGCGCACGGTCTGGTAAAGCAAATCCTCGAACGCGGCACGGCCGCGCTTGAAACCGGTGGTATTGACGTTGGCGAGATTGTTGGAGATCAGGGTCATGCGCGTCTGCTGCGCATCGAGCCCGGTCTTCGCCACCCACAGTGCCTGGTTCATGACTGCCTCCGGCGGAGCATCCGCCTCTGATCAAGCCCTACAAGTTCCGGGCCAGATCCGCGCGCCGGTATTCCGGCAAGGCTTTTTGCCTGCATCGCCTCAACCCATGCGCAGCAGCGAAGTCGCCGCCTCGTCGTTCTGCTCGACCGTGCGCATCAGCTTGGTCTGCAGCTCGAACTGACGCGCGAGCGCAATCATGTTGACCATCGCCTCGGGCAACGAGACGTTGCTGGATTCGAGCGCGCCGGAGATCAGCACGGTGCCGGGTGCGGTGGCGAGCGAAACTCCGGGCCGGGCGCGCATCAGACCGTCACCGCCGCGTTCGAGCTGATCGGGCCGGGCGACGACGGTGCGCAAGCGGCCGACGGCGACCAGCGTGTTGGCGCCATTGCCCTGCGGCACCACCGACACGGTCCCGTCGCCGCCGATCAGCAATTGCGCATGCGGCGGGATTGCCAGCGGGCCGCCGTCGCCGAGCACGGCATGGCCGGCGCCCGTGCGCAACTGGCCCACGACATCGATCTGCAAATCCCCCGCCTTGGTATAGGCCTCGCTGCCATCCGGTGCCTGCACGGCGAGCCAGACATCCTCAGCGAAAGCCACGTCGAGATCGCGGCCGGTCTGCTGGAGCGCACCGCTGCGCGCATCCCAGCCGATGCCGCCTGCCAGTGCGTTGACGCGCGTCGGCAATCCGGCGCCCGCGACCGCCTGTGGTGTATTCGCAATCAACTCGGCGCGAAAACCGACCGTCGATGCATTGGCGAGATTGTGGCTGTTCGCGGTCTGCGTCCTCAGCGTCTGGATCGCGCCGGTCATCGCGACATACAAGGCCCTGTCCATGTTCGCTCCATGCGCGCTTAGCGCCGGGTGAATCCTCCGGGATCAGACCCGCTTCTTGCGCTGCCTCATCGGATGTTGATGATCGTCTGCGTGATCTGGTCGGCCGTGGAGATCATCTGCGCGTTCGCCTGGAAGTTGCGCTGCGCGGTGATCATGTTGACGAGCTGCTCGGTGAGATCGACGTTGGAGGACTCCAGCGCGCCGGACTGAATCAGACCGAAGTTGGTCGCACCGGCCGTCCCGCGGATCACGGCACCGGCGGCAAAACTCTCACCCCAGGTGGTATCACCGAGTTGTTGCAAGCCCTGGGGATTGGGGAAATTGGCGAGCGCGATCTGTCCGAGCGGCGTGGCCTGGCCATTCGTATAACGCGCCTGCACGATGCCTTCTTGTGTGATCTCGATCGCGGTCAGACGGCCAGATGCATAACCATTCTGGGTCAGGCTCGAAATGCCGAAGCTGTCACCGAACTGGGTCACCGCGGCACTGTCGATGGTCAGGTTCAGGTCGGCCGCGCCATTGCCCGGCGAGTACGGCGGCAGCGTGAACTGCCCCGTCGCCGGCGTGATCAAGCTGCCGGTATCCGACAGCACCAGCGTGTTGGGACCGCCGACGGTATTGCCGTCGATCCGCGCATACATCTCCCACTGGTTCGGCGTGGCGGTGCGCACGTAGTACAGACTCACCGTATGCGCAGCGCCCAGCGAGTCGTAAACGGTCACCGACGTCGTGTGGTTATAGCTGGTCGGATCGGACGCATCGAACGGCGTGGTGACCGGCGGACTGGCGTTCGCAGGCAGGTTGAGGTGGGTCGTGATCGTGCTCGTCGCCAGCGGTGGATTGTCGGCGGTCGACAGGCGCAGATCGGTCAGGCGCGCCGTATCGAACGCCGCGCCGTCGCCGACCGGCGGAAACACCTGCAGCCGCTGACCTGCCGCATTGACGACATAACCGTCGCGGTCGGTGCCGAATGCACCCGCGCGCGTATAAACCAGCGCGCCATTGTCGGACAGCGTGAAAAATCCCTCGCCGGAGAGCGCGAGATCGAGCGAGTGGGTCGTAAACTCCACCGATCCCTGTTCGAACTGCTGGGCGACGCGGGCCAGGCGCACGCCGGCACCGATTGCCGTCGAGGGTAGGCCAAAGGCCGAGAGCTGGAACACATCCGCAAACTCGGCGCGCGACCGCTTGAATCCGGTCGTATTGACGTTGGCGATGTTGTTGGCGGTGACGTTGAGGTCTGCCGAGGCGGCATTCAGACCCGAGAGGGCGACACGAAACGGCATGGATTTGTCCTCCTAGAGAATCTGCTGGACGTCGGCCAGCGCAACGGGCGCAAGGCCGAGCAGCTCGAGTACCAGACCGTGCTGGTCCGAGGTGGCCACCGACTGCACGCGGCCGACGGCGGAAGTGGATAGCGACTGTTGCGTGGCGCCCTGCACGAGCCGCGCCTGCAGCGTGTAACGACCGGCGTCGAGGCGTTCGCCCGAAACACGCGTGCCGTCCCAGGAAAAGCGCGCCCATCCGGATGGCTGAGTGCCCAGATCCAGCGTACGCACCACCGCCCCCGCGGCATCGACGATATCAACGACGACATGCCCGGACGCGGGAACATAAGCGGCGCCATCGAGCGCACCGTCCGCCGGCAGATAACCGGTCGTGCTGGGCACGAGCACGCTGCGACCGACGAGGCTCGCGCCCTGCAGCATCTGGCTCGAGCTCAGCGCGGTTGCGAGCGCCTGCAGCGACGTCTGCATCTCCGAGATACCGGCAACGGTGCTGAACTGCGCGAGCTGGCCGAGGAATTCTCCGTTCTCCATCGGCTTGAACGGATCCTGGTTTTTGAGCTGCGTGGTCATCAGCAGCAGGAACTCGTCCTGGCCGATCGTCTTTTTGCTGGCCGCAGGCTGCGCAAGCGCAAGACCGAGATCGGCGTAGGTGGTATCGATCGCGGGCATGGGTCAGGCTCCTAACGGCCGAGCGTGAGGGTACGCAAAGCCAGCTCCTTGGCGGTATTCATGACCTCGACACTGGACTGATACGAGCGTGCCGCCGAGATCATGTTGACCATTTCCTCGACGACATTGACGTTGGGCGCATAGACATAGCCGTCGGCATCGGCGAGCGGATGGCCGGGCTCGTAGCGCTTCTGCGCTGCCGCGGTGGATTCGACGATGCCGAGCACCCGCACGCCGGATGCCTCCGGCGCGCCCGGTTCGGTAACGGCCTCGAACACCGGCAGACGCGCCTTGTAAACGGATTCGGCATCGCCGGCGATGGTATCGGCGTTGGCGAGATTGCTGGCCACCGTGTTCAGACGCACCGACTGCGCCGCCAGCGCAGAGCCGGCGATATCGAAAATCTTGAACGAAGACATGGGATCGAGGCTCCGTGTCATTGCCCGGAGAGCGCGCCCAGCAACGACTTGATGCGCGCATCCAGAAACTGCAGGCTGGCCTGGTAGCGCAGCGCGGCGTCGGCAAACTGTGCCTGTTCGATCTGCACATCGACGGTATTGCCGTCGGCGGAAGGCTGCACCGGCACGCGGTAGCCCACCGCCTCGCCACCGATATCCGCAGACGCCGCGCCAAGGTGTGCATCATGGGTGCGCAGCACGGCGGCGCGTGCCTGGGTCGAGGAAAGCACTGCGCGGAAATCGACATCGCGGGCCCGATAACCCGGCGTGTCGGCATTGGCGATGTTCGCCGCGATCAACTCCATGCGCCGGCGCTGGAGTTGCAGCGCCGCGGGATGAATACCAAACAACGGATCCTTGACGGCCATCGACGTCTCACCACGAAACCAGTGGCGAGCCTGGGGCAAGTCCTGTGCCAGCGGCGGGCAGGCGGCGCTCTCTGCCACGCCCGGCGGGTCAGGCCGGCATCAGTGTACGGATGCGATCGACGACGCCCTGAGCCAGTTCGTCAGCGCTGAATTTGGCGATGAAGCGGTCGGCGCCGACACGCTGCACCAGCGCGTTGTTAAAAACGCCGGACAGCGAGGTATGCAGCATCACGTACAAATGCTTGAGCCGCGGGTCGCGCCGGATTTCCGTCGTCAGCGTGTAGCCGTCCATGTTCGGCATCTCGATGTCGGAAATCACCATCAGCACCTGCTCTTCGATCGGCCCGTGCTCGGCCATGCGTTGCAGTCGATGCAGGGCGTCGCGGCCGTCGCCGACCAGGATCGCCTCGACACCGAGCTGCCGCAGCACGCGCTCGATCTGGCCACGCGCGACACGCGAATCATCGGCGACCAATATTCTGCGGCCGCCCAGATCGACATCCCGGGCCGCGCCACGCAACCGTGCGGATAGCTCCGAGGACGCGCCGACGGCTTCGGCGAGCACCTTTTCCACGTCGATGATCTCCACCAGACGACCGGCGTGGCGGGTGATCGCGGTGAGATAGCCCTCGCCGCTGCCCGTCGGCGGGAGCTGCAACTGGGCGACATCGACATGGGCGATGCATTCGACACCATCGACGAGAAAGCCCTGCGTCGAGCGGTTGAACTCGGCGACGATCACGTGCGCGGCCTCGCCGCCGCCCAGCGCCTCGCCGCCGATCGCGCGCTGCAGGTCGATCACCGGCACGATGCGCCCGCGTACGTCGGCGACACCGGCGATGTACGGGTGCGCGCCCGGCATTGGCGTCAAGGGTGGCCGCCGGATCACCTCCTGCACCTTGAAGACGTTGATGCCAAAGATTTGACGCACACCGAGCCGGAACAGCAGCAGGGCCAGCCGGTTGTGTCCGGCGAGCTGGGTGCTGCGATCGATGCTTTCGAGGAGTCCGTAAGCCATGCGCCTGTATCGGCAGCACCGCGCGGATCTGTAGCGAGATCAGTGTGTGTCCGGGTCCCAGGAGCACATGGCCGTGCACCCCCCATTCCTGGCACGGGGCTTGTATCGGTGGGGTCATGGACCCACATCCGGACCTTCGACGCAATACCAGTATCGCTGCGCTGTGTGCAGGACTGTCCCTGTGCGCCGCCGCGCAGGACATCGAGCCGTTCGAGCGCATCAGCGCCGTCGCGATCGCCGCAGTATCGGCACAACTGCCGCCGAGTGCACGCGTCAGCGCGAGTGTGCCCGATCCGCGCCTGCGTCTGCCCGCCTGCGCGCAAGCGCCGGTCGCCGCGCCCCCGGCTGCTCGCAGCGCCCATATGAGCGTTGCCGTGCGGTGCGCCGATCCGGCCTGGACCGTCTATGTCCCGGTGCACATCCGCGATCTGCGTCCGGTGCTCGTACTCACCCGCACGGGCACGCGCGGCGAGCCGCTCTCGGCCACCCTGCTGGGGGTGCAGGAACGCGACGTGATGCAACTCCCCTTCGGCTACTTCGAAGACATCCAGGCGCTCGAAGGCTATGTGTTGCGCCGCACGCTGCCGCCGGGTGCCGTGCTCACCCCTTACGACGCGGAACCGCCGCGCCTGGTGCGCCGCGGTCAGACCGTCACGGTGATCGGACGCAGCGGCGGCATCGAGGTACGCGCCGCCGGCACCGCCCTCTCCGACGCCAGCCACGGCGAGCGGGTGCGTGTGCGCAATGATCGCTCGCAGCGCATCGTCGAGGGCACGGTGACGGCCGCGGGCGTGGTGGAAATCCGGCTGTGAACGCTACGCAAGCCTTTGTTTGGACTGGCCCTGCGTCATCGGGCGTCGGGCTTTTGACGAATCATCCGCCCTGCATGCCCGGGCACAGGCTCAAGAACCGGCGGGCCGTGCCGATACAGGGCGTGGCAAACGCCGCAGGAGTGCCGTCCGGATGAGCAACAAGATCGAAACCTATGGCCCGCAACTGGCGAGCGCGAGCGCACGCGTCAGATCCGCCGAACCCGGCGCGATGGCGGGCGGCGAACGCATCGGCGGTGCCCGCGGCAGCGATTCCGTCCAGCTGACCGACGACGCCGTCTTGCTGCAACAGCTCGAGCGCGCGGTCCACGACGCCCCGGTGGTGGACCCCCACCGTGTCGCCGAGACCCGGCGCGCCCTGGCCGAAGGCAGCTACCGCGTGGACCCCCGCGCCATTGCGGCCAAGCTGGCCCGCATGGAATGGGAACTCGCGCAGAGATGAACACACAACCGGATCCACACGCCGACCTGCCGCAACGCCTGGCCGACAATCTGGCCGCGCATCTGGACTGCACGCGCCTTTTGCACGCAACACTCGCGCACGAGCGCGAGGCCCTGCTCGCCAATGATGTCGAGGCCCTGGAACGCCTGACCTGCACCAAAACCGCCGCGGCCGAGCGCCTCGCCGAGCTTGGCTACGCGCTCAACCGTCTGCGTCGCCAAGCCGGTGCCGAGCGCATCGAAGCCTGGATCGAGCGCGCCGATCCCTCCGGGCATTGCGCCTGCCGCTGGCGCGAGCTGATCGCGCTGGCCGCGCAGTGCCACGATGCCAATCGCGCCAATGCTGCCTTGCTCGATGCCCGCAGCCAGCAGATTCGCAGCGCGCTGCACGTCGTGCATGGATCAGCCAGCACTCCGACCTATGCCCGCTCCGGCAGTGTGGCGGCTCCGCTCGGATCGCGGCCCCTGGGCCTGGCATGAACGACGCCGCACCATCTGCAAACCACGCCGAGGACTTGCACGGTGTGCTCCTGCGCAATCCCGCGCGCATCGTGGGGCTGCTGCACCGCCTGCGTCTGCACCGCAGTCTGCTGTCGATACGCTTCGAAGGACGCGCGGATTGGCACACGAGCATGATCGTCGCCGTCGATGCCGCGCACGGTCGTCTCCATCTCGATGCTCCAGCGTCGACACCGATGCCGATGCCCCCGCCCGGCACACGCATCGCCGTGCGTGGACGGCTCGACGGCGGCGATCTGCGCTTTGGTTGCCGCTACACCGGCACGATCCTGATCGAGGGCATCGAGTCGCTCGCCGCTGCCATTCCCGAAGAAGTCTTCGTGCTCGAACGGCGCACGGCCTTCCGCCTGAACCTACCGCCGCGGCTCGGCCTGCCGCCGTCGGCGATCGGCCGCGAGCACCCGACGCATCCGACGCGCCTGCTCGACGTCTCCGTCAGCGGAGCCGGTGCCATCGTGACACCGATGATCGATCCGCAGATCGGCGAAACCCTGCACATGCACGTCCAATTGCCCGGCGCGAGCGTGCAAACCGCCGCCGAAGTGCGCTCGACCCGCGTCCGCGAGGACGGAGTGCGTGTGGGTCTGCGCTTCGGAGCACTGCGCCGCGAAGACGAAACTCGCCTGGCCCAGGCCATCCACCGCCTCGAACGCCAACTGATCCGCGCCGCCCGACGCCCGTGCTAGAGCGGCATGCCTGCGATAATGGCGCATGTCCTGGCTGTCTCTCTTCGTCACCTGCCCCCGCGGCGTCGAGCCCCTGCTCGCCCAAGAACTCGCTGCGCTGGGTGCGAGCGCGGTGCATGACCGCACCGGCGGCGTAGCCGCGCAGGCCTCGCTCGAATGCGCTTACCGGATCTGCCTGTGGTCGCGTACGGCGAGCCGTGTGCTGCTGCCCTTGCGCACATTCGCCGCCTTGGATGCGGAGGCGCTCTATGCCGCCGCGCGGGAACTGCCGTGGAGCGAGCTGTTTGATCCGGCGACGAGCTTCGCCGTCGAGGTCGCCGGGCGTTCGCCGGCGATCCGGCATACCCATTACGCCGGACTCAAGGTCAAGGACGCGATCGTCGATCATTTCCGCGCACGGGGATACCCCCGCCCGAATGTCGATACCGTGGCCCCGGGCCTGCGCATCCATCTGCATCTGGACCGCGAGCAGGCGACGCTGAGCCTCGATTTATCCGGGGACAGTCTGCATCGCCGTGGCTACCGACACGACGGCGCCGAAGCCCCCCTGAAGGAGAACCTGGCCGCCGCAATCCTGCTCTGGGCCGGCTGGCCACAGCGCGCCGCACGCGGTGAACCCCTGTTCGATCCGATGTGCGGTTCCGGCACCCTGCTGATCGAAGCGGCGTGGATCGCCGCCGACGTCGCGCCGGGCCTGCTGCGCCGGCGCTGGGGTTTCGAAGCCTGGCGCGGACACCAGCCCGCGCTCTGGCAGCATCTCTACGCGCAGGCGCAGACACGCCGCCGCGAAGGCCGTCACCGTCTGCCGACCATCGCCGGCTCCGACCACGATGCGCGCACCCTCGCCGCTGCACGCAGCAGCATCGAGCGCGCCGGACTCTCCGGCGCCATCACCCTGCGCCAGGACGACGCCCTCACGGCCCTGCCGCCCGCCGAGCGGCCCGGCCTGATCGTCACCAATCCGCCCTACGGCGAACGCCTGGGCGCGGAAACTGAGCTGATCAAGCTCTATTCCTTGCTCGGCGTGCATCTCAAACAACGCTTTGGCGGCTGGCGCGTGGTTTTGTTCACCGCGCGCGCCGACCTCGCGCTACGGCTGGGACTGCGCGCCGATGCCCGGCACACGCTGTACAACGGTGCCATCGCCTGCAAACTGCTCGGCTTTAACATCCGCGGAGCCGATGCAAACGCACCAGCGCCCAGCGAGTCCGGCACGGCGCCTGCCAGCGACGCGTCCGGACGCACCGGGCCCGGCGTGCACAGCAGCGCACCGGATCCGGGCGGCGAGGATTTCGCCAACCGCCTGCGCAAGAACCTCCGGCATCTGGGCAAATGGGCGCGGCGCAACGGCATCACCAACTACCGGCTCTACGACGCCGATCTGCCCGATTACGCGCTGGCGATCGACCTCTACGCCACCCCCGAGCTGCACGCGCACGTCCAGGAATATGCCGCGCCCAAGACCATCGAGCCCGCACGCGCGCAGGCACGCCTGCGCGAAGCGCTGGCGCAGATCCAGCACGTGCTGGACATCCCGCCGGCGCAGATCCACTACAAGCTGCGCCGCCCGCAGAAAGCGGACGGCCAGTACACGCGGCAGGCCGCAACCGGAATTTTCCACGAGGTGACCGAACACGGCTGCCGCCTGTCGGTCAATTTCGACGATTACCTCGACACCGGGTTGTTCCTCGACCACCGGCCCATGCGCCTGCGTCTGCAGCAGGAGGCGGCGGGCAAACGCGTTCTCAACCTGTTCTGTTACACCGGCGCCGCGACCGTGCACGCCGCATGTGGCGGCGCGCAACAGACCCTGTCGCTGGATCTGTCGAATACCTACCTGGAATGGGCCCGGCGCAACCTCGAACGCAACGGCGTGCGCGCGACGCTCTACCCCTACCCGCCGGCACCGGGCGAGCGCCTGGCGCCACACGCCCTGATCCGCTGCGACTGCCGGCAGTGGCTCGCCGATATGGCGCAACACCCCGCCAGATCCCGCTTCGACCTCATCTTCCTCGACCCACCCACGTTCTCAACCTCGAAGAAAATGACAGGCACACTCGACATCCAGCGCGACCACGCGACCCTGATCCGTCAGTGCCTGGCGCTGCTCGCTGCCGGCGGCACGCTCTATTTCTCGACCAACCGCCGTGGCTTCAAGCTCGATGCCGCGCTCCAGACCATCGCCGAAATCGACGACATCACCGCGCAGACGCTGGATGCCGACTTCCAGCGTCCACCACCCGCACACCGCTGCTGGCGCCTGCGCCACCGGAGCTGAGCCGGCAAAATCGGCAAGACAGCAGGCGTATCGCCCACCCAGCGCCCGGTCACGCCTCGGCGTCCGGCACGCACTGCGCTGCCGCGCGCCGCCGCCGATTCGCTATCATCGGACCGATGACATCAGGGGGTCCGTCATGCGCACTGCGGTTGCCATCTGTCTGACGCTGTCGCTGGGTTTGTCCGCCACGACGACCATTGCCCAGGAACCCGCCACCGAGGTCTGCAAGGCCTACATCGCCGGCGAGTGGCAAACCCTCGGCAGCGGGTCGCTCGACGCCTGCCTCAAGGGCCTGGAGCAGTGGGTGAGCGATTACAACGAGCAGGGCTTCAAGTTCAGCCTGTGGGGGCAAACCCTGCTGTCGGCGGACCGGTATTACTTCTACCAGTCGCCGGACGGCGGCAGAAGCTGGCAGACCATTGGTCTGAAATCGGAACTCGCGCGCAGGCTCGATGCTGCCGCTGCGCTGCCCGGCCCCGGTGCCGGCGACGTCGTCGCCGCGATCCGCCGGGACGCCGATGGCGCGGCCACGGACATGACCCCGGCCGCCGTCAGCGCATCACCCGCGCAGACCCCACGGCCCGCCGCCTCCGACCGCCGCGTCTGCAGCGTGCGCCAGGGGAAGGACTGGAAACGCATCCCCAACCTCACACTGGAAGAATGCGCCGTCGAGCTCGACCGCAGTCCCGATGATTACGACTCGAACGGATTCAAGTACGCCTACTGGAGCGGCGTGTTTCTCGCCGCCAACCGGCAGGACGTCTTCAAATCGGCCGGCACAGACAACTGGCAGCGCGTGTTCCAGCGCATCCCGCGCTGATCGCCGCACAAAGCCCGCCACATCGGGCTTTCGGTTTTCAAGCGCCTGCAACGTACGGGCGCGATGATGGGTGCACCACGGGTGGAGGACGACATGCATCGCAAGACCAGGAACGACAGCCACAATCCGCAGCGCCGGCGCGTGCTCGCCGGTCTGGCTGCGGCCGGCGCCGCCGCTGCGCTGCCGGGGTGTGGCGACAGCGTCGGCGTCTCGACAGCCGGAGCCGGGCTGCCGGTGCTGCCGCGTCCGGAAGACAGCGGCATCGACCACATCGTGCAGGTGATGATGGAGAACCGCTCCTTCGATCACATGCTCGGCTGGGTTCCCGGCGCGCGGGCGATGCAGCAGCGCGTATTCCGCAATGCCTTCGGCGAGCTCGTTCCCACTTTTCCGCTGGCCGAAGATCCGGCCTACGGCTTCCAGGGCTGCGGCTGGGCCGACCCCGCGCACGGCTACGAGGACGGCCGCGTACATCTGAACAATGGCGCGATGGACGGCTTTCTGCTCACGGAAGGCACGGCGAGCAACCCGCAGGACCGTTTCCCGGTCGGTTACTACCGCCGCGAAGACTTGCCGTTCTACGCCGGCGTCGCCGAGCATTTCACCGTCTGCGACCATTACTTTCACGGCATCCTGTCGTCGACGTTTCCCAACCGCATCTACATCCACGCCGGCACCACCGACCGTAACACCAACACGCTGCCCTATGCGCAGCAGGCGCCATCGACACTGCCGACGATCTGGGACCAACTGATCGAACGCGGCATCCCCTGCGCCAACTATTTCTCCGATCTGCCCCTGACCGGACTGTGGGGGCCAAAGTACCTGGAGATCACCAAACCGTTCAGCCAATTTCTCATCGACGCCGCAACCGGCAATCTGCCGGCGGTGTCGTACTTCGATCCGTTCTTCGGCGCCGCCGTCGGCGAGTCACCGTTCGGAATCTCCCAGGACGATCATCCGCAAGCCGACGTACGCGACGGCCAGGCCTATCTGACACGCATCTACAACGCGCTGCGCAACAGTCCCAACTGGGAGCGCACGCTGATGATCGTGACCTATGACGAATGGGGCGGCTTCTACGATCATGTCGTGCCGCCCTTTGCCCCGGTCACCGGCCCGGAGGCGGAATTCAACGACGGGCGGCTGGGGTTCCGCACCCCCTGTGTGATCATCGGTCCGCGCGCCCGCAAGGGCCACGTCTGCCACCTGCAGTTCGACCCCAATTCGGTGATCAATCTGATCCGCTGGCGCTGGGGACTGGACTGGGTCGGCACGAGCCCGCGCAACGAAACCTCGCTGAACATGGCTTATGCGCTGGATTTCGACAACCCTCCCGATCCGCGCGCGCCGGCCTTCGATTCCCCCGAAGGCCGCAACGGCATCCCCGGCCTACCCTTCGGCATGGAATGCCATGTGTCATCGCTGGTGACGAATCCCGCATCGGTGACCCGCCATCCCTCGCTGGACCGTCACCAGGCCGAGTGGGATGCGCTGGCGCAGATGTGCCGCCGCTACGGCTTCATCACCTAAAAACCCCGCGCAGGCACGGTCGCACCGCCGTGCTCATGTGTCCTCGACGGGTACGAACAGACGCATGAAGCGCACGAAACCGAGTTTGCTGCCCTTGACGATCTCGAACTCGGTGGCGATCGTCAGCGCGGGATGGCGCAGTTGCGCCAGCATTTCCTTGAACACCTGCGCCGGTACACGCACGACGATATCGGCGTCCTCGCGCAACTGCGGCACGACTTCGCTGACGCCACGGCGCACGATGTAGGTGTAGCGTTCCGGCGTGTCGGTGAATTCGAAACCGACGGCGATGATGGTATCGGCGCTGGCTTCGGCATCCAGGTTCACCGCCATACCGTCGAAAAAGCGCGCCAGCGGCATGCGCGCCAGCATCTCCGGCGTCGGGGTGAGCATCCGTTTGGGCAACACGAACTCGCCGGCGAGTTCGCCGGCCACCGTCAGATACCAGTGGCGGGCGTTGGGGTTGGCTTCGCGCCCGCCCAGCGCACGCAACGCGGCGATGCGCGCCTGCCGGGCCCCGACATGGTCCGGCTGTACGCGCAGCAGATAATCGGTGAGCTGCAAGACCCACTGATGCTCGCCGGCCTGCGCCGCGGCATCGATCTGATGCGCGAGCGCATCGATCCCGCCGGCGAGTTCAACGATACGCCACGCGGTCTCATCTGGCGGCAATGGCCGCAGATTCGAGGGATTGCCGTCGAACCAGCCGAGATTGCCAGTGAAAATATTGCGCGCCGACCACTGCGGAGTACCGTAGAACTCCCGTAGCCACGGCGATGCGGCCAGATGCGGCGGCAGTTTGATCCGGGATGCGATCTCGTCGGGCGTGTACCCCTGATTGATCAGGCGCAGCGTCTGGTCATAGACGTAGCGGATCGCATCGCGGTAATCGGTGAGCGTCTGCGCGATCAGCGCCTCGCCGACGAGCGGACGCGTATGGCTCGGCACCAGGACCGTGGGCTTGAGCGCGCGCATCTTGTCGATCGAGTCGGCCCAGGCCCGCGGATCGCGATAAGACGTTCCGCGGATCGTATAGAGATTCGGGAACGCCTTGTAGACGTTGTCACCCGACAGCAGGATGCGCCGCTGCGGCAACCAGACGAAGAGCTGGTCGTCGGTCTCGCCCGGCGCGTGCACGAGCTGGAAATGGACACCGGCAACCGTGTCCTCGAGCGTGTCGTCGAAGGTGCGCGTCGGCCGCAGCATGTCGATCGTGCTGCCGGGACCCATCGCAACAAACGGGCCGATGCCGACGTTGACCATGGCCTCGGGCGACAACTGCGTTCCGTACATGCGCAACGAACGCTGGGTGATCGCGGTCTGCAGCTCGATCGAGGTTTTCTCCATGTTCGCGACCAGCCCGCGCTGCGCATAGACTGGAATCGCGCCAGCACCCTCCGCAAAGACACCGGCGCCGCCGATATGGTCGGGATGCGAATGCGTGTAGATCAGCGCCTTGACCGGCTTGTCCGTGCGCTTGCGGAATTCGGCCAGCACCGCGCGCGCCGATTCCACGGTTTCCATCGTATCGACGACGATCACGCCATCATCGCCTTCGATCAGAATCGAGTTCGCGATTCCGTATCCGACTGCAACCCAGATGCCTTCGACGACTTCGATGACTTCCCGCCGGAACTCCTCGCCATGTGCCGCAAGCGCCGCCGGCGTGGCCACCGGCGCTGCCGGTGGTGCCGCCACCCGGTCTTTGCAGGCCACCAGCGACAGCAAAACGCCGACACCCAGCGCGACACGCCCTATCACGTCCATGGAGCTCCCCTGGCTGGTCTTCCCGCGCACAGCGTAGCGCCTGCGGCTTGTAGCCGACAGCGCCTCGATCGCCTTAACGACGGCCCAGCCTACGGCAGCGCAACTCAGGTGCCACGCAGCTGACGCAACAACGCCGCGGCCTGCAGCTCGCGGCCACCGAGCTGGCGGCGGATCGCCGCGCGCAGCAGATGCCGTGCATCGCGGCGGCTGGTCTCATCGTCGAGACGCTCGTCGCGCAGCGCGATCAGGCTCGCTCCGGCATAGCCCTGGGAATCGACGACCGGCCCGCGCTCCCAGTCGTAGCGGTAATGCCGTGCAGGATCGAGATCGGCATCCAGATGCAAGCCGTATCCGATATCAGCGAGCAGGCGTTTCTCGAACAACCGCAACGCGATCTCCGCATCCGTCTCGCTGCCGGCGAGTTCCGGCAGCAGCGCCGCATAGACCGCATACAGACGCGGATGGGCGTCGTGACGCTGCAGCAGGCGCAGAATCAACTCGTTCATATACCAGCCGAAGAACGTGCGCTCGCCGGTGAGCAAGACCGGCGGCGCCTGCGCCTCCGCGCCAGTGAGCGTGCCCAGTTCGCCCGACAGGCGCCACGACAACAGCAGCGGTGCGAACGGCTGCAGCACGCCGCGCAGCCGGGAGCGGGGCGCGCGCGCGCCCCGCGCGATGAGCCCGATCCGCCCATGGGCCGCAGTGAAGGCTTCGAGCAAGAGGCTGCTGTCGCCGTAAGGCCGCACGGCGAGCAGATGGGCCGCTTCGAGCTGGACGGTCCGCGCCATCCCCGCCGCCGGTCAGTCGTGCCCAATCAGACCGAAACGGCGCAGCGCCTTGGGATCGTCGCTCCAGTTTTCGCGCACCTTGCACCAGAGCTTGAGGAAAATCTTGCGTCCGAAGATCAACTCCAGCTCGCGCCGTGCCGCCGTGCCGACTTTTTTCAGCGTCTGTCCGTTCTCACCGATGACGATTTTTTTCTGCCCTTCACGCTCGACCCAGATCACCGCGCTGATGCGGTCGAGATTGCCCTCGCGTTCGTAGTGCTCGACCTCGACGGTGAGTGCGTACGGTAGTTCCTCGTGCAGATGGTGGATCAGCTTCTCGCGCACGATCTCGGCAACGGTGAACGCATCGTCATGGGCCACCACCTGCCCCGGCGGATACAGCGGCGGCCCCTCCGGCAAATGGCGGAGAATCTCGTCGATCAACGGCGCGAGATTCTCCTGACGTGTCGCCGACACCGGCACCACGAACGCATACTCGCGCATCGCGCTGAGGCGCTGCAGCTCGGGCAGCAGCAGCTCGCGGTTCTTGAGACGGTCGATCTTGTTGACGACGAGCCCGACCGGCACCGCGTTACCGGCCAGACGTTCGAGCACGGCCTGATCCTCATCGGTCCAGCGCCCGGCCTCGACCACGAACAGCACCAGATCGACATCGCGCAAGGCACCCGCCGCCGCCTCGTTCATCGCGCGGTTGAGCGCGCGCTTCTGCAGGCGGTGCAGACCCGGCGTATCGACGAACACGATCTGATCCTCGCCGCGATGCAGTACGCCCTGGATGCGGTGCCGCGTCGTCTGCGGCTTGTGCGAAACGATGCTGACCTTGCGCCCGACCAGCGCATTGAGCAGCGAGGACTTGCCGACGTTGGGCCGGCCCGCGATGGTGACGACGCCGCTACGCATCGGCCACCCCTGCTTCGAGACGCTGCAGCATCGCCTCGGCGGCCTGCTGCTCGGCGCTGCGGCGGCTCGGCCCCTCGGCCCGTGTCTGCTCCGCCGTGTCGGGCAGGACACAGCAGACGTGGAAACGACGCGCATGCGGCGGGCCTTCCTCGGCGAGGACTTCATAACGCGGCAGCGGGCGGGAGCGCGCCTGCAGCCATTCCTGCAGACGTGTCTTCGCATCCTTGAGCTGCTCGGCATCCGGCAGCTCGGCGATCAAGGGCTGGAGCAAGCGCAGGGCAACCGCCCGTGCCGCGGCAAAACCGCCATCGAGATAAACCGCACCGAGAATGGCTTCGACGGCATCGGCCAGTATCGAATCGCGGCGAAAACCGCCGCTCTTGAGTTCACTCTCGCCCAGTCGGATCACCGCACCCAGATCCAGGTCGCGTGCGATACGCGCCAGCGCGGCCTCGCGCACGAGGCTGGCGCGCAGCCGCGACAACGCACCTTCCTCGGCCGTCGGCCGGGCGGCGTACAGCGCATCGGCGGCGACGAAGTTGATCAGCGCATCACCCAAAAACTCGAGGCGCTCGTTATTGCGCACTCCCAGGCTGCGGTGCGACAGCGCACGTTCCAGCAGGCCGGTGTCGGTGAAACGGTGCCCCAGATGCTCCTGCAAAACTTCGAGCGATGCGTTCAAGTCACTGTGTGCTGAGATTGGCCAGCGGCACGTCGCCGGCAAAAGAGATGACGATCGAGATGTTGTAGAACAGATGCTCGCGGGCTTCATACTCGTAGCTGAGGAAGCGGCCGCTTTGTGTGCGTTTGATCTTGACGTCGCGCGGCTCGAGATACTTGATGTCTTCGATATCCCAGTAGCGTTGCAAATCCTTGCGCAGCTCCCCGATCTCCGCCTGGCCGTTCCCCGGATCGGCGGCGACCTTGTTGATCGAACTGGCGATCTTCATCTGGTTGAGATAGATCGGCAGACACTTGACGACGACGATCGCGACGAAGGCGACCACGGCCAGCACGAACAGCAGGCCAAACCAGCCCAGACCCCGTTGACGGTTGCGCGTGTGCATATCGATCCCCTGTTCTCCTCGATACACCGTAAGTCCTAGCGGATACGCATGCCGATGCGCGAAAAGTCGATACGCATGCGGTCACCATCCCAGGACATCCAGATGAAAAATGCCTTGCCCACCAGATTGCGCTCCGGCACCGTTCCCCAGCGGCGGCTGTCGTCGGAACCGTCGCGGTTGTCGCCCATCGCGAAATACTCGCCCGGTGGTACGACGAACTCGAAATCATCCGCCGGCCGCGCCGGGTTGACCAGCACGTGGTGCTCGACGCCGGTCAGGTTTTCCGTGAGCCGGTAAACCACGCCCGGCGGCGGCAACCCCGGCGCAGTATAGACACCGGCCGGCTCCAGCGACACCGGCTCGCCGTTGACGTACAGACGCTTGTCGCGATAGGCGATGTGATCGCCCGGCAGGCCGACGATGCGCTTGATGAAATCCTTGCTCGGATCGACCGGCCAGCGGAACACGACGATGTCGCCGCGCTGCGGTTTGCCCACCTCGACGAACTTGTAATGAAACACCGGATCGCGCAGGCCGTAGGCGAATTTGTTGACGAGGATGAAATCCCCGACGAGCAGAGTCGGGATCATCGAGCCGGAGGGGATGCGAAACGGTTCGACGACGAACGAGCGCAACAGCAGCACGATCAGGATCACCGGAAAGAACGACTGGCAGAAGTCGATGAAACCGTTGGGCCGTGCGTCGGGACGACCGGCGCGCCGCGGCGCCAGCACCCATTTCTCCAGCGCCCAGAACACGCCGGTGAACAGCGTCAGGGCGGTCAGAATGACGGCGAAGTCGATGTGAAAGTCGTTCATTGGCGACGGTCCGATGCTGGTCTGGACGCCACGGCGCACAAATCCCGCGCCGGGCAGCTTTGCGCATTTGCGCGGATATCCATGTCCCTCACTTTTTCCGGTCGACCCCGAGTACCGCGAGGAAAGCCTCCTGCGGAATCTCGACGTTGCCGACCGCCTTCATGCGCTTCTTGCCCTCTTTCTGCTTCTCCAGCAGCTTGCGCTTGCGACTGACGTCGCCGCCGTAACACTTCGCGAGCACGTCTTTGCGCAGGGCCTTGACCGTCGTGCGGGCGATGATCTTGGAGCCGATCGCCGCCTGGATCGCGATGTCGAACATCTGGCGGTGGATGACTTCCTGCATGCGTTCGCACAGATCGCGGCCGCGCGGATACGCCGCGTCGCGGTGGACGATGCTCGCCAGCGCATCGACGCGGTCGCCGTTGACGAGCACGTCGAGCTTGACCAGGTCTGCGGCCTGGAAACGCAAGAACTCGTATTCGAACGAGGCAAAACCGCGGGAAACGCTTTTCAGCCGATCGAAAAAGTCGAGCACGATCTCGGCCAGCGGCATTTCCACTTCCATCTGGACCTGCGATCCCAGATAGCGCAGGTTCTTCTGCACGCCGCGTTTTTCCATGCACAGCTGCATCACCGCACCGACATGATCCGGCGGCATCAGGATGCGCGCGCTGATGATCGGCTCGCGGATCTCCGCAATCGATCCCGGCTCTGGCAGCTTGGCCGGATTGTCGATGCGGATGACCTCGCCATTGGTCTTGAGCACTTCGTAAACGACCGACGGCGCCGTCGTGATCAGATTGAGGCCATACTCGCGCTCGAGCCGCTCCTGGACAATGTCCATGTGCAGCATGCCCAGAAAGCCGATGCGAAAGCCAAAGCCCAGAGCGGTCGAATTCTCCGGTTCGAACTGCAAGGCGGAATCGTTCAGGCGCAGCTTTTGCAGTGATTCGCGGAAGTCCTCGAAATCATCGGCATCGACCGGGAACATGCCGGCAAAGACGCGCGGCTGCACCTGCCGGAAACCGGGCAGCGGCGCATCGCACGGACGCGCAGCCAGCGTCAGCGTATCACCCACTGGCGCTCCGAAAATGTCCTTGATGCCGGCGACGACGAAACCGACCTCGCCACAGTCGAGTCGGTCCTTGAACACGCGCTTGGGCGTGTGGACACCGAGCATGGTGACTTCGTAGTCGCGTCCGGTGGACATGACGCGGATCTTCTCACCCTTCTTGAGTGAGCCGTTGACCACGCGCACCAGCGACACCACACCGAGATAGTTATCGAACCAGGAATCGACGATCAGCGCCTGCAGGCAGCCATCCGGATCGCCCTTGGGCGGCGGCAGCTTGTGCACGACGGCCTCGAGCAAATCCGGCACGTTGAGACCAGTCTTTGCGGAGATGCGCAGGGCATCGGCCGCAGGAATGCCGATGATCTGCTCGATCTCCTCGCAGACGCGCTCGGGTTCGGCATTCTGCAAATCGATCTTGTTGAGAACCGGCAGCACCTCGAGATTCTGTTCGATCGCCGTGTAGCAGTTGGCGACCGACTGTGCCTCGACTCCCTGCGAGGCATCGACCACGAGCAAAGCGCCCTCGCAGGCCGCGAGCGAGCGCGACACCTCGTAAGAGAAATCGACATGCCCGGGGGTGTCGATCAGGTTGAACTGGTAGAGCTCGCCGTTCTTGGCGCGGTAATGCAGCTGCACCGCCTGCGCCTTGATCGTGATGCCACGTTCACGCTCGATCGGATTGTTGTCGAGCACCTGCTCGGTCATCTCGCGCTGCTCCAACCCTCCGGTGAGCTGGATGAACCGGTCGGCGAGGGTCGACTTGCCGTGGTCGATGTGCGCGATGATGCAGAAATTGCGGATGTTGTCTTGCTTCATGGGGTGGCCCGGAGGGCCGCGAAGTATACCGAACGATCAGGACCACGCCGCGCCTTTGGGCGACCGGGCGCTCCCCTGCCCGCCGCTGCGCAACGCTGCCGGGTCGAAATGGCCTTCCGCCACCACCGTGCCGGCCTCGTCGAGCAAAACCGGAATCCGCCGGCCGTAGCGCATGCGCCACTCGGCACGATCATCGACACAGGCATGCTCGACCGTGGCGGCGTCACCGAGATATGCGTGCAGCGCCGCTGCGAAATCCTCGCAGAGGTGACAGCCGGGTCGGCCGAGCAGCAAGTAACGACGCGGACTCATGGTGATCCGGCCGGTGCCGGCGCAGGGACGTCGAGCGCCAGGAACAGCGGCGCACCGCGGCGCTGGACCAGCACCGCCACCGTCTGGCCCGGCGTCAGCCGGTCCACGACCTCGCGGTAACGGCTGACGCTGTCGACTTCCTGACCGGCGAGCTGGATCAACACATCGCCGGGGCGCACACCTGCACGGGCGGCAGGCCCATCGCGCACCTCGGTGATCATCAGCCCGCCGCCGACGACTTGCGCAAAGCGGCGCTCCTCGTCGGTCAGCGGACGCACGCTCAGTCCGAGCTTCTCGCCGGGTGGAGTGGCCGGCGGTGGCGCGGCCCCCGGCGGCGGCTCGGCGCGCAGCGTGCCGACCTCGATCTTGAGCGTCAGCGGCTTGCCGCCGCGCACGATGTCGAGCGTCGCGATCTCGCCTGGATCGGTGATGCCGACCATATGGGGCAGGCTCGAGGAACTCGGCAGCGGCTCGCCGTTGTAACGCAGAATCACGTCGCCTTCACGCAGACCGGCCTTCTCGGCGGGACTGTCCGGCAGCACGCGTGCCACCAGCGCGCCTTCGGCCTTGTCCATGCCGAATTGCTGGGCGAGATCGCGATCCACCTCCTGGACGACAACACCGAGCCATCCCCGCGTAACCGTACCGGTGTCGCGGAGCTGGCGCGCCACCTTGGCGGCGACATCGATCGGGATCGAGAACGATACGCCTTGATACCCCCCGGACTGGGAGTAAATCTGCGAATTGACGCCGACCACCTCGCCGGCCAGGTTGAACAATGGTCCGCCGGAGTTGCCGGGGTTGATGGCCACGTCGGTCTGGATGAAAGGCACATACTGCTCGGTGACCAGGGCGCGCCCCTTGGCCGAGACGATGCCGGCAGTCACCGAATAATCGAAGCCGAACGGAGAGCCGATCGCAAGCACCCATTGCCCCGGCCGCAGCTTGCGTGAATCGCCGAGCTTGACCACCGGCAGGTTCTTGGCATCGATGTGCAGCAACGCAAGATCACTGGCTTCGTCGCTGCCAACCAGCTTGGCGGTGAACTGACGCCGGTCGAGCAGGCGCACGATCACCTCCTTGGCACCACGGATGACGTGGTAATTGGTCAGGATGTAGCCATCCTCCCAGAGAATGAACCCGGACCCGAGCGATTCCTGATCCGGCATCAGACCTTCCTCGGCCCGTTCGTTCTCGAACTGCCGCTCGAAAAAGCGGCGGAACCACTCCGGCGCGCCTTCCAGCGCATCCGGTTGCAGCTCATCCTGCGCGGATGAGGCCGGCGCGGCATCTACGACCGTGCTGATGTTGACCACGGCCGGCGACACCTGCTCGACCAGATCGGCAAAATCCGGATAGCCGGTGACCGCGGGCGCCGGCGCCCCACCGCGACCGCAGGCAACCAGCGGCAACATGGCAGAGAGCATCAGGCACCGCAGGCTGCGGGCGACTGGCGACATGATCGACTCCCGACCTGCGCAAGAATTAACGTCGAGCGCGGATTTCAAAGGATTTGCCGCGGAAATTCAAACCGCAGCCAACCCGCAGCATGTTCAGTCGGCCAGGCGCGCCAGGCGCGCGCAATCGGCCGCCCTGGCGGCGGCACGGCGCAGCAGCAGCGGCCGATAGGCCGGCGATGCCGCCGCGCGCCGACCGGCGGCATGGGTGCAGGCAAACCCGCCCGCCAGTCCGACCAGGCCGAAGGCAGCGACAAGCGCATCGTGCGCCTGCAACACCTGCTGGGCGAAAGCGCCCGCGAGCACCATGCCGGCCAGCGGCACGAGATACACCCATAGCGCGGCGCGCATCACCACACCATCCTCGATCCCGACGATCACGGCATCGCCGACGCGCAAACCCGGGATGACGCCGCGCACGAGGACGTCCGGCCGCCGCCGTCCGATCAGGCGGCCGAGCACACCGCCGCCGCAGCCGCGGCCCTCGGCGCACCGCGGGCAGGTCTCCGGACCAAGGGCGCGCACCCACACGGCATCGTCATCGGTGCGGGTGACGATGGCTTTTTCCTCGATCACGGAAATGCCGTCCGGGCTTTTAGGGGCGCTTCAGGGCGAGTCGGCAGCCGGCTGCGGAGCTGTCTCCGGCGGCTGCAGGCTCTCACCGATCAGGCGTACGGTCTCCGGCGGCGCCTCGCCGACCACGGTAATGTGCACGCTGCCGAGCATACGCCCGAACGCGTGCACCGCACCCATGCGCGACTGTCCCTCGAACGGTGGCATCGGCAGCGCGCGGTGCGTGCTGAAGACCGAAACCGCAGACAGGCCATCGGTCAGCAGCACATGCTCGACGAACCCCTTGCCATCCGCTGTCGGCCGCAGGCTGCGCATCGTCACGCGGAATCCCGGCGGCAGTTGGCGAAAGCGCCAGGTCGGACCGGCCGATGCGCCCGGCTGGGCCGCAAGAGCGGTAGCGTCGGCCTGGGGCGGGGATATCCGTTGGTCCTCGTCGCCGAGATCGAAGGCGCTCATGGCGATGCGCTCCGGGAACTCGACCTCGGTGAACATCATCTGCTCGAGCACGGTGCCCTCGCGCCCGACCAGGTTGACCTTCAGCGGCACGCGCGTCTGGGTGTCGGCCCAGATCTCGTAACCATAGCGGTAGCGGTCCTTGGGCAGGATCGCGAGCCCGGTGCAACGACGTCCGGCGATGCGCTCCTCGCCGATCTCGCGGAACTCATAGACCTCGGCAAGCTGCGCGACGCGCTCGGCCGACAGTGGCGGAAACAAGCCCTTGGGCGTGGGCTGGTCGATCGTCATCTTGCGGTCCTTGGGCAGCAGGCAGATGACCTTGCCGTCGCGCCTGAGCACCTCGCGCGGCGCACCGGTCAAGGTCTGCACACGCTCGAACTCGTGCCCGTCCTGCACACCATGAACGACGCGCAGAGTCTCCATGCGATCCCGGGTCTGGTAAACGATGACACCCTGATAGTTGGCCTTGCGTGCCGCCTCGCTCATCTCGACCAGCAGCGCTGCCGGATCGCCTGCCCATGCGCTGCCGCCGGCCACCGCCAGCAATACCACCCACGCGGCCCGGCTCAAGGCTGGCCTCCGTCAAGCTCGGCCGGCAGGGGTTCGGCAACCGGCTCGCCGACGCTGTGCGCAGCAAAACGGGCGTAGGACAGGGTGGCTCCCATCCCGCGGTCGGCGAGCGTGTTGCTGTGTTCGATCAGGTAAGCGCGTAGCTCGTCGGCGATCTCGGCGCGCCGCAGGGCCTCACTGCCGCCAGCGGCAACAGTCTGCAGGTATCGCGGGCGATATCCGGACACTGGCGCAAACACCGCGCTGCCTGCCTGCGGTGGCGAAAAACCGGATTCCGCAACGGCGTCGCTCGCGCGCTCGCCCAGACCGAACGTCAGCGCAACGCCAGCGATCGAGGCCGCAGCGGCCAGCCCGGCAAGCGGCTTCCAGTATCCACGCCAGCGGCGGCGTCCGATCGGAACGATCTTTTCCGTTACTGGCGCCGGCCGCGCCTCGAGCCGCGACATCACGTCCGCACAGATGCATACCTGCGTTCTGCGCACGCGCACCCCCTCCCGCGCATCGCGCACCAGACACATGCGGCTCCACGCCAGCTTGAGCTCGGGGGAACGTTCCATTTCCTCGAGAATGCGGTCCAGCTCTTGCGGACTACATTCGCCGTCCAGCAGGGCGGAAAGGGAATCTCTAGTCATCGAGTCACCTCGATACGACGTTAAACGGATAACCACGGAATCGGGCAAAAGTTCCACACGCCTGCACGACGCACCGGACGGTTCCACGGCGGAGATTCATTCGAGCAGGGGCTTGAGCGCGGCATCGATCGCCTCACGGGCACGGAAAATCCGCGACCTGACGGTGCCGATCGGGCAATCCATGACCTCGGCGATCTCTTCGTAAGACAGGCCTTCCAGCTCGCGCAGCGTGATCGCCTTGCGCAGATCCGCCGGCAGCGCGGCGATGGTTTCGGCGACACGGCGCCGAATCTCCTCCGACAATAGTTCAGCCTCCGGTGTGTCGACATCGCTTAGATGTTCGGTATGTCCGTAAAGTTCGGCATCGGCGACGTCGATGTCCTGGTCGGCCGGCCGCCGCCCGCGCGAAACCAGGTAATTCTTCGCCGTGTTGATGCCGATGCGGTAGAGCCAGGTATAAAAAGCCGACTGCCCGCGAAAACCATTCAAGGCGCGCCAGGCGCGGATGAAGGTTTCCTGGGCCACATCGGCAGCCTCCGCCTCTCCGACCAGCCGCCCGACCAGCTGCATGATCTTGTACTGGTATTTGCGCACCAAGAGCTCGAACGCACGCTGATCGCCCTGCTGCGCGCGTTCCACCAGCTGTTCGTCGATGTTATTGCCGGACATTGAAGACCTTGACGCGGTACACCGCGCCGCTGGGCGAAGCTTGAGATCCCTGTGGAACCCCTGCGGCCGGCCCCGGACCGTAGCCGGAACGGGCGCGGATCACGAATAATCCATGCATTCTAACAACCCCCGGATGCCTGAGAATGGATGCACCCGATGTCCTGGTCATCGGCAGCGGTGCCGCCGGCCTGTCCTGCGCGCTACGCCTGGCACAGGCCGGCGTCGCCGTCACCGTCGTGTCCAAAGGGCCGCTGACCAGCGGCAGCACCCTGTGGGCACAGGGGGGCATCTCGGCCGTGCTCGATGCCGAGGATTCGCTGGAGAATCACATCCGCGACACCCTCGTCGCCGGCGCCGGGCTGTGCGACGAACGCGCCGTCCGCTTCGCCGTCGAGCGCGGTCCGGACTGCATCCGCTGGCTGATCGATCAGGGCGTCGAATTCACCCGTGACGAGGACGACCCCAGCGGCAACGGATTGCACTTGACGCGCGAGGGTGGACACAGCCACCGCCGCGTCGTCCACGCCGCCGACGCCACCGGCCGGGCCGTCGAGACGACTCTGTCGGGGCTGGTCGCAGCGCACCCGGGCATCCAGGTCCGCGAGCACACGATCGCCGTCGATCTCATCGTCGATCGCAAAACGCGCCGGGCGCTCGGCGCCTACCTGCTCGACAGCGCACACGGCGGCGTCGAGGCGGTCGCGGCGCGCGCGGTGGTGCTCGCGACGGGGGGCGCCAACCAGGTCTATCTCTACTCCAGCAATCCGCATGGTGCCTCCGGCGACGGCATCGCCATGGCCTGGCGCGCCGGCTGCCGCATCGCGAACATGGAATTCATGCAGTTCCATCCGACCTGCCTGTACCATCCGCAGGCACGGAATTTCCTGATCAGCGAGGCGCTGCGCGGTGAGGGAGCGGTCCTGCGCCTGCCGAACGCGGATGGCAGCCCCGGTGATCGCTTCATGCCGGCCTTCGACCCCCGTGCCGAACTCGCACCCCGCGACATCGTCGCCCGTGCGATCGACTACGAAATGAAGCGCCTCGGCATCAAGTACGTCCTGCTCGACATCAGCCACAAACCGGCCGACTTCATCCGCAATCATTTCCCGAGCATCCACGCACGCTGCCTTGAGCTTGGCATCGACATCACGCGCGAACCGATTCCGGTCGTGCCATCCGCGCATTTCACCTGCGGCGGCGTGGTCACCGACCTCGCCGCGCGTACCGACATCGACGGTCTTTACGCAGTCGGCGAAGTCGCCTGCACCGGATTGCACGGCGCCAATCGCCTGGCGTCGAATTCGCTGCTCGAATGCCTGGTCTTCGCCGCAGCCGCAGCCCAGGACCTGATCGCCACGCTGCGCGGCCGGCCGCTGCCCGGACCGCTGCAGCCGTGGGACGAGAGCCGTGTACGCGATTCCGACGAAGACGTCGTCGTCTCCCACAACTGGCTGGAACTGCGCACCTTCATGTGGGATTACGTCGGCATCGTGCGTACGACCAAGCGTCTGGAGCGTGCACGCCACCGCGTCGAACTGCTCAAGCAGGAGATCCAGGAGTACTACGGTAACTACCGCATCAGCCCGGATCTGGTCGAGCTGCGCAATCTGGTGACCGTGGCCGATCTGATCGTGCGCTCGGCCCTGTCGCGCCGTGAAAGCCGGGGCCTGCACTATACGCTGGACTACCCGGATACCCTGGCCGAGGCCGCACCGACCATCCTGCCCGGACGCAACTGAAGCGGCTTTACGGCCTCATGCGGTGGACAGATGCGCACGCAACCGGCGCAGCGCCTCGGTGGACAGCTCGTCGCCACCGATCAGACGCACGGCGCGCTTCCCGTCATCGGCCGCAAAGCGCAGCACGAGCACCGGTCCGCGGACGATGGAATCGCCCAGCAGCACGGCATCGATGCGTGTGCCATCGGCTCGCTGCAGAGTCCAGCGGTCATCGGCATGCCCGATCAGCCGGACGAGCGCACGCGGACCAAAGCCCAGCGCTGCATGCCGGCGTACCCACCACCATGACACCGCGACCATCATCGCCAGCATCAGCAACGGCAGCGTCGGCGGCTGCGCGGCGACGAGCAGGAGCAGACAAACCAGATGCAGAGCAAAAGCGGCCCGCCACACCCGCATCGACGGACGCAAGTTCAAATCGATGGTTGCCATCACCGGTGAGTGCGGAGCTGGGCGATGAGTGCGGCGTACTCATCCGGCGGTTCGGCATAACCCATGATCCAGGCCCAGATGTCCGGATCCTCCGCCAGCGTGATCAGGCGCAGGAACGCAGCCTTTTCCTCGCGCGGTGCCGTGTGATAGCGGCTTGCGTAATAGCGCTCCATCAGCACGTCCAGCTCTTTCATGCCCCGGCGCAACAGCCAGCGCAGGCGTCCTTCGGTGATGTTCACCGTCGTCAAACCCTCCGTTCTGTGCAAAATCCGACTCGACAGGCGCATCTGCCGACAAACCGCCGACGTTCTATCCGTGGACGACCGATCGGCCCCAGTCATCGGTCTGAGTCCAGCATCGATTGTACTCTTCGGGCGCACCGACCCCGGGGTGGAGGACGTTGAGAATCCGAAGGACGACACCCCGCGCACGTTGCGCCCGGGTTCGGCAATGCACTGAGGTGATGGGGATACAACGCGTCGGTGAGGTTGTCCACATCCACCCTCGGACGTCGTGGCACGACGATGCCAAAGCGACGACCCTCAAGGTTCACGGGGTCAGGCTCAAGTGCCGGCGTTGAGGCCGGACGTCTTGCGGACCACGCCCTGGGGATTGCCGTTGGTTGGGACCGCCGCCGAGTTCCGCGACGTTCACACAGCCCAGTTCGCCGCCGAACAGGCGGCCCTGCGAACCGAGGAAGAACTTATAGCCCTGGCTGTCGCCGCCGGCGGTTCCGCCGGCGACTTGTGCATGGCCGAGGCTCGCGCCGAGAAAGCTGTCGGCGCCGGGATGCGCGTGCGCCGTGGACGCGACCACGCTCCCAAGCAAGATCGATGACAACAAACACTGCTTCATGGGGCGAACTCCTCGATGGGATACACCACCCCATGGCGCAAACCCCGTGCCGGGGCAGCGCAAACTCAAATCATTGTTTATTAAGAGATTTATTTCGAGGACGCAGCGGACGGTGTCCGCCGATCCGACACTCGGCGTCTAGTCAGCAGACAGATCGCAACGCCTGTTGCGGGTCAGGGCCGTGGACGCAGGCGGTCGTGCCTGTTCACGGACGTTGGGCCTTGGTTGCGCACACCAAGGGCCGAGAGGGTGTATTCAGCGCGTGCCGCCGCCCGGGGGATTCAGCCGTCGACCCCCGGCGAGTGGGCGTGTCGCCCACAGCCTGCCCGCGCTGAACCACCGCGCCCCGCCAACCACCACGGCGATGCCGGCGGCGGTGATGGAGTCACAGCGTCCGCTCGACCATCATCTGCTTGATCCCGGCGATCGCCTTGGCCGGATTCAGACCCTTGGGGCAGGTCTTGGCGCAGTTCATGATCGTGTGGCAGCGGTACAGCTTGAACGGATCCTCGAGCGCATCGAGACGCTCGCCAGTGGCTTCGTCGCGCGAGTCAACCAGCCAGCGGTAGGCTTGCAGCAGGATCGCCGGCCCCAGGTAGCGGTCGGCATTCCACCAGTAGCTCGGACAGCTGGTCGAGCAGCAGGCGCAGAGAATGCATTCGTAGAGGCCATCGAGCCTGGCGCGGTCTTCCTCGGACTGCAGACGCTCGCGCGTCGGTGCCGGAGAATCGGTCTTGAGCCAGGGTTCGATCGACGCGAGCTGTGCATAAAAATGCGTCAGATCCGGGACGAGATCCTTGATCACCGGCATGTGCGGCAACGGGTAGATCTTTGCGTCTCCCTTGATCTCGTCACAGGGCTTGATGCAGGCGAGCGTGTTCGTGCCGTCGATGTTCATCGCGCAGGAACCGCAAATACCCTCGCGGCAGGAGCGGCGGAAGGTCAGCGTCGCATCGATCTCGTTCTTGATCTTGATCAGCGCATCCAGAACCATCGGCCCGCAGCTGTCCATATCGACTTCGTAGGTGTCGATGCGCGGGTTGGCGCCGCTGTCGGGGTCGTAGCGGTAAACCTTGAACGTCTTGATGTTCTTGGCACTGCTCGGAGCCTTGAAGGTCTTGCCGGCCTTTTTGTCGATCTTCGAATTCTGGGGAAGCGTGAACTGAGCCATGATCGGATTCCCTGGAAACCGGGCAAAGCCGCCCGAGAGACGAGCCTCAATACTTGCGCGCGACGGGTGGAATATGCTCGACCTCGTCGTCGAGCGGTTGCATGTGCACCGGGCGATAGTCGATCTTGACGTCCTCGTCACCCACGCGCCAGGCGATCGTGTGCTTGAGCCAGTTGACGTCGTCGCGCTCCTTGATGTCGTCGCGCGCATGGGCACCGCGCGATTCCTTGCGGTTCTCCGCACACACGATCGTGAGCAGCGCCTGGCCGAGCAGATTGTCCAGCTCCAGCGTCTCGACGAGATCGGAGTTCCAGATCATCGAGCGATCGGAAACGGACACATCGTCGCGGAAGCAGCGGATGATGCCCTTGAGCTTGGTGATGCCCTCTTGCATCAGCGGACCATCGCGGAACACGGCACAGTGTTTCTGCATCGTTTTCTGCATGTCGAGCCGGATCTTGGCCGTCGGCGTGCCGCCCTTGGCATGGCGCAGTCGATCGAGCCGTGCCAGCGCCCGCTCCTCCGAATCCTTGGAAATTTTCTTGTGCGGCCGTCCCGGCTCGACCAGCTTGGCGGTCTGGATCGCCGCGGCGCGACCGAAGACGACGAGATCGAGCAGCGAATTCGACCCCAGACGGTTGGCGCCGTGCACCGACACACAGGCCGCCTCGCCCACCGCCATCAGGCCCGGCACGATGCTGTCCGGATTGCCGTCCTTGAGCGTGACCACCTCGCCGGTGTAGAGGGTCGGGATGCCGCCCATGTTGTAGTGCACGGTCGGCACTACCGGGATCGGCTCCTTGGTGACATCGACACCGGCGAAAATCTTCGCCGACTCGGAAATGCCGGGCAGGCGCGTATGCAGCACCTCGGGTCCGAGGTGTTCCAGGTGCAGGTGGATATGGTCGGCCTCGGGACCGACGCCGCGCCCTTCGCGGATCTCGGTGGCCATGGCACGCGACACCATGTCGCGCGGTGCCAGATCCTTGACGCTCGGCGCGTAACGCTCCATGAAACGTTCGCCCTTGGCATTGGTGAGATAGCCACCCTCGCCGCGCGCCCCTTCAGTAATCAAGCAGCCGGAGCCGTAGATGCCGGTGGGATGGAACTGCACGAATTCCAGATCCTGCAACGGCAGACCGGCGCGCAGCACCATGCCGCCGCCATCGCCGGTACAGGTATGCGCCGAGGTCGCCGAGAAGTAGGCGCGCCCGTAGCCTCCGGTGGCGAGAATCACCATGTGCGCGCGGAAACGGTGCAACTGACCGGTCGCAAGATCCCAGGCGAGGACGCCGTGGCAACTGCCGTCGTCGTCCATCAACAGATCGAGCGCGAAGTACTCGATGAAGAACTGCGCCTTGCACTTCAGCGATTGCTGGTAGAGCGTATGCAGTATCGCATGACCGGTGCGGTCGGCGGCCGCACAGGTGCGCTGCGCCGGCGGACCCTTGCCGAACTCGGTGGTCATGCCGCCGAACGGACGCTGGTAGATCTTGCCTTCCGGCGTGCGCGAGAACGGCACGCCGTAATGTTCCAGCTCGATGATCGCGGGGATCGCCTCGCGCGTCATGTACTGGATCGCGTCCTGGTCGCCGAGCCAGTCGGAGCCCTTGACGGTGTCGTAAAAATGCCAGCGCCAGTCGTCACGCCCCATGTTGCCGAGCGCCGCGGAGATGCCGCCCTGCGCCGCCACCGTGTGCGAGCGCGTCGGGAACAGCTTGGTGATATTGGCCGTTTTCAAGCCGGCCTCGGCCAGCCCCAGCGTCGCGCGCAGACCCGCGCCGCCGGCACCGACCACGATCGCGTCGTACTCGTGATGAACGATCTCGTAAGCAGCCATTTTTCTTCCGGTCCTGGTCAGGCGAGCGCGATCTTGAGCACCGCGAAGATGCTCGCCGCCGCGATGATGACGTGCAGGAACTTAGACAGCACCAGTGCGGTGAGCTTCATGCCCTCGGCATGGATGTAGTCCTCGATGACGACCTGCACGCCGAGCATCGAGTGATAGAGTGCCGCGGCCAGAAACAGCACTAGGGTCACGGCCACCGATGGTGCCGATACCCAGTGCCGGACGGCGTAAAAATCCGCCGGGCCGGTGGCGAGCTGGGCCACGGAGAACACGAACCACAACATCAACGGAATCAGTGCGAGCGCACTGATGCGCTGGGCCCAGAAGTGATGCACGCCCTGCTTGGCCGAGCCCAGGCCGCGCGCGCGCGCCAGCGGAGAACGCAGGCTCATCGACAATCTCCTGATCAGACGTAGTAGGCAACGACCCAGACCGCGGCGGTCACAACGAGCGAGAATGCGACGACGGCATAGCCGGATCGCTCGGCGGTTTTCAGGTCGAAGCCCTTGCCGATATCCCAGAACAGATGGCGGATGCCGTTGCCGAGGTGGTACATCGCCGCCCAGGTCCATAGGAACATCAGAACCTGCCCGTACCACGCACTCATGTGGGCGCTGAAAGCCGCGTAAGACTGCGGACCGCCAGCCAGTGCGACCAGCCAGCCGGCAAGCAGCAGCGTACCGACGGCAAGCCCGACCCCGGTGAGGCGGTGCGTGAACGACAGCAGGGAAGTCCACTGAAACCGGTAATACAGCCCCAGCATGAACGGCGAAAGCGGACGTTGGCCCGCGGACGATTTCGTACTCATTCCGGCTCCCTCGGATTCTTGCGTCGGTGGGGGACGTGAAGCGCTCGTCAGAAATCGATGCAGCGTCCGTTCTTTTCCCAGTCGCCGTAGCGCGTCGGCTCCGGGCCGTCCGTGCGTCCGCCGATTTCCGGGACCGGCTTGCGCTGCTGCTCGAGCAGCTCGGCCAATGGCACCGCGTCGCGCGGGGCGCGCGATGCCAAGGAATCGCTCGGAGGATCTTTGCGGGCCGACACGGGGATAACTGGATCGCTGAAGCGACAATAGTGTGACAAACTTTGCGGTGCGCGAGCAATGAACCCGACCGTCGCCCTTCGTCTGTCCGAACTGGCCTATCTGCGCGTCAGCGGCGCCGACACCCGCGCTTTTCTCCAGGGGCAACTCAGCAGCGATCTGCGCCGGCTCGATGCCGCACGGGCGCAGTTGTCGAGTTACAACAGCCCCAAGGGCCGCATGCTCGCCGTGATGCACCTGATCGCGGATGACGAAACGGTGCTCATCGAGCTGCACCGTTCGATCCTGGATGCGACGCTCGCACGCCTGCGCCTGTTCGTGCTCCGCAGTCAGGTGCGGCTCGAACCGGCGGATGGACTGTCCGCAATGGGATTGATCGGCGCTGCGGCGGCACGCCTGCTCGGCGATGCCGGCCTACCCGCGCCGGAGCAGGTACTGGCATGTGCCCGCGACCCGGCACGCGGCCTGATCGTCACACGCCGCTTTGGCGAGACGCCACGCTACAGCATCGTCGGTCCGCATGCGGCCATCGATGCACTCGCCGCCGTCTGGACCCCCTTGTGCGGATTCGAGGCCTGGCGGCACGCCGACATCATCGCCGGCGTGCCGGTCGTCCATGCGCAGACCCGCGATCGCTTCATACCGCAGATGGCCAATCTCGATCTGCTCGGCGGCATCGCGTTCGACAAGGGCTGCTACACCGGCCAGGAAATCGTCGCCCGCCTGCACTATCTCGGCCAGCTCAAGCGGCGCATGTTCGTCGCGCGCATCGAGGGCCGCGCCCCCGCTCCCGGTGCCGAGGTCGTGGCGCAGGAGCCACCCGTCCCAGCCGGCGAAATCGTCGATGCCGTCGATACCGAAGGGGGCGCCATCGCCACCGTCGTCCTGCAGCTCGCCCATCGCGACGCCGCGCTGCGCCTTGCCGAAGGTCCCCGCCTGACGATCGTCGATGGGCCTGCGGACTGACGGCGTGGCCGGCATCGACCCACACCGGTTA
This sequence comes from Fontimonas thermophila, assembly GCF_900113085.1. Classification (GTDB taxonomy): domain Bacteria; phylum Pseudomonadota; class Gammaproteobacteria; order Nevskiales; family Nevskiaceae; genus Solimonas; species Solimonas thermophila. The sequence continues at coordinate 71,095 of NZ_FOOC01000008.1, read as the reverse complement.
TAGTCGAAAATCGATCCTCTCGGAGAACGCAGGATGCGGATCGCCTGCTGGATCGCCAGCGTGCTGCTGCCGTGCACAGCCCTGGCGTTCGTCCCGGACACCACCACCTTGGCACCCGTGCCGCGACTCACGCTGCCGGATGCGGCCGTCGCCGATGCCATCGACGCCGTCAAGCACGAGCCCCTGCGCTACGCAATCGCCGAACCGCTCAACACCGACGTGCGCCACGGTCTGTGGGATACACCCGCTCCCGGCCTCGCACGCTGGCGTCTGCGCATCGCCTCTGCCGGTGCGCACTCGCTCAGCCTGCGGCTTGTCGATCTGCGCCTGCCACCAGCGACGCAACTATGGCTGTACTCCGCCGACGGCCGTGATGTACAGGGTCCTTTACGCAGCGATGGTGACAGCGAGCTGCTCACGCCGCTCGTGCGCGGTGCGGAAGCGGTACTCGAAGCGCGCATGCCCGACACCGTGCAGCAGGACTTCGCCGTGACGGTGGCCGAGGCTTTCCATGGATACCGGCCGTTGTTCCCCGTGGTGCGCCCCAAGGGTCAGTTCGGCGATTCCGGTGCCTGCGAAATCGATGTCGCCTGCCCCGACGGCGATGCCTGGCGGCCGCAGATCCGCGCAGCCGTACTGCTGACGATCGGCAACAGCACCCTGTGCAGCGGCACGCTGGTCAACAATACGGCCGAGGATGGCCGCCCGCTCGTGCTCACGGCCAACCACTGCGGCATCACCCCCAGCACCGTCACCCGCACCATCGCCTATTTCAACGTCCAGAAACCGGACTGCGGATCCGGCGCCGACGGCCCAGTGAACCAGAATCTGCGCGGAAAGACCTGGTTGGCCGCCGACAGCGCTTCGGATTTCACGCTGTTCGAGCTCACATCAGCGCCGCCGCCTACGTTCGCTGCGCACTACGCCGGGTGGAACGCGCGCAGCGACACGGTCCCGCGATCCGGCGTCGTCATTCACCATCCCGGAGGCGACGACAAGAAAATCAGCACCTACACGAACCCGGCCACGCGTGCGGACGACGTCTGCATTGGCGGTGTCTCAGCAGCCTGCGTTGGCGGGATGCGTGTCAACGCCTGGCAGGTTGAATGGGCACGCGGGGCCACCGAAGGCGGTTCCTCGGGATCTGGGCTTTACGACCAGAACAAACGCCTGGTGGGTGTGCTCTCCGGTGGCGATTCCGCCTGTGCGGGCGATCAGAACAATGGGGGTAGCGACTTCTTCGGTCGTCTGGATGTGGCCTGGGTGGCAGGCAGCAATCCCAGCGCACAACTCAAGGCGCACCTGGATCCGACCGGCAGCGGCTGCCTGAGCCTCGATGGTCGGGACGCCGACACCCCACCCAGCGGCAGGTGTGCGCACGACCCCGGCGGCGGAACAGATAGCGGCGGAACGGGTAACGGAAGCGGAGGCGGGGGCGCGGCCGGCGCCAGCCTGCTGATGCTGCTGGCCTGCCTGCTCCGCCTCAGCGCACGCCGTGCATGGCGCGCTTGAGTAGCGGCGTCAGTACCAGAACGACTGCCGCCGCCACCAGCCCGATCCACAGCATCGTCGCGAACAGGCTTTCGTATTTGGCTGCAGCTTCGGCCATGTCCAGCGCTGCGCCGTCCGGGATCTCGATCGAGGCCAGCTTGCCGAACTGCGCGGCGAGCACTTCGGAATAGGCGGTCGCCAGCCAGAACGCGCCCATCATCACGCCGACGACGCGCGCAACCGACAGCGTGGTCACGGCCGATAGACCGATCGGCGACAGGCACACCTCGCCAATCTCCAGCAACAGGTAGGCCAGCACCAGCCACCAGACGCTGGCGGCAACACCCTGCGCGGCAACCTCGGCCGCCGCCATCAAGGGCAGGAACGACATACCCGCCGCGGCCAGCCCGATAACCATTTTCAGCGGCGTGCTCGGGTTCCACCCGCGGCGGTCCAGCCAAGGCCACAGCCAGGCGAACAGCGGCGCGAGCAACACGATGAAAAAGGCACCGAGGAACGTCAGCGAACCCGCAGTCTGCGGCACCAGGATCACATCGTGCACGAAACCCAGCGCAAGCCCGAGGGCCATCAGTATTACCATGCCATGCGCAAGGCCCAGACGGCCCCGATCGGCAGCGCGCAGGGCGATCACCATCCAGACCGGGCTGAACGCGAGCGCAAACATCGCCCATGGCCAGCGCTCGCCGTCGGCAGACCCGACCGCGCCGAACAAATCCTGGGTCAGCAGGCGGTCCGTGAACGTGATCCAGGATCCGTAGGTCTGCTCGTAGAGCGTGAAAAACACCAGCACCGCGAAAATCAGCACCACCAGCGCGATCATCTGGCCGCGCTGGGCACGTGTGCATTGCGTGGCCAGAAACCACACGAACCAGACGCTGAAAGCCAGGGCGATCACGTGCATCGCACCGTGCACAGTCCAGGTGCGCTGGATCAACTGCCAGATCACGGCGACGCCAGCGACCCCACCCAGATAAATCCACCCCTCGCGCGACACACCGGCGATCCGCTCGCGCAGCCGGGCGGCATCGGGGGGCTCGGCATGACCGCCCAGATAGCGCTGCCCCCACAGGAAAACACCCAGCCCCGCGACCATACCGATCCCGGCAGCACCAAACCCATACTTCCAGCCGTAGGTTTCACCCAGGTAGGCACAGATCAGGCTGGCGAACAGGGCGCCGACATTGATGCCTGCGTAAAACAGCGTGAAGCCGGAATCGCGCCGCGGATCGTCTTCGGCATAGAGCTTGCCAACGATCGTCGAAATGTTCGGCTTGAGGAAACCCACACCCATGATGATCAGCGCCAGCGACAGGTAGAACACCTGCAGCGCGGCCTCGTCGCGCACGACCTGACCGCCGACGATCCGCGCCTGTTCGCCCTCGAAGGCCATGCCCAGATGGCCGAGCACGAGCAGAACGCCGCCGAAGACGACGGCCTTGCGCATGCCGAGATAACGGTCGGCGAGCACACCGCCAATCACCGGCATGGCGTACACCAGGCCGCCATAGGCGCCGAGCAAATCGTATCCGGCGGCGTCGCCGAACAGGTGGTACTTGAGGATGTACAGCAGGAGCAAAGCCTTCATTCCGTAGAACGAGAAACGCTCCCACATCTCGGTGAAGAAGCAGATGTACAAACCCTTGGGATGCCCCAGGAAATCGTCCGAACGCACAGCGCCTGCAGTCGTCATCAGTGGTCTTGGGTCGTTGAGCAGAACGCCCCCGCAAGGGCGCCCGGGTTGAAGGCGAGCCGCGCGCAAACCGAGATGCGCGCGAAAAAGACATCTGCGCGCGGCAGTATAGGCAATGCCATCCCGCTGGGTGCTGAGGCCTTACCCCCAACCCGCCTGCGCCGATAAGGATCGGCAGGAGAAACCGACAGGAAACTTCCGCACCTCACAGTCGGCGGATGCTCCTGTCCCTGGAAACGGACGTCGCCATACGGGACATCCTTCAGGGCGCATCCAAGTCGGATTGATTAGACTAAAAGTATCAGATCGTTCCGATACCAACCCTCGGGGGAGGATTCAGCATGCTGTCACCCGACCGACGCCGCGTCTGGCTGCTGGCCGGCGCGCTCGCCTGTTTTTCCAGCGCCATCGCCGCCTTCGAACCACCCAGCGGCACCCTGACCCCAACCAGCGATCCGATCGTCGCCCAGGGCGGGCCGTATCTCGTTTCCAATCCCAGCGGCGCCGCCACCGGCGATCCGGTCTGTGATGGCGAGGGCGCGATCTGCGATCACTTCGACCTCACGCTGGATCTGCCGGCCTCGTTCCGGCAGGCCAACCCGAATCTGGCCATCCGCTTCCAGCTCGACACCGACTCGCCGAGCGGCGCCGACGACCTCGACCTGTACATCCGCGACGCGCAGACCGGCGAGCTGCTCGGGGCCTCTGCGACCGCATCGGCCGATGAAGCCTCCCAAATCCTGCTCACCGATCTACCCGACCAGATCCGCGTCGATGTCGTGCCCTTCGCGGTCGCCGGCGCGACGACGACGCTGACCATTGGGTTCGTGCAAGGACAAGCCGGCGCACCGGCCGACCCGTGCGCCATCGGCAGCGACACATCCGAAGCCACGGCGACGATGGACGCCGCGGTCCAGCGCGATCTCGCCGGGTTGGCCGCCGACGCCACGTATGGCGCCTTCGTGCAATTCAAAGCCGGCACGCACAAGCAGCACGACGCGCTGCTCGCCAGCCTGGGCCTGACCCGTGTGGCGGATTTCCGCCGCTACGCGCGCTCGGTGTTCGCATCCGGACCGGCGCTCGCGTTCCGCAGGCTGCTCGACAGCCCGCTGGTGGCGCGCATCGAACACAACCGTCCGCTGCGTTATTTTGGTGACACCGGGCCGTGGGCGACCGGCGTGCGCGTCGCCCAGGAAGCGGTCTCCGGCGGTCCTTACCTGGACCGTGAAGGCCGGCCGCTGACCGGCCGCGGCATCACCCTCGGCGTCATCGACGGCGGCCTGCTCGGCACGCATCCGGATTTCGCCGGGCGCATCCTGCACAACTTCCGGCTGGTCGACTTCCTCACCGGCATCGGTCCGAGCTATGTGGATGTCGGCGAGGCCGACAGCGAGGCCCCGGGCGGCGGTCACGGCACGCATGTGACCGGCACCGTCGCCGGCAGCGGCGCCGCCTCCGACGGCGGCTATCCGGTGGACGCCGCCGCGCCGAACGTGCGCGGCACCTATGCCGGCATCGCGCCGGAAGCCTCGATCATCCACTGGGGCAATGGTGCCGGCCTGCTGGTCCTGTCGGCGGTCAACGCCTATCAGCACATCCTCGACAACGCCGACACCTTTGATCCACCGCTACGCGCCGTCAACAACTCCTACGGCGAGATCGAGCCGGGCACGCCCTACGATCCGGGCTCGACCCAGGCCTGCCTGATCAAGGCGATCGTGCAGGAGAAGAACATCGCGATGGTGTTCGCCGCCGGCAACGACGGCGGCGACGGCAGCGCCGACCGCACCTCGTCCTACTGCAAGGATCCGACGCCGGGCGTGATCTGCGTGGCCAACTACGATGACAAGGGCAGCGGCCTGCGCGACGGCCCCTTGAACAGCTCGTCGAGCCGCGGCAAGTCCGGGGAGCCGGACACCTATCCGGAAATCGCCGCCCCCGGCACCCTGATCACCTCCACCTGCCTGCAGGGCGCACCCAGTCAGGTCATTTGCACGGGCGGCGACGACAATGCCGCCGAAACCGACTGGCAGCCGTGGTATGGCACGATCACCGGCACCTCGATGGCCTCGCCGCACGTCACCGGCGCGCTCGGCCTGATCCTGCAGGCGCGCCCGGAACTGACGCCGGCCCAGCTCGAGGAGCTGATCCGCCGCACGGCGCGCAAGATCGGCGACGGTTATGAACCCGATCCCGAAATCCCCGGCGGAACCATCCACGTCGGTTACGGCAGCGGCTTGCTCGACATCCCCGCTGCCCTGGAGGCCCTGGGCGTGTCCAAGGCCGGCAATCCGAGCGCGGGCGGCGAGCAATTGCTGATCGATGGCGATGACGATCCGCTGCTCCCGGACGCCGCGGCCGATGCCGTGGCGCTGAGTGTGACCGAAACGGTCGGGGCGAATGGCCAGCCGGGATTCCTCTGGCAACTGCGGGTCGCCGCCGGCGATGGCTTCAGCGCCTCACCATCGCTGCTGTACAGCCTGTTCTACAACGTCGCCGGCGTACCCTTCGTCACCGCGATTCTCGCCGACCCCGACGGGGTGAGCATCCCCGAGGCGGGCCCCGGCAACACCGCCGTGGCGTCGAGCGCCGAACGCAGCGGCGACGTGATCCGCTTCTTCGTCCCGCATGCGGCGATCGGTTTCCCCGGTGTCGGCACGCCGGTGCACAACATCCGCGTCCTGGTCGGCAATGACGCCTCGGTGCTCGACTATGCGCCCTCGCCGGCCGGCGTGCCGGCGGCGATCGCCGCCTTCCAGCCGATGTTCGCGCGCCCGCTGACCGTGCTGCTCGACGCCGGACTGCCGCCCCCCTCCAGCGAACGCAGCTGCCTGCTGCCAGGCCTGACCCAAGCGACCAGCCCGGCAGGGCAGACCGGCAACGGCACGCCCACCGGCCAGGACGATCTGCGCCAGCTGTGGATCGCCGAACCAAGCGATGCACCCGGCAAGATCGTGTTCACGATCAAGGTGGACAACCTCGATCCGCAGCCGATTCCCGCTTACCGCTGGTATGCGTATTTCAAGATCAGCGGTGACGACAACAACTACTTCGTCGCGATGGACACCGTACAAGGCGCGCCACGCTTCATCTACGGGCTGCGCGACTCCACCGAATCGACCATCGGCACCATCCCCGCGGTCGGCGGCGTCGGGCTGTTCGAAGAACTCGGCGAGCTCGATGCCAGCAGCGGCTTCGATCCCGATGGCACGATCCGGCTGGTGCTCGATAAATCCGTGCTCAACATCCAGACCGGCCAGGAGCTGTCGAACATCGCCGCCTCGATCCGCCAGACGACCAACCCGGTCAACGGCGTTGGCCTGACGGTCGATTCCGCCGCCGCCGTCGGCACTTACCGCGTCGTCGGCAACGACGTCTGCGCATCCGCAGACGGCGATACCGGTGGAGGCGCATCGGGAGGTGGCGACCGCCCCAGGGACGCCGGCCGTTTCGGCAGTGGTGCGTTCGGCCTGGCACTGGCCCTGCCCTTGCTCTTGGGCCTGTGGGTGCGCCGACGCATGCGGCACTGACCGCCCGTCGAGCGTGTGTTTCCCGAGACGCCCCGCCCTTGCGGGGCGTCTTCGTTCTGGGGTTGGGCGTCCTGCGGGGTTTTCCTCAACCGCATCCGGCATCGATGCGGCTACCATGACGGCCCGCTTCGAAAGTCTTATCCATGATGATTGCCCGTATGCTGGCGGGCCTGTGCCTCGTCGCCGCCACGACCGCCATGTCCGCGTCTCATCCATCCAACCCGCGCCCGTTCACCGCCGAGGATCTCGTGCGCCTCGAGCGCGTGTCCGATCCCCAGCTCTCGCCGGACGGCCGCTGGGTGGCCTACACGCTGCGCCGCACGGACTGGGACAACAACAAAGGCATGCTCGATCTGTGGCTGGTGCCGAGCGTTGGCGGTGAACCGCGCCCGCTGACCCGGGCTCCCGGCAATCACAGCGATCCGCGCTGGTCGGCGGACGGGCGCTGGCTCTACTTTCTGTCGACGCGCAGCGGCAGCAGCCAGGTCTGGCGGCTCGATCTGACCAGCGGCGGCGATGCCCAGCCGGTCACCGAGCTTGCCCTGCCGGTGAACACCTACGCGCTGTCCCCCGACGGCCAGCGCATCGCCGTCTCGATCGATGTCTTCCCCGACTGCCCCGATCTGGCCTGCAGCAAGAAACGGCTGGACGAGCGCAACGCGCGCAAGCGCAGCGGCATGCACTTCGACAAGCTGTTCATCCGCCACTGGGACAGCTGGAAAGACGGCACCCGCTCGCAGCTGTTCACGCTCAGGCTCGGCGCCGATGGCAAGGCCGTCGATCCGGTCCACGTCAGCCGCGGCATCGACGGCGATACCCCATCCAAACCTTTTGGCGATGCCAGCGAATACGCCTTCTCGCCCGATGGCAAGCATCTGGTGTTCACCGCACGCATCGCCGGAACGACCGAGGCCTGGAGCACGAATCTCGATCTGTGGTGGGTTCCTGCGGATGGCTCGGCCGCACCCAAGAACCTGACCCCGACGAACGCGGCCATGGACATCGGCCCGGTGTTCTCGCCGGACGGGCGCTATCTCGCCTGGCGTGCGATGAAACGCCCCGGCTTCGAGGCCGACCGCCTCGCGATCATGCTGCGCGATCTCAAGACCGGCGATACCCGCGAGGTGGCACCGGATTGGGACCGCTCCGCGGACGGCCTTCGTTTCTCCCACGACGGCCGCACGCTGTACACGATGGCGGACGACCTCGGCAGTCACCGGCTGTTTGCGATCGACATCGCCAGCGGCCGTGCCACCGCCCTGACCGGGGATGGTCATGTCGGTGGTTTCTCCGTCGGCGCCGACGGCATCGTCTATGCCTTCGATACCCTGACCCAGCCGGCTGATCTGTACTGGCTGGCGCACGATGCAAGCCCGGCGCAGCGGCTGACCCGGCACAATGCCGAGGCGCTGGCGCAGGTGCGCTTCGGTGAGTACGAACAGTTCCGGTTCGCCGGCTGGAACGACGAGCCCGTCTACGGCTATGTGATGAAGCCGTGGAACTACCGCAAGGGCAAGCGCTATCCGGTCGCCTTCATCATCCACGGCGGTCCACAGGGCAGCATGGGGGATAGCTGGCATTACCGCTGGAATCCGGCGGTGTTCTCGGGCTGGGGATACGCCGTGGTCTTCATTGACTTCCACGGCTCCACCGGCTACGGCCAGGCCTTCACCGACTCGATCTCCGGCGACTGGGGCGGCAAACCGCTGGTCGATCTGCAGAAAGGCTGGGCCCATGCCCTGAAGACCTACGACTTTCTCGACGGCGATCGCGCCGCCGCCCTCGGCGCGAGCTACGGCGGTTACATGATCAACTGGATCGCCGGCCAGTGGCCCGATGCCTTCAAGGCGCTGGTCAGCCATGCCGGCATCTTCGACAACCGCAGCATGTACTACACCACCGAAGAACTGTGGTTCGACGAATGGGAGCACGGCGGACCTTACTTCCTCAATCCAGCCAACTACGAAAAACACAATCCCGCCGCACACGTCACGCAGTGGAAAACGCCGATGCTCGTGATTCACGGCGAGAAGGACTACCGCGTGCCGCCAGAACAGGGCATCGCCACCTTCACCGCCTTGCAGCGCCGCGGCATCCCCAGCGAGTTCTTGATCTTCCCCGACGAAAACCACTGGGTGCTCAAACCGCAGAACAGCGTGCAGTGGCACGAAGCCGTGCAGGCCTGGCTCAAGCGTTGGCTCGGGCCATGACAACACATTCGCGCCGATGCCCGGAGATCCGCCGATGCCGATGACGTCCTCTTCATCCTCCCGCTGTGCCATCGTCCTGTCCGCGGCCGCTCTCGGCGCCTGTGTGGCGCTGCCCCAGCCCGTCAGTGCACCGCATGCGCCGGACGCCGCCGCGCTGGCAAGCATCACGGCAGACGATTTGCTCGCACACGTGCGGGTGCTGGCGTCGGATGCGTTCGAAGGCCGCCTGCCCGGCACCCCGGGGGAAGAAAAAACCGTGGCCTACCTGGTCGAGCAGTTCAGGAGCATGGGTCTTGCGCCAGGCAATCCCGACGGCACCTACGTGCAGAAGGTGCCGCTGGTCGGCATCACCGGCACGCCGGATCTGTCGCTGCGCGTCGGATCGCACCGGCTGCACCTGGAGCACGGCCGCGATTACGTCGCCACGACCTCGCGCGCCGTCCCCGAGATCCGCATCGCCGACAGCGAGCTGATCTTCGTCGGCTACGGCGTACAGGCTCCGGAGTACGGCTGGGACGACTACAAGGGCGTCGATGTCAGAGGCAAAACCCTGATCATGCTGATCAATGATCCGGCCGTTCCCGATGCGCAGGATCCGAGCCGGCTCGATGCGTCGATGTTCCGCGGCAAAGCGATGACCTATTACGGCCGCTGGACCTACAAGTACGAAATCGCGTCCCGGCTCGGTGCCGCCGCCGCCCTCATCGTCCATGAGACCGGGCCGGCCGGCTATCCCTGGAGTGTCGTCGAGCACAGCTGGAGTGGCGAGCAGTTCCAGCTCGCCACGGCCGACCGTAACCAGGGCAACGTCCCGGTTCAGGGCTGGATCAGCCTGGACAAGGCACGCGAATTGTTCCGGGCCGCCGGCCAGGATTTCGATGCACTGAAAACCGCCGCCGTGCGCCGCGACTTCAAGCCGGTACCGCTCAACGGCCAGGCCCGCTGCACCATCCGCAACACCCTGCGCGAGGTACAGTCGCACAACGTCGTCGCCCGTCTGCCTGGCACGACGCATCCGGACGAGCACGTGATCTACACGGCGCACTGGGATCATCTCGGCCGCGACGAAAATCTCTCCGGTGACCAGATCTTCAACGGTGCGCTGGACAACGCCACCGGCACGGCCGGCCTGCTCGAAATCGCCGCAGCCTACGCCCGGCTGCCGACGCCGCCGCGGCGCTCGGTGCTCTTTCTTGCGGTCACCGCCGAGGAGCAAGGCCTGCTTGGCGCCAAGTACTACGCCACGCACCCGCTCTACCCGATCGAAAAAACCGTCGCGGCACTGAACATGGATGGCTTAAATCCGTGGGGACCGACGAAGGACATCCAGGTCATCGGCATCGGCCAGAACACGCTCGAAGACATCCTCGCCGATGTGGTGGCGCAACAGGGCCGCGTGATCACACCCGACGCCGAACCGGAGAAGGGCTTTTACTACCGCTCCGATCATTTCGAACTGGCCAAGGTCGGCGTGCCGGCGCTCTACGCCGACGGTGGCAGCGAATTCATCGGCCAGCCAGCCGACTATGGCGCGCACAAGCGCCAGATCTACACGACCCGCGACTACCACGCGCCCAGCGATGAGATAAAACCGGATTGGGACTTAAGCGGCGCCGCGCAGGACATGCGCCTGCTCATGGAAGTCGGCTGGATCGTCGCCAACTCCGAGTCCTGGCCGCAGTGGAAGAGCGGCTCGGAATTCAAGGCGATCCGTGAAGCGCATCGGGCACGCGAGTAAAACGGTTCACCGCTGCAGTGACTGGACACGCCATACCCATGGCAGCAGAGCGATTGTTACTATTCCTTGACGGACGGTACCGGGCCAGTTTAGTCTGCTGCCGGATCGGACCGCGGCCCGTCGTGCGGCGTGCCAGCGGTCCGGATACAACGATGGAGGAAAAACCGCGATGCAGCGGATACGTGTCTGTTTGGTGACGTGCGTTGTTTTGCTGTCCGCCTGCGACGGCGGTTCCGGCTCCCGCAACGGTGGTGGCGCCGCCCTGCCGGCGGATGAAACCCCGCCCCGTGTCGCCGTCACCGAAACCCGGGACGGGACGATCTACCGTCAGGAAATCAGCGTCGCCCAGACCGGCGACACCGTCGTCTTCCAGGTCTTCGAGCCGACCCGACTCGAAGCCGGCAAGACCTACCCCCTGGTGCTGCATGGCCACGGCTATGGTGGCAGCCGCATGACCGAACCCAGCCCGTTCGCGCAGCGTCTGCGCGATGCCGGTTATTACGTGATCTCGATCGATCAGCGCGGCTTTGGCGAATCGAGCGGCACCGTGCGCGTGCTGTCGCCGGACTTCGAGGGTCACGACCTGATCGCCGTCCTCGACTGGGCGGAGAACCTGCCGGGCCTGCGCCGTCGCGGCAATGGCGAAATGTACGTCGGTGCCTACGGCGGCTCCTACGGCGGGGGGTACCAGTTCCTGCTGCATGGCGCCGATCCCAAGCACCGCCTGCGCGTGATGGCGCCGGACATCACCTGGCACGACCTCACCTATTCGCTCAACGCCCACGGTGTCATCAAATCCGGCTACGCGCTGGCGCTGTCAGCCGGCGGCGAGGCGGGCTCGGAGCTCGACACCGACCCCGTGATCCGTGAAACGCTGGTCGAGGGGGCATCGACCAACGAATTCCCGGAACCCGGCTTCAACTTCTTCCGCTATCACAGCCTGCGCTACTTCTGCGACGGCGTGCCGGCCGGCGAACAAAACTTCGCATTCCCCGGCGCGGTTCCCGATCCACGCGCCGTGCCGCCGACGCCGCTGCCACCGGCCGACGTGCTGCTGACGCAGGGCTTCCGGGACACGCTGTTCAATTTCAACGAAGCACTTGCCAACTATGAGTGCCTCAAACGTGCCGGCGGCGACGTGCGTCTGCTCACGCATCAGTCCGGTCATATCCTGCCCGTCAGTCTGACGTCGATCCCCGGCGCCGAGGACGCACTCGATCCGTTCTACGCCGCGATCTCTTTCCCGAATTTTCAGGACACCGGCGGCACACGTCGTTGCGGCAGCCTCGATCTCGACGATGTCCAGTTTGCCTGGTTCGAGGAAAAACTGCGCGGCCAGCGGGGCGCGGTCGATGCGGCGCTCTCGACCGGCAGTCACGTGTGCATAAGTCTGGCCGAAGAGGATGCAATCGCCGTGCGGGAGGTCAAGCGTGGGGGCACCGTGTTCACCATCGATGCGAGCACACCCCAGCTATCGGGAGTGCTCGGCGCCGCCGGCTCGGTGCTCGGCAACGCGATACGCGAGGCGCTGCTCGCGACGCAGCCGCTCTACACCGCGCCTTCCGGTGGAGCCATCGTCGCCGGCATCCCGCTGCTGGCGGTGGAGATCTCTCCCGTCGGCGGGCTCGGCCTGGACGAGTGCCCGCTACCGCCGCTGCACACCGCCTGTGATCCGATCCTGTTTTTCGCCATCGGCCATCGCAAGGCCGGAACCGAGCGCTGGGACATCATCGATGACCAGATCACCCCGCTGCGCGGCTTTGGTGCACACACGATCGAGATGAACGGCATTGCCGAGCGTCTGGCGGAGAACGACGAGCTGGCGCTGCTGATCTACGGCTTCCATGCGCAATACCCGATCAGTTGGTCGCGCGACCTGCTGCTCGCGCCCCTCGAGGTGAGCGGAACGGTGGCCCTACCCCTGCTCCAACCCGACGAGATCGTCCGGGACGGGATCTGACGACCGGTCATCCCGCCCGCAAGGCCGCATCACCCCATACCGCGCTCGAGCCAGACCTCGAGCCCCTGCGCATTGAGCTCCATGTCGAACGCGAGCAGGGCGCGTGCGCGGTCGGCAGCGAGCGGGCAGCGCAGCTCTTCGAGCCGTGCGAGCGCGTCGGCGGTGAGCGCATTGACGAGCTTGGCGTGCCGGTCCGGAGCCTGCGCATAACGCCGCGCCAGCGCGCAGTAGCGCGCAAGCGCCGCGCGCAGCTCGTCCGCCAGGCGCGCGACATCGCCGATGCGGCCGAAATGGGTCAAGTACATCCACTGCGGCGCAAAGGACAGCAAGCGCTCGATCGTCTGCGACCAGGCTTCCGGCTCGAACTGCACCGGCGTCGTCGTCGGTATCAGAAACACCCCATGGGGTCCATCGAACTCGCGGTAAGACAGACCGAAGCTATCGCCGGTGAAAAAACCGCGGGAAACGGCATCCCAGACACAGAAATGATGGCGCGCATGGCCGGGCGTATCGATGAATAACAGCTCCGAGGTGCCGAGCGGCAGACGCAGCCCATCGTCAGCGACGATGACGCGTGCCTGTGCCACCGGCACGATTTCCCCGTACATGCGCCGCACCGCATCCACGCCATAGACCGCATTGGCACCGGCGATCAGCTTGGAAGGATCGACCAGGTGTCGTGCCCCTCGCGGATGCACGACCAGACGGGCATCGGGTAATTCACGCAACAGCAGACCCGCGCCACCGGCGTGGTCCAGATGCACATGGGTCGGTATCACATACCGCACGGCGCTGCGCGGGATGCCGCGCGCATCGAGCAGCGCGAGCAGCCGCGGAACGCCCGGTGAAGTACCGGCCTCGATAAAGGCGTATTCGCCGTCGCGGCCGACGAGGTAGCAACACGCAAGGCCGCAGCGTTCCTGCAAGGTATCGATACAGACGATGCCGTGGGGATAGTCGATCGTCGCAGGCAGCGGGGTAGGGTCGGCAGTCATGGGCGGAATCAGCGCTTCACTCGGGAGTCCAGCGGAACAGGATCGAACCCAGCAGGAGAAAACCGATGGTCATGCCGCCGAGCACCAGCAGCGGACGTGCCAGATCGGTCAGGCCAGCACCGTCGAGCATGATCGCACGCGCGGCCTCGAGAATGTGCGTCAGCGGAAACAGCTGGGCGAGCCACACCACCACCTCCGGCGCACCTTCGATCGAAAAGAATACCCCGGAGATGATCATCATCGGCCACGACAAGACGTTGAGCAGCCCGCCGGCGAGTTCCTCGCTGGTGAAGCGCGCCGAGACGATCAAACCCATCGCGATCATCGACATCGCGCCCAGCACCGTCACCAGCAGCAGATCCCCGTAGCTGCCTTCCATGCGGAAATCCAGGAACAGGTCGCAGACCACGAAAACGGCGACGGTGATGCCGACGATCAGCACCAGCCGCGACAATAGCTGCGCGATGATGAATTCGGCGGCGCGCAGCGGTGTCGCGTTCAGCCGTTTGAGATAACCGGATTTGCGGTAGCGCACGATCACGTAACCGACGCCGAACAGCGACGAGAACATCATGTTCATGCCGAGAATGCCGGGGGCGAGCCAGTCGACATAACGGATCTGCGGGCCGCTGACAGTCTGTGCCTGCGCCGTCGGATCGTCGGCCTTGAGCAGTTTCTCCAGCAGCCGTCCTTTCGAGGACTGCGCATTGATCCAGTAACGCACCGGCTGAGCCGACACGTCGAGCAGCATGTCGATGCGATGGCGCTGCACCTTGGGCAGACCCGATGCGACATCGTCCTCGGCGTAGAAACGCACCTGCGGTGTACCGAGAAACGCATGATCCGCAGCAGATAGCGAGCCAGCGCCGACGACGCCGACGGTGAACAGCGGACGGCCGGGCCCGGAGAAAATGAAGCCCATGCCGGCGACCATGAACACCGGCAGCAGCAGATTCCAGCCGAGCGCCGAGACATCGCGCACGAACTCGAGCGTGCGCGCCTGCACCATCGCGGCGAGACGACGCAGGCTGATCATGTGCGCAACTCGCTGCCGGTGAGCTGCAGGAACAAATCCTCCAGCGTGCGCGGCCGGATACGCAGCCGGTCGAGCGGCACGTCGGCGGCAAGCAGACTGCGCACGGCAGCGCCAACGTCGGCGGTGATGATCTCGACCCATTCTCCGCGCTGCAGCAACGGAAGCGCCAGTGATTTACCGGCGACGGCGCTAACCGGCAATTCGAGCACGCTGTCATCGAAATGCTCGGACAGCAACTGCTGCGGCGAACCGCGCGCGATGATGCGCCCGTGATCCATGATGGCGATGTCGTCGCTGAGCAGATATGCCTCCTCCATGTAGTGGGTCGTCAGCACGATGGTCTTGCCGCGTGCCTTGATGCTGCGCACCAGCTCCCAGAAATTGCGCCGCGCCTGTGGATCGAGACCCGTGGTCGGCTCATCGAGGAACAGCAGCTCGGGATCGTTGACCAGGGCGATCGCCAGCAACAGACGCTGACGCTGCCCGCCCGAGAGCTTGCGGGTGTCGCGATCCAGAAACTCGCGCAGACGGCAGACCTCGATCAACTCGTCGATATCGGCACCGTGCCGGTAGAGCGCCCGGAAGAAGCGCAGATTCTCGCGCACGGTCAGGAAATCCTGCAGCGCGGTGTTCTGGAACTGGATGCCGATGCGCTCACGGTAGGTGGCATCGAGCGGACGGCCACGAAACCGGATCTCGCCCGCACTCGGCGGCAAGATGCCTTCGAGCATCTCCACGGTCGTGCTTTTGCCGGCACCATTTGGACCGAGCAGGCTAAAGCAAATCCCCTCCTCGACCTCGAAGCTCACCCCATCGACGGCGACGACCTTGGGATAGCGCTTGCGCAGATCGCGGACGGTGAGGATGGCGGCCATGGCCATGCATTGTCGCGGATGCAGGCGCGCCCAGAAAAGCGCGCCGGGCTCTTCATACGGTCTTGGTCGGTGGCGGTGCCGACCGGCGTAGCAGGCCGACGAGCTCCTCGCGCCGATAAATACCGAGTTTTTTGTAAATCCGCGAGGCGTGATTGGCAACGGTACTGCTCGCGATATCGCACTCCCGTGCGATGGTCTTGAACGTCTTGCCGGCGGCCAGCGCACCGGCGATTTCCCGCTCACGCGGCGACAAAACGTCGAGCGGGTGGGGGCGGCGGGCATGCAGCAGATAAAGATCCCCCTCCCGGCGGATGCGGAAATGCAGCGCGCCGACGCTAAAGTCGGACGCAACCGCTGCCGCGAGATCGACCGGCAGCGGAAACGGCAGCCGGCCGTGATCCCCGCTGCGGAGCTCGGTCTGCATCAATTCGGTGAAACGCGGACTTGCGACATAAATCCCGCCATGCGCATCGATCAGCGCGGCACACCCGCGCGAGAATCGGCCGAGGGTCTGCAACCACTCGTCGCGCCGGATGAACTGCAATAGCGCGAGCGTACCGGCTTGCGCAAGATGCCCAATGGCGCGGCGCAAAAGCTCGCGCGGCGGGCGCTGCGCAGAGCCGAACACCAGGGCGAATACGCTGCGCATCGGTGTGTCGCGATGCGCGATCGCCAGCGCGAGCCCCCAGCCGTCCGTCGTTTCCGCAGCCGGGCACCAATGCGGCGGAACCGGATCGAGCTCCACCTCGCGCACGCCGGAATCGAAGCGAATGCCGGCGACGGCATCGCGCCCTGGGCCCACGCCAGACGGCCATGCCGCGTATTCGCCGGGGAGATCGCTGACGCTCCGGGTCAACCAGGCTGCTGCCCGCGCGCCACTCCACTGACACAGCGCCTGGAGCGTGTGCGGGCGGAAATCCTGCCATGGATGCTCGAATGCCGCCGTGTAGAAAGCCTGGATCAGGCGATCCACATCCTGCATGTTCTGCTTCTGCGTCTGACCTGCATTCACTGCAGCGCTCCCGGGACGGACGATCCGCGCTGCAGGTATACCACGCGCCCGCCTGGCGGATCGGACCGCCGGCGAGCTGCGAGGGAGGGATAACGCCTGCATACGGGCGTTTGCCGGGCCGCGGGCTTGCGCCCGCGGCCTTTTTCATGACCGTTGCACGATCGGCGGCACACGCCCCGGCAAGAGCGCCGTTTTGAAGCGCAAAGCGCCCCATTCACGGTGGCGTGCGGTCGAACGCAGCACCGGCGGGCGCCGGGCGATCGAGATGCGCATCGTCGTGGGAGACCGGATCTTCGATCGGTTCGATGTGGGTCAACACGCTCACCGGCGAAAGCTCGTCGGCGATCGCAGCCTCGATGCGTTCGACCAAATCATGCGCGCGCTGCACGCTCCAGGCTCCGGGGACGAGCACATGGAACGACACGAAATGGCGGGCGCCGGCGCGCCGTGTGCGCACGGCATGGAAATCCACACCCTCGGCGCGCCAGCGCTGAAGGATCGCCTCCAGTTGCGCGCGCTCGGCGTGCGGCCAGGCGGCATCCATCAGCCCGGCCGCTGATTCGCGCAGCAGCCGCCAACCGGTCCACAGAATGTTGGCCGCCACCGCGAGCGCCAGCAGCGGATCGAGCACGAGCCAACCGGTGACTGCCACCAGCGCCACACCGGCGATCACGCCTGCCGAGGTCCAGACATCGGTCAGCAGATGGCGTGCATCGGCCTCGAGCGCAAGCGACCGGTGCCGGCGGCCAGCGGCGAGCAGCACACGCGCCACCGCCGCATTGATCAGGGCAGCCACGGTACACACGGCAAGCCCAATGCCGGTTTGCTGCAAGGGCTGCGGATCGAGCAGGCGCGGCACAGCCGTCCAGATGATCGAGACGGCCGCGACGGCGATCATCGCGCCTTCGAAACCGCTGGCGAAATATTCGGCCTTGCCGTGTCCGTAGGCGTGTTCATCGTCCGGCGGCCGCGCGGCGATGCGCAGCATCCACAGGGCCACCGCGGCCGCGCTCACATTCACCAGGCTTTCCAGCGCGTCGGACAGCAGACCGACCGAACCGGTCAGCCACCACGCCAGGGCCTTGAGCAGCATCGTCGTGATGGCGGCGGCGATCGACACTCCGGCGAAAAACACCGGCGTCGCCGTCCCGAATGTGTCGCGCACGCTCATGTCGGGGAAACGTTGCGCGGCACCGGCGCAATCGTGGATCAAGCCCGCTGGGCGTGCGCGATCTCGGCTTCGAGCGTTTCGAGATCGGGAATCAGCGCGACCTGATTGGCGATGCGCACGCGCGAGAGCACGAGGTCGCTGCGGTCCGCAGCGTCGAGCTCGACCGGCTGCATGGCTGCGCGATTGAGCGTGACCAGGTGGGGATAACCCTGGGTGACGATGGCCAGCTGTCCGGATGGCAGATGCCGGCCCACGGAATTGAGCACGACAATCCGCTCGCGACGCGGATCGCCGGCGTCACGACCGCCGTTGAGAACCTCGAAGCGGACCACCGGCACACGCCGGTTGTTCCATTCGCAGTGCCCGAGCAGCCATTCATGGCCGCGATCGCCACGCTGCAGCGCATCGCGCGCCAGCACCTCGGCGACCGCAGCATTGGGCAACAGCAACACGTCCTCGTGCAGCGCCATCAACACGGCGTACACCTGCTCCCGGTTCATGCCCGACGCTCCTCAAGGACGGCGCTCAGTTCACCGAGCAACTGGTCCTCCTGATAAGGCTTGATCAGGTAACGGTCGACGCCGATCGCGGCGGCGCGCTCGCGATGCTTGTCGCCGGAACGCGAGGTGATCATCAGAATCGGCGTGCGTGCGATCGGTGCGCTGTTGCGCACGAAGGTCGCCACCTCGAAACCATCGGCGCGCGGCATCTCGATGTCGAGCAGGATCGCATCCGGGCGCTCGGTCTGCAGCTGCGCCATCGCATCGAGGCCGTCCTTGGCCGTGATCACGGCGTAGCCATGCTTGGCGAGCAGACGTTCGGTGACACGGCGGATTGTGATCGAGTCGTCGACGACCATGATCAGCGTGCGCTGGGCCTCGGCGAGTGGCTCCCCCTGCGCCGACATCACCTGGGTCCGCAGGGCGCGACGCGTGCGGTCCTGAACCAGCGTGGCGATGTCGAGGATGAGCACGACGCGGCCGTCGGCGAGAATGGTCGCGCCGGTGATGCCGGGAATCGTGCTGATCTGCGGCCCGACTGCCTTGGATACGATCTGTCGGCTGCCGATCAGCTGATCGACGATGACGGCAACGCGCCTGATCTCGCCGCCGATACTCTCGGGCATGCGCACCAGCAGCGCATGGGCGGTCCTGCCGTCACCGCTGCCCTCCCGTGGCAGACCGACGAGATCCGCCAGATGGTGCACGCGATAGTGCTGATCCGCGTATTCGAGCTCCGGTCCGTCGTCGGCGAGATAGGCGTCGAGCCGCTCGCGCGGCACGCGGGTGATGCCCTCGATGCTCGCCAGCGGTGCCGCATACAGTTCGTGCCCGACGCCGACCAGCAGCGACTGCGACATCGCCAGGGTCAGCGGCAGGCGCAGCTTGAACCGCGCCCCCTTGCCGGTTTCCGATGCCAGCTCGATATTGCCGCCGAGCTGCTTGACCTCGGCGGCGACGACGTCCATGCCGACGCCGCGACCGGCATCCTGGGTGAGCTGCCGTGCGGTCGAGAACCCAGGAACGAAAATGAACTGCGCTGCCTCGTCGTCCGTGATCTCGGCATCGGCGGGCATCAAACCGCGGCGGATCGCGGTCTCGCGGATTGCGGCGAGGTCGAGCCCGCGACCATCGTCGGCCAGCTCGATGAACAACTGACTGCCCTCACGCCACAACCGTAACGTCAGCCGCCCGTTCGCCGGCTTGCCGGCGGCCTCGCGCTGTGCCGGCGGCTCGATCCCATGTATCACCGCGTTGCGCAGCAGATGCTCCAGCGGAGCGGTCATGCGCTCGAGCACGTTGCGGTCGAGCTCGGCCTCGACACCATCGAAAACGATGTCGACGCGTTTGCCGTGCTCCATCGCCGTCTGCTGGACGACCCGCTGCAGGCGCGCCACCTGGCGCGAGAAAGGCACCATCAGCGTACGCATCAAGCCCTGCTGCACCTCGGTGTTGACACGGCCCTGCTGCAACAGGATCGTCGTCTGCTCGCTGGCGAGCTGGTCGATCGACGCGTGCACGGCGGCGAGGTCGCCGATCGATTCCGAGAGCGCACGCGACAACTCCTGCATACGCGTATAGCGATCCATCTCCAGCGGATCGAATTCGCCGGCGTAACGGTCGGCTCCCTCGGTTTGATGAAAACCGCGGGCGGCGATCTGCGCCTCGGTCTCGATGTCGAGCTGACGCAGCTGGTCGCGCACACGCTGAATCGCCTGCGCCATGTCTTCGAGCTGGGCCTGGATCGCGGTGTTGTGCTCCTCGATACGCGAACGGTAGATCGAAATCTCGCCCGCCTCGTTGAGCAGGCGGTCGAGGACTTCGACCGGCACGCGCGCGGTTTCGCGGCGCTGCGCAGCCAGCCCTTCTTCCTCCTGCTCGGGCCGCCAGAACAGCAAGGGATCCCAGACGCCGGCCGGCGGTGACGCAGGCTCGACGGGCACGGGCACAGACTCCGGCTGCGCGCGACTGATCTGCCTTGGCGCATCTGCACCGGCTGTGACGGACGTAAGCACTGGCGCGGGTGATCGTTCGTCGGCCTGCACTTCGTGAGCCGCATCGACGAGGGTGTCGTATTCGCCACGCTGCAGCCGGTCGGTGAGCGTGCGCAGCTCCGCCACGGCCGCAGCCACCACGCGCAGGGCACCGGCATCCAGCTCGCCGGCGTACTCCAGACCCTCGATCAGCGACTCCAGTTCGTGCGCGGCGTCGCCCATCGCGACGAGCCCGGCCATGCGCGCGCCCCCTTTGTAGGTATGCAGGGCGCGCAGCATGTCGCGCGCGGGCGTGAAATCACCCGGCAGGGCCTGCCAGCGCTGCAGTGCGGACTCCAGGATGTCCATCAATTCTTCGGCTTCGCCGGCGAAAGTCTGGGCCAGTTCAAGGTCGAGACCTTCCGGCAACGCGCGCGCCGGTTCTGGCCGTGCCTGCGGCGCCGGCGGTGCAGCGGCCGGCACCGCCGGTTCGGCGGCGAGCGGCAGCGCCAGCTCATCGAGCAATGCCAGTGGCTCGGGAATGACCCCACGCTTGATGTCATCGAGCGCCAGTTGCAAACCGTCGAGCGCGTTCTGTACACGTGCGAAGAAATGCGTGCCCGGCGGCACACGGCCGGCCTCGAGGTTTTCGAATAGGGTTTCGAGCCGGTGGGCAACCTCGGCGATCGTACGCAACCCGGTGACCCGGGCACTGCCCTTGAAGGTGTGCAGCAACCGCTTGATCTCGGCGAGCAGGGCAAGATTGTGCGGATCGCGCTCCAGCGCCGCGCTGCTCTGATCCAGGCTCTCCAGCAACTCCTCGGCCTCGGTCAGGAACACCGTGAGCAGCTCGGCATCGACTCCGTCGGTCGCCATCTCCGGCGACTCGACCGGCGGAATCTCGATGCTCTCCTCGGCCAATCCGATCGTCCGCTCCGGCAGCGGTTCCGCATCACCGGATGCGAGCGGCGGCGGTACGACGGCCTCCAAAGCGGGGGCAGACTGCAGCGGATCGGTCGATGCCGATACCGCGGGCGGCGCGTCCAGTTGCAGCGCATCGAAAGTCAGTTCGATGGACTCGGATTGCGGCGGCGGGGCGGCTACCGCAGGTGCAGCCGCGGCGAATGCCGGCAGCGACATCGCCCAGTCCAGAGCCTCGACACGCGCTGCCCAGCCGTCGTCGTCCCCCTGCAGACGGCCCTCGCGGAAACGGTCGAGGTATTGGTAGAGCCCCTCACAGACCGCGAGCAGCTGCGTAAATGCCTCCGCTTCGGGCACCAGCGCACGCTGTGCCGCGCCGTCGAAGGCGCGGTGCAGCGCGCGCGCCACTTCGGCGATGCCGCTACATCCGGACATCTGCGCGGCACCGAGCAAGGTGTGGCTCAGTAGCTTGAGCTCCGCAGCGGCCCGTACGTTGTCTGGTGCCTGCGCCCAGCCGCGCAGCTGATCCTCGATCTTGGCGACGAGGTCGAACGCCTCGCCGGCAAAAATCTCGTGGAGCTCGCGTTCGGCGCTGGCCTGGGCCGCGCCTTCCGGCAGCACACTGCTGCGCAAGGTCTCGATGCGCGCCAGCCAGGGCGCAGCATCCTGCCGTGCGACCGCAGGAGTACCGACCTCGGCAATCCATGCACGCAGGGTGGCGGTGCTCTCGCGCAGCAATTGCAGGCTGTCGGCATCAAAACGCAGCCGCGCCTCGGCCAGATGATCCAGATAGGTTTCCAGCGCCCCGGCGAGCTCGCTCAATGCCGAGGCTTCGACGATGCGGGCCGCGCCGCGTATCGTGTGGAAGGCACGGACGATACCGGCATCCGGCGCGACCTCACCCTCTTGCGTATGCTCGTCGAGCCACGCCGCCACGCTGGCGAGTTTTTCGTTGGCGTCGTCGCGGAACACCTGCACCATGTCCGCTTCGGGTTCGGCACCCGGCGTCCGCCCGGCGGCGTATTCGCGTGCATGTTCGGCGACACTGGCCGCATCGGCGGGCGACGGCGCGTGTGTGCGGAACGCCTCGACGAGGGCGGGCAGCAGCGCCAGCGCACGGCCCACGGTCTCGACGATGCCGGGGCTGATCGTCACCGAACCGTCGAGACATTTATTGAGCATGTTCTCGATCGCCCAGCCAAACTCGCCGATCTCGGTCGCACCGACCGTGCGACCGCTGCCCTTGAGCGTATGGAAGGCACGGCGCAAGGTGGTCAACGCGTCGCGGTTCTGCGGATCGCGGCTCCAGGCGGCAAAAGCATTGCGCGCCGTGGCCTGCACCTCGGCTGCCTCCTCGAGGAAGATCTCGCGGATTTCGGGATCCTCCCCGGCGGCCGCCGCGGCAGGCGATGCGGTCGCAGTCAGCGCTGGCTCGGAGACCGCCGCTGGCGGGGGAGCCACCGTCTCGGGTTCGCCGGCCTCCAGCCCCGCTTCGAGCGCGTCGAGGGCGCGGGTCAGATCGTCGAGAATGGCATCGGCACCCGGCAGCGCCGAACGCACCGACTCGATGTAGTACTCGACGGCTGCGACCGCATCGGCGAAGCGCTCGGCGCGCCCGGCATCCTCGCGCAGCCGAACCAGCGAACGCCCGGCAGCGAACCGCCGCAGACGCCGCATCAGCTCGGCCGCGCGCGCCTGCGACAGCATCTCGAAACCCGAGGCGATCTCGTCGATCAGCAGCACGGCATCGGGCAACGCAGCCGTTCCGCTGCTCTTGAGATAAGCATCGATGGCCGTCTTCACCCGCGCGAGGTTGACCAAGAACTCACGGTAGAGCGCCTCGCGGCCCTCGGCGAGATCGCGCGAAGCGGGAACGTCGGTGGAGATGTCCAGCGCCGCCGGATCGTCGGCATGCTGCATCTGTCTGAACAGGGCATCCTCGAGGTCGTTCTCGACGCGCAGAATCGAGGTCGCGAGATCCATCCACACCGATGCGTCGATACTCCCCTGCGCCTCGCCGCCGGCGAGCATCCGCGACTGGTTGACGATGACCTGGTGCAGGCGGCCAAGCCCCAAGGCCGACAGCGTGTCAGCGATCCGCTTGAGCCCGGCGACGGTCGCCGCACCATCGCCGCTACCGGTGCGTACGATCAGATCGATCTGGTCCTTGACCCGTGCGAATTCGGCACGAATCTCCTCGGCCACCTTGACCAGCAGCGCGGTATTGGGGCCATGGATGCGGCGGCGCAACTGATCCAGCGTCGCCGGGTCGGGCAGCTGATGATCCAGATCGAAAGCCGTGCGCAGTGCCTGTACCCGCGTGCCGCGGCTGGTCGAACGCCCCACGAAGAACAACAGCTGCAGGGGCAGATCGCCCATCTGCGCAGCAGCCGCGGATTCACCCGACGTGGCCAGCAGCTTGAGCTGCACACCCAGCCGTCCGAACAAGCGCATGAGTTCCAGCGCATCGCGGATGCCGCGGCCGAGATAAGCCTCGATGGCCGCGGCGGCGATGCGCCAGAGCTGGTGCACCGCGGCATCGGTGGCCTGCTGCGCGATCAGTTCAGCGATCTTGCCGACGCGCGCGGCGCCGGTCTTGGCATCGGCCCCGCCGCGAATCCAGGCCAGCAGAGAAGCCTGGAAGGTCGCCAGCAGCCGGCGTGCCTCTCTCTGGATGCCTTCGCTAACGCTGGCAACCGGCGCGCCAGGCGCGGGCAGCCGCTTGTCCAGACCCTGCATCTGCAGGACGAACAATTCGGCTTCCGTCAGCACCGGCTGGCCGCGGGCCAGACGCAGCTCGTTGATCGTCGGCTGCAGCACCAGCACGCAGTCGGTAGTGCCCTCGGCGAGTGCCTGCACATAGTCGCTGAGCTGGATCGTCGCGCCGAGCAATGCCGAGTACAGCGGCTGTGGCTCGGCAATGCGGTTCTGGCTCAGGTCCTGGAGAGCGGCCGCCATCTCGCCGGCGGCGATCGCAAGACCGTAGCACTGGATCATCACCGCAGTGCCGCGGACCTGATGCAGCTCGACATACGCTTGCTGCAACTGCAATGGATCGGTGCCCGTCTCGGCGTAATGGTCGATCAGCGTGCGTGCGCGGGCGATGCTCTGTTCGAGTTCGCCGCGCACCCAGTGGATGCCTGCGATCAGCTGCGGACGAAGTCGTGCATTCATAGCGCGGCCGAGCGGAAAGATTCATCCTGCACCAGCTTGTGCAGCGAAAACACGAGCCAAGGCTGGCCTTCGCGCACAAAGGCGCCCAGCAGGAAGGGCGTAAATGGCCCCGCCTGTGTGGCCATCTCGGCGCGCTGCTCTCCCGGTGTGAATTGACGGTAGCCGGCGACTTCGTCGACCAGCATGCCGACCGGGTTGCGCCTGGAATTGAGCACGAGCACGCGCTGCATGCGTTGATGCTCGGCCTGCGGCAATCCGAGTAGCGCCGGCAGATCGACGATCGCGAGCAGCTCGCCGCGAACGTTGGCCAGACCACGCATCCAGCCGCGCGCGTTGGGCACCCGCGTGGTCGACGGCGGCGGGATCACTTCACGCACGTCGTCGCGCGGGGCCACCAGCCAGGTCTGACCGAGACGGAACCCCAGGCCCGTCCAGCTCTGTGCCTCGCCGGCGGCAGCGTCCATGCGCGCCGCGCGCAGACGGGCCTCGAGCGCCAGCAATTGCTCGAAAGGATCGCCACGCAGGGCCCTCAAATCCGCGCTCATCGCTCTCCCCGTTACCGTTACCCTGGTGCCGCCTGCCTTATTTCTTGATGTGCGCGCGCACCGCACCGAGCAGTTCGTCTTTCGTGAACGGCTTGGTCAGATATTCGTCGGAGCCGACGATACGGCCGCGCGCGCGGTCGAACAGACCGTCCTTGGACGACAGCATGATCACCGGCGTGCGCGCAAAGCGCGGATTGCCCTTGATCAGCGCACAGGCCTGGTAACCGTCCAGTCGCGGCATCATGATGTCCACGAAAATCAGGTCGGGTGCCTGCTCGGCGATCTTCGCCAGCGCCTCGAAGCCATCCTGGGCGGTGATCACCTCGTAACCTTCGCGCGCGAGCAGCGTCTCGGCAGTACGCCGGATGGTCTGGCTGTCGTCGATGACCATCACCTTGGCTATCGGCTGCGTGGACACTCACTCCTCCATGACGTTTCCGCAATCCCCAACTGCACGCGTTTTAGCACAGTCGCGGCCGCTCTTCACAGCCGACACCGCCCCGCACCGCGTGCTGCGCTACCATGCAGGCTCGAAAATCACGCATAGCCCCCCGGCACACACCCTCCATGCACACCCCCGTACCCCGCCTGACCACCGCGCAAACCGGCCCCCTGCTCAAGCTGGAATCGCTGCTGCTGCAGCGCTCGGCCGACATCGAAGCCTGGTTTCGTACACAGTGGCTGAAGACGGCGCCCCCGTTCTACAGCTCGGTGGACCTGCGCAACGCCGGCTTCAAGCTGGCGCCCGTCGATACCAATCTGTTCCCCGGCGGATTCAACAACCTCAATCCCGCATTCGAACCTTTGTGCGTGCAGGCCCTGCAGACGGCGATCCAGCGCATCTGTCCGAAGGCCCGGCGCATCCTGCTGGTGCCGGAAAACCATACCCGCAACAGGTTCTATCTCGAAAACGTCGCCACGCTCGTGGACTTGATCGGCAAGGCCGGCTTTCACGTGCGCGTCGGCTCGCTGCTACCGGACTTGCAGGCCCCCACCGATCTTCGGCTCGAGATTTCCGGCCGCACCCTGCGCCTCGAACCCCTGCAACGCACGGGCGATCGCGTGCACGTCGGCGATTTCGATCCATGCGCAGTCCTGCTCAACAACGATCTGTCCGCGGGCATCCCGGAAATCCTGCGCGGACTCAAGCAGGATGTGATTCCTCCGCTCAGCCTGGGTTGGCATGCGCGGCAGAAGTCCAACCACTTCGGCTTCTACCGCGAGGTGGCCAAGGAGTTCGGCCACTTGCTTGGCATCGATCCCTGGTTCGTCGATCCACTGTTCCGCAACTGCGGGCAGATCAATTTCCAGAGACGCGAAGGCCAGGAATGCCTGGAAGCGAACGTCGCACTGCTGCTCGAAGACATCGCGGCCAAATACAAGGAATATGGAATTCAGGAGCAGCCGTTCGTCATCGTCAAATCCGATGCCGGCACCTATGGCATGGCGGTGATGACGGCGCGCAGCGTGGACGACATCCGCAACATGAATCGAAGGACGCGCACCCATATGTCCAGCGCCAAGGAGGGTCGCGAAGTCACCGGCGCGATCATCCAGGAGGGCGTCTATACCTTCGAGAAACTCGGACCCGACGGCGCGACGGCCGAACCGGTCGTGTACATGATCGACCAGTTCGTGGTCGGCGGCTTTTACCGTCTGAACTCACAGCGCGGCAACCAGGAAAACCTCAATGCGCCGGGGATGCGCTTCGAGCCGCTGGCCTTCGACAACTGCTGCAGTCATCCCGACCCGGCCTGCGGACCCGACGATCGCCCGAACCGTTTCTACGCCTACGGCGTCGTCGCACGCCTCGCCGCGCTCGCCGCCGCACGCGAGATCGAAGCCGCCCGCGCGCTGGCCCCGTCAGCACCACAGGCGGCATGAGCCCTCTGCAATCCCGACCATGACGCGCACACTTGCCGTGGTGATGGACCCCATCGCCACGATCAAACCCCACAAGGACACGACCCTGGCGCTGATGCTCGCCGCCCAGAAGCGCGGCTGGGTACTGCACTACCTGGAAATGCAGGACTTATGGCTGCGCGATGGCGTCGCAATGGGGCGTGCGCATCCCATCGAGGTCTTCGACGATCGCACACGCTGGTTTGCGCTGGGCAAGCCCGAAGAGCGGCCACTCGGCGGATTCGATGCGATCCTGATGCGCAAGGATCCACCGTTCGACCTGGAATACATCACTGCCACCTATATCCTCGAACGCGCGCAGGAACAGGGGGCACTCGTCGTCAACCACCCGCGTGCACTGCGCGACGCCAATGAAAAAGTCTTCATCAGCTGGTTTGCCCAGTGCTGTGCGCCGACGGTGATCGCCCGTGACATGCAGATCCTGCGCGCCTTCCATGCCGAACACGGCGACGTCATCTACAAACCGCTCGACGGCATGGGCGGCACCGGTATCTTCCGGATCCCGCGCGACGGCCTGAACCTGGGTTCGGTGATCGAGATGCTGACCGCTCATGGCCGCCGCCACATCATGGCCCAGCGCTACATCCCCGAGATCGTGCACGGCGACAAGCGCATCCTGATGATCGATGGCGAACCGGTGCCGTATGCACTGGCGCGCATTCCGCAGCCTGGCGAGACGCGCGGCAACCTCGCCGCCGGCGGTCGGGGCGAACCACGACCCCTGACGGCACGCGATCGCTGGATCGCCGAACAGGTGGGCCCCACGCTGCGTGAGCGCGGGCTGATCTTCGTCGGGCTCGATGTCATCGGCGACTACCTCACCGAGATCAACGTCACCTCGCCGACCTGCGCGCGCGAACTCGACGCCGCCTGCGGCCTCGACATCGGCGGCGCGGTCATCGCCGCGATCGAGCACCGGTTGCAGTAACCAATGTCACAAAACATCGCGCCGCATAGCGATCCCCGTCACTGGACATGAGATTGCCCGAGTCCCCCCATCTGCGCCTTTTTCTGCGTCGCCTGATTCTCGGGCTGGGTCTTGCCCTGCTGTTCGCCTGGCTCGCGCTACGGCCCCGGCCGGACAACGACGACCGCCTCGTCGTGCGCGAATGGCTGGCCATGGGTACGCTCGTTTCGGTTTCGCTGTATCTCGACGAGGGACAGTCCCGTGCAGCCGCCGAAAGCGCGCTGACCGGCCTCGAAGGGCTCCTCGCCGACTACGAACGACGCTGGCGGGCCTGGGGCGACGGCGAGCTGGCCGCGCTCAATGCCCGGCTCGCGCAGGAGCGCGTGTCGATCCCCGCGACGATGCAACCCTTGTTCGCGCGCGCCGCCGAACTGAGCAGTGCAAGCGCTGGCCGTTTTGATGTGCGCATCGGCCGCCTCGTCGAACTCTGGGGATTCCACGACGAGACGCAGTTCCGCAGCACCCCGCCCGATCCGGTCGCGCTCAATCAAGCCGTCGCCGCACTCGCCAAGGCACCGCCGCTGCCGCCCGACGGCCATGCCTATGGCCCCGCGCCGGGTGTTTGGCTCGATTTCGGCGCGATCGCCAAGGGCGATGCCGTCGATCGCGCCATCGACCATCTACGCAGCGAAGGCTATGCGAACGCCATCGTCAATGCTGGCGGCAATCTGCGCACCTGCGGCCGCCGCGGCAACCGTGCCTGGCGCATCGGCATCCGTCACCCGCGCCCCGACGACCGGCACCGCCTGCTGGCAACACTGGAATCGACGGGTGACGAGGCGATCATCACCAGCGGTGACTACGAGCGTTATTTCGAGTTCGATGGACACCGCTACCACCATCTGCTCGATCCGCACAGCGGGCAACCGGCGCAGGGTCTGCAGGCCGTCACGGTCGTCACACAAAACGGCGCGCTCGCCGATGCAGCGAGTACGGCCTTGTTCGTTGCCGGCCCCCAACACTGGCGCGAAGTGGCCCGCGCCCTGGGCATCGACCAGGCGTTCGTGGTCACAGCCGAGGGCGACGTCGAGATCACTGCTGCGCTGGCACCGCGCGTGACATTCATCGACGGCCTGCACATCAAAACCGTGCCGTGACACGCGCAGATGTCATCGCCATCGGCCTTGCAGCGGCGGCCGTGGGCGCCACCTACGCACATTTCTGGCAGCCGGCGATGGCGGCAACGCAATTCGAGGTACGCATCGCCGGCCAGCCCAGTGGCCGCTACGCCCTCGATGGCAACCGCGACATCCTCGTCGAGGGCCGCCTGGGCCCATCGCGGCTGCGTATCGAAAATGGCCGCGTGCGCTTCATCGCGAGCCCGTGCCGCAACAAAGTCTGCGTGCACAGCGGCTGGCTGTCGCATGGCGGCGATGCCGCAGCCTGCCTGCCCAACCGGGTCAGTATCAGCCTTCTGGGCGATGCCGAGGCATCTGTCGACGCGGTGAGCTTCTGATGCCAACGCCGCCATCGGCACTGACACCCGACCGCGAAGACCGGCTCGTCGCCGGCTTTGCCGCGCTCGCCATCGTAATCCACGTCCTGGAAGCCGGCTTGCCGTCGCCCGTGCCCGGCGTCAAACCGGGACTCGCGAACGTGATCACGCTGATCGTACTGCTGCGCCATTCGTTGCGGTTGGCGGTGTGGGTCGCAGGTCTGCGCGTGCTCGTCGGCAGCCTGCTCGTCGGCAGTTTCATGGCCCCCGGCTTCTGGCTGTCCGCCGCCGGCGCCGTTGCGAGCCTGACCGTGCTGGCACTCGCGAGTCTCTGGAACGCCGCCCGACCGTCGCTGCGCCTGTCGGCGCTGGGCCTGTCGGTTCTCTCGGCGCTGGCCCACATGAGCGGGCAGTTCGCCGTGGCCTACGGCTTCTTCATCCCGCACCCGGGGCTGCTGCGCCTGCTGCCGCCCCTGCTGACGGCTGCGTTCGTCTTCGGGCTCGTCACCGGCGCCGCGACGGTGGCGATCCTGCGTCACCTCCCTCCTGCCGGGCCGCAGCGTGGCGCCCGATCAGCGGGGCCGCACCCGTCTTGACTCTCCTGCGATGCGGCGGATACTGGAGGCATGAGCGAATCCGCGGTCTTCCTCGCCAACCAGTTCCTCGTCGCGATGCCTAGCCTCGAGGACGAGAACTTCCGCCAGACGGTCTCGCTGCTGTGCGAGCACACCGACAGCGGCGCGATCGGCCTGGTCATCAACCGCCCGACCGATCTGCGGCTCGTCGAGATGATGGAGCAGATGGGCCTGGAGCATGAGAACGTCGATCGCGAGGCCTTCGTCTACTGGGGGGGTCCGGTCCAGCCCGAGCGCGGCTTCGTGATCCACCGTGAGCCGGGCGGCTGGGAATCCTGCATGACCCTGGCGCGCGGACTGTACATCACGACCTCGCGCGACATCCTGCGCGCGATCGGCAGGGGTGAAGGGCCGGCGGATTACTTCGTCGTGCTCGGCTATGCCGGTTGGGGGGCAGGCCAGCTCGAAGACGAAATCCTGCACAACGCCTGGCTGCATACCCCCGTCGACGAGCAAATCCTGTTCCGCACCCCGGTGCGCGACCGCTGGCAGGCGGCGACCCGGCTGCTCGGCGTCGATGTCACGCAGCTCACCGGCGCCGCCGGACACGCATAAAACGACCCCACCACGCAGCCAGTCGCTGCCGACTGGAAAGACCGGGGTGGCCCCCGAGGATCTGGATCCGGAAACTGCCGGCATGATCTATCTGGCATTCGATTATGGCGAGAAGCGCATCGGCATCGCCGTCGGTGACAGCGTGACACGCACCGCGCGCGGCCTGGCGACGGTTGCCAGGGGCGACTGGGTGGCGATCACCCGGCTCGTCTCCGCGTGGCGTCCGCGCGCGCTGATCGTCGGCCTGCCGCTCGACGAAGAGGGTGCCGAGCAGTCCATCACCGCTGCTGCCCGTCGCTTCGCCGCCGAACTCGGTGAGCGGCTGCACCTGCCGGTACATCTGATCGACGAGCGCTACAGCTCACGTGCCGCCGACGACTGGCTGCGCGAGGCCCGCTCCAGCGGACGGATGACGCGGCGCGTGCGCAAAGGGGATCGGGACATCCAGGCGGCACGGGTGATCCTGCAACAGTGGCTGGATGTGCACGGGTAAGCGACATGCGTCGGCTGCGCCCGGCTGCGCAGGATCGCTGCCGGCGCGCCTTTCGTTGCGCCCGGCAAAAGTCCAGAATACGCGCCCAGCATGAGTCCCGAACTCCAACTCGACAGCCGTGGCCGCCTGCGTCATCTGCTCACGCTCGAGGGTCTGGGCGCCGAATTGTTGACCGAGATCCTCGATACCGCCGAGGAACTCGAGCACTCTCTACGCGGCCCGGACAAGAAGCTGCCGCTGTTGCGCGGGCGCACGGTCGTCAACCTGTTCTTCGAGCCGAGCACACGCACGCGCACGACGTTCGAGCTCGCAGCCAAACGCCTGTCGGCCGACGTGCTCAACCTGCAGCTCGCCGCGTCGAGCACCTCCAAGGGCGAGACCCTGTTCGACACCCTCAAGACGCTGGAGGCGATGCAGGTCGACATGTTCGTCGTGCGCCACGAAGCATCCGGCGCCGCGCATTTCTTCGCGCAGCATGCAGCGCCGGGCGTTGCGATTCTCAATGCCGGCGACGGGCGCCACGCCCACCCCACGCAAGGGCTGCTCGATCTGTTCACCATCCGCCGCTACAAAGGTCCGGACATCGACTGTTTCCGCAAGCTGCGGGTGGCCATCGTCGGCGATGTGCTGCACTCGCGCGTCGCCCGCTCGGACATCCACGGCCTGCGGGCGTTGGGAACGACCGACATCCGCGTGGTCGCGCCACCGACGCTGGTCCCGGCCGGCATCGAGCAGATGGGCGTGAGCGTACACCACGACATGGACGAGGGCATCGACGGTGTCGATGTGGTGATCCTGCTGCGGCTACAGAAGGAACGCATGCTCGGCGCCTACCTGCCGTCGATGAGCGAATTCCACCGCGATTTCGGACTCACCCGCGCACGGGCGCGTGCCTTGCGTCCGGATGCCATCATCATGCACCCGGGGCCGATCAACCGCGGCGTCGAAATCGAGGGCGACGTCGCCTATGGTCCACAGTCCCTGATTCTGCAACAGGTCCGCCACGGCATCGCCGTGCGCATGGCGGTGATGGCGATGATTCTCGGCCAAGCCAGTGTGCGCACACGCCCACGGCGCCGGAGCACGCGATGAGCCGGGTCCCGAAAATGAAAGAATGGTCGGCGATCGCGCAGCGCACGGCCGCCGCAAGCGATGGACCGGTGCTGATCCGCAACGCGCGCGTGCTCGACCCGGCGAGCGGCTTCGACGCGGTCGTGCCGGTGCTGCTGCGCGACGGGCGCATCGCCGCGATCGGCGAAGGCGCGGTCGCCGATGCCAGTACCCGCGCCGTGGATGCGCGCGGCTGCTGGTTAATCCCGGGACTGGTCGATTTGTGCGCGCGCTTCCGCGAGCCGGGGCAGACGCACAAGGCCAGCTTCGCGACCGAGACACGAGCGGCACAGGCCGGCGGCATCGCCCACGTCGTGATCCCACCCGACACCCAGCCGGTGATCGATACCCCGGCGATGCTGATCCGTCTGCAGCGCATCGCCCAGCAGCACGGCGGCGTCACCGTGCACGGCCTGGCCGCACTGACCAAGGATCTCAAAGGCGAAGCGCTCGCCG
Source organism: Fontimonas thermophila (assembly GCF_900113085.1). GTDB lineage: Bacteria > Pseudomonadota > Gammaproteobacteria > Nevskiales > Nevskiaceae > Solimonas > Solimonas thermophila. The sequence continues at coordinate 38,679 of NZ_FOOC01000008.1, read as the reverse complement.
AACTGTCCGCACTCAAGGCCGCGGGCGCCGTCGGCGCAAGCAACGCCTACGGCCCGATGCCGGATTCGCGCATCGCACGCCGCGCCCTCGAATACGCCAAGGGCTTGAATCTGACCGTACACGTCTTTGCGCAGGACATGGCGCTCGCGGCCGGCGGGTGTGCCCATGAAGGCCCGGTCGCGACGCGCCTGGGGTTGGCGCCGATCCCCGTCGCCGCCGAGGTTGCATCGCTGCGGTTCTGGATCTCGCTGGTCGAAGACACCGGCGCACGCGTGCATTTCTGCCGACTGTCCACCGCACGCGGCGCCGAGCTGATCGAATCGGCACGCAGCCGCGGCTTGCCGGTCTCGGCGGACGTCGCCGCGCACCAGTTGCACCTGACCGATGCCGATGTGGACGGTTTTGATCCGCTCTGCCACGTGATACCGCCCCTGCGCTCGACCGCGGACCGCGATGCGCTGCGCGCAGCAGTCAAAAGCGGGGTCATCGATGCGATCTGCTCGGACCATCAACCCCACGAGGCCGACGCCAAGATCAACCCTTTCCCGATGACCGAGCCGGGCATCTCGGCGCTGGAAACCCTGTTGCCGCTCTCACTCGCGCTGGTGCATGAAGGCTGGCTGACACCGCTGCAGGCGCTCGCGCGGCTGACCAGCGCGCCGGCGACGATCGCCGGCATCGACGGCGGGCGCATCGCCGTCGGACAGGCGGCGGATCTGGTTCTCGTCGATCCCGAGGCTCGCTGGGTCTTGCACCGCGACCGCATGTACAGCGCCGGTGGCAACAGCCCCTTCATCGGCCGCCGCCTGCACGGACGGGTGCTGCGCACCTTCCATGCGGGGCGCGAGGTCTTCACCGCCAGCCGGGGCTGAAAACACGCCCTTTGGCTCGTGCAGCATCCCTTGGTATAAAGTCCGCAACCAATCGATTCTTTCCGGAGGCCTCCGCCGCGGCGGAAGGGAAAACACTATGGCACGCGTGATGATCGTAGATGACTCGCCCACCGACGTTCAGAACCTGCGCGGCATGCTGCAGAAAGCGGGGCACATCGTGTCCGAAGCCACCACGGGCGAAGATGCGATCGCGCGGGTCCGCGCAGAAAAGCCGGACGTGGTGATCATGGACGTGGTCATGCCCGGCGTGAACGGTTTCCAGGCCACCCGCACATTGTCCAAGGATCCGGCGACCGCGCACATCCCGGTGATCGTGGTCAGCAGCAAGAGCCAGGAAACCGACCGCGTCTGGGCCTTGCGCCAGGGCGCCAAGGAGTATCTGGTCAAGCCGGTCAAGGAGGCCGATCTGCTGGCCAAGATCAATATCGTGCTCGGCCGCTGAACGCTGGCTGGTACCAGGGGGAGTCATGGCAGAAAAAAGAAGAGTCCGGGGAAGCCGGCGCGAACTGGCGACGCTGATCACCGCGGTGATCCTCATGATGGTCGCGATGGCCGGCTTTTATTCGATCCAGCGCACCGATACGCGCGATGAAACCTGGGTCGAGATCGCACGGCAGATCTCCAACGACATCGGCCAGATCGTCGATGTCGGCGAAACCGCGACGCGCGGCTTGACGCCCGACTTCCTGACCCTGTCGGCGCGCGTCGAGGATCTCGACCTCTCGGTACAAGCCCTGATCCAGGGTGACGACGACGCCGGCATCCCCGCGGCGCCGGCGGTGGTACAGCCGGAAGTCACCGAAGTCGCCAATGCGTGGAACCAGATGAAAAGCACGGTGCAGACCGTGCTCGACGGCGAACAGGCCTGGCGCCAGGCTGCATCCAGCGCCGGGATGATCGTCCAGGCGATCCATGCCGACAGTGGCGACGACGTCTTCAAAATCTACGAACGCATCGCCGAGCGCCTGGGTAGCCGTGGCGGACAGAATCCGGCCATTGCACAGTTGGTACGTCTGGAACGCATCGCCACCGAAGCCCGCGCGGTGCTGACTCGTGGTCGCGATGCCGCGGCAACGATCCAGGCACTGGACGCCGAGGTCCGCAACTTTATGCAGATCAACCAGCAGCTGCTCGCCGATCCCGCAGTCGGCCCGCTGGCGCGGGAGGCCGGTGAACGTTTCGCCCAGGTCGTCACGGCCAGCGAATCGCTGCTGGAGAACGCCGAGGCGGTCGACCGTCTGCAGATCGCCGCCGGCCAGTTGCAGGGTGTCGCCGCCAACGTCATCGCCACCGCCAAGGCGCTGGAGCAGCGCCTGCTCGACACCCGCGTGCGCCAGGTGATCCTGCCGATCGTCGTCGCCGTCTCTGGCGGTCTGGCCATCGTGCTGCTGGTCGCGTTCATCGTCTTCACCGTGCGCGCGACACGCTCGCGCCTGCGCTTTGCCGAAGAGCGCGACGCCAAGCAGCAGCAGGCGATTCTGTCGCTGCTCGATGAAATCACGAATCTCGCCGACGGCGACCTGACCGTGGACGTGACGGTGACCGAAGACTTCACCGGCGCAATCGCGGACTCGATCAACTACACCGTGCAGAACATGCGCAACCTGGTCGGCACGATCAATTCGACCTCGGTGGAAATCGCCAACGCCGCATCCAGCACCAAGGAAACCGCGTTGCGCATGAATGAGGCTTCCGAGCGCCAGGCCAAAGAAATCGCAGCGGTCACGAACACCATCACCGCCACCTCGCAGTCGATGCAGCAAGTCGCCGCAAACGCGGAGAAACTGGCACAGCAGGCGCAGCAATCGGTGCAAATCGCGCACAACGGCGCCGAGACGGTGAACCGCACGATCCAGGGAATGACCGCGCTGCGCGAACAGATCCAGGACACGTCCAAGCGCATCAAGCGCCTGGGCGAATCCTCACAGGAAATCGGCAACATCATCGAGTTCATCAACGACATCGCCGAACAGACCAACACGCTCGCGCTCAACGCGTCGATCCAGGCGGCAATGGCCGGCGAGGCGGGCCGCGGTTTTGCGGTCGTCGCCGACGAAGTCCAGCGCCTCGCCGAGCGCGCAGCCAACGCGACGCGCCAGGTCGAAACCCTGGTCAAGACGATTCAGGCCGACACCAACGAGGCGATCATCTCGATGGAGCGCTCGACGCAGAACGTGGTCGTCGGCGCCAAGAGCGCCGAGGAAGCGGGCCAGGCGCTGACCAGGATCGAGACCTCGTCGCAGGAACTCGCCCGGCTCATCACCGAGATTTCTGCCGCCGCGCGCAAAGAATCCGCACAGGCGACCAAGATTGCCGGCACGATGCAGGTCATTCGCGACATCGCCATCCAGACCTCGGGGTCGGCCAACCGGACGGCGAACGCGGTCGAGGAACTCAACGCCCTGTCGATCAAGCTGCGTGAATCGGTGGCCGGCTTCAAGCTGCCTGAAACCGGCTGAGCGCCGCCCTTCACAGGGGTCAGTGTCATTGTCGTGCCGGACCACCGGATCCGGCGCTTTGGCGCTTGCCTCCCCGCCCCCCCCTCCTTACCATTTGCGCTTCTTTTGGGCCCGGACCCTACCGGCTTCCCCGCCATTTGAGGTGTGTGCATGACCTTCCAGGCTGATCTTGAAAAGCTCTTCGGACTGAAAACCGTCACTTACAAATACAACCTCTCGAAAGAAGAGCTGTTCCACGAGGCCATCGCCAACGACCGTGGCCGGGTCCGTCGCGACGGACCATCGAATGAGCAGAAAGCCTTTCCGACCAAACTCGGAGTCAACGGCCCGCTGGTCTACTACACCGATCCGGATTGCACCGGCCGCCGCACCAAAGACACGTATGCCGTGAAGTGGCCCGAGGTCGCCGATCAGATCTGGTTCAAGGCCGACCTCAACCCCTACGATCCGCAGAAGTACCAAGGCCTGCTCAAGCGTGTGGTCGATCACCTCAACGCCAAGCGGGCCTCGCTGTATGTGCAAGACGTTTTCATGGGCTCGGATCCGGAGTTCGCCGTGCCCTATCGCTTCGTCGGCGAATACGCCACACACGCGATGTTCGCCCACAACATGTTCCCGAAAGGGTTGATCGGCGTGAAAGATGCCGATGCACGTCGCTGGACGATGCTCAACGTCCCCTCGTTCTGGTGTGAACCCGAACGCGACGGCTGCCGATCCGAAGCCGCGATCGTCATCGACACGCGCAACAAGATCTGCCTGGTCGCCGGGCGCGCCGACTACTGCGGTGTCGTCAAGAAAACGATCTTCACGGTTGGCAACTTCCTGCTACCGCTCGAGGGTCGCCTGTCGATGCATTGCTCGGCCAACGTCGGCGCAAAAGGTGACGCCGCGATCCTGTTCGGTCTGTCCGGCACCGGCAAAACCACTCTCTCTGCAGATCCCAACCGCCGCCTGATCGGTGACGACGAGACGATCTGGTCCGACAACGGTCTGTGCAATCTCGAAGACGGTTGTTATGCCAAGCTGATCAACCTCGACAAGGAGGCCGAGCCGGTCATCGCCGCGGCCCTGTCCAAACCGGGCACGATCATCGAAAACGTGCCACCGTTGCCGGGCAAGCGCATGGAAGAGTGCCACCCGGACGAGCTCGATCTCAGCGACGCCTCGATCGCCGAGAACACGCGCTTCAGCTACCCGCTGAGCGCCAATCCGAACGTCATGCCCAATGGACGCGGGCCGCATCCGCAGACCATCGTCCTGCTCACCGCCGATGCCTTCGGCGTGCTGCCGCCGATCGCGATCCTCGAACCCAAGGACGTGATGTACCACTTCGTCTCGGGATTCACTGCGCGCGTCGCCGGCACCGAGGTCGGCATCACTGAACCGACACCGACGTTCTCGGCCTGCTTCGGCGGCCCGTTCATGGCGCACAAGCCGAACGTCTATGCCAGGCTGCTCGCCGAGAAAATGCAGCAGCACAAGGCCCGCTGCATCCTGCTCAACACCGGCTGGCAGGGCGGGCCCTACGGCGTCGGCAAGCGCATCTCGATCCGTATGACGCGCGCCCTGCTCAATGCCGCGCTCAATGGCGAACTCGACGACGTACCCACCGAGACGCATCCGATCCTCAATCTGAAAATGCCCACGGCCTGCCCCGACGTGCCGAGCGAAATGCTCAATCCGCGCAACGGTTGGGCCGACAAGGCGGCCTATGACGCGCAGGCCATCAAGCTGCGCGACATGTTCCGCGAGAATTTCAGGAAGAAAGGCTTTGCGGACTTCGGCATCGAAGAACGCATCTAACGGGAGATCCAACGTGATCCGAATGACGGCTGCTTCGGCAGCCGTTGTTCTTTACGGCGACTGGCAGCCATGCGCATCAACCGCATCTTTTGCATCGGCAAGAACTACGCTGAGCATGTACAGGAACTGGCCCACCTCGGACACGCCGCCGACGGCGACTGCGTCGTTTTCATGAAACCACCAAGCTGCGTCGTGCCCGAGGGTGAGCCGATCGTGCTGCCGCGTGGTCGCGGCGAGGTCCACCATGAAGCCGAACTGGTCGTGCAGCTCACCGGCGGCGGACGCGACATTCCGCTGGACGATGCATTGAACTGGGTCGGCGGCATCACACTCGGCCTGGACCTGACGCTGCGCGAACTGCAGACCACTCTCAAAGCCCACGGCAAACCCTGGGAACTGGCCAAGGCCTTCGACGGCGCCGCGCCCCTGGGCAGCTTCCAACCCTATCTCGAGCAAGATCTGCAGGCCATCGAATTCACCTGCCACGTCAATGGCAAACTGCGCCAGCACGGCCGTACCCGGGACATGCTGTTTCCGGTGGCACGCCAGATCCATATCCTGTCGCAGACTTGGGCGCTGGCGCCGGGCGATGTGATCTACACCGGCACACCCAAGGGCGTTGGACCGCTCAAACCGCGTGATCGTATCGTGCTCGAGAGCCCCGCGATCGGTCGTTTTGCGTGGCGCTGTCTCTGAGCGCGTGCCCTGCGCGCATGATAAAGGAACTTGGCATCATCATTCCGAGCCGGTCATGCCGCGAATGACCCGTGTGGAGACGAGAGCGACATGAGCCCCGCCGGCAAAGCCTGGCTGCTGGGCAGTCTTTATCTGGCCCAGGGACTGCCCTACGGGTTCTTTACCCAGGCCTTGCCGGTGCTGCTACGTGAGCAAGGCCTGTCGCTGACTGCGATCGGAGCGACTTCGCTGCTGTTCGCACCCTGGGCACTGAAGTTTGCGTGGGCTTCGCTGGTCGACCATATCGGCACATACCGACAGTGGCTGCTGGTGCTGCAGCTCGCCGCGGTGGCCGTTGCCTTGGCGATCGGCTCATTCGATCTCACCGGCACCCTGGGTCTTTTACTGCTCGTCCTGTTCGTGTTCAACCTCATCGCCGCAACCCAGGACATCGCCACCGACGGACTTGCAGTGAGGCTGCTCTCACCCGTCGAGCGCGGCCTCGGCAATGGCCTGCAAGTCGGCGGCTATCGGCTCGGGATGATTCTGGGCGGCGGTTTGCTGCTGTGGGTTTTTGCACGATACGGCTGGACCGCGATGTGCCTGACCATGGCGGGGCTGCTGGCCTGCACGGTGATCCCGGTGCTTGGTCTGCGCACACCGCCTGCGCATCGCCCCGGCGCGGCCCCACCGGCATGGCGACAGCTCATGGCCGGTTGGTGGATGCGCCTGCGCCGCCCTGGGATTCCGACGTTCATCGCCTTGATCTGCGTTTACAAGTTCGGCAATTCGATGGGGTCTGGAATGGTCGGCCCCTATCTGCACGACATGGGCATGGGCAAGGAACAAATCGCACTGATCAAGGGCACTCTCGGCTCGGCGGCCACGCTGGCGGGCGCGGCCCTCGGCGGCTGGCTCACCTGGCGCCTGGGACGGCGCACGGCTCTGCTGGTTGCCGGCTTGCTGGAGGCCGGCGCGCTGGCTGTTTATGCCCTCACCAGCTTCGGAATCGGCGGACTGTCCGGTGTAGCCATCGCCTGCGTCGCCGAACATCTCCTCGGCGGCATGGCCGTGGTCGCGCTGTTCACCTTGATGATGGACGCCTGCGCTCCCGATCACGCCAGCACCGACTATACGCTGCTGGCCTGTGCGCTGGTGCTTGGCCATGGCGCGGCCACCATCAGCGGCGGATGGCTCGCCGAGCATGCGGGATATCGCGCGCTGTTTGCGAGCGCAACCGTGATTTCCGCGGCCGGCTGTTTGTTCTTGATCCATCGGCTCGACCGCCGATCCGACCCGCCGGAACTCGCCCGCGTCTGGTCGATGCAGAGGGCTTGAGTGTCCGGATGCATAGGGCACAACCCAGCGGAGCTGTTATCGTAACGCGCCGGTCTTGCCACCGACTTTTACGTCACCACCACGTCTCTACCCATGGAATTACAGGCCTGGATCACGCTGGGCGTACTTTTTCTCACCCTCGCATTGCTGATCAGCGAAAAACTGGCCGCCGAGTTGGTTCTGATTCTGGCCATGCTCGCGCTGCTTGCGCTGGGCGTGCTCGATCCCAAGCAGGCGCTCGGTGGTTTTTCCAACGAGGGCATGATCACCGTTGCCGCGATGTATGTCGTCGCCGCCGGACTGCGTGATACCGGGGCGATCGATCTCGTCGTTCAGAAGCTGCTCGGACGCCCACGGCGGCTGTCGCTCGCGCAGCTGCGGGTCATGGCGCCTACCGTCGGCCTGTCGGCCTTCATCAACAACACACCGATCGTTGCAGCCTTCCTGCCGGCAATCCTCTCCTGGGCCAAGCGCAACCAGTTCCCTGCCTCCAAGCTGCTGATGCCGCTGAGTTACGCCGCCATTTTGGGCGGCACCTGCACGCTCATCGGGACCTCGACCAATCTCGTCGTCAACGGCCTGTGGACCAGCCGTGGCAATCCCGATCTGGGCATGTTCGACATTGCCTGGATCGGCATCCCGACTGCGCTGGTCGGCATGCTGTACATGATGACGATCGGCCAGCGCCTGTTGCCGGAGCGCAAACCCGGCACCAGCGCCTTCGAGAACCCCCGCGAGTACACGGTCGAAATGATCGTCGAGAACGACGGGCCACTGGTGGGCAAAACGATCGCCGAGGCCGGGTTACGCCACCTGGGCCGCCTGTTCCTGATCGAAATCGAGCGCGAGGGTCGGATCATTCCGGCGGTTGGGTCGAGCGAACGCCTGCTGGGCAACGACCGTCTCGTGTTCGCCGGCGATGTCGATGCCATCGTCGAGCTGCAACGCATCCGCGGCCTGCGCACCCCGCTCAATGGCAACGATGCCGCGATCGCCAAACAGTACCCGGAGCGCAAGCTCGTCGAGGTCGTGATCTCGACCCGCTGCCCGCTGATCAACAAAACCCTGCGCGACAGCCGTTTCCACACGTATTACGGCGCCTCCGTCATCGCCGTCGCCCGCGACGGCCAACGCGTGCGCGGCGGCCTGGGCGACGTCGTGCTCAAGCCCGCCGATACCTTGCTGCTCGAAGCGCGTCCGGTCTGGGTGGAACGGCACCGGCACTCTCCAGACTTTCTGCTCGTCAGCGACGTCGCCGACTCCGAGGTTCCGCGTTTCGACCACGCCCTGCGCGCCTGGGGGATTCTCGCCGCCGTGATTCTCACCGCGACCTTCGGCTGGGTCGAGATGGTGACCGCGGCCCTGCTCGGCGCCGCGGCCAGTGTCGCACTGGGCTGCGTCAGCGTCACGGCTGCCCGCAAGAGCATCGACACCCAGGTGCTGCTGGTGATCGCCTGCTCGTTCGCGCTCGGCAAGGCGCTCGAAGTCACCGGCGCCGCCGCCGAGATCGCAGGGTTATTGCTGACCATTCCCGGTGAGAATCCGCTGTGGGTTCTGGCCCTGGCGTATCTGATGACGATGCTGCTCACCGAGATGATCACCAACAACGCCGCGGCAGTGCTGATGTTCCCGATCTGTATGGCTGCAGCTGAAGAGCTCGGCGTTAGCCCTCTGCCCTTTGTCTACGCCGTGATGATGGCGGCATCCGCGAGTTTTTCGACACCGCTCGGCTATCAGACCAATCTGATGGTGTTCGGCCCGGGCGGTTACCGTTTCACCGATTTCCTCAAGGTCGGCATTCCTCTGCAACTGCTGCTGTGGGGCGTCGCGGTCGCGATCATCCCCCGGGTGTGGCCGTTCGATGCCTGAGCCGTGCGGGCATGCTCAGCGCTTGACGTGTGCCATCAGCCGCCGTTTTTTCTTGATCTGGCGCGCAGTCAGTGTGTTCTGCCTGTCCTTGAATGGGTTGTCGCCGGTCTTGAAGCTCAGCAGGAGCGGCACACCCGTGAGGTTGAAGGCCTCGCGGAAACGGTTCGCGAGGTAACGCTTATACGCCGCCGGCAGTTTCTCGGTCTGGTTGCCGTGAATGACGATGCGCGGCGGATTGCGACCCCCTTGGTGGGCATAGCGCAGCTTGATGCGCCGGCCGAGCACCGCCGGAGGCGGATGCGCCTCGACCGCCTGTTCCAGTACCCGGTTGATCTCCCCTGTCGGCAGCTCGCGCATCGTCGAGTCGTAAGCCGCCTGCACCGCGCGCATCAGTTCGCCCAGACCCGAGCCGTGCCGCGCCGAGATGAAAAGCGTCGGCGCATAGTCCAGGAAGGGCAGCTTCAGGCCGATCTGGTAGCGCACCTGCTCGCGCGCATCGGGGGTAAGGCCATCCCATTTGTTCACCGCCAGCACCATCGCACGGCCGCGCTGCGCGATCAGGCCCATCAGGCGGGCATCCTGTTCGCCGATATCGGCCTGTGCATCGACGACGGCGATGACCACATGCGCGCGTTCGATCGCTTGCAGTGTTTTCACGATCGAGAGTTTCTCGACACCCTCCCAGATGCGCGCGCGCCGACGCACGCCAGCAGTATCGATCAGCTGGTAAGGACGCCCTTCGTACGCAAACGGCACGACAATCGCATCGCGTGTCGTCCCTGGCACATCGGCGGCGAGCAGCCGCTCCTCGCCGATCAGGCGGTTCACCAGCGTGGATTTGCCGACGTTCGGGCGGCCGACGATGGCCACGCGTACGACGCCGTCCTCATCCGCAGGCTCGGCCGCGACGACCGGCAGATCCGCCAGCACGCGCCGCAGCAACGCCGGCAGACCGTGGCCGTGTTCGGCCGAGACCGCTTGCGGCTCACCCAAACCCAACCGGAAGAAATCGGCAGCGGCCTGCGCCGGCGGCTGACCCTCCGCCTTGTTGACGACCAGCGTCAAGGGTTTGCCGAGCCTGCGCAGATACCGCGCGATGGCCTCGTCCGATGGCGTACATCCAGATCGCGCATCGACGACGAAGAGGACGTGATCCGCCTCGTCGAGCGCGAGCCTGGCCTGATCTTCGGCCAGTGCGGCGAGGGGATCCTGGGATTCCGGCATCAATCCGCCGGTATCGACGACAACGAAGGCACGGTGCTCAAACACCGCCGTGCCGTACTGGCGATCGCGGGTGAGTCCCGGCAGATCGGCGACCAGCGCATCGCGCGTCCCGGTCAGGCGGTTGAACAGCGTCGACTTGCCGACGTTCGGGCGGCCGACGAGTATGATCGTGGGGAGTTTGTCGCTCATCGGTGCATTGTCCGCAAAGCACGCTCAACGAAAAAGGCGGGCCTGAGCCCGCCTCGCGCCAGTGGGCAAAATCGGTCAGTCGGCGCGGATGGCCGCGAGCCGGCCGGCGGTATCGAGTACATACAACAACGCCCCATCCGCCACCGGCACCGCCTGGATCGGATCGCGGCCCGCGCGCGCACGCGCAACAAGACGGCCGTCCTTCGGGTCCAGCCAGTGCAAATACCCCTCATAGTCTCCGACGACGATGCGCTCGGCAAAAGCCGCCGGCGGCGACAACCGCCGGTACTTCAAGTCTTCGTTCTTCCAGGCCGCGGCACCGGTCGTGGCGTCGAGCCCCCAGACCACGCCGGACTCGTCGCTCACGACGATGATATCGCCGATGCGGGTCGGGCCGGTGTAACTCTTCACTGCCCGCCGCCACAGCACCTGGCCAGTATCGCCATCGAGACAGGCCACCTCACCGCCGTAGCTGGCCACGTAGAGTTCGCCGCCATCGAGCAATAACGCGCCATCGATGTCGGTCAAGCGCTCGAGCTCGTTGCGCCCGCTCGGCGCAGCGACGGCCTGCTCCCAGATCGGTTGGCCATCGGCCATGCGCAGCGCCGCGACGCGGCCGTTGTCCATGCCGACGAACACCCGATTCCCGTCGATCACCGGCTTGCCCAGGCCGCGCAAGGTCAGGCTCGGCACCGTGCGCTCGAACATCCACAGCGCAGAGCCGCTGACCGCCGACAGTGCGTGGACACGACCATCGCCGGCGCGGGCGATGACCAGGTTGCCATCGCCAACCGGCGTGGCCAGCGCCTCGCTGGAAATCGTGCTGCGCCAGTATGGCGCACCATCCGCGCGCTTGAGCGCAATGACCTCGCCTTCCATCGTCCCGACCAGCACCGCATTGCCGGACACGCTCGGCCCGGAAATCACGCGGGCATCGGTGTCGGTCACCCACAGGCGGGCACCAGTGTTGGGATCGAAGGCATAAACGCGACCGCCCACCTCGGCGGCATAGACCGCATCCTCGGCGACGGTGACATCCAGCGATGCACGGTACTTGCCGCTCCCCTCGCCGGCGCGCGCCGTCCACACCGTGGATAAACGCAGCTGCGGATTGACGATGTCCTGCAACTCGGCCGGCTCGCGCACCTTGCCGTCTTTGGAACAGGCGCCAAGGCTCCCCACGAGCGCCGCCACGAGCAGCACACGAACCAGCACGCCCGGTCTCACGACTGCACCACGTCGGCGAGATCGTCGATCTTGCGCTGCAGGCCCGCGCGCGCCGCCGGATCTTCCGCGGTTGCGGTCAGGGCTTTCTCATAAGCCGCGCGTGCAGCGGCGCGATCGCCTTGCGCGAGATGGATGTCACCGCGCAGTTCCTCGGCGAGCGCGGTGAACTCACCCATGTCGCCGTCGAGCAAGCGCAGCGCGGCATCGAGCTGGTTCTGCTGCCAGAGCACTCGTGCCTCGCGCAGGCGCGCAACCTGCCGCAGCCCCGGATCGGACGCCTTCTCGCGCACCCAGCGCAGACGCACCAAGGCTTCGTCCGGCTTGCCGTTTTTGAAGGCCTCGGCGGCAAGAAACAAGGCCGCACCGGCGGCATAAGGGGTGCCGGCGTATTCAGCGACGAGCGCATCGCCGATGCGCACGGCTTCTTGCGCACGGGCATCGGCGATCGCTTTCTTGAGATCCTCGTACATGCGTGAGGCCTGCTGAGCGCGACGGTCCTGATGCGACTGCCAGGCTTCCCAGCCGAAAATCGCCGCAAGACCGATCACCAGACCCCCAGCGAGCGCCAGCCAGTTTTCTTTCCACCACTGCTTGAGGCGTTCGGCCTGGTCTTCGTCTTCGAAATGCGTGGTCACGGGTGGTTTCTCATCAAGTGTTCTGCTTCGAGCAGACCGGAAAGCCGCTGCGGCAGTTCCGCCAAGGGCACGGCCTGCTGCTGTTCGGGTGTGGATTCTCTGGCCTCGCGGTGGGCCGCACGCAGGGATTTTACTTGAATGCTGGCGGCCGCAAGTTCGGCTTCGCCGAGGATCAGGGCCAGCGCCGCACCGCTGCGGTCGGCGCGCTTGAGCTGCGCAGCGAGTTTGCCGCCACCGGCATTGACCGCCAGGCGTAACCAGGGCAAGGCATCGCGCAGGCGCTCGGCGAGACGCTGCGCTTGGCGCTGCGCAGCCTCTCCGAGTGCACACAGATAGACATGGGGAGCCGGATCCGGCGCTGTCAAACCCTGCGCCTTCATCAGCAGGATCAGGCGTTCCACGCCACTCGCCCAACCCACCGCCGGTGTCGGCGCGCCGCCGAGCTGCTCGACCAGGCCGTCGTAACGCCCACCGGCGCACACCGTTGCCTGCGCACCGAGCCGATCGGTGGTCCACTCGAACACGGTGCGGCTGTAGTAATCGAGTCCGCGCACCAGACGCGGATTGATCGTGTACGCGATCCCAAGATCCTCGAGTCCCTGACGCAAACCGTCGAAATGCGCCCGCGACGCATCGTCGAGCGCATCGAGCAGTGTCGGCGCCTCGCGCAGGATCTCCTGGGTTTGCGGATCCTTTGAATCGAGCACGCGCAATGGGTTGCTGCGCAGGCGGCGCCGCGAATCGGCGTCGAGCGACGATTCGTAACGCTCGAGGAACTCAACCAGCGCTGCGCGATACGCCGTGCGTGTCTGCGCACTGCCCAATGAGTTCAGCTCCAGCGTCAACCCGCCGATGCCGAGGCTGCGCATCAGCCGGGCTGATAGTGCGATCACTTCAAGATCGATGTCCGGACCCGCCATACCAAAGGCTTCAACCCCGAGCTGGTGAAACTGGCGATAGCGCCCAGCCTGCGGACGTTCGTGGCGGAACATCGGCCCGGCATACCACAGCCGCTGCTGCTGATTGTGCAGCAGCCCGTGTTCCAGACCTGCGCGCACCGTGCCGGCCGTACCCTCCGGGCGCAGGGTGAGGCTGTCGCCTTCCCGGTCCTTGAAGGTGAACATCTCTTTTTCGACGATGTCCGTGACCTCGCCGATCGAGCGCGCAAACAGCGCCGTATGCTCGACGAGCGGCAGACGGATCTCGCCGTAACCATAGGATGCAAACGTACGCGCGGCCACCGCGTGCAGGTGTTGCCACAGCGCGGTGTCCGGCGGCAGCACGTCGTTGAAGCCGCGGACCGACTGGAATTTGTTCATCGTTGGGTATCGGATGGGCGCGTGGCATCCGCTGCCCGCGTCTCTTGCGCTTCGCCGCCATTGGCACGCGCGGCGCGCCGCTGCGCGATTTTCTCACGCACGAGGCGCTCGAGGACATCAACCAGCTCGGCATTGTGCGCCTTGTGCTGGATCTTGCCGTCGACGAAGATCGAATTCGGATAGCCGCCGGCGACGCCGATGGCCGCTTCGCGCGCCTCCCCAGGGCCGTTGACCACGCATCCGATCACGGCCACATCGAGGGGTTCGTCGATGTCCTCGAAGCGCGACTCCAGCTCCTGCACCGCCTTGATCACGTCGAAGTTCTGTCGCGAACACGACGGGCAAGCCACCAGATTGATGCCGCGGCTACGCAGATGCAAAGCCTTGAGGATGTCCCAGCCGACCTTGACCTCCTCGACCGGATCGGCGGCAAGCGAGACGCGGATCGTGTCGCCAATGCCCTCGGCGAGCAACATGCCCAGGCCAATCGCCGATTTCACGGCCCCGGCACGCGCGCCGCCCGCCTCGGTAATGCCAAGGTGCAGCGGCTGGTCGATCATGGTCGCCAGCTTGCGGTAGGCGAACACCGTCATGAAGACCTCGCTCGCCTTGAGCGAGACCTTGAAGTCTTCGAAGTTGTGGCGCTTGAGGATCTCGATGTGCCGCAGCGCCGATTCGACCAATGCGTCCGCATTGGGCTCGCCGTATTTCTCCTGGAGATCGGCCTCCAGCGAGCCGGCATTGACGCCGATGCGGATCGGGATCCCGTGGTGCTTGGCGCAGGCCACGACCTCGGCAACCTTGCGATCGCCGCCGATGTTGCCGGGATTGATGCGCAGACAGTCCGCACCGGCTTCGGCCGCGGCGATCGCGCACTTGTAGTTGAAGTGAATGTCGGCCACCAGCGGCACGTAGCCGACCTGTTTCTTGATCTCGCGAAACGCCTCGGCTGCCTTGAGCGTCGGCACCGAAACGCGCACGATGTCGGCGCCGGCCTTCACACAGGCCTTGATCTGCGCCACCGTCGCGGACACATCCTCGGTATCGGTGTTGGTCATCGTCTGCACCGCGATCGGCGCATCGCCGCCGACGGTGACGCGACCGACACGCAGCGGCCGCGACTTGCGGCGCAGGATCCGGTGATGACTGGTCATCGCCATCGCCTTGCCCCTATTGCGGCACGACCAAACGCGCGGTGTTGTTGCTGCGCACGTGCGGGGTCAGATCGATGATGCGCCCCTCGTACTCGACCTGCACGCCGGGGGCATTGCCGAGAAACACGGTAAGCGGCAGTGCACCGTCGAAAGCCTGTATGGTCCCTGCACGACGCATGTCGTTGACGAGAGTCTTGCCGGTGGCATCGTCGATGCGCACCCAGGAGTCCTGGATGAAGCGCAGGCGTACAGTCCCGCTCGCAGGCGCAACCGTCGGTGCAGGCGCGCCCGCAGCGGCGGGCTGTGGCGTGTCCTGCTGCGCACCCGCGGCCTCGACCACGGGCGCCGGAGCATCGGCCGAACCGCTCGTGGCACCGGTCGCCGGCACTTCTGGTACCGGCGTCGGCGGCAGAGTGGGCGCGTGATCCTGCGTCACCACCGGCGCCGAAGGCACGGTTTGCTCGAAACCGTCGCGCGCAAACCACAACAACGCACAGACGACGACGGCGACGAATGCCGCCAGTACCGCCATCGACACCGGCAGCCGACTGGATGAGCCGAGCTCGGTTCCGGAGGCAAGCCGCAGTTTCGAAGGCGGCTCGGGGGCCTTGGGTGACACGCGTGCGCTGTATGCCGCAATCAGGCGCGCCTCATCGATCTCGAGCACCTTGGCGCATTTGCGGTAATAACCGCGCACGTACACCGGCTCGAGCAGCGCGGTGTAGTCGTCGCACTCCAGTGCTTCGAGCGTGCTGCGCGCCAGCTTGGTGTGCGCTGCGAGATCTTCCAGCGACAGGCGCGCACGCTCGCGCGCCTCGCGAATCATCGCTCCCGGACTGGGGGGCGGTGAGGGCGGTGGCGGGACATCGGTGGACGAGGGAGCGTCCGGCGTTTCGGTGATCATTCGAGATTCAGGAATGTGGATGCGGCCTCTTCCGACTCGGGAAACTCGAGCTTGAGCCGCCGCGCAAATGCTTTCGCGGCACTCAGGTCGCCCAATGCGGCTTCCGTCCGCACGGCCATGTACAACAACTCGGCCGTCGCGGATTTGTTCAAATCGTAACGCTGCAAAAAGGCGCGCGTACGTAAATAGTCCTGCTGGCGGAACGCGATGCCGGCCATCTGCGCCAGGGCCTCGCGATAATCGGGCTTGATCTGCAATGCCTCGCGGAAGTAACGCTCGGCTTTTCCGGGATCTTGGGTCTTCAGACAAATACCGGCATTGGTCCAGGCGGCCTCCGGCGTGCCATAGCGTGGATCGCGCGCCGCCTCGAGAAACAGGCGCTCTGCTTCCTCGCTGCGCTTGCGGCTGCACAGAAAGACCCCGAAGTTGTTCTTCAGTGCCGGATCATCGGGCTGCAGCTCCAGCGCGCGGCGATAGTGCCTTTCCGCCTTCGCCGACTCGTTCATGTTCTGATAGACGAAAGCGATGGCGGCGTGTGCGCCGGGCAATGCATCATCCTGCGCCAGCGCACGCTTGAGCTTCTCCAGAGCCGCTGCATACTGCCCGCGCTGCGCGTAATTGATCCCGAGCTGCGTGTTGATGCGCGCGGCGTCCTTGTCGTTGCGCACGCCGGCACCGCTGCAGGCTGCGAGCACGAGCAGACCCGCGATCCAGACCGCGCGCAGCACCACCACAGCGCCACGGGGTGAGGATGCGACCAGCGCGCGCATCAGCCTGCGGATCATCGTACCACCACCGGAATACCGCCCAGCCGGTTCCTCTGCCGCGACTGCACCCGGCCGACGAGCTGCCCGCAGGGACGCGCAAGCGCCCGAGCAGGGGCCCCGCCGTCAGGCGGGGATGCGACCAGCGCGCGCGTCAGCGGCCTGCGGATCATCGCACCACCACTGGGATACCGCCCAGCCGGTTCTTCTGCCGCGACTGCACCCGGCCGACGAGCTGCCCGCAGGCCGCATCGATGTCGTCGCCGCGGGTTTTGCGCGTCGTCGTCAGGATGTGCTTGTCGCGCAGAATCTTGGCAAAGGCCTGGATCGCCTCCGGCTTGGAGCGCCGGTAGCGGGTCTGCGGAAACGGGTTGAACGGAATCAGATTCACCTTGGCCGACATGCCGCCGAGCAGCTTGGCGAGCTGGCGTGCATGCTCGGGCTGGTCGTTGACGCCATCGAGCATCACGTATTCATAGACGATGTGCGTCTTGCGATCCTTGCCTGCCGTATAACGGCGGCAGGCATCGAGCAGCTCGGCAATCGGGTACTTGCGATTGATCGGCACCAGCTCGTCACGCAAAGCGTCATTCGGCGCATGCAGGGAAACGGCGAGCGCGGTGTCCACATCCTCGCGCAGGCGGTCGATGAACGGCACCAGGCCGGAAGTCGAGACCGTCACCCGGCGTTTGGACAGGCCAAAGCCGAAATCGTCGAGCAAGATGCGGATCGCGGGCAACACGGCACCGTAGTTGGCCAGCGGCTCGCCCATGCCCATGAAAACGATGTTGGAAATGACGCGCTCGTTCTGGAAATCGCCACCGAGCGTACGCGCGGCAAACCACACCTGGGCGATGATCTCAGCCGTTGTCAGATTACGGTTGAAACCCTGCTGTGCGGTCGCGCAGAACGAACAATCCATCGCGCAACCGACCTGCGAGCTGATGCACAGCGTCGCGCGACCCTCTTCCGGGATATAGACGGTTTCGATCGCGTTGCCGCCATCCAGCCGCAGGACCCATTTGCGGGTCCCGTCGGCCGACACCTGCTCGGTGACCAGCTCCGGCGTGCGGATCTCGAACTGCGCAGCGAGCCGCGAGCGCAACGTCCTGGAGAGATTCGACATCTCATCGAAGCTCGCCTTGCCACGCCGATAGATCCATTGCATCACCTGGTGGGCCCGGTAGGGTGCCTCTCCCATTTCGGAAAAGCGTGCGCGCAGCTGCTCACGATCCAGGCCAAACAGATTCGTGCAGCGGTCGGCAGACCGCGAAGCGGCTGGAGCGGGTCCGGCCACTGCCGCTGGACTGCCTTCGATCGCTGCGTGCGTCATGCCGGATGACTCGGTGGGTGGCTGCCCGTCAGCGCGTGCGCGGGCACAGCTCGGTGGTGCGGAAGAAATAGGCAATCTCGATCTTCGCGTTTTCGAGACTGTCGGAACCGTGACAGGCGTTCTCGTCGATCGAGGATGCAAAGTCGGCACGGATCGTTCCGGGCGCGGCCTTTTTCGGATCGGTGGCGCCCATGATTTCGCGGTACTTGGCGACGGCGTTCTCGCCTTCGAGCACCATGACGACGACCGGGCCGCTGGTCATGAAACGCACCAGATCGGCGAAGAACGGGCGCTCTTTGTGTACGGCATAAAATCCCTCGGCCTCGGCCTTGGTCAGATGCTGCATGCGCGCGGCGACGATCTTCAGACCCGCTTTTTCGATATAGGAAATCACCGCACCGATTTGGTTCTTGGCGACGACGTCCGGCTTGAGGATGGAGAGGGTACGTTCGACCGACACAACGAAACTCCTTCAAAAGCAAAAGGAAGATAAAGCCCGCCGAGGTCTCCGGCAGGGCCAATGAAATCAGTGGATTATAGCCGCCGCTGCTGCAGCGCGGCAATGGATGTCCGACCCAGCCTGCGCCCGGTCAGCGCTTCGCCGTCGCCGCAGAACCCCGGCTCACCAGCGTCGCCGGCTCGAAATGCCCGGGAGCGAACGCCGGCGCATCGACCGGCGGGCCGTCCAGGCGCAAGCCGCTGACCAGATAGCGCGTGGATTCCCGGTTGTAGATGACGTTCGCGACCAATCGCGGGCGCTGCATCTGCGGCTCATAGACGATGTGCGCCTCTTGAAATTGGTAGGCGTCACCGTAGTTATCGAGCATGTCCACACACAGAATCGTCCAGCTGTCCTCGTCAACGTAGAAACGCCGCTTGCGGATGGCATGCCGCTGCCCCGGCCGCAGGGTCGCCTCCACCACCCAGACCCGATGTAGCTCGTAGCGCAGAACTTTCGGGTTCAGATGGGTCGGATGCACGATCTCCTCCGGCCGCGAACTGGCATCGTCGAGCAGCACCGCGTTGTAGGGCACGAAGATTTCGCGCCGGCCGACGAGCGTCCAGTCGTAGCGCTCCAACGCGCCATTGAACACGTCGATCTGGTCGAAAAACTGCAGTCCGTCGGCACCCTCGTAGACCTGATCGAAGGCAGCCTCGGGTGCACGCCGCTGGCGGGGATCACCAGGCCGGTACTGCCAGGCCATCCGGCCATAACTGCCGACGCCACTACGTTCATGGATCAGCACCGCATGACCGGCGATGCGCGGGGGTGACAGCACGCGCGACAGATAACGGTAGATGCTGCGCCGCTCCCGATCGAGCCGCCCAGGATTCGCGAGGTTGGCGTAGTCGAAGACGAAATCCTCGGCCAGGCGCGTGATGCTGTGATTGCCGTCGGGGCGCACGACGAGCTGGCTATTGATCTGCGAGATCGCATCACCGCGCCAACGCAGCTTGTGATTCCAGATCACTTCGGCGCCGGACTGCGGAATCGGGAACGGAAAACCAAGCCGGCATCCGACCGGAGTATCGGTCCCCTCGAGCGTGCAGCGCGTCGCATTGGCAATCGTCGCACGCTCGATCGCCTCTGGCCAACGCACCGTACGTCGCGACGGATACACGTTCATGAAGAACGTATTCGGGTTGGTCTGCAACAGTGCGAAATGGCTCGCCGTCAGGTAGTCACGGTAGCGATTGAGCGTCGCCGCAGTGATCGCAAACAGGGGCGCCTCGGAGCGCAACTGTGCGGTATCCGCGAGATCGGGCCAGGCGCCTACGCGGGTTGGCGGATCGACGATCTCCTCGAACTCGTCGGCAAGATCGCTCAATCCGCGCTTGGATCTTCGGGGGACCTCGGCTTGCCTGAGCTGTCCTGCTGCCCGCACGGCGCCGACCGGACTCAGCTCGTCCTGAAGGCGGGCCGCCTCGCGCTCGGGCACGGCCGCTCCAGCCGGGGCCAGCACACCCATCACACTCATCGACAATAGATACAGCGCCGCGTAGCGCAGCTTGGAATACGCGCGCACGATGGCTCTCCCCCACGTTGACGTCGCGGAAGGGAACCCTATCATCGATCGGTGTCATCGAGCGGTGACGGCAGCGCCGCACCCGGCTGTCAATCCGGTCAGCTCAGGTGGTAAAGCTTTCGCCGCAGCCGCAGTATGCCTTGGCGTTCGGATTGATGAACTTGAAGGCTTCGTTGAGCCCTTGCTTCTGAAAGTCCAGGGTCATGCCGTCGAGCACAGCCAGGTCGGCGCGGCGCACGACGACGGTGGCACCGTGCTGTTCGAAGACCGCGTCGTCGGCCTCGACCGCATCGGCGTAGTCCAGCGTGTAAGCGTAGCCGGAACAACCCGATTTCTTGACGCCGACGCGCAAACCCAGACCACTCCCGCGCTTTTCGAGCTGCTGGCGGATGCGCCGGGCGGCGCTTTCGGTCAATTGGATACTCATGATGACGGGTGAGATGACTTCACAACCGACTCCAGGGCGCGGATCAGATCCTCGCCCATGAGCGCACAATGGGTCCGCTCCTCCGGAATTTCAAGCGCCTGACGGATCGACCCGGCCTGCCAGCGGTCGAGATCGGCCAACCCCTCGCGCTCGAGCGTTTCGGCGAGCCATTCGCCGACGGCGATCGTATAGGGACAGCCATGGGCACGAAACCGCACCCGCAGCGGCGGCCCCACGGCGATGCTCAACTCGATCACGGCAGACGCCGCCGGTGTGCGGGCATACACACGCCTGACGTCGTGACCTTCGAGCACCCCCGCATGCCGGGGATCGCGGAACCGCATCCACACGGCCTGCGGATAAGCGTATACGTTGTCGGTTTCGTTCATGTGCCCCACCGCGGTGATAGCGCACGCAGCGCGCCGACCTCGGCCAGCACCCGGGCAGCAGCCCTGTCGATGTCCTCCGACGTGGTCGTGCGCCCGACCGAGAAGCGCAATGACGCGCCGGCCAGCTCATCATCGCGCCCCAGCGCACGCAGCACATAGGAGGGTTCACGCGTGGCCGACGAGCAGGCCGAACCGCTGGAGATGGCGAGATCGCCGAGGCGTGCGCGCAGGCTCTCACCTTCGACCCCTTCGAAGCTCAGGTTGAGGATATGCGGTGCGCTGTGCGCAGGGTCGCCGTTGCGGTACACACCCGGCAGCACCCGCAGCCGCTGCCACAACTGCTCGCGCAGCGCGGCCAGATGCGGCGCATCCGTCGCCAGACGCTGCGCGGCGAGCGCACAGGCGCAGCCCATGCCGACGATCTGATGCGTCGCCAGCGTGCCGGAACGCATGCCCTGCTCGTGTCCGCCACCGTGAATCTGCGGAGCGAGACGGGCGCGCGGACGCTTGCGCACGAACAGCGCGCCGATACCCTTGGGTCCATGGAGTTTGTGCGCCGAGAGTGAGAGCAGGTCGATCGGTGTCGTATCGAGATCGATCGGCAGCTTGCCGGCCGCCTGGACAGCATCCACATGCAGCAGCACACCGCGCTCGCGCAGATGCGGCGCGAGCTCATGGATCGGATTGATCGCGCCGGTTTCGTTATTCACCCACATCAGTGAGACGAGCACCGTTTCCGGACGCACGGCGGCGAGCACCTGCTCGACACCGATGGTGCCATTGGCCTCCGGCACGAGCCAGGTCACCCGCACGCCACGAGCCTCGAGATGACGACACGTATCGACGACCGACTTGTGTTCGATACGGCTGGTGACGAGATGCGCACCTGCGTGCCCGCGGAATTCCAGCGCGCCCTTGATCGCCAGGTTATTCGACTCGGTCGCGCCCGAGGTCCAGATGATTTCTGCGGGCATCGCGCCCACGAGCGCGGCCACTTGCGCGCGCGCGTGTTCGACCGCTGCCCATGCGCGCCGACCGAGCGCATGGTCCGAAGCGGGATTGCCGTAGCCCACGGCATCGTCGAGCCACGGCAGCATGGCCTCGCGCACCTGCGGATCCAGCGGCGTGGTCGCGGCATGATCGAGATAAATCATGCGCGCTCCGCAGCGAGTGACTTGAGCGCGGCCAGGAATCCGTCGATGTCGGCCTCGCTGTTCTCACGGCCGAGGCTGACGCGGATGGCCCCGCGGGCGATCTCGCGCGGCACCCCCATGGCCAGCAATACATGGCTGGGCTCGCCCTTGCCGCTCGCGCAGGCCGAGCCGCTGGACACACCAAAACCCCGGCGGTCGAGCTGCATCAACAAGGCCTCGCCGTCGTAACCCGGGAGTGCAAACTGCACGGTGTTGGGCAGACGCTCGGCGTCGGCACCGAAGATGCACACACCCGGCAGGCTGCGTAAACCGGCTTCGAGGCGCTCGCGCAGCGCACGCAGATGCCGGGTGCGTACCTCGAGCTCTTGCCGGGCGAGCTCGGCCGCTACGCCAAAACCGACGATGGCGGCGACGTTCTCGGTCCCACCGCGCAGACCGCGTTCCTGCGGACCACCGTGATGCAGCGGAAACAGATCCACTGCGGCCTTGCGCACGAGCGCCCCAATCCCTTTGGGCCCGTAGAGTTTGTGCGCGGACAGACTCATCAGGTCGGCGCCCAGCGCCTGGAAGTCCACCGGAATCTTGCCGGCCGCCTGCACTGCATCCACGTGCAGCCAGGCACCGGCGGCGTGCACGAGGCCGGCGGCGCGGGCGACGTCCTGGATCACGCCGGTTTCGTTGTTCGCGCGCATCAGCGAAACCAGCTGCACACGATGCGCACGCAACTGGGCCTCGAACGTCGGCCAATCGATCCGCCCCGAAGCATCGACGCGGATCGGTTCGACCGTCCAGCCGGTCAACTTCAGCGCCTGGGCGGCCTCCATGACCGCCGGATGCTCGGTCGCCCCGTACAACACGACGCCGGGCGCCATACCTGCGGTGACGCCCTTGATCGCCAGGTTGTTCGACTCGGTGCCACCGGATGTCCAGATAATCTCACCCGGCTGGCAACCGACCAGCTGCGCAACCTGCTCCCGCGCCCGTTCGACGGCATCGCGCGCGGCTCGGCCAAACCGGTGCAGCGAGGACGCATTGCCGTACGGGCCGGTCAAATACGGCAGCATCGCCTCGAGCACACGCGCGTCGAGGTGCGTAGTCGCGTTGTGGTCGAGATAAACGGGCATGGTCAGTACGCCGGTGCGCGGTGCCAGGCCCAGGCGTCGGCGACGATGCGGCGGATGTCCGGGTACTGCGGCATCCAGCCCAGGACCTCGCGCGCCTTGCGGCTGCTGGCGACGAGGATCGCAGGATCACCGGCACGGCGTGGCCCCACCGGAATGTCGAGGGTATGGCCGATGACATCCTCGACGGCCTTGACCACCTGGCGCACGCTGTAGCCCTCGCCATTGCCCAGATTGAAGGCATGGAAACCACCTTGGCGAGTGATGTACTCCAGCGCGCGCAGGTGTGCGTCGACCAGATCGGTGACATGAATGTAATCACGTATGCAGGTGCCGTCCGGGGTCGGGTAATCGGTACCGAAAATCTGGACCTCCAGGGCCTCGCCGGCCGCGCAACGCAGCAGGCGTGGAATCAGATGGGTCTCGGGCTGGTGCGACTCGCCGATGCCGGCAGCGGGCTCGGCGCCAGCGGCGTTGAAATAGCGCAAGGCAGCGACGCACAAACCGTAGGCGCGCGCAGCGTCCTCGAGCATCAGCTCGACGGCGAGCTTGGACCTGCCGTAGGGATTGATCGGGTCACGGGGATGGTTTTCATCGATCACATCGGACCGCGGCTGCCCGTACACGGCAGCCGTCGATGAAAACACGAACCGCTGCACACCGGATGCCCGCATCGCCTGCAGCAGACGCAAGGTCGCAGATACGTTGTTCTCGTAATACGCATACGGCGCGGCCATCGATTCGCCAACCAGGGAGCTCGCGGCAAAGTGCATCACCGTATCGATCCGGTGGCTGCGCAAGGTTTCCAGGACGACCGCAGTATCGGCCACCGAAGCCTCGACCAGCGTCCCCCATTTCACCGCCGCGCGATGACCGGTGGCGAGATTGTCGAGCACGACGACCGTATGCCCGGCCTCATGCAGGCATTTGCACATATGCGCGCCGATGTAGCCGGCACCACCCGCCACCAGAATCCTCATCATCCCTCCGCAGATTTATTCGTCGGATTTGGTCGCTTGTGAGCAAAATTCCGGTAGCTCCAGCTTGGGCAGGCCATTCTCCGGCATCCGCGAGTCGAGCCGGTGCAGCGCCCGGCACAGTTCAGTCACCCGCTCGTCGAGCTGCTGGATATGCGCGAGCATCGCCGATACGGCATTGGCAACCGGGTCCGGCATGTCGCGCGTCAGGCCGTAGGCGTCGAATCCGAGCTTTTGTGCCATCGCCTTCATCGACTCGGTAGGAACGTTTTCGCGCGTGATGCGCGCCGGGATACCCACCGCCGTCGCTCCCGGCGGCACTTCCTTGACGACGACCGCATTCGAGCCGATGCGGGCACCATCGCCGACCGTAAACGGGCCGAGCACCTTGGCCCCGGCGCCGACGACGACGTTGTTGCCGAGCGTCGGGTGACGCTTGCCTTTGTTCCAGCTGGTACCGCCGAGGGTCACACCCTGGTAGAGGGTCACGTCATCGCCGATCTCGGCCGTTTCGCCGATGACCACACCCATGCCGTGATCGATGAACAGCCGGCGGCCGATCCGCGCACCAGGGTGGATCTCGATGCCGGTCAGCCAGCGCGCCAGATTCGAGTTCAGCCGCGCCAGCCACTTGAACCCATGCGTCCACAGCCAGTGGCTGACCCGGTGCGCCCACACCGCATGCAGACCCGGATAACACGTGAGCACTTCCCAGGTCGTGCGCGCCGCAGGATCGCGCTCGAATACGCTGGCAATGTCTTCACGGATGCGGGCAAACATGAAGTGAATCTCGTCAGTGGAACCGCAAGGTTTATATTAGACCATTTAAGTCCAGATTGCCGGCGCACACGGTTTTGTCATGGAGGCGGGGCACGTCGGGTCTTCGGCTTCTCGACCGAGGTGAGGATGCCGCGCAGGATGTTGAGCTCGTTGCGATCGGGCGATGCGCGGTTGAAGAAAGTGCGCAGGCGGCGCATCAGCATGCGCGGATTGCCCGGATCCAGAAAGCCAGTGGACAGCAAAACCCGCTCCAGATGCGCGTAGAAATGCTCCATCTCCTCGGCGGACGGCGGCGCATACCACGGATGTCTCTTCTTGGCTGCGACGGCGGGACTCTCCGGGTGCGCTGCGCGGCGCAGCTCGTAGGCCATCACCTGTACCGCCTGCGCCAGGTTCAGCGAGCTGTAATGCGGATTGGCCGGGATCAAGGCCGTGGCATGGCACTGATCGATCTCCTCGTTGGTGAGACCGGTCCGTTCGCAGCCAAAAACAAACGCGACGGGTGCCTCGGGGGCGAGTGCCATGGCCCGTTCGGCCGCCTGCCAAGGTCGCAGCGGCTCATCCCCCAGATGACGCGGACGCGCGGATAAACCCACGATCCAGCCGCAATCGGCGACGGCATCCTGCAGGCGTTCGACGACGCGGGCGCGCTCGAGCACGGACAAGGCGTGCGCGGCAGTGGCCCGGGCCTGCGGGTGCGGATAACGGTCCGGCTTGACCAGGGCCAGATCGGTCAAACCCATCGTCAGCATCGCGCGCGCACTCGCTCCGATATTACCGGGATGCTGGGTGGACACCAGCACGATGCGCATGCGCGACAGCGGGTCGAACGGAGTTTCGGCGGTCATGGCGTGGGATGGGCGAAACCGGCGGCATGGATGACCGCGGTGTGCGGAGCGTACATACGGTATTCTAACGGCCTGCCGCCCCCTGCTCCTTATTCCAACGAGTCTTCTGGCCCGCCATGCATCCGCTGGTCAACATCGCCGTCATGGCCGCGCGTGCGGCCGGCACCTTCATCATGCGCCACTTCGAGCGGGCGGATCAGCTCGCGATCGAACGCAAGGGCCGCAACGATTTCGTCACCCTGGTCGACCGCGGCGCCGAAGCCGAAATCATCCGCACGATCCGCAAGGCCTACCCGGATCACGGAATCCTCGCCGAAGAATCCGGAGCGCAACAGGGCGCACAAGGCCATGGCGAAGTCACCTGGATCATCGATCCGCTCGATGGCACGACCAACTTCTTGCACCGGATCCCGCATTTCGCCGTATCGATCGGGGTAAGGGTGAAAAACCGGCTTGAGCACGGGGTGATCTATGCGCCGTGCACGCAGGATCTCTATTGCGCGAGCCGCGGCCAGGGCGCGGTGCTCAACAGCCGCAGAATCCGCGTCAGTCCATGCCGGGAACTGACCCAGGCCCTGATCGGCACTGGCGTGCCGCTGCGCGAGGAACATCTGGACCGCTATCTGCCGATGCTGCACAACATCGCCGCGCATACCGCCGGCGTGCGCCGGGCCGGTGCCGCATCGCTCGATCTCGCCTACGTCGCCTCCGGCCGGCTGGAAGGTTTCTGGGAACTCAACCTCAAAGCCTGGGACATCGCCGCAGGGATCGTGCTCGTGCAGGAGGCCGGCGGCGTCGTCCGCGCGCTCGATGGCGGGGATGATCCCCTTGCGAGCGGCAACGTGCTGGCCAGCAACGTACATCTCGTTGGCGCGCTCTCCGATCTGCTCGCGACACGCCGCGCCGCGGCTTGAAACCGCAACTCGCGCATCCCAAACCCACCAGCCCCATGTCATTGCCCTGCTTCAAGGCCTACGACATCCGCGGACGGGTCCCGGACGAACTGAATACGGACCTTGCCTACCGGCTCGGCATCGCCTATGCCGAGCACTTCCACCCGCGCACCGTCGCTCTCGGGCGCGACGTGCGGCCTTCCGGCGAAGGCCTGCTGCAGGCCCTCGCCCATGGGCTCATCGCCCGCGGCGTGCGCGTGCTCGACCTCGGTCTGTGCGGCACCGAGGAAGTGTATTGGGCCGCCCAGCAACCGGGGATCGATGGCGCCATCGCCATCACCGCAAGCCACAATCCAAGCGACTACAACGGCATGAAGCTGGTCCGTGCCAGTGCCGTGCCAGTCTCCGGCGACAGTGGCCTGCGCGATCTCGAACGCCGTGTCGCCGCGCTCGATGCACGCGCGCCCACGACAACACCGCGCATGGAAGCCGTCTCGTTCCGCGATGCCTACGTGCGCCATCTGCTCGGCTATCTCGATCGCACCCGGCTCAAACCGCTGCGCATCGTCGTCAATGCCGGTAATGGAGCGGCCGGTCCGCTGATCGACGCCCTCGAACCAGCGCTGCCGTTCGAGCTGATCAAGCTGCATCACGAGCCTGACGGCCGCTTTCCCCACGGCATTCCCAATCCGCTCCTGCCAGAAAACCGCAGCGTGACCGCCGAGGCGGTGCGCGCGCACCGCGCGGATCTGGGTGTGGCCTGGGATGGTGATTTCGACCGCTGCTTTCTGTTCGATGAAACCGGGTCTTTCATTGAGGGGTATTACATCGTCGGACTGCTCGCCTGCGCCCTCCTCGCGCGCGAGGAGGGCGGCAAGATCATTCACGACCCACGGCTCACGTGGAACACGATCGAGCTGGTGCGTGCCGCCGGCGGCACGCCGATCCAGTCGAAAACCGGACATGCCTTCATCAAGGAACGCATGCGCGCGGAGAACGCGATCTACGGCGGCGAAATGAGTGCCCATCACTATTTCCGCGACTTCGGCTATTGCGACAACGGCAGCATTCCCTGGCTGCTCGTCGCCGAGCTCATCAGCACGAGCGAGCGAGCGCTATCGGCCCTGGTCGGCGAACGCCAGCGCCGCTATCCCGTAAGCGGCGAGATCAACCGCAGAGTGCACGACATCGGCGATGTCATTGCCGCGATCGAACGGCGATACGCCCCCGCCGCCGCATCCATCGATCACACCGATGGCGTGAGCATCGAGTTCGCAGACTGGCGTTTCAACCTGCGCGGCTCGAACACCGAACCAGTGCTGCGCCTGAACGTCGAAGCCCGCGATGACACCGAGCTGATGCGACGCAGAACCGAAGAATTGCTCGCGGCGATCGACGCGATCTCGCGCACCTGAACTATCCGCCGCGCGGGACACACACCGCCGCATGGCGCGTGCATGCCCGCGCGGCCATCCTCAAAATACGTTTCCTCGGCACGAACCTCGGATCCCGAGGGGTGAGGCATGACCCATTCGACGCACAACATCCTCCCCGTATTGCTCGCCGGCGGCTCTGGTACCCGGCTGTGGCCGCTGTCGCGCGAGCACTATCCCAAGCAGTTCCTCACGTTGCTGGGCGAACGCTCGCTCCTGCAAGACACGGCGCTGCGTGCACAGGCCATTCCCGGCGCACTGCCGCCGCTGGTGATCTGCAACGAGCAGCATCGTTTCATCGTCGCCGAGCAACTGCGGCAGGCCGGTATCGGCAATGCCCGCATCCTGCTCGAACCCACGGCCCGCAACACCGCCCCGGCTGCAGCCGTGGCAACCCACTTTGCGGCACGCGAATACGGACCGGACACGCAGGTCTTCCTGATGGCTGCGGATCATGCGATCGCAGAGCAGGCGGCCTTCCAGCGTGCGGTTGCCGCCGCACGGGCCGCCGCGCACGGCCGCATTGTCACCTTCGGCATCACCCCTACCCGCCCGGAAACCGGTTATGGCTATCTCCAGACCGGACGGCCGCTCGGCGATAAACTTTTCGAGGTCGTCCGGTTCGTCGAGAAGCCCGATGCCAGCACGGCACAGCGCTATCTCGACACAGGGGGCTATTACTGGAACGGGGGAATGTTCCTGTTCGACGCAGCCACGTTCCTCGCCGAGCTGCAGCGGCTGGAACCGGAGATGCATCGGCTCAGCGGTGAGGCGCTCGCCCAGGCCCAGTGCGATCTCGACTTCGTGCGCCTGGCCACAACACCGTTTGCGGCCTGCCGCAGCGAGTCCATCGATTATGCAGTGATGGAAAAAACCGACCGCATCGCGCTGGTGGTGCTCGATGCCGGATGGGACGACGTCGGCAGCTGGCGCTTTCTTGTCGATCTGCCCGCCGACGATGCCGATGGCAACGTGCTGCAGGGCGATGTAATGGTCGAACGTGCGCACAACAATAGGGTGCACGCCAGCAGCCGGTTGGTGGCGCTGGTCGGGGTCAGCGATCACATCGTCGTCGAGACAGCGGACGCCGTACTGGTCACCACCCAGCACGAGGCCCAGAACGTCAAGGCCATCGTCCAACGACTCAAGCAAGCAGGACGCAAGGAGGCCGACGACCCTCCGCGCTGCTATCGCCCCTGGGGCTGGTATGAAACGATCTCGTCGGGCGAGCGCTTCCAGGTCAAGCGCATCTGCGTCAACCCCGGACACAAACTGTCGCTGCAAATGCACCACCACCGCGCCGAGCACTGGGTCGTCGTGCGCGGAACCGCGCGTGTCACCTGCGAGGACACCGTGACCCTGCTCACCGAGAACCAGTCCACCTACATCCCGCTCGGACACCGTCACCGGCTCGAAAATCCGGGTACGATCCCGCTGGAAGTCATCGAAGTGCAGTCGGGCGCGTATCTGGGCGAGGACGATATCGTGCGCTTCGACGACCTCTACAAGCGCAAATAGGATGCCCCGGGAATCGTGATACCCGTCGATTCACGCGCACCCGACTCGCCGCGGTTTTTAGTCGCACACTTCCGTAAACGAACGAGAATCCATGTCCAAGACCCTGCTCATCACCGGTGGCGCTGGTTTCATCGGCTCGGCACTGATCCGTTATCTGCTGCGCGAGAGCGATTACCGCATCGTCAACGTGGACAAGCTGACCTACGCCGCCAGCCTCGAGTCCCTGGAAGATGCACCGCAAAATCCGCGCTATGCCTTCGAACGCGTGGACATCTGCGATGCCAGCGCGCTCGAACGGGTGTTCCGCGAACACCGGCCGGACGGAGTGATCCATCTCGCCGCCGAGTCGCACGTCGATCGCTCGATCGATGGCCCTGCCGATTTCATGCAGACCAATATCATCGGGACGTTCCATCTGCTCGAGGCATCGCTCGCGTACTGGCAGCAGCTCGGCGCCGACGCCCGCGCCGCCTTCCGCTTTCACCACGTCTCCACGGACGAGGTCTATGGCTCGCTCGGAGACACCGGCTATTTCACCGAAACGACACCGTATGCACCCAACTCGCCGTATTCGGCGAGCAAGGCCAGCTCGGATCTGCTGGTCCGCGCCTGGCACCACACCTACGGCCTGCCAGTGGTGACGAGCAACTGTTCCAACAACTACGGGCCTTATCAATTCCCGGAAAAACTCATCCCCCTGATGATCCTCAATGCGCTCGAGGGCAAACCACTACCGGTGTACGGCACCGGCACCAACGTGCGCGACTGGTTGTTCGTGGATGACCATGCCCGCGCTCTGCGCGACGTCTTCGAGCGCGGCCGCATCGGCGAGCAGTACAACATTGGCGGGCATAACGAGAAACGCAACATCGACCTCGTCAGAGAGCTCTGCACGCTGCTCGACGAAATGCTCCCGCAGTCACCGCACCGGCCGCATGATCGGCTCATCACTTTTGTCGAGGATCGTCGCGGCCACGACCGCCGCTACGCGATCGATGCCTCGAAGATCCAGCGCGAACTCGGCTGGAAACCACGCGAGACATTCCAAACCGGTTTGCGAAAAACCGTGCAGTGGTATCTGAACAACCGTGACTGGTGCCGCGCGATCCAGGCGCGTGGCTATCGCGGCGAGCGGCTGGGTCTGGCCCGGCGGGTGTCCTGATTCGACATGTCGCCGTGCGGCCCCGGATCTTCGTCGATGGGCGGCATACCGATGACTGCTGCGGATGCACGGACAGCCGGTCGCAATGACATCGATGCGACCACGGTGACGGTCGTCATCGTCAACTATAACTCCGGACCATGGCTCGGACGCGCGCTGCGCGGCCTGGCACGGCAATCAGTGCAGGGATTTGCGACGCTGGTCATCGACAATGCCTCGACTGATGCCTCCGCAGACATCTGCGCCGCGTTTGATCGTGTCGAACTGATTCGCTCCGATACCAATCTGGGATTCGCATCTGCCAACAACCGGGCGGTAGAACGCGCATCCACCGAGTGGATCGTGCTGCTCAATCCAGACGCAATACCGCTACGCCGCTGGCTCGAACGGCTACTCGCCGAGGCGCAGCGTCGGCCCGACTATGCCATTTTCGGCTGCACCCAGCTATGTGCACACGACCGGCACCGCTTCGATGGTACGGGCGACGAGGTGTCCGCGCTCGGCGTGGCTTGGCGTAAACGCTATCTGGAACGACGCGAACGCATTCCAAGCGGCCCCGTGTTCAGCGTATGCGGTGCGGCGCTGATGATCCGTCGCCGCGATTTCCTCGCGCTCGGCGGTTTCGATGAACGCTTCTTTTGTTACGCGGAGGATGTCGATCTGTGCTTTCGCGCCAATTTGCGTGGCCTGCGCTGCTGGCACGTGGCCGATGCCTGCGTCCTGCATGCCAGCAGCACGTCCACCTCGCACGGCGTTCATCCTTTTGCGATTTACCACGGCTACCGCAACCTGCTCTGGACCTACATCAAGAACATGCCGTCGGCGCTGCTGCCGTTACCGTTGCTCGGTCACGCATCGTTGACGCTGCTCAAGGCCTTGCTGGCTGGTGATTCCGCTGCGCGCATCGCTTACTTGCGCGCGCTATATGACGCATGGCGTGGATCGGGCCCATTCTGGCGCAGCCGGGCAGCGGAACGGGCACACCATACCCTGCCTGTCTCCAAGCTGGTCAGACAATTGCACTGGAATCCGCTCGACATCCCCGGCCGCCGTCCCTGGCGCACCGCCCGCCGGCAGCCCCCCGGCGCCGCGTGAACAACCGATCCGCCCCCTCGGTTCTTCTCATTTTCCATACTTGGCCTTGACGGCCGCCGGCAAGAAATCACCCTCGCGCATCGGCACATCGTAGCGTGGTGGATCGTCCTCGGCGGAGAGCCGGCTCGCGAAGTAGCGCCCATCCTTGAGGTCGTACACCAGCATCGGCGCGGTATTGGCCGCCTGGATATCGTAAAACGGCAGCAGGTGGCCTTCCTGGAACCGCCACAACTGTCCGGCGTGATCCTCGTTCTCGACCAGCACGATATTCCAGCTGTCCTCGTCGACGTAGAACGTGCGTTTGCCGAAGCTGTGCCGCTTGCCACCGCGCTCGGTCGCCTCGATCACCCAGACGCGGTGTAGCTCGTAGCGGGTCGCCGACTGCTCGAAATGGTAGGGCTTGAGCAGCTCGGCGTATGTGCGGCTACCATCGCTGATGCGGAAGCCGTTGTAGGGGATATAAAGCTCGCGTTTGCCGATCAGCTTCCAGACGTAACGATCGAAAGCGCCGTTGTACATATCGAGCATGTCGATGAACATCAGGCCTTCCGCGCCCGGGAACGGCTGGTCGTACCCCACCGGTGGAATACGAAACATGCGCCGGATTTTGGGCGGAAGCACCCAGATGTCGCGCGCATCCTCGAGCGAATTCGCCGTCTCGTGAACCAGCGCAAGAAAATCGACCTCGTTGCGCGTCGCGCCGAACCAGGTCAGGTAGTAAAGCAGGATGTTCTGCTGGGACAGATCGACCGGATCGGCGATGTTGCCGTAACGGAAATACACACGCTCGGTCTGCTTGAGATACTGCGGCGAGCCCCGGGGCGGGACGACAGCCTGCGTGGTCTGCACTTCCACCGAGTTGCCGCGGAAACGCGTGCGGTGGTTCCACATGATCTCGACACCGGACTGCGGTTTGGGGAAAGGCACGCCGAGTCTCGCGCCAGACAAGGCATCCGAGCCGAGCAGCTTGGCGCGGCCGATGTTGGCCTGGCTCGCCTCGTAGATCGCCTGCGGATAACTGACGCTGCGCCGCGTCGCATAGACGGGCATCGAGTAGCTCGGATAGCGCGCAAACAAGGCCTGATGTCCGGGACTCAGACGGTCGCGGTAGCGAGCGACGTTGGCCGCGGTGATGGTGAACAAGGGTCGGTCCTGTGGAAACGGGTCCTGCAGGCGCTGTCCTTTGGTGAATCCCGCAGGCCAGTCGTTGCGCGCAAGCCCTCCGGTCCAGGGCGGAATCGTGCCGTCGGCATTGCCGGCGGCTTCGGCGCCGATCGGTGTCAACCCGCCGGCAAGGGCGCGGGGAGCATCCGCGGAGCGTTTCAAAGCCTCGACCGCAATCGGCGCACCGCCGAGCCGGCCACCGAGGCGGATGGATTCCTCATCACGGCGGCGCCGCTCGGATGCAGCGGCCAAAGCCTGCTCGCGTGCCTTGCCGGATTCGAGATACTTGATCCATTCCTGTGCGAGCTTGCGCGAACCAGCATGCGCCTGGGCATCCCGGAATGCCTGCAAGGCGCCCTCGATGTCGGCCTGCTGGTAACGCGCCATGCCCAGCGCCATCAGCGTCGCACCATCCGTGGCACCGCGCTGGATCGCCGCTTCGAGCGCACGCGCGGCCTCTGGATATTCTTCGCGATCCATGTGCAGTTGCGCGCGCTGCTGATACAGCTGTGCCGACGGCGCCAGGCGTAGCGCCTCGTCGAGCGCGCGCAACGCCAGGGAGGATTCACGCGCGGCGATCCATAGCGAGGCAAGCAGTTTCCAGTTGTCCGCGTCGGCGGGTAGCTCCCGCCGTTCCATCATCGTCTGCAGGGTCGAGGCCGCTTCGAATGGGGCCCCAAGCTGGGCGGTGAGCGTGACCAGACGCAGCCGCTCTTCACGGCTTTGCAGGAAACCCAGACGCCCGGCGATCTCGAGCACCGCCGCGGCACGCGCCTTGTCACCGGATTTGATGTAAATCGCGACCAGACGCATCCAATCGTCACGCTGACTCGGATCTTCCTTCAGAAGCTGCTCGAGCTGCGGCAAGGCCTCACGGTCGCGTCCGGTGGCGAGCAGTGCGGCCGCCAACGCACGCCGCCACGAAGGATCGATCACACGCTTGGCTGCAGCCGCTTGCTGCATTGCCTGCTGCAACAACGGCAAGGCATCCTTGTAACGTTTCTGCTGCAGATAGGCCGATCCCAGCGCCATCAGAATCTCTGGCGGCGGGTTGCCGGCTTTGACCTGCGCCTCGAGCTGCGGGATCACTTTCTGGTAATCACCACTCGCCAGATAGAGCTGCGACAACTGCTCGCGCATCTGCTGTACGGCCAGGCCCGACAACGCTTTGGTCGCCAGCGCCTGCTCCAGATACTGAGTTGCCTTGGCCACGTTGCCGCTCTGCGCGGCCTGCGCGGCGAGATCGCGCAGCAGCAAAGCCTTGGCATACGGATCGGTCGTCGTGCGCAGCAGCTCTTCGGTGCTCTTTTGCTCGACGGGCGCCGGCACCTGATCGAGCTCGCGGGTCTCGCTGCGGTATTGCTCGGCGCGTATGGCCGCCACTGGCGCGAGCGCCAGCAACACAGTCCACAGGCAAAAACCCCGGAATCCTCTCATTGCCAGTTGTATGCGCAGTCGGCCGGATCCATCTCGACGCGCTGTTTGACTTCGCGAGCCTTGGGGTACGATGGATAAATCCAGTGCGCGACGCTTTCGATCGCCGCTGCCTCGAAGACCCCGCGCGGATCGGCGTCAACCAGCCGGACGTTGGTGACCTTGCCGTCCGGCAAGACTGTGAAGACGACTTCGACCCAGCCACGAATGCCCTGTTTGCAGGCCCATTCCGGCATCTGCGGGCGTGCCGTCGACAACGGAATCAAGGTGCGCCCCTTGAAGCCCTGACCGGTGCCGTATCCCCCCCCTCCCGCGCCGCCTCCGGCGCCGCTTCCGCGCCCACCGACGAATCCCCCGAACGCACCACTGCTGCCAAGCTTGGGGCCGCCACCGGACAGCTGTGTGGGCACTGCGATCGGGCCGACATCGAGCGGCACGGCATTGATTGCAGGAATCTCCAGTGCAGGCAGATCGGGACGTGCGAGAGACGGCGGAGCTGCCGGCGGCGGTGGCGGCGCGGCATCCGGACTCGCGAAATCCGGCTGCTGCTCGGCCTCTGGTGTCGGCCGCACGATCTCGATCTCCGGTAAAACACGCTGCAACTCTTCCGGCTCCTGCGGCGGCCGGATCAGCCACTGCATCAGCAGAAACAGAGCGAACGCGACCAGCAAGGCCGCAAGTGGCGTTGTGATCCAGCGCATCACGGGTCTGCCACCACCTGAATTTCATCCAAGCCGATGCCGCTGCGCTGCAGCGTTTCGAGCACTGGAATCAGCACCATACTCGGTGCACGGGCATCGACGCTGATCCGCACCTGGCGGCGTGGATCATGCTGGCGCGCGTGTGACACATGGGATGCGAGCGCATCGAGCGTCAGCGGCTCACCTGAAACCATGATGCGCCCCTCACCGACGACGATGTCGATCGGCGCCGGAGCGCGCGTGCGCACATGCATCCAACCAAGCACGCCCAGCAAAACGGCGAGATAGACCGCCAATCGGAGCTGGATCGCCGGTCTCATGCTGGGTTCATGGCTGCTGGGCAGCAACGGCGACATCGCGAACGCCGGCGAGGCGCGCCTGATCCATCGCCTGGACCAACAGGCCAGCACGGGCATCGCGGTCAGCCTGGATGATGACCGCAGCTTCCGGATTCTCCGACTTGAGTTTCTGGATCAGACCGCGCAGCTCGCGAATGTCCACGCGCCGCTTGTCGATCCAGATCTCACCCTGCGGCGAAATCGCAACCAGGATATTGGTCTGCTCCTGCTTGACCGCGGTCTTCGCTGCCGGCCGGTTGATCTTGATGCCGGATTCGCGCACGAATGTCGTCGTGACGATGAAAAAAATCAGCATGATGAAGATGACGTCGAGCATCGGCGTCAAATCGATGCCGGTATCCTCCGGCGGTGCGGCGTGACGGTGGACTTTCATACGCGAGTCATCTCCACGATCTTGGCCCCTCATCCGGAATAAGCAAGCTCGTCACCCAACCGCTCGGTTTCGATCTTGACCCGCTTGCGGAAACGGTTGATCGACAAAAGACCCGATAGACCGACGACCATACCGGCCATGGTCGGAATCGTCGCACGCGACACACCGGCTGCCATTGCCCGCGCGTCGGAGGTGCCCTTGAGCGCCATGACGTCGAATACTTCGATCATACCGGTCACGGTGCCGAGCAAGCCCAGCAATGGGCAGAGTGAGATCATCATCTGGATCAACGGCAGGGTCGCCGACATCGACGCCACCTGCGCCGAGATCAGCGCCGAACGAATACGCCGCGCACTCCACGAGCTGCGCTCCGGCCGCGCCATCCAGAGCGCGCGCACCGCGGCCTTACGCCGCGGCCAGATGCGCCAGAAAAACCAGTAACGTTCCAGAATCAGCGTCCACAGCACGGTCGCTGCCGCGAAAATCCACCACAGCATGAATCCGCCAGCGGCCATGAACTGGCCAATCGGCAAGACACCACCGTCGAGCAACAGCTCAAGCACGTGCGGCCTCCAGCCGCTGCGCCAGCAGACCGGCGGACTGCTCGTCGAGGATTTGCACCAGCGCGCGGGCGCGTGTAGCCAGCAGCGAGTTGAGGAACAACAACGGAATCGCGACGACCAACCCCTGCACCGTCGTCACCAGGGCTTGTGAAATACCGTCGGCCATCAACTTCGGATCGCCGGTGCCGAACATCGTGATCGTCTGAAACGTCACGATCATGCCGGTGACGGTGCCCAACAGACCCAGCAGGGGCGCAGCAGCAACGAACAGGCGCAGAATCGACTGCGCACGCTCCAGCGGCGGCATCTCGCGCAATACCGCCTCGGACAGACGCAGTTCCAACAATTCAGGATCGTCGTCGCGGTGTGTGGGATCATCGCTGAACACGCGCAGCACCCGACCGAGAGGGTTATCGTCACGCGGAGCATGCAGCGCACGTAGCTGCGCATGCATGCGTCGCCGCACCAGTTCCAGATAAATCATCTGCCCGAATGCCATCGACAGGCCCACAACGCCGATCGCGATAATGACGTAGCCAACCAGACCGCCCTGGCGGATGCGCTCGCTAAGGCTTGGTTTTTCGCCTTCGAGCAACAGCAAGCTGCCGCGCGAAGGATCGACCAATATCGGCGCCACCGGCTCATCGCTGGCGGCGAAATCCTTGGCCAGACGCTGCAGGCCGCCACTCGGCTGGCGCGCCAGCGCCGTAAGCAGGGTGCCGTCATTGCTGACCGCGAGGTATTGGCCGTCGGCCATCGCCGTAAACGTGCCCACGCGCACGACCTCGGTCTTGCGGCGCGCACCCTGCTCATCGACGATCTCGGCGGCAAAGCGTGCGACCTTGCCGCTCTCGGTCATCTGCTGCAGCAGCGTAAACCACAGCTCTTCGAGCTCGCCGACGCCTGGTAGATCCGGACTGCGCGCGAGTTTGTCCAGAAAAGCCATGCGCTCAGGGAACTGCGCAGTGACCAGCGAATCGGCCGCCAGCGCGCGAAACTCGCCCGCGAGCTGGCGTACGGCGGCGTTCACCTGGATGTAATCGCCGGCGCGTTCCTGCAACTGCTGCTTGAGTGCGGCGATGTCGCGCTGTGCAGCGTCAAAGCGCGCACGCGCGGCATCAGCACGGGACTTGGCTGCCGCGAGCTCAGCCTCGGCCTGCGCAAGTAGTTGCGCTTGTTCGTTTTTATTGCGCAAAAAGCGCTGCTCCCGTTCCTGGTTGATGCGACCGGACTGCACTTGCGCCTCACGCACCTGCTTGAGCAGCTCGTCGAGACCTTTGGGTTGCTGGGCCTGTGCCGCAGTGACGAGCCCCATGCCGATCAGACCAATCACGAGAAACCGACGTTTCATGGCGTTTCTCCAGATGCGGCCGTCGCCGTCGGCATCGGCAGCACGAGCAGGCTGGGCGCCGCGGTTTCGCGCGCGATACGCAAACCATTGCGTATCGCCGGGATGTAACGCGATGGCAACGGCTGCCAGGCCGCGCGGCTGGCATCCCAGCGCAACGCATTATCGCCATCGAGCGCCAGCGCGAACAATGCCGTGCGGCCGACATGCAGTTGATCCATCAGCTGCCCGTCGATCTCGACACGCTCGGCTCCCAGCGTGTTGCCGTATTCGACTTCGATGCGATAAGCCTCGAGAATGCGGCGGAACTTTTCTGCAGTACCGACCTCGGGATCGGCCATCATGCGCCGCAGATCGGCGATGCGACCTCGGCGTTCCTCGCGCAGAAACGGCAAATCCAGCTCGATGAACGATTCGAGACCCTCGATCATGCGCAGCATCAGCGGCAACAGTTCGCGCTCGACCCGCTCCATCTCCGCGAGCTGGCGCTGCAGCGATTCCCGCTCGCTGGCCTGGGTCTTGGCCAGCTCCTCGATCTGCGCCGCATAGACCTTGAGCTGCTGGGATTGCCACAACGCTGCACGGTAACGTTCCAGCATCTGCCGCGTCTGGTCGTCCAGCCGGTCGATGCGCTGTTGCGACTGCACCGACGCGCGCTGGGTCTGCTCAACGGTACCGATCACCCGGTCGAACGTATCGGTCTGGGCCAGCACCGGGCCCGCGACACCGACCAGAACCACTGCAACGCGCACAAACGCGCGTTCAAACAGCCCTGCGCTGCGTGTTTTCATAGCTGTCGTGTCCCGGCTGATTGGTAACACGTCTGTTGAACAGTTCGGGGTGTGATCGCTGCCATTGTTTCATGGCCTGGATGGGGCTGACATGCCCCAAGGCTTTCTGTGGCAGTTGGTGATTGTACAGCCAGACATACCGCAGGATGGTGGCCTCAAGTTCTTCGCCGGAATGGAAGTGATGGGTGCGCAGGATGTCGGCGATGCGCCCGTTGAAGCGTTCAACCATGCCGTTGGTCTGCGGGTGTTTTGGGCGGGTCAGGCGATGCTCAATGCCTAGCTCCTCGCAGAGCTGATCGAACTGATGCCTGCCGGTCGGCGTACGCTCTCCCCGTG
>NZ_FOOC01000023.1 GCF_900113085.1 Fontimonas thermophila | reverse complement strand
CACCACTTTTTTCGCAGGGCGTCCTTGATCACGTCGTTCTCGAACATCTGCTCGGCCAGCAGCTTCTTCAGCCGGGTGTTCTCCGCCTCCAGCTCCTTGAGCCGCTTGGCGTCGGGCACGCTCATGCCGCCGAACTTGCTGCGCCACAGGTAGTACGAGGCTTCGCTGAAGCCGTGCCGGCGGCACAGGTCCTTGACCGGCAGGCCGGCCTCCGCCTCACGCAGGAAGCCGATGATCTGCTCTTCGGTAAAACGCTTCTTCACGTCCAATCTCCTTGTCGTTGGGGATTGGACTCCAGATCGCCGTGCTACTCAAAGGCGGGGGGACGTCGGCTGCCGGCGATCCACTGCATACTTGGGGCAATTATCGGGTCGTCGGTCGACAGCCATTGCTCGCCGGTGTTTCGAATGGATGGAATCCAGAGCATCCGAACTGGGAACACAATGTGCATGGCGGTCCTAATAACGAAAGCTTCTTCGACAGCGTCGTCGAGATGGTGCCGGAGACGATCATTTGTGAAGCTGAGCCGACCGGGTTTGCACGCGCGCCCGTGAGCAAAAAGCGCGTCTGGTTTGATGCCCGTAACTGGATGCCAGTGGCGATGGTGACGTACGACCGCCAGGGACTACCATTTCGTTCCTTCGACGGCTGCTACAGCCTTTACGAAAAAAACAATGAGCGCTTCTTGGATGGCGCTCATCCATATTGGTCTTGGACTTATGTCCATGCTTACGAATTCCAGACTGGTCGCATCACCCGACTTGAGCAGGTCCGCGAGCTGCCGGGTGGTCACCGTACCTCAGTCAATGACGACAGCATCTACGAAAAGTACTTGACTCACATCGCGCTGCAGCGGCTTGGCCGCGTATAGCGCTGCTTCTTTCCGCTCGCATCATTGTGTATATGACTACCCGATCGAGTGGTGATCGGTGAGCTGCTTCATGGCACCGTGCTCAGCAAAGAGGCGCGGCCTTACGAGCCGTACGAGTCCGCATCCAGCAAGATTCGGGCGCGAAGAAGGAGGCATCTGTGACTCAGGAGCACGAGCAATCGCAGACCACCGGGCGAAACCCTAAAATCAGTGGAATAGACTACGATGTTTTGGTAATCGGCGCTGGACTTTCTGGTCTCTACCAAATTTATAAACTGCGTGGTGCTGGCCTCTCAGTGTTGGCACTCGAGGCTGGTGCCGACATCGGCGGCACCTGGTTCTGGAATCGTTACCCCGGTGCACGGGTGGATTCGCCGTGCTACGTTTACCAGTACTGGTTTTCGCGTGAGTTGCACGAAGAATGGGCGTGGAGCGAGCGTTTCCCTGGACAGGGTGAGCTGGAGCGTTACATCCATTTCATCGCGGATCGTTGCGCGCTGCGGCCGCACGTGCGTTTGAATACGCGGGTGACAGCCGCACACTACGACGAAAGGAAGGCGTGCTGGCGCGTGGTCACCGACAGTGGCGAGACGCTAAGCGCACGCTTTTTGATCAGTTGCGCTGGCATGTTGTCGGCTCCACTGGACGGTCTATTCCCGGGGCAAAGCCGCTTCCGCGGCGAGATTTTCCATACCGCGCGGTGGCCGCGCGATCCTGTCGATCTTTCCGGCAAACGAGTAGGGATCATCGGCAATGGCGCTAGCGGCATTCAGGTGATCCAGACCATCGCTCCACAGGTCGCACAACTGAAGGTATTCCAACGAACCCCTCAGTACACCATCCGCATCAACAATCCACGCTACACGGACGCCGATCGTGCCGCTTGGCGTGCGCGTTACGATGCCCTACGCGAGCGCGTGCACCGCACTTTCGCGGGCTTTGATTTTGATTTCCGGGGTAACTACTTCGATACGCCAGAAGAAGAGCGGCGCGCCGTGCTCGAGGAACTCTGGGAAGACGGTTCGCTCGCATTCTGGGTCGGCGGATATCCCGAGGTGTTGCTCGATACCCGTGCCAATGCCGATTTCAGCGAGTTTGTGCGCGCCAAGATGCGCGCCCGAATTCGCAAGCCTGAGGTCGCGGCCAAACTGATACCGACACGTTATGGTTTCGGGACACGGCGTGTGCCGCTCGAGAGCCACTACCTTGAAGCCTTCGATATGGATCACGTCGAGCTGGTCGATGTCGCCGAGGCGCCGATCCAGTCGATCAGCGAACGCGGCGTGGTTACGCGTACTGGCGAACACCCGCTCGACGTGCTGATCTTAGCGACCGGTTTCGATGCCTCAACCGGTGCGCTCACACGCATCGATATCCGCGGCCGTGAGGGCGTGAGGCTCGCTGACAAGTGGCGTCAGGACATACGTACGGCCATGGGTTTGCAAGTGCACGGATTCCCGAACCTGTTCATGATCGGCGCGCCTCTCGCACCTTCGGCCGCTTTTTGCAACATGACCACCTGTTTGCAACAGCAGGTCGACTGGATCACCGATGCAATCATGTACGTGATGGAGCGCGGACGGCGCAGTATGGAGGCCACCGCTGAGAAGGAAGCGAGCTGGCTGGCCCACCACGAGGAGCTCGCCAACGCCACCTTGGTGGTCAAGACCGATTCTTGGTACACCGGCGCCAACATTGCCGGTAAGCAGCGCCGGTTGTTGACCTATGTGGGCGGAGCGCACACCTACCGACAGCTCTGTGACGAGGAGCGTGCGGGGGGATATCCCGGTTTTACCTTCACTTAAGGCTGTTCCGTGTCGTCTAGGGGGAGATGCGAGATGAATTTGTTACGCACGGCACCAGTATTGCTCGCGGCGCTTAGCCTGATCGCCGGTCTTGCCGGCTGCGGATTGGGCAAAACCCCCCAGGCCGCGTCGGCGTCCAAGACGGCAAACGTCGATGATGGCCGCATCCGCGCCAACCAGGCCAGCGGGAAGGAGTGGTTGTCGTACAACTTCGGCTATGACGAAACGCGCTATAGCCCACTGCGCCAAGTGAACACCGAAAACGTGCAGCGTTTGGGATTGGCATGGAGCTACGATCTGGGATCCGAGCGCGGGGTTGAGGCGACGCCGATCGTCGTCGATGGGGTGATGTACGTGACGGGGCCGTGGAGTGTGGTCCACGCGATCGACGCCCGCACCGGCAAGCGGCTGTGGATTTACGATCCCAAGGTGCCGCCCGAGTTCGGCGCCTGGGCATGTTGCGATGTAGTCAACCGCGGGGTCGCGGTTTACAAAGGCAAGGTCTTCGTCGGCACCCTGCACGGGTATCTGGTGGCTCTGGATGCCGCAAGCGGCAAGGAGCTGTGGCGCGTCGATACCAACATCGACCGTTCGCGTTATAAACATACGATCACCGGTGCGCCGCGGGTGTTCCGGGACAAGGTGGTGATCGGCCACGGCGGCGCCGAGCTGGCCGCTGTCGGCTACGTCTCGGCCTACCACGTCGACGATGGCCGCCTCCTGTGGCGCTGGTTCTCGGTCCCGCAACGCGTCGAGCCGCCCTTCAGCGATCCATCG
This sequence comes from Fontimonas thermophila, assembly GCF_900113085.1. Lineage (GTDB taxonomy): Bacteria > Pseudomonadota > Gammaproteobacteria > Nevskiales > Nevskiaceae > Solimonas > Solimonas thermophila. The sequence continues at coordinate 12,579 of NZ_FOOC01000023.1, read as the reverse complement.
CAGGAGCGCGCAGCCAAGACTTGGGATCCCAACGGTGCGTGGCGCGAGGTCGGCGGTGGCGGCACGATTTGGGACTCCATGGTCTATGACGACGAGCTCAATCGGCTCTATGTCGGCACGGGTAACGGCAATCCCTGGAACCGCGAAGTACGCAGTCCCTCGGGTGGCGACAATCTCTACCTATCGTCGGTGGTCGCGCTCGACGCTGACACAGGGCGTTATCTGTGGCACTTCCAGGAAGTGCCCGGCGACACCTGGGATTACACTGCCACACAGCATCTGATTCTCGCCGAGCTCAAATTCGCGTCGGGGCCTCGCAAAGTTCTGCTGCACGCGCCGAAGAACGGTTTTTTCTATGTCATCGACCGCGACAATGGCAAGTTGATCTCGGCCAAGCCCTACGTGGAGGTCAACTGGGCCACGGGTTACGACGAGAACGGCCGGCCGGTCGAAGTCGAGGGCGCGCGCGCTAGACAAAAGCCCTGGGAGACGCGGCCCAGCGCCTACGGCGCACACAACTGGCATCCGATGTCGTTCAACCCGAACACCGGACTGGTCTACATCCCGGCGCAGGGGGTGCCGCTGGCGATCGAGCACGATCCGCAATGGCGCGCCCGCACCCATCTGCCCGGGCGGCCGATGAGCAATCTCGACTGGAATCTCGGCTACGTGCTCAACACCATCCCGCCGCAGGCCAAGCCGTTCGGTCACCTGCTGGCCTGGGATCCGGTCGCTCAGAAAGAGGTCTGGCGGCAGGAGTATCTCTCGCCTTGGAACGGCGGGACGATGACCACGGCGGGTGGCTTGGTTTTTCAAGGCACCGCCGATGGGCGCTTCATCGCCTACGATGCCAAAACCGGCGCACCGCTCTGGCAGGTCGAGGTCGGCTCGGGTGTGATCGCGGGGCCGGCGACTTATGAGATCGACGGCACGCAGTACGTCACGGTGGCGGTCGGTTGGGGCGGCGTCTATGGGCTTGCGGCGCGTGCTACGGAGCGTCTGAGTCAAGGGCGGGTGTACACCTTCAAGATCGACGGCAAGGCGCCGCTGCCGCCGGTGCGCGAGTACGCCCAGCTCCGCCGCACGACGCTCGCCAGCGGTTTGCCATATCGAGCGGAGGACGTCGGTCCCGGTGCCCAGCTCTACGTCTCGAACTGTCTGTTCTGCCACGGTGTGCCGGCGCTCGATCGCGGCGGCAACCTGCCCAATCTCGCCTACAGCGATCCGCAGATCCTGAGCGAGCTGCCCAAGCTGGTGCGCGGCGGCGCCTGGCGCGCGCGCGGCATGCCGGATTTCGCCGAGCGTCTGAGCGATACCGAGGTCCAGCAGATCGCCGCCTTCATCCTCAACATGGCCGACACCGTGGCGCAGACGCAGTCCAAAAACACGGCCGACCAATCGCCATGAACGCCACGTCCAGCTACGTCAGTGGTTGCAGCGACGCGCCGCTTCTGGGCTGCACCATTGGCCAGTTATTCGACGAGGTCGCGGCGCGGTACGCCGACAACGAGGCGCTGGTGTCGGTGCACGAGCACACGCGCTACACCTATGCCGAGCTGCGCGCCGAGGTCGATCGCTTGTCGCGCGCGCTGCTCGCGTTCGGCATCGACAAGGGCGAGCGCGTCGGGATCTGGTCTACCAATCGCGCAGCGTGGTGCATCACCCAGTTGGCGACGGCGAAGATCGGTGCCATTCTGGTCAATATCAATCCGGCGTATCGTTTGCGCGAGCTCGAGTACGCACTCGCGCAGTCCGGGACCGCGCTCCTGATCACTGAGGCACGGCACAAAACCTCGGACTACGTCGGCATGTTGCGCGAGTTGCTGCCGGCGCTCGGCCAATCGCCGCCGCAGACCCGCCTCGCCAGCGAGCGCCTGCCCGAGCTGCGCGCCGTCGTTTGCCTCGATGACGCCGAGACCGCGCCGGGCATGATCCGATGGTCGGACTTGCTCGCGATGGCGTCGCAGACGCCGGAAGACGCCCTTATGGTGCGCGCGCAGACGCTGGACTTCGACGATGCCATCAACATCCAGTACACATCCGGCACGACCGGTGCACCCAAGGGCGCGACGCTGACGCATCACAACCTTGTCAACAACGCCTACTTCACTGCTCGGCGCATGGGATTCTCCGCCGCGGATCGTCTAGTGATCCCGGTGCCGCTCTACCACTGTTTCGGCATGGTACTCGGCAACCTCGCCTGCATCAGCCATGGCGCGACGATGATCTATCCGGCACCGAGCTTCGATCCACGCGCAACACTCGCAGCCGTTCATGCCGAGCGTGCGACCGCGCTGTACGGGGTGCCGACCATGTTCATCGCCGAGCTTGAACATCCCGAGTTCGACCGCTTCGATCTTTCTCATCTGCGCACCGGCATCATGGGCGGTTCGGTCTGCCCCAGGCCGGTCATGGAGCAGGTGATCTCGCGCATGGGCATGCGCGAGATCACGATCTGCTACGGCCAGACCGAGACCAGCCCGGTGAGCTTCCAGACCCTGCGGGATGCGCCGCTCGACAAGCGCGTCTCGACAGTGGGGACGATCCACCCCCACGTCGAAGTCAAGATCGCGGATCCCAACACCGGCCGGCCGGTGCCGCGTGGACAGCCGGGCGAGCTGTGTGCGCGCGGTTACAACGTGATGGCGGGATACTGGCGCAACGACGAGGCCACGCGCCAGGCGATCCGCAGCGGCTGGATGCACAGCGGCGACCTCGCGATCATGGACGAGCAGGGCTACGTCACCATCATCGGTCGGCTCAAGGACATGGTCATCCGTGGCGGTGAAAACATCTACCCGCGCGAGATCGAGGAGTTTTTGTACACGCATCCCGCGATCTCGGATGTACAAGTTGTCGGCGTGCCTGACCCACGTCTCGGTGAGGAGCTGTTCGCGTGGATCAAGCGTGCTCCCGGCGCGGCACTCGACGAGGCCGGGGTGCGTGCCTACTGCGAGGGCAAGATCGCGCACTACAAGATTCCACGTTACATCCGTTTCATCGACGAGTTTCCGCTCACCGTCACCGGCAAGGTGCAAAAGTTCCGGCTGCGCGAAATGGCCGTGGCCGAACTCGGTGCCACCCCCTCCTGAGGAGAATCCCATGGACGACGTCGCGACCCCCGTGAGCCTGCTGCCGCAGGTTGAGGTCTTCATCGCAAAGCCGCGCAATATGCTGATCGGCGGCCGCTGGCAGGCGGCCGCCTCTGGAAAGACCATCGACGTGATCGATCCGTCGAGCGGCCGCAAACTCACCACCGTACCGTCCGCCGACGCCGAGGATATCGACCGCGCGGTGCGTGCCGCGCGCACGGCGTTTCGTGACGGTCCGTGGTCGCGGATGAAGCCGGCCGAACGTGGACGCATCATCTGGCGCATCGGCGATTTGCTCTGGCAGCACCGCGACGAACTCGCGCAGCTCGAATCGCTGGACAATGGCAAGCCGATGACCGTCGCCCAGATCGCCGACGTGCCGTTATCCGCGGAAATCTTTCAGTACCAGGCCGGCTGGGCGACCAAGATCCACGGGCTGACGATTCAGCCCTCGGTGTCCTACATGGACGGCGCGAACTGGCACGCCTACACTCGGCGAGAACCCATCGGCGTTTGCGGCCAGATCATTCCCTGGAACTTCCCGCTGTTGATGGCGGCATTTAAGCTCGCTCCGGCGCTCGCCACCGGTAACACCGTGGTACTCAAGGTCGCCGAGGACACGCCGCTGTCGGCGCTGCGCCTGGGTGAGCTGATCCAGGAAGCGGGTGTACCGGATGGTGTCGTGAACATCGTGACCGGCTATGGCGAGACCGCCGGCGCTGCGCTCGCCGCGCATCCGGACGTCGACAAACTCGCGTTCACCGGCTCGACCGAGGTGGGCAAGCTGATCGTCGATGCGGCGCGCGGCACGCTCAAGCGCGTGAGCCTCGAGCTGGGCGGCAAGTCGCCGAACATCATCCTCGACGATGCCGACCTGGAGGCCGCCATCCCCGGTGCTGCGATGGCCGCATTCTTCAATCACGGCCAGTGTTGCACGGCGGGTTCGCGTTTGTTCGTCCAGAGCAAGGTTTATGACCGGGTGGTCGAAGGCATCTCCGAGTTCGCGCGCGCGATCAAGCTCGGCCCGGGACTGGCGCCGGGCACGCAGATGGGGCCGCTGGTGTCGGAGAAGCAGTTGCAGCGGGTGCTCGGCTATATTGACATCGGGCGCAACGAAGGCGCCCGCCCCTATACCGGCGGTGCGCGTGCCCCCGGAGAGGGCTATTTTGTCCAACCGACGGTGATGGTCGACGTCGCCGACACCATGCGTATCTACCAGGAGGAAATCTTCGGTCCGGTGGTTTCGGTCGTGCGCTTCGATGAGGTGGACGATGCGCTGATCCGGCGCGCCAACGACACCATCTACGGCCTCGCCGGTGCGGTGTGGACGCGCGATCTCAGCAAGGCGCACCGACTCGCCGCCGCGCTCAAGGCCGGAACCGTCTGGATCAATACTTACAACGCCTTCGATGCGTCCTTGCCATTTGGCGGGTATAAGCAGTCCGGCTGGGGTCGCGAGGGGGGCGAGGCGGTGCTGGAGCATTATCTCGAAACCAAGGCGGTGGTCGTTTCCGTGTAGACCCCCGCGGCGCAGGTGCGCGCGGCACCGCGTCGGCGAGCGTCACCCGATCAGGCCGTGGCGGCGTGCGACGGTGATCGCGCGCAGGCGGCTGTCGACGCCGAGCTTGGCGTAGATGTTCTTGAGGTGGAACTTGACCGTGTTCTCCGACAACACGAGTCGATGCGCCATCTGTTTGTTGGAGACCCCTTGCGCGAGCAGACCCAGGATCGCAAGTTCGCGTTCGGTCAGCGGCTCGCAGGGCGGTGGCGACGGCTCAGCTCCGTGGTAAATGCCGCAGGGTTCGAGCAGCCCCCGGGTGAACGCCGAGGCATCTGTAGGCTCGCCGGTGGCGATGCGCGCGAGTAGCGGCGCGAGCGTGCTCGCCTCCTCGACAAAGGCGCGCACGAAGCCGCCAGGGGCGGCCAGACGCAGGGCTTCGCGCAGCGCCCGCTCCGCGGATCGGTCCTGCCCCGCGCGCGCATTATTCTTGGCCTGCAGGATGTGAAGGCGCATCTGCCGATAGGGGCGCGAGCCGGCGTCGATTCGCGCGCTCTCGATCAACTGCTCGGCGAGATTATGCTGGCTGCTCTCGATTGCCAGCTGGATGCGCGCGTACAGCGGATTGCCCAGATCGTCGGCGAACAGCCGCCAGCGGCTTGGCGTCGTGCCAGCATGTGGCATCGCCGTGGCGAGCGTGCGCGCATAATCGACGTGGCCTGCCGCCAGGGCCCGGCGCATGCGTTCGCCGACGACCAGACAGGACAGCCGTGTCCAGCCATTGGCCTGGGCCAGCGACTCCAGCTCCTGCAGACGCTCGTCGGCTTGCGTGCGCCGCGAGCGTGCATCGTCGATGCGCGCCATCGCGAGCAGCGCGACGGCGGTGAAGTCGGCCAGGGTCGACTCGACGATGATGTCGTGGTGCTGGCCATAGATCGTGTCCGCGGTGTCGAGCTCGTTGGCTTCGTAAAGTGCCCACAGGTAGCAGGCATACATCGCTGCCGCCGCGACCGATCGATCGAGCAGCGGCTGTGCCTCGGTCGCGAAGCGGCGAAAGCGAGCCAGCGCGGTGTGCAAGTCGCCCTGGAGCAGCGCCGCGACCGCGGCGACCGCGGCGTTATAGCCGCCGGAAAACGGTGCCGGCGCGCGCTCGCTGTGCTGCAGCGCTTGCGCCAGCAGTTCGGCACTCCGATCGAAGGCGTTCTCCGCCAGCGCGCGGTAGGCGGCCAGATTGCCGGCGGCGCCGAGTTCGAAGGCCTGGAAGCCGCGACTGCGCGGCTGGTCGAGTTCGAACCGTTCAGATCGCGCGAAGGCCTCTTCGACATTGTCCGCCGAGATCGCCGCCATGGACATGACGATGTTGGCGTCGAGCCGCGCCGATCGCTCCAGCTCGCGAATCTTTTCGAGCAGCGGAGCCAGTGGCCGGTGTCGACGCAGGAAGATGTACGCCCAGGCGATCTTGACCATCAAGGACGGGTGTTGCGCGATCGCATCCCAGGGGAGCTGCTGTGCCCAGCGCTCCACCGTGATGAGCCTTCCCTCGGGAATAAGCTGAGAGGCCCAGCGGTCGAGGGTTTGCGCAGCGAGGGCGTAATCTCCGCAAGCGATAGCATGATGCAAGGTTTCGGCGTGCATTCCCCGCTTTTCGTACCATTCGGCTGCGCGTCGGTGTGCGTCCGTAAACGCCTGTGGATCGCGAATTGCAAGCTGGTCAGCGAGGCAAGTCGCGAACAGCGAGTGGTATTTGAACCAGCGCAACTCGGCATCGAGGCTGCGCAGGAACAGGCCGGCTTGTTCCAGTTGCAGTAGCATATTCTGCGCGCCGGTGTATCCGGTGACCGCTTCGCACAGCGGTGCGCAAAGGCGCGTCAGTACCGAGGTGCGCAGCAGAAATTCGCGCACCTGTGGTGGCTGTGTCGCGACGACGTTGTCGACGAGGTAGTCGGTCAGCTCGCGCGGCCGCGGTAGCTCCGGCTCCTGCAGGCGCGCGCGGACGCTAGCTCGTTTGAGCGACAGGCGAAAAAGCTGCAGCGCCGCAGGCCAGCCTTCGGTACGGCGGTGGATGGTTTCGATCTCCGTCGGCGTCAGGTCGAGGTCTATGGCATCGGCGAAAAAGGCCAAGGCTTCCGACAACGAGAATCGCAGCTCCTCGGCAAGGATCAGCACGCCCCGACCTTCGACGATCGACCTAGGCAGTCCGATATCGGGGATCGAGCGCGAACCGATGTAAAGCCGTACGTTCTCCGGCAGGCGTTCACTGAACTCACGAAAGAATCGCAACAGTTCGGGTGAGCTCAGGGCCTGGAACTCGTCGAAGAACAGCGCGCTTTGTTGCGGCAGGCGGCGCAACGCCTCGATCATCCAGTCGGTCCGGTGCCGTCCGCGCAGCTCGGGCACGTCGATCTCCAGATCGGGGGCGAGCTGATTGATCAGCGCGCCCAGATGCGGAAACAGCCGACGTGGGTCGTTGTCGGCCTCATCCAGCGTGAACCAGCCCGTCAGGCTGCCATCCGCCTCGCATTGCTGCTTGATCTGGATCAGGGTGGTCGTCTTTCCATGTCCAGCCGGCGCCTGGAGGACTACCAAGCGCGCATCGCTGCGCTGGCGCAGTAGGTTCAACAGTGCTTGACGACGCACGAGCGGGCGCGACACGGAGGGTGCATAGAGCTTGTGCGCGCTGACCGAGGGTTCGTGACTTGAAGACATCGGGGTATAACAGATGATGCGCGGTAGCATAACGCAATGTTTACGGACCATCGCTCGGTGTCGGATGCCAACTCTACCGTCGACCGGCGCACGCCTAGTGCGGTCGCTACCATATTCGGCCGCCCCATGTTCTCGATGCGGCGCGGCGCGTCATCGGCCTGTGTTGCCTCACTGCCGGTAGCCAGTATGGCAGCGGCTGCAGCGAAGAATGTCGCTCGCTTCGTGTCCCCCTCTCCTCGCTTTTTCCGATGTCGTTGCAACGCCGGTGGGCGGCCGCCACTTGCGGGCGTGGGCCCGAGCCCAGGGCGTGGGCCCTTCGACGGGACATCATCGCGCCTTATCGCGTGCGATGAACTACCCGTCGGGGTGGTGGTGGCTGTCGCACCATCGGCTACCCTGCGAGCTGCCGTTGTCGTGAGCTTGCCTGTCGGCTTCGGGCCGACAGACGGGGCCCTGCTGAACCTCGCGCGGTGGTCGCGCGTGCCCTGGCGTGCAGCGAACGTGGTCGGCGAGGACCTCAGCGATGGATTACCGCACTGCTTTTCGTCTCGATGGCAAGGTCGCACTGGTCACCGGCGCGGCGCGTGGCCTCGGCCGCGAGATCGCGCGGGCCCTGGCCGCGGTCGGCGCGAAGGTCGCCGTCAGCGACATCGTCGCCGATGGCGCCGAGGCGACCGCCGAAGGGCTGCGCGCGAGCGGTGCCGACGCACGCGGGTTCATGCACGACGTGACCGATGAAACGCAGTGGCAGCGGGTCGTCGCCGGCACCATCGAGGCGCTGGGTGGCCTCGATATCCTCGTCAACAACGCCGGTGTCGAATCGGGGGCCTTGCTCGCCGAATGCACGGTCGAGGACTTTCGCCGCATCCAGGACGTCAACGTCACCGGCACGTTTCTGGGGTGCAAGCACGCGATCCGTGCCATGTCGCCGGGCGGTGCCGCCGGCCGTGGCGGCGCAATCGTGAATCTGTCGTCGGCGGCCGGGATCATCGGCGTCATCGCGCACGGCGCCTATGGCGCGTCCAAGGGTGCGGTGCGCACGCTGACCAAGGCTGCGGCGGTCGAATGCGGGCGGCTCGGCGCCGGCGTGCGCGTGAACTCGCTGCATCCGGGCTTGATCCTCACGGCGATGGGTGAGCAGCTGCTGGACGGCCTGGTGCGGCTCGGTCTTGCCGCCGATCGCGAGGCGGCGCAGACCGCTTTGCTCGCACTGCATCCGATCGGCCGTTTCGGCGAGCCTGCCGACGTCGCCGCCGCAGTGATCTACCTCGCGAGCGATGCCGCCCGCTGGGTCACCGGCGCCGAGCTGTCGGTCGATGGCGGCGTGGTGGCTGCATGACCGCATGCGGCCGCCGCGATGATCCCCTCATTGCTGGCCGTCGGCAAGGCACACGGGGCGGTGTTGGCGCGTCTGACCGGAGATCATCCCCATGCATCGACTCCAAACCGATCATTGGTTCTCCTTCGCGGCCACGCTGGCACCGCCCGAGGTGATCGGCCCGGTGGCCGAGGGCATCCGCGTCAACTTCTGGCTGACCGGCGGTGAGGCCAGGGGACCGCGCATCCACGGCAAGCTCCGCGCCGAGGGCGCGGACTTCTTCACACTGCGCACGGACGGCGTCGGCGTGTTGAGCGTGCGCACCGTGATCGAGACACACGACGGCGCGCTGATCGACCTCGCCTACGAGGGCCTCAGCGACCTGGGACGGGATGCGTACGCACGGTTTCTCGCCGGCGATCTGCCGCAACGCCTCGAACTGCGCATGCAGCCGCGGCTGCGCAGCGCGCACCCTGCCTACGCCGATCTGGCACGCCGGCTGTACGTGGGTGTCGGTGTCGGCCAGATCGATGCGCTGAGCGTCAGCTATGACGTCTATGCGATCGTCTGAGCGGGAGGCAGGAACGTGCGATGGTGCAGGACCGCTGGGGCGGATCAGTGGCGCACGGGTGCAGGTTGATACACGGCCCCGGACGCTGGACAGCGGCGTTCGAATGCGCCCCGGATGCGCCCTTGAACCCACCGATCACATGACTCTCGACGGGAGATACGACGATGACTGCTCTTAATCCTCACGCCCGCCAGGTGCTCGACCAGATGGCCGCCTCCGGCGCGCCGACGCTCGACCAACTGACGCCTGTGCAGGCCCGCGCGGCGGCGCAGGCCGGCTTTCTGATGTTGCAAGGCCCCAAGCCCGAGGTGGCCTCGACCGCGGATCTAAAGGCCGAAGGCCCGGCGGGACCGATTCCGCTGCGCGTCTATCGACCGCTTGGCCGTCGTGCCGACGAGCGGCTGCCGGCGTGCCTGTATTTCCACGGCGGCGGCTTCGTCATCGGCGATCTCACGTTGTACGACAACCTGTGCCGCATCCTCGCTAATGCGGCGCGCTGCGCGGTGATCGCCGTGGACTACCGCCTGGCCCCCGAGGCGCGGTTCCCCGCTGCGGTCGATGATTGCTGGGCGGCGACACGCTGGGTCGCAGCGCGGGCCGATGAGCTCCGGATCGACGCCCAGCGGCTCGCCGTGGCCGGTGACTCCGCCGGTGGCAATCTCGCTGCAGTCGTTGCCTTGATGGCGCGTGACGCCGGCGGACCGGGGCTGCGCCACCAACTGCTCATTTATCCCGTGGTGCAGGTCGCCGAAACCGAGAGCTTCAAGCGCAACGCCGATGGTTACTTCTTGACGGCGAAGCTAATGCAGTACTTCGTCGGTCACTACCTCGGGGACAATGCTGCAGCGCTTAGCGATTGGCGGCTTGCGCCGATACTCGCCGCCTCGCATGCGGGACTGCCCCCGGCCAGCATCCTGGTCTGCGGCTTCGATCCGCTGCACGACGACGGCGTGGCGTACGCCGACACGCTACGCAGTGCCGGTGTCGCGGTGAAGTTCACGTCGCTGCCCGATCAGATCCATGGTTTCGTGTGCATGGACGGGGCCATCCCGGCGGCGCGGCCGGCGATCGAGGCGTTGGGACGGGAACTCGCCGCATCGCTCACATGAACCGCGTCGCCGGCAAGGTCTGCGTGGTCACCGGTGCCGCGCGCGGTCTGGGTCTGGCCGCGGCGCAACGGCTGTACGCCGAGGGCGCGCGCGTGCTGCTGACGGATATCGATGCCGACGCGGCAACGGCCGCGGCGCTCGACCTCGACCGCAGCGGCGAGCGCGCCGCCTTTGCCATGCACGACGTGACCCGCAGTGAGGACTGGTTGCGCGTGCTTGACTTCGCGCAGCAAACCTTCGGCGTCCTGGACGTGCTGGTCAACAATGCTGGCGTCGCCGGCATCATGGATGTCGAGACGCTGACGCCGCACGAATGGCAGCGCACGCTCGACGTCAACCTGTCCGGCGTCCTGTACGGCACGCAGGCGGCGATCGCGCGCATGAAGGGCAGAGGCGGATCGATTATCAACATGGCGTCGATCGAGGGATTGATCGGTGAGCCTCTGATTCCGGCTTACAACGCCAGCAAGGGCGGCGTGCGCATCTTCACCAAGTCTGCGGCGATCCACTGCGCGCGCGCCGGCTACAACATCCGCATCAACTGCGTCTGCCCGGGCTTTGCCCAGACCCAGATGGTCGCCGGCGCGCTGGCCGGCATGGCCGCCGAGGACGCGCAGGCCTTCGTCGCGCGTACGCTGGCGCGGATACCGCTAGGGCGGTTCGCGCAGCCGGCAGAGATCGCCGCCGCCGTGCTGTTCCTAGCGTCCGATGAGTCGAGCTATGTGACCGGCGCCGATCTGGTCGTCGATGGCGGCATGACCGCCTGAATCCCAGGTCGCGCCCGAAGTGGTTTCGCGATGGCCGCCACACTCGTGCGGTACTGACTGGTCTTGTTCGCGGACGGTCTGTTGTCGCTCTATCGCCTTCATCGTCGCGCCGAATGATGGTGAAATCTTTACCCGCGACTCTGCAGGCGTTGCGCAACTGACCGAGGCTGGCTGGATACTGCCACGCTCGATCCGCGTCGATTCGATCACTGACTTCGAGTACGCGGTCGCTGAGGGCGACGATCTTCTGGTCAACAATCTGGTGTCAGATCCGGACACACTGAGCGACGATGACATCGCGCTGAACCGCCCCGGCTTTCTCGGAGGCTCCAGTCTTTGAGAGGATGGAGCGATGAGCAAGGAGTAGACGCGGTATTCACCGGAGGTCGGGGAGCGCGCGGTGCGGATGGTATTTGAGCACCGTGGCGAGCATGGGTCGCAGTGATCAGCGATCCAGTCGATTGCGGCGAAGATCGGCTGTACGCCCGAGACGCTGCGGCTGTGGGTTCGCCAGCATGAGCGAGACAGCGGACTGCGCGAGGGTTTAAGCACGGCGGAGCGGGACCGGATCAAGGCACTGGAGCGCGAGAATCGCGAGCTGCGCCAGGCCACGAGATCCTGCGTAAGGCCAGCGCGTATTTTGCCCAGGCGGAGCCCGACCACCGGTTCAAGCCATGACGGCATTCATCGACGCGCATCGCGATGTTTACGGGTTCGAGCCGATCTGCAAAGTGCTGCCGATCGCCCCGTCGACGTACTACGCGCATGCGGCCCGTGTCGCCAATCCCGAGCTGCGCCCGGCCCGAGCCAGGCGCGATGCCGCGCTGATGCCGGAGATCCCGCGCGTCTGGGATGAGAATTTTCAGGTCTACGGGGTGCGCAAGGTCTGCCGGCAGCTGCGGCGCCTGGGTCTGCATGGCGTCGTGCGTGGCAAGGGGATCAAGACCACGTTCAGCGACAAGGCGACACCTTGTCCGCGCGACCAGGTGAAGCGGCAGTTCAAGGCGTCCAGGCCGAACGCACTGTGGGGCAGTGATTTCACCTACGTGTCGACCTGGGCCGGCTTCGTCTGCGTGGCTTTCGTCATCGACGTATTCGCGCGCCGGATCGTGGGCTGGAAGGTCTCGGCCTCGGCACGCACGGACTTCGTGCTCGACGCGCTGGAGCAAGCGCTGTACGCGCGCAAGCCCTTCGGCGCTGACCGGCTCATCCATCACGGCGATCATGGCGTGCAGTACGTGTCGATCCGCTACACCGAGCGCTTGGCCCAGGCCGGCATCGAGCCGTCGGTGGGCAGCGTCGGCGATTCCTACGACAACGCGCTCGCCGAGACGATCAACGGCCTGTACAAAGCCGAGCTGATCCATCGGCGCTCGTGGAAGAATCTCGAAGCGGTCGAATTGGCGACGCTGGATTGGGTGGACGGGTTCAACCATCGCAGACTGCTGGGGTCGATCGGGAACATCCCGCCAGCAGAAGCCGAAGCGGCTTACTATCGGCAACAGGCTGCGCTGCCCC
>NZ_FOOC01000024.1 GCF_900113085.1 Fontimonas thermophila | reverse complement strand
GCTGACACCGAGCGCCTATGCCAGGCAACTGGCATCGGCTACCATCCAACCCGGACTCTAGATCGAACCGCTACTGAAGGTGGGGGGATGTCGTGCTGTCCCCATCAGCGCGCACGCGCGTCGCTGCGAGATCCCGCGGCCCTGCAGATGGGCCACCGCTCGCCGCCGCTCGGGCGCGCCTAGAATTTTCCCCGCGCGATCTCCTTCATCACCTCGATCTCCAGATCACGCTCAGCCAGCAGCTTCTTCAGGCGGGCGTTTTCCTGCTCCACCGTCTTCAGCCGTCGCACGTCCATCGTCTCCAGTGACCCGAATCGTTTGCGCCAGGCATAAATCGTCGGCTCCGAGACCCCGTGCCGCTTGGCCACCGCTGCCACCGGTGCGCTGTCGGCCTCCCGAAGGATCGCCACCATCTGCTCATCCGTAAACCGCGCCTTCTTCATCTGCTCCTCGCTGCGTCAGCGGGAGCCATCTTCTCAGGATTCAAATGGTCCGAAAATCGGCTAGCAGGTCAGTCGCATCTTGCGGATGCACCGGCTCAGCAGTGACATCCTCTTCTTGCTCGTCTGGTCGATGGGCCAGACGATAAAGAATGGGGAGTACGAGTAGCGTCAGTAATGTGGAAGACACGATGCCGCCGATCACCACAGTGGCCAAGGGCCGCTGAACTTCTGCGCCGGTTCCAGTGGCAATCGCCATCGGGATGAAACCCAAAGACGCCACCAGGGCCGTCATCAGCACGGGACGCAAACGGGTCAACGCGCCGTCCCGAATGGCCGCGTCCAGAGGCATTCCCTCCTCTCGCAGGGTGCGGATGTAGGAAATCATCACAAGGCCATTGAGTACGGCGACGCCTGAGAGCGCGATGAAGCCCACTGCCGCCGAGATCGACATGGGGATGTCGCGCAGCCACAGCGCCAGGATTCCACCCGTCAACGCGAACGGAATGCCGGTAAAAACCAGCAAACCATCCTTGGCGTTGCCGAACATCGCAAAGAGCAAGACGAACACCAGGAGCAGAGAGACTGGAACAACGATCTGCAGGCGTTGTGTTGCCGACTGCAGGTTCTCAAAAGTTCCGCCCCAACTCGTCCAATACCCAGGAGGGATCTTGACCTGTGCCAGAGCTGCTTTTGCATCCGCGACGAACGAGCCCACGTCTCGACCACGAACGTTGGCACTTACAACGATGCGACGTTTTCCATTTTCCCTGCTGACCTGATTCGGGCCGGGTGCCAACTCGAAGCTCGCCACTTCACCCAGTTGAATGAAGTTGGTTCGGCCTTCAAGACCTCCCGTACCTGTTCCGCGCGGCAAAGGAATCGGCAAGCGCTTCATGCCTTCCAAGTCGTTGCGCAGGGATTCTGGCAACCGAACCACGATGTCGAATCGACGGTCGCCTTCAAACAGCGTCCCAGCCTCACGCCCGCCGATGGCGGTGGCCACGGCATCTTGGATGTCGGCCACGTTAAGCCCATAGCGCGAGGCTTTTTGGCGGTCGATATTCACGGTCAGCATGGGCAAACCGGTGGTTTGCTCCACCTTGACCTCGGACGCGCCGGGAATCTTCTGCAACATGGACGAGATCTCTTCACCCGTCTTATTCAGGACATCCATGTCGTCGCCGAATATCTTCACCGCAACGTCGCTGCGGACACCTGAGATGAGTTCGTTGAACCGCAGCTGGATCGGTTGAGAGAACTCGTAGTTGCTGCCCGGAATCTTGCCCACGACATCCTGAATGGCCGCCAGCAATTCGTCGCGCGACTTGCGCGGCTCCGGCCACTCGGACACCGGCTTGAGCATGATGTAGCCGTCGGAAATGTTCGGCGGCATGGGGTCGGACGCGATTTCAGCCGTGCCGGTGCGCGCGAAAACGCGGTCGATCTCGGGGAACTTGGCTTTGAGCGTTGATTCCAGCTGCTGCTGCATTGCCACTGACTGCGAAAGGCTGGTGCCAGGAATGCGCAAAGCCTGAATGGCGAAATCGCCTTCGTTCAGGCTGGGCACGAACTCGCTGCCCATGCGGGTCGCGATCAAGCCGCACAGCACCACTGCCACGGCGGCTGCCGTGAGCACCACCGCTTTAGCCGTCATCACGCGATCCAGCAGCGGGCCATACCAGCGCTTGGCCTGCACCATCAGCCAGTTTTCCTTCTCGCTGACGCGGTTGCCGATGAACAGTGCGACTGCAGCCGGGATGAAAGTCACTGACAAAATCATCGCCCCAACCAGCGCAGTAACCACTGTGAACGCCATGGGATGGAACATCTTTCCTTCAACGCCGGTCAGGGCGAAGATGGGCAGGTACACCACCATGATGATGAGCTGACCAAACAAGAGCGGGCGGCGCGATTCCTTGGAGGCAAGAAATACCTCGTGAAAACGCTCCGAGCGCGTCAAAGGCCTGCCGTACTGAGCTTGTGCATGGGCCAGGCGTCGCACGCAGTTCTCGACGATCACCACCGCTCCGTCGATGATGATGCCGAAGTCCAGTGCCCCCAGACTCATCAAATTGGCGCTTACCTTGTAGGTCGCCATCCCCGTAAAGGTGAACAGCATCGACAAGGGGATCACGGCCGCCGTAATGATGGCCGCGCGAATGTTGCCCAGGAACAGGAATAGGATCACGATCACCAGGATCGCGCCTTCCAACAAGTTCTTCTTCACCGTGCTGATGACTTTGTCCACCAAGACAGTACGGTTGTAAACGGTCACCGCATGAACGCCTTCAGGCAGACTGCGGTTGATTTCAACCATTTTTTTGTCGACTGCTTGAGAGACGGTTCGACTGTTCTGGCCGATGAGCATGAAGGCCGTGCCCAGCACCACTTCGCGCCCGTTGGCTGTGGCGGCACCCGTGCGCAGTTCACGCCCCAGCCCAACCTCGGCCACGTCACGCACCCGGATCGGCACACCACCGACGCTGCTGACGATCACGTTGCTGATGTCCTCCAAGGTTTTGACCTGACCGGGCGCTCGAATCAGATATTGCTCGCCACGCTTTTCGATATAGCCCGCGCCCACGTTGCCGTTGTTGCGCTCCAATGCCGTCACGATGTCCTGCAAGGTGACGCCCAGCGAGGTGAGGCGCTCAGGATTAGGGGCGATCTGGTATTCCTTGGAATAGCCGCCAATGGAGTTGATTTCTGCGACGCCGGGCACGTTGCGCAACTGTGGCTTGATGATCCAGTCCTGAATCTCGCGCAGATCGGTGGCCGTATAGGGTTGGCCATCAGGCTTCTTCGCACCATCCTTGGCTTCGACCGTCCACAGGTAGATCTCGCCCAAGCCGGTCGAAATCGGACCCATGGTCGGGGTAATTCCGGGGGGCAACTTGTCGCGCGCCTCCTGGAGGCGTTCGTTGACCAATTGGCGCGCAAAGTAGATGTCGGTGCCGTCCTTGAAGATCACAGTCACTTGTGACAGTCCATAGCG
Source organism: Fontimonas thermophila (assembly GCF_900113085.1). Taxonomy (GTDB): domain Bacteria; phylum Pseudomonadota; class Gammaproteobacteria; order Nevskiales; family Nevskiaceae; genus Solimonas; species Solimonas thermophila. The sequence goes on along the minus strand of NZ_FOOC01000024.1, from coordinate 8,301 downwards.
GGACAGGGAACGGGTTTGCTCCAGGTTGGGAAGGCCCGCCATCACGGTCTCAATCGGGTAAGTCACCCGTTGCTCGGTCTCCAGCGGCGAGTACCCCGGCGCTTGGGTGTTGATCTGTACCTGGACGTTGGTGATGTCCGGCACGGCATCGATGGGGAGCTTCTGGTAGTTGAATACGCCGACGGCCGCCATACCGATGACTGCCAGCAACACCAACCATCGATGTTCGATGGATGCTCGAATAAGTTTTTCAAACATGTGCGTGGCTCCGGTATCAATGGGTGTGTTCGGCAGAGGCTTTGCCGAGCTCAGACTTCAGGACAAAACTTCCTGCTGCCGCGTAGGGAGCCCCCGGCTTGAGTCCTTGCACCACCTCGACCCGCTTGCCATCACTGCGGCCCAACTGCACGGGCTGGGCAATGAAGCCTCCGTTCACTTTCAGGAACACCACGGGCTTGTCGCCCAAGGTCTGAATGGCGTCACTGGCCACAGTCACGGGTACTTCCGCCTCCGATGCAGTCACCTCCACACTGACAAACAGACCAGGACGCCAAACGCCCTTGGGGTTGGACAAGACCACGCGGGCCTTGGCCATGCGAGTCTGTTCACCGATCAACGAACCCACAAAAGTTATGGTTCCGGTCGCGCTGGCATCGAAGGCCGTCGCTTTGATGGTGACCTTCTCGCCAACCCTGACCAGCGGCAAATCCTTCGCGGGCACGTTGATCTCGGCCCAGACCTCTCCCAGGTCAGATACTGTGAACACGGCGGCATCTTCCTTGACTGCCTCACCGAGGCTGAGATGTTTTTCAATCACCAAGCCGTCGAATGGCGCGCGCAGCTCGAAGCGATTGAGCCCCCCCGAAGATCCTGATGTCAGACCCAAGGCAGACAGCTTCTGCTGGGCGTTGGCCACGGCGACCTCTGCCTCGTGTAAGGCTTGCTTGGCTTGCAGGTAGTCCTGCTCGGCAGAGATCTTCTGCTCCCAGAGCCGCTTTTCACGCTCATACGTGGTCTTGGCCAAGGTCAATCGCTTTTGTGCTGTCTGCAACTCGCTGCGCAGCTCTGATGCCGCCGGGCTGGCGATGACGGCCAAAACTTGGCCTCGTCTGACCGCCTGCCCCAGACTGACCTGCACACTCTCGACCACACCCGCAATGCGCGGAACAATGTGCGAAGTCCGGTCTTCATTCAGACGAATTTCGCCTGGCAATTGCAAAACAGACTTGATGCGCGCAGGACCTGCCGTGTCGATGCCAATGGATGCGGCCTTGATTTGTGCATCGCTAAGCTCGACCTTCCCTTCCTCTTGGTTCAGGACGAACATGAAGAGCTCGGTGGCAGTCTGGGCAACGATGCTGATCTCGAACGCGTGTGGCTCGGGCACCACCTCACGGCTCACCAGGCTGTCCTTGTCAGGTGCAAAGTTGAGGGTCTGCGTCTCTCCGGTCAAGCGCGTGATGGTGGCGCTGACTTTGGCTGCATTGTTTGGAAGCGGCTTATCTTTGCTGAACAGCCAGATCCGCAGGCGTGGTTCGCCTCCGTCCTCGGCCAGCAAAGCCTCCAGCCCAAAATCTCCTTCCTTGAACAGCTTGCCGCCATGAGGCCCCTTGCTGGGGCCTTCGTGGTGCTCGCCGTCAGCGTGGCCTTTGTCATGATCGTGCCCATCGCCACTCGTCTTGCCGTGGTGCTCACCATCACTGTGCGCTTTCGCTTCAACGTGGCTGCCATGACCGTGGCCATCATCTTCCGCCGTCTTGCTTGTCTTGTTGCTCAGAATGGCGGTGCCAAGCACTACGCCAGTCACGGCAATTGCAGCGATGGCGACCAACTGCTTTTTGCTGATGTTCAGTTTTTTTGTGTCGATTTTCATATTCATTCCTGATTGGATGGCTTGTCGGCATTCGGGGTGGAGTCGCCGAGCACCCGGTCAATGTCCGCCGCCGCGCGATGCGCTTCGGCCAGTGCCTTGAGGTATTGGGACTTGGCGGCGAAGTAGGTGCGCTGCGCGTCTAGCACTTCGAGGAAGTTGAACTTGCCGTTCTCGAATCCGATGGTGGCTGCGTCGTAGGCACTCTTAGCCCCGGGGAGTACGTCCCGTTGCAAGACCTCGACTTCCCTGCGAATGGCGTCCAGCCGCTCGCGGGCTTGCATCACTTCAGTGCCGACTCGCACGTTCAACGCCTGGAGTTCGTCCCGGGCTTTGTCTTCGCGCTTCAGCGCTTCCAGCAAGTTGCCCTGATTGCGATCAAACAACGGCAACGGCACGGAGACGCCGAACAGCAGCTGATCACGCTGCAGCTCATTGGAGCGCTTCACTCCCAGGCTGAAGGTGACATCGGGTACCCGCTTGCTGCGCTCCAAATCGACCAGTGATCTGCGGCGTTCCATCTCTAGCTGCGCACGACGCAAGGTTGGCGAGACAGACAGGCGTTGCTGGACACTGTCGAAGCTTGGAACGGGCGGGAGCGCTTCAATATTGCCCGCGACGAGGGTGAAGCGAGGTGGATTGGCACCCAGCAAGCTGGCAAGACGTCCCCGAGCGTTGCGCAGCTCGCTTTGCGCCTGGGCGAGTTCAACGCGCACCCCGGCCTCAGCCACCCGGGCCTTTGATTCTTCGACGGGAGAAGCCTTACCCGCTGCCACGCGCTTGGCAACCGCGTCGGTCACTTTTCTCGCCAAATCGACACTGTCAAGAGCCAGTGCTACACGCTCCTGGGCTGCCAGCGTTTCGAAGAAGGCAGCGACCACAGCGGCGCGGATTTCGATGCGCCGCACATTCAGGTCTTCCACTGCGATGTCGCGCCCTCGCTCGGCGGCCGCGATACGGGCCGCGCGCTTGCCGCCCATTTCAACGGGAAGGTTGATCTGCACGCTTTGTGTACGGGTCTGTGCGCGCTGGTCTTCCAGTAAATAGGCAAGCTCTGGGTTAGGGCGCGCTTGCCCTTGAAGCACCTGACCTTCAGCAGCCTCAATTTCACGTTTTGCGACGGTAAGGTCTGGATTGCCGTCGAGCGCCAACGCGATGGCTCTCTGCAACGTCAGAAGCGTCGCCACATCGGCCTGCGACTCAGATTGGGCTGTGCGGTTGGCTTGCGCAGCAGGCAGCGATTGGGCAAAAGATACCCCTGCGGTGAGCGCAATAAGCAGGCCCGCTGCAGTTGCCTTTTTTTGTAGCCCTATGAACGGCAAGTGACGCCCGTCATTTTTGCTTGTGAATACTCTTCAACATCCGATTCTCCAGTGATTTCAAAGACACGAGGAAATCGGCGGAGAGCGATCCAAATGATCGCCTGCTACATCGTCACGTCAGCGGCGCAAAGGCGGCTTTGTGCGGTCACGCACCAAGCGCGACTGCTTTAGTGACGACGAGGGAAGGAACGCGCTCCCCGCCGATCAGGCGAGGACACGCCACTGCGGGCGTTCTAAGCGTTCGAAAGGGGGCGACGTAAGATGCAGCCAGTAGTCCGCTATGTCTAGGGACGAGCTGAACATCGGCGGGAGAGTCACCTCCCCAGGCAGGGCTGATGAACACCCCGCATGGCAGGATGCGCAATCAGGGTCACCGCCACCGGTTTTGGCTGGATCGGGTGCTGTCTCTTTACCATCAGTAGCCTTGTGCTGATGGTCATGGTGACCGAAGTGTTTGGCTGCGGCCCCAGTTTCGTGCTGGCAATAGGATGCAATCGCTGCCCAACTGAGCTGCAGCGGCATCAATACCAGCAGAAAAATCATAGACAAGCGACGCATGGACAAGATTGTAGCAGCTATAGTGTTTTGGCGGAAGGGCCGGATTCGGCTCCGCTTAGCAGGCCGTTGAAAAAGTGGGCATCGAACGCATCAGGGACGCTGTTTTCGAAGAAACGAGTGGCCCAGACGCGTCTGCGCAGCGATTGCACCGGCCAATCTGGCCTGTTTGCAGGCCATCTCGCCCATTTCGGGCGCACGTATCCCCGGGCTCACGCATGATGCGCGTCCCACCAGCCGCCGATGCTGCCCATGCGCACCAGGTTGTAGGTGGCAAAGCACAGCAGCGCCTGACCCGTGAGCTTGGCCTGACCGATGAGCTTGGTCTTGGCCAGACCACCCACGGTCTTGATCCAGCCAAAGGCCTCCTCAATGCGCTTGCGCACCTTCTGACTGGTCTTGTAGCCCTCGTGTCGGGTGATCCGGGCATCCACCGCCGAGTGCTTGTCCTTGGCCGCTACGTGCGGCGTGACCTTGAGCTTTCGGCAGCCCTTGATGAAGGCCTTGCTGTCGTAGCCCTTGTCGGCCCCGACCGTAGCCCGCTTGTTCTTGTTGTCCCGACGCTTCAACATGGCCAGCGCCGCCTCGCGCTCGGCGGTGCCGCTGGCATGGGTGATCTCCACGTCCACGATCAACCCGTTGCGGTTTTCCATCAGGATGTGGCCCATGTGGCACAGGCGGGACTTGTCGCCCTGGCTCTTCTTGAACAGGCGGGCATCGGCGTCCGTGGTGCTGGCGTGGGTGTCGTTGCAGCGCTCCTGCCCTTTGAAGTCCACCTCGGGGTTGCGCCCGGGCGGGCTGGCGCTGTCGTCGTCCCGGCGCTTGAAGCTCAAGGGCTCCGCCCAGGCCTCGATCAGCGTGCCGTCCACGCTGAAGTGTTCGTCGCTGGTCAACTTCGCCCAATCGGCGGTGTGCTTGACCCGCTCGAAGAAGGCGCGGGCCAAGTCTTCGTTGAAGAGCCGCTCGCGGTTGGCGCTGAAGGTGGAGTGGTCCCAGACCTTGTCCTCGATGTTCAGGCCCACGAACCAGCGGTACAGCAGGTTGTAGTTGACCGCTTCGACCAACTGGCGCTCGCTGCGGATGGAGAACAGGATCTGCAGCAGCAGGGCCTTGAGCAGCATCTCCGGCGGCACCGAGGGGCGGCCCCGGCGGGCGTACACCGCGTCGAACTCGCGGTTCATCGTCGCCAGCAGCGCAACGACTGCGGCGCGCAGTTTGCGCAGCGGGTGTGTCTGCGGCACGCGCTCTTCAAGGCTGATGTAGCTGAACATCGCTTGCCTGGGAAGTCTTGGTTGCCTCTCATCGTCCTCGTCTGGGTTGTTCGCCGATGGCTTCAGATCGTACTGGCCGACGCCAGCGTCGACGGGGGATTTTTCAACGGCCTGCTAGCTCGGCACACCCGCGCACCCAGTCTCGGTCCATTGCGCCGAACTTCGGGCCTGGGAGGTCACGCAGCAGCGCGACGGTTGCACCAGTAGAAGGTTCACTCCGCGTCGCGGGCCTTCGTGCCGTTCGGGGCAAAGAGATGCGGGCATCCTATCCCCCCGCGTCAGAATACTTGTCGCCCCGATAGGACCAGAGCTGTGAGACTGGTTCATTGATGGTGGTGGGAGGCTGTGGAGCTTGTGGGCGAAGGCCGGCGCGGTGGGCAACGCGGATGCGTTGTCCACGGCAAGCTGGCCGGTGCGCGAAGCGCATCGTCCACAAATGCACAGCCTGTGCGGCGCCGAAGGCGCCGCCCCCCGCACACCATCGTTTCATCGACACGGGGGCGCGGATGAGAGAAGAAGTTGGCCCGATACGGACAAGCATTCAAGGACCGGGCGGTGGCACGCATGCTGCCGCCGGAGAGCGCCGCACCGCAGGTGGTGTCGCGCGAGATCGGAGTGGGCGTGGACACGCTGGAGCGCTGGCGCGCTGAGTCGTTGGCCAGGCCGGCGAAGGAGCGCGTGTGGACAGCTGCCGCGCGCCTGGAGGCGGTGATCACGACCGCGGCGATGGACGATGCCTCGCGCAGCGCCTGGTGCCGCGAGAACGGCGTGTACGCGCAGCAACTGCAGCAATGGCGAGACAACGCGGTGCGGGCACTGGCTGCACCCGAGCAAGTACGTGCCAGCCCCTCGCAGACCAAGGAGGATCGGCGCCGCATCAAAGAGCTCGAGCGAGAGGTACGCCGCAAGGACAAGGCCCTGGCCGAGGCGGCGGCGCTGCTGGTGCTGTCAAAAAAAGCCGAGGCGATCTTCAACAGGAACAAGGGCGAGGACGAATGATCGGCCTCGAAGATCGCCAGGAAATTGCCCGAGACATCGAAGCGGCTTGCGATGCCGGTGCGCGCCTGAAGCCAGCGTGCGAACTCATGGGGATCAGCGCGCGTACCTTGCAGCGCTGGAAGGCCGGCCAAGGCCTGGAATCGGGCGATGGCAGGCCGCAGGCCGTGCGGCCGGCGCCAGCCCATGCGCTGAGTGATCGCGAACGTGCGCAGATCGTCAGCGTGGCCAACGAGCCGCGCTTCGCCGATCTGCCGCCGGCGCGCATCGTGCCGACGCTGGCTGACGAGGGCGTCTACATCGCCAGCGAGTCCAGCTTCCGCCGCGTGCTGCGTGCGCAGGGGCAAATGAGTCACCGCGGGCGCGCCAAGGCACCACGCAAGGGCCGGCCACCGACCACTCACGTGGCCACCGCGCCGCGACAGCTGTGGTGCTGGGACATGACGTTCCTGCCAAGGGATGTCGCCGGACGCTGGTTCTTCCTGTACCTCATCATGGACGTGTACAGCCGCAAGATCGTGGGCTTCGAGGTGCACGAGGACGACGACTGCGACCACGCTGCGCGGCTCGTGCAGCGCACGGCGCTGGCCGAGGGCATTCACGCCATGCCGCGTGACGAGCGACCCGTACTGCACGGCGACAACGGCGCCACGCTGAAGGCCACCACCGTGCTGGCCATGCTGTGGTGGCTGGGCGTGAAACCGTCGTACTCACGGCCCCGCGTGAGCGACGACAACGCCTTCGTCGAAAGCCTGTTCCGCACGGCGAAGTACCGGCCGGAGTTCCCAGAAAAGGGCTTTACGGATCTGTGCGCCGCGCGCGAGTGGGCGCGCCAATTCGTGCATTGGTACAACCACGATCACAGGCACAGCGGCATCCGCTACGTCAGCCCGGCACAGCGCCATGAAGGCCACGACGTCGCGATCCTTGCGGCTCGGCACCAGGTCTACCTCCAGGCTCGCGAACGCAACCCCGCGCGCTGGTCACGCGGCACACGCGACTGGTCGCACATCCGGGCCGTTACCCTCAACCCTGAACGCGACTCTGTGGTCACAACGGCTGTGAGCCGAGGAGACATTCAGCCGATTGCTGCGTGACAGAGGCGACAAGTAGCTTGACGCGCGCCGGCGTGTCGTCGATTACCGGTGCGTGGGTCTGCACAGCGGCAGGCGAGCAATGCTTGGCACATCCGCGACTCTCCGACGTAGCAGAAATTTCATCAAGCTTGGTATTTTGGTTCATGAGGGCTCCTATTGTTCCGTCCATTAGAAACCCTGTAGCAACTAAAGAGTCAAGAGAGTAAAATGCACGTCATCGATGCCCTCAGTACATCAAGTCAAGGGAAGTAAATGAAAATCGGTGAACTGGCCAAGGCCACCGGCACGCAAGTGGAAACCATCCGCTACTACGAGCGCGAAGGCCTTTTGCCTGAAACATCGCGCACCGACGGCAACTACCGCATTTATGGCGAGGCGCACGCGCAACGCCTGTCATTCATCCGCCACTGCCGGTCGCTGGACATGACGCTGGACGAAATCCGCGTACTGCTGCGTTTCAAGGATGCGCCGACCGAAAACTGCGGCGAGGTGAATGCATTGCTGGATGAACACATCGGCCATGTTGCCGCCCGCATTCGGGAATTGCGCTCGCTGGAGCGGCAACTTAAAGGGCTGCGGGATTTGTGTCAGGAAGCGCGGGATGCTGCCCACTGCGGCATCTTGAATGAGCTTGCTCGCCAAGGCTCCGAGGGCGGCTCCAGCGCGGCCGGACACGTGCATGGTGCGCACGGTCGTTCCGTTGAACGCAAGTCCATAAATGACAAGAGAAAATGAAATTGAACGACTCCGGCATCCCCGCCGCGCTGGCCGCTGCCGTACTTTTCGGCGCAGGCACGCCGCTGGCGAAACTGCTGCTTGAGCATGCTGGCCCCTGGTTGCGGCTCTTCGTCATTTCGTGTGGAACCCAACAGTCACAATGACTCCTGGTCGTCGAGCCCGGTGGGCATGTGTGCAGGCCGCTGGCCGGCCTGTGCACATGTCCACGAGGCGTGTTTGATCAGGAGGATGAGTCCATGGGCATTGCCGTAGAAGCTCTGTTCACCAGCGCGCTGGGCTTGCAGCCGCCGTGGGTCGTCGATGACGTCAGGCTCGACACCGCCAAGCGGCGTATCGACTTCGAGATCGGCTGCCACACCAGCAGGCTCGCCTGCCCGGCATGCGGTGCGGCCACGCAACCGGTGCACGACCGGCTGCGCCGATCCTGGCGGCACCTGGACTTCTTCCAGTTC
>NZ_FOOC01000025.1 GCF_900113085.1 Fontimonas thermophila | reverse complement strand
TGCCGCGCGCAGCGCGGCGCAAGCAGCGGTGAGTGGGAAGAAGCGGTGGTCGGGGTGACAGGATTCGAACCTACGACCTCTTGCTCCCGAAGCAAGCGCTCTACCAAGCTGAGCTACACCCCGTTTCGGTCAGGACGCACGTGCAATGCTGAAGTGCGCTAGATCCACCAGAGCGTTTTTGTAAGGCGACTCGGGAATTTCGCTCAACGCCTGGATCGCTTCGCGGCTGTGACGCTCGGCGAGGGCGCGAGTGTAAGGAATCGCCCCCGTCGATTCAACCACGGCGAGCACGTCCTCAAGGCGTTCGATGTCCCCCTTGGTGATCGCCGCGCGAATCAAGGCGGCTTGCTCGGGCGTGCCGACCTGCATCGCCCGGATCAGCGGCAGCGTTGGCTTGCCTTCGGCCAGGTCGGTGCCGAGATTTTTGCCGCTTACGGCTGGATCGCCCAGGTAGTCGAGCAGATCGTCGATGAGCTGGAAGGCGATCCCCAGGTGATGGCCGTAGCGCCCCATCCGGTCTTGATACGCACGGGGCTGCTCGGCGGCGATCGCGCCAAGCCGACAGCCACCCTCGAACAGACGCGCGGTCTTGAGTTCGATCACCCGCAGATAGCGGGCTTCGTCCACATCGGCATCGCCGCAGTTGAGCAGTTGTAGCACCTCGCCTTCGGCGATCGCATTGGTGGTGTCGGCCATGACGCGCATGACCTCCATGCGGCCGGAATCGACCATCATCTGGAAACTGCGGGAATAGACGAAATCGCCCGAGAGCACCGCGCCGGCGTTACCCCAGATCGCATTCGCGGTTTTGAGTCCCCGCCGCAGGTTGGATTCGTCGACGACATCGTCGTGCAGCAAGGTGGCCGTGTGAATGAATTCGATCGTGGCCGCATGCAGGATCGGCTCTTGTGTGGTGCAGCCGAGCGCACGGGCGCTGAGCAAGACCAGCGCCGGCCGCAGCCGTTTACCGCCGGCGGAGATGATGTGGGCTCCGATCTCGTTGATCATCGCGACTTCGGAGCGCAGGCGGGCGCGAATGGTCGCATCGACGCGGCGCATGTCGTCGGCGATCGGCGCCAGGATGTCTTGGAGTTTCATGGGGCGGGCGGATGCTAGGGGGCAGGGGAGCTGGCGTCAATCCATGCGTTGGCATGCCAGGTGCCGATTCTGCATGGGCGTTCCCGGGCAAGCTGGGAAGATCGGTTGACGCAGGTGGGGTCGGTCCCTACAATTGCGCGCTCTTTAGGGTCGGGTGCCGTGTGCGCCGCGGCTTACAATGAAAACGAGATTTGGAGTTTTGTGATGTACGCCGTGATCAAGACGGGTGGTAAGCAGTACCGGGTGACACCGGGCGAGACGCTGAAGGTCGAGCGTCTCGATGCCGAAGTGGGCAAAACCATCGATTTCGATGAAGTGCTGATGATCGCCAATGGCGAGCGGCAGAAGTTCGGTACGCCCACCGTCGCCGGCAGCCTGGTCAAGGCCGAGGTCCTTGCCCACGGCCGCGGTCAGAAGATTCGCATTGTCAAGCACCGCCGCCGCAAGCATTACCACAAGGAACAGGGGCATCGGCAAAACTACACCGAGGTGCGGATCGTCGAGATCGTCGGCGCCGAGGCCCTGGGCGCCTGATCCGGCGTCGGCACAGATTCAGGAGCAAGCACGATGGCACACAAAAAGGCAGGCGGCAGTACCCGTAACGGCCGCGATTCGGAAAGCAAACGTCTGGGCGTGAAGAAATTCGGCGGTGAAATGGTGCTGGCCGGCAATATCATCGTCCGCCAGCGTGGCACCGTGTACCGTCCGGGCGTGAATGCCGGTTTGGGTCGCGATCACACGATCTTCGCTCTGACCGACGGCAAGGTCTGCTTCCGTACACGTGGCCCGGCCAATAAGATCCACGTCGACGTGATTCCGGTTTAAAGCCCGCGGCAGCGATGCGAAAAAGCCCCGGACTCCGGGGCTTTTTCGTGTGCAGGGAAGAACATCATGAAGTTCGTCGACGAAGCCAGAATCCTGGTCGAGGGCGGCAAGGGCGGCAATGGCTGCATCAGCTTCCTGCGCCTGAAGTACATGCCGTTCGGTGGCCCGGACGGTGGCGATGGCGGCGAGGGCGGCAGCGTCTGGGCGGTGGCCGAGCCCAATCTCAACACGCTCGCGGATTTTCGTTACACGCGCAAATTCCGTGCGCAGAATGGCGCGAACGGCCAGGGTTCTAACTGCACCGGAGCTTCCGGCGCCGACCTTGATATCCGCATGCCGCTGGGGACGCGCATTTTCGATGCACAGACCGACGAATTGATCGGCGAGCTGGTGCACCCGGGTCAGCGGATCAAGCTGGCGCAGGGTGGCCATCGGGGACTGGGCAATCCCCACTTCAAATCGTCGGTCAATCGCACGCCGTACAAGGCGACCAAGGGCGGCGAGGGGGAAAGCCGTGAGCTGCGGCTCGAGCTGAGCCTGATGGCCGATGTCGGACTGCTGGGTTTGCCCAACGCCGGGAAATCGACCCTGCTCGCGGCCGTTTCGGCAGCGCGCCCGAAAATCGCCGACTATCCATTTACCACGCTCTATCCGCAGCCCGGGGTCGTGGCCTTGGGGGTGGCGCGTTCGTTCACGATGGTCGATATCCCCGGCCTGATCGAAGGCGCCGCGCAAGGGGCGGGCTTGGGCATCCGGTTTCTCAAGCATTTACAGCGCACGCGCCTGTTGTTGCATCTGGTCGATGTGTTGCCGCCGGATGGCGCGGACATCGTCGCCAACATCCGCGCGATCAATGCCGAGCTCGAGGCGTTCAGCGCCGAACTGGCGAAAAAAGAGCAGTGGCTGGTGTTCAACAAGATCGATCTGATGCCCGAGGCCGAGGTTCGTGCGTTGATCGAGAAAACCTTGCGCCGTCTGCGCTGGAAAGGGCGCTGGTTTGCGATCTCGGCGGCAACGGGACGGGGATGTTCCGAGCTGTGCGAGGCGGCAATGACCTGGATCGAGACGCATGTGCAGCCCGCGCCGGCCGATGCGGCGCCCACGGCTGCGGCCGTGCCGGCGCCGTTGCGCCGACGTGCGGTAGCACCCCGCCGCACCGAGGATCCAGCCGAGGTGTCGAACAAGGATCCGGGATCTGCCGTGACGCGCGGCACGCGGCAGCGGCGTCCGGCGGCACCCAAGCGGCCGCGCGATTAGCACGTGGGGGTTTAGGATGAGTGCGCGTTCCAGGCTTGCCGAGGGCCGGCGCTGGGTGATCAAGGTCGGCAGCTCGCTCGTCACTGCCAAAGGGGCCGGGCTCGATCAGGACGCGATCGCCGACTGGTGCACGCAGATCGCACGCCTGCGTGAGGCGGGTGTGCAGGTCGTGCTGGTGTCTTCCGGTGCGGTCGCCGAGGGCATGGCGCGGCTGGGGATGAGGAAACGCCCAACGGTGCTGCATGAGCTGCAGGCGGCTGCCGCAGTCGGGCAGATGGGCTTGGTGCGCGCGTATGAGGCCGAGTTCAAGCAGCATGGACTCAAGGCGGCGCAGATTCTCCTCACGCATGAGGACGTGGCCGACCGTGGACGTTATCTCAACGCCCGGGGGACGCTGACGACCCTGCTCGAATTCGGTGTCGTGCCGGTGGTCAACGAGAACGATACCGTTGCCACCGAAGAGATCCGTCTGGGCGACAACGATACCCTCGGGGCGCTCACGGCCAATCTGATTCAGGCCGATCTGCTGGTGATTCTCACCGACCAGGAGGGGTTGTTCGAGGCCGATCCGCGCCTCGATCCGACGGCGCGCTTGGTCAGCGAGGCGCCGCTGTCCGATGACCGCCTGATGGCGATGGCGGGGACCAGTAAAGGGGAACTCGGCCGCGGTGGGATGCGCACCAAGATCAGTGCTGCGTACACGGCGGCACGCTCGGGTGCAGCCACGGTGATCGCGCATGGGCGCAAGCCCGATGTGCTCTTGCGGATCCGCGCCGGCGAGCCGGTCGGCACGCTGTTGATCCCGGCCCAGGGTGTGATGGCCGCACGTAAGCGCTGGATCGCCAGTCAATTGCAGGTGCGTGGCCGGCTGTTGCTCGACGAGGGTGCTGCGCGGGTACTGCGTGAGCAAGGCCGCAGCCTGCTACCGGTGGGTGTGCGCGGGGTCGAGGGCGAATTCGCGCGTGGCGATCTGGTGGCCTGCATCGGCCCCGATGGTCGTGAGATCGCCCGTGGGCTGTGCAACTACGATGCCGACGATGCACGCCGTATCGCTGGCGCGAGGAGCGACGAGATCGTCCGCCGGCTTGGCGGCCCGGGTGAGCCGGAATTGATCCACCGCGACAATCTGGTCGTCACCGGCTGAGCTGGGAGACTGGCTGTCCCGCCATCTCGGGAAAACCTCGAGAAAAAACGAAGAGGGGGCCATAAGGCCCCCTCGTGAGATGCCACCTGGTCTTGGGTTTCAGAAGCGCTGCACGTAACGGGCATAAGGCGTGCGGCCGGCCGGGTTGTAGAGCGTCTGGTCGTAGAACGGGCTGTTCAAGCTGAAATTCGTCGACACGCCCTCGTCGAAAACGTCGCGGATGCCGACGATGATCGCGCCATTCCAGGGTGCATCCCACTTCACCTGCACGTCGTGCAGCGTGTTCGCCTTGACGTGTCCGGTGCGTTGCAGATCGAGCGGGTTGGGATTGCCTGGGACGGTGGCGGCCGCAGTGGACGGGATGTAGTTCGTCACCCAGGTCGTGGTGAGCGCGCCGATGCTCCACGGCAGGGTCAGGTTGATGCGGTATTCCGGGACGCCCGGATCGCCAGTCTGGTCGCGCGCCGGGAGCACTCCGTCATCTTCGACGTAGCTCAGCACGTAGCTGCCGACGAGCTGTGGGCGCAGCGAACCCCAGCGGCCGAAATCGAACGCGAAGTTCAGCGTCAGATCGAAACCGTCGGTGCTGATTTCGGCGATGTTGTCCGTCGTCGAGCGGATCTCCTCGATGCGTCCGGTATCGGGGTTGCGGATGACCGCGGTGTTCTCCGGCAGGGCCTGACCCAGTAGTTCGCGGAAGATCAGACTCTGCGCCGAGTAGGTCGTCAGCGAGTCGGTGATCGTGATGTTGTAGTAGTCGAGCGTGAAGTCGAACCATTCGACCGGCTGCATCGCGATGCCAAAGCCGTACTGTGTCGAGCGTTCCGGATCGAGATTGGGATTGGCGAGGAAGAAGGTGTCGTACTGGACCTCCGGGCAGTCGCTGTCCGGCACGCCTGCCTCGCGGCAGGTGACGAGGTCACGCGCACTCTCGGCGCTGAACGTGTCTTTGGCGTTGAGTTCCGACAGCAGTGGGGCGCGGAAACCCCTGCCCACCGAACCGCGCACGACGAGGTTGTGCAGTGCCTGCCAGCGCGCGGACAGCTTGGGGCTGAAAGCGCCACCGGCAGCGTCGGAGTAATGGTCGTAGCGGGCGGCGAGATCGACTTCGACGTCCTCGATGACCGGTACGGCGACTTCGCCGAACACGGCATAGGCATTGCGCCTGCCCTCCGACGAGTTGCCGGCCGAGCCGCCGACCGTGCCGGCTTCGGACTGACTGTCGTAGCGGTCGAAGAAGCGCTCCCTGCGGTACTCCGCACCCCAGGCGCTGTCGATCGTGCCGGCGGGCAGGGTGAACAGCGGCAGGCGCAGCGTCGTGAACACCTCGCGGTATTCGGTCAGCCCGTCGCGGCTCGTGGTCACGGTCATCGACGGCAGCGTGGTCGTGTCGCCGTCGGCGACCGGCTGGGACAGGTCGAAGGGGTTGTAGGCACCCGACGCCGCGGCTTCGGCGGCGACGGAGCGCAGCAGATACCCGGAGCCACGGTCATCGAACGTGAACCGGCTGATACGGGCACCGCCCTCGACTTCCCAGTCGCCGAAGCTGTAGCTCAGCACCGGCAAGATGCTAAGCACGCCGGAGCGGTTGTGGTTATCGCGCGTGCCCAGCGGCAGGAAGCGATGGGCAACATAGACGTCCTCACCGTAGGGGTTGGTCGGTGCGCTGCCGGGCACGAAGATGAAATCCGGCGCCGGCGCGAACCGGCCGAAGCTCTCGGACTGCGCATAACTCGCCGTGATCTCGAAGCCCAGGTCGGTGCTGATGTCGTAGCCGTACTTGACGAAGACCGCGGCGGTCTTCAGCTGTGTGGTGTCGGCGGCGTACTGCGTGAAGTCGAAGCCGCAGATGTCGCCGTTTTCGACGCCGGTCAAGCCGACGTCGTCGCGGATGCGGTAAAAGCCGAGACTCTGCTGGCAGCCGGCATCCGGGGGCCGCAGGGTCTGCGTGAAATCCGCGTTGAAGATGGTGTTGCCGAACAGGCTCAATCCCGACGTCTGGGAGAAGTTGTAGGTACCGTCGGTGTTCTGCGGGCCGGTTTTGCTGCGCGAATAGTCACGGTCGCGCAGGAATATCGGCAGCGTGTCGGTATAGGAGGCGCCGAACAGCATGCGGCTGTCGCCGGTCGAGGTGCCGGCGACGATCGAAGCGCTCTCCTCGTCGGCCCCCGGATTGTCCGGCCGTCCGAATCCGGCGGAGATTTCCACGCCAGAGTAGTCGCGGCGCAGGATGATGTTGATGACGCCGCCGATCGCGTCCGAGCCGTAGATGGCCGAGGCGCCGTCGGAGAGAATTTCGATACGCTCCACGGCAGCGAGCGGAATCGTGTTGAGATCGACACCGGCGCCTTGCAGCGATGGCGAAGTAGCGACGCGGCGACCATCGACGAGCACGAGCGTACGGCTGGAGCCCAGTCCGCGCAGCGAGGCCACGGTCTGGCCGGCGCCGCTGCTGCCGGAAACGCTCTTGAACGAGCCGAAGCTGTTGAACGTCGAGGCGTGCAGTGCATCGGCGACGGAGATTTTGCCCATCGCCTCGATGTCGTCGCGGCTGATCACGGTCACCGGCAGCGCGCCCTCCATCGCGGCACGGCTGATGCGCGAACCCGTCACCTCGATGGTGTCGAGCTTGGTCGGCGTTACGTCGTCGGCCCTGCAAAATTCATCTTGCGGTGCCGACGAGAAGCGCCGGACGTGCAAGAGTAGCGAGTCGACTCGCGAACGCGGCGAGCGCTGACAGCAGCCAGAGCGAGCGCAAAAAGGCTGGAGCAATGCCCCGCCGGGCGATGGCACGCAGCAGCCAACGGATGTTGAAGCCGGCGGCGCACAACACCGCATGCAGCGCGTCGCCCTCAGCGCCCTTGAGCCAGCAGCGCTTCATGCCGTGATCGTGCTTGGCATGCCCGATGGCCGGCTCGACCGCCTGACGCCGCTTCAGCCAGCGCCGCTGGCTGCGCGTGAGCGACCGGCTCTTGCCGCGATGGATCAATGTCACCCCGCCAATGTCGGCATCCGCCCCCCGGTAGCCCAGGTCGACGATGGCCGTGTGCGGCTTGACGCCCAGGTCCTGCAGCAAGACGGTGGTCTGTTCCAGTTGCTCGGCCAGCGTGTGGCCGTCGTAGGGGTTGCCCGGCAGGCTGCGCGCACCGACCATCAAGCCCTGTTTGGCACTCACCGCCACGCTGACCTTCACGCCGAACTCGTAGGGCTGGCGGGCCTTGCCCTTGCCGATGCACTCGACCTCCGGGGCGTGCAGCGCGTACAGCTTGTGCTTGTCCTTGGGGCGCTGCAAGCGGATGCGTTCGGCACGCTCCAGCCATGGCTGCAGGCGATCACGCACGTCTTGCGGCACCTCCAGCAGGCGGCGCTGCACGTCGCGCAGCACGCGCCCGAGCACGGTGCGCTGGCGCTTGAGCACCCGGCGCAGCCGCTTGAACTGCTTGGCGTGCGCATAGCCGCCGGCACGCCGGCGCAGGCTGCGGCCCTCGCGCTCGAAGGTCTGCTTCAGCCGCAGCCCGGCGCGCTGCGCCAGTTGCACCACCTTGGCCCGCGCCACTTCCAGCAGCCGGCTGTCGGTGGGATAGGCCACCGCCTTCTCCTGCACCGTGGTGTCCACGATCACACGCTGCAGTTCGCTCTTGCGCACCGCCTGCATCTGCACGGCCGCCTCGATCGTCTTGGCCAGCAACTCCTCCACACCGGCCTCGCCCAGCACCCGCCTGAAGCGCCCGATCTGCGGGCTCTTCGTCATTTCGTGTGGAACCCAACAGTCACAATGACTCCTGGTCGTCGAGCCCGGTGGGCATGTGTGCAGGCCGCTGGCCGGCCTGTG
>NZ_FOOC01000026.1 GCF_900113085.1 Fontimonas thermophila | reverse complement strand
GCGCTCGCGCGGGCTGCCGCAGGTGATCCGCACCGACAACGGCAAAGAGTTCTGCGGCAAGGCCATGGTCGCCTGGGCGCACGCGCGTGGCGTGCAGCTGCGTCTGATCCAACCAGGCAAACCGAACCAGAACGCCTACGTCGAGTCGTTCAACGGCCGCCTGCGCGACGAGTGCCTCAACGAACACTGGTTCACCCACCTGCTGCACGCCCGGACCGTCATCGAGACCTGGCGCCGGGAGTACAACGAGGAGCGACCAAAGAAGGCATTGGGCGGACTGACACCGAGCGCCTACGCCAGGCAACTGGCATCGGCTACCATCCAACCCGGACTCTAGATCGAACCGCTACTGAAGGTGGGGGGATGTCGGGCGCGCTGCCAGTGTCGGTTATCGATCGGCAGACCATCGAGACCAGCGGCTTTACCTCGCTGGGCGAGCTGTTGCGCAACACAGTGTTCAATTCCACCGGAGCGTTCCGGGCACAGTCGGGAAGCTCGGCGCAGTCGCTGGTCGCGGTCGATCTGCGTGGCTTGGGATCCGAGCGCACGCTGGTGCTGATTGACGGCCGCCGCGCGCCGAAAGCGCCCTTTGCTCCTACTGCACAAGACCTCAATGCGGTGCCGCTTGCGGCCATCGAACGCATCGAAATCCTCAAGGATGGTGCTTCGGCGGTTTATGGTTCCGATGCAATTGGCGGCGTGATCAACATCATCACGCGCAAAGACTTCCAAGGCGTCGAAATCAGTCATCAGCTACAGGGAACCGCGCGCAAAGGAGGTGACGTCGAACAGGGGTCTGTCACGATCGGGATGAACGGCCAGCGTGGCAATCTGATCGTCGGAGCCTCGTACTTTCACCGTGACATCATTTTTGCCCGCGACTCCCTGCTGGCGGAGAGGGGCGCCAGCTTTTTCTCGAACAACCTGATCTTCGGCGTTGATACCAACGACGATAACGTCACCGACGAGTACGTGTACGCACCGGTTCCAGGCGGTTGCCCGAATTCCGATCCGGCGTTCTATATCGCGCCAACAGGGCTGTGCGCGTACGACTTCAATCTCGTTGCCGCCGACGAGGCGGAGACCCAGAACCAGGGCTTGTTTGCCCGTGGTGTCTATGAAATTACCAACGACTGGCGCATGACCGTCAACGCCAGCATCAATCGTGCGAAGTCCTTCGGACGCTATGCGCCCTCGCTTAACGATATTCCCTTGACGGTCCCGCTCGACAATCCGTTCCTGGATCTCGATGCGCTGGGATACACGCCGGGCCAGATCACGACACCGATCTACCTGTATCACCGCTTTGCCTCGCTGGGAAACCGTGACACGACGACCGATGCCAATGTTTACGACTTGACTGGCATCTTCTCCGGCAGAGTGTTGGGTATCGCCGATGTTAACGTCGGTGCTCGCTACAACGAGTACAAGTACTTCGAGACCGGACGTTTCTTCCTCGCGCTGCCGGTGGCGCAGAGCCTGCTGGACAACGGGACCTACGATTTTCGTGACCCCAATGCGACGCCGCCCGAGGCGGTGGCTCCGGCAAAGACGACGACCGCCCGCGAGTCCACATGGATCACGCGTGAAGCGTTCACCGACGTGCAGGTGCCAATGTTCAGCCTGCCGGGTGGCGAGGCCAAGCTGCTCGTCGGGTTCGAGTACCGGGAAGAAGATTATTCCGATCTGTACGACGCGCAGTCGGAGGCCGGCAATGTCGGCGGGTCAGCGGGCAATTCGGCCGGTCTCGACCGGAGGGTGCGCGCGTTCTTCAGCGAGGCCCTGTTCCCGGTCCTGAGCAATCTGGAGATCACGGCCGCGGTGCGTCGCGACGATTACTCCGATTATGGCGCCGACAATTCGCCAAAGGTCGGTATTCGCTACCAGCCGCTGGACAAGCTCACCTTGCGTGCCTCATGGGGGGAGGGTTTCCGCGCGCCCACCCTGGACATCCTGAGCCAGAAGCCCGCCTTCTCGGCCGAGCCGATCACCAACGACCAGCCGACCTGCGAGTTCTTCGGCTTCACGTGGGACGCGAGCACCAACACGTGCCGGAACGGCATGGGTGGTACCCAGTCCATCCAGGTCAACGCCACGCAGATCTCCAATCCGGATCTGTCTTCGGAGCAGTCCGAGCAGTATTCACTGGGCTTTGCTTATGACGTGACCGAATGGTTTGACTTCTCGCTGGATTACTACAATATCAAGATCACCGACCGCATCGACGTCTTCTCTCCCGAAGAGATCCTTGACGCGCTGCGTGTCGGGGATCCGGTGCCGTCGGCATTCGTCGTCGAGCGCGGGGGTCGTACACCCGATGATCCGCTGTACAATCCGAATGCCCGTATCACGAACATCACGTTCGGATTCGCCAACTCCGGTGAGCTCGAGACCAACGGCCTCGATTTCGAAAGCAATCTCCGCTTTAACCTCGGCCAGCTCGGTAACCTGAAAGCGATGGCGCGGTACGTCAAGATTCTCGAGTTTTCCATCGACAACGGGCGCGATCTCACTGGTGATCCCGGCGTTCCTGATACTCGTGCGACGGCCGCGGCGCAGTGGGACATCTGGGACTTTGCTGTCACCTGGAACACCAACCTGATTGGCGATCAAGCTCAGGCGGTCGGCGTGGATCCGGGAACGGGCGGCATCCGGCGCACCGGCCACATCGGCACCTATATCACACACGATCTGCAGGTTGCCTACACGGCACCGTGGAACGCGACGATCACGGTCGGTGCGATCAATCTGTTTGACAAGGAGCCTTCTGCGAAGTCGGCGCTCGACGGCCGTGATTACAATTTTGCCCTTTACGATCAATATGGCAGACAGCCGTATATCCGATACACACAGCGGTTCTGATCGCAGTTGGGTAACACTCGGAGGGCCCTGCGGGGCCCTCTCGTTTTTATGGAGGATGAGAGGGTGGGTTCAGAAGCTCCGGTGGAGCTGATCTCCCGTGCCCGGGCCTGGACGCGGTATTGGCAAAGCGGTGCGAGACATGCGTGCGCCGGGTCGTTCCAAGGGCATTATGGAGAGGCCACCCGCGCATTCTGGCGCGCGCAATTTGCAAGAGTCGGGGTCGGCGATCGAGTGCTGGAATTGGGTTGCGGCAACGGCTCCCTGATCCAGTGGTGGGTGCAGTGCGGAGCGCCGTGGCCAGATGCAATCAATGCCGTCGATTTAGCAGATTTGGACCTGCACTGGCTGGCGCAACTGCCGGCCGAGCTGCGCGCACGCGTCCACGTACACGCGCGCACATCTGCGCAGGCATTGCCCCTCGCAGACGCCAGTGTGACGCATATTTACAGCCAGTACGCGCTCGAATATTTCGCCAACGAGCGTTGCTGGCAGGAGCTTTTCAGGGTCATGGCGCCACGCGTGACCGTGGCTGCCGTGGTTCATCACCGGGATGGATATCTGTGCCGGCTCGCGCGCGAGGAGGTTTTACACTGCGACTGGCTACTGTCGGAGCAAGGGGTGCTGGCACAGGCTGCCGCCTTACTGCCTTGGTGGATTGCCGCGGCGGATCCGTTGGTGCGACAGCGGATCATCGGCCATGCCAAGGCCGAGCAGGCGCGTGCCGAATTCAACAAAGCGATGGCCCAACTGAACGAACGCTGTGCGCGCACGCAGTTTCCGGATTTGCTTCGCGATACCGCAGAGCGGATCATGGCGATACTGCAAGCTGCCCCTACCTTAGGTGGTACCACCGCGCAGTGCGCACTGGATGCATTGCGGGCGGATCTGGCCGACAATCGTCTGCGTGTCGCCGAGCTGGTCGATGCCGCACTCGATGCCGGAGGGCTGGTTGCTTGGCAGCAGCATTTTTTGACAGCGGGTTTTTCCGTATTCGATGTATCCGAGTTGATCGAGCGCGATCACTTATTCGGTTGGACTATCGTCGCCAGCCGCACCCAGGAATCGAGACAAACGGGTAGATCACCATGAATGGAATCTCCATCGAGGAGTCGAGGCGGAATCTCGATGTGGCATTCCGCGAACTCAAGGCCGGTCGATTGAATGAGGCGCGGGTTGCTTTTACCCGCTTGTGCAACGATCCGGGCTGTGGTGCGGACGCTTACCGCGGTCTTGCGGCGATCTGTTGGCGGCAAGGGCAGATGGCGACTGCGATCGAATACCTTCGCCAGGCCGTGAGTCTGGCGCCGGATCATCCGGATGCCCACGCCGATCTGGCCTTTGTCCTCATGGCGGCTCGCCAACTTGCGGCAGCTTTGCCCCACATGGAACGGTTGGTGGCCTTGCAACCGCACAATCCGGATGCTTGGCACAACCTAGGAAAACTTTTGGGTGATTTGCGCGAACTCGAGTCTGCTCGCCAGGCATTCGAGCGCTCGTTGCAGCTCGCGCCTGACCGTCGCCCCACTCTGGTGACATATGCGCGCACGTTGGCGGCGTGCGGTGATGATGAGGGAGCAGAAAGAATCTGGGAGCGGATCATTGCATTGCAGCCGAACATCGCCGAGGGCTATCAGGGACTTGCGGAGGTACAGTTTGCGCGCGGACATCTGCATCGCTGCTTGGAAACCTATCGCCGCGGGGTACAAGCGGTTCCGGATTCTCCCGAGATGCACATGGGGCTGGCGCAGCTCACCGAGGATCTAGGGGATCGGGAGGGTGCAGAGCGTTCTTTCCGTCAGGCGTTGGCGCTCAGGCCTGATTGGCCGATCGCACTCGAGGGTCTTCTCACACTGATTCGGGATCGTGCTGAGCCAGAACTGCTGACGCGTGCTCGCGCCATCGTCGAAGACCCACGACGGCCGCCACAGGACCGTGCCAATGTCGGCTTCGGTTTGGGGAAGGCACTCGATGCGCGAGATCCCGATGCGGCATTTGCAATCTGGACGCTGGCCAACCGAGCGCGCCGCGAACAGATCGGGCCATATGACCGCGACCGTCTCACCCGCAGGATCGATCGCACGATTGCAGCTTTCTCCGATGCGCAGTACGAGCGTCTGCGAAACGCGGGTGATCCAGATCCGCGGCCGGTGTTCGTAATTGGGATGCCAAGGAGCGGCACGACGCTGGTCGAGCAAATCATCGCAGCGCATCCACAGGCCCACGGTTATGGCGAGCTGCCGGAGATAGGCAGAATCGCCCGTGAGCTACCGCGCAGGGCGGGTTCCATCCAGAAATGGCCCGAGGTGCTATCGGTAGTCGATGAGCAGGTCTTGAAATCAGCGGCCGCCGACTACTTGGCGAACCTGGTGCGCCGAGAACCTTCATCGGCGATGCGATGGATCGACAAGGCGCCACTCAACTTTTTTTACGCTGGATTGATTGCTTTGATGTTCCCGCGAGCAACGATCATCTGGTGCCGGCGCGATCCGCGCGATGTATGCGTGTCCATCTACGGAGAAAATTTTTCTCTGGACCAGGGATTTGCGACCGATCTGGCTGACCTGGGTTACTTTTATCGGGAGCACATGCGTTTGATGCGGCATTGGTGCCGCTTGTTCGGTGAGCGTATCTATGAATGTGTCTACGAGGATCTCGTTGCGGCCCCAGAAGCTGGAACTCGCCGACTCATCGACGTGGTGGGTTTGCCTTGGGATGATGCCTGTTTGGCATTTCACCGCAATGATCGAGCCGTGCTGACCCCGAGCCGCTGGCAAGTACGTCAACCCATGTATGCCCAGTCGGTCGGGCGCTGGCGCCGCTATGCGCGCCACATCGGTCCGTTGCTCGAAGCACTCGGAGATGAAGCTCCCGCCTGAAAAAGCCCATGCAGCGGCGCTTGCGAAGATGCGCTATACCCTCGAGCATTCGCGATCGAAATCGCCGAGTACTGGGACCATTGCCGTAAGAGCTTCCCGCTCTGCGTCGGTCAGGTGAGGATTCCAGGCATCGAGAATGAGGACGACACGCAGAGCCTCACCACGATTCCAAGCCTCGTGCTCGAACGTGTCGTCGAATGCGACGATTTCACCCACGCGCCATTCGTGGATCTCGCCGCCGACGTTGAGCGCACACCCGCGAGGCACGATCAACGGTAGATGCAGCACGACACGTGTGTTGGTATCTCCATGGTGCGGCAGGATGTGCGTCCCCGGCGTCAGTAATGAGAAGCAGACTTCCGGGGCATGGTCGCGGATATGGGCCAAGGGACTCGAATCCAGGAGAGCCGATGTGGTGGGGCAACGTCGGTGATTTTCATCCCAGCGCAAGCCGTGTCGGTAGAAAAAGAACGCATCCCAGACGGGTTCTTCGGCACGATCGTTCTGTAGATAACCGTTAAGCGATACCCCTGTGTTCGTGCCCAAGAAAGGTTCAAATCCCTTGGCCTGCTCAGCCAGGACCGTAATCAGCTCATCGTGGATGGCAGAGGTCGCCTCCTCCAGGGCCGAGACCCATGGAAACATTTCTCTGGATAAGTAGGGAGTCGTAGGGAGTCCGGGAAAGAACAAGGCCTTGGGCCTCTGGCGTGGGTCATTGGGGATGATCACGTGCTCCCCGAGGTATGTGGCCACACATTGCTCGACGCGTGCCAGCGCTGCCGAGCCGTGACGTTTCCGGATTTCGGATAGCGCATCGTCAATGATTTGTCTTCGTGTACGCCGCACGTACTCGATCGCCCGTTTTACATCATCTAGAAGGAATGGAGCTGTGCTGTTTGTCGAGATCCACAAGCCGCGTTTTTGTGCCTCGGTGATTGCTCGGTGATACGCCACTGCGGCTGCGCGTGGCTGACCGATTGCGTCCAGCGCGTGTCCCAGGAATAGTCGGGCGACATGCCGGTGTGGTTCGGCAGCGACCGCTGCGGAGAGCGCCTGAACGGCTGCATCACAGTGGCCGGTCCGAACCCATACGATGCCGAGTCCCTCTTGCGCCAATGCCATGTCCGGGTTCAGCTCGGCCGCGTGTTTCAGCAGGCGGAGTGCCGCAGGATGATTTCCGCGCAATGCCATTCGTGTGCCGACGAAGCCCAGGGCTTCGTCGTGATCCGGATCAATACGCAGGATCTCTTCATAATGTTTTTCGGCGATGTCCGGGCGACCTCGCTGTTGTGCTTGGCGCGCCGCGGTCAGCAATTCAGATGCGCGATTCGATGATCGATCCATGGGGTTGGCCTTGTCGTAAGCCGCATACGGTTTTTTTCATCAGCAAACGATACTGCAACATCGCCGACGTAGCTTCTTACGCTCTTGTTGTCTGATATCGCGACCTGAGTGACCAAGATACTCTCTTTCGCAATGCACAAAGCGCGATTGCCGTCAATTATCCGTTTGGTGGGGTGAGGACTAGCCGATTGGGGAAGTGTGTTGCGCGGCGTGCTGGGGTAGGGTGGGCATGCGCCTGGTGTGGGCGTGGCAAGAAGACGCAAGAGTGGAGGGACAAGACATGAATACGTGGTTCAAGGCGGTGCTGGTGGGTGCGGGTTTGGTGGTGGGTGTGGCCCATGCGGGTGTGGTCAACATCAACACGGCGGATGCGAAGACCCTGGCGAAAGAGCTCAAGGGTGTGGGTCCTGCGAAGGCGGAGGCGATTGTGAAGGACCGTGCGGAGCGGGGTTTGTTCAAGGCGCCGCAGGAGATCACGCGTGTGGAGGGGATAGGTCCGGCGATTTACGAGCAGAACAAGGACAACATCAAGGTCAAGGACTGAAGCAAAACGGCCTCGAGGGAGGGTTGCAGGCGAGCTTTGGCTCGCCTTCTTTTTTGAAGCGGGGATGGGTTG
>NZ_FOOC01000028.1 GCF_900113085.1 Fontimonas thermophila | reverse complement strand
GCGCTCCCCGACCTCCGGTGAATACCGCGTCTACTCCTTGCTCATCGCTCCATCCTCTCAAAGACTGGAGCCTCCGAGAAAGCCGGGGCGGTTCAAACCCTTGGTGAACACCCTCCATCTGCGCTGCAACCATCGGGTTCGGCGTGCTGCGTGGTTGCGTAACTTGGCCTCACGCCGTTTCGGCCCCTCGTAGTCGCCACTCATCTTCTCGGCGCAGACGAGCCGACTTCGAAGTTCTCATCCAGATCCGGGTGCTCCACGATGTGGACGTAGCGGATCTTCTCGTTGCCGCACATCGGGCAGGTCGCGTAATCGGTTTCGTCCGCCGACTCGCCGTCGGCCCGCAGGTCGACCACATCCACGCAGTGCCATCCTTATATGGGGCACGTTATATGGGGCACGCCCGGCTCTGGTCCCATCGATTTCCGCTCATGCCAGTGCACTCCATCTCAGAATCCAGGGTACTTCCGCCAGATCCGCTGATTCAGCTCTTCGTTATCGCTGTACTCGCCGATCGCCCAATCCTTGAAGGCGTAGAGGTCTTCCGCCAATTCGGCGATGACGTCGCGCAGCTCCAGCGGCTCCAGCCACTCGGCAGGGATCGCCTTCACGCCGTGCATCGTGCCCAGCAGATTGCCGACGATTGCGCCCGTCGAGTCGGAGTCGCCATCGTGGTTCACCGCCAGAATCACGCCATCCTTGAAATTGCGGGCGACCAGCGCGCAATAGATGGAGATCGACAGGGCCTCCTCGGCGACCCAGCCCTGGCCCAGCCGGGCAATGGCCTCTTCATGCGGCAAACCGGAATCGGCCAACTCCTCAGCCATCTCGATCGCCCGCAGCGTCTCTTCGTGGTGGGGCTCGGCTCGCAGGATGAGTTTGGCGGCGGCCAATGCCTCGCGCAGCGACGCGCCATCGCTCAACGCCAGGATCAGCACCGCCAGCACACCACCGGTCAGGGCTCCGGTCGGGTGGCCATGGGTCAGCGCAGCCAACTCGGTACCCAGCCGGAAGGTGTCTTGAGGGGATTCGTACTGACGCATGCGCCAGGCGAACAGACCGACCGGCGCAACCCGCATGACGCCGCCGCAGCCCTTGCTGTTGTTGCGGGCCGGTTCTCCGAGGGAGCTCATCGCGCGCAGGGCCGATAGGCAGGTGTTGCCCGGTGCCCGACGGCTGTGCAGCTGACGCTGCTGAAACAGCCAGCCAGGCTCATCGGTGCCGAAGTCGATGTCGCAGGTCGGACGTTCGCCTTGGGTTTGCAGCCAGCGCAAGTAGGCGTGGGCCGTAATCCTGGAATAGTTCGTGATGCCTTTGAAGCAGCCGCGTACCCAGCCTCGGATCAGGCCCTCGGCGGTGAACAAGGTCATCTGCGTGTCGTCGGTGATCGTCCCAAGACCACCATAAGCCGGCGCGTATTGGGTGATGCCCTTCGGGCCGAAGCGATGCAGAATCTCGGCCCGCTTCATGAATTCCACCGGTGCGCCCAGGGCATCACCCACTGCGCCTCCGAGTAGGCAGCCCAGAAACCGCCCCTGAACCGTGCGCTTTTGCTGGCGCTTGCGGCGCCAGGCCAGTGCTGCCGCTGTCTCGAACTCTTGACCTGCCCCCACGAATAGTGCCGATGCGTAGTTAGTAGAGCCTTTTGGTTTGATGTTACCCGGGTTCCTCGTTTGATGCGTCATCGGTCGGGTGATTCCGATGACGTGCAGCAATCTCTGCTGGGGTGCAGTAGCCGATGGCGCTGTGTGGTCGTGCC